>NZ_JBIVCR010000003.1:0-212144 GCF_044746705.1 Curtobacterium sp. NPDC090217 | reverse complement strand
GTGGGCCGCGCCGCGCGCGACCCCGGTGGTGCGGCCCCCGTCGCGGGGGGGGGGGGGGGGGCGATTCGGCCTCCTACGCGCGTTTCGGCGCCCGACGCGCGAAACGAGCCGCCGCCCCCCCCCCCCCCCGGTGTTTCCGCGAGCAGAACGCGTGTTTCGAATCGGTAAACAAACCTTTCAGTAAAGAAGGTTGTCCGTTACTGTCCTCGACATGAGCACACGCGGACGCACTCCAGGGCAGCCGGCACTGCTGCGCGTGCTGAACGACCGCGCCGCCCTCGCGCTGCTCCTCGACGACGGCCCGATGACCCGGAACGAGATCGCCCAGCGCACCGGGCTCAGCAAGCCCACCGCGGCCGAGATCATCCGCCGACTCGAGGCAGCCGGCCTCATCCGCGAAGCGGGCACCGAGTCGCAGGCCGGCCGTCGTGGCCCGAGCGCCGTCGTCTACCAGGCGATCACCGACCGCGACCTCGCCGTCGCCGTGGACGTCCAGCTCGTCGACGTCCGATCCACCGTGGTCGACGCCACCGGCCGCACCTACCCCGTCGCCGAGCACCGGATGTCGGAGACCGAGATGCAGGACCCCGGCGAGGAGATCGTCGCCGCAGCCGTCGGTCGTGCCGCAGCAGCCGCCGGCGTGGACCCCGACCTCGTCACCGCCGTCGCGGTGGGCGTGCAGGCCTCCGTCGACCACGCCACCGACACCCTCATCTTCACCGACGGCCTGCCCGGCTGGCCCCGCGAGCAGGTCTCCGAGACGCTGTCGAAGCAGCTCGGCGTGCAGGTACTCGTCGAGAACGACGCGAACCTCGCCGCCATCGCCGAGCGGAACATGGGTGCCGGCCGCACCCCGGAGAGCTTCGCGCTGTTCTGGATGGCGGAGGGCCTCGGCATGGCGCTCGACCTCGACGGCCGCCTGCACACCGGCGCCTCCGGAGCCGCCGGCGAGCTCGGCTACCTGAGCGTGCCCGCCGACGCGCTCCCCCTCGACCCGACGGCGACGATCGTCGCGGACCTCATCTCCGAGTCCGCGATCATCGCCCTCGCCGCCGAACACGGGATCACGGCTCCGGACGGCAGTGCTGCCGACTGGCGCCAGGTGCTCCCGCAGCTGCCGGGGCTCCCCGAGCAGCACCCGTTCACGATCGCCCTCGGCGAGCGCGTGGGGCACAACGTGCTCCCCGCCCTCGCCGTCGCCGATCCCGAGACGGTCGTCCTGCACGGCCCGACCGGGATCGCGGGCGGTCCCGCTCTGGCCGCCGCCGTGACCGCCTGGCTCAGGACCCGCACCCGCTGGTCCACCGCCGTGGTGGCACCGGGCGTCCCCGACACCCCCGTCCTGCACGGCGCACGACACGTCCTCATCGACGTCGTGCGCACCGCGCTCGGCGACCGACTCGATCGCATCAGCGACGATGCGGCCGAGGCGGCCACCGCCGAGCACGCCTGAACCGCACCACCCACCCGCACCACTCGAGGCACCACATCCCCAGCCCTGTCCGAGGGCTCTTCGGCGCGCCCGGATCCGGCACCACACAACCGTGTGACGCCGACCGGACCGCCGGAGCGAGAGCAGAGAGCGAGTTCCGCAGTGTCCCACTCACCGAACCGGCGGGTCATCCGCCGCATCCTCACCGCGACCGCGGTCGCGACCACCGGCGCACTCGTCGTCGCCGGCTGCAGCTCCGGCAGCAGCGCGTCCTCGATCGACAAGACCGCCCCGAAGGAGCTCAAGGGCACCGTGTCCCTGTGGCACTTCTTCACGGGCCGCGAAGCCGGTGTCGTGAAGAGCGCCGTCGCCGGATTCGAGAAGGCCAACCCCGGCGTCACGGTCGACATCCACGCCGGTCAGGACGACGAGAAGCTGCAGAAGGCGATCTCGTCCGGCCAGAACATCGACGTGGGCTTGTCGTACTCGACGGCGATCGTCGGCAGCTTCTGCTCGTCCGGCGCCTTCCGCGACCTGTCGCCGTACATCAAGCGCGACAAGGTGGACCTGTCCGACATCCCGAAGGCCGTGCGCTCGTACACCGAGTACAAGGGCACGCGGTGCACGCTGCCCGCCCTGGCCGACGTCAGTGCGCTCATGTACAACAAGCCCGCGATGGCCGCCGCCGGCATCACCACCCCGCCGAAGACGCTCGACGAGCTCAAGGCCGACGCGCTCAAGATGACGACGTACAACGCCGACGGCTCGATCAAGCAGCTCGGGTTCAACCCGCTCATCGACTTCTACGAGAACTCCCCGGAGCACTGGGCGCCGATGATCGACGGCACGTGGCTCGACAGCAAGGGCAACAGCGAGATCGGCACCTCCGCGAACTGGAAGAAGCTCATCCAGTGGCAGAAGGACTTCGTCGACGAGATCGGCTACGACAAGCTCAAGGCCTTCACGTCGGGCCTCGGCCAGGAGTTCGCCGCCGACAACGCGTTCCAGACCGGCCAGGTCGCGATGCAGATCGACGGTGAGTACCGCACGGCGTTCATCAAGGACCAGAAGCCGGACCTCGACTACGGCACTGCGCCGACCCCGGTGATGGACGGCGTCGGCAACTACGGCTCGACCTACATCGCGGGCAACGTCGCCGGCATCGCGAAGGGCTCGAAGAACCCGGAGCTCGCCTGGGCGCTGCTGAAGTACCTGTCGACGAACACCGACGCGCAGGTCACGATGGGCAACGGCCTGAAGAACATCCCGACGCTCACCTCGGCACTGCAGTCGCCGAAGCTCGAGGTCGACGAGAACTACAAGACCTTCGTCGACGTCGCGGGCAACAAGGACACGATGACCTCGCCCGGGACCGCGGACGGCGCCGCCTACATCGGTACCTTCACGAAGTTCTGGCAGGCGTACCAGGAGAACGGCGGCGACCTCGACGCCAAGCTCAAGAAGCTGGACTCCGACATCGACAACGCCAACCAGCTGGCTGGTCCGTGACCATGACGGACCTCACCACCCCGGAAACCGGCAGCCTGGAGGCGCGGCCCACCCGCGCCTCCCGGCCGTCGGCCCCAGCAGGGCCCGGTTCGACGGCCCCTGGAAGCCGGCCACGCCGGCGCCGCTCCGCCGAGTCGCGCCGTCGACTCGTCGCGCTGACCATGCTCGCCCCGGCCCTTCTGGGCCTCGTGGTCTTCTTCGCCTACCCGCTCGTCGCGAGCGTCTTCTACTCGTTCACGCGCTACAACCAGCTGCAGGAACCCCAGTTCGTCGGGCTGCTGAACTACCGGTTCCTGTTCACGCAGGACCCGCAGATCTGGCCCGCCGTCGTCAACACCGCGTGGTTCGTCGTCATCCTGGTGCCGATCCGGATCGTCTGCGGGCTGCTCGTCGCCGGGCTCCTCAGTCGTGCGAAGACCGCAACCGGGTTCTGGCGGACGCTGTTCTACCTGCCCGCCCTGGTCCCGCCGGTCGCGAGCGTCGTGGCCTTCGTGTTCCTCTTCAACCCCGGCACCGGCCCCGTCAACCAGATCCTGAAGTTCTTCGGGATCGACGGGCCGCTGTGGTTCAACGACCCGGCGTGGTCGAAGCCGTCGCTCGTGATCATGGGCGTCTGGGTGATGGGCGACATCATGATCATCTTCCTGGCGTCGCTCCTCGACGTGCCGCGCGACCTGTACGAGGCCGCGTCGCTCGACGGGGCGAACGGCGTCCAGCAGGTGCGGCACATCACGCTGCCGACGATCGCCCCGGTGATCGGGTTCGCCGCCGTGACGGGGGTGATCGCGGCCCTGCAGTACTTCACCGAGGCCGCGGTCGCATCCGGGGTGGCGTCGGGCAAGGCGACGATCGGTGGTGGCACGGCGGCGCAGCTCGGGTACCCGGGCACCTCGCTGCTGACCTACACCGAGCTGCTCTACCAGCACGGGTTCGCGAACTTCCAGTTCGGGTACGCGTCCGCGATGGCCGTCGTGCTGTTCGTGGTCACCGCGATCGTGCTCGTGTTCACCATGCGACGAATTTCCGTATTCAGGCCGGAGGCCGACCAATGAACACTGCCCGGCCGGAGGAGTCCTGATGACCGCCGTCTCCCAGTCCCCGCTCGCCCGGGCACCCCGTGGCGCGGCACCCCGCACGGGCAAGCCCCGTCGGAGCCTGCTGCTCTGGATCGCCGAGCACGCCGCACTCGTCGCGCTCGGTGTCCTCACCCTCGCCCCGATCGTCTTCGTCGTCCTGACCTCGCTGATGTCGAGCAACCAGGCGCTGACGGCGTCGATCATCCCGAAGCCGTTCGACTTCTCGAACTACGCCAGGGTGTTCAGCGAACTGCCGCTCGCCCAGTGGTTCGGGAACTCCGCGCTCTACGCCGTGCTCGCCACCGCGTTCATGCTCCTGAGCTCGGTGCCCGCCGCGTACGCGCTCGCGCAGATCAAGTTCAAGGGCGCGAACCTCATCTTCACGGTGATCATCGTGGCGATGCTCCTGCCCCCGCAGGTCACCGCCGTGCCGGTCTACGTGATGTGGTCGCACCTGCACCTGACCGGCACGCTCTGGCCGCTGATCCTGCCGAACCTGCTCGGCGACGCGTTCAGCATCTTCCTGCTCCGGCAGTTCTTCATGACGATCCCGAAGGAGTACGGGGACGCCGCGCGCATGGACGGCTGCAGCGAGTGGGGTGTCCTGATGCGGGTCGTCGTCCCGATGGCCCGACCCGGCATCGCGTCAGCGGCGATCTTCATGTTCTTCAACTCGTGGAACGACTACTACGGCCCGCTCCTCTACGCGTCCGAGAACCAGGCAGCCTGGCCGGTCGCGTACGGACTCGCCACGTTCCGCGGCCAACACGGCACCGACTGGTCCATGACGATGGCGATGACCGTCGTCGTCATGGTCCCCGTCGTCGTCATCTTCTTCTTCGCACAGAAGGCATTCGTCGAGGGCATCGCGCTCACCGGCGTGAAGGGATAGCACCACAGTGAAACTCGCAGTCATCGGTGGCGGTTCCACCTACACCCCCGAACTCGTGGACGGCTTCGCCCGGCTCCGAGACCAGCTCCCCATCGACGAGCTCTGGCTCGTCGACCCCGATCCCGAACGCCGGGAACTCGTCGGCGGTGTCGCGAAGCGGATGTTCGCGCACGCCGGGCACCCGGGCACCGTGCACGTCACCGACGACGTCGTCGCCGGGGTGTCCGACGCCGACGCGGTCATGTTCCAGCTCCGCATCGGCGGCCAGGCCGCCAGGCAGCAGGACGAGACCTGGCCGCACGAGGCGTGCTGCATCGGGCAGGAGACGACCGGCCCCGGCGGCTTCGCGAAGGCGCTCCGCACCGTGCCGGTCGTGCTCGAGTACGCCGAGCTCGTCCGGAGGCACGCGAAGCCGGACGCCTGGATCGTGGACTTCACGAACCCGGTCGGCATCGTCACCCGTGCGCTGCTCGAGGCCGGGCACCGCGCCGTGGGCCTGTGCAACGTGGCGATCGGCTTCCAGCGCCGCTTCGCCCGGGAGTTCCAGGTCGCCCCGACGGCGGTCCGGCTGGACCACGTCGGGCTGAACCACCTGACGTGGGAGCGTGGCGTGCACGTCACCGGCGCCGACGGCACCACGCGCGACGTGCTCGACGAGCTGCTCGCCGGGGACGCCCTCGACCGGACCGCCGACAGCGTCCACATGCACCCGGACCTGCTCCGCCTGCAGCACGCGATCCCGTCCTACTACCTGCGCTACTTCTACAGCCACGACATCGTGCTCGAGGAACAGCTCCACGAGCCCACCCGCGCCGAGGCCGTGATGGCGACCGAGCACGCGCTCCTCGCGAAGTACGCCGACCCCTCCGTGGTCACGAAGCCCGTCGAGCTCGAGCAGCGCGGCGGCGCGTACTACTCCGAGGCGGCGATCGACGTGCTGTCCTCGATCCTCGGGGACCGCGGCGACGTGCAGGTGCTCAACGTGCGGAACGACGGCACGTTCCCGTTCCTCCCCGACGACCACGTCATCGAGGTCCCTGCGCGCGTCACCCGTCAGGCGATCACGCCGCTGCCGGTCGCACCGCTCGACGCGGACATGGTCGGGCTGGTGTCGCACGTCGCCGGGTACGAACGCCTGGCGCTCGACGCGGCCGTGCACGGCGGCCGCGACCGGGTGCTCCGGGCGATGTGGGCGCACCCCCTCGTGGGGCAGGTCGACAAGGCCGAGAAGCTCACCGACCTGCTCCTGGCCGCGAACGCGGAACACCTGCCGTGGACGCGATCGGAGCAGGTGACGTGGGCGGGCTGAGCCGGACCGGCGAGGCAGAGCCGGGCCGAGCCTCCAGTCCGGTGACCGGTCTGCCGGACGTGGGCCGCGCGACGGACGTGGTGCTCGCGGTCGACGGCGGCGGCAGCAAGACCGACGTCGTCGCGATCGGACTCGACGGTTCGCTCGTCGCGCACGCACGTGGGCCCGGCTCGAACCCGCAGACCCGCGGATGGGACCTCGCAGGCCCGATCATCGACGGGGTCCGCGCACGGGTGCTCCGGGAGCTCGGTGACCGGCGGATCCGGACGACGCACGTGTACCTCGCCGGACTCGACCTGCACGACGAACTCGTCGCGGCGACCGCGGCGCTCGCGCACTGGGGCGAGGACGGCGGCGCGCCGGACGTCCTCGACAACGACCTGTTCGCGCTGCTGCGGGCCGGCACGCTGTCGCCGGACGCAGCCGCCGTGGTGTGCGGCACCGGCATCAACGCGCTCGCGGTCCGTGCCGACGGGGAGACCTCGCGCTTCCCGGCGATCGGCGACGTGTCCGGCGACTGGGGCGGCGGGGCGTACCTCGGCAACCGGGCGCTCTGGCACGCGGCCCGTGCGGACGACGGGCGTGGACCGGCCACGGCGCTCGTGGACGCGGTGCCTGCTGCACTCAGGCTCGGGTCCGTCCGCGAGGTCACCGAGGCGATCCACTTCGGCCGGCTCGACGACCGCGTGTTCAACCGGCTCTGCCCCGTGCTGTTCGAGGTCGCCGGTGCCGGGGACGTCGTCGCTGCCGGGGTCGTCGCGCGGCAGGCGGAGGAGATCGTGCTGCTCGCGTCGGTGGCGCTCGGGCGGCTCGGCCTCGGCGGATCGGCATCGTCGCCGGTGCCCGTCGTGCTCGGTGGCGGGGTGCTCGCTGCCCGGCACCCGCTCCTCGTCGACGCGGTGGTGTCCGGGCTCGCGGCGCGGGTGCCGGGTGCCGTGCCGACGTGGGTCACCGCTCCCCCGGTGCTCGGTGCCGGGTTCGCGGCGCTCGAGTCCGTCGGGGCGGGGGCTCCTGCGCTCGAGCGGTACCGGGCCGCGGTGCTGTCCCGTTCGTTCGCGAGCACGGCGGCGCTGCCGCTGGCGTAGCGGCGGGCTTGCGGGCTGGTGGCATGCCTGCGGGCTGGTGGCTGGCCTGCGGGCTGGTGGCGGGCCTGCGGGCTGGTGGCTGTTCCGCGAAAGCGACAGTCCCACCCGAGCGACTCCGGTCCTTGCCGCGAAAGCGACAGAATCCATCCCAAGTTCGGGCGGATTCTGTCGCTTTCGCGGACCGGACCCAGCGTCAGGCGTCGTGGATGGCGAGCACCCGGTGCGGAGCCGCCGACTCCGCCCGCCACCCCGTCGGCAGCGCCGTCCGGAGTTCCGGCAGCGTGAAGCTCCGACGGATGGAGCGCAGCCCGTCCACGCGCACGAACGTCCCGGCAGCGACGAGCACCGATCCGAGCGCGTACGCCCGGTACGCCGACGCCGACCGCCGGATGTCCGAGTGCAGGCTCCTGGTCGCCGCGAGCCGCTCCGAGTCGCCGAGGAAGCCGGCACGCTCCTCGTCCCCGAGGTGGTGCAGCACGTGGTTCGACACGACGACGTCGAAGCGCTCCCCCGCTGCCACCAGGTCACCGCTCGACTGCTCGCGGAAGGACACGCCACGAGGGACCGAGCGCGTCGCCGCGGCGATCGCCCGTGGATCCGGGTCCACCCCGACGACCTCGATGTCGAACCCGTCGCTCGCCGCCCAGCGCACGAGCGCCCTCGCGAGGTCGCCGCCGCCGCACCCGAGATCGAGCACCCGTCCGCGGCCGCTGGCCGGCAACGCCGGCACGACGTGGGTCCGCCACGCGGCGCGCCACCCGCTGACCAGCGAGTTCACGACGGCGAACCGCCGGAACGTCCGCGCCAGTGCCCGCGGGTCGCAGTCCGGGTCGTCCATGAGTTCGCGGAGCTCCAGGTCGCGCAGGCGCAGGTCCACTGCCGGGAGGCCCTGCTCACCTCCGGCCCGCCTGCTCACGCCCGCCCCGTGGCGAGTGCCACCGCATCGACCGCGTCCGTCGTCCGGGTCGCGTCCGTCGTCCGGGTCGCGTCCGTCGTCCGGGTCGCGTCCGTCGTCCGGGTCGTGTCCGTCACGCCGGTCCCGACTGCGGTGAGGCGTGCACTCTCGACGGTCAGGCCCGGGCCGAACGCCAGCGCGATGACGGGCGCACCGTCCGTGATCCCGGCATCGAACGCGTCCCGCAGCACGAACAGCACCGTCGCGCTCGACATGTTCCCGTGCTCGCGCAGCACCGCCCTGCTGCTCGCCATGGCATTGTCGGACAACCCGAGGGCATCCTGCGTCCGGTCGAGGATCGCCCGGCCGCCGGGGTGCACCGCCCACACGGGGACGTCCGCCGCTGGTCCGTCCAGCAGGGGCGCGACCGCCTCGGCGACGGTCGCCCCGACGAGCTTCGGCACCGCCGTGCTGAGGACCATCTCGAAGCCCTCGTCACCGATGTTCCACGCCATCTCCGGCGCACCCTCCGGCACGACCGTGGTGGCGAACGCGTCGAGCCGCAGCCCGGGACCGTCGGCCGTCACGACGGCAGCGGCGGCACCGTCCCCGAAGACGCTGTTCGCGACGATCTGGTCCGGGTCGTCCGATGCCCGGACGTGCAGCGTGCAGAGCTCGGCGCACACGACGAGCACGACGGCGGACGGATCAGCGGCGACGAACGCGTCGGCGATCCGGAGCGCCGGGAACGCCGCGCAGCACCCCATGAACCCGATGTGCTGCCGGAAGACCGTACGGCGGAGCCCGAGTCCCTCGACGATCGCCAGGTCAGGCCCCGGCTGGGTGAACCCCGTGCACGACACCGTGACGAGGTGCGTGACGTCCGCCGGGCCGATGCCGGACCGGTGCAGGGCGTCCCGCGCGGACTCGACGAACAGGGCTGGAGCGAGCTCCCGGTACCGGTCGTTCCGCGTGCCCGTCGACGGCGACTGCAGCGTGCCGTCGGCGTCGCGGAAGCGTCCGGGCCGGCCGGCGAGGTCGAGCTCCTCCAGGACGGTGTGCCGGTGCGCGACGGCTGATGCGTCGAACGCGGCGGGGACCAGACGACGACCGAGGCGACCGAGCCCTGGCTGCGCGGCGAAGAGCTCGCGCACCGCCACCTGGTCGAGTGTCGTCTCGGGGACGGCGGTACCGATGGCGCGGATCGTTGCGGACACTCCTCATCATGTCACCGGGTCGTGGACGTGTCCCCAGGTACGACCAGGACGGCCCGGAACGGCGGAACGGACACAGCACCACGCCGATGCGCGGTGCTGTGTCCGTTCTGCAGTTCGGTGCGGCGGCGTCAGGCCTGCGCGCGCTCCAACACGAGCTCGCGGACGCGGGCCGCGTCGGCCTGGCCCTGCATCGACTTCATGACGGCACCGATGATCGCGCCGGCGGCCTGGACCTTGCCGTCCTTGATCTTGGCGAGGACGTCCGGCTGCGCGGCGAGTGCCTCGTCGACGGCGGCGGTGAGCGCCGAGTCGTCGGAGACGACCTTGAGCCCGCGCGACTCGACGACCGCGGACGGCGAGCCCTCGCCGGCGATGACGCCCTCGAGCACCTGGCGTGCCAGGCGATCGGTCAGGTCGCCGGACTCGACGAGCGTGATGAGCTCGGCGACGTGCGCGGGCGACACGAGGTCCCCGGCGGCGGCGTCCTGCGTGTTCGCGACGCGGCTGATCTCACCGGTCCACCACTTGCGGGCGGCCTGGGCTGGTGCACCGGCGGCGACGGTGGCTTCGACCTCGTCGAGGAGGCCGCCGTTCACCACGTCCTGGAACTCGAGGTCGGCGAAGCCCCACTCCCCCTTGAGGCGACGTCGGCGGGCGACGGGTGCCTCCGGCAGGGATGCGCGGAGTTCCTCGATCATCGCCGGGTCCGGCACGACGGGGAGCAGGTCGGGCTCCGGGAAGTAGCGGTAGTCGTCCGCGTCGGACTTGGGGCGCCCCGCGGAGGTGCGTCCGGTGTCCTCGTGCCAGTGCCGGGTCTCCTGCGTGATCGTGCCGCCGTCCGCGAGGATCGCAGCCTGCCGCTGGATCTCGTAGCGGATGGCGCGCTCGACGGCGCGGAACGAGTTGACGTTCTTCGTCTCGGTCCGGGTGCCGAGCTTCTCCTGGCCCCACGGACGCAGCGAGATGTTGGCGTCGCAGCGCAGGTTCCCGCGCTCCATGCGGGCCTCGGAGACGCCGAGCGCACGAACGAGGTCACGGATGACCTGCACGTACGCGGCGCCGAGCTCCGGGGCCCGGTGGGCGGCACCGAAGATCGGCTTCGTGACGATCTCGACGAGCGGCACACCGGCACGGTTGTAGTCGACGAGCGAGTACTCGGCGCCCTGGATCCGACCGGTCGCGCCACCGACGTGCGTCAGCTTACCCGCGTCCTCTTCCATGTGGGCGCGCTCGATCGGCACCTGGAAGAGCGTGCCGTCGGCGAGTTCGACCTCGACCTCGCCCTCGAAGGCGATCGGCTCGTCGTACTGCGAGATCTGGTAGTTCTTCGGGTTGTCCGGGTAGAAGTAGTTCTTCCGGGAGAACCGCGACGACTCGGCGATCGAACACCCGAGCGCGAGCCCGAGGTTGATCGAGAACCGGACGGCCTGCTCGTTCACGACGGGGAGCGAGCCGGGGAGCCCGAGGTCCACCGGCGTCACGTTGGTGTTCGGTTCGCCGCCGAAGAAGTTCGGGGCGTCGGAGAACATCTTGGTCTTCGTGGCGAGCTCGACGTGCACCTCGAAGCCGAGGACCGGCTCGAAGCGCTCGATCGCCTCGTCGAAGTCCATGAGTGCGTCCTTGGCGGCCATCAGACCACGCCTTCCTCTGCTGCCGACTGCTGACTGAAGTCGAGGTCGGGGATCCGGTCGATGAGCGGCGCACCCCACTGCTGCTCGAGCAGCCGCTCGAGTGCCGCGCCGTAGCGGTACAGCCGGGCGTCCTCACGCTGCGGGGCCATCAGCTGCACGCCGGTCGGCAGGCCGTCTTCCGGAGCCAGACCGTTCGGGATGCTCATGCCGGGGACGCCCGCCAGGTTCGCCGGGATCGTGGTGAGGTCGTTGAGGTACATCGACAGCGGGTCGTCGAGGCGCTCGCCCAGCGGGAACGCGGTCGTCGGCGCCGACGGACTGACGAGCAGGTCGACCTGCTCGAACGCCTTGTCGAAGTCGCGCTGCACGAGGGTGCGGACCTTCTGCGCGCTGCCGTAGTAGGCGTCGTAGTACCCGGCGCTGAGCGCGTAGGTGCCGAGGATGATGCGACGCTTGACCTCTGGCCCGAAGCCGGCCTCACGCGTGGCTGCCATCACGTCCTCGACCGTGGCGCCGCCCTCTGGTGTGACCCGCAGGCCGAACCGCACCGAGTCGAACTTCGCGAGGTTCGACGACGCTTCCGCCGGCAGGATCAGGTAGTAGGCGCTGATGGCGTACGCGAAGCTCGGTGCGTCGATCTCGACGACGACCGCACCGGCGGCTTCGAGGATCGCGACGGTCTCCTGGAAGCGCTGCGTGACGCCGGCCTGGAAGCCCTCGCCACCGGCGAGCTCCTTCACGACGCCCACGCGGAGGCCCTTGAGCGTGTCCGCCTGCAGCCCGTCACGGGCGGCGGCCGCGAACGACGGCCACTCGTCACGGATCGACGTGGAGTCGCGCGGGTCGTGCCCGCCGATGACGTCGTGCAGGAGCGCGGCGTCGAGGACGGTGCGGGCGACGGGGCCGACCTGGTCGAGGCTCGACGCCAGGGCGATCGAGCCGTACCGGCTGACGCCACCGTAGGTGGGCTTCACGCCGACGGTGCCGGTGACGGCGCCCGGCTGGCGGATCGACCCACCGGTGTCCGAGCCGAGCGCGAGGGGCGCTTCGTGGGCGGCGACCGCAGCGGCCGAACCGCCACCGGACCCGCCGGGGATGCGGTCGAGGTCCCACGGGTTGTGCGTCGGGCCGTACGCCGAGAACTCGGTCGTCGAGCCCATCGCGAACTCGTCCATGTTGGTCTTGCCGAGGGGCACCAGGCCGGCGCGACGGAGCTTCGCGACCGGGGTGGCGTCGTAGGGCGGCGCCCAGCCTTCGAGGATCTTCGACCCGGAGGTGGACGGCATGTCGAGGGTGCAGAGCACGTCCTTGATGGCCACCGGCACACCCGCGAGGGCGCCGAGGTCGTCGCCGGCGGCGCGGCGCGAGTCGATGGACTTCGCGACGCCGAGGGCGTTCTCGTTGACGTGCAGGAACGCGTGCACGTCCCCGTCGACCGCGGCGATGCGGTCGAGGTGTGCCTGGGTCGCCTCGACGCTGGAGACGTCGCGCGCCACCAGGGCGTCGGCGAGCGCCGCGGCGCTGAGCTTCGTGATGTCGTCGGTCACTGTTCTACCGCCTACTGTTCTTCGCCGAGGATCGCCGTCACGCGGAACCGTTCGCCGTCGGTGTCGGGGGCTCCGGAGAGCGCCTGCTGCTGGGTGAGCGTCTCGCCGACCACGTCGGGCCGGAGGACGTTCGGCAGCGTGACCGGGTGGCTCGTCGCGGGGACGTCCGGCGTGGCGACCTCGGTCACCTTCGCGACGCTGTCGACGATGTGCGACAGCTCCCCGGTCAGCTTCTCGATCTCTTCGGGCGTGAGTGCGATACGTGCGAGGTTCGCCAGGTGGGCGACCTGCTCGCTCGTGATGTCAGGCATGGTGCTCCGTCGATCGGTTCGTGGAATGCGAACCAGTCTATTGGTCTACTGCCCGCCCGACTGCTGATCGGGCGTCCCGCCGGTGGACGGCTGCCCGTTCGAGGCCCCTGGGGAGGACTGCGCCCCGGGCTGCGCAGACTGCGAGGACTGCGCCGACTTCGCCGGGGCCTTCGCCGCGCCGATCATCGACTGGCTCGGTGCCGGCAGGGCGTCCCCGCCGTAGTGCGCGTCGAGGTACTGCATCATCGACTTCCCGACCCCGAACTTCGCGCTGTACCCGGTCGTCCCCTGCAGGAACGGCCAGTTCGCGAGCTTGACGTTGCCCTGCACGTTGCCGATCCAGGTCGCGTTCGTGTACTTCGTGCTCGATGCCACCAGCCAGTTCTGCACGTCGCCGTCGGTGGTGCCGGTCTTGGCGAACTTCGGCGTCGCGTCACCCGGGTTCGCGCTCGCAGCGGTCCCTGCTCCGGTGAGCACCGACTGCAGTGCGTAGTCGACGGTCCCCGCGACCTCGGCGGAGACGCCCTGCGTGCAGGACGACGGGGTCGGCGTGATCTTCGTGCCGTCCGACTCGGTCACGGAGTCGATCGCGGTCGGCGTGCAGACGACGCCGCCGTTCGCGAAGCCCGCGTACGCCTCGGCGAGGTCGACGGGCGACAGGTTGTTCGTGCCGAGGATCATCGACGGCACGGAGCTGAGCTTCCCGCCGTTCGCGGTGTGGATGCCCATCGACTCCGCCAGGTTCGCGATCTTGCAGAGGTCGAGCTGCTTGCCCATCGCGGCGAACGCGGTGTTGATCGACTCGGCGGTGGCGCTCAGCACGCTCATCGACGCCGGGGCGTTCTCGGCGTTGGCGACGTTCCACGTCCCGCCGATGCCCTCGCACGAGTTCGTGAACTCCGACGCGTTGTACGTGTGCTGCGTGGTGTTGACGCTCTCGTTCAGGGTGTGCCCCTGCGCGAGCCACTCCGCGAGCGTGAACACCTTGAACGTGGAGCCGGTCTGGAACCCGCCGGAGTTGCCGTAGGCGGTGTCCGCGCTGTAGTTCACCGCCGTCGACCCGGCAGCCGCACTGTCACCCTGCGTGTACGCGGTGTTCTGCACCATCGAGACGATCCGGCCGGTCCCTGGCTCGACGGTCACGTTCGACCCGCCGGCGTCGACCCCGGCCATCGTCGTCGGGACGTACGACGACAGGGCGCTCTGCGCCTGCCCCTGCAGGTCGAGGTCGAGCGAGGTGTGGATCTGCAGGCCCTTGGTGTCGAGGGTCTCGATGCGCTCTGATGCGGTCTTCCCGAACGCCGGGTCCTGGAGGACCTGGTCACGCACGTAGTCGCAGAAGTAGCCGGCGTCGTAGTTCGTCGCCGCTGACGAGCAGCCGTTCGCGGTCGCGGTGATCTTCGGCTGCACGGGCGTCGCGATCGCCGCCTGCTCGTCGGCCTTCGAGATCGAGTGGTGCGCGTACATCCGCTGGAGCACGTAGTCGCGGCGCGCCTTCGTGGCCTTGTAGCCGTTCGCCGACCCGTTCGCCGTCGAGTCCGGCTGGTCGATGCGCAGGTTCGACGGGTTGTTCAGGATCGCGACGAGGGTGGCGGACTGCACGAGGGACAGGTCCTTCGCCGAGACGCCGAAGTAGTACTGGGCCCCGGCCTCTGCGCCGTACACCCGGCCGCCGAGGCCGACGATGTTGAGGTACCCGGTGAGGATGTCCTGCTTGGAGTACTTCTTGTTCACGGCGATCGCGTACCGCATCTCCTGCAGCTTCCGCTGCGGCGTGACACCGGCGGCGTCCTCGTAGCACGCGTCGATCTTCTTCTGCGTGTCCGCAGCGTCCTTGCCGGTGAGCTGCTCGCACTGCTGCACGAGCACGTTCTTGACGTACTGCTGGGTGATGCTCGATCCGCCCTGCACGTCTCCGCCGACGACGGTCGCGGCGACACCGCGGACGGTCCCGAGCACGTCGATGCCGCCTTCGTCGTAGAACCGCGGGTCCTCGGTGTCGATCGCGGCCTGCTTGAGGGTCGTCGCGATCGCGTCGGACTTCACGGTGGTGCGGTTCTCGGCGTAGAACGACGCGATCTTGACGTCCTGGCCGCCCTGCTTCGCGTACACGGACGACACCTGCTGGGGCGTCTGCACGTCGAGGTAGCTCGGCAGGTCCTCGAAGAACGCGGCAGCGCCGGAGGCGCCTTCTCCGGCCACGGCGACGGCCGGCGTGACGGCGACCGCGACGAGCATGCCCGCGAGTGCCGACATCACGACGAACATCAGGAGGGCTCCCGGCCACCGCATCACACGCATGCACTGCACGGTAGGGACCCGCCCTGGGGCGAGACTGCTCCGATCCCCGCAGAACCTGCACCGCTGCTCAGGTTGTCCAGCAGGTGCGGCCCGGATCGGCCTGGATCGGCCTGGAGGCTCGGATCGCGTCCGCCCCGCACGTCCGGTCACGATCGGGTCACGTCCACCACCGTGGGCGGCATCACCGCCCGCTCGCGTCAGTCGCGGGGCTGCAGGTCCTGCGGGCGGACGAGGAACATGTCCGGCGACGCCCGCACGGTGCCCTCCCCGCGGCCGTTGCCGCGCTGCACCTGGTCGCGCACCAGGTCGCCGCGTCCCACGGCGATGAGCGCGACGTCGTGCAACGACGCCGTCCCGGGCTTCAGGTAGTCGTTGTGCCCGACCGGTCGCCGGAACACGTCGTCCGCGTCCGCCGGGTCGATCCCGCCGGCGAGGTCGAGCACGGTCGAGCCGAAGTCGGCGGCGCCGGGGTCGGTGCCGAAGTAGCCGGACCCGGCGATGGGATCCCAGTGCGCTCCCCCGACGAACACCTCGCCCGCGGCGACCGCCAGTTCCGAGGCGCTCGTCACGTCGCTCCCCGGGGACCCCAGCACCGTCAGGCTGTCGGCGTGCATCCGACCGGAGGACAGTGCCATCAGCGCGGTCGTCGAGCCGTAGGAGTGGGCGACGATGCCGAGCCGTGGTTCTGCGCCGTCGCGGATCTGGCGGATGCCGTCGACGGTCCGCTCGAGTCGCCCGGCGCCGGTCCTCGCGAGGTCCAGGGACAGGATGTTCGACAGGTCCGGCGTCCGGTACCCCATCCACGCCACGACCGCGATCCCGGTCCCCGGCGCCGGTGCCGCGACCGGCGACAGCGTCGCCTGCTCGTCGTACAGGTCCCCGGCGGTCGCGGTGAAGTCGACCATCTGTCCGGTGACGGTGAAGAACATCCCGGGGACCACCACGGTGACGTCCGCAGCGGTGGCGAGGTCGCCGAGCGCGATGGCCGCACGCCCGGAACCCCGCGTGTCGAGCGTGATGAGGGACTTGCGGGGTCCGTCGGCGTCGCGGGCCAGCGACTCGCGGACCTGCCCGAGCATCGCGGCTTCGCCTGACGGGGTCCGGCGGTCCGCGCTCTCCGCCGCGAGCACCGCCCGGTTCGCCCGGTCACGGACGGCGTACGGCACCCCGTCGAGGTTGCCGACGACGACGGGCGCACCGTGCAGCAGCCGCACCTGCTCGGCGGTGTCGAGGCCGGACCACCAGGTGTGGACCTCAGCGGCCGTCGGCGGGGCGTCCATCGCGGTCGCCACGACCCGGTCGTCACGATCGGCCGTCGCGAGCACGGCCGGAGACGCCGTGGCGAGGTCGTCGAGGAAGGCGCGACCACGGTCCGAACGCAGGTCGCCGATCCCGATCTGTCCCCCGGTCATGACCGGTGCTGCGGTCTGCCCCGTGTCGTGGACGACTGCGGCGGTCGAGACGGCGACGGCACTCGAGGCCGCGGGCGCGACGGGCGACTCGACCACTCCGAGGGAGTGCATCGAGGCGGTGAGCAGTGCGGCGGCGAGGAGCAGCAATACCGGTCTCCCCCGGGAAGGCCATCCCATCGTCCCCCTGCAGACGACAGGTGATGCTCTGTCGAGTGTAAGGAAAACGGCCGGGAACCGGTCATGTCCGCTGCAACTTGCCCCCTGAACTGGGTTCAGACCGACGGCGCGGCGTGCCGTGCGTGCGGACCGCACACGTGCTCACGTGCACGGGTCAGTCCTCGGCTGCTGCCTCCTGCGGTTCCGGGAGCGCCGCGGGCCCCTCGGTCACGAGGACTTTGAACTGCTCGGCGTCGATGATCCGCACGCCGAGCTGCTCGGCCTTCGTCAGCTTCGAGCCGGCACCGGGACCAGCTGCCACGAAGTCCGTCTTCTTGCTCACGCTCGACGCGGCCTTGCCTCCGGCGGCGATGATCGCTTCCTGCGCGCCTTCCCGGCTGTACCCCTCCAGCGATCCGGTCGCGACCACCGTCAGCCCGCTCAGCACCCCGCCCTCGGTGTCGGCGGCACCCGGTCCCGGGTGCCCGGGCGTCGTGAACTGCACGCCGGCGGCGGTCCACCGGTCGATGACCTCACGGTGCCAGTCGACCTCGAACCAGGCGAGCAAGGCGTCGGCGATGATGCCGCCGACGCCGTCCACCGCTGCCAGTTCCTCGCGGGAGGCGTTCCGGATGGCGTCGAGCGACCCGAAGTGGTTCGCCAGTGCCCGGGCGGCGACCGGACCGACGTGCCGGATGCTCAGGCCGACCATGATCCGCCAGAGCGGCTTGGTCTTGGCGGCGTCGATGTTCGCGAGCATCTCGAACGCGTTCTTCGACGGGTACCGGCTGGGCTCGCCGGTGTAGTCCGCGCCGCGGGCATCCGGGTCGAACGGCGGGTCGGTCTTCTTGCGGGCACGGCTGAACGGCGTCACACGCTTCGGGCTGAACCCTCCGGGAGCGTCGGCGTCTTCCTCCGTCTTCTCCATGCCGGTCTCGGCGTCGCGGACGATCACCTCGATCGGGACGATGTCCTCCATCGTCAGGTCGAACAGACCGGCCTCGGTCACGAGGGGCGGCGTCTCCGGGACCAGCGGCTGCGTCAGGGCTGCCGCCGCGACCTCGCCGAGGCCCTCGATGTCGAGCGAGCCACGGGACGCGATGTGCTCGACCCGCCCCCGGACCTGCGCTGGGCAGCTCTCGGCGTTCGGGCACCGGAGGTCGATGTCGCCTTCCTTCGCCGGGGCGAGCGTGGTGCCGCACTCGGGGCAGGCCGTCGGCATCACGAACTCGCGCTCGGAGCCGTCGCGGAGTTCCACGACCGGGCCGAGCACCTCGGGGATGACGTCACCGGCCTTGCGGAGGACGACGGTGTCGCCGATCAGGACGCCCTTCGCCTTGACCACCTGCTGGTTGTGCAGCGTGGCCTGCCGGACGACGGATCCGGCGACCTCGGCCGGGGCCATCACCGCGAACGGCGTGGCGCGGCCGGTGCGTCCGACGCTGACGACCACGTCGAGGAGCTTCGTGTGCACTTCTTCGGGCGGGTACTTGTACGCGATGGCCCACCGGGGCGCACGGGACGTCGACCCCAGTTCCTCGTGCAGGCCGAGGTCGTCGACCTTGATGACGATGCCGTCGATCTGGTGTTCCACCGACGCTCGACGCTCGCCGTAGTCCTTGACGAACCCCAGGACCTCGTCGATGGAGTCGAACACCCGGTGGTGCGTCCCCGTCGGCAGCCCCCACGAGTGCAGCAGCTCGTAGACCTCGGACTGGGAACGGACGTCGGTGTCGCGCTCGAGCTCACCCACGGGCCACGCGCCGATGCCGTGCACGAGCATCCGGAGCCGTCGGAGCCGGTCCACCATGAGCTCGCGCTTCGCCGGTGACTTGCCCTCTTCCTTCTGGCGGAGGGAACCGGCAGCGGCGTTGCGCGGGTTGGCGAAGACGCGCTCGCCCGCATCGCGCTGCTTGGCGTTCAGCTCGTCGAACTGCTCCACCGGGAAGAAGATCTCGCCGCGGACCTCCACCAGGGGCGGGTGACCGGTACCCGTCAACCGATCCGGGATGGTGCCCATCGTGCGGACGTTGCCCGTGACGTCTTCCCCGACGACGCCGTCGCCACGCGTCGCAGCGGTCACGAGCCGCCCGTTCTCGTAGCGGAGGTTGATCGCGAGGCCGTCGATCTTCAGCTCGGTCAGGAACCGCACGCGCTCGGACCCGGCGTCACGCTGGACCTTGATCGCCCAGTCGGTGAGTTCTTCGGGGCTGAAGACGTTGTCGAGGCTCAGCATCCGCTCGGCGTGCTCGACCGGCGCGAACTGCGTCGTCTCCGCCTGGCCGCCGACGGTCTGCGTCGGGCTGTCCTCGGTGAGGAGTTCGGGGAAGCGCCGCTCGATCGCGTCCAGCCGGTGCACCAGTGCGTCGTACTCGGCGTCCGAGGCGGTGGAGCCGTTCTCCTCGTAGTAGCCGTGGCGGAGCTCGTTGATCGTCGAGCGCAGCCGGTCCACCTCTCGCCCCGCCTGGGCGGCGTCCAGCGCGGCAGGGTCGATGGTCTCGAACGTGGCGTCGGTCTCGCTCATACCCACAGTTCTACCGTGGACCACCGACCCCCGGAGTCAGGCGTCAGGCGTCGACGGGGACGGCGCTGACCGTCTCGTCGATCGTGCACTGGCCGAGCACCCGGGTCCCGACGTAGACCACAGCGGTCTGCCCGGGTGCCACACCCGAGAGCGGCTCGTCGACGTCGATGACCAGCACCCCGTCGGAGACCCGTGCGGTCGCGGGCACCGGGTCGGCGTGCGCGCGGATCTGCACGTCGCACGCGAACGGCACGGACGGGTCGGCGGGAGCCGTCCCTGCCCACGTGAAGCGGGAGCCCGACATCGAGGTGACGTCGAGCGCCTCCTTGGGCCCGACGACGACGGTGTTGTCCTTCGGACGGATCTCCAGCACGAACCGCGGCTTGCCGTCCGGCGCCGGACGCCCGAGCGCCAGCCCGCGCCGCTGCCCGACGGTGAACCCGGTCGCTCCGTCGTGGGAACCGACGACCGTGCCGTCCCGCTCGACGACGTCGCCGGGGGCGGTCCCCACGCGGTCGGCGAGCCAGCCGCGCGTGTCGCCGTCCGGGATGAAGCAGATGTCGTACGAGTCCGGCTTCTGCGCGACCGTGAGTCCGCGTGCAGCGGCCTCGGCCCGGACCTCGTCCTTCGACGGGGTCGCCCCGAGTGGGAACATCGCGTGCTGGAGCTGCTCGGCGGTGAGGACGCCGAGCACGTACGACTGGTCCTTCGCCCACGCGGCCGAGCGGTGCAGCTCACGCGCGCCGTCGGCACCCGTCACGATCGACGCGTAGTGGCCGGTGCAGACGGCGTCGAACCCGAGCGCGAGCGCCTTCTCGAGGAGCGCCGCGAACTTGATCCGCTCGTTGCACCGCATGCAGGGGTTCGGCGTGCGACCGGCCTGGTACTCGGCCACGAAGTCGTCGACCACGTCCTCCTTGAACCGCGCCGAGAAGTCCCACACGTAGTACGGGATCCCGAGTGCGGACGCGGCACGCTGGGCGTCCATCGAGTCCTCGATGGTGCAGCAGCCGCGACTCCCGGTCCGCAAGGTCCCCGGCATCCGGCTCAGGGCCAGGTGGACCCCGACGACGTCGTGCCCGGCGTCGACCGCCCTGGCGGCGGCCACCGCCGAGTCGACTCCACCACTCATCGCCGCCAGAACACGCATGCGTCAAGGGTAACTCCGCCCCGGGCGTAGCGTTGGAGTCGCGATGACGACCACCCCAGAGCCCCCGCCCTTCGACTTCCGGGCCGTGCTGCTGTCCGGGTTCCTCCCCGCTGCGCTCTTCGCGATCGGTGAGGGCGCGATCATCCCGATCATCCCGATCGCCGCGAACTCCCTCGGTGCGAGCCTGGCGATCGCCGGGTTCGTGGCGTCCCTCATCCTCGTCGGCGAGCTCATCGGCGACGTGCCGTCCGGCGTGGTCGTCGCGCGCATCGGTGAGCGGAACGCGATGATCGGCGCCGCGGTCGTCTCGATGCTCGGGCTGACCGTGTGCGTCGTCGCGCCGAACCCCGTCGTGCTGGCCGTCGGCGTCTTCCTCGTCGGGGTCTCGACTGCCGTGTTCGCCCTGGCCAGGCACGCCTACATGACCACGGCGATCCCTCTGGCGATCCGGGCACGAGCCCTGTCCAGCCTCGGCGGGGTCTTCCGCTTCGGCTACTTCGTCGGGCCGTTCATCGCCGCCGGCGTCGTCCACCTCACCGGCACCACCCAGAGCGCCTTCTGGATCCACATCGTCTGCTGCCTCGCGGCGGCGGTGACCCTCCTCGTCCTCCGCGACCCCGCGACGGGCGTGCGCGGTCTGCGCAGGCCGAGCCGAGCCTCCCGTGCGGACGAACCGGCCACGCTCGAAGGCGAGGAGTTCGTCAAGGAGGAGTCCCACGGACTGTTCCGGACCATCCGCGAGCACCACCGCGTCCTGCTGCGACTCGGTAGCGGCGCCGGGCTGATCGGGGCGATGCGCGCCGGGCGCCAGGTGATCCTGCCGCTCTGGGCGGTCAGCGTCGGGTTGAACGACTCCACGGCAGCGCTCGTCATCGGCATCGCGGGGGCCGTCGACTTCGCACTCTTCTACACGAGCGGCCAGATCATGGACCGCTGGGGGCGGCTCGCGAGCGCACTCCCCTGCATGCTCGGCCTGAGCATCTGCTACTTCCTCCTCGCGTGGAGCGACCACCTCGACGCCAGGGTCGGCTGGTTCGTCGCGGTCGCGATGGCGATGTCCCTGGCGAACGGGGTGGGCTCCGGGATCCTGATGACACTCGGCGCGGACCTGGCGCCGCGGGACCACCCGGCGCCGTTCCTCGGCGCGTGGCGCTTCACCGGCGACTTCGGGCAGGCGGCGGCACCGCTCCTCATCTCCGGGATCACCGCGGTGGCGTCGATCGCGATCGCCAGCGGGGTGATGGGCGTGCTCGGGCTCGTCGGCGCCGGCGTCCTGCTGCGGTACGTCCCGCGGTACCTGCCCCGACGCCTGCGTTGAGCGGGGCCGGTCCGCACGGGGCCGGTGCGCACGGGGCCGGGTACGCTGTCGGTTGCTCGCGGGAGTGGTGGAATCGGTAGACACGCAGGATTTAGGTTCCTGTGCCCCAGGCGTGAGGGTTCGAGTCCCTCCTTCCGCACCGTCCGATGCGCGCCCGCGCATCTCCATCCGCAGAGGGACGTCCCCGTCACACCCGCACGGTACCCTCGTCGTGCGGGTGACCTTCCCGTCCTCGCGCACGCACGACCGGAAGAAGCATGCACTCCGTCGCACTCGCCCTGATCCCCTGGCTGGATCCGCAGTACATCCTCGACCACTTCGGGGCCGTCGCCGTGCTCGTCGTGTGCGCCATCATCTTCGCCGAGACCGGCCTGCTGATCGGGTTCATCTTCCCCGGCGACAGCCTGCTCGTCATTACCGGGCTCTTCGCCTTCGACCGCGGCGGCGCCATCGGCGGCATCCCGATCTGGGTGGCGGCGCTGATGATCGGCGCGGCGGCGTTCCTCGGTGGCGAGCTCGGCTACTACATCGGCAAGAAGGCCGGGCCACCGATCTTCGAGCGCAAGGAGAGCGGTCTGTTCTCGAAAGAGAACGTCGACCGCACCAACGCGTTCTTCCACCGCTTCGGGCCCCTCGCGGTCATCCTGGCGCGCTTCGTGCCGGTCGTGCGGACCTTCCTGCCGATCGCCGCGGGCGTCGGGCGCATGAACTACAAGAAGTACTCGCTGTACAACGCGATCGGTGCCGTCATCTGGGGCGTCGGGGTGACGTTCCTCGGGTACTTCCTCGGGTACATCCCGTTCGTCGCCGACCTCGTGCGGAACTACATCGACCTGATCCTCATCGCGGCGGTGCTCGTCACCGTGGTGCCGATGGCGCTGACCTACATCCGCAACGCCCGCAAGGCGAAGAAGGCCGAGCAGGAGCAGCCGACCGCGGAGTAGCCCCGCCCGCTGCCCGCTGCCCGCTGCCCGGGCTACGCGCCGAAGTACTCGCGCACGATCGGGGCGATCCCGCGGAACGCCTTCGACCGGTGGCTCAGCGCGTTCTTCTCCTCGCGCGTGAGCTGTGCGGACGATCGATCCGCGTCGTCCGGCTTGAAGATCGGGTCGTACCCGTGGCCGCCGGAGCCCTGAGGCGACGTCAGCACCTCCCCGTTCCAGACCGCCTCGACGACGTGCTCCTGGCCGTCGGGCGTCACGAACGCGGCGGCGCAGACGAACGCCGCGGTCCGCTCCACGACGCCCTCGAGGTTCGTCAGCAGCAACGCGATGTTGTCGGCGTCCACCCGGGTTCCGGCGTACCGCGCCGAGTGGATGCCGGGGGCGCCGTCGAGCACGTCGACAGCGATGCCCGAGTCGTCGGCGAGCGCCGGCAGCCCGGTGTGCGCGACGGCCGCCCGCGCCTTGATCAGCGCGTTCGCGGCGTACGTGTCGCCGTCCTCGACCGGCTCCGGCCCGTCGTACCCGACGAGCTCGACGCCGCCGAGGGCCGCGCCGAGGATCTCACGCAGCTCGACGACCTTGCCCTGGTTGTGGGTCGCGAGGACGACGGTGCCCGTCATGCGAGCCCCAGGGCGGACCGCTGGATGCCCGCGAGCGACGCGTTGCCCGCGAGACCGAGGTCGAGCAGGACGTTCAGCTCGTCGCGGTCGAAGGGCGCGTGCTCGGCGGTGCCCTGCACCTCGATGAACTTGCCGGACCCGGTCGTGACGATGTTCATGTCGGTGTCCGCGTTCGAGTCCTCGGTGTAGGCGAGGTCGAGCATCGGCTCGCCCTTGACGATCCCCACGGAGATGGCCTGCACGCTGTCGGTCAGGGGCGTGGCCTTCTTCGCGATGAAGCCCTTGTCACGGCCCCACTCGATCGCGTCGGCCATCGCGACGTAGGCGCCCGTGATCGACGCGGTGCGCGTGCCGCCGTCGGCCTGGAGCACGTCGCAGTCCAGGACGAGCGTGTTCTCGCCGAGGCCCTTCATGTCCACGACGGCACGGAGCGACCGGCCGATGAGCCGGGAGATCTCGTGCGTGCGACCGCCGACCTTGCCCTTGATGGACTCGCGCTGCATGCGCTCGTTCGTGGAGCGCGGCAGCATCGAGTACTCGGCGGTGACCCAGCCGGTGCCCTTGCCGGCCATCCACCGCGGGACGCCGTTCGTGAACGACGCGGTGCACAGCACCTTCGTGTTGCCGAAGGAGATGAGCGCGCTGCCCTCGGCCTGGGCGCTCCAGCCGCGTTCGATCGTGACGGGGCGGTGTTCGGTCGTCGCGCGACCGTCGATGCGGGTGGTCATGGTGTCCTTTCGGTGCGGGGCAGCGTGATCGCCCCTGTCTGGAGGTGGCCGACGCGGGATACCTCTGGTCCGAGGAACCGGCGTGCGAGCCGGATGAACCCGGCCTGGTCGTCGCCCGTCGCCTCGAACGAGTACGTCGGCGGAGCGGTCGTGGTGCGTTCGAGTCCGTGCTCGACGAGTCGACGGTAGACGTCGTTCGCGGTCTCCTCGGCGCTCGACACCAGGGTGACGTCCGGCCCCATCACGTACTGGATCGCCGCGGACATCAGCGGGTAGTGCGTGCAGCCGAGGACGAGCGTGTCGACGTCGGCGGCGCGGATCGGCGCGAGGTACCCGGCAGCGACGTCGCGGAGCTCCGGGGACGAGGTGTCGCCGGCCTCGACGAACTCGACGAAGCGCGGGCAGGCGGCGAGGGTGAGCGTGATGTCGGACGCGACGGCGAAGGCGTCCTCGTACGAGCGGGAGGCGATGGTGCCGACCGTCCCGATCACGCCGATGCGACCGGTCCTGGTCTGCTTGACGGCGGCGCGGGCGGCGGGCTGGATCACCTCGACGACGGGGATGCCGTACGCCTGCTCGTACCGCTCGCGGGCGTCGCGGAGCACCGCAGAGGACGCGGTGTTGCACGCGATGACCAGGGCCTTCACACCCTGCGCGACGAGGTCGTCCATCACCTCGAGCGCGTACCGGCGGACGTCGGCGATCGGCTTCGGGCCGTACGGCGAGTGCACGGTGTCGCCGACGTAGCGGATGCTCTCCCGCGGCAGCTGGTCGATGATCGCGCGGGCGACCGTCAGCCCACCGACGCCGCTGTCGAAGACTCCGATCGGTGCATCCGTCACGGGACCAGCGTACCGACGCGAGCCGACGGCTCGACGCAATCCGAGCCTCCTGACCGGCACGGACGACAGGGTGACTAGTGTCGTTGAGGTGACCAGCGCGCTCCTGACGGACCAGTACGAACTCACCATGGTCGACGCGGCCCTGAAGGACGGCACCGCCGACCGACGCTGCGTCTTCGAGGTCTTCACCAGGCGACTGCCGGACGGGCGCCGGTACGGCGTCGCGGCGGGGCTCGGGCGGTTCCTCACGGCGCTGGCGGACTTCCGGTTCGGCGACGAGGAGATCGGGTTCCTGCGGGACCGCGGCGTGATCGACGGCGACACCGCGAGCTGGCTGGCCGGCTACCGGTTCACAGGCGACATCCGGGCGTACCGGGAAGGCGAGATCTTCTTCCCCAACTCCCCCGTGCTGCAGATCGAGGGCACCTTCGCCGAGGCGGTCGTGCTGGAGACCCTCGCGCTGTCGACGTTCAACGCCGACTCCGCGATCGCCTCCGCGGCCGCCCGCATGGTGTCGGCCGCCGACCACCGGCCCCTCGCCGAGATGGGCTCCCGCCGGACCGGCGAGTGGAACGCGGTCGCAGCCGCCCGCGCCGCCTACATCGCCGGGTTCGGCGCGACGAGCAACCTCGAGGCGGGGCGCACCTGGGGCATCCCGACCATGGGCACCGCGGCGCACGCGTTCACGCTGTTGCACGACTCCGAAGAGGCCGCGTTCCGCTCGCAGCTCGACGCGCTCGGCGACGGCACCACCCTGCTCGTCGACACGTACGACATCGAGGCCGCGGTCGACACGGCGGTCCGCCTGACGAACGGTCGGCTCGGTGCCGTCCGGATCGACAGCGGCGACCTGCCCTCGGTCGTGGCGAGCGTCCGCGCGCAGCTCGACCGCCTCGGGGCGACGAACACCAAGATCACGGTGACGAACGACCTCGACGAGTACACGATCGCCGCGCTCCGGGCCGCACCCGTCGACTCCTACGGCGTCGGCACGTCGGTCGTCTCCGGGTCGGGACACCCGGCGGCGAGCATGGTGTTCAAGCTCGTCGCACACCGCACCGGCGGCGAGGAATGGGTGCCGGTCGCGAAGAAGTCCGCGGACAAGGCGTCCGTCGGCGGCCGGAAGGAAGCCGGCCGACGCCTCCGCAACGGGATCGCGACCGCCGAGGTCGTACACACCTCCGGTGCCGTCGGCTCCGACGAACGTGCGCTCATGGTGCCGGTCGTCACCAACGGCGAGGTCGACCCTGCCTTCCTCGGGGTCCGCGGGGTCGAGGCGGCACGGGCGCACCACCGAGGTGCCAAGGCGGAGCTGCCGGCCGATGCGGCCAGGATCGGTCGCGGTGACGCGGCGATCCCGACGCTGATCGTCTGAGGACTACTCGTCCTTCATCTTCTCGTAGATGGCCTTGCAGTCCGGGCAGACCGGGAACTTCTCCGGGTCGCGCCCGGGGATCCACTTCTTGCCGCAGAGTGCCTTGACCGGCTTGCCGCTCAGGGCGGACTGCAGGATCTTGTCCTTCTTGACGT
This sequence comes from Curtobacterium sp. NPDC090217, assembly GCF_044746705.1. Lineage (NCBI taxonomy): Bacteria > Bacillati > Actinomycetota > Actinomycetes > Micrococcales > Microbacteriaceae > Curtobacterium > Curtobacterium sp. NPDC090217. Next base: position 185,715 of record NZ_JBIVCR010000003.1, on the reverse strand, counting down.
AGTGCGAGAACCGCTCGTGGTCGCCCGGCTCGATCGCCTCTTCTTCGAGGAGCTTCTCGAGCTCGCGGTCCATCACGTCGAGTCCGCCGCCACCCGGTTCCGTCATGCTCATGGGACAAGGGTACGTCGTGTCCGCACGAGACGTCTCCCGCTCACTCCGCAGGTCCGCTCACCACACGACGGCCTGGAGGCTCGTTGCAGGGCCGCCACGAGCCTCCAGGCCGTCGTGTGGTCGCGCGGGCGACGATGGTCGCCCGGGCGACGATTCGTCGCGTCGGCCGCTAGTTGCGCTGCGCCGCCGCCAGCAGGTCCGGACCGTGCCGGTCGAACAACCGCCCGCCGAGGAGCACCCCGACCCCGAGCACCACGACGCCGACCGCCGCTCCGACGACGAGTGTCAGCATCGCCCACGGCTCCGCACCGTCCGTCAGCGCGAGCACCGCCAGCCGTCCGGCCGGGACCGAGCACAGCACGATGCCGATGATCGTCGACGACTGCGACACCGTCGACACGACGCCGGCGGCCTGGGGCTGATGGAACGGACGGTCCCCGGGTCGTACGGTCGGGTACGGCAGCAGCACGGATACCACGCTGGAGATCCCGAGTCCCGCGAACAACGCGGACACGCAGACCCCGACGAGCACCGGGAACGCCATCCAGTCACCGAACAACCACGCCGACACCGCCGAACCGGCGACGATCACCGGCACGCCGACCGCCAGCACCGGGGTGAGGCGGCCGAGTCGGTCGCTCCATCCAGGAGCCCCCGACGCGACGTGCAACCACACCGCGGTGTTGTCGTACGAGACGTCGTTGTGCGGCAGGAACCCGGCGATCACCGCCATGAGCGGCAGCGGGATCAGCGCGGTCCAGTGCCACGGGACACCGGCGACGCCGAGCGGCACGACGACGATCGGCACGAACAGGAGGATCAGGTACGAGGTCCGGTAGCGCGGGTCGCGGCCCCAGTACGTCAGCGCGCGGGCGGCCACTGCGCCGGCGGGCGTCGCGCCGAGCCGGTCGAACCAGCCGAGCGTGCGGTAGCGACGCACCGTCGTCCGGTCGTCGACGGTCACGAGCATGCGGCCGACGAGTCCCCACCAGGCCCATGCGAGGAGCCCGAGGACCACCAGCGCGAGCACCAGCTTCGCGATGCCAGCGCCGACGTGGCCGGTCGCGACGTCTGCCGGCACCGCCCACGCCGCGCCCCACGGCGTCCACCCCGAGATTTCGGCGATGCGCTGCAGCTCGGCGCTCTCCGGGTCGAGCCAGTCGGCGCCCACCAGGAGCGACACCGTCGGGATGAGCAGCACGACGACCACGAGGGCCACGAGCCAGCCGGCGTCCCGGGTCGGGCGGTGCGATCCGAGCAGCCACGAGCCCACGGTGCAGCCGACGCGGACGAGCAACCCGCACGTGGCGACGACGACCAGCGCGGTGAGGACACCGAGCACGCCGGTGCCGGCGCCCCGCATCCACGCGACCGACTGGGAGACGGCGACGATCGCGACGCCGACCACCGGGACCCCGACGAGCCCGGCGACGCCGAGGCCGATCGCCAGGTCCTTCCTGGTCACGCCGAACACCGCGAAGCGCCGCGGGTCGAACTGGTCCGCGCCGCCGACCGCGAGCGGGATGATCGTGAAGCCGACGGTGATGAGGGTCCCCACCGGCACGATGACGGCGCGCGCCGCCTCGGCATCGGCGGAGCGCAGCGCGGTGATCGCCACGGCGACGAGGACGGCAGCGACGAGGCCGGCGAGGCTCCCGAGGACGACGAGCACGGAGCGTCGGGCTCCCCCGCGGATCTCCCCCGCGAGCAGGTCGGCCCTCAGCCGGAGAAGCTGTGCAACCATTCCATGCTCTCCGCGACGACGCGGCCACCCGCGAGTTCGACGAACTTGTCCTCGAGGCTCTTGCGCCCACGGACCTGCGCCATGGTGCCCGATGCGAGCACCTTGCCGCCGACGATGATGGCCACCGAGTCGCACGTGCGCTGCACGAGCTCCATCGAGTGGCTCGACAGCACGACGGTGCCGCCGCCCTGCGTGTAGCGCCGGAGGATCTCCGTGATGGTGGTCGCGCTCACCGGGTCGACGGACTCGAACGGTTCGTCGAGCACGAGCACGCGCGGGGAGTGGATCAGGGTCGCGGCCAGCGCGATCTTCTTCGCCATGCCGACCGAGTAGTCCGCGACGGGCCGGCCGAGCGCGTCGCCGAGGCCGAACGCCTCCGCCAGGTCGGCGCTCCTCGACCGGGCGGTCTTGCCGTCGAGTCCACGGAGCGTCGCCGAGTAGAAGAGCAGCTGCGCGCCGGTGAGCCGGTCGAACAGGCGCAGTCGGTCGGGCAGGACTCCCATGCTGCGTTTGGCGGCAGCCGGGTCGGCCCAGACGTCGTGGTCCAGCACGGTCGCCGTGCCGGCGTCCGGACGCAGGAGTCCGGTGAGCATCGACAGGGTGGTGGTCTTGCCGGCACCGTTCGGGCCGACGACGCCGAACAGGGAGCCCTGGCGGATCTCGAGGTCGACCTCGTCCACGGCGAGCGTCTGCCCGTACCGCTTCACGAGGCCGCTGGCCCGGAGCACGACCGGCTGCTGGGCGGTCGCGGCCGCACCCCGCTTGGCAGCGGGTGTCCGCTTCTTCGGTGCTGGCTTGGTCCGGACGGGAGGCTCGTCCTCCGTCCGGTCGTCGGCCTGCGGAGCGTCCGTGGTCGGCTCGGAGGCGATGGCAGCGTCCGCCTGCGGCGCGGCGGCCGCGTTCGTCGTCGCGTCCGTCGCGTCCGCGTTCGTCGCCGCGGACGCGTTCCTCGCCGCGGCCGCGTTCGTCGCCGCGGCGCCCTGCGGGCGTGTCGCGCGACCTGGGCGCTTGACGCGCGGCTTCTTCGACGTGCTCGTCGTGCTCGTCGGGGCGGCGGCCGGCAGCACGCCGGTCTCCTCGACGCGCTCGTCCGCCGCCGTCTCCCCCTCCGACGTCGTCGTGTGGTCGCTCATACCGTCCTGTCCAGGGCGGTGGTGCGCATCGCTGTCCCCCGTGTCGTCCTCGGCCGCGTCGTCCCCGGCCGTCTCGTCGTCGTCTTCCGCGTCCTCGTCGGCCCTGTCGGCGTCCTCGTCGAGCGCGGTCGTCTCGGTCAGCCAGGCAGCGTCGGACGTCGCGTACACGTCCTCGTCGTCCCCTGCTGCTGGCGTCACGGCCCCACCGTACCAATGCGGTCCGGACATCGGCGGGCCGCGTCCTGCAGTGTCACGAAATGACTACGAAGACGCACAGCACGTACCCCGACGGAGGGGCGTTCCGTATCATTCACCAGGGCACGACGGAGTGTTCACCACTTGGAAACCTGCTCGGACCGAACACCTGACGGGTCACCCGGCCACATCGAAGGATGCGGTCGCCGGCGACTCTCGGCGTTCTCGGATGCACTGCGAGCAGACTCGACGAGGCCCGCCCGTGCCCCAGGGCGCGCGGGCGGACACCGGAAGGGACCACCATGACCACGCAGATCGTCATCCTCGCAGCAGGGATGGGCAGCCGCCTCGGGCGCAGCCTGCCGAAGCCGCTCACCGAGCTCAGCGACGGCCGCACCATCATGCAGCAGCAGTTCGAGAACATCCGTGCGGCCTTCGGTTCGAGCGCCAGGATCACGGTCGTCGTCGGCTACAAGTCGGAGTACATCGTCGAGGCCTTCCCCGAGGCGAACTTCGTCTACAACGAATCGTACGACTCCACGAACACCTCGAAGAGCCTCCTCCGTGCGCTCAAGGCCACCGGCAAGAGCGGCGTCCTCTGGATGAACGGCGACGTCGTCTTCGACCCCCGCGCTCTCGTCCGTGCCGCGGACATGATGGACCAGGACCGTTCGTTCGTCAGCGTCAACACCGAGAAGGTGTCCGACGAAGAGGTCAAGTACACCGTCGACGCCGAGGGCTTCATCCACAAGCTCTCGAAGCAGGTCGTCGGGGGTCTCGGCGAAGCGGTCGGCATCAACTACGTCTCCGCCGCCGACAAGCAGGCGCTCATCCACCACCTCGGTCGCGTCGACGACCAGGAGTACTTCGAGGGCGGCATCGAGGCTGCCATCGGCGAGGACGGGCTACGCTGGACGCCCATCGACATCTCCGACCTCTACGCGGTCGAGATCGACTTCGCCGAGGACCTCGAGCGCGCGAACAACCTGTTCGCCTGAGCCGCCAGCCTCCTCTCGGCGATCCCGGCCGGAAGGACCCCATGACGTCAGCGAGTGCGCCGACCGTGCCCGTGACAGCTGCCACCGCAGCGTCGCGCAGTGCCGGTCGGCGCTATCGTCAGGCGCTGTGGTTGCTCACCAAGCGCGACCTCCGCGTGCGGTACTCGACGTCCGCGCTCGGGTACGTCTGGTCGATCCTCGACCCACTCGTGATGTCGGGCATCTACTGGTTCGTCTTCACGCAGGTCTTCCACCGCGGTTCCGTCGGTGAAGAGCCGTACATCGTCTTCCTGCTCACGGCCCTGCTGCCGTGGATGTGGTTCACCGGTGCGGTCTCCGACTCCACCAGGGCGTTCATCAAGGAAGCCAAGCTCATCCGGTCGACGACCATCCCGCGGAGCATCTGGGTCGCGCGGATCGATGCCTCGAAGGGCATCGAGTTCCTGCTGAGCATCCCGGTGCTCGCGATCTTCGTCATCGCGACCGGTGCCCACGTGCACTGGCAGGTCGTGCTCTACCCGTTCGCGATCGTGCTGCAGTGCGCGCTCGTCTACGGCCTGGGGCTCATCGTCGCGCCGCTCGTGGTGTTCTTCCGCGACCTCGAGCGTGCCGTCAAGCTCGTCCTCCGCTTCGCCTTCTACGCCTCACCGATCATCTACGGCACGAACGCCCTGCCGGACGCCCTGCGCCCCCTCGCGGCGATCAACCCGCTGACGGGCATCTTCGGCATCTACCGGTCGGCGTTCTTCCCGAAACAGCTCGACTGGTTCGAGGTCCTGGCGTCCGTCGTGATCACCGCGATCGTGGTCATCGTCGGACTCGTCGTGTTCCGGCGCAGCGAACACCGCGTCCTCAAGGAGCTCTGATGACCGCGACCGAGTCCACGACCCAGACTGCGACCGGGAAGCCGGTCATCTCCGTCCGTGACGCCGGCATCCGTTTCAAGCGGAACCGTCGGGCCAGCCGCAGCTTCAAGGACCTCTTCGCCGGGAGCAACCGACGCAAGCGCGGTGACGAGTTCTGGGCGCTCCGCCACGTCTCGTTCGACGTCCGTCCCGGTGAGGCGATCGGTGTCGTCGGGCGGAACGGCCAGGGCAAGTCCACGCTCCTGAAGCTCGTGGCACAGGTGATGCTCCCCGACGAGGGCCGCGTGCACGTCGGCGCCGGGGTCGCCCCGCTCATCGAGATCACCGGCGGGTTCGTCGGTGACCTGACCGTGCGCGACAACGTCTACCTCACGGCAGGCCTGCACGGGATGTCCCGGGCCGAGATCCGCGACGGCTTCGACGAGATCATCGACTTCGCGGAGATCGGCGACTTCGTCGACACCCCGTACAAGCACCTGTCGAGCGGCATGAAGGTCCGCATCGCGTTCGCGGTGATCTCCCGCCTCGACGAACCCGTGATCCTCGTCGACGAGGTCCTGGCGGTCGGCGACAAGGCGTTCCGCGAGAAGTGCCACAAGCGGATCGAGGAACTCCTGGCCGGCGGTCGGACCCTCTTCTTCGTGTCCCACAGCGACAAGGACCTCCGGCGCTTCTGCAAGCGAGGGCTGTACCTCGACAAGGGTCGTCTGCAGCTCGACGGCCCGATCGAGGACGCACTCGCGAAGTACTCCGCCGACTACGGCGTCTGAGCCCGGTCGACGGCCCCCTCTCCCCAACAACCAGGCCGATCCGCCCCCGCTCCACAACCCAAGGGCCCACAGGGCACTCCGGCGCCCCCAGCGTCGGACCCTCCCCCTAACCTCACCCCCATGCACCCCGCACCAACCGCCTACGCTGTCCCGTTCGTCGTCGACCGCACGCATGCGCCCCGACGGTACGACCTCACGAACATGTCCGACGAACCGGTCGACGGACTGAGCCTCACCCACCTCGGCACCGGCTACTGCCCGCCGCTCGTCGTGCGCCGCCTCGAACCCGGTCGCAGCATCGGGATCGCGGTGTTCGGCGCCGGCCCGGAAGAGACCGGCGTCGTGATCGTCCGGTGGCGTCGTCCGGACCACAGCGAGTACCTGTGGCGGATGTCGCTGGTCGGTCCCGGCCTCGCACCGTGAACCGGACCGGGTCAGCGCGCGCCGTGCTCCTCGGCGACGCGGTGCCAGCGAGCGATGAGCCGCTCGATCGCGTCGTGGAACCGAGCGGTCGCGGTCCCGGGCGAGGTGTCGCCGAAGTACCGGGCGACCCAGTGCCGCAAGGCCGCGAGCTCCGATTCGTCGTGTGCTGCGGCGTCCACGCGAGCCACGATGTCCTCCGCGTCGGTCGTGGTCAACCAGTTCGCCGCTGCCAGGTACCCGCGCTCGTCGACGTCGGCTTCCGCGGAACGGGGCCGCGTGACGATCAGGGGCTTGCCGACGGCGAGCCGGTCGTAGATCATCGCGCTGATGTCGGTGATCGCGACGTCGGCGTCCGCGAGCTGCCAGCCCAGCTCCGGTCCGTCGTCGTACACGTGATGCGCGCCCGGGTCAGCGGTGTTCGCGGCGGCGATGGCCGCGATGATCCGCTCGTGCGCCGCCTTGTAGTCGGCGTCCAGGACGCCGCTCCGCGGGTGCGGTCGGTAGACCAGACGGTGGCGGGGCGATGCGAGCACACGATCGGCGATGGTCGTGCCGTGGCTCGCGATCGACCCGTACGCGGCTGCCGGACGATCGCCTTCCCAGGTCGGGGCGTAGAGCACGACGGTGCGGTCGTCGGACGGGTACGGCGGCTTCCCCGCGAGGTGGTCGGCCTGAGGGCGGCCGATCGCGATCGCCCTGCTGTCCAGGTCGTAGTCCCACAGGGCCTCGGCGAGTCGGTCACGGGCGGCGTCCCCGGCGATCAGGGCGTAGTCGTACGCCTTGAACTGGTTCGTCGTCATGTACATCTTGTCGCTCTCGCCGTGGTTGACGAAGACATGCCACATCCGCCCGTACCGCATCATCTGGAAGTTGCGGGCGTTCTGGTTGACGTACAGCACCACCTTCGGCGCCTGCTCGTCGACGAAGCGTTCCAGGTCCACGACCTGTCGGGCGTAGACAGCGGTCACCGGCGCCTCGTCGAGCAGTGTGAGCATCGTCCCGGGGTTCCGGGAGATGATCGCCACCGGGTGCGTCTTCGACAGCTCCTCGAGCGGGGCGTACCACTGACGGACCTGGTACATGTTCACGGGCCCGTCGGCGAAGTACACCGCGATCTCGATGGTCCCCGGCGCCAGCGGCGGTTCTGCGGCCAGACGTCGGGCGAGCGTCCGCCGGTGCCCGCGGGCGCGCAGGAGCCGGCGTGCGAGTCGGACGGCCGTGCGGGCGTCGTTGATGATCGGCATGCTGCCTCTCTCGTCGAGTCGGTTGTCGTGTCTCGTCGGTCCTCGGGCTTCGCGTCGGCCGGGCAGGGTCAGACGACGGGCGGGGTCAGACGACGGGCGGGCGGCCGGCGAGCGTCATCCGGCCGATCGTCAGCCATCCCATCGGGCGTGCGGGACCGCAGTCGGTCGCCCAGCCTTCGCGGACGCCGCCGAACCACACCCGGAGCCGTGCGGGGTGTCGCCACCAGCGTGCCACCTGGATCGCCGCCCACGACCCGACGTACAGGGGGCGGAGCGGCGCGGGCAGGTTGCGGCGGGCCAGCCAGACGCGGTTCCTGGCGTTCAGGCGGTAGTACTCGGTGTGCCGCGCCGGGTCGATCGCGGGGTGGTTCGCGACCAGGTCCCCGGCGTACCAGGTCCGTCGGCCGGCGTCCCACACCCGCCACGCGAGCTCGATGCCCTCGTGCGCGTAGAAGTACGGCGCTCCCCATCCGCCGACGACGCGGTACACGTCCATCGGCAGGATCACCGCGCCCTCCCACACCGAGAACACCGGCGACGACTCGGCGGGGTCACCCTTCCGGATCCGGGGCACCCAGCGCCGCGGGTTCGCCGTCCCGGTCGGGTCGACCACGCGCGGTTGCACGAGGCCGAGCGACGGGTCGCGTTCGAACAGGCCGATCGCATCGCGCAGGAAGGTCTCGGAGGGGATGGACGCATCGTCGTCGAGGAAGAACACGTAGTCGCCGTCGACGACCTCGGCACCGGCGTTGCGTCCGGCCGGGATGCCGACGTTCTCGGGGAGCGCCAGCGCGCGGACGCCCTCCGGAAGACCGTTCGGCTCCCAACCGTTGCCGACGCAGACGACGTCGAGCTCCACCCCCTGCTGGGCGAGCACGCTCTCCAGCCCACGGCGCAGGTCGTCCGGTCTGGTGCCCTGCGACAGGCTGACCACCGCGACCCGCGGCCGTTCGCGGTGCGCCACCGCGTGGCGTCGGAGTGTGCCGGGCGTCACGCGCGCACCCGCTTCGACGAGATGATCGCGACGAAGTGCCCGAACGTCGCGATGACGGCGAGCGGCAGGAGCGCACCAACGAGGATCCGGTCGACGAGCGGGTGCCCGACGGCCAGACCGATGAGCGCGAACACGAACGCCAGCATCGAGAGCTCGACCGAGTGGTACAGCCGGTGGAACGGCAGGAACCGTGCGACCCGGCGGAGCGACGCGAGACGACGCCCGGACGGAGCGGTCGAGGCGTCCCGGCGGTCGACGAGCTTCTCGAGCCCGGAGTTGGCACGGGCCACGTGCACCATGTCGTTGAGCGCCTTGTTGAGCACGATGACCAGCCCGAGCGCGCAGCCGATCGTCGTCCACATCCAGTCGGCGCCGTGGATCGGCCACGTGGCAGCGCGGACGCCGAGCGCGATCGGGATGAGTCCCTCGGTCGTGTAGTGCCCGACCTTGTCGAGGAACACCCCGGCGGGCGAGCGTGTCCCGCGCCACCGTGCGACCTCGCCGTCCGAGCAGTCGACGAGCATCTGCAGCTGACCGAGTACGAGCGCGAGTGCTGCGCCCCAGATCCCGGGGATGAGCAGGGCGGCCGCGACCGACCACCCGACCAGGATCATCAGACCGGTGACCTGGTTCGCGCTGATCCGGGTCTTGAGGAGCACCCAGGTCAGGTACGGCGAGACGTCACGCAGGTACAGCGAGGCGGTCCAGTGCTCGGCGTTCGCACGCGACCGGACCTCGTCCGGCTGGGCGACCGCGCGCAGTTCCGTGATCGAGGTCGGGTGCGCGTAGCCGTGCTCGGCGGGCTGGTGGTCGGTCATGGGGTCACCGTCCGGTGTGGGTCGTCAGCTCGGAGGTCCGCGTCAGGAACCCGACGATGAACCCGACCCCCCAGCCGATGTGGATGCACGGCAGCACGACGAGCAGCCATGCCCGGGTGGCCGCGTCGGAGCGTCGTGCGACCACGAGGGCACCCACGACGACGAACAGCAGGTAGACCGCGGGGACGACGAACCCGAGCAGTGCCCATGCGGCGCCGCTGTGCACCGCAGCGCCGATGATGCCGACGATCCCGGCGACGATGCCGAGCCCGAGGCCGGCGACCATGGCCGGCGGCACGAAGTAGCGGATGCCGTTGCCCGCCGGGAATCGGCGTGCGAGTTCGCCTCGCCAGAGCCCGGTCGCGACGAACTGGCGGATCAGGCGCTTGAGGCTCGGCCGCGGACGGTAGGTCACGACGAGCTCCGGCGTGAACCAGACGGTCCCCCCGGTGGTGCGCAACCGTCGGTTGAGCTCCCAGTCCTGCCCGCGCTTGATGCCCTCGTCGAAGAGCCCCACCGCGAACAGCCGGTCGCGCTTGAAGACACCGAGGTAGGCGGTCTCGGCCGGACCCGCCTGGCCGCCGACGTGGTGCGGGGTCCCGCCGAGACCGACGCGGCTGCCGTAGGCGAGTGCGACCGCCTTCTCGAACGGCGTCCGTCCCTCGGCGCGCATGATGCCGCCGACGTTGTCCGCGCCGGACTCCTGCAGCGTGCGCACGGCGATCCGCGTGTAGTCGCGGGGCAGGACCGAGTGCGCGTCGACCCGGACGACGATCGGGTGCTCCGAGGCGCGGATGGCGACGTTCAGCCCGGCCGGGGTGGAGCCGACGGCGTTCTCGACCGCACGGATCCGGGGGTCGGCTGCGCTCATCTCGGCGACGAGCTCGTTCGTGCCGTCGATCGACGGGCCGAGGGCCAGGACGACCTCGAACGGCCCCTCGTAGTCCTGATCGAGGAGGCTCGCGACGGCTGCACGGACCTCGGTGACCTCGTTGAGGACGGGCATCACGTACGAGACGCCCGGCAGGGGCTGTCCGTCTGTCTGCATGCGTTCCTCGGGGTCCTGGCGGTGAGCGACCTGAAGCCTATCAACTGCCCAACCAGCGCACCTGCGGACCACCCCGGCGCCGAGCGGGCGAAATACCCGGGCCCACCCCGCTCCCTACCCCGGTATTTCGCCCGCTCGACCGAACGCGGACCGCGCACACACCGAACGGGCGAAATACCCGGGCCCGCCGGGCGCACCACCCCGGTATTTCGCCCGCTCGACCGGATGCGGACGTTCCGCGCCCCCGCGACGCGCGCCGAGCGGTGGCCGGACCACGGACGGACGGGAGGCGCGGTGCCAGCTGGCACCGCGCCTCCCGTCCGTCCGTTCCTGCGTCAGCTCTTGCTGTCGTAGGTCCCGAGCGTCACGTCCGCCGTGCGGGTCTCCCCGTTGCGGACGTAGGTGATAGTCGTCTTCGCGCCACCCGCGAAGTAGCGAACCTGCGCGGTGAGGTCGGTCGCGTCCGAGATGGTCGCATCACCGATCTTCGTGACGACGTCGCCCTTCTGCAGGCCGGCGGCTGCTGCGGCGCCACCGGACGAGACGGACTTGATGAGTCCGCCCATCTGGGTCGCCTTGGCGTCCTCGTTCGCGTCACCGACGGTCGCGCCGAGGAGCCCGTGGGTCGCCGATCCGTTGTCGATGATCTCGTTCGCGACGCGCTTCACGAGGTTCGACGGGATCGAGAACCCGACGCCGATGCTGCCGGACTGCGAGCTCGACGAGTCCGTGCTGCCCGCGCTGGCGATCGCGACGTTGATCCCGATGAGCTTGCCCTTCGAGTCGAGCAGCGCCCCGCCGGAGTTCCCGGGGTTGATCGACGCGTCGGTCTGGATGACCGGGAGGGACACCGTGGTGCTCGCCCCGGAGCTCGATCCGTTGTCGCCGTTGCCCCAGAAGTCGAACGGGCCGCTGCCGTTGTTGCCCTGGCCCTCGTTGGAGTCGCCGCCGGCGTTCGGGTCGCTCGAAGTCACCTGGATGCTGCGGTTCAGCGTCGAGACGATGCCGTCCGTGACGGTGTTCGACAGGCCGAGCGGCGCACCGATCGCGACCGCGGTGTCACCCACGTTGAGCTTCGACGAGTCCGCGAACGACATCGGCTTGAGGCCGCTCGCGTCGATCTTGATCACCGCGAGGTCGACCGTCGGGTCGGTGCCGATGAGCTTGCCGGGGTAGATCTTGCCGTCCGACGTCGTCACCTGGATGGTCCCGCTGGAGCTGTCGCCGTCGAGGGTCACCACGTGGGTGTTCGTGACGATGTAGCCGTCCTTGCTGAGGACGACGCCCGAGCCGGTGCCGGCCTCGCTCGAGGACGACACGTTGATCGTCACGACGGAGGGCGTCGCCTGCGCGGCCACGGCGGTGACGACCGTCGCGGAGTTGTAGTCGTTGACGGTGAGGTTGCCGCCGCCGTTCGAGCTCGACGAGCTGGAGGTGGTGCTGCCGCCGTTCGACGTCGCTGCGACCCAGCCGCCACCGGCTGCACCGCCGACGAGCGCGCCGACGATGAGGCCGCCGACGACCGGCAGGACGAGCTTGGAACGGCCCGACTTCCGCTTCGTGGTGGTGTCGGTACCGGCCGCTGCTGCACCGCCGGCAGCGCCGCCGAAGTAGTAGCCGTTCGTGCGCTGCTCCGCGCCGTCGGTGTCGCCGAAGGAGCTCGAGGTCGGCGCGGGAGCCGAGGTGTTCGCCGCCGGCTGGCCGTAGGCGGACGTCGGCGCCTGCGCGGAGCCCTGCTGCGCGTACTCGCCGTACCGCGGCTGCTGGCCGTACTGACCGGCCTGCCCGTACTGGCTGTTCTGGCCGTACTGACTCGTCTGGCCGTACTGGCCCGTCTGGCCGTACTGACCATCCTGGGCGTTCTGGCTCGTCTGGCCGTACTGGCCTGTCTGGCCGTACTGGCCTGTCTGGCCGTACTGACCATCCTGAGCGTTCTGGCCGTACTGGCTCGTCTGGCCGTACTGGCTCGTCTGGCCGTACTGACCTGCCTGGCCGTACTGCGCCTCCTGGCCGTACTGCGCCTCCTGGCCGTACGGTGCCTGCTGACCGTACGGAGCCTGCTCGCCGTACGCCGCCGTCGGCTGCTGGCCGGTCTCACCGTCCGACTGCCGGGACGTGGGCGCCGCGTACGCCGAGTGGTCCTGCCCGTAGCCACCCGGCGTCTGCTGGGTGTCCTGGGTCGTCGGGTACGGCGCGGTGTACTGGCTCGTCGGGTGCTCCGAGGCGGGGAACTGCTCCGTCTCGCTCACCGTCGAGGCCGGTTCGATCACTTCGGTGTGGTCCGCGTCGCGGTGCGCGCTGGTCTCTGCTTCGCTCGGCGTCGACGCTCCAGCGTCGCCCGCCTGCTGCGCGACGTCGTCGGCGCCGACCCCTGGGGTCGTGTCGTCCTGACGGTCGTCGTCGCCGTGCCCGTTGGGCGTGGTGTCGGTCATGCTGGACGTGCTCCTTTCAAGCTCGTGCAGTCTGTCGCACGCACCTGGGCGGTCATCCTGACAGGGCTGCGAGTGCCCTATGGCGATCTTATGCGTCAGCTGTGGGCAGGATCCCGGGGCGGTCCTCGGGGACGCAGTAGGTTGGGGTCCGTTCAGCGGCACAGCGCGTCGAAGGGAACCCCATGCGGCACTCAGGACCATGGTTGCGAGCAGCGGAGGGCGCCATGCTCCTCGGCCCGGACGGCACACCGGCGCCGACGGTCTTCGCCGAGATGAGCGCCCTCGCCGCCAGCACCGGAGCGATCAACCTCGGGCAGGGGTTCCCGGACGAGGACGGTCCGGCCGAGGTGCTCGACGCCGCGGTCCGGGCGATCCGCGACGGCGTCAACCAGTACCCGCCGGGCCGTGGGACTCCGGACCTCCGGCAGGCGATCGCCGAGCACCAGCAGCGCTGGTACGGACTCGACGTTGACCCCGACCGAGCGGTCCTGGTCACCGCCGGGGCGACGGAGGCACTGGCCGCGACGCTCCTCGCCCTGGTCGAGCCCGGGGACGAGGTGATCACCTTCGAGCCGTTCTACGACGCGTACGGGGCGCTCATCGGGCTCGCCGGGGGCACGCACGTCACGGTCCCCCTGACCGCACCGGACTTCCTGCCGGACGAGGACACGCTCCGTGCCGCGTTCTCCGACCGGACCAGGGCTGTCCTGGTGAACACGCCGCACAACCCGACCGGACGGGTGCTCCCGACCGAGGTGCTGCAGACGATCGTCGAACTCGCCGAGCGGTACGACGCCGTCATCGTCACGGACGAGGTCTACGAGCACCTGACGTTCGACGTCCCGCACGTCCCGATCGCGACGCTCGACGGCGCCCGGGACCGCACCGTGACGATCTCCAGCGCTGGGAAGACCTTCAGCACCACGGGCTGGAAGATCGGCTGGCTCACGGCTCCCCCGGCACTCGTCGACGCGATCACGTCGGTCAAGCAGTTCCTGACGTTCGTCAACGGCGCCCCGTTCCAACCCGCGGTCGCCGCCGGACTCCGGCTGCCGGACGCGGTCTTCGCCGGGATCGCCGCTGACCTCTCGGCGAAGCACGGCGTGCTCGCATCCGGGCTCACGGCCGCCGGCTTCGACGTGATGCGCCCGGACGGCGGGTACTTCGTCATCGCGGACACCGCACCGCTCGGGTACGACGACGCCCGTGCCTTCTGCATGGAGCTCCCGGCACTCGCCGGGGTCGTCGGCGTCCCGGTGTCCGCGTTCGTGCGGCCCGACCGCGCGGCCGGCTACCGGTCGCTCGTGCGGTTCGCGTTCTGCAAGCGGCGCGGCGTGCTCGAGGACGCGGCCGAACGGCTCGCGGGCTTCAGCGAGCCGTCACGTCGTACCGGCGCAACGCCAGCGAGGGGTTGACCCGCCTGACCTCGTCCGTGACGGCGGTGTCGATCGTCGCCACGAGCAGACCGGGTGTGGCACCGAGCGCCGCCGTGGCGACACCGGAGGGATCGAGCACGACCGAGCCACCGATCCCGACCGGCGGAGCCTGTCCGACGCCGACGACCCAGACCGTGTTCTCGATCGCGCGGGCGGTCAGCAGCGTGCGCCAGTGGTGTTCCTTGCCGGGACCGCGGACCCACTCCGCCGGCAGCAGGACGACGTCGACCGGGGCCACCGCCAGCCGCCGCGTCACCTCGGGGAACCGCAGGTCGTAACAGGTCTCCAGACCGATGCGCACGCCGGCGACCTCGAACACCGGCAACTGCGCGGGGTCACCGGGCTCGATCCGATCGGACTCCCGGGAGCCGAACGCGTCGTAGAGGTGGACCTTCCGGTAGGTCTGCAGCACCGCGCCGTCCGCGCCGATCGCGACGAGCGTGTTCCGGAACCGGTCGACCCGGTCCGAGCGCTCCGCGACCCCGACGACGACGGCCACGCCGGTCTCGCGGGCGACCTGCTGCAGGCCCTGCACGAACGGGCCGTCGAGCGGCTGCGCTGCGGCGACGAACCGGTCGTCGATCTCGGCGGTGAAGTACGAGGTGTACTCGGGCGTGACGAGCAGGTCGGCTCCGCGGGCCGCGGCGTCGACCGCCGCCGCACGGACCGTCTCGAGGTTCGCCGTCGGGTCGTCGACCGGGGCGAACTGTGCTGCTGCGATCGTCAGGGTAGTCACGATGCCAGGCTAACCGGCTCCGGTCAGCGGACGTCGAGCACGTCGAACGACCGACGCAGGAGGCCGCTCACGTCCCGCTCGGGCCCGGTCGCCCACGCGGTGATCGCGACGTCGAAGCACCCCAGCGCCGCCTGCACGATCGTCCGCGCGCGGAGGTCCACGTCGTGCCCGCCGAGACGGTCCACGACGAGCGGCACCAGCACCTCTGCCCACGCCTGGTGCTTCTCGAGGTTGCGGGCGCGGAGCGACGGGGCACTCGTCATGACACGGATGGAGCGACGGTCGGTCTCACGATCGTCCCCACCGCGTCCGACCATCTCGACGAACGCCTCCCGCAGGGCGGTCCACACCGGTTCGTCGGCCGGACGGGAACCGAACGCCGCAGCCAGTGCCTCGCGGTGCCGCGCGGGCTCGCCGATCACCGCGTCCTCCTTCGCGGGGAAGTACCGGTGGAAGCTCCGTGTGGAGATCCCGGCCTCTGCGGCGACCTGCTCGACGGTCACGCGGTCGAACCCGTCGGCGTCGAACCGGGCGATGGCGACGGCGGCGATGCGCGCCCGGACGGCGTCGCGGGTGATGTCCCGCAGGCCCGGGCGCCGGTCGGTGCTCGTGTCGCTCATCCGTCGATCCTAGCAAGTCGGCAGATTCCGCCGCGCTTGGCAGACTCTGCCAAACATGGCGTACAGTGCCATGCACCACCACTCATCATGTCCCGGAAGGACAGCACATGGAACACCGCACCCTCGATCAGCAGGGTCTCGTCGTCGGCGCCGTCGGCTACGGGGCCATGGGCACGACGTTCGCCTACGGCCCCGGCGACGACACGGAGTCGATCGCCGCGATCCGGCGCGCGCACGAGCTCGGCGTCACACACTTCGACACCGCGGAGCTCTACGGGTGGGGCACCGGTGAGCGGCTGCTCGGCACGGCCCTCGCCCCGATCCGCGACGAGGTCACCATCGCGACGAAGTTCGGCTTCACGCCGGAGACCTTCGCGCCGAACTCGCAGCCCGACCACATCCGCGAGGTCGTGGACGCCAGCCTCGTGAACCTCGGCACGGACTCGATCGACCTGCTCTACCAGCACGTCCACGACCCCGCCGTGCCGATCGAGGACGTCGTCGGCGTCATGCAGGAGTACGTCCAGGCCGGCAAGGTGCGGTACCTCGGCCTCTCGAACACCGACGCGGAGAGCATCCGCCGTGCGAACGCCGTCCACCCGATCTCGGTGTTGCAGACGGAGTACTCGATCTTCTCGCGGGAGTCGGAGGACCTCTTCCCCGTCGTCGACGAACTCGGGATCGGCCTCGTCGCGTACTCACCCCTCGCCCGCGGGTTCCTCAGCGGCTCGGTCGGACCACGGAGCAGCTACGCCCAGGACGACATCCGGCAGTTCCTCGACTGGTGGACCCCCGGCCACTACGAGGCGAACACCGCCGTCGTCGCGGGCCTGACCGAACTGGCCGACGCGAAGGGGATCTCGCTGTCACAGCTGGCCCTCGCGTGGATCCTCGCGCAGCGGGAGGACATCGTGCCGATCCCGGGATCGCGGAACCCCGGACGGGTCGCGGAGAACGTCGCAGCAGCCGAGATCACCTTCACGGAGGACGAGCTCGCCCGCATCGACGCGCTCGGTCACGGGGTGCGCGGCAAGCGCGCGGGCTGATCCGCGACCGCTGACGGACGGGAGGCCCGGTGCAGGCCCGCACCGGGCCTCCCGTCCGTCGCGGTGCGGCTTCACGGCCCGCGACCGTCGAGAAAGCGCGCGCCGGGCACACGAAGAAGCCCCGGTCCGAAAGGACCGGGGCTTCTTGTGTCGCGTTGGTTGCGGGGGCAGGATTTGAACCTACGACCTCTGGGTTATGAGCCCAGCGAGCTACCGAACTGCTCCACCCCGCGGCACGTTGAACAGCCTACACGGCAACGGGCGGGGCACCAAATCGAGTGCCCCGCCCGTGTCGTCAGTTGCCGGAGCTGCTGCTCGCCTCGGCGTCGATGGCCGCCTGGATCGCCTCCTGCAGGCGCTTGTCCGCCTCCGCAGCGGCAACGAGGTCGTTGTCCGCGTAGGCCTGCTGGCGGTCCTGCAGTGCGGCGTTCGCGTCGTCGAGGGCCTGCTGTACGGCCGGGTTCGTCGACGTCGATCCGCTGCCGCCCGTCGACCCGGATCCCGAGCTCGACCCCGAGTCCGAGGACCCGTTGTCCGAGCCGTTGTCCGACCCGCTCGACGAACCGGAGCCGCTTGCGGCGCCCTGGTCACCCGCGGCAGCGCCCGAGTCACCGCCGAAGAGCTGGTTGAGCGCCTCGTCGAGGGTGTCCTCGAACGCGATCTTGTCGCCGAAGGCCACGAGGACCTTCTGCAACAGCGGGTAGGAACCGCTCGACGTCGACTGCACGTACACCGGCTGGACGTAGAGGAATCCGCCGCCCACCGGGAGCGTCAGCAGGTTGCCCTGCTTCACGGTGCTGTTCCCGCGCTTCAGGATGTTCAGCTCCTGCGACACCGTGGTGTCCGAGTTGAAGAGGTTCTGCACCTGCAGCGGCCCCGGGATGTTGTCGGTCTTGGGGATCGTCAACAGCGTCAGCTTGCCGTACCCCGAGGCCCGTTTGCCCTTGCCGGCACCGCCCGCATCGGAGTCGACGGCGAGGTAGCCGGTCAGCACGTTCCGGGCGTTGGAGCCGGTCTGCTGCGGGATGTACGTCGTGTACAGCGAGTAGGCGGTCCCCTGCCCCGGCACCTTCATCGTGAGGTAGTACGGGTCCTGCAGATCCGCCCTGGTCGCCGTCGTCTGCGTCCCGAGGCCGGTCGTCGTGGTCGTCGTGCTCGTGTCACTGCTGGTGTCGCTGTCGCTCGACCCGGTCGTCGGGTCGGACGGGGTCGTCCAGGCGTCGTCACCCGAGTAGAACGAGTTCGCGTTGGTGACGTGGTAGGTCCCGAGGATCGAGCGCTGCACCTTGAACAGGTCGGTCGGGTACCGCACGTGGTCGAGGAGCTCGGCGCTCATGCTCGACACCGGCTTCATCGACGTCGGGAAGATCTTCTGCCAGGTCTTCAGCACCGGGTCCTTGGTGTCCCACGCGTACAGCGTGACCTTGCCCGTGTACGCGTCGACCGTGGCCTTCACCGAGTTCCGGATGTAGTTGACCTGATCGGTCCGGAAAGTCGACGACTCGGTGCCGGCGATGCTGTCGGACAGGCTCTGGCTCTGCGAGTACGGGTACGCGTCCGAGGTGGTGTAGCCGTCGACGATCCACTGCAGGCGGTGGTCGACGATCGCGGGGTAGGCGTCGGTGTCGGTCGTCAGGTACGGCGCGACCTTCTGGACGCGCTTGATCGGGTCACGGTCGTAGAGGATCTGCGAGTCCTTGTTGACCGCGTTCGACAGCAGGATCTGCTCCGACTGGAACTTCGCCGCGTAGACGAGCCGGTTGAAGAAGTTGCCGATGCTCGGCCCGCCGTTGCCCTGGTACGTGGTGGTCGCGTTGCCGCCGTTGTCGTCGGCGCTGTCCGAGCCGGACGGGTAGTCGAGCTCGACGTTCTTCGAGCCCTTCGGTGCGCCGACGATGGAGTACGGCGGCGAGGTCTCACCGAAGTACACGCGCTGCTGGTAGTCCCCCAGTGCCCCGGTGGACGGGATGCCCGACTCGAGGAACACCGGCTTGCCGTCGCTCGCGCGCTGGTTGCCGTACGCCGCGGTCACACCGAACCCGTGCGTGTACACGAACGTACGGTTGTACTGCGTGTTCGCCGCGCTGCTCAGTCCGTCGAGGTCGATGTCGCGGACCGCGATGACGGTGTCCTCGGTCTGGCCCTTGATGTTGTAGCGGTCGACGTCGAGCTCGTCCGGGAACTGGTAGTACTGCCGGGACTGCTGGAGCTGACTGAACGTGTCCGAGACGATCTTCGGGTCGATGAGCCGGATGTTCGTGGTCGTCTGCGCGTCCTCGGCGAGGGCACCGGTGGCCGTCTCGGTCGTGGCGTCGTAGTTCGACTCCTTGACCCCGGAGACGCCGTACGCGTCACGGGTGGCGTCGATGTTCCGCTGGATGTACGCCGACTCGAACGAACGCTCGCTCGGTGCGACCTGCAGGCGCTGCACGATCCACGGGTAGATGCCGCCGATGACGATCGCCGACACGAGCAGCAGCCCGGTGCCGACGATCGAGATCCGCCAGCGGCCGATGATCGCCGTGACGATGAACAGGATCGCGACGATCGCCGCGATGCCCGCCATGATCTCGCGACCCGGGATCGTGGCGTTCACCTCGGTGTACTGCGCACCGGTGATGAGCGAGTTGTCCTTGGTCAGCGCCGCGTACTGGTCGAACCACAGGCTGAGGGCCTGCAGCGCGATGTAGACCGCTGCGGTGATCGCGAGCTGCACGCGGGCGGCGCGGGAGATGCGGACCTCTCGCCCGCCGAAACGCATCGCGCCGTACAGGTAGCTGGCGGCGAGCGCGGCCAGGCCGGCGATGAGCACGACGGCGGACGAGTACGCCACGACGGAGCGCCAGAACGGCAGCTCGAAGACGTAGAAGGCGATGTCCAGGCCGAACTGCGGGTCGGTCTTGCCGAACGGCGTCCGGTTGAAGTACTCGAGGACCATGCTCCAGCGCGGCGCGGTGGCGAGCCCGGCGAAGACGCCGAGGACCACCGGGATGCCGATCATCACGACGCGGCGGAGCGGTTCGATGACCTGCTGGTAGCGGTCGAGCTGCGAGCCGAGCTTCGCGTAGACCGGCCGGAACCGGAACGCGAGCAGGATGCTGACGTACACCGGCACGGCCATGCCGAGGAAGCCGGCGACGAACATCAGCCCGCCGGCGAGCCACCTGGTGGTCAGCACGTTCTGGAAGCCCAGCTGGGCGAACCATGCGTAGTCCGTGTACAGGCTCGCGAAGATGAAGAAGGCGATCACCAGTGCTGCGAGCACGATGATCGTGACCACGATCGGGACACGCGGCGAACGCCGTCCCGCGGTGGACGAGTTGGACGAGGTTGTCGTCACGTGATTGTGCTCCAGACGTGTCGGACCGGCAGGCCCGGCGCACCGGGCCGTCAGTGCACCGATCCTATGGGACGGGACCGACAGCGAACCTGTACCCGATCTCAGGAAGCCCGATTTCAGGAAACCCGATCTCAGGAAGGCGCCACGAGCCTCCCGGCCCGGCCTGGAGGCACGGCAGACCCCGCCACGCGACGCGCGTTGCTGACGTGGCCGGGCTCAGGGCCGCGGTCAGGACCCGCAGGTCGCCAGACCGGCCGTGCTCTTCCCGCTCGCGATGGTGTCGAGGTCGGTGACCGCCTGGTCCAGCGTCTTCACGGAGTAGACGTCGAGTCCGTCGGGGACGTGTCCGACGACCTCGTCGCAGTTGTCCGCCGGTGCGAGGAAGACGGTCGCGCCCGCGTCCTTCGCGCCGTAGAGCTTCTGGCGGATGCCGCCGATCGGACCGACCTCGCCGTCGGCGGTGATCGTGCCGGTGCCGGCGACGTGCTTGCCGCCGTTGAGCTTGCCCGGCGTGATCTCGTCGATGATCCCGAGGGCGAACATCATGCCGGCCGACGGCCCGCCGACGTCCTGGAGCTTGATCGACACGTCGAACGGGAAGTCGTAGTGCTCGACCACACCGACACCGAGCAGCGCGGTGCCGCTCTCGTCGCGCGGGGTGACCGTCACGTCCTTCGACGCGCCGTCGCGGGTGATCGTGACCGTCGCGGGGCTGGACGTCCCGTGCTTCGCCACCGCTTCCCGGAGGGTGGTCGCGTCGGCGTTCGTCGTGAGCGACGTGCCGTCGAACGCGGTGATGACGTCGCCCTTCCGGATCGTGCCGTCGGCGGCGGAGCCGTCCTGCACGGTGCCGACCTCGAGCGTCGTCGGGATCGCGAAGCCCTGCTGGATGAGTGCGGCCGCGACGGCGGACTGCTGCGAGTTCGACATGTCGGCGGCGTCCTGCTTGTTCACCTGCTCGGTCGTGGTCCCAGGGGGGTAGATCGCCGACGCGGGGACGACGGCCTGGGACTTCGTGAACAGGGCCCGGATGACGCTCGTCCAGGCGGGGCGCTGCGTGGCCGTGCCCTCGACGCTCACCGTGAGCATGTCGAGCGCGCCGGCGGTCGGGTACGTCTGGTGCCCGTCGACCTGGATGAGCTTGACGTCCTTCGCGTCCTTGCCGGTCCCCTGCCGCTGGGTCCCGATCGTGTTGAAGACCGGGCCGGGCAGCTCGATGACGTACGGGCTCGGGAGCACGCTCGCGATGATCGCCAGCACGACGGCCCCGACGACGAACGCCCACCCGACGGTCCTGGTGCGGGAGCGGCGGCGGGGAGCGGGCGCGAAGAGGGTCAACGGGGTCCTTCCGGAGTGAGGTGCGCCGCGGCGTCCGCCGGGCCGTTCGCCGCGGCTTCCGCTCGGCTGTTCGCCGTGGTTCTTGCTCGGCTGTTCGCCCTGGGCGCAGCCCGCGGAGCGATCCCACGGGTCCGTCCCAGGTCCGGCCCCACGAGCAGCGATTAGCGTAGTCGGCATGCCTGATGAACCGCAGCCGGGGCCGGACGACGACTTCCAGGAGATGCTCCGCAAGCTCCTTTCCGGGGAAGGCCAGATCGACCCGTCGCAGCTCGCCGGCGCGGCCGGTCTGCCGAACGACCCGGCCTTCGTCGCCAACCTGATGAGCCAGCTCCAGCGTGCGGCACAGGACGGCGGGGACGGCATCGACTTCTCGGTCACGGCCGAACGCGCCACCGCGATCGCGAAGGACGGCCAGCACGGGGTCGACCCGGCGACGTCGCAGGCGAGCGACCAGGCCTTCCAGGTCGCCGCGCTCTGGCTCGACGAGGTGACGACCGTGGCCGAGCTGACCGCGACCCCGAGTCTCTACACCCGTGAGCAATGGGCGAAGGCGACCGCACCCGTGTGGACGCAGATCGCCGAGCCGGTCGCGGACAGCATCGCGACCGCGCTGACCGAGGCCATCGACCAGCGCGCCCCGGAAGAGCTCAAGGCCATGCTCGGCGACGTGTCGAAGGCGATGCGCGGCGTCGGCGGCGCACTGTTCGCGATCCAGCTCGGTCAGGTCGTCGGGCAGCTCTCGAAGGAGGTCGTGTCCGGCGGCGACGTCGGCGTGCCCCTGCTGGACGAGCAGGTCGCGGCCCTCCTCCCCCAGAACGTGGCCGAGTTCGCCGAGGGCCTCGACGTGCAGGAGGACGAGGTCCGCATCTACCTCGCCGTCCGCGAGCTCGCACACGCCAGGCTCTTCCGCTCCGCGCGGTGGCTCCGCCTGCACATCATCTCCTCGATCACGGAGTACGCCCGCGGTATCCACATCCCGTTCGACCGCGTCGAGGAACTCGCAGCGGACATCGACCCGACCGACCAGGAGCAGCTCCGCGACGCCCTGGCGTCCGGTGCGCTGATCCCGCCGCGCACCCCGGAGCAGGACGCGGCGCTTGCCCGCCTGGAGACGATGCTCGCGCTCGTCGAGGGCTGGGTCGACACGGTCACCGCGGCCGCCACGGCACGCCTCCCGCGTTCCGGCGCGATCGCGGAGACGGTCCGCCGTCGCCGCGCAGCCGGTGGTCCGGCCGAGTCCGCGTTCGCCACGCTGGTCGGCCTCGAGCTCCGTCCCCGTCGTCTCCGGGAAGCAGCCGCCATGTGGCAGCGGGTCACGGACGAGCTCGGCGCCGAGCAGCGGGACGCGCTCTGGGCGGCGTTCGACCTGGTCCCCGTGTCCGACGACATCGACTTCCCCGACGCACTCGTCGCCCGGCTCCGCAGCCCCGGGCAGAGCGCCGCGGACGACGAGTTCGACCGGGCGCTCGAGGACCTGCTCAACGACACGACCGGCGACCGCCCGCACGAGGACGAGTCGGGCGGGATCGAGTCGGGCGACGGCTCGGGTCCCGACGACGAGTCGGGCGACGACGAGTCGGGCGGCGCCGGGCCGAAGGGTCCGTCGGGTTCTCCACAGATCTGACGACGGCCCCCACCGGTCCCGGCACGTCCGGCACGGTGGGGCCATGGGCATCCGCATCGATCCGACCCTCGAGTTCGTCTGGCGCGACCCGACGACCGTCCAGCTCGGCGTCGATCCGCCACGCGCCGTGGTCGCCGTCCCCACCACGGCGGAAGAACGGTTCCTCTGCACCCTCCGCCGCGAGACCGGGCGGGACGCCCTGTCCGGCGTCGCCGCGAGCGTCGGGTGCCGACCGGAGGTCGCTGCGCGGGTGCTCGGCGCGGCGTCACCCGCCGTGCTCGACATGCTCCCCGAACCGCTCGCCCGGGTGGAGGTGCACGGCGCCGCCGACCTCGCCGGGATCGTCGACGACTTCCTCACGGGTGACGGTGTGACCGTGGTCCGGACCGTCGCCCCGCGCGGCGGTCCGGTCGTGCTGCCGGATCCCGAGCCGTCGATGGCCGTCGTCGTCGCCGAGCACGTGGTCGACCCGGCGCTGCGGTCGGCGTGGACCCGCCGTGGGACGCCGCACGTCCCCGTCGTCGTCGGTGACGGCCGCATCCGGATCGGACCGCTCGTGGTCCCCGGTACCGGACCGTGCCTGCAGTGCATCGAGTACGCCCACGTCGACGACGATCCCGCGTGGCCGGCGATCGCCGCGCAGGTCTGGGGCCGACCGGCAGCACCGCTCTCGCCCTACCGTGCCGGTGCGGTCGCGGCAGCGGTCACCCGCCTGGTCCTTGAGCACCTGCCGGGGACAACGGTGCGTCCCGACGACGAGCAACTCGTCTTCGAGCGCGACGACCTGTCGGTCAGTCGGCGACAGGTGCGGCCGCATCCCCGCTGCGCTTGTCGAGCGCTGCCAGGAACCGGCTCGGCGCCCGCGCACCGCCTCGGGTGGACCCCTGTCGTGACCACGTGACGGTCACGGTGCGGCGGGCGCGGGTGAGTCCGACGTAGAAGAGCCGGCGTTCCTCGTCCACCTCGTCGTCGGTCGTCGCGTGCGAGATCGGCAGCAGCCCCTCGGCGACGCCGGCGATCACCACGTTCGGCCACTCGAGGCCCTTCGAGGAGTGCAGGGTCGCGAGCGTGACGGCGTCGAGCTCTGGCTCGTGGTGGGTCGCCGCGCGGTCGACCAGGTCCTGGGTGAACTGCTGCATGGTCGTGCCGGCCGGGGCGTCCTCGGCGAGGCCCATGATCGCCTGCAGCGCCTCCCACTGCTCGCGGACGGCTCCGGTGCCCTCCGGTGCGGTCGGCGTCCACCCGCTGACCTGCAGCACGAGCCCGACCCGGCGGGTGAGCTCGTCGTCGGTCTGCCGGATGGCCTCGCCGCGCATGTGGTGCACCGCGAGCTTGACCTCGGGACGGTCGAAGAAGCGCGTCCCGCCCTGCACCCGGTACGGGATCCCCGCGCGGCCGAGCGCCGCCTCGAGCGCGGCCGACTGTGCGCCGACGCGGAACAGCACGGCGCAGTCGCCGTACGTCGCGCCCCCGGCGACCAGGTCGGTGATCCGTCTGGCGATGGTCTGCGCCTCGTCGCCGTCGTGCACGCACGGCACGACCACCGGGTCCGGGCCGGGTTCCGTGGTCTGCGCGACCAGGTCGAGGGCACCCGGCTGGCCGCGCATCAGCGCGTTCGCGGCGTGGACGACCTCGCGCGTGGACCGGTAGTTCCGCTCGAGCCGCAGCACCGATCCCCGGGGGAACTCCGATCCGAACCCGAGCAGGTAGCGACTCGACGCCCCCGCGAACGAGTAGATGGTCTGGCTGGCGTCGCCGACGACGCACAGGTCCTGACGGTCGCCGAGCCATGCCCTGAGCAGGTCGTGCTGCACGGGCGAGACGTCCTGGTACTCGTCGACCACGAAGAACCGGTACTGCTGCCGGACGTAGCTCGCCACCCGGGGCTCGGTCTCGACCATGCCGAGCGTCGCCAGCAGGACGTCCTCGAAGTCGAGCTGCCGACGGTCGTCCTTCAGCCGCTCGTACGCGCGCATCAGGTCGATCACCCGTGCGGGGCTCGTCTCGCGGGGCATGACCCGTTCGGCGGCGGCTGCCTCGTACTCCTCGAGGGTGAGCCGCTGCACCTTCCGCCACTCGACCTCGGCGGCGAGGTCGCGGAGCACCGGCTTGTCGACGCTCATCCCGACCGTGTCCGCGGCGTGCGCGATCATCCGCGCCTTCGACTCCACGATCCGCGGCGCGTGACCGCCGACGGTGTCCGGCCAGAAGTAGCTGAGCTGCGACATCGCCGCTGCGTGGAACGTGCGGGCCTGCACGGCGCCGGCGCCGAGCGCACGCAGCCGGGAACGGAGCTCGCCCGCCGCCCGGGTGGTGAAGGTCAGCGCGAGGACGTGCGCGGGCGAGTAGGTGCCGGTCGCGACCCCGTACGCGATGCGGTGCGTGATCGCGCGGGTCTTGCCGGTGCCCGCGCCGGCGAGGACGGCGACGGGGCCGAGGAGCGTCGTCGCGACGGTGCGCTGTTCCGCGTCGAGCGCGGCGAGCAGCGCCTCCGGAGACGAGGCAGGGTTCACGGCAGGTCCAGCGGGCCGCCGTACCACTCCTCGATGATCGCCCGGGCGATCGACGTCCTGCCCGGGAGCAGGAGGGTGTCCCCGGCACGCTCACGGATCTCGTCGCGCGAGAACCACCGGACGTCGAGGATCTCGACCCCGTCCGGCCGTGCGGTGGAGGGGTCGCCGTCGACCGCCTTCGCCCGGAACCCGACCATCAACGACGCGGGGAACGGCCACGGCTGCGACCCGAGGTACTCCGGCTCGTCGACCCGCACGCCGGACTCCTCCCAGACCTCGCGGCGGACGGCGTCCTCGAGCGACTCCCCCGGCTCGACGAACCCGGCGAGCAGCGAGTAGCGGTCCTGGTCCCACGCGGCGTTCGAGCCGAGCAGGATGCGGTCGTCGCCGTCGGTGACGCCGACGATGATCGCGGCGTCGGTGCGCGGGAAGTGCTCGTGTCCCTCGGGGTCGCGGCGCACCCAGCCGCCGGTCACCACCTCGGTCGCCGAACCGGTCCGGGGCGAGAACCCGTGGACCGCGTGCCAGTTCGCCATCGCGACGGCCTCGACCGCGAGGCCCTGGTCGCGCGGCGAGAGCTCGGTGCCGAACATCCGCAGGCTCTCCCACGCGTCGGCGTCCGGTTCGATCCGTCGGGCGGCGTCGTCGTCGACCAGCGCGGCCGCGAAGCGCGTGCCGGACGGGGCGTCGTCAGCGTCCCGCACCGACCGCCCCAGGTAGATCACCGGCGCGTCGTCGGGCACGTCGGCCGCGCCCACGAAGCGCAGCGAGCCGGACGGCAGCCGCAGCATCGCACCGCCGTGGACCGGGAGGAAGCGGGTCTCCGGATCGTCCCGCAGGGACCGCTCGAGGTCGTCGGTGGTCCGGAACTCCGCGTCGCGGTCGAGTTCGTTGCGGGAGAGCGGAAGCCGGGCGGCGAACTCCACGGTCACGTGGGACTCCTCAGATCGGTGTCGTGTCGGGACCGGGTCAGCGTGGCGAACGTCGTTCGCGGCGCATGCGGACCTACCCTGAGGGGCATGGCGGGATCCCAGTTCACTCTAGCGGCGTTGGCGACGACGGCCGTTCCCGGACTCGTGGTCACGGGCACGCGCACCCTCGGTTCCATCGCGGCCGGGGACTACGAGTCGGCGGTCCTCCGGGACGCCGACGGGGCCGAGTCGGCCATCCGGCGACCCCGCAACCAGCGCGCGGAGGCACGGCAGTCGGCCGACCTCCTCGCGATCCGGGCGCTGAGCGCCGGGATCAGGTCGCGCCTCCCGTTCGCCGTCCCCGAGTACCGGGGTCAGGCGCCGATCGGGTCCACGCGTGCCATCGTGACCACCTACGTCCCGGGGGCGCACCCCGCGCTCCGCGCACTCGCGGAGCGGCCGGAGCTGGCGACCAGCGTCGGCCGGTCCATCGCCGCCGTGCACGTGCTGCCGACGAGCTTCGTGACGGACGCCGGTCTGCCGTCCCTCACCCCGTTCGAGATCCTCCGTTCCGCGGTGTCCGTGATGGACCGTGCGGTGGCGACCAAGCTGGTCCCCGCCGCACTGCAGGAGCGGTGGGAGGGCGCTGCCCGCGACCAGCAGCTCTGGCAGTTCACGCCCACCGTCGTGCACGGCGCCTTCGGGGTCGACGCGATCCTCGTCGAGGGCGACGCCGTCTCCGGTGTCCTCGGCTGGGGCGAGCTCCGGCTCGGCGACCCGGCGAAGGACCTGGCGTGGGTGCTGGCCGGACGGCGCGAGGCGTTCGACACGGTCCTCAGCGCGTACGAGGCGAACGGCGGCGGCCGCGACCGGCAGCTCGCCCAGCGCGCCAGGGTGTACCACGAGCTCGAGACCGCGCAGTGGTTGCTGCACGGTGTCCAGGCGAAGAGCACCGAAGTGGTCGACGACGCGGTCGCGATGATGCACCGACTGGTCGACGCGGTGCACGCGCCGACGTCGACACCGCTGCAGTCGGTCTCCCCGGAGACGATGGAGATCGGCGAGGTCGAGCAGCTGCTGTCGTCGACCGAGCGTCGCCACGGCTGACGCCGGTCGGACCGCGGCTCTCACCGGGAGCCTCTGACCGGTCACAACACACCGCTCACGTTCGCCGAGTGGTCACGTTCCGTCGTCCGGTGCGCCTCCCAACGACGATCCCCGACCGGTCGGCGGGAGTGCGCGGTGCGACCGGTCGGCGGGAGTGCGCGGCGCGAGAGGGCGGCCGGGAGGCTCGGGGCGGCTCCGCCCCGACCGTCGCGTCAGCCGATGGATGCGCTCCACGCCTGTTCGAGTCCGGCACGGTCGAGGAGCTCGGTCGGCCGGACCTCGAGGTCGTCGGCCACGAAGTAGAACACCGCGCCGATCTCGTCCACCGGTCGCCCGGTGAACTCCGCGTACGCCACGCGGTACAGCGCGAGCTGCAACTGCCGTCGTTCGAGGTCGGTCTTGCCCGCCGGCGCCTTCCCGGTCTTCCAGTCGACGACCTCGATCCGGCCGTCGATCTCGTAGACGGCGTCGAGCTTGCAGATGACGCTGTGCCCGAGGAACGGGATGTGGATCTCTCGCTCCACCTCGACGGGGGTGAGCCCGGCCCACCGTGAGCGGGCGAAGGTCTCCTGGAACTCCCCCAGCCGTCGGGCGTCGTCGTCGCTGACCGCGGCGTCTGCCGGTGCCGACTCGTCGAGGTCGATGTCGAGTTCGTCGTCCCACGCGTCGAGCGTCTCGAGCGCACCGCCCGCATGCCCACGCTGTTCGACCCACTGGTGGAAGAGCGTGCCGAGACGGGTCGCACGGTACGGCCGCTCCGGCATCGGTCGGCGCAGCCGCTCGGCCACCGCGTCCGGCTCGGTGAGGTAGTCCTTGAACCCCGACGCCGGCACCCGGTGCGGTACCACCACGC
The DNA here is from genome assembly GCF_044746705.1 of Curtobacterium sp. NPDC090217. Classification (NCBI taxonomy): domain Bacteria; kingdom Bacillati; phylum Actinomycetota; class Actinomycetes; order Micrococcales; family Microbacteriaceae; genus Curtobacterium; species Curtobacterium sp. NPDC090217. Next base: position 157,414 of record NZ_JBIVCR010000003.1, on the reverse strand, counting down.
GGTGTTTGCCGGAGCGGCTCGCGCGACGTTCCGCGAGGAGCAGGTCGATGTCGGCGGCGAACCGCCCGGCGGCACCGGGGTTCGCGTTCCGGACGCGGTCCGCCGCCGCCTGGACCCGGACGGCGCGGGCACCGAACGGCACGTGCGGCCAGGACTGGGTCGCGCCGGCGTCGCCGAGGGGGTTCTCGTCGTGCACGGTCGTCTCGGGGATCGCGCCGCCGTCGACCACACCCGCCTCGACGAGGTCCCCGAGGTACCGGCTGGGCTGCATCGGCTTCACGCCGCCGGCCCAGAACGAGCCGGACACCAGGAGCTCGTGCCGCGACCGGGTCAGCGCCACGTAGGTCAGGCGACGCTCTTCGTCCTCGTTGCGCGACTTCACCTCGTCCTTGAACGCGTCGATCGCGACCGTGACGTCCTTCTGGGAGTCGTGCCCCCGCCACGCCAGACGCGGCAGCTCGTCGGCGTCGCCCCGGAACTCGTAGGGCAGCCGTCCGAAGCCGATCCAGCCGGACGAGCCCTCCTGCGGGCGGGCCGGCAGTGCGCCCTCGACCAACCTGGGCACCGCGACGGCGTCCCACTCGAGCCCCTTCGAACCGTGGATCGTCAGGATCTGCACGGTGCCGGACTCGGGTTCCTCGGACCGAGGTCCCATGTCGTCACGACGGGCAGCCGCGTCGATCCAGCCGAGGAACGCCCCGAGATCGGCACGGTCGTCGGTGGCGACGAACCCGGACAGCTCGTCCACGAAGGCGTCGAGGAACGCGCCGCTCCCCTGCTCGTGCGCGGCGACCTCGATGTCCAGGTGCATCTCCTGCACGACGAGCGTGACGAAGTCGACGAGGTCCCCACCTGCGCGGGACCGGAGCATCGCGAGCTGCTGTCCGAGCCGACGCATGCGTGCACGCCCGGCCTCGGTGATGCCCTCGAGCGCACCGTGGTCGTCCGGCGCGACGGCGACGAAGTCGAGTGCGTCGACGACCGAGCCGTGCTCGCCGACCGCGACGGACGCTCGGAACGCCGCGGTGACGTCGTCGTCGAGGCGCTGCTGGGTGTGGTCCCGCTTGAACAGCCACTGCGCCAGCCCGTGCAGCGCCGCGATGTCCGCAGCACCCACCCGCCACCGGGCACCGGCGAGCAGCCGGATCAGGTCGTTGCCGGCAGCCGGGTCGTGCAGCACGCGCAGGCACGCGACGAGGTCGACGATCTCCGGACGCTGCAACAGCCCCCCGGTGCCGAGCACGTGGTACGGCACACCCCGGTGCCCGAGCGCCGCCGTGAAGGCGGCGAGGTCCTTGCGGGCACGGAGCAGCAGCGCCATCGACCCGGTGGGGTTGCGACGCCGGTGGTCCTCGAACCAGGCCGCGACGGCGTCGGCCTCTTCCGGCAGGGTCTCGGTGAAGACGGCACGGACGTCGCCGGAGTCCGCGCCGGGACGCGGGGAGAGCCGCTCGACGTCGACGTCGGACGCCTCGGACAGCGGGGAGACCACGGCGTTCGCCCCGGCGAGCACGTCCACCGGGTTCCGCCAGCTCGTCGACAGCGCGAACGTCCGCGGTGCGAGGTCACCGGCGCCGCCGAAGTCACGGGGGAACCTGGCGAGGTTCGCCGCACTCGCGCCGCGGAACCCGTAGATCGACTGGTGCGGGTCCCCGACGGCCATGACGGCGTGCTCCCGGAACAGCCTGGCGAGGAACCGTGTCTGCACGACGGAGGTGTCCTGGTACTCGTCGAGCAGCACGACGCGGAACCGCTGCCGGAGGTCCGTGACGACGCGCGGTGCGGCCTCGGCTGCGGCGAGCGCCAACGCGATCTGGTCCGAGAACTCGACGAACCCGCGGTCGACCTTCTGCCGACGGAACTCCTCGACCAGGTCGGCGAGCGGCTCGAGTGCGCCGATCGACGCGACCGCGGCGGTGATCGCTGCGTACGGCTTGCCGCGGTTCCCGGGGAGCTCGAGGAGCTCCGTGAACTCGATCGCGAACCGGCGCAGCTGCTCGGGTTCGACGAGGTGCTCGGACGCGGCGCCGGCGAGCGCCACCACGGCGGCGGTGATCGTGTCGACGTTCCGGTCGAGGCCGGCGAGTCGGTCGTCCCGCGCGGCGACGACGACCCGTCGCGCGAGCTGCCACGCGGACGGCTCGGTGAGGACCTGCGACTCGCCGTCGCGGCCGACCAGCAGCGCGTTCTCGCGGAAGACGCTGTTCGCGAAGGCGTTGTACGTGGACACCGTCGGCGCTTCGAAGGCGTCACCCGGGGTGATCAGCCCCGCGGACTCCAGCGCGGCGATCCGGTCGTTGATGCGGATCGACAGCTCGCCCGCGGCCTTGCGCGTGAACGTCAGCCCGAGGACCTCGTCCGGTCGCACGTGTCCGTTCGCCAGCAGCCAGACGACGCGCGACGCCATGGTCTCGGTCTTGCCGCTGCCTGCTCCCGCGACGACGAGGGCGGGGGCGAGCGGCGACTCGATGACGGCACGCTGTTGTCCGGTCGGACGTGGTCGCCCGAGCGCGTCGGCGATGGCGTCGGCACCGTGGCGGACCGTCGTGCCGGTCGCGGCAGGCGTGCCGGTCGTGCCGGCCGCGGCAGGCGTGCCGGTCGTGTCGGTCGTGCTCACCAGGTCACCTCTCCCACCACGTGGATCCGGCACTCGACACCGGTGCGCGCCTTCTCGCAGTGGTCGTCCACGTTCGCGACGAAGGTCCGGCCGGCCATGCCGCGGGCCACCGCGTGCAGGCGTTCCCGGTACGCGGCACGGTCATCGGCGTCGAAGGCGTGCTGCGTGCGCTCCGAGTAGGCGTGCCCGCCCTTCGGGTTCTGCACGAAGACGAGTCGGGCATCGGCCATCGGCGACCCGGCGGGCACACCGTCGACCGCGCCGTCCTCCACCGCGAGCTGGTACGCCCCGAGCTGCGGGTGCTCCGGCATGTCGTTCTTCTCGCTCGGCATGCTCCGCCCGGTCTTCAGGTCGACGACGCTCACGGTGCCGTCCGGGTCGATCTCGATCCGGTCGATGCTGCCGCGGACCCGAGCCGGCCCGGTGACGAGCGCGAACGAGGTCTCCGCACCGAGCAGCTGTCGACCGGCGGCGGCGAAGGTGCGCAGGTAGTCACTCAGCCCCTCGATCATGCGGCGGGTCCTGGCACGCTCGCGGTCGGCGATCCACGGCGACTCGAAGGTGAGCTCACCCCAGCGAGCGTCCACCCGCTGCCAGAGGGACTCCACGTCGATCTCCGTGGCGTGCTCCATCGCTTCGTGGACGATGGTGCCGATGCCCATCGCCGGGCTCGGTGCACCGCCGCCGAACGTCTGCACGAACCAGTGCACGGGGCACTCCTCGAAGGTGCCGATCCTGGACGGGGACACGCCGACGGTCGGCGGGGTGGGTTCGCCGCTGACGGGGTCCGGTTGCGGGTCGGCGTCGAGGTCCACGAGCGGGTCGTCGGTGGTGACCTCCGCCGTGCCGTACCAGTCGTCCGGTGACGCGCCGGGGACGTCTTCCGCCGCCAGGCGCGCCAACGCGGAGGCTGCTTCGTGGTCGCCGGTGGAGACGACCCGGCGCCGGAGCGACCCGGCGAGGCCGCGGAGGGACAGCGGGTGCACGGTGGGTTGCCGATCGGGCGGCACGGGGACGAGCCGCACGAACGGCGACGGCGCTTCGTCGTCGTTGGCGATCGTCCCGATGACGACCTGGGTGGTCGCGCGGGACACCGCCCGCGCGAACAGCCGGAGCTCGTCCCCGATCACGGCCGCACGGTCGTCGACGGCGGCGTGGTCGATCCCGGCGGCGGCGCGGACCAGGCCGTCCGGGTCGAGCAGGCTGCCGCGCACCCGGGTGTTCGGCCACACGCCGTCCTGCAGTCCGAGGACCACGACGACGTCGGTCTCGAGACCGATCGTCGCCGACGGTGTCAGCACGCGCACCCGGCCGGCCGTGCGGTCCGGGCCGATGCTGTCCTCGGCCAGGTCGGCGCCGAGCACGTCGTCGACGAACACCCGGGCGGGTGCGTCCGGCGTCCGCTCGACGAACCGCTTGGCGGCCGTGAACAGGCCGACCACGGCGTCCAGGTGCCGGTCCGCCTCGGCCGCTCCGACGCCGCCGGCGAGGGACTGCCCGCCCCAGATCCCGGCGAGACCGCTGCGCTCCCAGAGCCCCCAGAGGATCTCCTCGATGCTGGCACCGGCGTCGGCGTCCGCTCTGGCCTGCACGAGGCTGCGCGCGAGTCGGGTCGCGCGTCGGGCGAAGGCAGCGTCCACGGTTGCGAGGCGCTCAGGAGCCCCCAGCGCGTCCACGAGCAGCTCGTCGGCGGTCCGGGAGCCGCCACCAGCGAGCTCTTCACGGCGCAGCGCGAGCCGGAGCCGACGCATCGCGAGCGTGTCGAGCCCACCGAGCGGCCCGGTCGCGAACGCGGTGGCGAGGGTGGCGTCGAGGGACAGCACACCGAGCGACACACCGGCGGCGTCGAGGAGGGATCGCGCGGCGGTGTCGTCCCGCGGGCGCGTCGGGGCAGCGCCGGCGGTCGCCGGGACCTCCGCGACGGAGAGGGCGCGGACGAGCTCGGGGATCGCCGCGCCGCTCCGCGTGACCACGACCATGCGGTGCCACGGGACGCCGTCGAGCAGGTGGTGTTCACGCAACCGCCTGGCGATCGCGACGACGAGCGCCGATCGACTGCCGGCTTCGAGGTGCAGCACGGAGTCGGCGCGCGCGTCCGTGTCCGCGGCGACGGCCGTGCGCTGACGCCCCGCGGCGGCGGCACCGACACGCCCGGTGACGGCAGAGACGAGCGCACGGATGGGCGCGGGGTGACGGTGCACCGTGCCGAGGACGATCTCCTGGACGCGGTCGACGCCGAGCCGTGGCGCGAGCCGGCCGAGGACGTCGGGCTCGGCACCGCGGAACGCCGATGCCGCGATGTCGGGATCGCCGAACGCGACGACCTGCACACCGGAGCGCGCCAGGGCCCCGAGCAGGGCGATCTCGCCCTCGACGAGTTCCTGGGCGTCGTCGACCACCAGGAGCCGGAGCGCCGCGACGGCGGGCGGGAGCTCCCCGCGGAGCACCGCCGCGGTGGCGAACGCGACGAGTTCGGCCGCGTCGAGACTCGTCGCACGGAACGCGGTGACCGCGGCGCGGTACTCGTCGACCAGGTCGCCCACCGCACGCCACTCGGGACGGCCGTGGTCGTCACCGAGCTCGCGCATGTCGTCGGGTTCGACTCCGGCGGCGACGGCGCGCATCATCACGTCACGGAGCGCCGTGCGGAACCCCGCACGCTCCCGGACGACTGCCGTGACGGGCTCCGGCCACGCCGGCCCGGTGCCGTCGGTCTCGTGCCCGGCGAGGAGGTCGCCGAGGATGCGGTCCTGCTCCCCACCGGTCAGCAGCGTCGGCGCCGGCTGCCCCTGGACGGCTGCGGCGTGCGCCACGATCTGGAAGGCGAGGGAGTTCACGGTCCGTGCGAGCGCGCCGGGGGTGACGCGTTCGACGGTGACGGCGAGGTGGTCGCGGAGCGCGGTCGCCGCCGTGCGCGATGAGGTCAGGGCGAGCACGGTGGCGTGACCGTCGGCGCTGATCGCGTCCGGACGCCGCAGCCGAGCTGCGACGAGCCGCGCGAGCGTCGAGGTCTTGCCGGTACCCGGTGCGCCGATCACCGCGGCGTGCACGTCGTCCGGCAGGGCGAGGACCGCCGCCTGTGCCGGGTCCGCCACGAGCGCGCGCGACACCTGCTCGGGAGCGGGTGCTGGTGTCAGCGTGGTCTGCGGCACGCTCGTACGGTACCGACCGCGACCGACATCGCCCCGTCCCCACCCCGTGCGCCCGCGGCGAACGCACCGGACCGGCGCGGACCCCTCGGATATGGTGAGCACGTGGACATCAAGATCGGCATCATCAACAGCCCGCGCGAGATCGCCTTCGAGACGAAGCAGACCGCTGAGGAGATCGAGAAGGCTGTCGCGGACGCGCTGTCCTCCGATGCGACGCACCTGACGCTGCAGGACGACAAGGGCCGCAAGTTCATCGTCCCCGCGGTCGCCCTCGCCTACGTCGAGTTCGGTGCCGAAGAGGCCCGACGCATCGGCTTCGTCGCCTGAGCTGACGCGTGGAGCTCCTCTTCGCCGTCCTCGGCGGCATCATCTGCGGCGCGATCGCGCACGTGATCCTGCCGTGGCACTCGACGCGCGGGCAGCTGCTCGGCCCCGCGGTCGGCGGCATCACGGCCGCCGTCCTGTGGGAAGCGCTCACCTGGGCCGGCTGGCAGTACGACGCCACCTGGATCTGGGTCGTCGCCCTCGTCGGTGCCGGTGTCGTCGCCCTCGTCGTGGAGTGGCTGCTCGGCCGCAACCGGACGGCCAAGGACACCGCCTTCTACGAGCAGGTCAAGGCGCGCGGCGCCTGAGACAGCCGGCAAGAACGAGGCGACCGACCATCGGACAGGAGGCTCGTGGCGGCGTCGCCACGAGCCTCCTGTCCGTCGTCAGGCCGTCAGGCCGAGCGCGTCCATCCGCCTGGTGTGCGCCGCGATCAGTTCGGTCCACACCGGCTCGAGCCGGGACTGGTCCTCCCTGGCGTGCGATGCGAGCGCGGACCGCGCGACCAGCAGTGTGTCGCCCACGAGCCGTCGGCCCCACATCGCCAGCCGCGAGGACACCTGCGGCTCCTCGTCGATCCGCGCGCTGAGCTCCTCGACCACGGCGGGCTCTTCCCGCGCGTCGAACACCGAGCCGAGCCGCTGCCGGACGTCGTTCGGGAGCGAGCGCAGCAGGTTCGCGAACAGGTCGTTGAGGATGCCGGCGGTGACGTAGCCGGTGAGCATCGACTCGTACCAGTCGGCGCCGCTCGTCCGCTCCAGGAACACGTCGATCGCGGCGCGGTGCGGTGCCATCAGCTCGGCGGGGTCCTCGCCGAGGCGCTCGATCTCGGCCACGATCGACCGGTGCCGTTCGAGCGCGGTCGTCGCCAGCACACCGGTCACCAGGCGACCGGACAGCGTGGGAGCGCCGGCCCCTGCACGGCCCATCGTCTCGTACAGCGAGAGCTGGAGGTAGGCCGCCTGCCCGAGGTACACGGGTAGTTCGGGGCTGACGTCGTCGAGCTGCAGACGCTCCGTCTGGGCGGCGTTCTTCGGGTTCCGCGACGCGAGCCACTGAGCTGCGAGCTGCGCCGCGCGCTTCCGGTTCCACCACGACACCACGCGACCAGCATAGGGGCCGCGACGGCGCGCACCTCGCACCCCGGTAGACTGGCTCGGACTCCCCGATAGGACAGGGTGACCTTCTTGACTTTCTCAGACCTCAACATCGACCAGGACATCGTCGATGCGCTGGCCGGCAAGGGCATCATCGAGCCCTTCCCGATCCAGGAACAGACCATCCCCCTCGGCCTCACCGGCCAGGACATCATCGGCCAGGCGAAGACGGGTACCGGCAAGACCCTCGGCTTCGGCCTGCCGCTCATCCAGCGCCTCGGCGCAGACCCCGCGCACGGCGTCAAGGCGCTCGTCGTCGTCCCGACCCGCGAACTCGCGGTGCAGGTGACCGAGGACCTCGAACTCGCGTCGTCGAACCGCCCGACCACGATCGTCTCGATCTACGGCGGCAAGGCGTACGAGGGCCAGGTCGAGCAGCTCAAGGCCGGCGCGCAGATCGTCGTGGGCACCCCGGGGCGCCTCATCGACCTGCACCGGCAGCGCCTGCTCGACCTCTCCCACGTGCAGGAGGTCGTGCTCGACGAAGCCGACCGCATGCTCGACCTCGGGTTCCTCTCGGACATCGAGTGGATCTTCCAGGCCGTGCCCGCCGTGCGCCACACGATGCTGTTCTCGGCCACGATGCCGGCGCCGATCGTGGCCCTGGCCCGCCGGTTCATGACGCGTCCGGTGCACATCCGCGCGACGGACCCGGACGAGGGCCTCATGCAGGCCAACATCAAGCACGTCATCTACCGCGCGCACTCGCTCGACAAGGACGAGGTCATCGCCCGCATCCTGCAGGCGAACGGCCGCGGCAAGACCGTGATCTTCACCCGCACCAAGCGTGCGGCGGCGAAGTTGGTCGAGGAACTGAAGGACCGCGGGTTCAACGCCGCAGCGGTGCACGGCGACCTCAACCAGGAGCAGCGCGAGCGTGCGATGGCCGCCTTCAAGGCCGGCAAGCGCGACGTGCTCATCGCCACCGACGTCGCGGCCCGCGGCATCGACGTCGACGACGTCACGCACGTGATCAACCACACGATCCCGGACGACCCGGACACGTACCTGCACCGCGCCGGCCGCACCGGCCGCGCGGGCAAGACCGGCATCGCGGTCACGTTCGTCGACTGGGACGACCTGCACAAGTGGACGCTCATCGACAAGGCCCTCGAGTTCGGCATCCCCGAGCCCGTCGAGACCTACTCGTCGTCGCCGCACCTGTTCGAGGACCTCGACATCCCGCAGGGCACCAAGGGCCGGCTCCCCGGGTCGTCGTCGCACGCCGCCACGGCGGGCACCGCGGAGCGCACCGGGTCACGGCCGCCGCGTCGTTCCGGTGAGTCCTCCGACTCGAGCGAGTCGCGTCCGCGTCGCCGCACCCGGACAGGAGGCTCGGATCGCCCGGCAGCATCGGCTGCGGACTCCGCCCCCGCGGCCGAGAGCACGGGTCCGGACGCCGCCGAAGGCGACGGTTCGGCACCCAAGCGCCGTCGGCGTCGCCGTCGTCGCGGGGCCGGCACGGGTGGCGAGGCGACCGCCTCGGCACCGCAGCCGGCGTCGGACGGCGAGTAGCGCCTCCAGTCCGAAGGGCCCGTCGCTGGCGCGACGGGCCCTTCGGCGTCCGGGCGCTGTTCGGCCGGGCCCTCCTCGGCCGGGCCCTCCTCGGCCGGGCCCTCCTCGGCCGGGCCCTCCTCGCGAAAGCGACAGCGTGCGTCCAGCCGTTCGCGGCGATCAGTCGCTTTCGCGGAGGGGACAGGACGCCCGAGGCGGGATGTGTCGCCTTCGCGGGTCAGGGCAGGCGTGAACCCGGGCCGACCACCGGGGCCGAACCCGTCGCCTGCGAGAGGATCTCGTCGAAGGCGCGGCGTGACGTGCGGTGCTCGCCGAGACGGTTCGGCTTCCCGGTGCCGTGGTAGTCGCTCGAGCCGGTGACGAACAGGCCGTAGCGGTCCGCCCACTCGAGCAGGGTGCGCTTGCCGTGGGCGAGGTTCTCGCGGTGGTCGACCTCGAGCCCGCCGAGGCCGGCGTCGACGAGCTCGCGGAGGCCCGCCTCGTCGATGACGATCCCGCGGGAGGTCGCTGCCGGGTGCGCGATCACGGGGACGCCACCGGCGGCACGGATGAGTTCGACGCCACGGAGCGGTGTCGGGGCGTCGTGCGGTTCGTAGTACCCGGAGGCCGGGTGCAGGATCCCGCGGAACGCCGCGCTGCGGTCGGGTTCGAGCCCGCGGGCGACGAGGGCGTCGGCGATGTGCGGCCGGCCGATCGTCGCGCCGGGGCTCGCCTGCGCGAGGACGTCCCGCCAGGTGATCGGGTGGTCCTCGCCGATGCGGTCGACCATGCGGTGCGCTCGGGACAGCCGGCCGTCACGGATGCGCTCGGTCTCGGCCGACAGGGCTGCGTCGTCGGGGTCGACGAGGTAGCCGAGGACGTGCACGCTCCGGTAGCCGACGCGCGTGCTGAGCTCGAGGCCCGGGACCAGCGTCAGCGGGAGCTCGCGTGCGGCGTCAGCGGCGTCGGCCCACCCGGCGGTGGTGTCGTGGTCGGTCAGCGCGACGGCGTCCAGTCCGGCGGCCGCCGCTGCCCGGACGAGGTCGGCGGGCGGCTCGGTGCCGTCGGAGACACTCGAGTGCGCGTGCAGGTCGATGAACGGGTCGGGCACGCGCCAATCGTATCCACAGGTGAGCAGGCACACAGACCGGGCGTCGAGCGCGGTGCGATGATGGGGGCATGGCCGACACGACTCCCCGCGCAACGAGCAACCGCTCCACCACCCCCGGCTCCTCGACCTTCAAGGACTTCATCGGGTCCCAGTGGGCCGAGCGCGACCGCCCCGTGCCAGCAGCACGTGAGCAGGCTGCTTTCGCCGCCGCCCGTCGGGCCCGCATCTCCGAGCTCCACCCCGGTCGGACGATCGTGGTCCCCGCCGGCACCGCGAAGGTCCGCTCGAACGACTGCGACTACCCGTTCCGCCCGCACTCTGCGTTCGCACACCTGACCGGCTGGGGCACCGACACCGTCGTCGGCTCCGTGCTCGTGATGACGCCGAACGGCTCCGGGCACGACGCCACGCTCTACTTCCGCTCGACCGCTGGACGCGACTCCGAGGAGTTCTACGCGAACCCGGAGATCGGCGAGTTCTGGGTCGGTCCGCGCCCCTCGCTGGACGAGGTCGCCGCCGACCTGGGCATCGCCACCGCCGACCTCGGCGAGTTCTCCGGGGTCCAGGACGCCCTCGACGCCTCGGTGCTCGTCGTCCGTGACGCCGACTCCGAGTTCACGCGCTCCCTCGACGAGCGCCTCGGCTCCGCGGTCGGTGGCGCTGCCGCGACCGACGACGTCGCGGCGACGGACGACGTGCTCGCCCGAGACCTCTCCGAGCTCCGCCTCGTCAAGGACCCGTACGAGGTCAACGAGCTCCGCAAGGCCGTCGACGCCACCCAGCGCGGGTTCGCCGACGTGATCGCCGACTTCGACGCGGTCCTCGCACACCCCAGGGGCGAGCGCATCGTCGAGGGCACGTTCAACCGCCGTGCCCGCGCCGACGGCAACACGGTCGGGTACGACACCATCGCGGCGTCCGGCCACCACGCCTGCATCCTGCACTGGACCCGCAACGACGGCGCCGTGCAGCCCGGTGACCTCATCCTCATCGACGCCGGCGTCGAGGTGGACTCGTTCTACACCGCGGACATCACGCGCACGCTGCCGGTCAGCGGCACGTTCACGGCCGTGCAGCGTCTGGTCTACGAAGCCGTGCTCGAGGCCGCTGACGCTGCGTTCGCCATCGTGAAGCCGGGCATCACGTTCCGTCAGGTGCACGCGACGGCGATGGAGGTCATCGCGCGCAAGACCTCCGAGTGGGGCTTCCTGCCCGTCTCGGCCGAGGAATCACTGCAGCCGGACAACCAGTTCCACCGCCGGTACATGGTGCACGGCACCAGCCACCACCTCGGGCTCGACGTGCACGACTGCGCGAAGGCCCGTCGCGAGATGTACATCGACGGCATCATCGAGCCCGGCATGGTCTTCACGATCGAGCCCGGCCTGTACTTCCAGCAGGACGACCTGACGGTGCCGGAGGAGTTCCGCGGCATCGGTGTCCGCATCGAGGACGACATCCTCGTGACCGCCGACGGCGCCGAGAACCTGTCGATCGGCATCCCCAGGACCCCCTCGGAAGTGGAGGGGTGGATCGCCCGCACCGGGCGCTAGCCTGAGCGGGTGACGACACCCGAAGCTTCCTCGCAGAGCATCACGATCGACGTCGAGCACTTCGACTCGCCCGACGCCCAGCGGCTGCGTGCTGCCCAACGCATCGAGATCGACAGCACGTACGGCGGTGACACCGAGCCCGGTGACAAGCCCACTGCCGAGTCGATCGCGGTGTTCTTCGTGGCGCGCGACGGGGACGGCACGCCGATCGGGTGCGGCGGGCTCCGGCTCGTGGCCGACGGGGTGACCGAGATCAAGCGCATGTACGTCCGTCGCGAGTCCCGCGGAACGGGGGCGGCGACGGGGATCCTCCGGCGCCTCGAAGAGGCAGCGCTCGACCTCGGTTCCCCCGCGCTCGTACTCGAGACGGGCACGGAACAGAAGCGTGCGATCCGGTTCTACGAGCGCGAGGGCTTCAGCCGCATCGCGAACTTCGGCCCGTACGTCGGCGCCCCGCTGTCCGCCTGCTACTCCAAGGTCCTGTAGCCGCCCACGCCCACGCCCATGCTCGCGCGCGGCTCACCCGCGCCACCAGCTGCACGCGCGCCACCGGCCGCACCCGCGCCACCGGCCGCACGCGCGCCGGCGTTCGGGCACGGAGGTCCACCGCGATCGCGAGCGGTCACAACACCCCGTCGGCACGACGCCCACCGGTCACGATCGGCCGGTTCGGAGGCGTTCGGACGACAGGTCGTGACCGCTCGACGAACGCGAACGGGGCGTTGCGACCAGTCGGGCGTCAGCGCCCAGCGAGCCGGGTGGGCTCGTGCGGGAAGGGACGTGAGGGGCCCGGGATTCAGCTCCGGTCGTCGTCAGCCGACGGAGCCGAGCCGGACGGTGCGGGAGCGTCCGGATCCTCGGGAGCAGAGTCGGCGCGCGCGGGCGGCGTCGCACCGGGGACGCGCTCCCCGTACCGCGGCGGCTCATCCGCACGAGGTGCCGGAGCGGCGGTCGGCGCGGCCGGCTGCTGCGGAGCCGTCTCCGGGGTCTCGCCGTACCGCGGACCGTCGTTGGTGCCGTAGCGCGGCTGCGCACCGGGGACGGGTGCCGACGCGCCGGGCTGCCGCGGGCCTCCAGGCTGACCGAACGGCTGCCCGGCCTGGCCCGACGAACCCGGCTGGCCCGACGAACCGGACTGACCCGACGAACCCGGCTGGCCCGATGAACCGGACTGGCCCGACCAACCGGACTGGCCCGGCTGACCGGACTGGCTGTGCGGCGTGGACTGCCCACCGTACGGCGATCCCGTCGGCGGACCGGGACGCCACGGCTCCTGGCGAGGAGGCTGTCCGGGCTGCCCAGACTGCCCCTGGAACGGCGCACCGGCACCGCTGCCCGGCTGCCCGGGGTTCCACGCGGCGTGCGGCGTCGCGCCGGACTGCCCGAGGATGCGCTGCGCCTGCCCGACGAGCTGCGGGTCGACGATGATCTGGTAGTTGGTGGCGAGCACCTGGTGCACGCTCGTGAAGTCCCGCTGCCGCTTCGTGATGGCGAACGAGACGATGCCGTAGAGCATGCCGAACGCGGCGCCGATGATCGCGGCGGCGAAGATGAGGCCGCCGGCGGTCGGCGAGAACAGCGTCAGCACGATGCCGAAGAAGAAGCCGAGCCACAGGCCGGACAAGGCACCCGCGAGGGCCGCGCGCCCGTAGGTCATCTTGCCGGTGACCCGCTCGACGGTCTTGAGGTCGTTGCCGACGATCGAGAGCTTGTTCACCGGGAACTCCGACTCGGCGAGCTTCGCGACCACCGCCTGCGCGTCCGGGTAGCTGTCGAAGGTGCCGAGGACGTCCCCGCGGGGCAGCGTGGGGAACGCCTGCGCCGTACGACCGCGGAAGGGGCTCTGAGTGCTCACACAGTCATCTTCCACCCTCGTCCTTGCAATCGCACGAGAACCACCAGGGAACGACCAGGACGGACGGCCAGGGAACGGACGGGTGACCGGCTACGCTGGCTGGGTGAGCGCCTCGAAGGTATTCGTCGCCCGCCTCGCCGGGTGCTCCGTCTTCGACCCCGCCGGCGATCGCGTCGGCAAGGTCCGGGACGTCCTGGTGGTCTACCGCCGGGCCGATCCCCCGCACGTCGTCGGGTTGATCGTCGAGGTCCCCGGGAAGCGCCGCATCTTCGTCTCGGTCGGCCGGATCACGTCGATCGGTGCCGGGCAGGTCATCACGACGGGCCTCGTGAACATGCGCCGCTTCGAACAGCGCGGCGGTGAGGTCCGGGTGATCGCCGAGATGCTCGGGCGCAAGGTCCTCATCACGAAGGACCGCATCCGCGCCACGATCGAGGACATCGCGATCGAGGACCGCGGCCAGGGCGACTGGGAGGTGTCGCAGCTCTTCCTGCGCAAGCCGAAGACCACGCCGTCCCCGTTCGGCAAGGGGCCGACGACCTTCGCCACGTGGAACGAGGTCACCGAGGACGAGCTCCCCGGTGAGTCGCAGTCCGCCGAGCACGTCATCGCCGCGTACTCCGACCTGGTGCCGGCGGACCTCGCCTCGACGCTCCTCGACCTGCCCGTCGAGCGGCGCCTCGAGGTAGCGGAGGAGCTCCCCGACGACCGTCTCGCCGACGTGCTCGAGGAGATGCCCGACCAGGAACGGGTCGAGATCCTGTCCTCGCTCCAGGACGCGCGCGCCGCCGACGTCCTCGACCAGATGCAGCCGGACGACGCCGCCGACCTCCTCGCCGAGCTCTCCGACGAGCGGAGCGAGGCGCTCCTGCAGCTCATGGAGCCGGAGGAGGCGCAGGACGTCCGCATGCTCCTCGAGTACGAGCCGGACACCGCTGGTGGCCTGATGACCACCGAGCCCGTGATCGTCTCCGCCGACGCCACCGTGGCCGAGGGACTCGCACTCATCCGCCGGCACGAGCTCGCGCCGGCCCTCGGCGCGAGCGTCTGCGTGACCCTCCCGCCGTACGAGCCGCCGACCGGCCGGTTCCTCGGGCTCGTGCACTTCCAGCGGATGCTGCGCTACCCGCCGAACGAGCGACTCGGCACGCTGATCGACCAGCAGACCGAGCCGGTCCGGGTGGACGCCAGCGCCGCCGAGGTGACGCGTGTGATGGCGACCTACAACCTCGTGTCCGTCCCCGTGGTCGACGACGCCCACCGCCTGGTCGGGGTGGTGACGATCGACGACGTGCTCGACCACGTCCTGCCGGACGACTGGCGGAGTCAGGGGGACGGCGAACCCGCCCGTCCCCGGACGAAGACCCGCAGGCCCCCCGTGAGCACCGGAAGGAGGACCGCACGTGGCACGAACGGATGAGAACCGGCGCGAGCAGCGTCCGGACGGCCGACTCGACTCCCCGAAGGGCATGCGGACGAGTGTCCTGCCGACCCGACGCCGCTCCGGCCGCGGAGACGCGTTCGGCCGTGCGACCGAGGGCATCGCACGAGCGATGGGCACTCCCTGGTTCCTCGTCGGCCTGACGCTCTTCTGCGTCGTGTGGATGGGGTGGAACACCCTCACGCCGAAGCCGTGGCAGTTCGACTCCGCGGCGATCGGGTTCACCGCGCTGACCCTGGTGCTGTCCCTGCAGGCGTCGTACGCGGCGCCCCTGATCCTGCTCGCGCAGAACCGGCAGGACGACCGCGACCGCGTCCAGTTCGAACAGGACCGGCAGCGCGCGGAGCGGAACCTCGCCGACACCGAGTACCTCGCCCGCGAGGTCGTCGCACTCCGCCTGGCGATGCGGGACATGGCGTCGAAGGACTTCATCCGCGCCGAGCTCCGATCGCTGCTCGAGGAGCTCGACCGGCGTGACGCGGACGACGCCGGCTTCGCCGACGAGCCCGGCAGCACCACCCGTGGCTGAGGCCACCGACGAACAGCTCGGCGCCGCGGTCCTCGCTGCGCTCGGCCGCGTCATCGATCCCGAGATCCGACGGCCCGTCACGGAGCTCGACATGATCCGTGGTGTCGACGTCCAGCCAGGAGGCTCGGTGCGCGTCGACCTGCAGCTCACGATCGTCGGGTGCCCGGCCGCCGACACGATCGAGCGCGACGTCCGGTCGGCCGCCGGTTCCGTGGACGGCGTGCACCACGTCGACGTGGACGTCTCGGTGATGGACCCAGCGGTCCGGAAGGCGCTCACCGAACGCCTCCGCGAGGGACGTCCACAGGGCGTGCAGTTCACCGCGGACTCGCTGACGCGGGTGATCGCCGTGACGAGCGGCAAGGGCGGCGTCGGGAAATCCACCGTCACAGTGAACCTCGCGGTCGCGCTCGCCCGTCGCGGCCTCCGGGTGGGCATCGTCGACGTCGACGTGCACGGGTTCAGCGTCCCGGGGCTGATGGGCCTCACGGACGAGCGTCGCGTCGCACCCCGTCCGACCCGGGTCGACAGCATGATCCTGCCGCCGGTCGCCCACGACGTGAAGGTGATCTCCATCGGCATGTTCGTCGACGATCCCTCCACCGCGGTGTCCTGGCGTGGCCCGATGTTGCACCGCACGGTGAACCAGTTCCTGTCCGACGTGTGGTTCGGCGACCTCGACGTGCTCCTGCTCGACATGCCGCCCGGCACCGGGGACGTCGCGATCTCGGTCGGCCAGCTGCTCCCCCACGCCGAGGTGCTCGTCGTCACCACACCCCAGGCCGCCGCGGCGGACGTCGCCGAGCGCAGCGGCATCGTCGCGCGACAGACCGGCCAGCGTGTGGTCGGCGTCGTCGAGAACATGGCGGGCCTCGTCCAGCCCGATGGCTCCGTGCTGCACCTGTTCGGCGAGGGCGGCGGCACCGAGACCGCAGCCCGCCTGTCCCGCGGGCAGGACTCCCCCGTGCCGGTGCTCGGCAGCGTGCCGCTCTCCGTCCCGCTCCGCGAGGGCGGCGACGCCGGCGTCCCGGTGGTCCTCGGCGCACCGGACGACGTCGCCGCGGTCGCACTGACCGCGATCGCGGACCGGGTCGCCACGATGGGCCGTGGACTGTCCGGCCGGAAGCTCGGGCTCTCCCTCTCCTGACCGGCGCCACACTCCGGTTCACGCTTCCTGTACGTCTCCTCATGGACGCACACCTGTTGCCGAGAGCAATATGCAGGGGTATTCCACAATGCTCCTGCGTATTCAGGGTGCAGGAGCTCCACCGTGCTGACGACGACGTCGGCCGAAGCATTGGAGAACCCAGGTGAACAGGACCACCAGGATCCGGATCGGCGTCATCGGCGCCGTGGCAGCAGCGCTCGCAGGGGGAACGCTCGCAGCCGTACCGGCCACGGCCGCCACCGCCGCGACGACCTGCGCGACCGCGTGGGCGTCGGGCACCGCCTACAGCGGCGGGCAGACGGTCAGCGAGAACGGCACGAACTACACCGCGAACTGGTGGACGCAGGGCGACGACCCCGCGACCCACTCGGGCGCGACGGGGAGCGGTCAGCCGTGGACCTCGACGGGGGCCTGCACGGGCGGGACCACAACGCCCGGCGGTGGCACGGGCGGCGGCGGCACCACGAACCCCGGGAACGGCAGCACCGGCACCGCCAGCGGACTGGTCTTCAGCCCGTACAAGGACGTCACCGTGAACCTCGACTGGAACACGAACGCGATGAACACCGCGGTCACGGGCACGCGCATCCCGGTCGTCGGGAGCTCGAACAGCCTGGTCTCGACCAGGGAGCCCGGGCTCAAGGCGATCACCCTCGCGTTCGCGACCGGCACCTGCGGCAGCGAGAACTGGGGCGGGGTCGCCGCCGACGCGTTCGCGAGCGCCAACATCCCCAAGCTCGACGCCGCCGGCGTGAACTACATCGTCAGCACCGGCGGAGCGGCCGGGTCGTTCAAGTGCTCCGGCACCGCGCTCCAGAGCTTCATCGCCCGGTACGCGTCGCCGCACATGATCGGCGTCGACTTCGACATCGAGAGCGGGCAGTCGGCAGCCGACGTGCAGAACCTCGTGAACGCCGCGGCGCTCGCGCAGACGAAGTACCCGGGCCTGCGCTTCTCGTTCACCCTCGCGACCCTGGCCGCGTCCGACGGATCGTACGGCGGACTGAACAGCACGGGTGACGCCACCGTGAAGGCGATCAAGGCGTCCAGCCTGACGAACTACACGGTCAACCTCATGACGATGGACTTCGGCCGGGCCACCGCGGCGAACTGCGTCATTGTCGGGTCGACCTGCGAGATGGGGCAGTCCACCATCCAGGCCGTGACGAACCTGCAGCACACGTACGGGATCGCATCGTCGAAGATCGAGGTCACGCCGATGCTCGGGGTGAACGACGCCTCGGACGAGGTCTTCACGCTCGCCGACGTCGACACGGTGTCGTCGTACGCGAAGTCGCACGGGCTCGCCGGGGTGCACACCTGGTCCCTCGACCGCGACACCCCCTGCGCGACGCCGACGAGCACCGCGTCCGCGACGTGCAACTCCGTGACGGGGTCGTCCGCCCTGGCCTGGACCGACCGCTTCCTGGCCGACCTGAAGTAGCGGGTCGAACCGCGCGTAGGAAGCCGAATCGCGCGTAGGAGGCCGGTTTTCCGGGCCACCTACGCGCGATTCGGCTTTCCATTGCGGGCGGGATGGGTCGGAACGCACCACGGCACGGACGGGAGGCTCGGTGCCAGCTGGCACCGAGCCTCCCGTCCGCGGGCGGTCACGCAGGCGCGAGACGCCCCGGAACGCACGAGACGCCGCCGGAACCGGCGGCGTCTCGTGCGGATGACGGTGTCTCGCGAGAAAGCGGGCGTCAGGTCGCTTCGCCGTCGTACGGCGCCTTCTCGCCGGCGGCGAGCGGCACGATCGGTGCCGGCGCACGGACCTTCGTGGCGGTCACCTGCGGGGCGGCAGCAGCGGCAGCGCCGGTGCCGGAGTCGAGGAGCGCGTCGCGGATGATGCGGCGCGGGTCGTACTGCCGCGGGTCGAGCTGCTGCCAGTCGACGTCGTCGAAGTCCGGGCCCATCTCCTCGCGCATGCGGTCCTTGGCGGTGTCCGCGAACCGTCGGACCGCTTTGACGAACTCGGCGAGTTTCTGCGCGTACATCGGCAGCCGCTGTGGCCCGAGCAAGAGCACGGCAATGATCCCGATGATCAGGATCTTGTCGAGCGGGATGTTCACACGAGCGAGCCTAACCCGAACCGGCCGAACTGCACCCTAGAGTTGTCGTTCGAGGAGTGTGCGTGTCAGAGAAAGAGTCGAACTGGAAGTTCGCGGAGGACGTCGTCTCCGAGTCCGAGGTGATCGCCCGTGCCCGCGAGCACTCGCTCGAGCTCGGTGTCGAAGCAGTCGCTCCGTCGATCGGCGCGCAGATGAGCGTCATCGCGGCCGCATCCCGAGCGACCGGCATCATCGAGATCGGCACCGGCCTCGGGGTCTCCGGGCTGTACCTCCTCGGCGGCGCCCCGAAGGCCACCCTCACCACCATCGACATCGAGGTCGACCACCAGCAGTACGCCCGCGACGCCTACATCGCCGCCGGGACCGCGCCGTCGCGCGTCCGGCTGATCCCGGGTCGCGCAAACCAGGTGCTCCCCCGCATGAACGAGGCGTCCTACGACGTCGTCCTGGTCGACGCCGACCCCGAGCACGTCATCGAGTACGTCGAGCACGGGCTGCGGCTCGCGCGACTCGGTGGGACCGTCCTGGTGCCGCACGCACTGTGGCGCGGTCGGGTCGCCGACCCGGTGAAGCGGGACCGTGCGACGACCGACTTCCGGCTGCTGCTCACCGAGGTGTCGACCTCCGGCGCCGTGATCAGCTCGCTGTCCCCCGCCGGTGACGGCCTGCTGCAGATGACGAAGGTCACCGCCTAGCTCACTCGAGATGTCGCAGGTACCGCTCCGGCGACTCGAGGAACGCGCGCTGGTTCCGCACCAGGTCGAGGTCGGCCCAGGCACTGCGCCGGAGGCCCCACTCCCCGACCTCGTGGATGGTCGCTCCGGGGAACGCCGCCAGTACGGGCGAGTGCGTCGAGAGGACCACCTGCCCGAGGCCGTCGTCGACGATCGCCTGCAACAGCCCGATGAGCGCCAGACACCCCTGGAACGACAGCGCCGACTCGGGTTCGTCGAGGATCCACAACCCCGGCCACTGCGACCGGTCGATCACGAAGTCGAGGAACGACTCACCGTGGCTCCGCTCGTGGAACACCGGCTCCGGCCGGGACCCCGGGTGTTCTTCGAGGTACGTGAAGAAGCCACTCCACGAGACCGAACTCGGCGTCGACCCCCGGCTCCCGGTGCAGCGCGATGTGTTCCCACAGATCGGATTCGCTCGGGCGCGTGCTGTGGCCGGAGTTCGTCGACCCGCCTTCCGGACTCATGCCGAAGGCGAGGGCGATCGCCTCCACCAGGGTCGACTTGCCGGCGCCGTTCTCCCCGACGAAGACCGTGACGGTGTCGAGGTCGAGCCCGTCGTCGAGCACCTGCCGGACGGGAGCGAGCGTCGCGGGCCACGCGCCGCGCGGCATCGGATCGGCGGCGTACTCCTCGACACGGCGGACGGATCGGCGGGAACGGGGCACGCGACCATCATGGCGGCGACCGACGACAACCGCGCACGGACCACAGAGGGCCCGGAACGTACGCGTTCCGGGCCCTCTGCTGTGGAGCGTCGACGAACTATGCCGAGACGACCTCGGCGAGTGCGTCGTGGAGTTCCTTGGCCTCGGCGTCGTTGACCGAGACGACCAGGCGGCCTCCACCTTCGAGCGGAACCCGCACGATGATGAGTCGACCCTCCTTAACAGCCTCCATCGGCCCGTCACCGGTCCTCGGCTTCATGGCTGCCATCAGATGTCCCCTTTCGTGCAGTACATGCCGTCCCATTATCCCGTACGGAAGGGCCAACTGCGAAACCGCCCAGGTTGGGGGCCATCGATCACGTCGTTCTCGCGACCTTTCTCCCTACCCTGTGTGCGTGCCGATCATTCCCTCCATGCGCCGTCCGGACCCCGCTCCCGGAGCCGACGACGCCGTGCCCGCCGGCATGCGCATCGCCGGCGCGTTCTCGTGGCGACTGCTCGTGGTCGGCGCGCTCCTGGCCGTCGTGATCGCGCTGGTCGTCCTGCTCAGCGAGATCGTCGTCCCGTTCCTCATCGCGCTGCTCCTGTGCGCGCTGCTCGCTCCGATGTCGTCGTTCCTGCAGCGCCACCGCTGGCCGAAGTGGGCAGCGGTGCTGTCGAGCCTGATCCTCGTCGTCGTGGTGATCGGTGTCCTCGCCCTCGTCGTCACGGCACAGATCCGGTACGACCTGCCGTCGCTCGAACACCGGCTGCACGTGCAGATCCGCTCGCTGCAGTCCCTGCTCGACAGCGAACCGTTCGGCATCACGGTCAAGCAGGTCAACGAGTGGGTGTCGAAGGGCACCGCGTACCTGCAGTCACACGCCTCGTCGATCCTCTCGGGCTTCCAGGAGGCCGGCACCGGGGCGGTCCACGCGCTCGAGGGCCTGTTCATCATCGTCTTCACGACGATCTTCGTGCTCATCGACGGGCCGCGGATCTGGGCATGGGTCGTCCGGATCTTCCCGCGACGGGCACGACCGCGCATCGACGTCGCCGGTGCCGCCGGGTGGAAGACCCTCACGAGCTTCATCCGCGTGCAGCTCGTCGTGGCGATCACCGATGCCCTCGGCGTGGTGATCGGCGCGCTCATCCTCCAGGTGCCGCTCGCGATCCCGATCGGCGTGATCGTGTTCATGGGCGCCTTCGTCCCCGTCGTCGGCGCGATCGTCGCCGGCGTCGTCGCCGTGCTCGTCGCGCTCGTGTTCAACGGCTGGGTGCCTGCGCTCATCATGCTCGGCATCGTCGTGCTCGTGCAGCAGCTCGAGAGCCACGTGCTGCACCCGTTCCTCACGGGCAGCGCCGTCAAGGTGCACCCGCTCGGCGTCGTGCTCGGCGTCACCGCCGGGACGACGATCGCCGGGGTGGTCGGCGCCTTCTTCGCGGTGCCGTTCATCGCGACGGTCAACGCGATGGTGACGGCCGCCGCCGCGTGGAGGCCCGAGGACGGATCAGCGGCCGAGGCGCTCGACGCGAGCGCGGAGGCAGCCCCCACCGATCACGGCGGGGTCCAGTCGTAGCCGTCGACCCACCAGCAGTAGTACATCCACACCCACTGCAGCACGACGCACAGCACGACGACCAGCACGCGGTACGCCCGTGACCGCGGCAGCGCCACGATCCCGAGCAGCGGTGCGATCGGCAGGAGGATGCGCCACGTGCTGGACTGCGGGAAGAACACCGCGAGCAGGTACACCAGGTAGGCGACCGCCCAGAGCCGCAGCTCGAGCCCGATCCGCCGCGCGGGCGGCATGAACACGAACGCCGCGAACCCGACGAGCACCAGGGCGAGCAGCACCCCGCCGGCCGGCTGCCGGAACCACCACCCGAACCCCTGCACCCACGGGGCGAACGGCACGAGCTCCTTCCACCCGATGTAGGACGACCGCCAGGCGAGCTCCGTGTCCGTGTACGCCCTCGGGACGCCGGTGACCGCCCACGCGATCGCCGGCCACGCGAGCCCGACCAGACCGGAGACGACCGCCACGACCGCCGGCGGGACGAGCGACCGGAACGACGGGCGCGACGGCATCCGCACCCACGCGGGCCGGAGCCACCACACGCCGATGAAGAGCACCATCAGCAGCGCGAACGCCAGCCCGGTGGGGCGGGTCATGCCGAGCAGCAGCACGACGGGCAGCATCGTCCAGAACCGGCGCTGCACGAGGAGCAGCAGCGCGACGACCAGCAGGAACACCCCCATCGCCTCGGCGTAGGCGACCTGGAACATGACCGAGACCGGCGCGACGCAGAACAGCACCGTCGCGAACGTCGCCCGCGCCGGGTCGAGGAACCGCCCCATCAGCCGGCGGAAGACCAGCGCAGCGCCCCACCCGGCGAGGAGCGACACCGAGACCGCGACGAGCTCGAAGGACGCCCCCGTGAGCAGCATCAGCCCGCGGACCAGGAACGGGTACGCCGGCATGAACGCCCACGCGTTCTCGGTGACGTGCCCTGCGGTGTCGAGCGGCAGCGTCGAGGGGTACCCGGCCGAGGCGATCACACGGTACCAGGCACCGTCCCAGATCGACGCGAACGACAGGTACGGCGGGTGCGACAACGTGAACGAGTTCGCGGTCTGGATGCTCGAGAACCCCATGAGCATCGCGCCGGTGACGATCCGGGCGAGCACGTAGACGACGGTGATCCGCGCCCACCAGGGCACGACGCGGTACCGGGCACGCCAGCGCGCGACCCCTGGCCGTGGACGCCGGACCGGCACGGAGCCAGACGGCGACGCGGCGGTCACGCCGTCAGCCACCGACGCAGACCGTCCTCGACCGCGGTGATCTGCGCGACGGGGACCTGTTCGTCGTCGTGGTGTGCGAACACCGGCTCGCCCGGGCCGTAGTTCACGGCGGGGACGCCGAGGGCCGAGAAACGGGCGACGTCGGTCCAGCCGTACTTCGGGCGGGGCTCAGGGCCGCCGACCGCGGCGACGAAGTCCTGCGCGAGCGGCGCGTCGAGACCCGGGCGTGCGCCGGCGGCCAGGTCGACGATGTCCACCTGGTAGCCGTCGAACAGCTCGCGGATGTGCGCGACGGCCTCGTCAGCCGAACGGGACGGCGCGAACCGGTAGTTCACGTGCACCATGACCTCGTCCGGGATGACGTTGCCGGCGATGCCGCCGGTGATCCCCACGGCGTTGAGGCCCTCGCGGTACTCGAGCCCGTCGACCTCGACCGTGCGCGGCTCGTACGCGGCCAGGGTCGCCAGGATCGGTGCCGCCTTGTGGATGGCGTTGTCACCGATCCAGCTGCGGGCGCTGTGCGAGCGCTTGCCGTAGGCACGGATCTCGGCGCGGAGGTTGCCGTTGCATCCGCCCTCGATCTGGGCGCCGGACGGCTCACCCAGGATGGCGAAGTCGCCGGCCAAGAGCTCCGGGCGCGTGCGTGCGAGGCGTCCCAGGCCGTTCAGCGCATCGGACACCTCCTCGTGGTCGTACCAGACCCACGTGACGTCCACCGACGGTGCCGCCAGGTCGTACGCGAGCTTCAGCTGCACCGCGCAGCCCGCCTTCATGTCGACGGTCCCACGCCCCCAGAGGATCTCGGTGCCGTCCTCCGCCGTCCGGAACTCCGTCGGCAGGTTGTCGTTCAGCGGCACGGTGTCGATGTGGCCGGCGATCACCACGCGGCGGTCACGGCCGAGGTTCGTGCGCGCGACGATCGCGTCACCGTCGCGGATCACCTCGAGGTGCGGCAGCGGCGCGAGCACCGCCTCGATCGCGTCGGCGAGGGACCGCTCGTTGCCGGACACCGACTCGATGTCGCAGATGGCACGGGTGATGTCGATGGACGAGGCGGTGAGGTCGAGCTGCTCCGGCATGCGGTCACCCTACCGGGCACCACTACCCTGGAGCCGTGACCGACACCACCGCCCGCCCGACCTCCGCCTGGGGCCACGGCCTCGCGACCGTCGCCTCCGATGGCACCGAGCTCGACACCTGGTTCCCGGAGACGCACCTCGGCGCGCTCCCCGCGGACGCCGAGTTCCCCCTCGAGCTGCAGGAGCACATCGGCGAGGACGACCGCCGTGGGGTCCGCATCGAGGCCGTCACGGTCGAGATCGAGATCGACGCAGCCCCGGCCAGCACCCCGGACGCCTACCTGCGCCTGCACCTCCTCAGCCATCTGCACGTGCGCCCGAACACGATCAACCTCGACGGCGTCTTCGGTCACCTGCCGATCGTCGCGTGGACGAACGCCGGGCCCGTGCTCCCCGCCGACTTGACGCGCCTCCGCCCGTCCCTGCAGCGCGCGGGCATCGCCGTGCACGCGATCGACAAGTTCCCCCGCCTGGTCGACTACATCGTGCCGGACCGGGTCCGCATCGGCGACGCCAACCGTGTCCGACTGGGCGCACACCTCGCACCGGGTACCACCGTCATGCACGAGGGCTTCGTCAACTTCAACGCCGGCACCCTCGGCGACGCCATGATCGAGGGCCGCGTGTCCCAGGGCGTCGTCGTCGGCAACGGCACCGACATCGGCGGCGGGGCGTCCATCATGGGCACGCTCTCCGGCGGCGGCACGCACCGCGTCTCGCTCGGCGAGCGCGCACTCCTCGGGGCGAACGCCGGGCTCGGCATCTCCCTCGGCGACGACTCCGTCATCGAAGCCGGCCTCTACGTCACCGCCGGCACCAAGGTCGTGCTGGTCGGATCGGCGCCGAACCCCGACGGCACCCCGAAGACCGTGAAGGCAGCCGAGCTGTCCGGCGCGCCGAACATCCTGTTCCGCCGCAACAGCGTCTCCGGCGCCGTGGAGGCGCTGCAGCGCCAGGGCGAGGGCATCCAGCTCAACACCGCGCTCCACGCGTAGCGACGCACCCGCGCGCATCGCGCCCCCGCACGAACACCGCGCCCCGTCACGACGGGGCGCGGTGTTCGTCGGCGGGCGCGACCAGGCGGCAGATCGTCTGCGCACGCGCCGCCGGGGTGCGCGGTGGGCCGGCGACCTCGTGCTCACGCAGGCAACCGCCTGGAGGCCCGGTGCCGGTCCGCGAGACCGGCACCGGGCCTCCAAGCGGTTGCAGTCCACGGTGGAGCGGTCGCGCGCAGCGTCGCGCCCCCGCACGAACATCGCGCCCCGTCACGACGGGGCGCGATGTTCGTCGGCGGGCGCGACCACGTGAGCGGGTGCGCGGCGTCAGCGAGCGGGCAGGTCCCGCTTCGGGGAACCCACGTAGAGCTGCTGCGGGCGACCGATCTTGTTGAGGGGGTCGTTGTTGAGCTCGCGCCACTGGGCGATCCAGCCGGGCAGGCGCCCGATCGCGAACAGCACGGTGAACATCCGCGGCGGGAAGCCCATCGCCTTGTAGATGATGCCGGTGTAGAAGTCCACGTTCGGGTACAGCTTGCGATCGATGAAGTACTGGTCGCTGAGCGCGATCTCCTCGAGCTCGCGGGCGATGTCGAGCAGGTCGTCCTGCACGCCCAGGGACTCGAGCACCTCGTCCGCCGACTCCTTCACGAGCTTCGCGCGGGGATCGTAGTTCTTGTAGACGCGGTGTCCGAAGCCCATGAGCTTCACCCCGCGCTCCTTGTTCTTCACGCGCTCGACGAAGCGCTGCACCGGCTCGCCGGAGTCCTTGATCTGCTGGAGCATCTCGAGGACGGCTTCGTTCGCGCCACCGTGCAGTGGACCGTACAGGGCGTTGATGCCGGCGGAGATCGACGCGAACATGTTCGCCTTCGTCGAGCCGACCAGGCGGACCGTCGCGGTGGAGGCGTTCTGCTCGTGGTCCTCGTGCAGGATGAGCAGC
Source organism: Curtobacterium sp. NPDC090217 (assembly GCF_044746705.1). Taxonomy (NCBI): domain Bacteria; kingdom Bacillati; phylum Actinomycetota; class Actinomycetes; order Micrococcales; family Microbacteriaceae; genus Curtobacterium; species Curtobacterium sp. NPDC090217. Next base: position 131,731 of record NZ_JBIVCR010000003.1, on the reverse strand, counting down.
CGGTCGAGCGCCTTCGTCAGCACCGGGTTCGGCGTGTAGGTCTCGGCCATGGTGCCGAAGTTCAGGCGCAGGAAGTTGTCGACGAACGACAGTGAGTTGTCCGGGTACAGGAACGCCTGCCCGATGGACTTCTTGTGCGCGTAGGCGGCGATGACCGGGAGCTTCGCGAGGAGCCGGACGGTCTGGAGCTCGACCTTCTCCGGGTCGTCGACGTCCATGTCGTCCTCGTAGTACGTCGACAGCGCACTGACCGCGCTGGAGAGCACGGACATCGGGTGCGCCGAGTGCGGCAGGGCGTCGAACAGGCGACGGAGGTCCTCGTGCAGGAGCGTGTGCCGGCGGATGCGCGCGTCGAAGTCCTCGAGCTCGGACTCGGTCGGCAGCTCACCGTAGATGAGCAGCCAGGCGACCTCGAGGAACGTGCAGTTCGAGGCGACCTGGTCGATCGGGTACCCGCGGTACCGCAGGATGCCCTGGTCGCCGTCGATGTACGTGATCGCGCTCTTCGTCGACCCGGTGTTCACGAACCCGTAGTCGAGCGTGTTCATCCCGGTCTGCTTCTTGAAGGTCGAGATGTCCACCGTGGACGCGCCGTCGACGCTCGGCAGGATCGGGAACTCCGCCGTCCCACCCGGGTACGACAGCGTCGCGGTCTCCGTCGCCTGCTCGGCGGCGGGACTCACGGGGACGGGCGTCGTTGGCGGTGTGGCCGTCTTCTGAGCGTCATTGGCAGTGTCAGTCACGAGAACAGCCTAATCGCGCCGTCTGTCGCTCGCGCACACCCAGAGCCTCGGAACTTGGTGGGACTCACGAATTGCGGCCGGGTCGCCGCCCCGCTCGCCTACGCCGATGCCACGCGTCGGCCGCTCGTCAGCCGCTGGGCCGCCGCTGCGATCCGCTCGTCCGTCGCGGTGAGGGCGACACGGACGTGCTCGCCGCCGGCCGCGCCGTAGAAGGTCCCCGGGGCGACGAGGATGCCCCGCTCCGCCAGCCACGCCACCGTGTCGAGTGCCGGTTCGCCCCTGGTGGCCCAGAGGTACAGGCCCGCTTCGCTGTGGTCGACGCGGAAGCCCGCGCCCTCGAGCGCACGCCGGAGCATGCCGCGACGGGCACGGTACAGCGCCTTCTGCTGCTGCACGTGCGTCTGGTCCTCGAGCGCGACGATCATCGCCTGCTGCACGGGCAGCGGCGGCATCATGCCGGTGTGCTTCCGGACGGCCAGGACCTCGGCGAGCACCGCAGCGTCGCCGGCGACGAAGGCGGCCCGGTAGCCGGCCAGGTTGGACTGCTTCGACAGGGAGTACACGCTGAGCACACCGTCGACGGAGTCGCCGACGACGCGCGGGTCGAGGATCGTCGGGGTCGGCTGCTGGTCGAAGGGTGCTTCCCAGCCGAGTTCGGCGTAGCACTCGTCCCCCACGATCACGGCGCCGAGGGCACGGGCGCGGGCGACGGCGACGCGGAGTTCCTCGATCGAGAGCACCCGCCCGTCGGGGTTGCCCGGGGAGTTCAGCCAGACGAGTTTCGTGCCCTCCGGCCACGCGGCGGGGTCGTCCGACGCCAGGGCCGTGGCACCGACGAGCGCCGCGCCGAGCTCGTACGTCGGGTACGCGGCGGCGGGGAACACGACGGTGTCGCCCCGCCCGATGCCGAGCCAGAGCGCGAGTCCGGCGATGAACTCCTTCGAACCGATCGTCGGCAGCGTCTGGTCCTCGCTCAGCTCCACGCCGTGGCGGCGGCCGTACCAGTCGGCGATGGCCTGGCGGAGCGCAGGGGTCCCGGCGACCTGCGGGTAGGCGTGCGCGTCCGTTGCGTCGGACAGTGCCCGGCGGATGACCGAAGGGGTCGGGTCGACGGGGGAACCGACGCTGAGGTCGACGATGCCGCCCTCGTACTCGGCCGCGCGCTGCTTGAACGGGACGAGCTGGTCCCAGGGGAAGTCGGGGAGGTCGAGTGCCACGTGCGCGTCGTTCAGCCGCGCGGCGGTTCGGCCATGACGACCGGGTGGTCCTTGTGGATCACCCCGACCTTGGCGGCACCGCCCGGGGAGCCCACCTCGTCGAAGAACTCGACGTTGGCCTTGTAGTAGTCGGCCCACTCGTCCGGGAGGTCGTCCTCGTAGTAGATCGCCTCGACCGGGCAGACGGGTTCGCAGGCGCCGCAGTCCACGCATTCATCCGGGTGGATGTACAGCGAGCGATCGCCCTCGTAGATGCAGTCGACGGGGCACTCGTCGATGCACGCGCGGTCCTTGACGTCGACACAGGGCTGGGCGATCACGTAGGTCACGGTCGGGTTGCTCCCTTCGAACTGAGCGCTTCGAGTCTACTCGCGGGCGGCCGGCGTCCCTGACCGCGGTCCGTCGGCGTCGACACGGGCGTCGGCGGCGGCGCGCGCACCGGACAGGTCTGGCCACGCGAGCGCCAGCATGGCGACGATCGCCGGTCCGAACGTCCACACGTACCCGGCGGTGTTCGCGAGCACGAGCGGGGAGCTCTGCCCGCCCACCGAGACCAGTACCTGCGTCGCGACGATGACCCCGATGCCGATCGCCGCGACCATCGCCCGCGACCGGTACAACAACCGCACGCCGACCGTCAGCCCGACGACGATCAACGTCGTGAGGACGATGCCGATCGGGAAGGCCCCGAGGGTCTGCTGGTGGGTGATCGTGCCGAGTCCGCCGGCGAGGAGCCCGACCACGAGCGACACGACGACCGCGGTCGCCTTCCCGGCAGGGGTCATCTCGGCGTACGTCTCCGGAGCGGGCGCCGACGGCGGTGTGTCGTGCCGGAAGGCCTCGGTAGCCGGAGCCTGGTGACGCGCACCGTGCGGCATCACCCACGACAGAGCGAGCGGGTCGGCGGGATCGACGGGGTCGACGGTGACCTGGGAGCGGTACTGCTCGACCGCTGCACGGACCTTCGCCCGGACCGGGAGCACGTCCACGGTCAGGTCCGCTTCACCGGATCCCGGGTCGACGATCATCGAGAACGGGACGTCCTCGGCCTTCGCCGCGTACTTCGCCGCGTGGTGCACCCGCACGTGGTCCGGATGTCCGTACCCGCCGTCGTCGGCGTAGCTGATGACCGCGTCCGCCGCCGTGGAGCGGATCGCGGCGCGGACGTCGTCGACGACCTCGCCGAGGTCGGCCATCGTCAGGGAATCGGCTGGGGCGTCGTCCGCGGCGACCGCTCGCCCGTCCGGTCCCCACTGCATGCCGGAGTCCGTGTAGCGGCGCTCGGGCAGATCGGTCGGTCGGGCACCGGGTCCGCCGAGCCAGAGGTGCGCCGGTCCCCCGAGGGCGGCGAGTGCCGCCGCGATCTCGGTCTCACGGTGGGCGGCGACGCGCGGCGCGTCACCGAACAGCGGCGCCAGCTCCGGCGTCAGCATCTCGCCGCGCTCGCCCCTGGTCGCCGTGAGCACGGTGACCTCGGACCCGAGCTCGAGGAGCGTCGCGATGGTGCCACCGGACGACAGGGTCTCGTCGTCGGGGTGGGCGTGCACGATGAGGACACGCTCGGGGCGCGTCGCGGTGGCCTTCGACATCGGGTCCAAGCGTACGGGACCCTTGCCGGACGAGGCCTGCCTAGCGCGGGGTGACGATGTACGTCGCGGTCGCCCCGGCGTCCGACTTCGAGAAGGTCAGGACGACCCGGTGGTCATCGCTCCGGAAGATCCCGAACGCACTCGACGTGTCCGACCGCTTCGCCGACTCGGTGAACCCGGCCTCGGTGAGCTGCTGCGCGGCCGCGGCGAAGTCGTCCACCCCGGCGGCCTGCACCTGCACCACCCAGCCGGACCCGTTCGGACCGGTCCCACCGCCGAGCACCGTCCCGTCCACGAGCGGCACCGCTGCGGTCGGGAACCCCTCGGGGACCTTGCCGTCCGAGGTCACGTTCGCGCCCTTCAGCGCGGTGTCGAGCGCGCCGTCGATACCGCCGGCGATGTTCGACATGCCCTGCTCGATCGCGGAGCCGTCGATCCCCTGCACGTGCTCGCTGACGTCCGATGCCACCGAGGACCCGAGGTCGGTCGCCTGCTTCAGCGTGTCCGAGGAGCAGCCGGTGAGCCCGGCCAGGGCGATGCCGGCCGCCACGGCGGCCACGAGCGGGGTGCGGATGGCGTTGCGCATGCCGACAAGCTAACGGGTCAGCCAGGAGGCTCGGCGCGAGTTCCCTGGGAGTCTCACCTCCCTGCCGGGCGCGACCCGAGCCTCCCGTCCGGTCCGCTGGTGGGTCGAAACGCGCGTAGGGGGTCGAAACGCGCGTAGGGGGTCAGTTCTTTCGACCCCCTACGCGCGAAACCGCTTCCCAATGCGGGCGTTGTGGGAAGGTCCGCGCGTCAGCGCAGGTAGGCGCGCGCGGCCGCGACGAGCGCGTCGACGCCCACCGGGATCGCGGTCTCCGCCTGCGGCGCGTAGAACGGCGAGTGGTTGCTCGGGATGTCCTCGCCGCGACGGAACAGCTCCGGGTCGGTGATGCCCGTGAACCAGTACACGATCGGCACACCAGCGGCCGTGGCGAGCTGCCCCACGTCCTCCGACGCCATCGCGAGGCCGGACTCCAGGTCGACGGCGTTCGGGACCGCCGGACGGAGGGCATCGAGGACCTTGGCTGCCTGCTCCGGGTCGTTCACGAGGACGTCGGCACCCGGGAACCGCTCGATCGTCGGCTCGGGCAGGCCACCCGCCTGGCTCTCGGCGCGGACGATGCGCTCGATCGAGTCGATGATGCGGCCGCGGGTCTCCTCGTTGCGCGCCCGCGTCGAGATCTCGATGACGGCCTTGTCGGGGATGATGTTCGCCCGGCTTCCGGCGTGGAAGCTCCCGACGGTCACGACACCCGCGTCGCTCGGGGAGGTCTCGCGGGAGACGATCGTCTGCAGCCGCACGACCGCCGACGCCGCCGTGACGACGGGGTCGAGCGAGGACTGCGGAGCCGAGCCGTGGGCCCCGCGGCCGTTGAACGTGACGGCGAACCGATCGCTCGACGCCATCACCGCGCCGGCACCGACGGCGACCATGCCGACCGGGGCGGGTGCCGAGTGCTGGCCGAGCACGATCGAGGGCTTCGGGAAGCGCTCGACGAGGCCGTCGTCGACCATCGCCCGGGCACCGGAGATGACCTCTTCGGCGGGCTGGAACACGGCGACGACGGTGCCGGACCAGTCGGCCTTCGTCGCGGTGAGGCGCTCGAGCGTGCCGAGGAGCCACGTGACGTGGATGTCGTGGCCGCAGGCGTGCATCGTCGGGACGTCGGCGCCGGTCTCGTCGGTGCCGCGGTGGGTGCTCGCGTACGGCAGGCCCGTGCGCTCCTCCACCGGCAGGCCGTCCATGTCGGCACGGAGCCAGATGACCGGACCGTCGCCGTTCGACAGGACCCCGACGACGCCGGTGCCGCCGACGCCCTCGGTCACGTCGATACCGCCCAGCTCGTGCAGTTTCGCGGAGACGACACCGGCGGTGCGGTGCTCCTGGAAGCCGAGTTCGGGGTGGGCGTGGAGGTCCTGGTACAGCGAGAGGAGGTCGAGAGTCACGGCATCAACCGTATCCCTCGACCTCCTCGTGCACTGTGTGCTGGTGCTTACGCGTCCTGACGCTTCAGGCGGGCGTACGCGCGCTGGCGAGCCTGTGCGTCGAGCTCGACCTTGCGGATGCGCACGGCGTCGGGGGTGACCTCGACGCACTCGTCCTCGCGGGCGAACTCCAGGCACTCCTCGAGGGAGAGCTGGCGCGACGGCGTCATCGACTCGAAGGAGTCGGCGTTCGCCGAACGCATGTTCGTCAGCTTCTTCTCCTTCGTGATGTTCACGTCCATGTCGTCGGCGCGCGAGTTCTCGCCGATGACCATGCCCTCGTAGACCTCTTCGGTGGGGTTGACGAAGAACGTCATCCGCTCCTGGAGGTTCGTGATGGCGAACGGCGTGACGACACCGGAGCGGTCGGACACGATCGAGCCGTTGATGCGGGTCTGGATCGGGCCGGCCCACTCGGCGTAGCCGTGCGAGATCGCGTTGGCGATGCCGGTGCCGCGGGTCTCGGTGAGGAACGACGTGCGGAAGCCGATGAGGCCACGCGACGGCACGATGAACTCCATGCGGATCCAGCCGGTGCCGTGGTTCGTCATGTTCTCCATGCGACCCTTGCGCGCAGCCATGAGCTGCGTGATCGCGCCGAGGTGCTCCTCCGGCGTGTCGATCGTCATGTGCTCGTACGGCTCCTGGAGCTTGCCGTTCTCGTCACGCTTCGTGACGACCTGCGGCTTGCCGACCGTGAGCTCGAAGCCCTCTCGACGCATCTGCTCGACGAGGATGGCCAGCGCGAGCTCGCCGCGACCCTGGACCTCCCACGCGTCGGGGCGGCCGATGTCGAGCACCTTGAGCGAGACGTTGCCGACGAGCTCGCTGTCGAGGCGGTTCTTGACCATGCGCGCGGTGAGCTTGTGGCCCTTGACCTTGCCGACGAGCGGGCTCGTGTTGGTCCCGATGGTCATCGAGATCGCCGGGTCGTCGACCGTGATGGTCGGCAGCGGGCGGACGTCCTCGGGGTCGGTCAGGGTCTCACCGATGGTGATCGTGTCGAAGCCGGCGACGGCGACGATGTCACCGGGACCGGCGGACTCAGCCGGGTAGCGGTCGAGCGCCTTGGTGATGAGGAGTTCGGTGATGCGGGCGTTCTGGACGGTGCCGTCGTGCTTGACCCAGGCGACCGTCTGGCCCTTCTTCATCGTGCCGTGGAAGATGCGCAGCAGCGCGAGGCGGCCGAGGAACGGCGAGGCGTCGAGGTTCGTGACGTGCGCCTGCAGCGGGTGCTCGTCGTCGTACTTCGGGGCCGGGACGTGCTGGAGGATCGCTTCGAAGAGCGGCTCGAGGTCGTCGTTGTCGGGCAGCGAGCCGTCGGCCGGCTTGTTGCGGCTGGCGGCACCGGCACGACCCGAGGCGTAGACCACGGGGACGTCGAGGATGGCGTCGAGGTCGAGGTCGTCGACCTCGTCCGAGAGGTCGGACGCGAGACCGAGGAGCAGGTCCTGCGATTCGGAGACGACCTCGTCGATGCGGGAGTCCGGGCGGTCCGTCTTGTTGACGAGCAGGATCACCGGGAGCTTCGCGGCGAGCGCCTTGCGGAGCACGAAGCGGGTCTGGGGCAGCGGGCCCTCCGACGCGTCGACGAGCAGCACGACACCGTCGACCATGGACAGGCCGCGCTCGACCTCGCCACCGAAGTCGGCGTGGCCGGGGGTGTCGATCACGTTGATGGTGATGGGGCCGTCGGAGCCGAACTCGGTCGCGTGCTTCCCGTTGTAGAGCACCGAGGTGTTCTTCGCGAGGATGGTGATGCCCTTCTCGCGCTCGAGGTCGTTCGAGTCCATCATCCGGTCTTCGCCCTCGAAGTGGGCGTCGAACGAGTTGGTCTGCGTGAGCATCGCGTCGACGAGCGTGGTCTTGCCGTGGTCGACGTGTGCCACGATGGCGACGTTGCGCAGGTCGGACCGGGTGGCGAGCGCCATACAGGACATCCTTCAATTTCTGGGAGAGTGTCGGGCCGACGTCGTCACGACACCGCACCCGCGGGCAGAACGCCCGACACACCAGTCTACCGGTAGTTCGCAAGTGGCAGGAGTACAGCACATGAGCCGACGGCGAACGTGGGTCGAGATCACGATCGTCCTGATGCTCTCGTTGGGCGGCAGCGCGCTCTACTCGGTGCTGCAGATCATCGACGACCTGTCGCAGACCACCCCGCTCGGGCAGCAGTCCACGGCGCTCAACACGTCGACGACCACGGTGCAGTACGTCGACCTCGCGAGGCAGCTCGTCGGCATCGCGGTGGACCTGGCCCCGGTCGCGCTGGTCTGCTACCTGCTCTGGAACACCACCCGACCACACCTGTCGCGCCTGGGCATCGACCGGTTCCGGGCCGGGTCCGACATCGGCGTCCCCGTCCTCATCGCGCTCGGCATCGGGATCCCGGGGCTCGCGCTGTACTTCACGGGCCGTGCGCTCGGGTTCACGGTGAACGTGAACCCCGCTGCACTCGACTCGTACTGGTGGACGATCCCCGTCCTGCTGCTCTCGGCGATCCGGTCGGGGCTGCAGGAGGAGGTCATCGTCATCGGGTACCTGTACGCGCGCCTCGGCGAGATCGGGTGGGGGCGCTGGCAGATCATCCTGTCCACCGCACTGCTGCGCGGCAGCTACCACCTGTACCAGGGCTTCGGTGCGTTCGTGGGGAACGCCGTGATGGGCATCGCGTTCGGGTGGATCTACACGAAGTGGGGCCGGCTCATGCCCCTCATCGTGACGCACTGCATCCTCGACGCCGCCGTCTTCGTCGGGTACCCCTGGGTGGCGCACGCTTTCCCCGCGCTGTTCGAGTAGCGCCGAGGGGGTCCCCACTCCGTCGAGTGGAACAGAAATGGTCGGGTCCGCGGACGCGACCCGATGGTTTCTGCTCCCTCGATGCGTCGGGCGCGACCACGCGGCGGACGGGAGGCTCGGCGCGCGTCCGGCACCGAGCCTCCCGTCTGGTGCGTGGTCCGGTGCGTGGTCCGGCCGGGCGGGCCGGCCGCGCGGGCCGGCTGTCCGGGCGGCCCGGCCGGGGACGAGTGCGCGGAGGTGGCGGCGTCCCGGGGCGCTGGATCGCACCTGCTGCGCTCTCGCCGTCCGACCGCCGCGCCGTTCCGGCGCACACCCACCGAGTGCGCGGACATGGCGACCACCGGGCAGCATCGGCCGTCGTTGCTGCGCACTCGATCGCGAACGGCGCGTGATCGCGACCACGCGGCGGACAGGAGGCTCGGTGCGCGTCCGGCACCGAGCCTCCTGTCCGGCACCTGGTCGCCTGCGACCGTCGGCGGGCGCGCCTCACGAACGGGCGAAATGCCCGGGTGGGTGCGCGACGTGACCCGGGTATTTCGCCCGCTCGTGCTGCGGACGGGACCGCCGACGGACGAGTGCGCAGAAGGCGCGGGCTGGACAGGTCCGGGAGCCCGTCGTCTGCGCACTCGATCCAGCGGCGGCTAGGCCGTCAGCGTCGCCACCTGCTCCGGGTAGTGGCACGCCGCGCGGTGGTCGACCGAAGCGCCGCGGTGCGACGTCTTCTCGGGGACCTCGTCCTCGCAGCGCGACTTCTGCGCGTCCGGGAGCATCGCGTACAGCGGGCAGCGCGACCGGAACCGGCAGCCGGTCCGACGCTCGGTGGGACTCGGCGGGTCACCGGGGAGCAGGATCGTCGTCCGGCTGCGCTCGATCACCGGGTCGGGCACCGGCACCGCCGACATCAGCGCCGCCGTGTACGGGTGCATCGGGCGTTCGAAGACCTCGTCGACGGCGCCCTCTTCCACCGTGCGGCCGAGGTACATCACGCTGACGCGGTCCGCGACGTGCCGGATCACCGACAGGTCGTGCGAGACGAACAGGTACGACAGGCCGAGGCGCGCCTTGAGCTCGGCGAGCAGGTTGAGCACGCCGGCCTGGATCGAGACGTCGAGTGCGGAGACCGGCTCGTCGAGGACGATCAGCTCCGGCTCGGTGGCGAGCGCCCTGGCGATCGAGATGCGCTGCCGCTGGCCGCCGGAGAACTCGTGCGGGTAGCGGTCGGCCTCGGCGGAACGGAGTCCGACGAGTTCGATGAGGTCGGGCACGCGCTCGGCGATGCGGTCGGCACTCGCTCCGACTGCTCGCAGCGGTTCGGCGACCACGTCGTACACGGTCATGCGTGGGTCGAGGCTCGCCGCCGGGTCCTGGAACACCATCGAGATTCGGTTGCGGAGGGTCTTCGTGCCGGACTTGCTCGTGTCGACCGGGGCGCCGAAGAGCTCGACGGTGCCGACCTCGGGACGCTCCAGGTCCATCAGCTGGTGCAGCGTCGTGGACTTGCCGGAGCCGGACTCCCCCACGAGCCCGAGCGTCTCGCCCTGGCGGATGTCGAGGTCGACCCCGTCGACGGCGTAGACCTCGCCGACCTTGCGGCGGAAGACCGAGCCCTTGACGAGCGGGAACGTCTTCGTGAGCCCCTCGACCTGGACGACGGGGTCGCGGTCGGCGCGCTGCACGTGCGCGGCCGGGGCGGTGTCGATCGACGGCAGCGTGAAGATCGCTCCCGCGTCGGCGTGGGCCTTCGCGACCTCGTCGGTGCGGTGGCAGGCGGCGGCGTGCGGGACGCTCGTGTCCACCGGCGCCTCACCGGGGACGCCGGCCGCGACGTCGAGGACCTCGAGCGCCGGCTCGGACGTCCGGCATGCCTCCGCAGCGAGCGGGCAGCGATCGGCGAACGGGCACGCGTCGGCCAGCCCGATGAGCGACGGCGGCGATCCGGGGATCGGCACGAGCGGACCGCCGCTGGACTCGTCGAGCCTGGGCAGGGCGCCGATGAGGCCGATCGTGTACGGCATCCGGGGCCGCGCGAACAGCTCGTCGGCGCTGGCGGTCTCCACGATCCGTCCGGCGTACATGACCGCGATCCGGTCGGCGATCCCGGCGATGACGCCGAGGTCGTGGCTCACGAACACCAGTGCCGCGCCGGTCTCCCGCTGCGCGGTCCGGAGCACGTCGATGATCTGCGCCTGGATCGTCACGTCGAGCGCCGTGGTGGGCTCGTCGGCGAGGATCACCTCGGGGTCGTTCGCCATCGCCATCGCGATCATCGCGCGCTGCCGCATGCCGCCGGAGAACTCGTGAGGGAACGCGTCGACCCGGCTCTCCGCCTGCGGGATGCCCACGAGCTTCAGGAGCTCGATCGCACGCTCACGGGCCTGCTGCTTCGTGACGTCGCGGTGGATCCGGACGGTCTCGGCGATCTGCTCGCCGATCGTGTACACCGGCGTGAAGGCGGACAGCGGGTCCTGGAAGACCATCGCCACCTTCGACCCGCGGAGCTTGCTCATCTGCCGGTCGCTGCGACCGACGAGCTCCTGCCCGTCGAGGTCGATCGAGCCGGTGACGACGGTGGTCTCCGGGAGCAGGCCGAGGATCGCCATGCTCGTGACCGACTTGCCCGAGCCGGACTCGCCGACGATGCCGAGGACCTCGCCACGACGGAGCTCGAGGTCCACCCCGCGGACGGCGTGCACCTCGCCCCGAGGGGTCGGGAAGCGGACGTGCAGGTCGCGGACGCGGAGGATCTCGTCGGTGTTCGTCGTGGTGGTGCTCATGCGCCCGCTCCGGCCTGGGTGTTCAACGCGGCGACGTCCACGGCCGCCTGGTTCTGGTCGCGACGACGGTTCCGCTTCTGCCGCTTGCCGGTGGTCGACGTCGGGTCGAGCGCGTCCCGCAGCCCGTCACCGATGAGGTTCGCGGCGATCGCGAAGACCACGAGGGCACCGGCTGCGAAGTAGAACAGCCACGGGCTCGTCAGCGCGTTGTCCTGGTTCTGGGCGATCAGGGTGCCGAGCGAGACGTCGGGCGCCTGCACACCGAAGCCGAAGTAGCTCAGCGTCGTCTCCCCGAGCACCGCGGTCGCGACCTGGATCGTGCCGTCGATGATCAGGAACGATGCCACGTTGGGCAGCACGTGCCGGAAGATGATCCGGAACGGTCCGATGCCCATGTAGCGGGCGGCGCGGACGAATTCGCGTTCCTTGACGGACAGCGTCATCGAGCGGACGACGCGGGCGGTGATCATCCAGCCGAAGACGGTGATGAGGACCACCAGGACGATCCAGCCGGCGTTCTGGATGCGCGGGCTGATGATCGCGATGATCAGGAACGACGGCAGCACGAGCAGCATGTCCACGAAGAACATCACCAGCCGGTCGACCCACCCGCCGAAGTACCCGGCGGCGGCCCCGGTGATGGCCGCGATGGCCGTTGAGAACACCGCGACGAGCAGTCCGATGAGCAGGCTCTTCTGCATGCCCCTGGCCGTCTGGGCGAACACGTCCTGACCGATCCCGTTCGTGCCGAACCAGTGCGCTGCGCTCGGCGGTCGCGTGAACGCGGTGTAGTCGATCTGCGAGTACTGCCACGGGCTGACCAGCGGCCCGATGAACGCGAAGGCGAAGAGCAGCAGCACGACGACGGTGCCGATCGCCGCGCCGCGGTTCATGAACAGGCGGCGGACGGTCTGCGCAAAGCGGTTGTTCTGCCGGGTCGCCCGTGCCGGGGTGTCGCTGCGGGCGACGAGGGTCGGGTCGACGGGCTCGATGCGGGTGTCGGTCATCTCAGCTCCTCCGCACGCGCGGGTCGAGTGCTGCGGTCGCGACGTCGGCCAGGAACCCTGCGACCAGGACGACCACCGCCGCGAACAGCGTGTACGCGGTCACCACGTTGACGTCGTTGTTGTTCACCGCGTCGATGAACCACGACCCCAGCCCGTTCCACGCGAAGATCTTCTCGGTCAGGGTCGCGCCGGTCAGGATCCCGAGGAACCCGTACGCGAACAGCGTCGTCATCGGGATCAGTGCCGTCCGCAGGCCGTGCTTGAACGTCGCGCGACCGCGGGTCAGGCCCTTCGCCCGCGCCGTGCGGAGGAAGTCCGAGCCCAACACATCGAGCATCGTCGCGCGCTGGTACCGGCTGTAGATCGCGATGAGCCCGACGGCGATCGAGATCGTCGGCAGCAGCAGGTGCGCACCGCGGTCGAGCAGGAGCGTCCAGGTGGACCCGTCCAACCCGGGGGTGGCCTCCCCCGTGAAGTTGATGATCTGGCGTCCCGCGTCCTGGTTCAGCTTCGTCGCCCCGATCTTCAGGAAGACGGCGGTCAGGAACACGGGCGTCGAGAACAGGACGATCGATATCGCTGCGCTCACCCGGTCCGACAACCGGTACTGCCGGATCGCGTTCCAGACACCGACGAGCACCCCCAGCACGATGCCGGCGACCGACCCGACCAGCAGCAGACGGAGGCTGACGCCCAGCCGCGGGAAGAACTGCTCGTTCACCGAGCGGTCCTGGATCGTCTGTCCGAGGTCGCCGTGCACGACGTCTCCGAGCCAGTGCGTGTACCGGATGACGATGGGCGTCTTGTCGTTGACGCCGATGTCGTCGAGCTTGGCGTCGATGACCTGCGCCGACGGCGCCGGGTTGCGCTGCGCGTAGACGGAGCGGGGGCTGAACGTCGCCGATGCCAGGAAGTAGGTCAGCGAGGTCGCGATGAAGACGAGCACGACGTAGTACACGAATCGACGCGCCAGGAAGCGGATCATTCCGCCACCTTACGGCCCCGTTTGTTTCCGGCAGATCACATGGACCGTCCGGCCGGGTAACGATTGATGGTTCGAACACGAAATGTTCTCCCACCCCCGCGCGAGGGCCATAAGGTGAATCCCAACTTCACGAGGGGAACAGAATGAAGCACGGGAAATTCCTTGCAGTCACGGCGGCCCTCGCCGGGATCGCACTCGCCGTCACCGGCTGCTCGGGCGGTTCCGGCAGCTCCGGCAACGACAGCTCCAGCGACTCCGGCAAGAAGACCCTGCCGACGTCGGCACAGATCAACGCACAGCCGGTCTCCGACCTGCAGAACGGCGGGACACTCCGTCTGCCGATCTCGCAGTGGGTGTCGCAGTGGAACTACAACCAGGTCGACGGTCCGCTCGTCGACGCGTCGACGATCGAACAGGCGACGATGCCGTTCATCTACACGATCGACGACAAGGGCGCTCCGACCCTGAACACGGACTACGTGTCCAAGGCCGAGGTCACCAGCGACGACCCGCTCACCATCTCGTACACGATCAACGACCAGGCCAAGTGGAACGACGGCTCGCCGATCACCTGGCGTGACTTCGAGAACGAGTGGAAGACCACCAACGGCACGGACAAGGACTACCTGATCGCCGGGTCCACCGGGTACGAGGACATCGACTCCGTCACCCAGGGCGCGACCGAGCGCGACGTCGTGGTCAAGTTCGCCACACCGTTCTCCGACTGGAAGTCGCTGTTCAGCCCGCTCTACCCGGCCAGCCAGACGAGCACGCCGGACCAGTTCAACAACAACTACAAGGGCAAGGTCCCGGTCTCCTCCGGCCCGTACAAGATCACCGACCTCAACGAGACCGCCGGCACGGTCACGATGAAGCCCGACGAGAACTGGTGGGGTGACAAGCCGAAGCTCGATCAGGTGATCTTCCGCTCGCTCGACGGCAACGCCGACGTGGACGCCTACCTGAACAAGGAGATCGACTCCGTCCTCACGACGACGTCGGAGCGCTTCGACCGGGTGAAGAACGCGAAGAACACGAAGATCCTCGCGTCCACGTCCGCCCAGTACACGCACGTCGACTTCTCGACGAACGGCCTGCTCAAGGACAAGCAGCTCCGACTGGCGATCCAGCACGCGGTGAACCGCGACGCGCTGGCGCAGGTCATCGGTGGCACGCTGCCCTACAAGCTCGGCACCCTCGACAACCACCTGTTCCTGTCGACCGACAAGGGCTACAAGTCGAACATCAAGCCGAACGCCACGTTCGACGTCGAGAAGGCGAAGAAGATCCTCGACGACGACGGCTGGAAGACGGATGGCACGTACCGGTCGAAGGGCGGCAAGGCGCTCTCCATCGCGATCACCATCCCCTCCGGTGCTCCGACGTCGCAGCAGCTGGCCCAGGTCATGCAGCAGCAGCTCAAGGAGGTCGGTGTGAAGCTCACGCTGAAGTCGGTCGCGACGGACGACTTCTTCGAGCAGTACGTCACGCCGGGCAACTACGACATGACGATCTTCGTCTGGGGCGGCACCGGTTTCCACTCCAGCAGCGCGACGATCTACACGTCGGGCAGCGTCGGACAGAACTACGGCCGGGTCAGCTCCGACACGATCGACAAGCTGACGAAGCAGGCCCTCTCCGAGCCGGACTCGGACAAGGCCAACGTCATCTGGAACAAGATCGACAAGCAGGTCTGGGCGATCGGGCACTCGATGCCCATCACGGCCAAGCCGGCGCTCGTCGCACAGAACCCGAAGCTCGCCAACTACGGCGCGTTCGCGGGTGCACAGAACATCGACTGGACGAAGGTCGGCTTCACCAAGTAGCCACCGACGGACACGACACAGCGGGGTCGAGCGCAGCAGCGCTCGGCCCCGCTGGCCGTTTCGACAGCAACCATCCGGACTCACAGGCCTCGCGCAGCGCGCCGAGGGCTCCCCTGCCCCCGCGCGCCGTACGTTGTGCACATGAGCATCCCCGTGGTCGGCGAACCCGCCCCGACCTTCACCCTGCCGGGCATGATCGTCCGCGACGGGGTGCGCACCGACGACGAATACGACCTGTCGTCCGAGATCGGTCGCACGATCGTCCTCGCCTTCTACCCGGGCGATGCCACCCCCGTCTGCACCGCGCAGCTCTGCAGCTACCAGGAGGAGCTCGACGAATTCGGCGACCTCGGTGCCGTCGTCTGGGGCATCAGCCCGCAGGCGCTCGACTCGCACGAGGCCTTCGCCCGCGACTCCTCGCTCACTTTCCCGCTCCTCAGCGACACCGCAGGCACCGTCATCCGCGACTACGGCGTCCGCGCGCCGGGACTCGGACTCCGACGCTCCGTGTTCGTCATCGGCCCGGACGGCATCGTCCGCTGGCGGCACGTCGGACTCGTCGGGCTCCGGTTCCCGAAGGCCTCCGTGATCCGCGGGGAGATCGAACAGCTCGTCCGGTAGGTACGTCCGCATCGACTTTGCGCTCGATCGGCGTGTCGGTTTCCTGATCCTTTCGTTCGGGGGTATTGACACCCGAACTGGGGTCGGGGACCATCGTCGGTACGAGAGATCCGTCATGGATTTGCCTCCCCGGAACATCGGGTCGTCAGTTGGTACGCGCACGGCGTTTCACGCCCGCTCAACAGACGGTTCCGGGGAGGCACTCTCGCACCTCTCCTACGATGGAGCCGTGAGCGACTCCCCCGGCCCCGTACCCGCGCGCATCGTCGCTCCCGGCATGCGGACGTTGGCCATCGTGCTCTGGGCCGTCGCCGCCGTCCTGCTCGTCCTCGGCTTCATCAGCCGCGGTGACACGTCGGTCCTCCTCGTGCCGATCCCGAGTATCTTCATCGCGTTCGTGGCATGGGCTGCGCTCTGGCGTCCTCGGCTGCTGCTCACCCCAGACGCGCTCGTGGTCGTCGACGTCCGCCGTACCTCGACGTACGCCTGGCAACGCGTCACCGGCGTCCGGACGAAGTACGGCCTCGAGATCCAGTCGAACGAACCCGACCGTCGCATCTGGATCGCGCCGCGGCCGACGGCACGCTTGCGCGTGGACCGGCCGGGAGGCTCGGTGCCGGTGACCGTGGACGCTGCGGCTGCCGAGGTGCTCGCGTTCGTCCCCGCGGCGGCTCCGCAGGACGGCCCGCCTCCGGCGACCGTCACCCCGCACCCGATCGTGCACCGTGTCCACGGGTGGACGATCCTCGCGATCACGATCCTCGCCATCGCCGCGTCGATGGCCGCCGCCCGCCTCTGACCCCGCCCGCCGGCGTGCGGGCAGGGCGCCATCAGGGCGTGCAAGCGCGCGTGCGGGCACTCGTGCGTGCGGGCGTGGGTGCGTGCGGACGAGCGTGGGTGCGCGCGTGGCGGACCCTGACTCGAGCGGGCGAAATGCCCGTGTCGGTCCCAAGCCCAACCCTGGCATTTCGCCCGCTCGGCCGCGTGCGGAGCGCGTCTCACGGTGAAGTCGCCATCCGTGTCGGCTCGGCGGACCCGAGGCGACACGGACTGCGATCTCACCCGGCGTCGATCCGGGTACGAGGCGGGCAGGACAGCCGCGCGGACGAGGGGCGGTCCTCCAGTCCGTGTCCACGGTCGAGCGGGCGGAATACCCGGGTGCGCGCTCGGGGCGACCACGGTATCTCGCCCACTCGACGGAGGCGCGGCCCGCGGGAGCACGCCCGCACGTCGAGCGGGCGGTATACCCGGGTGGGCGCTCGGGGGGCCACGGTATTTCGCCCGCTCGACGGGGCGGGTGGGGCGGAAACGCGGAACGCGCCGCCCCATCGGGGCGACGCGTTCCGTGTGCGGTGGACGGGTGCTCAGCGTCCGAACTCGAACGAGGCGCCCGGGATCGCGGCCAGGAGGTCGCGGGTGTACTGCTCGCGCGGGTTGGCGAACACCTCGTCGGTCGTCGCCTTCTCCACGATCTGTCCCTTGCGCATGACACACACGTTGTCCGCGACGAGGCGGACGACGGCGAGGTCGTGCGTGATGAACAGGTACGTCAGGCCGAGTTCCGACTGGAGCTCGGTGAGGAGCTCGAGGATCTGACCCTGCACGAGCACGTCGAGCGCGGAGACCGCCTCGTCGAGCACGATGACCTCGGGCTTCAACGCGAGTGCACGCGCGACGGCGATGCGCTGCCGCTGACCGCCGGAGAGCTCGTTCGGGTACCGGTTCACCATCGAGGACGGCAGCGCCACCTGGTCGAGGAGCTCACGCACGCGAGCGCGACGCGACGCCTTGTCGCCGACGCCGTGCGTGACGAGCGGCTCCGCGATCGTGTTCCCGACGTTGTACATCGGGTCGAGGGAACCGTACGGGTCCTGGAACACCGGCTGCACACGGCGGCGGAAGTCGAAGAGCTCCTTGCCCTTCAACGCACCGATGTCGGTGCCGTCGAACTGGACGGTGCCGCTCGTGATGCCCTCGAGCTGCAGCACGAGCTTGGCGACGGTCGACTTGCCCGAGCCGGACTCACCGACGAGCGCCGTGGTGGTGCCCTTCGGGATCGAGAACGACACGTCGTCGACGGCCTTCAACTCACGCGACGCGAGGTTCTTCCCGCGCAGCTTGTAGATCTTCTGCAGGTTCTTGACGACGATGAGGTCCTCGGCCGGCTGGTGCTCGCGCTCCTGGGCGCGTGCGATCAGTTCGGCGTCGTCGCTGCCGCTGTCCGAGATCGCGATGCTCTCGTGCTGCACCTTCGACTGGATGCGGCGGCTGGCGAGGGACGGCGCCGCGGCGACGAGTCGCTGCGTGTACGGGTGCTGCGGGTTGCCGAGGATCTCCTGCGACGGACCCGCCTCGACGACCTGCCCCTTGTACATCACGACGAGCTTCTCGGCACGCTCGGCAGCGAGGCCGAGGTCGTGCGTGATGAAGAGGACGCTCGTGCCGTAGTCGCGGGTCAGGGTCTCGAGGTGGTCGAGGATGACTCGCTGCACGGTCACGTCGAGCGCGCTCGTCGGCTCGTCGGCGATGAGCAGCTGCGGATGGCTCGACAGGCCGATCCCGATGAGCACGCGCTGCCGCATGCCGCCGGAGAACTCGTGCGGGTACTGCTTGAGACGGTTCGCGGCGTCGCCGAGACCCGCTTCCTTCAGGACCTCGATCGCACGCTCGCGCACGGCCTTCTTGCCGGTGGCCATGCCGTTCGCACGGATCGCCTCTTCCACCTGGAACCCGATGGTCCACAGCGGGTTGAGGTTCGACATCGGGTCTTGCGGGACGTAGCCGATCTCCTTGCCGCGGATCTCGGACATCTCCTTGTCGGAGAGGCCGACGAGCTCGCGACCGTTGAACTTGATCGATCCGCCGGTCACCTGGCCGGCGCCGGGCAGCAGCTTGATGATCGCCTGGGCGCTCGTCGACTTGCCGGAACCGGACTCGCCGACGATCGCGAGTCGCTCACCCTGCTCGAGGGTGAAGTCGACACCGCGGACCGCCTGGACGAACCCGCTCTGGGTCTTGAAGCCGATCTCGAGACCGGAGATCTCGAGGAGCGGCGCGCCGTTCGCGTTGGCGCGACGCGCGGTCGGCTCGGTCAGCGTCTCGCTCATCGGCGGGCCCTCGCCTTCGGGTCGAGTGCGTCGCGGACCACGTCACCGAGGAGGAGGAACGCGAGCACGGTGATGGACAGGGCGAGCGACGGCCAGAAGATCGTCGACGGGTTGGTACGGAGCGACGGCTGCGCGGCGTTGATGTCGTAGCCCCAGCTGAGCGACGACGGCGGCAGACCGATCCCGAGGAACGACAGGGTCGACTCGGCGACGATGAACGTGCCGAGCGAGACGGTCGCGACGACGATCACCGGGGCGATCGAGTTCGGGATGACGTGGCGGATCAGCGTCTTGAACCGGCTCACACCGAGTGCTGCCGATGCGGTGACGTAGTCCGCGTTCTTCGCGGACAGCACCGCACCGCGCATGATGCGGGCGATCTGTGGCCACGCGAACGCCGCCAGGACGAGTGCGACCGTCCACGGGCTGCGCTGCGGGATGCTCGACATGATCACGATCGCGCCGAGGACGGTCGGGATCGAGAAGAAGATGTCACCGATGCGGGACACCACGGAGTCGAGCCATCCGCCGTAGAAACCGGCGAGCGAGCCGACGATCACGCCGACGATGACCACGAGGATCGTCGCGACGAGGCCGACGAGCAGCGAGTTCTGCGTGCCGTAGATGACACGGGAGTAGACGTCGCAGCCCTGACGGGTGTACCCGAGGATGTGGCCGGCACTGCCGCCCTTCCCGGAGTTCGACAGGTCGCACGCACGCGGGTCGGCGTGTGCGAACACACCCGGCACCAGCGCGACGGCGATGATCAGGACGATCAGGACGCTCGACACCCAGAAGATCGGACGGACGCGCATGGAGTCCCACGCGTCGGTCCAGAGCGACCGGGTCTTCTCGTCTTCGTTGACGTTGTCGATCGCCTGGAGCGGCGTCTCCTCGAGCGGCGCGACGTAGTGCGTCGCCGAGCGCGATTCGGTGTTACTTGGCATAACGGATCCTCGGGTCCAGGACGGCGTACAGCAGGTCGACCAGGAGGTTGGCGAGCATGAAGATGATGACCATCACGGCGACGAACGACACGACGGTCGGACCCTGGCCGAGCTTGACGGCCTGGTAGACCGTGCCGCCGACGCCGTGGATGTTGAAGATGCCCTCGGTCACGATCGCGCCGACCATCAGGTTGCCGATGTCGATGCCGAGGTAGGTGACCACCGGGATCAGCGAGTTCCGGAAGATGTGCACACCGATGACGCGGCGACGCGGGAGGCCCTTCGCCGTGGCGGTGCGCACGAAGTCGGCGCTCATGTTCTCGGCGACGCTGGCCCGTGTGAGTCGCACGATGTAGGCGAACGACCCGGTCGCGAGGACGATCGCGGGGAGCACGAGCTCCGACCACGGCGCCTGACCGGAGACCGTTGCACGGAACAGCCCGAGCTGGATCCCGAGTCCGTACTGCAGGACGAAGCCGATGACGAACACCGGGATCGAGATGAGGAAAAGGCTGACGACGAGCGCGGTGGCGTCGAAGAGCTTGCCCTTCCTGAGGCCGGCGATGACACCGACGACGATGCCGGCGACCGACTCGAACACCAGCGCGAGGATCGCGAGGCGTGCCGTGATCGGGAACGCCTGCGCGAGCTGCTCGGTGACCGGGATCCCCGAGTACGTCATGCCGAGGTCGCCGCGGAACACGCCGCCGATCCACAGCAGGTACTGGACGATGAAGGGCTTGTCGAGGTTGTACTGCGCGCGGATCTGTTCGATGACCTGCGGCGACGGCTGGTGGTCGCCGAAGAGCGCGGCGATGGGGTCTCCGGGGAGGAGGAACACCATCAGGTAGATGAGGAACGTGGCACCGAAGAACACGGGGATCAGCTGCAGGAGGCGCTTCCCGAGGTACCAGAGCATCAGATCTCCGCCTGGTTCGGAGCGAGCATGTGGATCACAGTCATTTCGTCGTGGGTGGACGTCGCGTGAGTTGACACGGCTGCCCGGCGCGGGAGGCGGCGCCCGCTTGGGTCGTGGGGGGGAGGTGTTGCCGCCGCGGTACGGGGGCCCGAGGACTGATCGTCCCCGAACCCCCGTCCGGTGGTGTTGCTGCTGATGCAGGATACCTGCGATCAGTTCGTTACTTCTTGACCTCGACGTCGTAGTAGAGCGGCACCGAGTCCCAGCCGAACTTGACGTTCGACACGTTGTCAGCGGACCACACACCGGTCACGTTCGAGTACCAGAGGGGGATCTCCGGCAGGTCCTTGAGCAGGAGCTCCTGGGCCTGGTCGAAGATCTTGTTGCCTGCCTCGACGCTGTCGGCCGACTGGCCCTGCTTGAGCAGGTCGTTGAACTCTGCCGAGTCGTAGCGCGAGTAGTTGTTCGACGAGCCCTCACCCATGGTCGGGCCGAGGAAGTTGTACAGCGACGGGTAGTCGGCCTGCCAGCCGGTACGGCTCGCGCCGGTCAGCTTGTCGTTCGTCTGGACGTCCAGCGCCTCCTGGAAGGTCGGGTACGCCTTGCCTTCGGCCTTGATGCCCAGGGTGTTGGAGATGCTGTTCGCGACCGCGGTCACCCACGCCTCGTGCCCGCCGTCGGCGTTGTACGAGATGGTGAGGGTGTCGTTGTACGGCGAGATCTTGTCGGCCTCGGCCCAGAGCTTCTTCGCCTCGGACTTGTTGTAGTCCAGGACGTCGGAACCCTTGAGGTCCTTCGACCAGCCGTCGATGACCGGCGAGGTGAAGTCGCTGGCCGGCGTCCGGGTGCCGTCGAAGATCTTCGAGGTGATCTGCTTGCGGTTGATGGACATCGACACCGCCTCGCGACGGAGCTTGCCCTCCTCGCCCTTCCAGTGGTCGAGGTAGTAGGGCAGGTAGATGCCCTGGAAGATCGCGGCCGGCTGGTTCACGTTCGAGTCGGGGAAGTCCGACTTGTAGTTCGCGAACGCGCTGTCCGGCACGGCGTCGAGGATGTCGAGGTTGCCACCCTGCGCGTCGGAGTACGCGGTGTCCTGCGAGGTGTAGAACGTGATCGTCAGACCACCGTTCTTCGGCTTGCGCTTGCCCTCGTAGTCCTTGTTGGTGACGAGCTTGATGTCCGTGTTGTGCGTCCACGCGCTCTTGCTGGCCAGCTTGTACGGGCCGTTGCCGATCGGGTTCTCACCGAACGCCTTGGGGTCGTCGTAGAACGACGACGGCAGCGGCACGAACGCCGAGTAGCCGAGCGAGAGCGGGAAGTCCGACTGCGGGGACTTCAGGGTGACGGTGAACTCGTCGTCGCTGACGACCTTGAGGCCGGTGAGCTCGGAGTCGGCGTCGGCGCTGTAGCCCTCGATGTTCTCGAAGTAGTAGCTCGCGCCCTGGGCGTTGGACTTCTGCGCCGCCCAGTTCCACGCCTTCGTGAAGGACTCTGCGGTGATCTTCTCGCCGTTCGTGAACTTCCAGCCCGTGTTGAGCTTGATGTCGAACGTCTTCGAGTCGTCGGTGGTGATGCTCTTCGCGACCTCGTTCACCGGCTTGCCGTCGGCGTCGTAGGAGCGGAGTCCCTCGAAGATCGAGTTGATGATCTTGCCACCACCGGTCTCGGTGGTGTTCGAGGGGATGAGCGGGTTCTGGGGCTCGCTGCCGTTGGTGGTGACGATGCCGTTCGCGTTCGTCGAGCCGGAGCCCGAGTTGCTGCCGCTACCACTGTTGCTGGAGCAGCCGGCCAGGGCGATTGCTGTGGCCCCGAGCACGGCGAGGGCTGCGAGCCCAGCGCGCTTCTTGATCAAGAGTTCCTCCTGGTGCATGGGACGCGCCCGGCACAGAGGTGTCGCCAGGCGCGTTTGACCTTTGCACTGTAGGCAGTGCGCTGAGAACCCGCCAAACCCTGGAACGAACGGTTACACGCTGGTAACCAACTTGCATGATCCTTGCGAGATGCTGCAAGATATGCGCGTTTCAGGGCGCAACATGCTGGATTGTTGCATCTGCATCATCTTCGTTGCGCATCGGAACAGTTCCTCGCAGTGTGCCACCTCTTCGGGGGTCATGTCACGGAGGCTCGTGTCCGCGTTTCGGCGGGCATGACACGCCCGACCCCATGTGTGGGCTGTGCGGCGTCTGGACGCAATGATCCACCGCTTGGACGAATCGGACCGCTCCACCGGGTTTCGGGGGCGTGGTAGGAGGTTCGAGGGCAGGGAGCTGGGGTCGGCGGCGCGGATTCAGAACGACAACACCGCTGTCGTACGACGACGAGGGTGTCGCTTCTGCGCGTGCACAACAGGCAGCGTCCGCAACGGACGACAGGATCGCTGTCGTACGACAGCGACGATGTCGTTCCGGCTCGGAAACGCCGACGGACACGGACGGACACCGCACGGCGCACCCCGCACCCGCAACCCGACGAACGCACCCGCGCCCGCAAACGCCGACGGCCCCGGAGCGAGATGCTCCGGGGCCGTCGACGTGTGGACGGGGTCTACGCGAACGCCTCCACCGGCGGGCACGCGCACACCAGGTTGCGGTCGCCGTACGCCTGGTCGATACGACGCACCGGCGGCCAGTACTTCCGCTCGGCGATGCCGGGCAGCGGGTACACCGCCTGCTCCCGCGTGTAGGCGTGCGTCCACTCCCCCGAGATCACCGACGCAGCCGTGTGCGGCGCCCCGACGAGCGGGTTGTCGTCCGCCGGCCACTCCCCACGCTCGACCGCCCCGGCCTCGGCGCGGATGGCGAGCATCGCGTCGACGAAACGGTCGAGTTCCGCGAGGTCCTCGCTCTCGGTCGGCTCCACCATGAGCGTGCCCGCCACCGGGAACGACATGGTCGGCGCGTGGAAGCCGTAGTCGACCAGGCGCTTGGCGACGTCGTCCACGGTGATGCCGGTGGCGTCTCGGAGTGGACGGAGGTCGAGGATGCACTCGTGCGCGACGAGCCCCGATTCGCCCGTGTAGAGCACCGGGAACGCGTCACCGAGGCGCGCCGCGATGTAGTTCGCACCGAGCACGGCGGTCTCCGTCGCACGGGTGAGCCCCTCGAGCCCCATCATGCGGACGTACGACCACGTGATCGGCAGGATGCTCGGGCTGCCGTACGGCGCGGCCGAGACCGGACCACCGGCATGCGCGAGCCGCTGGTCCGAAGACGACGTCGACCCGGGTCGGCGGTCGTCGTCCTGCGCGAACGGGTGCCCCGGCAGGAACGGCGCGAGGTGCGCCTTCGCCGCGACGGGCCCGACACCGGGGCCGCCACCACCGTGCGGGATGCAGAACGTCTTGTGCAGGTTGAGGTGCGAGACGTCCCCGCCGAAGTCCCCGAAGCGTGCGTGCCCGAGGAGCGCGTTGAGGTTCGCGCCGTCCACGTAGACCTGGCCGCCGGCGTCGTGCACGGCGTCGCAGATGTCACGGATGTCGTGCTCGTACACGCCGTGGGTGGAGGGGTACGTGATCATCAGCGCCGCGAGCGTCTCGGCGTGGTCGGCGACACGAGCACGGAGGTCGTCGAGATCGACGTTCCCGTTCTCGTCGCACGCCACGACCACGACCTTCATGCCGGCGAGCACGGCGGACGCGGCGTTCGTGCCGTGCGCGCTCGAGGGGATGAGGCACACGGTGCGCGCGTCGTCCCCGCGGGACCGGTGGTACCCGCGGATCGCGAGGAGCCCGGCGAGCTCGCCCTGGCTGCCGGCGTTGGGCTGGACGGAGACGGTGTCGTACCCGGTGACCTCGGCGAGCCAGGTCTCGAGGTCGCTGATCATCCCGAGGTAGCCCTCGACGTCCGAGCGCGGCGCGAACGGGTGGATGTCCGCGAACTCCGGCCACGTCACCGCGGCCATCTCGGTCGCCGCGTTGAGCTTCATCGTGCAGCTGCCGAGCGGGATCATGCCGCGGTCGAGCGCGTAGTCCTTGTCGGCGAGGTGCTTGAGGTACCGCATCATGCGGGTCTCGCTCCGGTGCGCGCTGAACACGGGGTGCGTCAGGTACTCGCTCTGCCGCAGCAGGCCGGACGGGAGGCTCGTGGTCGCGTCCGCCACGGCCGTCTCGACCGCACGCTGGTCCGGTGCACTGCCCCCGGCCAGCAGCCCGGACAGCACGCGGACGTCGTCGGGCGTGGTCGTCTCGTCGACGGAGACCAGGAGCGTGTCCGCGTCGACGAGGTGCAGCAGGTACCCGGCAGCGTGCGCGGCGTCCACGAGCTCGCGGGCGCGTCCGGGCGCCCGGAGTGTCAGCGTGTCGAAGAACGAGTCGTGGACGACCTCCACGTCGGCGGCCCGTGCGGCATCGGCGAGCGCCGACGTCGTGCGTGCGACGCGGTTCGCGATGAACCGGAGCCCTTCTGGCCCGTGGTAGACCGCGTACATCGACGCCATGACGGCGAGGAGCACCTGCGCGGTGCAGATGTTCGACGTCGCCTTCTCGCGACGGATGTGCTGCTCGCGGGTCTGCAGGCTGAGGCGGTAGGCCATGCCCCCTGCTGCGTCGAAGGACACCCCGACCAGCCGGCCGGGCAGCTGTCGTTCGAGCCCGGCGCGGACGGCGAGGTACCCGGCGTGCGGGCCACCGAAGCCGAGCGGCACGCCGAAGCGCTGCGAGGTGCCGACGGCGACGTCCGCGCCGAGGTCCCCGGGGGACGCGAGGAGCGTCATCGCGAGCAGGTCGGCCGCGACGACGGCGATCCCGCCGCCCGCGTGCACACGCTCGATCGTCGACGACGGGTCGACGACGTGCCCGGAGGCACCCGGGTACTGCAGCACCACACCGAACGCGCCGTCGAGCTGCTCGTCCGTGGGCCCGGACACGGCGTCGAACGCGCGCAGGGTGATCCCGACGGCGTCGGCACGGTGGTCGAGCAGCGCCCGCGTCTGCGGCAGCAGGTCGGCGTCGACGAGGAACGCGTCGCCCTTGACCTTCGACGCGCGGCGGGCGAGGAGCATGCCCTCCACCACGGCGGTGCCCTCGTCGAGCATCGAGGCGCCGGCCGTGGCCATGCCGGTGAGGTCGGCGACCATCGTCTGGAAGTTGATGAGCGCTTCGAGGCGCCCCTGCGAGATTTCCGGCTGGTACGGCGTGTAGGCCGTGTACCAGCTCGGGTTCTCGAGCACGTTGCGCTGGATGACCGCCGGCGTGTGGGTGCCGTAGTAGCCGAGGCCGATCATCGCCCGACGGACGGTGTTCTTCGCCGCCATCCCGCGGAGTTCGGCGAGTGCCTCGGTCTCACCGACCGCGGTCGGGATCGACGACGACGACACCGGTTCGGCGTGGATCGACTCCGGGATCGCCGCACGGACGAGGGCGTCGAGGGACGGCTGCCCGACGACGTCGAGCATGGTCCGCTGGTCGGCCGGGGTGGTCCCGATGTGCCGGTCGGCGAACGACGTCTGCAGGTTCAGGTCGGTGTCCGTCATGCGATGGACGCCCGGTACGTGTCGTGGTCCATGAGGTCCTCGGGGAAGTCCGTGCCCTCGACCTTGATCTTCACGAGCCAGCCGGCACCGAACGGGTCCTGGTTGACGGTGTCGGGCGCGTCGACGACGGCGTCGTTGACCTCGACGACCTCGCCCTCGATCGGCGCGAAGAGCTCGCCGACGCTCTTGGTCGACTCGATCTCGCCGAGCTGCTCACCGGCGGTGGTGGCGGTGCCGACGGCCGGCAGCTCGACGTACACGACATCACCGAGCTGTTCGGCGGCGTGGTCGGTGATGCCGACGGTGACGACGTCACCCTCGACGAGCAGCCACTCGTGGTCCTTGGTGTACTGCAGTGCGCTCTGGTCGGTCATGACGGTCAGCCTTTCGCGGGGCGGCGGTAGAAGGGGAACGGGGTGACGGTCGCGGGGATGGCGGTGCCGCGGACGTCGATGTGGAGGACTTGTCCCTCGGCGGCGGCCGACGGGGCGACGAAGGCCATCGCGACCGGGTGGCCGAGCGTCGGGGAGAGCGCGCCGGAGGTCACCGTGCCGACGACGTCCCCGTCGTGCAGCACCGGGTAGCCGGCACGAGCGGCTCGGCGTCCCTCCATCACGAGCCCGACGAGCACGGGCGCGTCCTCGGCTGGCGCGACGCCGGCAGCACCGACGAAGTCTCCCGAAGGAGCGACGACCCGACCGAGCCCGGCCTGCGCCGGACGGGTCGACACGGTGAGCTCGTGGCCGTAGAGCGGCATGCCTGCCTCGAGCCGCAGGGTGTCCCGAGCCGCGAGTCCAGCGGGGACGACACCGCGCGAGGACCCCGCGTCGAGCAGTGCGTCCCAGATCGCCGGGGCGACCTCGGGGTCGCTGTAGATCTCGAAGCCGTCCTCGCCGGTGTAGCCGGTGCGGGCAACGAGGACCGACGACCCGTCGAAGGTCGCGTGCAGTGCCCGGTAGTAGCGGAGCTCGTCGAGCGGGGACTCGGGCTGCAGCCGGTCCTCGACGACCAGCGCGTCGAGGGTCCCCGCGGCAGCCGGCCCCTGGATCGCGACGAGCGCTGTGGTGTCGGAGTCGTCCGAGACGACGACGTCGAACCCGTCGACCCGCGATCGCAGCGCGGACACGGCGACCTCGCGGTTCGCGGCGTTCGCGACGACCAGGTAGGTGTCGTCGTCGGTCCGGTACACGACGAGGTCGTCGAGGATGCCGCCGGCGTCCTCGAGCAGGAGCGAGTACTTCGCCCGGCCGACGGTCATCGCACCGAACGCGCCGGCGAGCGCGTGGTCGAGGAACGCCACGGCGTCGGGCCCCGAGACACCGATCTCCGCCATGTGCGAGAGGTCGAAGACGCCGGCGGCCTGGCGCACGGCGTGGTGCTCGGCGAGGTCGGACGAGTAGCGCACGGGCATGCGGTACCCGGCGAAGTCGGTGAAGGTCGCGCCGGCCGCTTCGTGCGCGGCCTCCAGCGGCGACGAGCGCAACGACGGCGACGGCGACGGCGACGGCGACGGCGACGGCGACGAAGAAGGATCTGACATGCGGAGTTCTCCCGAGGTCGGGCAGCCCCCGACGACGATCGCCGGGCGCGAACTCCCCCTCTGTCATGGGCCTGAGAGTTTCACCGCGGCCCGTGAGGTCCGGCGGCTTTCACCGTGGGCGAGCCGTTCCGCACCCGGAGGGTGGAGGAGCGCCTGCTTTTCAGAGTGGCCTGTCCGCTGCGGTGTTGGACCTGAGAGATTGGCGGGGAGGATGCTCCTTCGGTGTCGCGCGACCACCGGCGAGCGGTGGCCGGCACGACGTCTCCCGCGGCGGGTGGTCGGCCTCGATGTTCTGTTGTCCGCGGGAAGCTTACCGAGATCGCGTTACGGGCATGTGACACGTGCCACGACCGCTTCGACATCTCGTAGAGTGGCCTGGTGGCAGGACAGAGACAGCGCCCCCGCGGGCAGCTCGAGCAGGCGGTGCTCGACGCGCTCTGGTCCGCCGACGACTCGGGCCTCACCGCACGCCAGGTGCTCGACGCCTTCCCGGAGCCCCGACCGGCGCTGACGACCGTCCTCACCGTGCTCGACCGGCTCGGCCGCAAGGGCACCGTCGAGCGGCAGCAGCACACCGAGGCACCCCTGACCTTCCGCGCCACCCACAGCCGGGAAGAGCAGACCGCGTCGCTCATGTCGACCGCGCTCGCAGCTGCGTCCGACCGCGAAGCGGCGCTGCTGCAGTTCACCGGCTCGCTCGCCTCCGACGACCTCGACGTCATCCGCCGGGCACTCGACGCCCGCGCCCGATCCTGACGACGAGCCAGCACACGACGAGCCGGAACACGACGAGCATGGCGACAGCGACGTGGTGATCACCGGCATCGTGCTCATCGTGCTGGCGTTGGCCGTCGTGGTCGTCGCGCCCCGCATCCTGACCCGCTCCGCCTGGACGATCGACCGCCCCCGCACCGCGCTCCTGAGCTGGTCGGTCGCCGTCCTCCTCGGCGCACTCGGCTTCGTCGCCGGCATCACCCTCGTCGTGCTCGCGAACCGCCCGATCACGTTCGGTGCTTCTCCGACGCACGGCCTCAACATCGGGGTCGCCGTGCTGGCCGTGCTTGCCTTCGTCGTCGCCGTGCGCGTCCGGCCGGGCCCGGAGCACCAGGCCGTCCGCGAGGCGATGCGCTCCGGCGTCGCCCCGCACCGCGAGATCGACGGCACCCTGGTCGCGGTCGTCGAGGCGGAGCACGCGCTCGCCTGCGCCGTCCCCGGCCGGAGCGGCGGGGTGCTGGTCAGCACCGGTCTCGCAGACCGGTTGCGGACCGACGAACTGGAGGCAGTGGTCGCCCACGAACGCGCCCACCTGCAGCAGCGCCACGCGGCCGTCGTCGCGGTCGCCGAATCGATCGAGCGTGCGGTCCCGTGGATCCCCGGTGCGCGCGCGATGGCGCGATCGACACGCGTCCTCGTCGAGTTCGCCGCGGACGACGCGGCCGCGCGCCGTACCGGACGCGACGCGGTGCGTCGAGCCGTCCTGGTGGCGGACGAGACGAGCGCGCTCGCGGTGATCCGGGCCTCCAGGCTGGGCTGACGGACCGTCTGTCGGAGGCGAGGCATAGGGTGTTCGCACCGTGAAACCACTGACCGAAGCAGACATCCGATCGTCGTTCGTCAACGCCACCCCGGAGGAGCTCGCCCAGCTCCCGATCCCGGGGCTGCACGAGATGCTCTGGGACGAGCGCGAGTTCCTCGGCTGGCGCGACCCCCAGGCGGCCCGGCGCGGGTACATCGTGTCCTGGATCGACGGTGTCGCCGTCGGGATCGTGGTGCGTTCGGCCGGCGGGTCGCTCCGCCCGGGCATCGCCGCGATGTGCTCGTTCTGCCACTCGCCGCAGCCCGCCACGCAGGTCCGCCTGTTCTCGGCGGCGCGCGCCGGCGAGTCCGGCCGCAACGGCAACACCATCGGGTCCTACATCTGCGAGGACCTCGGGTGCTCGATGCTCATCCGGACCGCTCCCCCGCACCTGAACCCGCCGGCGACCATCGCCATGCGGGGCGAAGCACTCCTGCAGCGCGTGCAGAACTTCACGGCCGACATCATGAAGACGGCGTGAGCCGGTTCCCCACTGCGCGATGGGTCGTCGTCGAGGAACAGGGCGACGGACGCTGGCGGCTGACGGTCCGCGACGAGGCCGATGACGAGCTCGGCGCCTTCGGCCTGGGCGTCGAGGGTCCGTGGGACCCCGACGTCGAGCCGCACGTGTCGTTCGTGCTCGTGCAGCTCGGGCTCGGGTTGCGCGGCTCGCGACCGTGGCGACAGGACGAGCTCGGCGACCAGCGGGCACCGGTGCTGCCGCGGTAGGCAGCTCGGTCAGTCGGCCGCTGCGACGAAGTTCCGGAGGATCTCGCGGTCGTCGTCGGCGCGGACCGCCCAGCACAGCTCGCTGCGGTGGTCGCTCGTCAGCGGCAGCAGCACGACGGTGTCCGGTGCCGCGAGCGTCGCACTCGCCGGCGCGATCGTGACGCCGAGCCCGGCACCGACGAGGTGCAGCACCGTGGCCCAGGTCGTCGCCTCCTGCACGACCGTCGGACGCTTCGCACCCCGCACCACCGGGGCGAGGTTCCGCTCGGTGGCGACGGTGCCCGCCTCGGCGGGGAAGAACACGAACGGGTCGTCGACGAGCTCGGTGCCGTCGATCTCCGCACGCTCGGCGAACCGGTGGTCCCGCGGGACGGCCGCGACGAACCGCTCGCTCCGGAACGGCGTGGTCCGGACACCGTCCGTCGGGTCCGGGTCGCGCACGATCGCCAGGTCGAGCTCGCCCCGGACGATGCGCGTGAGCAGCTGCGACGTGTAGCCCTCCGTGAGTTCGACGCGGACCAGGGGGTAGCGCTCGCGGAACCGCTGCACGCGTTCGATCGGACCGAGCGGCAGCGCCGAGACCACGAACCCCACGTCGAGGCGCCCGGCTTCACCACGTCCGACGCGGACCGTCTCGTCGAGGTCCCGCGCCGCCTGGGCCACGAGCGACCGCGCACGCCCCTGCAGGGCGCGACCGGCCGGTGTGAGCGCGACACTCCGCGAGGTCCGGGCGAAGAGGTCCACACCGAGCGCGCGTTCGGTCCGTCGGATCTGCTGGGAGAGCGCGGGCTGCGCGATGTGCAGGGCCTCGGCGGC
This sequence comes from Curtobacterium sp. NPDC090217, assembly GCF_044746705.1. NCBI lineage: Bacteria > Bacillati > Actinomycetota > Actinomycetes > Micrococcales > Microbacteriaceae > Curtobacterium > Curtobacterium sp. NPDC090217. The sequence goes on along the minus strand of NZ_JBIVCR010000003.1, from coordinate 101,036 downwards.
GCGGCCGAAGTGCAGTTCGTCGGCGACCGCCAGGAACGCGCGGAGCTGCCGGAGGTCGACGTCGTGATCCATGCATCCAGCGTATCGATCGACGCGAACGAGTATTGGACTCTTCTCGGGGTCGGTCCGAGGATGGAGCCATGCCCGACACCGCCGACATCACCATCGCCGACCTCGCCACCCCCGCGGACGCCGAGGCGTTCCGCGTGCTCAACGAGGCGTGGATCACCCGCTTCTTCGCGCTCGAGGACGAGGACCGCAGGTACCTCGGCGACCCCGTGGGACGCATCGTCGAACCCGGCGGCGCCGTGCTCGTCGCACGCCTGGCGGACGGTACCGTCGTCGGCTGCATCGGGATCGCGCCGGTGCGCCCCGGGGTGTTCGAACTCGTCAAGATGGCGGTCGCTCCGGACCACCAGGGGCACGGCACCGGTCGACGACTCATCGAGACCGCCATCGACCGCGCCCGGTTGCTCGGCGCGACACGCGTGGTGCTCGAGAGCAACGCCGACCTCGCCAGCGCCGTACACCTCTACGAGACGACCGGGTTCCGGCACCTCGGCGCGGACGAACACGAACCGAGCCCCTACACGCGCGCGAACGTCCACATGGCGCTCGATCTGGACTGAGGCCCGACCTGACCCCGACGCGCCGCACGTCCTAGGGTGTGCGCATGGGGATCATCGGGGTGGTGCTGTTCGCGATCGCAGGGTTCGCGCTGACCAACGGCATGCCGCACTTCGTGGCGGGGCTCGGCGGTCGCGTGTTCCGCACGCCGTTCGGGCGGTACTCGTCGCCGCGCACCAACGTGGCGTGGGGCATGACCAACTTCGTCATCGCGATCGGCCTGCTCTTCGGACGCTCGGCCGTGGCCGACCCGACGACCGGCGACATCGTGTGGTTCGTCGTCGGGGCTCTGCTCTGCATCCTGTCGTTCGCGTTCGGGTCCAAGGGGTTCTTCGACGACCGGGACGAACGACCCGACGGATCACGGGGCGCGCGTGACGGATCACGTCGTGCTCCTGACGGATCGCGGGGCGCTGCCGACAGTGCCTGACGCCATGCGGATCCACGAACGCACCGACGCCCACCTCGACACGTTGGTCGAGGTGCTCTGGCGCGTGCACGCCGACGGGTACCCCGCGACCTGGCCGGACGACCCACGCGCGTGGCTCTCCCCGGAGGGACTCCTCGCCGCCTGGGTCGCCGTCGACGAGGGACGGGTCGTCGGGCACGTCGGCATCGCCGTCGCCGGACCAGGTCGCATGCCGTCGGTCACGCGGCTCTTCGTCGACCCGGCGCACCGCTGCCGCGGGCTCGCGGACGATCTGCTCGCTGCCGCGGAACTCGGGGCACCCGGCACCCACGTGCGACTCGACGTCACCGAGGAGACACCAGGGGCGTGGCGACTGTACGAGCGCCGCGGATGGCACCTGACGGGCACCGGGCCGGCCGACTGGTCGAAGCCCTCCGGCGAGACGCCGATGCTCCGCTACTACGCCAAGCGCGTCGGCTGAGCGCCGCCGGGCACGCTTGCTACGCTCGCGGCATGGCGACGCACGAGGTCCAGGCGGTCCGGGACAAGGGCATGTGGCAGGTGTTCATCGACGGGTTCCTCGTCACCGAGGTCCCCCGCTGGGGCTCGGTCGGGTTCGTCGCACGGGAATGGGTCGCCATGACCGAGGAGGTCCCCTCCAGCGAGGTCGATCTGTCGATCCGCGTCGTCGGCCGGAACCAGTACATCGACGCGTGAGCACCAGCTCGTCGCGCCGAGCAGCTCACGCGACGTGCCAGACCACGGCTTCCTGCGCACTCGACGGGTACGCGGCCGCGATCCGCAGCACCGCTTCGCGCAGGGTGTCCGGCGAGCACGCCAGGTTGATCCGGGCGAACCCGCGTCCCTCTGACCCGAAGGGCACGCCGGAGTTCAGCGCCACGAAGGCGTGCTCGCGGAGCTGCACGGCCGGGTCGTCCCCGAGGCCGATCCCCCGGAAGTCGAGCCACGCCAGGTAACCGGCACGCGGCCGGGAGTACACGACCCCCGGCAGGTGCTCGGCGAGGAGCTTCGCGAGCAGGCGGTCGTTCGCGACGATCCGGTCGATGACGTAGTCGAGCCACCCCACCGCGAGCGAGAACGCCGCGAGGTTCGCGTGCAGCCCGAGGATGCTCGTCCGGCACGCCACCTCTTCCCACAGGGTGTCGAGGAGCGCCGCGGTCCGGTCGTCCCCGGCGACGATGACGGAGCACTTCACCCCGGCGAGGTTCCAACCCTTGCTCGCGGACGTGACACAGACGCTGCGTGCTCCGACGGACGACGCGATCGAGGCGAACGGAGTGAACTGCACGCCCGGGTGGGTCAGCGGCGCGTGGATCTCGTCCGAGATCACGAGGACGTCGTACCGTGCGGCCAGCTCTGCCAGCGCGAGCAGGTCGGCACGGTCGTGCACGAGCCCGATGGGGTTGTGCGGGTTGCAGAGCAGGAACACCCGGACCCCGGATGCGAAGGCGCGCTCGAGCCCGTCGAGGTCGAGCCGGTAGACGCCCCACTGCTCGGCGAGCGGGACCTCTTCCACCTGACATCGGGCCTCTTCGACGAGTTCGAAGAACGGCGGGTACACCGGCGGGGTGATCGCGACGCGACCACCGTCCGGAAGCGCCAGCCGCAGCGTCTCGACGATCCCGACGCTGACGTCGGTGGCCAGGTACACGCGGGCCGGGTCGACCTCCCAGCCCCAGCGCTCACGCGCGAAGGACGCGAACGCCGGCGCCAGCGGCCCGGGTCCGTCGAGGTAGCCGAGGTCGGACTGCTGCACCCGTTCGACGAGCGCCTGCCGGATCTCCGGCGCGACCTCGTGGTCCATCTCGGCGACGAACAGGGGCAGCACGTCCGGCGCGTACCGCGTCCACTTGATGCTCGTGCGGACCCCGCGGATCGTGCCGACCGGGTCCTCCTCGTCACTCGCCATCCCCTCATGGTGCACCGGACAGGAGGCTCGGCGCGAGTCCGTCCGTCATCTCGCGTCGTCTCCGGGTCACCTCGGGCCGGGGTCCGACACGTCGGCCTACTGTCGGTGCCATGACCAGCAGCACAGCGAGCAGCACCGTCGACAAGGCGTCGACCCTCAAGACCCTGCACGAAGCCCCCGAGATCCTCCGCGTCGTGAACGTGTGGGACGCGATCAGCGCGAAGACCGTCGCGGCACTGCCGGACACCCACGCGATCGCGACCGCCGGGCACTCGATCGCCGCGTCGTACGGCTACGACGACGGCGGGATGCCCCTCGATCTCGCGCTCCAGGGCGCCCGGATCGTCGCCGAGGCCGTCGACCTGCCCGTGACGGCCGACCTCGACGACGGGTACGAGGACCCCGCCGAGACCATCCGTCGCGCGATCGGCTTCGGCGTCGTCGGCGCGAACGTCGAGGACCGCCTCCGTCCCTTCGACGAGGCCGTCGCCCGCGTCGCCGCGATCACGAAGGCCGCGGAGGCCGAGGGGGTGGCGTTCCAGCTCAACGCGCGGACCGATGCGATCGCCCGCGGCGGCGACCGCCCGCTCGACGAGAGCATCGCCGACGCCATCGCCCGCGGCAAGGCGTTCCTCGACGCCGGCGCACCGCTCGTGTTCGTCCCGGGTGCGATCCAGCGCGACGTCGTGGAGCGGCTCGTCGGGGGGCTCGGCCGTGGGAAGCTCAGCGTCATCGGGCTCCCCGGTGCGCTGCCCGCGGCGGAGTACGAGGCCCTCGGCGTCGCCAGGATCTCCTACGGTCCGCTGACGCAGCGCGTCGCCCTCCGGGCGCTCCGCGACCTGGCGACCGACCTGTACGACGGCGGCGTCGTGCCGGAGGACACCCCGGCCCTGAACTGAACCGGCCGACGGACAGGAGGCTCGGCGCACGACGTGCACCGAGCCTCCTGTTCGATCTGGGCGGGACTACCCGAGCGGGCCGTACGCGGCCGGCGTGGTGCGCGCGTGCGTCGCCTGCTCGAAGGCGTAGCCGAGCCCGATCACGGTGCTCTCGTCGTACGAGCGGCCCAGGAACTCCAGGTTCACGCCGCCGCCGGTGACCGTGTTGTCGGCCGCGGTGGCCTGTCCCATCGGGACCGTCACGGCCGGCATGCCGGTGTTCGGGCTGAGGCGCATGTTCGTCGACTGCGTGCCGTACGGCGTGCCCGACGGGTAGACGAGCGCGTCGAGGTCCTGTGCGTCCATCATCGACGTGACGACCTGCTTGCCGGTGGCGAGCTGCGTCGTGTGCGTCCCGCTCGGACCAGCCCACGCCTGGTACTGGGCATCCGTGATCTTGTCGCGTGCCTCGTACGTCGACTTCCGGCTCGGCACGTACTCACCCGATGCGAGGATGCCCGAGATGCTCCGGGCGGTGACGTCCGGGTCGAGGTGCTTCTGGACGTACTCGTCGAGGTCGTGCTTGAACTCGTTCGTCGATCCGCTGCCCTCGTTCAGCACCTTCGCGAAGTCCGCGGTGCTGCTGATCGGCACGACCGTCGCCCCGGCGGCGGTGAGCTTCGCGACGGACTCGTTGAAGAGCCGGAGCGTGGTGGCGTTCGTGCCGACCATCGACGTGACGTAGCCGATCCGCGCGCCCTGGAGCGCCTCCGGGTCGAGCGCGGCGGTGTAGGACGTCGGGACCTTGCCCGTTTGGCCGCTCGTCACCGGATCGTCTGCATCGACCCCGGTGACGGCGTCGAGTGCCACCGCGGCGTCGGTCACCGAGCGGGCGATGGGCCCACCGGTGTCCTGCGACAGCGCGAGCGGGATGATGCCGTCCCGGCTCGTCAGCCCCACCGTCGGACGGATGCCGACGAGCTGGTTGTACGAGGACGGGATGCGGATCGACCCACCGGTGTCGGTGCCGAAGCCGATGCCCGCCAGGTTCGCGGCGATCGCAGCACCGGTTCCACCGCTGGACCCGCCTGCTGTCTGCGTCGTGACGTAGGGGCTCGCGACGAGGAGCGAGGACCCCGCCGGCTGGTTCGAGGAGAACTCCGACACGAAGCCGTACGCGAACTCGTCGAGGCTCGCCTTCGCCAGGATCACGGCGCCGGCGCTGCGGAGGCCCGTGACCATCGCGGCGTCGGAGTCGGTCTGGTTGTCGTCCCAGCAGCCGCAGCCACCGGTGGTCGGCATGTCCTTCGTGTCGTAGTTGTCCTTCAGGGCGATCGGCACGCCGAGGAGCATGCTCGTCATCCCGTGCTCGGCCCGCTCGGTGTCGGCGGACTTCGCGGCCGCGAGTGCTTCCCTGTTCGTGGTGATGATCGAGTTCAGTGGACGTCCGCCGGCCTGCACGGTCGTGCGGTCGTAGGCGGCGATGCGGTCGAGGTAGTCCTGGGTGATCGCGACCGAGGTCGTCACGCCCGCGTTCATCGCGGCCTGCATGTCGAGGGTCGAGGCCTCGACGAGCTGGAACGGGCCGTCGTCGTAGATCATGCGGTGGGACAGCGCGGCGACGTCGGCGACCGTGATGGTGCCGTCGCCGTCGGTGTCCGCCTTCGCGACGGCGGACCAGCCCGCGTCGGTGCTCGTCGTGCCGAGGGACTTCGTCAGGACGGCCAGGTCCTCGGTCGTGACCTGGTCGTCGCCGGTCAGGTCGAGGGACGTGTAGTACGGCGCGAGCATCGCGGCAGGGCTCGCGTCGACGGTGGGGTCGGCCGCCTGTGCCGTCAGCGCCGGTGTCGCGGCGAGGGCGGTGCCGACGAGGGCGATGAGGGCAGCGCCGGCGGCAGCTCGCTTGGGGGTGTGCGTGGTGCGCTGGGTGGTGCGCTGGGTGGTGCGCTGGGTGGTGCGCTGGGTGGTCATCGGGTGGCTCCGTTCCGGCGGGCGCGGGCTCGGGCGACGAGGACGCCGCCGCCGGCCAGTAGCAGGGCGAGACTTGCGGCGATCCACGGTGCGACCTGTGCACCGGTCCAGGCGAGCTGGCCTGCGGCCGGACGGGAGGCACCGCTGACGGCGTCCGCGTCGGTCGCGGTGCCGCCGGTGCCGGTTCCACCGCCCGCTCCGGCCCCGTTCGTCGGGTCGCCTCCCGGGGTGCCCGGCGTTGCCGGATCGGTCGGCGCGGTGGTCGCCGCCGCTTCGATCGTGATGGCCGTCGCCGCGGGGGCGTCGAGCGTGGTCGCTGCACCGTCCTCGTCGAGGAGCGTGATGCTCGTGACCGCGAGGTCCACCGTGCCGGCGCCCGTCGCCGTCATGCCGATCGAACTCGCGAGGTCGCCCCCGATCGCGGGCGACGTACCGAGTCGGGTGTGCACGATGGTGAGCTCGTCGCCGTCCTGGGTGACGCTGTCGAAGCCGCCGTCCGGGCCGGTCACACTGCCGTCCTGGTAGGTGACGGCAGCCTCGTCGGCGTCGAGCGTGATCTCGTACGCGAAGACGTCCGCCGTCGCGGGGATCGTCACGTCGACGTCGAAGTCGTCGCCGACCGTGACGGTCGCAGGGGCGTCGATGGTCGCTGTGGTAGCTGTCGGGGCCGCCTGTGCCGGGCCGGCCGTCAGGACGACGAGCCCGAGGGCTCCCGTCATGACCGCCGTCGCGGTGGCGATCGCCGCGCGGGGGCGCTGGCGTGTTCGGTGCTGCATCCGTGCAGGTCCTTCGTCCGGGTGGTTGCTGAGCGGGGGCTCAGCTCTCGAACCGTAACGACGCGGTGTTTCGCGGACGGACGCGATCGGTTTCCACCGCGTTACGCGCTTGATCGGTGGACATTCGGGGCGCAGTCGTGTAGTGTTGTTCTCTGGTGCACTGCAGCGAACCCATCTGACTCGCGCACACCGAACCGTCTCGAAGCCGACTCACCCGAGTCGTATTCCCCCGAGACCACCGTTCGCCCGAACGTCCGATCCGGATCCTTCCGATCGAGGCCAGGCCGAACAGCACGTCGAATGCCGACGTGCGCGTGCCCACCACACGCGACCGATGCGACTCAGTCGTCCGTCGGACCGCAGCGTGGGCCCGCCAGAAGACGAGAAAGACAGCACCATGACCAGCAACGAACGAATCACCATCATCGGGACCGCGACCGCGGCTCCCGTCGTCTCCCCCGACCGCATCGCGGAGTTCCCCGTGCGCGACAACGGCACCCAGCGCGAGTACGTCGTGCGGGTACCCGTCGACGTGCTCGACCTGTTCGTCACCCCCGGCACCCGTGTCGAGGTCGACGGCGAAGCCGGCTGGACCGTCCCCGGGCGCTCCTGGCTCGGCGAGTCGAGCCGCACCATCCTCCAGGCGGCGACCGTCCGCCGGTCGGAGCTCGCGCTCGCAGCCTGAGCCGAGCCTCCCGTCCGGACGCCTTGCTTGCTTGCTTGCTCGTCCTGACGGGTCCAAACACACGAAACGCCGCCGGTTCCGGCGGCGTTTCGTCGTTCCCGGGGCGCCTCAGGCGTCCGGAAGCGGTTCCGGGTCGTCGGCTCCCGCGAAGGGTGTGCGGCCGTCGGCGTTCAGCGGGCTGTCCGGGCCCGCGTGCGTCGCCGCATCGCGGAGGCGACGGATGAAGCCGGGGTCCTCGTACTCGAGTTCGTCGTCCGGCGCCGCCGTCAGCACCAGCTCGCTCGCCGGCCCCACCAGGAGCGTGGTCGTCTCGATCGAACCGTCCTCGGCGACGGTCGGGACGTGGACCGAGTCCGTACGCCCGTTGGCACCGAGGATCGCCGCGTAGTCGGCGAGTGCTTCGGCGATGCGATCACCCGTCATGACGATGCTGCCGTCGTAGTTGATGTACTTCACGTTCCACCTCCGCAGTGCACGGTAGGCACTCGCGGGTCCACGACAGCCCAGTGGATGCGTTCGGTGGATGAACCGGGCGCACGCCACCGCGCCCCATGGCGGGCGAGTCCACCGCTATAGTCGGGAGCTATAGGAGGTCCTGATGCGCACCGACAAGGCAGCCGAGCTGATCCGATCCGCTCGCGAGGACATCGGGATGTCACAGTCGGACCTGGCTCGCGTCGCAGGCGTGCAGCAGCCGACGATCTCCGCGTACGAGAGCGGCCGGAAGCTCCCTCGCGTCGAGTCGCTCGAACGCCTGCTGACAGCGGCTCGCATGCGCCCGAGCATCCCGCTGTCCGTGTACGCCGACGCGATCCGAACCGAGGCGACGCGCTTCAACCTCACCGACGTCCGCGTGTTCGGGTCCGCTGTGCGCGGCGAGGACGACGAGCACAGTGACATCGACCTGCTCGTGACCCTCCGCCCGGGAGCATCGCTGTTCGATCTCGGCGGATTCGCCGACGCGGTGGAGGGCATCACGGGCTTCGCCGTCGATCTCCTCACCGACGGCCAGGTCGTCGACGAACACTTCGCACACGTCCGGGAACAAGCGGTCCCGCTGTGACCGGATCGTTCACGCCGAGGCCCCGCGTCGATCCCGCGCGCGCCGGATCGACGATCGACCGCTGGCCTGCCCTGGAGGCGAGCCTCATCGATCTCCTCTCCGAGTGCGCGCAGATCGTCGAACACGGACCTGATGCGTTCATGGCCAACCGCAGCTTGACGTACCGAGCCGCAGAGGCCGTGATCATCCACTTTGACGACCTCCTGAGCAGGCTTCCGACGGACCGTTCGGCGCTGCTCCCGGCTGACCTCCCGCTCGCATCGGTCCGTCGTACGCGGAACATCCTGTCGCACGACTACCGAGCGGCGCAGAAGAACATCGTCTGGGACGTCATCGAACAGCGGATCCCCCAGGCGATCATCGCGATCGTCGACTGAGGGTCAGGACGCGAGCCGGCGCTCGGCGGCGGTGATCTCCGCCCAGACCTCGTCGAGCGACAGCCCGAGGACGTCCGCGATGGCGGCGATCGTCGGGAACGCCGGTGTCGCCACCCGCCCGGTCTCGATCTTCCGCAACGTCTCCGGGGACACCCCGGCGTCGAGCGCCGTCTGGAGCATCGACCGGTCACCGCGCGCCTGACGGAGCAGCGCACCGAGGCGCTGACCGCGTTCGACGTCTGCGGCGGTGAGTGGGAGCCTGACCATGACGCCCATACTAGTACCGGTATAGTTATTGCATGATCGAGCTCCTCACCCCGACCGAACTCCCCCGCGCACGCGCCGTCGGTGCGCTCGTCGGACGGATCCTGCACACCCTGCAGGGGCGGGCGACGGTGGGCACGAACCTCCTGGACATCGACCGGTGGGCGAAGGCGATGATCCTCGAAGCCGGCGCCGTGTCGAGCTACGTCGACTACGCGCCGTCGTTCGGCCGCGGCCCGTTCGGCCACTACATCTGCACTGCCGTCAACGACGCCGTGCTGCACGGACTCCCGCACGACCACGCCCTCCGCGACGGTGACCTCCTGACGCTCGACCTCGCCGTCTCGCTCGACGGCGTCGTCGCGGACTCCGCCGTGAGCTTCGTCGTCGGGTCAGCGACACGGCCCGAGGACCGCGCGATGATCGATGCGACCGAGCGCGCCCTCGCAGCCGGCATCGCCGCTGCCGCCCCAGGAGCACGCATCGGTGATCTGTCCCACGCGATCGGTACGGTCCTGCACGAGGCCGGCTACCCGATCAACACGGAGTTCGGCGGGCACGGAGTCGGGTCGACGATGCACCAAGACCCGCACATCTCGAACGACGGACGGCCGGGCCGCGGCTACGTGCTCCGGCCGGGGCTTCTGCTGGCGCTCGAGCCGTGGGTGATGGCGGACACCGACGTGCTGGTGACCGACCCGGACGGCTGGACGCTCCGCAGCGCCACCGGCGCGCGGACCGCCCACAGCGAGCACACCATCGCGATCACCGAAGACGGCGCGGAGGTCCTGACGCTGCGGGGGTGACGCAGACGCCCATTGCGCACCGAGACGTCGCTGTCTACTGTGTCGTCACAGCTGCCCGAGACCCTGGTCGCCGGAACACCGGAACTTCCCGACGACAGGAGACGATCATGACCGCGCGGCCCGACAGCGTGGAGATCGCCGTCGCGTACATGTCGACGCACATCGCCGAACCCCTCACGACGGAGACGATCGCGGCCGCTGCCGGCGTCAGCCCCGGCGAGGTGCAACGGGGGTTCCGCGCACGATTCGGGATCTCGTCAATGCAGTACCTTCAGGGTCTCCGGTTCGAGGGCGCCCGTGCAGAACTCCGCTCGGCCGGCGACGAGCCCCTCGCCGACGTCATCCGCCGTTGGGGATTCGTGCACGCCGGCCGGTTCGCCGAGACGTACTTCCGGCGCTACGGCGTCCATCCAGGGACCGAACCGTGACCGTCAGCTGATCAGGCGTACTCGCCCTTGATGACGAAGTAGGAGCCGCGGATCTCCCCCGCGAGCTTCGACCGCTGCCGGGCGAACTTGAACGCATCGAGCTCGGCTGGGACGTCCATGCCCATCGACAGCTTGAACCCGACCGCGCGCTTCCCGCCGTCCTCGATCGCGTACATCACGTTGATCGCCAGCCCGGACTCGTAGAACACGTACGACATCCGGAGTCCGCCGACCTCGAACCCGCTGACCTCGAGCGGGGGCGCCGCGATCACGATGCCCCGCTCGTCGTGCAGCACGCGCGTGACGAGGTCCAGCACCTCGGGGGCTTCGTCCGGCGTACTCGTGACGAACACGTGGTCGTACTTGTTCTTGTAGTACCGGGCTTCGTTCGCGCGCAGCCCGGCGAGTGCTTCTGCGACCGGGGACGACTCGAGCCCGGTGGTGGAGACATCGACGAAGTCGACCGTGTACGTCATGGGAGCACGGTACCGCTGCCGAGGCCGTACTCCACGCTGCAGTTTGACGAATCTGGTCCGCCGGGGCCGGGCCGAGCGAACCGGATCCGTCACGACCCGAACGGAGCGAGCCCGAGCAGTCGAGCGGCGACGACCACGGATGGCGTCACCAGGGCAGACGTCCCGGGCGGGTGCAGGACCACGCGCGCCACGTCCTCGGCGTCGTCAACCGATGTGACGTCGCCGGTGACCCGGATGAGGGCGATCGTCGCCCGGTGTCGGAAGTCGATCGCAGCGCCGTCACTGGCGCGATCGACCTGGAACGTGTGCTCGTGCCACGACGTGACACTCGCGAGTTCGACACCGCCTTCTCCACGGTGATGAGGAACCCGTGCTGCCACCAGGCGCCGTAGACACCAGCGTGCGTGTGCGGAGCCACGGGGAACCTTCGACTCAGATCAGTTGTTGAAGCGGAACTCGACGACGTCGCCGTCCTGCATCACGTAGTCCTTGCCCTCGATCCGGGCCTTGCCGTGCGCACGGGCCTCCGCGATCGAGCCCGCCTCCATCAGGTCGGCGAACGAGATGACCTCCGCCTTGATGAAGCCCTTCTCGAAGTCGGTGTGGATGACCCCGGCGGCCTGGGGAGCCTTCCACCCCTTGCCGATCGTCCACGCACGCGCTTCCTTCGGCCCGGCCGTCAGGTAGGTCTGCAGCCCGAGGGTGTCGAACCCGATGCGTGCGAGCTGGTCGAGCCCTGATTCCGTCTGCCCGGTGGACTCGAGGAGCTCGCGGGCGTCAGCGGGGTCGAGCTCGATCAGCTCGGACTCGACCTGCGCGTCCAGGAACACGGCCTGCGCGGGAGCGACGAGTGCGGCGAGCTCGGCCTTGCGGGCGTCGTCGGTGAGGATCGCCTCGTCGACGTTGAAGACGAAGATGAACGGCTTCGCGCTGAGCAGCCCGAGTTCCGCGATCGGTGCGAGGTCGATCGACGTGGCGGAGAGGAGCGTGCCCTGCTCGAGCGCCGCCCGTGCCTCCTTCGCCGTCTCGAGCACGATCGGCTCGGCCTGCTTCAGCTTGAGCATCTTCTCGTACCGCGGGAGCGCCTTGTCGATGGTCTCCATGTCCGCGAGGATCAGCTCGGTGTTGATCACTTCGAGGTCGTCCTTCGGGGAGACCTTGTTCGCGACGTGCACGACGTCGTCGTCGGTGAACCCGCGGACGACCTGCGCGATGGCGTCGGCTTCGCGGATGTTCGCGAGGAACTTGTTGCCGAGCCCCTCGCCTTCGCTCGCGCCCTTGACGATGCCGGCGATGTCGACGAACGACACCGGCGCGGGCACGGTCTTCTCCGAGTGGAACAGCCCGGCGAGGTCGTCGAGCCGCGAGTCGGGCAGGTTCACCACGCCGACGTTCGGTTCGATGGTCGCGAAGGGGTAGTTCGCGGCCAGGACCTGGTTCTTGGTCAGCGCGTTGAAGAGCGTCGACTTGCCGACGTTCGGGAGACCGACGATTCCGATGGTGAGAGCCACGGGAGTAGAGCCTAACGGCCGAGCGCCTGGACGGCCGCCGCGACGGTCTCGAAGACGTCGGCCTGCAACCGCTGCGCTCGCCGCCAGTCTCCGGTCACGTGGAGCGAGTGGTCGGCGCCGGCAACGGTCTGGAGGCTCGCAGCCGTCCCCGGGACACGCTCGGGCCGCCACATGGGGTCGTCCGACCCGCCGATCGCGACGTTCCCGTCGGCAGCGGCGGCGAGCGCCGCCGCGACGCCGTCGTGTGTGAGCACCGGCGTCAGCCACACGCCGCGGACCCCGTTCCGGACCGCCCACGGCAGCGCGAAGCAGCCGAAGGACTTCGCGACGACGAGGTCGGGCAGCCGGTCTCCGAGGGCCGTCGCGATCTCGCCCTCCACGAATGCGACGGGCGCCTCCCCCGCCGCGTCGTCGACGACCCAGTTCGGCGCGACCACATCGCACCCGGCCTCGAGCGCGATCTGCCGGGACCACCAGAGCAGCGGCGCCTGTTGCCCGTACCCGGCACCGGCGAGGAGCAGCACTGTCACCATGACCTCACCGTACGTGGCAGCCTGGCCTGCATGTGGTTCGAACGCGATCAGCTCGGTGTGCACTCGATGGGGTACGACGCCCGAGGGCAACGGCGGTACTTCACCCCGGAGACGATCGACGCGCTCGCCGCGACACCACCACGCGACCTCGAGACCCTGCACGACACGCTCGCCGAACTCGAGGCCGACGTCCTCGTCGACTACGACCCGGAGGCCGCGACGATCGACCACGCCGAGGAGGACGGCTTCCGGCTGGCGACGCTCCCGGTCGAGTTCGCGTTCCCGTCGACGACCTCGGGCTTCGCCGATGCCTTCACCACCCACGTCGAGAGCCTCCCGCCGCGCTGGCGACTCGATGCCGTCGCGGTGGCGTTCGAGCTCGTCGGGACGCTCCTCGACCCGTACTGGGCGGCGGAGCGTGCGCGTCAGGCCGCGACGTGGCGAACGACCGCGCGCCGCCGCCGGGGCTCCCGCCGAACCCGACGGCGCTGACCCGGCAACGCTGACCCGACGCCGCTGATCCGACCGCGCCCGCGCAACGCCGACCCGGCTTCCGGGGATGTCGGCGCTCCGTGCGACGATCGGACGCGTGCCGTTGAACTTCACCGCGATCGACTTCGAGACCGCGAACAGCTCGCCCGCCAGCGCGTGTTCCGTCGGACTCGTCAAGGTCCGGTCCGGCAAGGTCGTGGACCGCGCGTCGTGGTTCATCCGCCCGCCGATGGGGCACGACGACTTCCTCGAGTGGAACACCCGCATCCACGGCATCGTCGCCGAGGACGTCGTCCGCGCCAAGACGTGGGAGCAGCAGTACCCGGACCTCGTCGCCTTCGCCGAGGGTGACGTCCTCGTCGCGCACAACGCCCGCTTCGACATGGGTGTCATCGCCGGCGGCTGCTCCGCAACGGGCATCGCGCTGTCTGAGCACCATTCGATGTGCTCCCTGCAGGTGGCCCGCAAGACGTACACGCTCGACTCCTACCGCCTGCCCGTCGCCGCGATGGCCGCCGGCTTCGAGGGCTTCCAACACCACGACGCCGCCGCCGACGCCGAGGCCTGTGCGGCGATCGTCGTCCACGCCGCCGGCCGGCACGACGTCGACACGGTCGAGGCACTCGGTGCCGCGACCCGGGTGTCGATCAACCCGGTGCGGATCCGCGCGGAGAAGCCGAAGGCGGCGAACCAGCCGCGGCTGTCCCGCCGCCCGATGATCTTCGCCGACTGACCCCGTCGCCCGGTGGGCCGCGAGCCCGGTGGTATTGTCACGACATTCCCCCGGCGCAGTCGCCGGACCCGTACTCCCCCGAAGGACCGCGATGACCAACGAAGGCCAGCTGCCGTCCGACCTGTTCATGGACCTGGACCGGTCGGGTCCGATGCCCCTCTACTTCCAGGTGGCATCCCGCATCGAGGAGTCGATCCGCTCCGGTGCGATGCCACCGGGTGCCCGGCTCGAGAACGAGATCGCGCTGGGTGAACGGCTCGGGTTGTCGCGTCCGACGATCCGCCGGGCGATCCAGGACCTCGTCGACAAGGGCCTCCTGGTCCGCCGTCGTGGCATCGGGACGCAGGTCGTGCACGGCCCGGTCACACGCAAGGTCGAGCTGACGAGTCTGTACGACGACCTCGCGCAGGGTTCACAGGCCCCTGCGACGAAGCTCCTCGAGCGGAACGACGTCCCCGCGTCGGACGTCGTCGCCGAGGCCCTCGGTGTCGCGCCTGGGACGACCGTTGCCCACATCCGCCGGGTCCGGTTCGCCGAGGACGTGCCGATGGCCATCCTCGAGAACTACCTGCCGCCGGAGTTCCTCGAGATCACCAACATCGACCTCCAGGAGCACGGCCTGTACCAGCTGCTCCGCGGCCGAGGCGTGACGATGCGTGTGGCGAAGCAGCGCATCGGCGCCCGCGCGGTCACCGACGAAGAGGCGAACCTCCTCGAGATCGAGGACGGCGACCCCGTCCTCACGATGAGCCGGACCGCGTACGACGCCTCGGGCCGCGCGGTCGAGTACGGCGTGCACTGCTACCGCCCCGACCGCTACTCGTTCGAGGTCACGCTCGTCGACAAGTAGGCCTCACGCCGCCGACGGGACGCCGAGCTCCCCGGTGACGTACTGCGCGCGACCGAACCCGAACGACCAGTCCTGCGGGCCGTTCTCGACGTAGCCGATGAAGACGTCCTCTGATGCGACACCGACGCCGGTGAGCGCGTCGTGGATCGCCGCGTAGAGCGTCGTCTTCGCCTCGTCCGTGCGGCCGCGCTGCGTGAAGACCTGGATCATCACGACACCGCCGGTGCGCTCGAAGCCGAGCCCTGCGTCCTCGGCGATGATCTGGCCGGCCGGGTGTTCCGTGACGATCTGGAAGCGGTCGCGCGGCGGGATCCCGTACACCTCGACGATGGCCGTGTGGATCGCGTCGGCGATGGCGCGGACGGCCTCCGGGCTGCGCCCGGTGGCGAGGTCGATACGGACGAGCGGCATGGCGCCTCCTGCAGTTCGGGACTTTGTCCTAACAAACTAACATGGCTTGCTCCCGAGCACCAGACGGACGGGGGGCTCGGTGCCAGCTGGCACCGAGCCTCCCGTCCGTCTCCGGTTGGGTCTAGATCACGGGGGTCGCCGCTGCGTAGGTGAGCGGTCCGTCGACGCGCGCCACGTCGTGCCAGGCTCCGTCGGCGAGCGAGGCCTCCGCCGCTTCCACGATCGACGCGGCCGCCAGGCCGTCGGCGACCGACGGCGCGAGCTGCTCCCCGCGACGGACGCTCGCGACGAACTGGGCGGCCTCGATGGTCTTCAGGTCGTCGTAGCCCATGGCCGTGCCCGCGCCGGGCTGGAAGCGCGCGAACTCGCCGTCCCCGCCGGCGACGTAGTGCGTCGCGTACCCGTCGACCTCTTGCCCGTCGAGGGACACCTCGAGCTCGTTGAGGCGCTGGAAGTCCCAGCGGACGGATCCCTTCGTGCCGTAGACCTCGATCGTGTACTCGGCGTGCGGGCCGTGCATGACCCGGCTCGAGTCCATCGTGCCGACCGCGCCGTCCTCGAAGCGGAACAGCAGCGCGGCGTAGTCCTCGTTCTCGACCGGCTTCCGTTCGCCGGTCGCAGCTGCGGACCGGTCGACGATCCCGGCACCGGGCAGCGGCCGTTCGGTGATGAACGTCTCCGCCAACGCCGTCACGCTCGCGATGCGCCCGACCACGTACTGCGCGAGATCGAGGCCGTGCGACAACAGGTCACCGAGGACCCCGGAACCGGCGCGCTTCCGCTCGAACCGCCAGGTCAGCGGCGCTGCCGGATCGGAGGAGTAGTCCGCGAGGAGTGACCCGCGGACGTTCGTGATCCGGCCGAGGCGTCCGCTCCGAACCAGCTCGCGGGCACGTTCGATCGCCGGGGCGTGCCGGTAGTTGAAGCCGACGCTCGTGATCACGCCGGCCCGCTGGACGGCCTCGTGGATCTCGCGGGAGTCGCTGGCGTAGCGACCCATCGGCTTCTCGATCCAGAACGGCTTGCCCGCGGCGGCAGCGGCGACGGCCATCTCACGGTGCAGGAAGTTCGGGGAGCAGATCGACACGACGTCGACCTCAGGATCGGCGAGCACCTCGTGGTAGTCGGCGACGGCACGCTCGTACCCGAGTCGTTCGATCGCCTGGTCACGGGCGGCCGGGACCGGGTCCGCGACGACCACGAGGCGCGGCGCGATGCCGAGTTCCGGGAAGTGGTCGGGCAGGGCACGGTAGGCACGGGAGTGCAGCCGCCCCATCCACCCGACCGAGATGAGGCCGACGCCGATCGTGTCCATTGAGTTCCTCTGTTCGTGGTGGTGCGTGGTGTTTCGTAGCCATGGCGTTGCGTGGCCGTGGCGACGAGTGAGCTACTCGGCGGGGACGATGATGTCGCGGACCAGGGCGTCCAGCTGTGCGTCCGCGTCGAGGAACTGCCGCAGGGTCTTCACCGTGGCGCCGAACCGGTCGAACTCGTCCATCGTCATGCCGTCCACGTCGTAGGCGCGGGCGAACTCCGGCGTGGCGGCACGCAGCGCGTCGATGACGTGCGAGGGGACCTCGTCGTCGATGGCATCCGGCCGGAACGGGAACGCGTTGGCGTTGATGTCCTTCGACCACTGGAACGGTGGCGAGACGACGAGATCGCCGCCCTGGAACTCGGACCACTGCAGCGCGTTGCGGAACGCCGCGACGAGCACACGGGACCGGAAGCCGCGCTCCTGGAACACCCGGTAGGCGTTCTTCACGGCGGCGACGCCCGCCCACTCGAGGATGCCGGGGTCGACCATCACGTGGTCGCGCTGCACCACGGCCTTCAGCCAGTCGTCGAGTCGCCCGGCCATGAGGGTGACGACGTGGCCGAACTCCTGGTCCGGCAGCCCGTCGGCGGCACGACGGTCGAGTGCACGCTCGATCGCCTCTCCGACGGCGACGACCTGCGGCACCGTGAAGGACACCGTCGCGTTGATCGACACTCCGCGGTAGGCGGCCTCTTCGATCGCGGCGATGCCGACCTTCGTCGCGGGGATCTTCACGATGATGTTCGGTGCGAGCGCCGAGAACCGGACGGCCTGCTCGACGAGGGCGTCCCGGTCCCGGTGGAGACGCGGGTCTGTCTGCATGCTCAGTCGCCCGTTGCGGCCGCCCGATGCCTCGAACGCCGGGAGGAGCTGTGCAGCGGCGGCGACGGAGAGCTCCTCGACGGCCTTCCAGCCGATCCAGGACTCCCCCGCGGTCGGGTGCTCCGCGGCGATCTCGCGGATGCGCGGGACCCAGGTGTCCGGGTCCTGCTTGATGCACGTGTAGGCGATCACGGGGTTGCAGGTCGCCCCGACGGCGCCGTACTCGTGGATCGCGGTCGAGAGCTCGCGCGGATCGGCGGAGTCGTTCCAGAGTGCGGTGATCGTCTGCTCCGCCGCCTGGAGGGTGACGGGGCGGGTGTCGACGTCGGAGGAGGCCGGGGTCGCCAGGGTGTCGGTCATCGGTGCAGTCCCTTCGTGATCGTGTCGAGCTGGAAGCGTGAGACCTCGTCGGCGTTCTCGTCCTCGGCGAAGACGCTCGACACCGCGACGGTGTCCGGCCTCGCCGAGAAGCCCACGCGGTCGAGCGCGGCCCAGAACGCGTCGAAGTCGACGTCGCCCTGCCCGACCGGCAGGTGCTGGTGGACGCGGACGGCGTTGCCGGGCGGGTTGGTGATGTAGCGGAGGCCGTGCGACCGGTGGTGGTCGTAGGCGTCCGCGACGTGGATGAGCTGGAGCGAGTCACCCGCGGCGTCGATGATCGCGTCCATGTCCCCGCCGTAGTGGAAGGTGTGGCACGCCACGTAGACGAAACCGATGTTCTTCGAGTTGAGCCCACGGATCACCCGCAGGGCTTCGAGGCCGTCCTCGACGAAGTCGTCCGGGTGCGGGTCGATGAGCACGCGCAGGTCGGCGTCCTCGATGATCGGCAGGAGCTCCTCCATCGCCCAGTAGAACTGCGCCTCCGATTCCTCGGCGCGCTCCGGGCGACCCGAGAACTCCGTGTTGATCGTGTCGACGCCGAGGCGCTTCGTGATCTCGATGACGCGCTTCCACTGCTTGACCGCGGTCTCGCGGGTCTCCCGGTCCGGCCCGGACCACCGGAGCACCGGCAGCACCGACGCGACCTGGACACCGGCGTCCGCGCAGGCTGCAGCGAACGCATCGACGAGGTCGTCGTCCGCCTTCGGGTGTCGGAAGAACGGGATGAAGTCCTTGTGCGGGGTGAGTTGCAGGTACTCGTAGCCGAGATCAGCGACCTTGCGCGGGAACTCCAGCAGCGACAGGTCGTGGTGGAACGGGGTGGGGTCGAGCGCGATCTTCGGCATCAGACGTCTGCGAGTTCGTTCGGAGCGGCGTCGTAGAACGCGGGCTTCGCCGTGGCGTACGTCACGGCCTCGAGGGCACCGGACTGCTGCGCTCGGACGGCCACCTCGGCGACGACGGACGCCGTGTAGCCGTCCCATGCGCTCGGGCCGTCGATCCCGCCCTGCTTGGCTGCGTCGACCCAACGCTGGACCTCTTCGTCGTAGGCGGCACCGAAGCGCTCCACGAACGACGGCGTGACGCCCTGGCCGGAGACACCCTGCGACACGAGGTTCAGCGAGGTCTCACGCCCGATGTACGCGACGCCGGACTCGAACACGGCATCGGTCGTGACCTGGTACCCGAACTGCGCGTTCACGTTGATCTCGACGATCGCCATCGTCCCCGACTCGGTCGTGAACAGCACGAACTGCGGCTCGGGCAGCTCGGCCGGCGCCAGCGAGTTCTTGCGCGGCTTCTTGACCTCGACGCTCGTGATCGCCTCGCCGGTGATGAACGGGATGATGTCGATCTCGTGGATCACCGAGTCGTGGATGAGCATCGACTCGCTGAAGTTCGGCGGGGTGGTCGGGTTGCGGTGCGCGTGGTGCAGGGCGAGCAGTGCGCCGTTCGACCCCGACTCGCGGAGCGCCCGGAGTTCCTGGTAGCCCTTGTCGAAGCGACGCATGAAGCCGACCTGGATCTTCGGGCGGTCCGACTTCGCCTGCTCGAGCTCGACGATCCGCAGCGAGTCCTCAGCACTCGTCGTGAGGGGCTTCTCGCAGAGCACCGCGAGTCCGCGTTCGATCGCCGGTACCAGGACCGGCTCGTGCAGGAAGCCCGGGGTCGCGACGATGACGGCGTCGATGGGGGTGGCGTCGAGGGCGTCCTCGAACGACGCGGCGGTGATCGCGCCGGGGGCCTTCGCGGCCGCGGCGGTGGCCCGCGCGGTGTCGGGATCCACGATCGCGACGACGTCGGCACCGGCGATGGTCGACGTGATGCGGCGGATGTGGTCGCTGCCCATGGCCCCGGCGCCGACGACGGCGACGCGGAGGTTGTCAGTGGTGCTCATTGGATGTCTCCTGGAGGTGGTGGCGCTGCGTGGACGGTGTCGGCGTCAGGACGCGCGGGCGGCGGACGTCGAACCGAAGATGTGCTGGAACGTGCGCTCCGCGATCGGGCCCGGAGCGTCGACCGAGCAGCCGTACATGTCCTGCTCGACGATGCCGAAGACGTCCGGGTTGATCGTGGCCACTGCCTCGATGATCGGCGCGAGCTCGGGGGTGCCGTGCGGCGGCTCGGTCATGATGCCCTGGGAGACGGCGGTCGCGAACGGCACGTCGTTCTTCAGCACGTCGAACAGCAGGTCGGTGTCGACCTGCTTGAGGTGCAGGTAGCCGATGCGCTCGGGGTGCGCCGCGATGAGCTTGAGGTTGTCGCCGCCGTAGTAGGCGAAGTGCCCGGTGTCGAGGCAGAGGTTCGTGTACTGCGGGTCCGTGACCTCGAGGAAGCGCACGGTCTCCTTGTAGGTCCCCACGTGGCTGTCGGCGTGCGTGTGGAACTGCTGGTGGACGCCGAACTCCTCGAGCAGTGCCTTGCCGAGCTGGTCGTGGCCCTTGCCGAGCCGCTCCCACTGCTCGTCCGTGAGCGTCCGGGGCTCCAGGACCTCCTCGGTGGCGTCCGAGCGCCAGAGGTCCGGGATCGTCACGAGGTGTTCCGCGCCGAGCTTCGCCGCGAGTCCGGCCACCGCGACGGCCTGGTCCCACGCCCGCTGGAACTGGTCGTCGCCCTTGTGGAACCCGGTGAAGACGGTCCCCGCGGACAGCTTCAGCCCGCGCGACTCGAGCTCGTCCGACAGCTGCGCTGGGTCGGTCGGCAGGTACCCGTACGGGCCGAGCTCGATCCACTCGTACCCGGCGGCCGCCGCTTCGTCCAGGAAGCGCTGCCACGGGACCTGCTTCGGGTCGTCCGGGAACCAGACGCCCCACGAGTCGGGAGCGGTGCCGATGCGGATCGACGCGGTGGTGGCGTCCGTGGACGGGGCGCCGGTCGGGGTGGCGGTGTCGGTCATGACGTCGTCGTCTTCTTTCTGCACGAGGTGGTGGTGGGATCAGCCGAGGAGCGGGCGCTGTGCCGCGACCTGCTGCTCGTAGTCGGCGCGTGCGGCCTGGGTGGTGGACAGGGTCGAGGTCTGCGCGACCGGGACGTCCCACCAGCCGTCGCCGTCCGGGGCGTAGACGAGCGGGTCCGAGTTGATGTGCACGAGGGTGGTGTGGTCGTTCGCCTTGGCCTGGCGCACCGCGGCCTTGAGGTCCTCGATCGCGTTCGGGCCCGGCTCGACCTCGATGACGTCGACACCGTAGGAACGGGCGTTCGCCGCGAGGTCGACGGGCAGGGGCTCGCCGTCCTCGAACGACTGGGTGTCGTCCAGGTAGCGGTACTTGGTGCCGTACCGCTCGGAACCGACGGTCTCGGAGAGGTGCCCGATCGACGCGTACCCGTGGTTCTGGATGAGCACGACGATGATCTTGATGCCCTCTGCCACCGCGGTGACGAGCTCGGTGTGCAGCATCAGGTACGAGCCATCGCCGACCATGACGATCGCGTCGCGGTCGGGAGCACCCCGACGGACGCCGAGGCCACCGGCGATCTCGTAGCCCATGCACGAGAAGGCGTACTCGACGTGGTAGCCGAGTTCGTCCCGGACGCGCCAGAGCTTGTGCAGGTCGCCCGGCAGCGAACCGGCCGCCTGGATCACGACGTCGCGGGGGTCCGACACGGACTGGACCGCACCGATGATCTCGGGCTGGCCGGGCAGCGCGTTGCCCGACGGCGCGAACGCGGCGTCGACCAGCGCGTCCCACGCGCGCTTCTGCTCGGCGATCTCGGACGCGTACCGGTCCGACACCGAGAACGACGCGAGCGACTCCGTCAGGGCGACCAGGGCCTCCCGGGCGTCCGCGATCAACGGCAGCTGGGTGCCGTGCTTGTAGGCGTCGAACGCGGCGACGTTGACGTTCACGAACGTGACGTCCGGGTTCTGGAACGCCGTCCGCGACGCGGTCGTGAAGTCGCTGTAGCGGGTCCCGACGCCGATGACGAGGTCGGCTCCTGCCGCGATCGCGTTCGCGGCGGCGGTGCCGGTCGCGCCGATGCCGCCGAGGTACTGCGGGTGGTCCCACGCGAGCGCGCCGCCTCCGGCTTGCGACGTGCCGACGGGGATGCCGGTGGCTTCCACGAAGGCCCGCAGCTGTTCGGACGCCGCGGAGTACAGGACGCCTCCGCCTGCGACGATCACCGGGCGCTCCGCGGCCTGGATCGCAGCGACCGCACGGGCGAGGGGCCCGTGCTCGGGCAGTGGACGACGGATGTGCCACTCGCGTGGCTGCAGGAACGCGACCGGGACGTCGAACTCCTCGGCCTGCACGTCCTCCGGCAGCGCGATCGTCACCGCACCGGTCTCGGCCGGGTCGGTGAGCACGCGCATCGCGGCGAGCGCGATCGAGAACAACTGCTCGGGACGCTCGACCCGGTCGAAGAACCGGGAGAGCGGGCGGAACGCGTCCGTGACCTGCAGCGAGGTGTCGTGCGGCATCTCGATCTGCTGGAGCACCGGGTCGGTGGTCCGCGTCGCGAAGGTGTCCGACGGCAGCAGCAGGGCAGGCAGGCGGTTCGTCGTGGCGAGCGCGGCGGCGGTCAGCATGTTCGCCGCCCCGGGGCCGACCGATGCGGTCGCGGCGAAGGTGGCGCGACGGCGGTGCATGCGGGCGAAGCCGACTGCCTCGTGCACCATGGCCTGCTCGTTGCGGGCCTGGTGGTAGGGCAGCAGGCCGGGCTGCTCGACGTGGAGCTGCTTGATGGCCTGACCGACGCCGGCGACGTTGCCGTGCCCGAAGATGCCGAAGATCCCCGGGATGGTGCGTTCGCGGTGGTCGCCGTCGACGGTCCACTGGTTCGCCAGGAACTCGACGAGGGCCTGACCGACGGTCATGCGGCGTGTGGTGCTGGTGGTCACACGTCCTCCTTCTGCGATGCGTAGGGCAGGCGCGGGTCGATGGTCTCGGTCTCCCACACCTGGCGGACCCACCCGTGGGCAGGGTCGTCGGTGATGTTCCACACGCGCTCCGGGTCGGGCCCGGCCATCACGTTGAGGTAGTACATGTCGTAGCCAGGAGCCGCGACAGCCGGTCCGTGCCAGCCGTAGGGCACGAGCGCGATGTCGCCCGTCCGGACTTCACGGAACTCGTCGATCGCGCGGTCGTCCGAGGCGTACGTCCGGTGCAACGCGAACGGATCGGCCGTTGCAGGGGCATCCACGCCACGAGCGACCGCCGACTCGTAGTAGTAGATCTCCTCGAGGTTCGACTCGCCGCCCGGGACGTTCGTGTCGTGCTTGTGCGGCGGGTACGACGACCAGTTGCCGGCCGGCGTGATGACCTCGCACACCAGGAGCTTCACCGCGTCGAGCCCGGCAGGGGTCCCGAAGTTGTGCACCTGCCGCGACGACTGCCCCGCACCGCGGAGCTCCACGGGCACGTCGGCCTTCGCGATGTACCCGACCGGCTTGACGACGTCGGTGGGCGCCTCGGCGACCGCGACCCGTCCCGATCCGGTGATCCGAGCCTCCAGGCCGGACCCCAGGTACAGGACGTCGGTGGGCCCCTCGAAGACCCCGCCACGTCCCTCCAGCCCCTGCTCGCCGGATTCGGCGCCGGACCACGCGACGTGGAAGCTCCCCGAGAGCGGCACGACCATGCGCTCGACGGCAGAAGCCGGGAGGCGCAACTCGGCCCCGTCGGACAACGTGCCGGTCCGCAGGCCGGTGTGTTCCCACCCCGCGATGCGCCCGTCGACGACGTCGGTCCAGCCGGCCTCCGGTCGGCTCCCGCGCGGGTTGAACCAGTTCTGTTCAGCCATCGGTCGCGTCAGTTGTTCGAGGGGAAGCCGAGGTTGATGCCGCCGTGCGACGGGTCCAGCCACCGGCTCGTGATCGCCTTCTGCCGGGTGAAGAAGCTCACGCCGTCGGCGCCGTACGCCTTGTGGTCGCCGAACAGCGAGTTCTTCCAGCCGCCGAACGAGTAGTACGCGACCGGCACGGGGATCGGGACGTTGATGCCGATCATGCCGACCTGCACGTCGCGCTGGAAGCGTCGGGCCGCGCCGCCGTCGTTCGTGAAGATGGCGGTGCCGTTGCCGAACGCACCGGAGTTGATCAGCTCGAGGCCTTCTTCGTAGGTGGCGACGCGCACGACCGACAGCACCGGCCCGAAGATCTCCTCGGTGTAGACGCGGCTCGTCGTCGGGACCTTGTCGATCAGGGTCGGGCCGAGCCAGAACCCGTTCTCGTCGCCGTCGGGTCGGACGGTGCGGCCGTCCACCACGACCACCGCGCCGTCCTGCTCTGCGACCTCGATGTACGAGGCGACCTTGTCGCGGTGCTGCTTCGTGACGAGCGGGCCCATGTCGCAGCCGCGACGCCCGTCACCGATGCGCAGCGTGGCAGCACGGTCCTTGATCTTCTCGATGAGCTCGTCCGCGACGGGCTCGACCGCGACGACGACCGAGATCGCCATGCAGCGCTCGCCGGCGGAGCCGAAGCCCGCGTTGATGGCGTTGTCCGCGACGAGGTCGAGGTCGGCGTCCGGCAGCACGAGCATGTGGTTCTTCGCGCCGCCGAGGGCCTGCACGCGCTTGCCGTGCTTCGTGCCGGTCTCGTAGACGTACTGCGCGATCGGCGTCGAACCGACGAACGAGATCGACTCGACGTCGGGGCTCGTCAGGAGCCCGTCGACGGACAGCTTGTCGCCGTTGAGCACGTTGAAGACGCCGTCCGGCAGGCCTGCCTCCTGGAACTTCTCGGCCAGCCAGATCGCGGCGCTCGGGTCCTTCTCACTCGGCTTGAGCACGACGGTGTTGCCGGCGGCGATGGCGATCGGCAGGAACCACAGCGGCACCATCGCGGGGAAGTTGAACGGGCTGATGATGCCGACGACGCCGAGCGGCTGCCGGATCGAGTAGACGTCGATGCCCGTCGAGACCTGGTCGCTGAACTCGCCCTTCAGCAGCTGCGGGATGCTCGTCGCGAGCTCGACCACTTCCTGCCCGCGGGCGATCTCACCGAGCGCGTCGTCGAGGACCTTGCCGTGCTCGCTCGTGATGATCTCGGCGAGCTCGGCCTTGTCGCGGTTCAGGATCTCGCGGAAGGCGAAGAGGATCTGCTGACGCTTGGCCAGCGAGAGGTTGCCCCACTTCGGGAACGCGGCCTTCGCACTGGCGATCGCCGCCTGGATCTCGTCCTCGTTCGCCAGCGCGACCTGCTTCGTCGCGACGCCGAGCGCCGGGTCGTAGACCGGAGCAGTGTTGCCAGACGTCGAGGCGACGCGCGCCCCGTCGATCCAGTGGCCGATCGTCGTGGTGACGGTGTCCGAGATGGTCATGCGTTGGTTCCTTCCGAGATGGACGAGTCCATGGTGGTGGGGCCCGCGAGCCGCGCGGCTGGGTCGTGAGCATCTGTGGAGAACCCGGCCCGAGCCTCCTGGGTGTGGACGAGACCCGCTGCGACGTCCACGGCCGTCGCGACGTCCCCGTCCGGCGGGTAGAGCAGGGTCCGTCCGACGACGAGCCCGCGGACACCGGGCAGTGCGAGCGCGTCAGCCCACTTGGCGTAGGTCTCGAGCGGACGCGCCGACGGGTCGCCGCCGAGCAGCAGCGTGGGCAGCGTCGTCGCGGCCATCACGCGCTCCATGTCCTCGACCACGGGGATCTTCAGCCAGCTGTAGGCACTGGACTCGCCGAGCCCCGCGGCGATCGCCATCGAGGTGATGACGGCGTCCGCGGTCAGGTCGTTCACGACCTTGTCGTCCCGCCACGTCGACATGAAGGGCTCGAGCATGATCGGCAGGCGGTGCTGGGCGGCCTCGGTGACGGCCCGGGCGGTCGCCTCGAGGGTCGGAGCGGTGCCGGCGTCCGACAGGTTGATGCGGACGAGCAGCTTGGCGAAGTCGAGGCCGGCGTCCGCGATGGACCCGGCCGAGTACGCCGTGTACCTGTCGTCCATCTCGAAGGTCGCACCGCGCAGCCCGCCGCGGTTCATCGAGCCGACGACGACCTTGCCGTCGAGGGCGCCGAGTAGCGCCAGGTCCTCGAGGATGTCCGGCGTGCCGAGCACGCCGTCGACACCGGGGCGGCCGAGGGCCGTGACCAGCCGCTCGAGCAGGTCGTAGCGGTCGGCCATCGCGGATTCGTCGTCGCGCACCGCCAGGGCGCCACGGGCCGGATGGTCCGCGGCGACGATGAAGAGCTTGCCGTCGTCGGCCAGGAGCGGCCGCTTGGTCCGTGCTGCGAGCGTGCTCGCGATCGTCTCCGGTGATCCGGCGCGGACGTCGCGCAGCCGCTGGAAGTCGACACTGCTGATCTCAGGCATTGACCGCTTCTTCCGTCGGGTTCTCCTGCAGGAACGTCTCGATCTCGTCGCTCGTCGGCATCGCGGTGGAGCACTCGAACCGCGTCGCGACGATCGCACCGGCCGCGTTGGCGAACGCGAGGATGCGCTCGAGGCCCCAGCCCTGCAGCAGGCCGTGGGTGAGCGCGCCGCCGAAGCCGTCGCCGGAGCCGAGGCCGTTCACGACGTCGATGTGGTGCGGGCGGAGCTCGACGAACTCGTCGCGGGTCTTCGCGAGCACGCCCTTGGGGCCCTGCTTCACGATGGCGATCTCGACGCCGCGTTCGAGCAGCGCGTCGGCAGCGCGGACCGGATCGGTCTCCCCCACCGCGACCTCGCACTCCTCGCGGTTCCCGACCGCGACGGTGGCGTGCTCGAGTGCGACGGCGACCTCGCGCGTCGCGGACTCCGGGGAGGACCAGAACATCGACCGGTAGTCGAGGTCCAGCACGGTGTGCACCTTGGTGCTGTGCTCCGACGCGGAGCGGGCAGCGAACGCGGTGTGGTGCGCCTGTCGGCTCGGCTCCTCGCTGAGGCCGGTCACGGTCGTCCAGAACACCTTCGCCCGCTCGATCTCGTGGAGCGGCAGCGACTTGGCGGTGATCATCAGGTCGGGGGCCTTCGGTGCCCGGTAGAAGTAGAGCGGGAAGTCGTCCGGCGGGAAGATCTCGCAGAAGGCGACCGGGGTGTTCAGCCCGTCGACGGTGTCCACGAAGGCGTTGGCGACACCGAACTCCGGGAGCGTCCTGGCGATGTACCTGCCGAACGGGTCGTTGCCGGTGCGGGTGATGACCGCGGCGTCGGCGCCGTGCCGTGCAGCGGCGATGGCGACGTTCGTGGCGCTGCCGCCGACCGACTTCGAGAAGGTCTCGACGTCTTCGAGCGGACCCGTCTGCTGCGGGTAGATGTCGACGCTCACGCGACCCATGGTGATCACGTCGTAGGCGTGGGGAGCTTCGTTCGTCATGCGACGTGCGGGACCTTCCGTGCGGCTTCATCGGCGGACGATCACGACTGTACACCCTCCTTGGCTTAATGTCATGACATGGTTGCCAACCGCTTCCAGCGGTCGATCTGGAGGCTCGGATCACCGCCGGAACACCGGTGTCGGTGGGTCCTGGGAAGGTCTGGGCATGGACTTCACCGCCCTGCTCATCGGCCTCCTGGTCGGCGCCGTCGCCGGCGCCGCGATCGCGTGGTCGGTCGCGCGCGCCCGGTCCGGTGCGGCCGATGCCACCGCCACCGCGCTCCGCGCGCGCCTGGACGAAGTGCGCCGTGATGCCGAGGAACGGCTCGATGCACAGGACGCCCAGTACCGGCGGCAGGTCGACTCGCTGGAACGCCGGGCGGCCGAGCTCGAGCACCTCGTGCAGCGCATGCACGGTGCCGAGTCCGCCCGGGCACAGGACGAATCGAAGGTGCTCACGGCGCTCAGCCCCGTCGCCGAGACCCTCGACGTGATGCGCGCCAAGATCGCCGAGCTCGAACGCTCCCGCAGCGAGCAGTACGGTGCGATCTCCACCCAGCTCCGCTCTGCCGCCGAGTCCGAGGAACGCCTGCGCGCCACGGCCGAGACCCTCGCGAGCGCCCTGTCGGCCAACAGCACGCGTGGTGTCTGGGGCGAGACGCAGCTGCGCAACGTGGTCGAAGCGGCGGGGCTCCTCGAACGGGTCGACTTCGACGTGCAGTCCTCCGTGACGACCGCAGCCGGAGCGGCCCGACCCGACATGATCGTGCACCTGCCCGGTGGCAAGAGCATCGCGGTCGACGCGAAGGTGCCGTTCAGCGCCTACCTGCAGGCGATGGAGATCCCGGCGTCGGCCACCGGCGCCGAGGGTGCGCGCCGCACGCAGCTGATGGCGCAGCACGTCAAGGCGCTACGGGCGCACGTGGATGCCCTCGCCGCCCGGGAGTACTGGTCCGGGTACGACGCCTCGCCGGAACTCACGGTGGCGTTCATCCCGTCCGAGTCGCTCATCGCCAGCGCCCTCGCCGCCGACCCGGGACTGCTCGACCACGCCTTCCGCAAGCGGGTCGCACTGGCCTCGCCCGTGACGCTCTGGTCGGTGCTCAAGACGGTGGCGTTCTCCTGGCAGCAGGACGTCGTCACGCAGGAAGCCCGCGAGCTCTTCACGATCTCGCGGGAGCTGCACGGCCGGCTCTCGACGATGGCGGCACACGTCGACAAGCTCGGCCGGTCGATCCGGGGCACGGTCGTCGACTACAACCGCTTCGTCGGGTCGCTCGAACGCCAGGTGCTGCCGAGCGCTCGACGGCTGTCACTCCTCGACGAGTCGAAGGTCATCGCCGAACCCGCCACGCTCGACGACGAGCCCCGGCTGCTCACCGCGCCCGAGCTCGTCGGCTCCCCCGACCGCGACTGAGCGGCGCCCAGCGGTCGGTGCGCGACGAACGGCGAGCCCGCGCCGACGTCGCGCCGACGCCCCTCGGTGTCGCACCCCGGAACGAACATCGCACCCCGTCGGACCAGGGTGCGATGTTCGTGCAGGGGTGCGACCCGGCAGGCCGGACCAGCGACGCAGCGGATCAGCGGCGCGGATCAGCGGATCAGAACCACTTCTCGGCGCGGTGGTCCGCCTGGATGCGGCGGATCGTGTTCGAGCGGGACCGCAGCACGAGCGAGTCCGTGTGGATGACGCCGCGCGAGCGACGGACACCGTCGACCAGCACGCCGTCCGTGACACCCGTCGCGACGAAGAACGTGTTGTCGCCCGTGACGAGGTCGTCCTGGTCGAGGACCTTGTCGAGGTCGTGCCCGGCGGCGATCGCCTTCTCACGCTCCTCGTCGTCCTTGGGCTGGAGCTTGCCGAGGATCACACCACCGAGCGCCTTGATCGCGCACGCCGTGATGATGCCCTCGGGGGTCCCGCCGACGCCGACGCACATGTCGATCGGCGAACCGGGCAGGGCCGCCGCGATCCCACCGGCGACGTCACCGTCGAGCAGCAGTCGCGTACCGGCACCGGTCGCCCGGATCGCGCGGATGAGCTCGTCGTGGCGGGGACGGTCGAGCACGGCGATCTGCATGTCCTCGAGGTCCTTGTGCTTCGCCTTCGCGAGCGCGCGGATGTTCTCGCCGATCGGCTTCTCGAGGTCCAGGACCCCACGGCCGTCGGGCCCGGCGGCGATCTTGTCCATGTAGAACACGGCGGACGGGTCGTACATCGAGCCACGGTCCGAGACGGCCATCACGGAGATGGCGTTCTGGCGACCGGCAGCCGTCAGGGAGGTGCCGTCGATCGGGTCGACCGCGATGTCGCACGCGGGGCCGTGCCCGTTCCCGACGTGCTCACCGTTGTAGAGCATCGGGGCGTTGTCCTTCTCGCCCTCGCCGATGACGACCACGCCGTCGAAGTTGACCGTGCCGAGGAACTTCCGCATCGCGTCGACGGCAGCACCGTCCGCGAGGTTCTTCTCACCACGACCGACCCACGGCTGCGCACGGATCGCCGCGGCCTCGGTCGCACGCACGAGTTCCAGCGCGAGGTTGCGGTCGGGCTGCAGGAAGAGGGATCCGGTTTCAGTCGTGGGAGTCACAGCTCCAGCCTACCGAGCGGCTGTGGCGACGCCGCCGCCGTGGACGGATGTGCAGGACGACGCGACGCGACCGCGTAACCCGCACCGCGCCTCCAGTCCGGCTGACTACGATCGGACCGGCCACCACCGAAGTCGAAGGAGATCCCAGTGCCCATCGCAACGCCGGAACAGTACGCCGAGATGATCGACCGAGCGAAGGCGGGCAAGTTCGCGTACCCCGCCGTGAACGTCTCCTCGTCCCAGACCATCAACGCGGTCCTCCAGGGCCTGACCGAGGCAGGGTCGGACGGCATCCTCCAGGTGACCACGGGTGGTGCGGACTACTTCGCCGGCCACACCGTGAAGAACCGCGCCGCCGGTGCGCTCGCGATGGCGAAGTTCGCGCACGAGGTCGCCAAGAACTACCCGATCACGGTCGCGCTCCACACCGACCACTGCCCGAAGGACGCCCTCGACGGCTTCGTCCTGCCGCTCATCGCAGCGAGCGAGGAAGAGGTGCGCCACGGCCGCAACCCGATCTTCCAGTCGCACATGTGGGACGGCTCGGCCGTGCCGCTCGACGAGAACATCGAGATCGCCCGCACGATGATCGAGAAGACCCGCAACATCAACGCCATCCTCGAGGTCGAGATCGGCGTCGTCGGCGGCGAAGAGGACGGCGTCCAGCACGAGGGCACCAACGACGCGCTCTACACGACCCCGAACGACGTCGAGCGGGTCGTCGACGCACTCGGCCTCGGTGACAAGGGTCGCTGGATCGCCGCCCTGACCTTCGGCAACGTGCACGGCGTCTACAAGCCCGGCAACGTGAAGCTCCGTCCGGAACTCCTCGGCGAGATCCAGGCCGCCGTCGCCGCCAAGCACGGCACCGGCGAGAACCCCCTCGACCTCGTGTTCCACGGCGGCTCCGGCTCGACCGACGACGAGATCCACGAGGCCGTCCGCAACGGCGTCATCAAGATGAACATCGACACGGACACGCAGTACGCGTTCACGCGCTCGATCGCCGGCTCGATGTTCACCAACTACGAGGGCGTCCTGAAGATCGACGGCGAGGTCGGCAACAAGAAGCAGTACGACCCGCGCGCATGGGGCAAGGTCGCCGAGACGGCGATGGCCGCCCGCGTCGGCGAGGCCGCGAAGGTCCTCGGCTCGGCGGGCAACAGCAAGAGCTGACATCGGCCTGGAGGCTCGGGGCGCGTCCGTCGGACGCGTCCCGTGCCACCATGGTCGGGTGACCGTCGACGCCATCGCCTCCGAGTTCGCCCAGTTCGTCACCGGATCGCCGACGGCGTTCCACGCCGCCGCCGAGACCCGGGACCGCCTGGTGGCGGCCGGGTTCACGGAGCTCTCGGAGCTCGATGCGTGGCCGACCGAGCCCGGTGCCCACGTGGTCGTCCGCGACGGCGCGGTGATCGCCTGGCGGACGCCGTCCGGTGCGAACGCGACGACGCCCTTCCGGATCCTCGGCGCACACACCGACTCCCCCGGCTTCCGGATCAAGCCGAACCCGACCGTGCGCGTCGGGGGCTGGGAGCAGCTCAACGTCGAGGTCTACGGCGGCCCGATCCTCTCGACCTGGTTCGACCGCGACCTCCGCATAGCCGGTCGCGTCGTGCACGCGGACGGATCGATCACGCTCCTGGACACCGGCGCGGTCGCACGGATCCCGAACCTCGCGATCCACCTCGACCGCGGCGTGAACACCGGCAACGAGATCGACCGGCAGCGCCACACCCTGCCGGTCGTCGGCACGGACGGCACCGAGTCCGGCGGCGTCGACGCCCTCGAGTGGCTCCGCGGCCGGGTCGGCGAAACGGCGGTCTCGTGGGACCTGTTCCTCGCCGACACCCAGGCGCCCGCCCGGGTCGGGATCGACGGGTCGTTCCTGGCCTCCGGGCGGATGGACAACCTGACGAGCGTGCACGCCGGGCTCCGCGGCATCGTGGATGCCCCCGACGACACGGACCACATCGCGGTGTTCGCGGCGTTCGACCACGAAGAGGTCGGGTCGGCGACGCCGTCCGGTGCCGGTGGGCCGTTCCTCGAGGACGTCCTCGGCCGCGTGCAGGAGGGCCTCGGCGCCACCCGTTCCGAAGCAGCACGGGCATTCCGCGCCTCGTGGCTGCTGTCGAGCGACGCCGGACACCTGGTGCACCCGAACCACTCCGAGAAGCACGACCCGACGAACCGTCCGCGTCCGGGTGGTGGCCCGCTCCTGAAGATCAGCGCGAACCAGCGCTACATGACGGAGGCGAAGGGCGAGGCCGTCTTCGCTGCCGCGTGCGCATCGGCCGGGGTGCCGTTCCAGCCGTTCGTGAACAACAACACGATCCCCGGCGGCTCGACGATCGGACCGATCGCGGCGACCCGGCTCGGCATCCCCACCGTCGACATCGGTGTCGGGCTGCTCTCGATGCACTCGGTCCGTGAACTCGTGCACGTCGACGACCTGTCGGCACTGCACGGCGCCGTCGCAGCGTTCCTGGCCGGCTGAGCCGGGGCGCCCGGAGCGGACTCAGCCGCCGGCGTTCTGCATCATCCAGGCCACGAAGTGCCCGTCGTTGGCGAGCACCGTCGCGAAGGCACCCAGGGTGACCAGGGACGCGACGGCACCACCGAGGAGCGGCACCCACACCGTGCGCTTCCGGCGGCGCAGGCGCACGATCGACCACCAGGCGACGAGGACGAACAGCACGACCGTGACGATCGCGCTCACGAGTGCCGCTGTGGTCAGTGCGCCGGGGTCCTCCAACGCGGTGTAGCGGAGTTCCAGTTCCCGCCGGACACCGGAGGCGACGGTGCCGACGGACAGCGACTGGACGACGGACACGAGCCCGAACGCCAGCAGCATGACGGTGAGCAGGAAGTCGCCTGGTGACTTCCCGAACCGCGACGTCGGCACGGCTGCGCTCGACGGCGTGCGCGACGACGTGCGCGACGGCTGCGCTCCGGGGCCGGGGCCGGCCGCAGCCGACTCGCGCGCGGCGACGGCGGCCTCGTGCGCCTGGCGCTCGCGCTCGGCACGTTCCTGTTCGACGAACACCGGGTTGACCCAGCCTTCCGGGGCGTACTCGCCGTACTGCGGTGCCGGACGGCCGTGGACGCGACCGTCCGCGGTACCGGCGGCCGACGTCGGCGGATCGAGCCGGGCCTCCTGTCCGTCGCCGTGCCCGCGCGACGGGACGGACGACCAGTCCCCCGTGCTCATCGGGTACGACCGCCGAGGGCGCGCGTCGGCTTGCCCGACGCGTCCGTGCGGAGTTCCTTCGGGAGGGAGAACATCAGGTCCTCGTGCGCGGTGACGACCTCCTCGACGGAGCCGAAGCCGGCGTCGGCGAGCTGCTCGAGGACCTCGTGGACGAGCTCTTCGGGGACGGACGCTCCGCTTGTGACGCCGACCGTGCGGACGCCGTCGAGCCACTCCTGTCGGATCTCCTCGGCGTAGTCGACCCGGTGCGCTGCACGGGCGCCGTGCTCGAGCGCGACCTCGACCAGGCGGACGCTGTTCGAGGAGTTCGCCGAACCGACCACGATCACCAGGTCCGCCTGTGGGGCGACCTTCTTGATCGCGACCTGCCGGTTCTGGGTGGCGTAGCAGATGTCGTCGGAGGGCGGGTCCTGGATCGTCGGGTACTTCTCGCGCAGCCGGCGGACGGTCTCCATCGTCTCGTCGACGCTCAACGTGGTCTGCGAGAGCCACACCAGGTTGTCCGGGTCGTCCACGGTGAGGGCGGCGACGTCCTCCGGCCCGTTGACCAGGATCGTGCGCTCCGGGGCGTGCCCCATCGTGCCCTCGACCTCTTCGTGGCCGGCGTGCCCGATCAGGATGATGGTGCGCTCGGCCTTGGCGAACCGGGTGGCTTCGCGGTGGACCTTCGTGACGAGCGGGCACGTGGCGTCGATGGCGTGCAGGTCCCGGTCCGCGGCACCGGCCACGACCGCCGGGGACACCCCGTGCGCGCTGAAGACGACATGCGATCCACGGGGGACCTCGTCGACGTCGTCCACGAAGACGGCGCCGCGCTGCTCGAGCGTCGACACGACGTGGACGTTGTGGACGATCTGCTTGCGCACGTAGACGGGTTCGCCGTACTGCTCGAGCGCCTTCTCGACCGCGACGACTGCGCGGTCCACGCCGGCGCAGTACCCGCGCGGGGCGGCGAGCAGGACCTTCTTGGTGCCGGTCACCGGGTCGTTCCGCAGCCGTCCGCGCGGCGCGGGCATGCGCGGCGGGGCGAGTGGGACCGAGTGGCCGTTGGTGATCGTCACGTCCCCGATGATAGGTGAGCGGGACCGACGGGGCCTGGGCGCGGGCAACGTCCGTGTCCGGCGGCGCCTGGGCACGGGTGTCACCGGTGTCCGGCGGCGCCTGGGCGCGGGTGTCACCGGTGTCCGGCACCATGGGACGGCACCACGAGGAGGAGCGCATGGCGATCGAACAGGGACCACCGACGGCCGACAACCCGTGGCCCGTCGCGCTGCTCGGCGCGAAGATGCGGGACTGGATCGACCGGCTCGGCACCGCGTGGGTCGAAGGCGAGATCACGCAGTGGAACGTCGCGGGCGGCAACGTGTACGGCAAGCTCAAGGACGTCGAGGTCGACGCCACCGTGTCGTTCTCCATCTGGTCGAGCGTGCGCTCCCGGGTGCCGGCCGACCTCAAGCAGGGCGCCCGGGTGGTCGCCGCGGTCAAGCCGAAC
Organism: Curtobacterium sp. NPDC090217; assembly: GCF_044746705.1. Taxonomy (NCBI): domain Bacteria; kingdom Bacillati; phylum Actinomycetota; class Actinomycetes; order Micrococcales; family Microbacteriaceae; genus Curtobacterium; species Curtobacterium sp. NPDC090217. The sequence continues at coordinate 66,768 of NZ_JBIVCR010000003.1, read as the reverse complement.
TACTGGGTCAAGGGCGGCTCGCTGACGATGCAGGTCGTCGAGATGAAGCACGTCGGCCTCGGGGACCTGCTCGAACGGCTCGAACGGCTGCGGCGGACCCTGGCCGAGGAAGGCCTCTTCGACGTCTCCCGCAAGAAGCGGCTCCCCTTCCTGCCGCACCGCATCGGGCTGGTCACCGGCAAGGACTCCGACGCCGAGAAGGACGTCAAGCGGAACGCGCAGCTCCGGTGGCCGCAGGTCGAGTTCCGCACGATCCACGCAGCCGTCCAGGGCGAGCGTGCCGTGACCGAGGTGACGGCCGCCATCCAGGAACTCGATGCCGACCCCGAGGTCGACGTCATCATCGTCGCCCGCGGTGGCGGCGACTTCCAGAACCTGCTCGGCTTCAGCGACGAGGGACTGGTCCGGGCAGCGGCGGCCGCGACGACCCCGATCGTCTCGGCGATCGGCCACGAAGCCGACCGCCCGATTCTGGACGAGGTCGCCGACCTGCGCGCCTCGACCCCGACGGACGCCGCGAAGCGGGTCGTGCCCGACGTCGCCGAGGAACTGGCGAACGTGCGGCAGGCCCGGGCCCGGCTGGGGCTCCGGCTCTCGCACACCCTGTCCGTCGAGGCGGACCGCATCGCCGCGCTGCGCTCCCGTCCGGCACTCGCCTCCACGGCGTGGCTCGTCGACACCCGTGCCGAGGAGGTGGCACGAGACCTCTCCCGGGCGCGCGAGCTCCTCGACCGTCGCATCGAGCGCTCGCACGCGGACGTCGGGCACCTGACCGGACGCCTCCGTGCGCTCTCGCCGCGGGACACGCTCCGGCGCGGGTACGCGATCGTCCAGACGGCCGACGGTGGCGTCGTCCGGGCCGCCGCGGACCTCGACGGCAGCACCGGCGTCCGCGTGACGCTCGGTGCCGGGACGGCGACGGGCACGCTCGAACCCGAGGGGCCGGGGCCCGACGGCGAGGGCTGAGCGTTCCCCACAGGCGGGGGATGTCGACAGCCACGGCGTTCTCCACAGGCGCAGCCTTCCGACGAACGCGTCGGTGGACCCTCGGTAGGATCGAGGGGTGTCATCCGAGGAACAGCCCGAGACTGCCCCGAGCGGGCAGACAGACGTCCGGTCCCTGAGCTACGAGGCCGCGCGCGACGAACTCGTCCGCGTCGTCAACGAGCTCGAACAGGGCTCCGCGACGCTCGAGCGCTCGCTGTCCCTCTGGGAGCGCGGCGAAGCCCTCGCGGCACGCTGCGAAGAGTGGCTCGTCGGAGCCCGTGCGCGCCTCGACGCCGCCCGCGCGGCCAGCGACGGTGACGCTGCCGAGGCGTCCCGGTGACCGATCCGGAGACCGGCCGCCCGGTCGTCGCCGAGCTCGGCCGCCCCGAGACGGCCGAGGAGACCTGGGCACGCAAGGACTCGGCGCGCCGTGCACGCCGGCAGCACCAGACGGCCTTCAACCTCGTGCTCGCGCTCATCGCGTCGCTCGGCATCGTGGTGTTCCTGGTCGCGGTCGTGGCACGCCCGGACGGCGCCGTGGACCGCAGCGTCGACTACCAACAGGTCGCCGCCCAGGCGGACGTCCCGGGGGTCACGCTCGCTGCGCCGGAACTCCCCGACTCGTACAGCGCGAACCGCGCCGACTACAAGGACAAGGCCGCCGACGGCGTGGACGTCTGGACCGTGGGTTTCCTGACGCCGGACAAGCAGTACGTCGGCCTGCAGCAGGGCATCGACGCCAACCCGACCTGGGTGGCGAACCAGCTCGACCAGCACGCGGCGACAGGTTCACGGTCCATCGGCGGGACGAAGTGGACCGTGTACGACCGCCGTGCAGAGGGCAAGGACGCCGGCAACCAGGCGTACTCCCTCGTCGCGACCTTCGGCCGGAACACCGTCGTGCTGGCCGGCACCGCCGACGACGCCTCGTTCCGGAAGATCGCCGCCGGCGTCGCGAAGCAGCTGAGCGACTGATCCAGGCCGAACCCGTCACCCGAAGCAGCACCGAGGAGCCGAACCCATGACCGACCGCGCAGCGTCCACCCCAGCCGACGCCCTCCGACTCCTCGTCGAGGGCAACGCCCGGTTCGCGGCCGACAAGCGCCGCACCGGCCGCATCGACCCCGACCGCCGCAACGAGCTCGCCGGCTCGCAGGCGCCGTTCGCGGCCGTCCTCGGGTGCTCGGACTCCCGCGTGCCGTTCGAGCACGTCTTCGACGCGGGCATCGGCGACGTGTTCGCGATCCGCAACGCCGGGCAGATCGTCGACGACGTCGTGCTCGGGTCGATCGAGTTCGCCGTCGTGGCGCTCGGCACCCCGCTGGTCGTCGTCCTGCGCCACACCAAGTGCGGGGCGGTGGCGGCGGCACGATCCGGCGAACCCGTCCCGGCGCCGCACCTGCAGGCGCTCGTGGACGCGATCTCGCCGAGTGTCGAGCGGGTCAGGGCGACCGACGCCGACCTGCCGCAGGAAGCCATCGGCGCCGCACACCTCGAGTCCACCCTCGGCGCGATCCTCGAGCGCTCCGGCGCCGTGTCCGACGCCATCGCCGAGGGTAGATTGGCCGTCGTCGGCGCGACCTACGACCTGACCACGGGCGAGGTCAGCATCGACACCGTCGTCGGCCAGGCCTGACGACGGGCCGCCGCCGGTCCGACGGACACCGGCACGGCACACGAGCCGCGGCGATCCACCGCGACCCGAACGACACCCCGGGCGCGACCGCGACCGGCAGCACCACCAGGAAGGACCACGACGACGTGACCGACACCACCGCGACGACACCCACCGCCTCCGGCACCGAACCGACCACCGACGACGGTTTCCGGATCGAGCACGACACCATGGGCGAGGTCCGTGTGCCCGTCTCGGCGCTCTACCGCGCCCAGACGCAGCGCGCGGTGGAGAACTTCCCGATCTCGGGCACCGGGCTCGAGTCGGCGCAGATCGTCGCCCTCGCGCGCATCAAGCGTGCCGCGGCGATCGTCAACGGGCAGCTCGGCATCGTCGACGGGGCCGTGGCCGACGCCATCGTCGGTGCCGCGGACGTCATCATCGCGGGCGAGCACCACGACCAGTTCCCGGTCGACGTCTACCAGACCGGCAGCGGCACCTCGTCGAACATGAACATGAACGAGGTCCTGGCGACCCTGGCGTCCCGGAGCGGCACGGCCGTGCACCCGAACGACCACGTCAACGCCTCGCAGTCGTCGAACGACGTCTTCCCGACCTCGGTGCACGTCGCCGTGACGGACGCCCTCATCCGGTCGCTCGTCCCGTCCCTCGAGCACCTCGCCGAGTCCCTCGAAGCGAAGGCCACGCTGTGGGCCGACGCCGTGAAGTCGGGCCGCACCCACCTGATGGACGCCACCCCGGTGACCCTCGGGCAGGAGTTCGGCGGGTATGCGCGGCAGATCCGCCTCGGCATCGAGCGTGTGAACGCCACGCTCCCCCGCGTCGCCGAGGTCCCCCTCGGCGGCACCGCGGTGGGCACCGGCATCAACACGCCGAAGGGCTTCCCGCAGCAGGTCATCGCCCAGCTGGCGGAGGACACCGGACTCCCGATCACCGAGGCCCTCGACCACTTCGAGGCCCAGGGCGCCCGTGATGCCCTCGTCGAGGCATCCGGCGCGCTCAAGGTGCTCGCGGTCAGCCTGACGAAGATCAACAACGACCTGCGGTGGATGGGCTCCGGGCCGAACACCGGGCTCGGCGAGCTGCACATCCCGGACCTGCAGCCGGGGTCGTCGATCATGCCCGGCAAGGTCAACCCGGTCATCCCCGAGGCGACGCTCATGGTCGCGGCACGGGTCATCGGCAACGACGCCACCGTCGCATGGGCCGGCGCGTCCGGCGCGTTCGAGCTCAACGTCGCGATCCCGGTGATGGGCACCGCGCTGCTGGAGTCGATCCGTCTGCTGGCGAACAGCTCGCGGGTCCTCGCCGACAAGACCGTCGACGGGCTGCAGGCGAACCTCGAGCGTGCGCGCGCCTTCGCCGAGTCCTCGCCGTCGATCGTGACCCCGCTCAACCGCGTCATCGGGTACGAGGCCGCTGCGAAGGTCGCCAAGCACGCCGTCGCCGAGGGCATCACCGTGCGGGAAGCCGTGGTCGCGCTCGGCTTCGTCGAGCGCGGTGAGGTCACCGAGGCGCAGCTGGACGAGGCGCTCGACGTGCTCTCGATGACGCACCCGAACTGATCCGCGCGACCCCCTCACGGACGGGAGGCCCGGTGCCAGCTGGCACCGGGCCTCCCGTCCGTCTCGGCTCGGTTCGTGCGCCGCGCCTCCGTCCTCGACCCGCAAAAGCGACAGATCACCGCAGACACCCTGCGGTGATCTGTCGCTTTGGCGAAGGACTCGGCCCGTCGATCGCGGGATCTGTCGCTTTGGCGAAGGACTCGACTAGACCAGGTCGGGCGAGTCCAGCATCTCCGTCACCAGCGCGGCGATCGCGGAGCGCTCGGAACGCGTCAGCGTGACGTGCGCGAACAGCGGGTGTCCCTTCAGCCGCTCGATCACCGACGCGACCCCGTCGTGCCGTCCGACCCGCAGGTTGTCGCGCTGCGCGACGTCGTGGGTGAGCACGACGCGGGAATTCTGCCCGATGCGGGAGAGCATCGTCAGCAGGACGTTCCGTTCGAGCGACTGGGCCTCGTCGACGATGACGAACGCGTCGTGCAGGGAGCGCCCGCGGATGTGCGTGAGCGGGAGCACTTCGAGCATGCCGCGTTCCACGACCTCGTCGAGGACGTTGTCGGACACCAGCGCGCCGAGCGTGTCGTAGACGGCCTGCGCCCACGGGTTCATCTTCTCGCTCGCGTCGCCGGGGAGGAAGCCGAGCTCCTGCCCGCCGACCGCGTAGAGCGGCCGGAACACCATGATCTTCTTGTGCTGCTGCCGTTCGAGCACGGCTTCGAGTCCGGCGCAGAGCGCGAGCGCCGACTTCCCGGTGCCGGCGCTGCCGCCGAGCGAGACGATGCCGATCTCCGGGTCGAGGAGCGCGTCGATCGCGAGCCGCTGCTCGGCGGAGCGGCCGCGGAGCCCGAAGACCTCGCGGTCGCCGCGCACGAGGGCGACCGAACCGGCGGTGTGCACCCGGCCGAGACCGGATCCCCGTTCGGAGTGGATGACGACGCCGGTGTTGACCGGGACACCGTCGAGCTGCGACGACCGGATCTCCTCCTTCTCGTACAGGTCGGACATCTGCTCGCCGGAGACCTGCAGCTCGGCGATGCCCGTGTACCCGGAGTCGACGGCGAGTTCGGCGCGGTACTCCTCTGCCGCGAGGCCGATCGAGGCGGCCTTGACGCGCAGCGGGAGGTCCTTCGATACGACGACGACATCGAGCCCGTCGTTCGCGAGGTTCGACGCGACCGCGAGGATCCGGGAGTCGTTGTCGCCGAGCTGGAGGCCGGAGGGCAGGACGGACTGGTTCGAGTGGTTCAGCTCGACGCGGAGCGACCCGCCTTCGCCGACCGCGACCGGGAAGTCCAGGCGTTCGTGCTCGATGCGGAGTTCGTCGAGGATCCGGAGGGCCTGCCGGGCGAAGTACCCGATCTCCGGGTCGTTGCGCTTGGACTCCAGTTCGCTGACGACCACGACGGGCAGCACGACGGCGTGCTCGTCGAAGCGGAACAGGGCCCGCGGATCACTCAACAGCACCGAGGTGTCCAGCACGTAGGTGCGCTGGTCCGTGCCGGTCGACACCGCGGCGGAAGCCGAGGTCGACGCTGCTGACGAGGTTCCGTGGGAGACGTTCTGAGAGGTCACGACCACTCCATCCCCGGGCCGCACGCGACCCGGTCCTTAGTCCTCGACACGGCCACGGAGCGGGTCCCGAAGCACCATCTGTGGCCGCTTCGATCGGGCGCGGTGCCCGATGCGGCAAAGCTACGACGGCCCTCTGACAGCGCGCGAGCGACACGCGGATTGCTCGGTTACGTTCATGTGAACGCGACCTGAGCGCGCGATGCGATCCCCGGGCTGGGCCGATCGATCCGGCCGGTCCCGCGAAAGCGACAGTTTCCCGCCACACGCGTGCGGGGAACTGTCGCTTTCGCGGGACGGACGGCTCCCCCGGGCGAACGGGTGTCGCTCTGGCAGCACGGACGGACGGGGCTGACGCGCACGCGCGCGCGTCAGAACGAGGTGGCGTAGGAGATGCAGGCGTCCCGGAACATGTCGAGCGTCTCGTCCGTCGTCGACGCGAACACCGACACCCGGACCGTGCCGAGTCGGGTGCTCGCCGTGACGCCGTGGTTGTGCAGCGCCGCCGACAGCGCGGTGAGTCGTCCCTCGGCGGGCCGGAGCACGACGATGCCCGCACGCTCGGCCGGGTCGCGGCTCGACTCGACCTCGAGCCCGAACTCGTCCGCGATCTGGAACACCCGCTCCACGCGGTCCGCGACGCGCTCCTGCACGGCGGACACCCCGACCGCGGTGAGCCGCTCGAGGGAGACCGCGAGCCGCGCCTGAGCGACGGGGTCGATCCGCGTCATCGTGAAGCCGGCGGCTCCAGGACGCACCGACGGCACCTCGACCGGCCACCCGGTCGTGCCGTGCGGGCCGGACAGCGCCGGCTGCAGGCGGCCGAGCGCACGGTCGCTGAACGACACGAACCCCGTGCCCCACCCGGCGTGCAGCCACTTCTGTCCACCGGTCGCCACGACGTCGGCGGCCTCGTACGGGGCGTCGACGACGCCGAAGCCCTGGATCGCGTCGACGATGAGCAGACGGTCGCCGATGACCTCGCGGATGCCGGCGAGGTCGGCGAGGTACCCGGTACGCCAGTCCACGAGCGACACGGCGACGGCGGTGATGTCATCGGCGCCGGAGTCGGCGGCCGCGGCGAGTCGTGACGCGACCAGCGACGGCGTCACCCACCCCGCGCCGGACTCGATGACGACGGGGCGCACACGGCCCCCGGTGGCCGACGCGGCACTCGCCAGCGCCAGCGGCATCGAGGGGTACTCGTCCGCGGCGACGAGCACGCCACCGGTCAGCCCGAACGCGGTGTGGAGCAGCCCGGGCGTCGTCGCGGTCTGCGACACGACCTGCTCCTCGCGGACGCCGACCAGCCGTGCAGCGACGGCACGGACGCGGGCGTCCTGCTCGTCGAGCGTCTCCATCGCGCCGAACCGCATGTGCTCCTGGATGGTCCCGAGGACGCGCTGCTCCTCGAGCACGGCGGTCTGCACGGGCCCGAAGGCGGCGTGGTCGAGGTACCCGGGATCCTCGGCGAAGCCGGCGGCGTACTCGTCGATCGTGGTCACAGCGGACACCTTTCACAGGAACAGAACCCTGTGAGTGTACTGGGACCCGGGTCAGCACCCGAATCGACGCCGGAACGCGCGCTGACGCCTCAGCCGCCGAAGCGCCGCGACCGACGCCCGAAGTCGCGCACGGCCCGGAGGAAGTCCACCTCGCGCAGGTCCGGGTAGAACGCCTCGACGAAGTAGAACTCGCTGTGCGCGCTCTGCCACAGCATGAAGTCCGACAGGCGCTGCTCACCGGAGGTGCGGATCATCAGGTCAGGGTCCGGCTGCCCCTGCGTGTACAGGTGGTCGCCGATGAGCTCGGGGGTCAGCACCTCGGCGAGGGTGTCGAGCGTCCCACCGCCTTCCCCGTGCGCGCGGACGATGCTGCGCATGGCGTCGGCGATCTCCCGCCGGCCGCCGTACCCGACCGCCAGGTTGATGTGCAGCCCGGTGTTGCCGGCGCTCCTGGCTTCCGCTTCCGACAGCGCCGCGACGAGTTCGTCTGGAAGCCCGTCGTTCGAACCGACGTGCTGCACACGCCACGTGCCCTGCCGCGACAGGTGATCGGCCAGCGCGGCGATGATGCCGATGAGTTCCTGGAGTTCGTCGCCGCCGCGGCCCTTGAGGTTGTCCGCCGACAGCAGGTAGAGCGTGACGACCTGCACGTCGAGGTCTTCGCACCAGGTCAGGAACTCGGGGATCTTCGCCGCGCCTGCCCGGTGTCCGTGCGCGGCGGTCTCGAGGCCGAGCTGCTTCGCCCAGCGGCGGTTCCCGTCCACGATCATCGCGACGTGCTTCGGGGTCGGCGCACCGTCGATCTGCTTCCGGATGCGCTGCTGGTAGGCGCGGTAGAGGATCCCGCGTCCTTCCCGTCCCAGCCTGCCGGTCACGCAACGACTGTAGTGCACGGCTCCTCGGTGCGGACTCCCAGCCGTCCGGGTGCCGGCCGGACATATCGTCGGAGGATGCAGCACGACCGGGACAGCGACACCCTCCCCCACGTCCCGTTCACGGAGGAAGCGGCGGACGAGGCCGCGGAGGAAGCGTCGCAGGCAGCCGCGTCGGCCGTCGAACCGCGTCCGGCCTGGCGCGGCTGGATCCACCTCGGCACGTTCCCGTTCGCCATCGCGATGGGCATCGTGCTCGTCTCGCTCGCTGCGAGTCCGGCAGCGAAGGCCGGGTCCGCCGTGTTCATGGCCACGTCGCTGATCATGTTCGGCGTCTCCGCGACCTACCACCGCTTCCCGTGGGGACCGGTGGTCAAGAAGGTCCTGAAGCGGATCGACCACACGAACATCTTCCTGCTCATCGCCGGCACGTACACGCCCGTGGCGGTGTGCGCCCTGCCACACACGCTCATGCTCGTCGTGCTCTGGGTGATGTGGGGCGGCGCGCTCCTCGGCATCGCGTTCCGGGTGTTCTGGATCGGCGCACCGCGTTGGCTCTACGTGCCGCTCTACCTGGCACTCGGCATGGCTGCGCTCGGGATCCTGCCGCAGCTCTTCGCGGCGAGCGTCCCGATGACGGTGCTCGTGCTGTCCGGCGGGCTCGCGTACGTCGTCGGCGCGCTGGTCTACGGCTTCAAGCGGCCGAACCCGTCCCCGACCGTCTTCGGGTTCCACGAGGTCTTCCACGCGCTGACGGTCGCCGCGTTCGCCGCGCAGTGGGTCGGCATCCTGCTGGTGGCCCTGCACCCGGTCCGCTGACCGCGCACGACGAGCTCGGCACCGCGCGCGTTCCCTCCCACAACGCGTGCAATAGGAAGCCGGATCGCGCGTAGGAGGCCGGAACTTCCGACCTCCTACGCGCGATTCGACCTCCTACGCGCGATTCGGCTCGCTACGCGCGATTCGGCCCGACAGGCGCGGAACGGCGGACGGGAGGCTCGTGGCGGGGTCCGGCAGGGGCCTCCAGGCCGGTGACCGGTCCCGTCAGCCGCGTTCGGTGTCGTCCGCGACGTCGGTGCGGACCGGCTCGTCGGAGCCGCCGACGTCCTCGCCACGGGCCTCGGCCTCGAGGCGCTCCCGGATCTCCGCGCGGTAGCGGGTGCGCCGGATGCGGCGGGTCATGTCCACCACGAGCAGGATCGTCAGGACCGCGATGACCGCGATCGCGATGAACCCGGCGACCCCCGGCGTGACGTCCACGTCGGGGACGGCCGAGGTCGGGCTGGGGCTCGGGGTGACGGCGAGTACTGCCGCGATGGTGCTCACGCGTTGACGTCCTGTTCCGGTGGGATCCCCGCGAAGAGGTCGGACTCCGGCAGGTCGGTGGGCACGCGTGCCTCCACCAGCTGGTAGTCCTCGGTCGGCCACACCGTCGCGAGGAGGTCGTTCGGCCAGTAGAAGAAGGGGCTGTCCGGCGGCACCTGGCTGGCGTGCGCACGGAGTGCGGCGTCGCGGGCGTCGAAGTACTCGTGCACGTCCACGTGCGTCGTCGCGAGGTCGGGCCGGTCGGCGAACCGCTCCACCCATTCGCCGAGCTGCTCGAGGAGCGGGCTGTCCGGCTCGCGCTCCCTGAGTGCCTCGTAGAACGCGGTGAAGCGGCGCGGGTTCATGGTGCGCTCGTAGTAGAGCTTCGAGATCGACCAGGGTTCCCCGGCGTCCGGGTACTTCGCCGGGTCGGCGGCGTCGCGCCAGGCGGCCACGGAGACCTCGTGCGTGCGGATGTGGTCGGGGTGCGGGTACCCGCCGTTCTCGTCGTAGGTGACGAGCACGTGCGGGCGGAACCGACGGATCACGCGGACGAGGGCCTCGGTGCTGTACTCGAGCGGGACGGTGGAGAACGTGCCGGGTCGCACCGTCTCGCCCTGCTCGGCGTCGGGCAGTCCCGAGTCGTGGTAGCCGAGCCAGACGTGGTCGATGCCGAGTGCCGCCTGCGCAGCCGCCATCTCGCCACGGCGGTAGCCGGCCATGTCGCGGTGCGCGTGGCTCGTGGCGGGTTCGCCGAGGTGGTCGTTGAGGATGTCGCCGGCCTCGCCGCCGGTGCAGGAGACCACGAGGACCTGGTCGCCGTCGGCCACGTACTTCGCCGAGGTGGCCGCTCCCTTGCTCGACTCGTCGTCGGGATGGGCGTGCACGGCCATCAGGCGGTAGGGCACCGGACGTTCCTCACTGCTGGCGATCGGGATGCACGTCGCGCGCATCGGGGGTGCGGGTGGCGCACGGAGAGCGTGAACTACCCTGGGATCAGGATAATCACCCCGGGAGCCCCGAACTGTCCGAACAGCTGAACCCGACCCCGTCTGGCCCGACCGCGTCTGGCCCGACCACCACGGCCACCCTCGACGACCGCTACGGCCGCACCCCCGGGCGCACCCGTCGCACCCGCACGATCGCCATCGCCGCGGCGGCCGCGATCGTCGTCGTGTTCGGCGCCTGGGTCATCTGGGCGGGCCCAGGGCAGACCTCGCACGGCCTCGACACCGAGGACGTCGGCTACGAGATCCTCTCGGCACACAAGGCCGTGGTGCACTCGCAGGTGTCGGTGGATCCGGGCACGAAGGCCGAGTGCGCCGTCCAGGTGCTCGACAAGTCGTACACGATCGTCGGCTGGAAGACGGTGTCGCTGCCCGCCGCCACCGAGCGCTCTCGGTCGATCTCGACCGAGGTGAACACCACGACACGCGGCGTGACCGGCTTGATCCACACCTGCTGGGTTCCCTAGACTGCCCTGATTCGCCTGACGAGATCGACCGCTCCGGTCGGTCTCGTTCTTTCATGGCCGAAGGGATTGACTTTCATGAGCAACGACACGCAGGCCACCTGGCTCACGCAGGAGGCGTTCGACCGCCTCCAGACGGAGCTCGAGGAGCTGAGCGGCGAAGGCCGTGCCGAGATCGCCCGCCGCATCGAGGCCGCTCGCGAAGAGGGCGACCTCAAGGAGAACGGCGGCTACCACGCTGCGAAGGACGAGCAGGGCAAGATCGAGGCCCGCATCCGCGTGCTCACGAACCTGCTGAAGACGGCGACCGTCCGCGAAGCCGAGTTCGACGGCACCGTCGAGCCGGGCACCGTCGTGACGGCGACCATCGCGGGCGACTCCTCGACGTTCCTCGTCGGCAGCCGCGAGATCGTGGCAGAGGGTTCCGACCTGACGGTCTACAGCCCCGTCAGCCCGGTCGGCGCCGCGATCGTCGGCCTCCGCGCCGGCGACGCCACGACGTACACCGCGCCGAACGGCAAGGACATCGCCGTCGAGGTGACGAAGGTCGAGCGCTACGAGCCGTAGGCTCGCGCCCCCTCACGAACAACGCGCCCCGTCCTGACGGGGCGCGTTGTTCGTTGCGGGGCGCGATCCGCGCCGCTGGCCGGACGGGAGGCTTAGTGCAGCAGCTGCTCCGGGCGGAAGCCCGCCTCGTGGAGCCGCTGGATGACCTCTTCGGCGTGCTCGGGGCCGCGGGCCTCGATCGACAGGTCGAGGGCGACCTCGTTGATGACGAGCCCCTGCCCGTGCCGGGTGTGCAGGACCTCGACGACGTTCGCGCCGGCGTCCGAGATGACCTGCGAGACCCGTGCGAGCTGCCCCGGGCGGTCCGGCAGCATGATCCGGATGCCGATGTAGCGCGACGCGGCGACGAGACCACGGGTGATCACGCGTTCCATCATGAGCGGGTCGATGTTCCCGCCGCTCAGGAGCACGACGGTCCGACCGGTGTCCTTGACGGCGCCGGCCATGATCGCTGCCACGCCGACCGCGCCTGCGGCCTCGACGACCAGCTTCGCGCGCTCGAGGAGCACGAGCAGCGCCCGGGCGACGTCGTCGTCGGAGACCGTGACGATCTCGTCGACGAGGTCGCGGATGATCGGGAAGTTGAGCTCGCCGGGTCGGGCGACGGCGATGCCGTCCGCGATCGTCGGCGTGGTCTGGATGGTCACCGGCTCCCCGGCGTCGAGCGAGTCGGGGTAGGACGCGGCGTTGGCCGCCTGCACGCCGATCACGCGGATCGTGCGGCCGAGACGCTCGGCGAGTCCCTTCACCGCGATGGCGATGCCGGCGATGACGCCGCCGCCGCCGATCGGGACCACGACCGTGTCGACGTCTGGGACCTGGTCGACGATCTCGAGCCCGAGGGTGCCCTGTCCGGCGATGACGTCGGGGTGGTCGAACGGCGGGATGAACACGGCACCCGTGCGGGCGCCGAAGTCCTTGGCGGCCGACAGTGCTTCTTCCACGGAGTGGCCGCGGAGGACGACCTCGGCCCCGTAGTGCCGGGTCGCCTGCAGCTTCGGCAGGGCGACGCCGACCGGCGTGAAGATGGTCGCCGGGATCCCGAGCTCACGGGCGGCGAGGGCGACGCCCTGGGCGTGGTTGCCGGCGCTGGCGGCGACGACGCCCTTCGCGCGCTGCTCTGGTGTCAGCGCTGACAGGCGGTTGTACGCCCCGCGCACCTTGTACGCACCGGTGCGCTGCAGGTTCTCGCACTTCAGGTGCACGGGCGACCCGAGGAGCTCCGCGAGGAACTGCGACGTCTCCATCGGGGTCACGCGCGCCACGCCCGCGATGGTCTCCCGCGCAGCCTCGATGTCGGCGAGCGTGGGGGCCTGGGGAGGAGCGCTGGTGTCGGTCACTCCCCCATCATCGCCGGTGCGGGGCCCCGCCCGCGAACCGATGACGTCAGTTGGTGCTGGCGGTGCCGTCAGCGGCCGTGGGCTCCTTGTCGCTGCCGGGCGCCGGGACGTCGTCCAGCGTGGTGTGCCGGCGACGGCGGAGGAGCTGGATCTTGCCGTGCTGCCCACGCTTGGGCGTGGCCTCGAGCACGTGGTCCGAGTCGAGTCGACGCCACCGGCCGCTCGCGATGGTGGTGACCATCGCGTTCACGGTCGCGATCAGGGGGACCGCGAAGAACGCGCCGGCGATGCCAGCGAGACCGGAGGCCGCGGTGACGCCGAGGACGACCGCCAGGGGGTGCACCTTCACCGCGTTGCCCATCACCAACGGCTGGAGGATGTGTCCCTCGATCTGCTGCACGAGCAGGACGACCGCGAGCACGAGGACCGCGGCGATCGGTCCGTTGAAGATCAGCGCGACGAAGACCGCCAGGAACCCGGTGACGATCGCACCGACCACGGGGATGAACGCCCCGAGGAACACGAACGCGGCGATCGGGATGACGAGGGGCATGCCCCCGAAGAACAGCCCGACGATCCAGGCACCGAGGCCGATGCCGACGGCGTCGACGAACGCGACGAAGATCTGCACGCGGATGAAGCTCGTCAGGGTGATCCAGCCGGCCACCCCGGCACCGTCGACCGCTGCGCGCGCCTTCTTCGGGAAGAGACGCACGGTCCAGCGCCAGACGTTCTTGCCGTCGATGAGCAGGAAGATCGTCGTGAACAGGATGATGAACAGGGCCTCGAACACGTGGGTCGCACTCGACCCGGCGCTCGCGACGCCGGAGAGGATCGACCCGGAGTTGTCCTGCAACCACTTCGTGGCGTCGTCGAGCCAGCCGTTGACGTCCTTCTGGGTGATGCCGAGGCCGGAATTGAGCACGAAGTCGCGGATGTTCGCGTACTGCGAGAGCGTCCGGTCCCGGAGCGACGGGTAGGACGCGATCACCTGGTCCACGACGAGCCAGATCAGGCCACCGAGCGCGGCGATGCCGGCCAGCAGGCTGACGATGACGGCGATCCACTTCGGGACGTGGTGGCGCTGCAACCAGTTCGAGAACGGGACCAGCAGCGCGGAGATCACGATGCCGATGAGGAACGGGATGAGGATCTCGCTGAAGATCGTCATCAGCCAGATGAAGAGCGCGATCACCCCGACCACGACGAGCACCCGCCAGGACCACGCCCCGGCGATGCGCATGCCCACCGGTACCGAATCCTCGACCACGGGGTCGGGATGAGTCTGTTTGCGTCCCCATGCCATGCCGCGAGTGTATCCGTGTGTCGCCTGACAGGTTCCAGATGCGGCATATACGTCGGCAGGTGGGCGTCGGTGGCGCTCACTAGGGTCGAGGACATGGTCAGGACCACGCTCTCCGCTGCCGAGTCCCGGCGCGTCGTACTCGCTGCGCAGGGCTTCGGGCGGCCGCCGGCGGACACCGTCGTCACCAGGTCGCTGAGCGCGGGGATCAACCGCCTCGGCCTGCTGCAGATCGACTCGGTCAACGTCTTCGAGCGGAGCCACTACCTGCCGCTGTTCGCCCGGCTCGGCCCCTACGACCGCACCGCGCTCGATCGACTGACGTTCGCGAAGCGCGGCCCGTACCTGGAGTACTGGGCGCACGAAGCCGCGTTCATCCCCCGGGACGACCTCCGGCTGTTCCGCTGGAAGATGGACGCGATGCGCGAGCGGGACGCCGCCCCGGTCCGTGTCGAGCACGTCACCAGGACCGAGTCCGTGCGGCGCGAGCTGCACGCGATGCTCCGTGCCGAAGGGCCGATGCCCGCGAGTGCCGTCGAGCACGAGTCGAACGTGCGCCGTGGGCCGTGGTGGGGGTGGAGCGACGTCAAGCTCGGGCTCGAGCTGATGTTCCGCTGGGGCGACGTGGTGAGCGCGGGGCGATCGGGCTTCGAGCGGGTGTACGCGCTGCCGTCGCAGGTGCTGCCGGCCGGGTTCCTCGAGACGGCGCCTGCTCGCGCGGACGCGATCCGCGAGCTCGTCGGCCGGGCATCACGCGCGCTCGGTGTCGGCACGCGTGCGGACATCGCCGACTACTACCGGTTGCGCTCGGACGACACCGCGGCGGCCATCGCCGAGCTGCAGGACGCCGGGGAACTGCTGCCCGTGCGGGTCGAGGGCTGGCGGGAGCAGGCGTGGATGCACGCCGACGCCCGGGTCCCGCGCACGATGACGACCAGTGCGGTGCTGAGCCCGTTCGACCCCGTGGTGTGGTTCCGGCGACGTGCCGAGCGGATGTACGGGTTCCACTACCGGATCGAGATCTACACGCCGGCGCCGAAGCGGGTGTTCGGGTACTACGTGCTCCCGGTGCTGCAGGACGACACGCTCGTCGGCCGGGTCGACCTGAAGAGCGACCGGCAGCGCGGGGTCCTCCGCGTGCGGACGGCCTGGCAGGAAGACGACGCCGTGCTCGATGCGGATCGCCTGGCAGACACCCTGCGCCGGGCAGCGGCGTGGCAGGGGCTCGACGGCATCGAGGTCACCGATCGCGGGACGGCCGCCCGCGCACTGGCGGGGGCGCTCGGCGTGCCGCTCGTCCCGCACGTGGCGGCCGACGACGCGGACGCCCCCGAGCCCGCCGCGGCCGACGCGACCGTCTAGAAGCGGTCCTGATTCGCGCGGAGCCGCGCGATCCGATCCGGCAGCGGCGGGTGCGTCGAGAACAACCGGTCCATGAGTCCGGGCCGCATCGGGTCCGCGATCCACAGGTGCGCCATGGAGGAGTTCTGCGTCTGCATCGGGCGACCGTGGGCCCCGAGCTTCTCGAGCGCCCGCGCGAGGCCCTCCGGGTGCCGGGTGGTGAGCGCACCGGTCGCATCGGCGAGGTACTCGCGCTGCCGGGAGACCGCCGCCTGCACGCCCATCGCCGCGATCGGGGCGACGAGCACGGCGACGAGCCCGGCGATCATCAGGATCGGGTTCGCACCGCCGCCGTTGTCGTTGTTCCGGTTCCGCCCGCCGGTCAGTCCGCTGAAGATCGAGATGCGCAGCAGGACGTCCGCGATGAGGCCCACGGCGACGACCAGCCCGAAGACCATCGTCGACACCCGGATGTCGTAGTTCCGGACGTGTCCGAGCTCGTGCGCCATCACGCCCTGCAGCTCCTGGTCGTCCATGATCTCGAGCAGCCCGGTGGTGGCGGCGACGACGGCGTGCTCCGGGTCACGGCCGGTGGCGAAGGCGTTCGGGGACGGGTCACGGATGACGTAGACCCGGGGCATCGGCATCCCGGTGGCGATCGCGAGGTTCTCGACCGTGCGCCAGAGCCGGGGTTCGGTGTTCCGGTCGATCTCGATGCCGCCGGCGATGGCGGTCGCCTGGCGCGAAGCGGTGAAGTACTGCAGGACGGCGTACCCGATGGCGACGACGAGCACGATCACACCGATCGAGACGTTGCCCGCGAGGTACCCGCCGAGGAACCCGAGGGCGCCGATGATCAGCAGGAAGACGAAGACGATGACGACGGTGTTGCGCTTGTTGCGCGCGATGGCGCTGTACATCTGCGGGAGCCGTGCCGGTTCGTCAGAACTGGACGCGCGGCGGCTCGGCGATGGCCGCCGGCTCGGCCGTTTCGAAGAACGATGCCTCGTCGAAGCCGCGGCTCTTCGCGAAGGACGAGTTCGGGAACACCTTGATCTTGGTGTTCAGCTCGCGGACGCCGCCGTTGTAGAACCGCCTGGCCGACTGGATCTTGTCCTCGGTGTCGACGAGTTCGGTCTGCAGCTGCAGGAAGTTCTGGCTCGACTGGAGCTGGGGGTACCCCTCGGCCACGGCGAACACGCTCTTCAGGGCCTTCTGCATGTGCCCTTCGGCTGCGGATGCCGCTGTCGCGTCGCCGGCGCTCAACGTCTCGGAGCGGGCCTTCGTCACGTCGTCGAAGACGGACTTCTCGTGCGTGGCGTACCCCTTCACCGTGTCGACGATGGTCGGGATGAGGTCCGCGCGGCGCTTCAGCTGCACGGAGATGTCGCTCCACGCCTCGTCGACGCGGACCTTCAGCGTGACGAGCGAGTTGTACGTGACCCAGAGGTAGATCCCGACGACCACGAGGACCACGACCACCACGCCGATGACGATCAGTGTCGTGATGAGTCCGGTGTCCATGCGGGAGTGCTCCTTGTCGCGTCGGGATGCTCGCGTGCGGCGGCCGATGGTGCACACCGGACGACCATCGTTGATTGTAACGACGCTCGGTGACGGTTCCGAGCGCGGCCCGGGGTTCACGGTTGATTCCCCAGGCACGCACACCCCACGTTCGGGACCGGCTCGGATCGGGGAGATCATCCGCGAGGTGTATTGACCGATCAGTCGCCATGACGTGGGATGGAGGGGCATGAACACGCGCGGGGACCACGTGGACACCAGGGCAGTCGGGGGCGACGGCCCTGCTCGTCGACCCCGGAAGTCCGCCCGTGGCACGGTGCTGGCGGGCTTGACCGCGACGCTCGCCGCAGCCCTGCTCGCCCTCGCGGCCGCCCCGGTGGCAGCAGCAGCGACCACCACGTCGCGGCCAGCAGCGACCACCGTCACGTCGGCGGCAGCGACGAGCACCGCGGCGCCGACGGCACCGGCCGCCCCCACGCAGTCCGACACCCGGCCGGCCCCGCCGTCGTCCGCCCCGACGGGTTCCCCGTCCCCGACCGCTCCCCCGACCGACCGTCCCCCGGTGGACCCGACGATCGCCGACCCCGGCGACGTCACGAGCGCGACCGGGCGGTTCCACGGCACGGCGACGCCCGGACACGCCGTCCGTGTGATGGACCCCGCCGTCTCCAGCCGTTCGGTGTGCACCGCGACGGCAGACCCCCGTGGCGCGTGGTCCTGCTACGGCACCGTCCAGACCGGTCCGCAGCAGGTGTTCACCGTGCAGGACACCACCGACCCCTCCCGCCGCACCGCCGACGCTCCTGCGTCCGACGTCGTCGTCCCGCCGACCATCACCACGCGGGCACCGACCGCGGGCTCCGTCTCCGGCACCGGTGACGCGGGCATGACCGTCACGGTGTCACTCTCCGGCGCCACGACGAACGGCGGCGCCGCCGTCCGCACCGCGGTCGTCGGACCGGACGGCCGCTGGATCGTCTCCTGGGCGACGGGGGCATCGCCGCGCCCGACCGGCACCGTCACCATGACGGCCACCCAGACGGCGAGCACCGCGGGCGGTTTCCGGTCCGACCTCCGCAGCGCCGCATCGCAGCCGGTGTCGATCACGATCGACCGCACTCCGCCGGACGCCCCGCGTGTCACGGACCCGCGGACCGGAGCACGGATCGGCACCCAGCCGCTGACGATCCGCGGCACGGGTGAGCCCGGCGCCACCCTGACCGCCTACGTCGACCGCGTCGCGGTGTGCGGCGCCACGGTCGGCTCGGACGGTTCCTGGGCGTGCTCGGCCGAGGGCACGACGCTCACGGCGGGCCGCCACCAGGTCACCGCGCTGCAGCACGACGCCGCGGGGAACCACTCGCGGTCGTCCTCGGCCGTGGACGTCACGGTCCGGGCGGGCTCCACCAGCGCCCCCGGTTCGAGTGCACCGGGCGGCAGCGCCCCGAGCGGGTCCACCGGAACCGGTGGCCCCGCGACCGGGACGGCAGGACCGGGCACGGCCGACGGCTCGGGCGGGACCTCCGGGCACACCCCGGGCAGCGGCGCCGGCAGCGGGACGGCGACCGGCGGAGCCGGGACCGGCGGCGGCAGCGCGGGCCCTGGTACCGGTGGGCACGACTGGTCCGGCCCCGCCGGCGACTGGTCGATCGCGACGACGTTCGACCAGACCGTCCCCACCATCCAGTCGTCCTTCTCGTGGCGAACGCTCCTCGTCGCCGCGTCGGTCGCAGCCGGGTTCCTGCTCCTCGTCGCCGGGCCCGCGCGACTCGTCGCCCGCACACTCCGCGGTCGCATGCCCGTCCGCCTCGCGTCCTTCACCGGGCGCAACCGCCCCCGCGCGGAGCGCACCCGTGGTGACGAGGCGCTCCCGACCTGGGCGTCCGTCGCCGTGGCGGTCCCGCTCGCCGCCGTGCTGACCCTGCTCGGGGTCGGTGTCGAGCTCGAGGCGCGGTACGTCCGCCTCGCGATCGCGGTCCTGCTCGGTGCGGCCGTCCTCGCGGCCGCGGTGGTGCTGGCGACCCGCTGGACCGCCGGCGCCGACCGGCACACGGTCGGGTACCGCGTCTCGCCGTGGCTCGTGCTCGCCGCGCTCGTGGCGTGCGGCATCACCCGTGTCGCGGACCTCTCCCCGGCGATTGTCATCGGCGTCCTCCTGGTCCCGGCCGGACGCCTCGACGTCGACACGGCCGCGATGCGCCTCGGCACCGGGATCGCGGCCTGCGCCAGGAGCGCGACGTGGCGTTCGATCGCGCTGCTCGTCCTCGCCGCGGCCGGGTGGCTGCTGCACAGCCTCACCCCGGGAACCGGCTTCTGGACGTCGCTCGTGTCCGAGTTCGCGATCACCCTCTGCGTGGGCGGTCTCGGGTCGCTCGTCGTGACGCTGCTGCCGGTCGCCGGCTCCGCAGGCAGCGCACTGTGGGCGCACTCCCGGGGCCGGTACGCGTCGATCGCCGCGGTCGGCGTCGCCCTGGCCGCCGCCGTCTACTCCGGCTCCGCCGGGACCCACGTCTCCCCCGTCGCCATGGGTGTCGTCGCCTGCGGGTGCGCCGCGGTGGCGGCCGCCACCTGGTTGTGGGTCCGGGTCCTGGAACCGGACGTCCGCGGCTGACCGGCACCGAGCCTCCAGTCCGGCCGCGCACTCGACCGTCTCGCGCGCCGCGCGCCCGGCACTGCGCGCGCGGATTACGCTGGCGAACGGTGCGTCGGAGCACCGACGAGCGCATGGGAGCGACGATGACGAAGACCCGATCCGACTACGACCCGACCCGGTTCCGCGAGGTCTTCGAGGGCAGCTACACCTACGCCAACGGCTTCGCACGGAACACGCACCGCTTCGCCGGACGTCCAGCCCTCCGGGACCCGGACACGGACCGGTCGTGGACGTACGCGGAACTCGGCGACGCGGTCGACCGGATCGGCGGATGGCTCCTCCGGCACGGCGCCGGCAAGGGCTCGGTCGTCATGGTCGAGCTCTTCAACTCCCCCGAGTTCGCGATGCTCTACCTGGCGTGCCACCGCATCGGCGCGGTGTTCTCGCCGACGAACTTCCGGCTCGCGGCCGACGAGGTCGCGTTCATCGTCGACGACTCGGCCCCGGTCGTGCTCGTGTACGACGCCGACCGGACCACGGACATCACGGCCGCGCTGGCGAGCGCCTCGCACGACCCGGCGCACGTCGTGGTCGTCGGCGATGCGCTCCGGCAGGACGTCCCCTTCGCCGACCTGCTCGCGGCCGACCCGGTGACGGCGGACGAACTCACGCCGACCGAGCCGCGGAGCACCTACGACGAGACGACGCGGCTGTACACCTCCGGGACGACGGGCCGACCGAAGCCCGTCCCGCTCCCGAGCCTCGTCGAGGTGCTCAGCGCGCACGACGTGGTCATGCACTTCCCGCTGAGCCCCTTCGACAAGACGCTGAACATGTCGCCGCTGTTCCACCGCGGTGGGCTCTACTCCGGCGGCCCGAACCCGGTGTTCTACGTCGGGGCCGAGCTCACCACGCTCCGGCACTTCGACGCCGACCGCGTACTCGACCTCGTCGAGTCGGAACGGCTGACGTTCCTCATCGGGGCCCCGCCGAACCTCGTCCAGCTCGCGAACGCGCAGGAGAAGCGACCGCGCGACCTGTCCTCCCTGCACGGCATCGTGACGATGGGGGCGCCGCTCGACCGGGCCGCTGCCCTGCGGTACCAGGAGCTGCTCTCCCCGCGGATCTTCAACGGCTACGGCACGACGGAGACCTTCTGGAACACGTTCCTGCGCCCGGAGGACTTCCCCGACGGCGCCGGCTCCACGGGCCGGGCATCCACCGACGACGACGTCGCGGTCGTCCGGGTGTACGCCGACGAGCTCGCGGCGCCGAGCGACACCGTGGCGAAGGACGGCACCGAGATCGGCGAGTTCGCGGTCCGCACCGTGAAGTCCGGGTACTCGTACCGGAACCCCGGCCTCGAGGCGGAGAAGTTCGCGAACGGCTGGTTCTACCCGGGCGACCTCGCGACGTGGGACGAGCACGAGCGGGTGACGATCGTCGGGCGCAAGGACGACATGATCATCTCCGGCGGCGAGAACGTGCACCCCGTGCAGGTGGAGGCGGTCCTGCAGGAACACCCAGGCGTCGCGGACTCGATCGTGACCGGGGTGCCCGACGAGCGCTGGGGCGAGGTCGTGACGGCGTACGTCATCCGTGCCGAGCGCGGGCTGCCGTCGGAGGACGCCGACGCGGCCGCCGCACTCGAGCAGTGGACGGGGTCGCACCCGGGCCTCGCTCGCTACAAGCGCCCGCGGAAGTACCGGTTCGTCACCGAGTTGCCGTACAACGCGACGGGCAAGAAGGTGCACTACCTCGCCAAGGCGACGGCCGCCGAGGACGACGCAGCGGGGCTGCTGCTGGCCCCGTAGCGGACGGGAGGCTCGTGGCGGGCCCGCCACGAGCCTCCCGTCCGGCCCTGGTCGCGTTCTTTCCCATCGCACCCGCAGTAGGAAGACGAATCGCGCGTAGGTGGTCGGAAAATCCGGCCTCCTACGCGCGATTCGGCTTCCTACGCGCGATTCGGCTCAGTGCGCCGGGGCGGTGCGGGCGAACAATCCGGGGAGCAGCCCACCGATCTTCGTGCCGATGCACAGGCTCGCGAACGTCGCGAGCGGGGTGGCGAGCGCCACCGGGTCGAGGGTCGACACTGCGACGAGCCCGACCGTGCCCGGGACGAGCAACAGGAACGCGGGGAAGAACGACACCGTCGCCGGGATCACCGGGACGAGCCGTTCGAGCAGGCGGGTGGCGATGAACAGCAGGGCGGCGGTCACACCGGTCGCGACGACGCTGCCCCACAGCGGGCTCGTACCGCTCAGCACCGCGTAGGCGGTCACCATGACCGCGACGGACACGAGCGTGAGACGCCAGCCGGAGCCGAAGACCAGGCCGAGACCGAGCGCCAGGACGACCACCGCGACCCACGACACCCAGTAGGACGGCACCGCTTCCCAGCCGCCGCGGTCGGTCCCGACCCCGGCGACCTCGCCGACGAGGGCCGCGGACGAGGGGTCGACGTGCAGCCCGGTGAGGGCGCTCCCGGCGGCGATCCCGGCGGCCATGAAGCCGAGCATGATCACGCCCTGCACGAGCCGCGAGGCCCCGGTGACGATGTCCGCCGCGGTGAGTTCGAGCAGGGCGTTCGTGATGAGCGCCCCGGGGACGAACACCGCGACGGGTGCACAGACGGCGAAGAGCGGGACGTGCCCGAAGCCGGTCTGGGCGACGACGAGTCCGACCACCGCCGTCGACATGAACGCCGCGAGGAACGGGATGATGGCGACCGCCTCGCGGAAGCGACGGAGCAGGAGTCCGATGACCCCGACCAGCGCGCCGACGCCGAGCGTGACCAGGATCGCCCACCACGGGCAGCGGAACACGACCGCCAGTCCTGCGGCGGTGAGGGCGTTGCCCGCGATCCACGGCAGCGGCGCCGGCGGACGGGTGCCCGCTCGGATCGCCCTGACCCGCGCCGGGATCTCCGCGAGGGCGATCGAGCCGCTCTCGAGCCCGAGGACCAGCCGATTCGCGCGCGCCGCCTGCCGGGACGACAGCTCGACGCCCTCGGCGTTCACGATCGTCGCCGATCCCGTCGCGGTCTCGCTGACGATCACGAGTGCCGGGAGCACCCCGACCGCGAGCTCCGGGCCGATGCCGGCGGAGTCGCGGGCCTTCTCGAGCGCCGAACGGACGTCGGTGACGGAGCTGCCGGCGTCGAGCAACAGGGTGCCGAGCGTGCCGAGGAGCATGCCGACCGGGACGGTCTCGCCGTCGACCACCTCGACGTGCGACTCCGGCTGCCGGAGGACACCACGGAGGTTCGCGAGCGCGCTGCCGAATCCCACCACCGGAGCATGCTAACGGTCACCGGGGTCAGTGCGCGGTCTGCACCGCCCGCGTGCGCCACCGGATGTCGCTTGTGAACCCCTCGGTCTCCGGGTGCAGCTCGTCGTCCGGCGCCGACTGCACGAGCAGCCCGATCGCGGGCGCCAGCAGGATGCTCGACGTGGTGGCCATCCCCCAGCGATCGACGGTCGGGACGTGCACCGTGTCGGCCAGCCCCGCCTGCGCGAGGGCCGCCGCGTACTCGAGCACCGCGTACGCGGCGTCGTCCGTCGTGAGGACCGTCGCCAAGCCGTAGATGATGTGCTTCACGGTCGGGGACCTCCGTGCCCGGAATCGCCACACAACGGGGGACGACCTCGGCTGGACGATACGCGCACTCCACGGTGCGTGCTCAGGTTCAGCCCCTAGGTTTCGATGCAACCGCATTCGCGGGAACTCTGAGTTCGGCCGAAGGGCTGTTCCTGATGGAAGCAGCCCCCTGATGCCCGCTTCATCGACCCTGTACCGCCCCACCACTCCTCGCGTCGCCGGAGCAGCAACCGCGACGTCGACCTACAAGGACCTCCTCGAGGAGGTCCGTGCCGCCGGACTCCTGGAACGCCGTGTCGGCTTCTACTGGGCCGTGTTCGGCGTGCTCGTCGCCCTGGTCGCCGCGTGCTTCACCGCCGTTGCACTGCTCGATGGTTCGTGGTTCGTCCTCATCCCCGCCGGGATCCTCGGCGCGCTGTTCACCCAGTTCGCGTTCCTCGCCCACGAAGCCGCGCACCGTCAGGTGTTCGCGTCACGCAAGTGGAACGACCACGCTGGCCGCTGGGTCGGCACGTTCGTCGTCGGGCTGTCCTACACGTGGTGGATGAACAAGCACAACCGCCACCACGGCAACCCGAACACCATCGGCAAGGACCCCGACATCGCGCAGGACACCGTGTCCTTCATCGAGGAGGACGCAGCCGAGCGCAAGGGTCTCCTCCGTGCACTCACCCGCGTGCAGGGCTGGGCGTTCTTCCCGCTCCTGACGATGGAGGGCGCGAACCTGCACTTCCTCGGCGTCAAGGCAATCGTCACCGGCCAGCACATCAAGGGCACCGGTCGTGACCGCGTCATCGAGGGATCGCTCCTCGTCGCCCGCTTCGGCATCTACCTCTGGGCCGTCTTCGCGCTGATGCCGTTCCCCGTCGCCGCCGCCTTCCTCGGCGTGCAGCTCGCCGTGTTCGGCGTGATGATGGGCGGCTCGTTCGCCCCGAACCACAAGGGCATGCCGATCATCGCCGAGGGCGCCCGCATCGACTTCCTGTCCCGCCAGGTGCGCACCTCGCGCAACATCACCGGCGGGATCTGGGCCGACCACCTCTTCGGCGGGCTCAACCACCAGGCGGAGCACCACCTCTTCCCGAGCATGGCGCGCCCGAACCTGCGCAAGGCCAAGCCGATGGTGAAGGCGCACTGCGCCAAGCACGGCATCCCGTACACCGAGGCCAGCCTCGGGAAGTCGTACGCGATCGTCGTCGCCTACCTCAACCGCGTCGGGCTCGCCGCACGCGACCCGTTCACCTGCCCGATGGTGACGGCGTACCGCCTGCACTGACGTACCCCCGGTGGGACTCGAACCCACAACTCGGCGATTTTAAGTCGCATGCCTCTGCCAGTTGGGCCACGGGGGCGCGGCGATCCAGCCTACCGACGAAGGGCGGTCACCCCGTGTGGGGTGACCGCCCTTCGGCGTGATCGGGTGATCGCTACTTGGCGTCGACCTTCGCGGCGTCGGCCTTCGCGGCGTCGGCCTTCTCGCCGTCGACCGGGGCTGCCTCGTTCGAGACGTCCTCGGCGGGCTTGCCGTACGCGGGGCCGGCGGCACCGGCGGGCGTGCCCTCTGCCGGCGACGGAGCGACGGCCTTCGGCTCCTCGGCAGCAGCAGGCTTCGGGCGCGACGCCCATGCCTCGAACGCGGCGCGCGGGGTCTCGCGGTCGTCGAGCGACGCGATGTCACGGCCCAGGAAGAAGCCGCCCACCCAGTCGCCGATGACGCGCCACTTGCGCTCCCACGACGGCATCGCCATGCCGTGGTAGCCACGGTGCGCGCCCCATGCGAGGAAGCCCTTCATCGCGAACTTGCCCGACTGGAAGACACCGATGCCGAGACCGAGGCCCGCGACGGCGCCGAGGTTGTCGTGCTTGTAGTCCACGGTCGCCTCGCCGCGGAGCACCGCGACCAGGTTCTTCGCGAGCTGCTTGGCCTGACGGACGGCGTGCTGCGCGTTCGGGACGCACATGCCGCCGACGCCGGCACCCGTGAGGTCCGGGACGGCTGCGACGTCGCCACAGGCCCACGCGTCGGCGATGACCTCGTCCTCGTTCACGACGCGGAGGTCGGGCTGCACGGTGATGCGGCCGCGGGGCTCGAGTGGGAAGTCGGTGCCCTTGACCATCGGGTTCGCCATGACGCCGGCGGTCCAGATGATGAGGTCGGACTCGATGGTCTCGATCGACTCGTCCTTGGCCTTGAGCTGGCAGACGCCACCGACGGCCGACGCGAGCTGCGTCTCGAGGTGCACGTTCGCACCGCGCTCCGCGAGGTTCTTGAGCACCCAGTGCGAGGTCTCGAGGGACACCTCGGGCATGATGCGCCCCATCGCCTCCACCAGGTGGAAGTGCGTGTCGTCGAAGGACAGCTGCGGGTAGCTCTTCAGCAGGTCGGTGACGAACGAGCGGAGCTCGGCGAACACCTCGATGCCGGCGAAGCCACCGCCGACGACGACGACCGTGAGCAGGCGGTCGCGCTCCGGACCGGCCGGCAGGTTCGACGCCTTGGCGAAGTTCGTGAGGATCTTGTCGCGGATGGCCGCGGCTTCCTCGATGGTCTTCAGGCCGATGGCCTCGTCAGCGACGCCCGGGATCGGGAAGGTGCGGGAGACGGCACCGGCGGTCATGACGATCTGGTCGTAGGACTCTTCCCACGGCTCGCCGATCGCCGGCGTGATCGTCGCGGTCTTCGAGGCGTGGTCCACCTTGGTGACCTTGGCCGTGACGACACGGGTCTTCTTGAGGTGACGACGGTGCGAGACGACGGCGTGACGCGGCTCGATGGAACCGGCGGCGACCTCCGGGAGGAACGGCTGGTACGTCATGTACGGCAGCGGGTCCACCATGACGACCTCGGCTTCGCCCTGGCGAAGGTGCTTCTCGAGCTTCCATGCGGTGTAGAAGCCGGCGTAACCGCCGCCGACGACGAGGATCTTGGGCACGGGGGATGATCTCCTTGGAGTGGGGGTGGTTGCCGGGCGGCTGGTCAGAATTCGCCACCACCCGCCCCGACTCCGGCGTCTGCACCCTCATCATACGCCCGGCATTCGCACCGGTCAGGCGACCAGCTCGCGCGCTCGAGCGCGAGGTCGCCGATGGGGTTCACGCCGGGGCCGGCAGCGAGTGTGTGACCGACGAGGGCGTGCAGGCACTTCACGCGGACGGGCATGCCGCCAGCGCTGATGCCGTCGATCTCGTCGACGTGCTCGATGGATTCGCGGTCAGCGAGGTAGGCCTCGTGGGCAGCGCGGTAGCGCTCGGCCGTCTCCGGGTCCTCGAGCAGCGAGGCGAGTTCCGGCATCACGCCGTTCGCCTCGAGTGTGCTGACGGCAGCGGTGGCCGCCGGGTGGCACAGGTAGTAGAGCGTGGGGAACGGGGTGCCGTTCGACAGGCGCGGCTTCGTGGCGACCACCGTCGGGTTGCCGCAGACGCAGCGCGCCGCGATGCCGACGACGTCACGGGCGGGGCGGCCGAGCTGGGCCGAGACCACCTGGACGTCGTGCTCGGACGGCGGGTCGAACGGAGGGGTCGTCACGGGTACAAGAGGCTACCGGAGTTCCGGACGGCCTCGCACCGACGTGACGTCAGTTCCCGGAGTTGCCGCTGCCGGACACGTCGGGCGCGACGAGTTCCTGCGTGGTCTCGTCGGACAGTCCGGACTTCAGCACCGAGGACAGCATCGCCTGCACCCAGTCCACCTTCGGGGTCTGCACCGTCGAGCTCACCGGCGTGCCGGAGTCGGTCGTCGGTCCGCCGTCGGCGGAGGTCGTGCCCTCCCCCATCACCAGGAAGCTCTGCTCGCCCGGGTAGACGTAGAGCAGGCGGTCGCGGGCCTGCGCCTCGATGTAGGCGGGGTCGTCCCAGCGGGCGACGTCCTTCTTCTTCTGCGCGACGTCGGACTTCTGCGCGGCGACCTCGTGCTGCTTCTGCGAGATCTGCTCCTGCTGCTGGATGAGCGTGCGGAGCGACGGCGCGAGCACCACCACGAAGAGCACGATGATCGCGAGCATCAGCAGGCTGAAGCCGGAGAACCGGATCGAGCGGTACCAGGGCTGCTCGGCTCGCGCATCGTCGGGCATCGCCACGGGGACGCGGCGGACGCGGGGCTTCTCGCTGGGCACGTCACGACGATAACCCGACCTCGGACGTGACCCACGCCGCCGCGCCCCGTCCCGGCCCCTTCTCAGGCGGCGCCGCCGTCCGCCCGAGACGCCGCCACTTTCTGCGGTGTCTCGACGGAACGGGGGTGTCTCGACGGAACGGACGCGCCCCGCGCCTCCGGACAGGAGGCACGGGGCGCGTCGGGCGGGCGGCTGGTTACAGTGCTGCGGCGCGCGGGAACGCGGTGCGGCCCGCGTAGACCGCGGCATCGCCGAGCTCTTCCTCGATGCGGAGGAGCTGGTTGTACTTCGCGACGCGGTCCGAGCGCGCGGGGGCGCCGGTCTTGATCTGGCCGCCGTCGACCGCCACGGAGATGTCCGCGATGGTGGTGTCCTCGGTCTCGCCGGAACGGTGCGACAGGATCGCCGTCATGCCGTGGCGCTGCGCGAGCGAGACGGCGTCGAGGGTCTCGGTCAGGGTTCCGATCTGGTTCACCTTGACGAGGATCGAGTTGCCGGCCTGCTCGTCGATGCCCCGCTGCAGACGCTTCGGGTTCGTGACGTAGAGGTCGTCGCCGACGATCTGCACCTTGCCGCCGAGCTCGGCGGTCAGGTGGGTCCAGCCTTCCCAGTCGTCCTCGGCGAGGGGGTCCTCGATGGTGACGAGCGGGTAGTTCGCGACGAGGTCCGAGAAGTAGCTCGTGAACTCCTGCGAGGAGAGCTGCTTGCCCTCGAAGTTGTACTTGCCGTCGGCGAAGAACTCGGTCGACGCGACGTCGAGGCCGAGTGCGATGTCCTTGCCGGGGGTGAAGCCGGCCTTCTCGATCGCCGCGACGAGGAAGTCGAGCGCAGCGCGGTTCGACGCGAGCTCCGGCGCGAAGCCGCCCTCGTCGCCGAGGCCGGTCGCCAGGCCCTGCTTCTTCAGCTCGCCCTTGAGGGCGTGGTAGGTCTCGACACCCCAGCGGAGCGCCTCGGAGAAGCTCTCGGCGCCGTAGGGCACCAGGAAGAACTCCTGGATGTCGACGTTGGTGTCGGCGTGCGCACCGCCGTTGACGACGTTCATCAGCGGAACGGGCAGGGTGTGCGCGTTCGGGCCGCCGAGGTAGCGGAACAGCGGGAGGTCGGCCGAGTCGGCGGCGGCGCGGGCGACGGCGAGCGAGGCGCCGAGGATCGCGTTCGCGCCGAGGCGGGACTTGTTCTCGGTGCCGTCGAGCTCGATGAGCGCGGCGTCGACGAGGCGCTGGTCGGTGGCGTCGAAGCCCTCCAGCGCCGGGCCGATCTCGTCGAGGACGGCTTCGACGGCCTTGAGGACGCCCTTGCCGCCGTAGCGGGCCTTGTCGCCGTCGCGCAGCTCGTACGCTTCGAAGGCGCCGGTGGAGGCGCCGGACGGGACGAGCGCGCGCGAGACGACGCCGTCGTCGAGGAGGACCTCGACCTCGACCGTCGGGTTGCCTCGGGAATCGAGGACTTCGCGTGCTCCTACGGCATCGATCACGGCCACGGGGTACTCCCTACACGTTGCGGTTGTGGTGCTTGCGGTGTCGATCCTACCGAGGCGCGGTGAACGGTTTCGCTGCGCTCGGTGACGACTGTGGACGAGTCAGGCGAGCGGGCGGAACTCGACGCCCTCGAGCGAGGTCGTGTCCGCGCCGACGGTGGCGAACGACCCGAAGCCCTGCGCTGCCAGACCGGCGAGCAGGTTCTTCGTGTTCTTGGTCCGCTTCTCGAGCCGGACGCGGTGGTGCTGCTCGAGCGCCTCGCCCTTGAGCGCGGCGAGCCTGACCGGGTCCACGTTCTTGTCGTACACGAGCACGACGGCGTCGGAGGTGGCCGCTTCCGGCAGGGTCACGAGGTCGACGAGCCGCTCGAAGCCGAGCGAGAACCCGACGGCGGGGACGTCCTGCCCGAGGAACCGTCCGATCATGCCGTCGTACCGCCCGCCGCCGCCGAGGCTGTACCCGAAGTCCGGGTGTGCGACCTCGAAGATGGTCCCCGTGTAGTAGCCCATGCCACGCACGAGTGTCGGGTCGAAGCGCAGGTCGACGCCGGGCAGCGCCTCGCGGAGCCGGAGCAAGTCGGCGAAGGCGTCGTCGTCGAGCCACGCGGCACCGCTGACGCTCTCCCAGTCGGCCGTCTCGAGCGCGCCGATCGTCGCCGCGAGGTCGGGCAGGTCGACGCCGAGGACCTCGCCGAGCTCGCGCGCGACACCGTCCGCGCCGATCTTGTCGAGCTTGTCGATCGTGATCAGGGCACGGTCGGCGGCGACCGGGTCGGTGATGCCCCACGACGCCAGCAGTGCCACGAGGATGCGGCGGTCGTTGATCCGGATCGAGGTCCCCGTCACGCCGAGTGCGTCGAGCGCGGCGGTCGTCGCCCGGATGAGTTCGATCTCGGCGAGCTGTCCCGGTTCGCCGAGGATGTCGATGTCGCACTGCACGAACTGCCGGTACCGCCCCTTCTGTGGACGCTCGGCACGCCAGACAGGTGCGATCTGCACGGCGCGGAACACCGTCGGGAGCTCGGCGCGGTGCGAGGCGTAGAAGCGGGCGAGCGGCACCGTGAGGTCGAAGCGGAGCCCGAGGTCGGCGAGGTCGAGCGGGGCCTCGGCGCTGCGGAGGTCCTCCACCGAGAGCCCGCGACGCATCACACCGAACGCCAGCTTCTCGTTGTCGCCGCCGAGGCCGGAGTGCAGGCGTGCCGAGTCCTCGACCACCGGGGTCTCGATCTCGTCGAACCCGTGGCGGGAGTACACCCCCCGGATCACACCGAGGACGTGCTCGCGACGCGCCTTGTCCGCGGGGAGGAAGTCACGCATGCCACGGGGTGCCGTCACGGTCGTCGCCATGGGTCAATCCTGTCAGATCGCGACGCCCGGGTTGCGTGCCGTCCGGCCTACTGATATTCTCTATCCAGAACCTCGGACCGACGGGTGCCTGATCCACTCACCGGTCCGATCGCGTGGGCAACGTGCTGCAGTGTGCCCCGCGGTTCGAGCGGGCTTCCCTGCCGGCGCCACCACCCCTGGGGTGCCGTCTGCCCGCTCTGCGGGCGTCCTCCTTTTTCGGGTTAGGAGGACGCCCGCACTTCTCCCGCCAGAAGGCGACCACCCGCACTCACGCGACGTCGTCGGTCGCGCGTCCCGCTGCGTCGAGCCGACCGACCGCCGCGCGCAGACTCGCGACCGGGTCGATCCCCGCGCGCTGCGCCTCGGCGACCGCCGCCAGCATGCGGACACCCCATCCGGTGTCGACGCCGTCCGCACGGCCGCCCGTCCTGCCGTCGCCGTCCCCGCCCGACCCGACGACGGCGGCGACCACCGCATCGACGTCGCCACGTTCCTCCAGGCGTTCCAGCAGCTTCACCGCACGTTCCAGCGGCGGCATCGCCCGCGGGACGCCGTCGAACGCACTGGTCCGGCTCGACTTCTCGGCCGCCTTCGCAGCGCGCCAGACCCGGACGACGTCCTCGACCGTGTCGGCGTGCTCGTCGCCGAACACGTGCGGGTGTCGGCGGACCATCTTGTCGCGGGCGGTCGCGGCGACGTCCTGCAGGTCGAACGAGCCGTCCCTGGCGGCGATCCCCGCGTGCAGCACCACTTGGTACAGCACGTCGCCGAGCTCTTCGCGGAGGTCGTCGGCGTCGCCGTCCTCGATCGCGTCGACGAGCTCGTACGACTCCTCCACCGCGTAGCGCGACAGCGACGCATGCGTCTGCACGCGGTTCCACACGCACCCGTCCTCCGGGGCGAGCAAGCGGTCGACGACGGCTGCGAGGTCCTCCATGGCGCTCATGTCGGCCATGCTCGCACGGGGGCCGTCCGGTACGATGGTCGAGGCGTGTCGGGAAGTCTGGTCGACGGACCGTTTCCCGATCTCTGACGGAGTTCCATGCTTGCTGTCGTCCGCTCCCCCCGTTTCAGCGCCATCGCCCTGCTCACCGCGGCGGTGCTCGGACTCGTCGTCGCGAACACCCCGGTCGGCCCCGGGCTCGAGCACGTGCTGCACCTGCACTCCCCGTGGGGCGTGATCGGTCTCGACCTGTCCGTCGCGCACTGGATCAGCGACGGGCTCCTCGCCGTGTTCTTCCTGCTCGTCGCGATCGAGTTGAAGCAGGAGCTCGTCGCGGGCGAGCTGTCGAACCCGAAGACCGCGATCGTGCCCGCGATCGCGGCGGTCGGCGGCGTGCTGGTGCCCGCCGGGGTCTTCCTCGCCGTGACGGCCGGCACGCAGTACACCCACGGCTGGCCGATCCCGACCGCGACCGACATCGCCTTCGCGCTCGGCGTCCTCGCGATGTTCGGCCGCGGCCTGCCGTCGTCGCTCCGGGTGTTCCTGCTCGCCCTCGCGGTCCTCGACGACCTCATCGCGATCGTCATCATCGCGGTCGTCTTCGCCAGCGACACGGACTTCCTCGCGCTCGGTGGCGCCGCGGTCGTGCTCGTCCTCTTCTGGTTGCTGGGCCGGATGCTGCGCCCTGGTCGCGCCGGGCAGGGCTGGATCATCGCCGCGATGATCGTCCTCGGTGCGCTGACCTGGTGGCTCGTCTACCACTCGGGCGTGCACGCCACGATCGCCGGCGTCGCCCTCGGGCTCGTGCTGCCGCGGCGTCCCGGGCACACCGTGTACGACCGGGTGGAGCCGTGGTCGAACGCCGTCGTCCTGCCGATCTTCGCGTTCGCGTCGGCGGCGGTCGTCATCCCCGCGGTCGGCATCGGTGAGCTCTCCCCGACGTTCTGGGGCGTCGTCCTCGCGCTGCCGGTCGGCAAGGTCGTCGGCATCACGCTGTTCGGTGCCGTCGCGACACGGGTCTTCCGCGGGCCGGGTGGTCCGTCGCTGTCGTTCTGGTCGATCGTGACGGTCGGCGTGCTGGGCGGGATCGGCTTCACCGTGTCGCTGCTCATGAACGAGCTGGCGTTCGCGAACAACGAGGAGATCGTCGACGAGGGCACGCTCGCGGTGCTGATCGGCTCCGGCATCGCGATGGTCGCCTCCGCGGTCGTCGTGAGCCTCAAGGCGCGCCACCACCGGGCCCGCCGTGAGCTCTCCGAGGCCGAGTCCACCGAGTAGCGCAACCGGTCGCCGGACGGGAGGCGCGGTGCCAGCCCGCACCGAGCCTCCCGTCCGACGGTGCGGCGACGCGCACGCCGCAGGGCACGTGACCGGGCCGGCCACGCACCCCCGCGACCCGCTACGCGGCGGGCGCCTCGGCGGCCGCCGTCGCGCCGTAGACGGCGGTCAGGATGCTCTCGACCCACTGGATCAGCGCGTCGTCGGGGAGGGCCTCGCCGTGGGGACGCGGCATCGGGATGCTCGACGCGTTCTGCTGGGGGAACCACTTCGCCCCGGGGAACATCCGCTTGAGCCGCACCTGCGACGAGTCCGCGAGCTCCTTGCCCGCGACCCGCAGGTTCGATCCCATGACGACCACGTCGGACAGCCCGACCTGCTGGGCCATGCGGCGGAGCCGGGACACCTCGACCAGGGTCTGCACGGCCTGCGGGGGCTGACCGTAGCGGTCGGTGAGCTCGTCGAGCACCATGTCGATCGAGTCGTGCTGCGACGTCGGCGCCGAGGCGGCGGAGAGCTTCTGGTACGCCTCGAGTCGGAGCCGCTCGGACTCGACGTAGTCCTCGGGGATGTGCGCGTCGACGGGGATCTCGAGTCGGAGCTCGGTCTGCCCCTCTGCGACGTCCCCACGGAACTGCGACACCGCTTCGCCGATCATGCGGAGGTACAGGTCGAAGCCGACGCCCGCGATGTGGCCGGACTGCTCCCCGCCGAGCAGGTTGCCCGCGCCGCGGATCTCGAGGTCCTTCATGGCGACCTGCATGCCCGCGCCGAGCTCGTTGTTCGCGGCGATGGTCTCGAGGCGGTCCTGCGCGGTCTCGGACAGCGGCTTGTCGGCGTCGTAGAGGAAGTACGCGTAGCCGCGCTCCCGACCACGACCGACACGCCCGCGGAGCTGGTGCAGCTGCGACAGGCCGTACTTGTCGGCCCGGTCGATGATGAGCGTGTTCGCGTTCGCGATGTCGAGACCGGTCTCGATGATGGTCGTCGAGACGAGCACGTCGAAGCGGCGCTCCCAGAAGTCGACCATCACCTGCTCGAGGGTCTGCTCGGACATCTGCCCGTGTGCGACGGCGATGCGGGCGTCCGGGACGATCTCGGCGAGGTGCGATGCCACCGACTGGATGTCCTTGACGCGGTTGTGCACGTAGAACACCTGCCCCTCGCGGAGGAGCTCGCGCCGGATCGCCGCGGCGACCTGCAGGTCCGACTGCGGGCCGACGAAGGTCAGGATCGGGTGGCGGTCCTCTGGTGGGGTGGCGAGCGTCGACATCTCACGGATGCCGGTGACCGCCATCTCGAGTGAGCGCGGGATCGGCGTCGCGGACATCGCCAGGACGTCCACGTTGGTCTTGAGCTTCTTCAGCTGGTCTTTGTGCTCCACACCGAAGCGCTGTTCCTCGTCGATGATGACCAGGCCGACGTCCTTGAACTGCACGCCCTGCGACAGGATGCGGTGCGTGCCGATGACGATGTCGACGGTGCCGTCGGCGAGCCCCGCCAGCGTCTCCTTCGACTCCTTCTCGGTCTGGAACCGGCTGAGCGCGCGGAGGTGCACCGGGAAGCCGGCGAAGCGCTCCTGGAAGGTCTCCATGTGCTGGCGGACGAGCAGCGTCGTGGGGACGAGCATCGCGACCTGCTTGCCGTCCTGCACGGCCTTGAACGCCGCACGGATCGCCACCTCGGTCTTGCCGTAGCCGACGTCACCCGACAGCAGACGGTCCATCGGGATCGGGCGCTCCATGTCGCGCTTGATCTCGTCGATGGTGGTGAGCTGGTCGGCGGTCTCGGCGAACGGGAACGCCTCTTCCAGTTCGCGCTGCCACGGGGTGTCCGGGCCGAACGCGTGCCCCTTCGACGCCATGCGCGCCGAGTAGAGCTTCACCAGGTCGACGGCGATGTCGCGGACGGCCTTGCGCGCCTTCGACTTCGCCGACGCCCAGTCCGAGCCGCCCATCTTCGACAGGGTCGGGGACTCGCCGCCGACGTAGCGCGACAGCTGGTCGAGCTGGTCGGTCGGGACGAAGAGCTTGTCGCCGGGGAACCCGCGCTTCGACGGCGCGTACTCGAGCACGAGGTACTCGCGCTGGGTCTTCACGGCGTTGCGGCCGCCGGAGCTCACCTCTCGCGAGACGAGTTCGACGAACTTGCCGATGCCGTGCGTGGCGTGCACGACGACGTCGCCCGGCTTGAGCTGCAGCGGGTCGACGACGTTCTTGCGGCGGCTCGCGAGCTTCCGGACCGTGCGGGCACCCTGCTGCGCGCTGCGGCCGTAGAACTCGGCTTCCGACAGCACCGCGATCCGGGGATCCGGGATGGCGAAGCCGTGCTCGACGGCGGCGGTCGTGACGATCGCGACACCGGGCTGCGGCGGCGCGGTGACAGCCTCGGCACGAGCGGCGACCCCGGCGTCGGCGAGGACCTGCACGGCGCGCTCGACGAGACCCTGCCCCTGCGCGGTCACGACCACGGCCCAGCCGTCGTCGGTGAGTTCCTTGACGTGTGCGACCGCCCCGTCGGCGCTGCCGGCGAAGCTCGGGACGGCGTCGGCGCGGACGCGGACGTACTCCCCGGCCTCTGCCGCGGCATCGGCGTCGCTCAGGGGCTCGTCGGCGCCGCTGTCGAACGGCGAGATCGTCCACCAGGTGCGCTGCCCTCGGGTCTGCTTGAGCTGCGGGACCGTCAGGAAGTTGCCCGCGTCGAGGTCGATCGGCGCCTGGGCCCCGGCGACGGCGGCACTCCACGCGGCCTGCAGGAACTCCTGGTTCGTCTCGGCCAGGCTGTGCGCGCGCCCGCTGACCCGCTCGGGCGAGAAGACCGCGATCGTGGCGTCCTTCGGCAGGTAGTCCGTCATCGGGACGAGTCGCTCCACGAGCGCCGGGGCGAGGGACTCCATGCCCTCCACCGGGATGCCCTCTGCAACCTTCGCGAGCATCTGCGACAGGTTCGGGAACTCGTGCAGCATCTCGCGGGCGCGCTGCCGGACGTCATCGCTGAGCAGGAGTTCGCGCGACGCGGTGAGCTCGACGGAACCGAGGTCGTCCTCGGTCGTGCGCTGGTCGGCGACGGAGAAGGCCTTGATCGCCTCGATCTCGTCACCGAAGAAGTCGACGCGCACGGGGTGGTCGGCGGTTGGCGGGAAGACGTCGAGGATCCCACCGCGGACGGCGAACTCGCCGCGACGGGTGACGAGGTCGACCCGGGCGTAGGCGAGGTCCACGAGCTGTGCGGAGATCGACCCGAGGTCGTTGCCGCGCGAGTCGGTCCGGAGCACGACGGGTTCGAGCGAGGTCAGGTTGCTCGCGATCGGCTGGAGCGCCGCGCGGACACTCGCGACCACCACCGTCGGCTGGCGCTCGGCCGGCGGTGCGTCCTGCCACTGCTGCAGCGCACGGAGCGTGGCGATGCGGGTGCCGACGGTCTGGGCGCTCGGGGACAGGCGCTCGTGCGGCAGGGTCTCCCACGCCGGGAACTCGAGGACCCGGGCATCCGGCAGGTAGCTCGTCAGGGCACCGCGGACCGCCTCGGCTTCACGTCCGGTGGCGGTGATCACGAGGACGCACTGCGGCTCCTTGCGCTCGGCCATCAGCGCGGCGAGGAGCGGCACACGCAGGCCGTCGACGACGGAGAAG
Source organism: Curtobacterium sp. NPDC090217 (assembly GCF_044746705.1). Lineage (NCBI taxonomy): Bacteria > Bacillati > Actinomycetota > Actinomycetes > Micrococcales > Microbacteriaceae > Curtobacterium > Curtobacterium sp. NPDC090217. The sequence continues at coordinate 30,801 of NZ_JBIVCR010000003.1, read as the reverse complement.
TCGGCGTCACGAGGTGCGGCGCGGAGGACGCGATCGAACGCGGAGGCGCGCGAGAGCGCAGGGATGATGCCCGAGATCGTCACTCAGGACATGGTACCGGCGACGTCCGACAAGGACCGCGACGTGCGCGACCCGCGAACAGCGGCACCTCGCACAGCCGAGCTCAGGACGGCGCGTGGACGCGTTGCTGCGCCGCGAGGAGCCCGAGGTCCGCGATCGCCTCGACCGCGTCGGCGGCGTCGGCGAGCAGGTTCGGCAGCGTCTTCTTCTCGGTCGGCGAGAAGTCGCGCAGCACGTAGTCGGCGGGGTCCTGTCGACCTGGTGGGCGGCCGATGCCGACGCGCACGCGGGAGAACTCGTTCGTGCCGGTGGCCTTGATGATGTCGCGGAGCCCGTTGTGTCCGCCGTGCCCGCCGTTGCCCTTGAGCCGCACGGTGTCGAACGGCAGGTCGAGCTCGTCGTGCACGACGACGAGGTCGGCGGGGGTGGCGCTGTAGAACCCGAGCACGCTCGAGACGGGGCCGCCGGAGGTGTTCATGAACGACCCCGGCTTGGCGAGCACCAGGCGGGGGCCGCCCGGCACCAGACGCCCCTCGGCGACCTGGTTCGGGGTCTTGTGCTTCTTGAACGTCGCGCCCATGCGGGCAGCGAGTTCGTCGAGGACCATCTGGCCGACGTTGTGACGGTTCCCCGCGTAGCCGGGCCCGGGGTTCCCGAGCCCGACCACGACGAGGATGCGATCCGTCACGACGTCGACCAGGTGTCCGCGAAGGGTGTTACTCGGACTCGACCGGCTCGGAGCCGCCCTCGGCACCGGCTTCGGCGCCGGCCTCGGCAGCTGCCTCGTCCGCGGCGTCGTCGTCGGCGGTGCCACGCGGGGTGACGATCGAGACGACGAGGGTGTCACCCTCGGTCTCGAGCTCGGCACCCTCGGGGAGCTCGATGTCGGTCGCACGGATCTGCGCGCCGTCCTCGAGGCCCTCGACGTCCACGACGACGTGCTCCGGGATGTTGGTCGCCTCGACGAGGAGCGACAGGGTCGACTCGTCCTGGACGTGGATCGTGCCGGAGAAGGACTCGCCCTCGACGACGACGGGCACGGAGACCGTGACCTTCTCGCCGCGGCGGACGACCACGAGGTCGATGTGCTCGATGACCTGGCGCACCGGGTCACGCTGGACGTCCTTGACGAGGGCGAGCTGCGCAGCACCCTCGATGTCGAGGTCGACGATCGCGTTGGCGTGACGGACGAGCAGCATGGTCTCGTGGCCCGGGAGGGTGATGTGCTGCGGCTCGGTGCCGTGGCCGTAGACGACCGCGGGGATCTGGTCGTTGGCACGGATCTTGCGCGCAGCGCCCTTGCCGAACTTGGTGCGGACTGCCGCTGCGAGCTTGGTGTAGTCGGCCATGGTGCCTCCTGGTCTCGGGGACGACGCCGGGGTGCCGGCATCGTGGGGTCTGTGGTGTTGCAACTCGAACGCGTGCACGCGTGAGGAACGCTCCCAGAGCTTGGCCGGGTCTCCCACCGCGTCGATCACGGCCGCGCACGCGCGGCCCTCGCCGAAGTCGTCAGCAACTCTACCAGCACCGACCCGGGCGTGTCGCCACGGCGGTGGGGCTGGAGGTCGAATCGCGCGTAGGAGGTCAAATCGCGCGTAGGAGGCCGGATCTTCCGGCCTCCTACGCGCGAAACGGCCTTCTACTGCGGGTGCGATGGGTGGGAGCGCACGCACAGGCGGACGGGAGGCTCGTGGCGGGGTCGCCGCGAGCCTCCCGTCCGCCTGGTGCCCGGTCTAGTGCCCGGCGGCCTCCGCCTCGGACGGCACCTTCAGGAAGCTGAGGACCACGAACGCGGCCACGTAGAGCGCGACGAAGGTCCAGACGACGCCTCCGGCGCCGCCCCACGGCAGCACCACGCTGACGACGGCGTTGCCGAGGAACGTGGCGCCTCCCGCGGCGGTGGCGTACATCGCCATCGCTGCGCCGCGGCGCTCCTCGCCCGCGAAGGCCGGCACGATCGCACCCATCGGCGTGAAGCCGGCGAGCATGATGCCGAACACCGTGCCGGCTGCGGTCGCGAGCCAGAAGCCCCACTCGGAGCCGGCCGGCACCAGGTGCGGGACGTACCACCAGGCGAGCAGACCGATCGCCGAGGCCCCGATTCCGAACCACTTCACGGTCCGGATCCACCCGATGCGGTCGCCGAGCGCGCCGAAGAAGGCGTTGAACAGGATGTTGCCCGCGTAGACGATCACGGTCATGGTCAGCCACTTCGACTGTCCCCAGCCGAGCTCGGTGCCGATGATCGCCGGCATGATCACGAACATGCCGAACTCCGGCGCGGTGTTCACGAGGCGGATGAGGACCGCGAGGAGGACCTTCGGACGCTTGACGCAGACCTCGATGCCGCTGGCGATGACCCGGGCGGCGGAGTGCTCGCGCGGGGCGATGCGACCGAGGCCGGTGCGCTCGTGGACGCCGAACCGGACGATCGCCCAGCCCACCGCGACGAAGACCAGCGACAGTGCCATCGACCAGGTCTCGCCGAGCTGGCCGCCACCGAACGCGGGGATGGTGCCGATCGCGATGAGCGACCCGAGCGTCGGCAGGCCGCCGGTGAACACGACGTAGAACCAGCCGACGGCGGTGGCGTTCCGCTCGCGGGCGACGGTGTGGTTCACCCAGCAGAGGAACGAGAACGCGAACAGCGGGAAGCCGAGTCCGCGGAGGAAGTACGTCAGGGCGATGAGTCCGACCGACCCGGTGGGGAGCGCGGCGAGGAACGTGATCTGGAAGACCACCCACATCGCGGCGCCGATCGTCATCACCCGGCGCGGCCCCCAGAGTTCGGAGAGGACGCCGGCGAAGTACGACGCGACGAGGACCGCGACGCCGTAGATCCCGATGACCATCGCGGCACTGTCGGTCCCGCCGGAGCCGAGCGCCGTGGCGATGTGCGGGGAGATGAAGTTCGACTCGATGCCGTCACCCGTCATGAAGACGAGTACGCCGAGGAAGCCCCAGCGGAGCTGGTGCGGGATGCCGAGGCGGGCGACGAGACCTTCGCGGGCTGGCCCTGGGGGCGTTGGTGCTGCGTTCGATGGTGCGGTCGGTGGTGCGGTCACTCCACCGGGCGGTGTGAGCGTTGTGCTGCGGTCACGATTGACGTCCGACATGCGTCGTCTCTCCTGAAGGGGCCCCGGAGTGCTCGACCCGGCATCGCGGCATGTCTCCGGGGTGCGCCGCGCGCCGATCCCCCACGCCTGCGCTGTGGCTGCGGGCTGCGGGTTCGTCGGCGATGATGCGAGTCCTGTACCCGGGGCTCGGCCCCGGCGGACCATCGCCGGCCCGAAGCATGGTGTCCGACATTAGACCGCTCCAACGAGATTCGTCAAAGACGACAACTGTTGGGTAACGATGTGGGGCGCGGGGTGTGCGCGGGGGCCATTCCGCGCGTAGGAGGTCGTTTCGCGCGTAGGGGGCCGATTCGCGCGTAGGCGGTCGTTCCGCGCGTAGGGGGCCGATTCGCGCGTGGTGGGTCCGTTTTCCCGACCACCTACGCGCGATTCGTCATCCCAGGTCGAGTGCGATGGGCGGGAACGCGCGTGGACGGCGGACGGGAGGCGCGGGGCGGGACCGCACCGAGCCTCCCGTCCGTGGTCCACGCGCCGGGCGCGGGGCGCTCCCCCCATGGCAGCTCACCGCGCCCGTTGCGCGGGCTCCTCAGTCGACGCCTGCCGGCGCCTTCGGCGCGAGCCGCTCGATCGTCCGGTCGAGGCGCGCGTCGACGGCGAGCTGGTCCGGCTCCGTCGCGGCGAGGACGGCGGCGTCGGAGGCGGTGACGTGCAGCGGCCGGTTCCACTCGGCGTCGTACAGGGTCTTCCGGTAGCCGGACGAGGTCTGGCAGGCGACGTCCCGCTTCGCGACCGCGATCTCGACGGACCCGATGCCCGTCTCCACCGACCCGTCCGTCGGCCCGACACCCATCGACGGTGTCGGCATCCCGTCCGGAGCGGCCGGCAGGTCACGGACCCCGGACGGCTCCATGCAGCTCCGCCAGCGCTCCGCGGCCGCGACGACTGCCTCGCCCCGCCGTGCGTCGAGGGCGGCGAGGCGCGTGAGGCGTTCCGCCACCGCCGACGCCTCCTGCACGTGCCCGGTCGCGGTGTTCCCGAGCGTCTTGCGTGCGGCGTTCCAGCACCGCGCGGCGACACCGTCCGGCAGTGCGGCGAACGCGGCGTTCCGGTCCGCGTCGAACCCCCACGCCGTCATGCCCTGGCGGTTCGCCCCGGCGGTCGACGGCCCGTGGTACCCCCTCGTGCCGGCGAGTGCCGCCGTCAGCGGCCGGGTGGTCGCGAGGGCGGGTGACGGGTTCCCGCGGGCATCGGTGTCGGACGCGTCACTGTCGGCCTGGAGCCCGGAGACCGTCGCCCACGGCGGCGGGTCGTCGATGCCGGCCTTCCGGAGGCACGGGTCGGCGAGCAGGTTCTCGGCGTAGTCGCTCTTGCTGCCCGCGGGCATCGCGTACGCGTCGAGGGGCATCGTCCAGTCGGCGCTGTCACGTTCGACCGTGGGAGCGACCGCGACGTCCGCCGGCTCGGGCAGACCGTGCACGACGGCGGTGGCGAGCCCCGCGATGACGAGTGCGAGCGTTCCGGTCTTGGCGACGCGGGTCGTGATCTGCATGGTTCCCCCTAGGCGCGGACGAGGCCGCGTTCGTGTGCGGTGATGACGACCTGGATGCGGTTCCGGAGGCCGAGCTTCATCAGGACGGAACGGACGTGGGTCTTCACGGTGGCCTCGCTGAGGAACACGCTCGTCGCGATCTCCGCGTTGCTCAGACCCTTCGCGACGAGGAGGAAGACCTCGTGCTCGCGGGCGGTCAGGGCGTCGAGGACCTCGTCGCGGCGGTTCGCCTCGACGGTGATCCCCTGCGCGCGGAGCATGTCGAGTGCCTCGGCCTCGGTCGGTGCCGGTCGGCCCTCGTGGACGTCCCGGATGGTGGCGGTCACCACGTCGGGGAGCGCGTCCTTCGTCAGGAACGCGGCGGCACCGGCGCGGAGTGCGGCGAGGACGGCGTCGTCGCGGCGGATTGTCGTGAGGGCGATCACGCGCGGCCGGTCGCTCGCCGCGGTGTCGGTCGCCGCGGTGTCGCTCGTCGAGATGTCGCTCGCCGTCGTGTCGGTCGCCGCAGTGTCGCTCGCCGCGCCGTCGCTCGCCGCCAGGCGCGCGAGCGTCTCGATGCCGTTCATCACGGGCATGCGGAGGTCGAGCAGCAGGACGTCCGGGCGTTCGGCGGCGCAGAGTTCGAGCGCCTCGGCCCCGTCGGCGGCCGTCCCGACGCAGGTCATGTCGTCCTGCGCGTCGACGAGCATCCGCATGCCGGAGGCGAATAGCCGCTGGTCGTCGACGACGGCGACCCGGATGGCGGTCATCGTGCCGCCTCGAGGTCCGCAGCAGGTGCCGCGACGGTGACCGTCGGCAGCCACCCCGTCACGACCCACTCGTGGTCGGCGTCGCCGCTCCCGGCACGCAGCCATCCGTCGGCGAGACGAGCACGCTCGCGCATGCCCTCGACGCCGGAGCCGGATCCGTCCAGCTCGACGAGCGGCGCCGCACCGGTCGACGTCACGACGACGCCGAGACCCGGTCCGCGCCAGTCGAGGTCGACCCGAGCGGACGCGGTCCGCCCCTGGTGCTTGAGCACGTTGGTCAGGCTCTCCTGCACGATCCGGTGCACTGCTCCCCCGACGTCCGGGAGCACCGCGCGCGGATCACCGTGTTGCTCGAACACGGCGTCCATGCCGAGCTCCCGCATGTCGGCGATCAGCCCGGGCACGTCCTCGAGACCGTGGCGCGCGTCCTCGCCCGCACCCTGGATGCGCTCGACGAGCGCGCGGACGTCCCCGAGCGCCGACCGGCTCACCTCGGCGATGTCCCGCAGCGCCCGTGCGGCGTGCTCGTCCCGCACCGAGATGGCGGCTGCTCCCTGCGCCTGCGACACCACGACCGCGAGCGAGTGCGCCAGCGAGTCGTGCACGTCACGAGCGATCCGTGCACGCTCCTGCTCCGCGCGGAGCTCGGTCGTCGTGACCGCGGTCTGCCGCTGCGCCTCGACGACCCGCACCCGGGCCAGACCGATGCGCCAGGTCGCCCCGATCGCGACGCCGACGGCCCACCCCACACCGCACACCCCGATGATCGCGAGCGTGATCGTGACGAGGTCCGACCGTGTCCCGCCTGCCGTCCCGACCCACTGCGCCCACACGTCCGGGTCGGCCTCCGTCGGCACGGCCATCGCCCACGCGGCAGCCGCGGACGCCACGGCGATCACCGGCAGCGCGACGTAGCGGAGCAGGTCCGACCGTCCGGCGCCGACGATCCCGACGACGATTGCGATCGCGAGGTACTCCGGCCAGGTGGTGTCGGTCGGCCGGTGCAGCAGGTGGAGCGCCTGCAGGACCGGTACGACGACGATCATCCCGAGCGCGGTCGCGGGCATCCAGTTCGCGAGGCCGATCGCCACGGCGAACGCCGACACGACGATCACGTGGTCGGCGAGTCCCGACCGTCCTGCCTCGGCGACGATCCAGAGCACGAGGTACACGGCACCGGCAGCGGGTGCCACGAGGTGTCGGAACCGACGGATGGTGGAGGTCATGACGCCGAGCGTATGGGGGCGCACCGGCGGTCAGCGAGCCGTCGCGGTGCTTTTCATCCGAGGTGATGAGCCCGCGCGGACGCCGCTGTCTCCAGCTGCGACCAGGTCAGCGGCCGAGGGCGCGACGGTGCTGCTGCGCGGCCGCCAGGAGCTCCCGCGCCTGGTCGCTCGCGGCCTCGGCATCGTCGCGGGCGTGCCCGAGGCGCTCGATCTCCGCGGTCGCCCGGTCGAGGTCGCGCTGGAGCTCGGCCCGGCGCTCCTCGGCGGCTGCGAGCTCGCGCTCGGCGCCGTCGAGTGCGGCGTCGGCGTCGCGGGACTCCGTCCGCGCGGTCGTCTCGGCCTGGCGGGCCGCTCGGCGGTCGGCGGCTCGGTCGCGCTCCGGTTCAGGGTCCGGTTCCGGTTCCGGTTCCGATCTGGAGGCTCGGCGCACCTTCCGCGCGCGTCTCGCGTCATCGATGGGGATGGGTGGGGCATCGCTGCCGGACCAGGCATCCGGCACCGCGTCCGGGACGGCGAGGGCGCCGTCGAGGTCGACGTCGTCGAACCCGGCGCTCTCGAGCGGCTGCACGAGGAGTCCCGACCGCACCGCTGCCCCTGCGTGCGGATCGGCCATGGCTGCCTCGATCGTCGCACGGACCTGGTCGAGCACGGCGGCGGTGACCGGGTGCCCGGCGTCCTCGGCGAGTGCCGCGCCGGCCTGCGCGAGGGCTCCGACGACACCCGACCGCTGACGGCGGAGCGCGGCGATCTCCTTCGGGTCAGCACCCGCCTGCGCGTCGCGGATGGCCGGTCCGAGGTCGACCGCCTCGTCGAGGGAGCCGTCCTGCGCCAGGAGGTCGATCACCCACGCGGCCGGCGCGGGCTTCCGGAGCTTCCCGATCGCGGCGGCGAGGTCACGGTCGTCCTTCCGGATGCTCCGCTGCCGTGCGGTGCGCTCGGCGACGAAGTCCGCGGGCGCGCGCCTCAGGAGGTCACGGGCAGCCTCCGCGAGCGTGTCGATGTCCACGCCCCGGAGGCTACCCGTGCGCTCCCCCGCTCAGTGCCCGGTCACCAGTCGTGGACGGTGCCGTCGGCGAGGCGGTTGAACGGCAGGTAGGCCTGTTCGTAGGGGTACTTACCCGCTTCGTCGACGTCGAGCGAGACCCCGAGGCCGGATTCGTCGCCGGGGTGGAGGTACCCGTCGGTGAAGGTGAAGGTCTGCTTGAAGACCTGGTTCGTCTTCGGTCCGTGCTGCATGTACTCCTGGATGCCGAAGTTGTGGATCGCCATCCCGAGGTGCATCTGCGCCGCGAGGCCCACCGGGGAGATGTCGGTCGGCCCGTGGAACCCGGACTTGATCTGGTACATCGCCGCGTAGTCCATCGTCTTCTTCAACGGCGTCACGCCGCCCATGTGCGTCACGGCACCGCGGACGTAGTCGATGAGCTGGTCGCGAATGATGTCCTTGAAGTCCCAGATCGTGTTGAACACCTCACCGATCGCCAGCGGCGTGGTGGTGTGCTGCCGGACCAGCTTCAGCGCTTCCTGGTTCTCCGCCGGGGTGCAGTCCTCGAGCCAGAACAGGTCGTACGGTTCCAGGGACTTGCCGAGCTTCGCGGCCTGCAGCGGTGTCATCCGGTGGTGCCCGTCGTGCAGCAGCGGCAGTTCCGGACCGAACTCGTTCCGGACCGCTTCGAACACGGTCGGCACGTGCCGGAGGTAGGCGCGGGTGTCCCAGTCCTCCATGGCGGGGAACGCTCCGCGCTGGGCGGGTTCGAAGTCGTAGCGGACGCCCGCGTTGCCCTCGGTGGTCTTGTTCGACGCGATGCCGTAGATCGACTCCAGCCCGGGGACACCGGTCTGCACGCGGATCGAGCGGTAGCCCTCTTCCTGGTGTTCCCGGATCGAGTCGAACAGTTCCGGGAGTTCCTTGCCGGAGGCGTGCCCGTACGCCATCAGTCCGGTCCGAGAGGCACCGCCCAGCAGCTGGTAGAGCGGCATCCCGGCGACCTTGGCCTTGATGTCCCACAGCGCCATGTCGACCGACGCGATCGCGGCCATCGTGACGGGGCCCCTGCGCCAGTACGAGGACCGGTAGAGGAACTGCCAGGCGTCCTCGACGCGGCTGGCATCCCGGCCGATCAGCAGCGGCACGACGTGCTCGGACAGGTACGCGGACACGGCCAGCTCACGACCGTTCAAGGTCGCGTCGCCGAGACCGGTCACACCGTCCGCGGTCGTGATCTTCAACGTGACGAAGTTCCGGTCCGGGCTCGTGACGATGACCTCCGCCTTCTCGATGAGCTGGCCGCGGTCGGCCGACGCCCAGGTGTCGGGGCGCCCTGCGGTGGCACCGGCGGTTCGGTCGTCCGTCGCACCGGGGACGGGCGTCGCGGGGTCGGTGGTGGTCATGCTGGTACTCCTTCGGAAGCGCGGGCACTGGCCGCGCGGATGCGGTCGGCAGCGGCGGTCACCGCGTCGACGACGGGGGTGGTGTCGAGGTCGGGGGCGATCACGGCGAGGACGTCGTGCACGTCCGAGCCTGCACCGGGAGCGCCCGGGTCGTTCACGAGCGCCGGCTGTGTGGTGACGTGCAACCACCAGGCGGCGATCAGCGTCGCGGCGCCGGGCCCGGTGCCGGCCGACGGGTCACGGGCGAGGCGGTGGCGGAGCACGTCGACCACGCGGACCGGGAGTTTCTCGGAGCCACCGGAGGCGATCTGCGACAGCGTGTGCCGGATGCGGGGGTTGGCGAACCGGTCGACGAGGGCGGCGCGTGCCTCGGCGATCTCGTCGGCCGGCAGCGGGAGCTCCAGCGCGGCCTCGTCCCAGAGCTGCTCCACGGCGGCACGGCACGTCGGATCGTCCATCGCGTCGGCGACGGTCTCGTGTCCGAGCTGCAGGCCGAGGTAGGCGAGCAGGGAGTGCGAGCCGTTGAGCAGCCAGAGCTTCCGCTGCTCGTACGGGGTGACGTCGTCCACGACGCGCGCCCCGGCGGTCTCCCACGCGGGGCGCTCGATCCCGTCGAAGCGGTCCTCGATGACCCACTCGGCGAACGGCTCGGTGATGACGGGAACACGATCACCCGGCAGTGCTCCGTCGAGGCCTCCGAGCTCCTCGACGTCGGCGTCGGTCGTGGCCGGGGTGATCCGGTCCACCATCGAGCTCGGGAACGTCACCTGCTCGCCGATCCAGTCGCGGAGGGCATCGTCGTCCACGGCGCCGAGGACCGCGTCCCGGAGCACCGAACCGTTGTGCGTCAGGTTGTCGAGGCTCATCAGCGCGATGCGGCCGGCATCGGCTGCCCGGCGGGCGTCGAGTCCGGCGACGAGACGGGTCGGGACGTCGGACCCCGCCCGGTAGCCGTTCTCCGTGACCGTCAGCGTGACGAGCGTCGTCTCCGGTGCGGCGATCGCAGCGCGGAACGCCGCGTCGTCGCTGCCCGGGTGCGCGGCGACGATCGTGTCGACCACCGACGCGGTGTCACCGTCCGCCGCCCGGGTGACGAGCGTGTACCGGCAGTCCTGCGCGGTCAGCGCGTCGGCGACGTCCGGCGATCGACCGGTGAACGCCGTGATCCCCCACGCCCCGCCGTCTGCACGCTCGGTGTACCAGGCGAGGTGGGCGCGCGCGAACGCCCCCACCCCGACGTGGACGATGCCCGGACGGCGGTCGGTCATGCCGACACCGGGGCCAGCGAGCGGAGGTACGCCAGGTTGTCCGCGGTGCGGGTCTCGAGCGGCAGGTCGGTCGAGAAGTCCTCGATGGTGACCCAGCCGTCGTAGCCGTGTGTCGCGAGGGCCGCGAAGTAGTCCGACGCCGAAGCCTGCCCGGTGCGCAGGGGGGCCCACTCGTTCTGCCAGATCGAGCTGCCGTCGGCGCGGGTGTCCCCGGTGTCGACCCAGCGGGCGTTCTTGACGTGCACGTGTGCGAGGTAGGGACCGAGGAGTTCGAACGCCGCGAGGTGGTCTTCGTGGCCCTCGATGACGAGGTTGCCGAGGTCGTGGATGACCCCGACGTGCTCGGGGTCGAGGCCGTCGACGAGCCGGAGGGCTGCCGACGCCGACGGGGTGATCGTCATGTGGTGCAGTTCGACGAGCGCCTTCACGCCGAGCTCGGTCGCGCGGGACACGGCCCACTCCAGATCGGCGCGGGTCCGGTCGAAGACCTGCGTGTAGGTCTCCCCCGTCCGTTCCTTCTCCTGCCGGTACATCGGCATGCTGACGCGGACCTGGCGCGCGCCGAGCTCGCTCGTGACCCGGAGCATCGTCTCGACGCCGTCGCGGTTCGACGCCTGCTGGTAGCCGCCGATCCCGGAGTACTCGAGCCCGGCCTGGTCGGTGATGCGGGCGATCTCGCCGACCTGGTCCCGGATGCCGGTGAACTGCCACGTCGACTTGTTGCCGGCCCAGAACGAGCGGCCGTCCGGGACGGTGGTGCCCTCGGCGGGACGGTCGTCGACGATGCGCCACTCGATGCCGTCCCAGCCCTGCTCGGCGAGCGTGGTCGCCGCCTGCTCGGGCGTCCAGTCCGGCGTCGATGCGGTGAAGACAGAGAACCTCATCGTGCGGCTCCTTCGGTTGCTGCGACGACCGGGACGACATCGTCGTACTTGCCGTCGATCACGTCGTCGATCCGCACGGGCTGGCCGAGCGTCGCGCTGACGTACAGCCCGCGGACGGTGGCGAGCGACACCAGCGCGGCGTCGACCGTCACGCCGGGCTCCCGGCCGTCACGGATGGCCGCGACGATGTCCGCGTACTGCCGACCGTGGCCGGCGAGGAAGTGCTCGGGCTCCTGCGGGCCGCCGACCACGTGCTCGGGTGCGACGATCTCGGACTTCTGGTCCACCGCATCGGCGACTGCGGTGGCGTTCGCCGTGGTGGACGCCGACTCCAGCGTCGCGGCGTCCGGCGCGACGTGGAAGTACGCCAGCCGGTCGTCGTCGACGATGGCCGACCCGTGCGTGCCGTAGATCGCGTAGCGGGCGGAGAGTCCAGGGTAGGCCGCCGTGGTGCAGTGGATGACACCGAGGGCACCGTTGTCGAAGCGCACGGTGGCGACCGCGGTGTCCTCGACCTCGATCCGGTCGTGTGCGAGCAGGCCGACCTGGGCGGAGATCTCCACCGGGCGGCCGAGCGTCCACACGAGGAGGTCGACGGTGTGCACGCCCTGGTTCATCACCGCGCCGCCGCCGTCGAGCTCCCAGGTGCCGCGCCAGTCACCGGAGTCGTAGTAGCCCTGCGACCGGTACCAGGCGACGCTCGCCACACCGGAGGTCACGCGACCGAACCCGCCGCCGTGCGCCGCGGTCGCGACGGCCTGCGATGCGGGGTCGAACCGGTGCTGGCTGATGACGCTGACGACGAGCCCGCGCCCCTTCGCATCAGCGGCCAGGCGCGCGATCTCGCGGGCGCGGGGCATGGTCGTGTCGAGGGGCTTCTCGATGACGACGTGCTTGCCCTTCGACAGCGCTGCTTCGGCGAGCGCGACGTGCATCCCGGACGGACAGCAGATCGCGACGACGTCGATGTCGGTCTGGGCGATCGCTTCCTCGATGGTCTCGGTGGTGAGCGGCCGGGGCGCGCCAGATGCCTCGATCTCGTCGGCGGCGCTCGTCGCCGCTGCCGGGAAGGCGTCGACGAGGGCGACGACGTCGAGGTCCGGGTTCGCGAGGGCGACACGGGCGTGGTGGCGTCCGATCACGCCGGCGCCGACGACTGCCAGCTTCAGTGGGGTGGTCATCGCAGGGTGACTCCGATCTGGTCGGTGAGCTTCCGGAGGGCTCGTCCGGCGCGGCCGAACGCGGCGGGCCCGGAGAACCCGCCGAGGGAGGTGAAGTCGCTGAGGTGCGGTTCGAGGGACGCGTACCCGGTGTACCCGGCGTCGCGCAGGGCCGTCAGGGTCTCGAGGAGTTCCCCGTCGCCTTCGCCGGCCGGCACCACCGACGAGTCGGCGGCGACGGCGTCCTTGACCTGCAGGTAGTCGACGTACGGCGCGAGCTGCGCCCAGCCGTCGGTGAAGGGCTTGACCCCGCACTGCACGTAGTTCGCGTTGTCCCAGGCCAGTCGGAGCGCCGGCGATCCGACGCTCTCGACGATGTCGAGCACGCGCGAGGGGATGTCGCCGTAGATGTCCTTCTCGTTCTCGTGGAGGAGCACGACCCCTTCGCGAGACGCGAGGTCGGCGAGCGCCCGCATCCGGGTCAGGACGGCGTCACGGACGCTCTCCGCGGAGCGGCCTTCGTAGTAGAACGAGAAGATCCGGATGTACTCCGTGCCGAGCGCATGGGCAGCGCGGATCGCGCGGCCGAGCCGCTCGACCTCGTGCTCGACGGGCTCGTCGACGGACACCTTGCCGATCGGCGAGGCGATCGCGGAGACCGTCTGCCCACGCTCCTCGAACAGGCGGTGCAGCCCGGCGAGCTGGTCTTCGTCGAGGTCGACGACGTTCACCCCCCATGCACTGCGGACCTCGATCGCGCTCGCACCGAGCGCCTGGAGGACGGCGACCTGGATCGCGGGGTCGGCGTCGATCTCGTCGCCGAAGCCGCTGAGCTCCCAACTGGGCTGTGCAGACGTGGGCTGGGTCATTTCGTTCCCTTCGTGAAGACCAGGGTGACCGACGGGGCGGACGCGCGCCGGGCCTCCAGTCCGATCTGTGGACAACTGGTGCTACTGGGCCGGCGGCCTCGGTGGGTCCTGCCCGCCGACCAGGTCATTTGACCGAGCCGGCCGTCAGACCGCCGACCAGGTAGCGCTGGAAGATCAGGTAGAGCGCGACCACGGGTGCGGCGCACACGATCGAGGCGGCCATCATCTGGCCGTAGATCGGGACGGCCCCGCCCTCTTGCGCGGTGCCGAGCACCTGCAGCACGACGGCGACGGTGCGGGTGTTCGGGGTCGTCATGATCGTGGAGAACAGGACGTCGTTCCAGCCGAGCAGGAAGGCGAAGATCGCGGACACGACGATCCCGGGCCACGACAGCGGCAGCACGATCTTCGTGAGGATCTTCGTCGACGAGGCACCGTCGATGCGGGCGGCTTCCTCGAGTTCCTTCGGCAGCCCGCGGAGGTACGTCACCATCACCCACGTCGAGAACGGCAGCGCGAACGTCAGGTACGTGACGAACAGGCCCCACCGCGTGCCGATGATCTGCACACCCGTGGCGCTCGCGATGTTCGAGAACACCACGAACACCGGCAGGAGCAGGAGCGTGCCCGGGATCGACTGCAGCGCGAGCAGACCGCGGAGGAACGTCAGGCGTCCGAGGAACCGGAACCGGACGAGCACGTAGGCGGTGGACACGGCGAGCGCGGCACTCGCGACGGCGACGGCCCCCGCGGTGAGGATGCTGTTGAGCAGGCCGGTGCCGAGGGCGACGGTGGACCAGATGTTGACGTAGTTCGCCAGGGTGAACTCGGTCGGGAAGTACTCGCCGCGAGCGACCGCGACGTCCGAGTTCACCGATCCGAAGAGGATGTAGAGCACCGGGACGGCGATGAACGCGATGATGACGGCGATCACGGTGATCAGCAGCCACCGAGGGAGCAGCCTCGTGACGTCGGTGTCGTACGGGCGCTTGTGGCGCTTCGCGCCGCCCTGCGAGGTGATGCTCTCGGTGAGCGTCGCGGTCGGGCGGGTCCGGCTGGACGTGAACGCGCTCATGCTGCTGCTCCTGTCTGCTGGCGCTGCAGCCTGCGCTGCCCGCGGCTGGGACGGGCGTCGTCACCGGTGTCGAGCTGGACCGCCCGTAGGTAGACGAACAACGGGATGGCGACGATCACCAGCGAGCAGATCGCCATCGCAGCGGAGAGCCCGAAGCGGAACGACTGGAAGCTCGCGATGTACGTCAGGACCGGCATGACCTCGACGCTCGAGGGCAGCGGGATGCCGAACAGGACGAACGGCAACGTGAAGTTGTTGATGTTGTGCAGGATCGCGATGATCACCGCGAGGCTGAGCGGCCCGCGTAGGTACGGGAAGATCACGTAGCGCAGCTTGATCCACCAGGTCGCCCCGTCGAGCGACGCGGCTTCGTGGACCTCGAGGTCCACCGCCTGGAGGCCCGCCAGGCTGAGCAGGTACACGAACGGCCACGACGTCCAGACCATGACCGCGGCGAGCGCCCAGTAGGACGCCGATCCGTTGAGCCAGAGGACGTCGGTGTGGAAGATCGCGTTCACGACGCCCTGTGGCTGCAGCATCGTCCGGAAGAACGTGCCGACGACGAACGCGGGCAGCACGTACGGGATCAGGTAGATCGAGCGGACGAGGCCGCGGCCGGGGAACCGGTTCTGCGTGGAGATCGCCGCAGCGACCCCGATCGGCACGGTCACGGCGGTCACGAGCACCGCCAGGGACGCCGAGATCCAGATCGAGTGCAGGAGCGGCGAGTCGGTGATCGCCTCGGCGAAGTTCGCGAACCCGACGAACGGGGCGCTGAACCATTGGCGGAGCGTGTACTGGTCGAGGTCGAGCATCGCGATGAAGACGCCCACCAGGAGCGGTACCACGATGACGGCGAGCATGAGGATGCCGCCGGGGAGGAGCATCCAGAGCGGACGTTCCTTCTTGTACAGCGGCGTCTTGCCGTGCGGGCGGACCGGTCGGTCCGTCGCCGCGGGCGGCCTGGTCTGTGTGGCGGTCATCACAGACCTCCGTTCTTCTGACGGTTCAACGTGGACTGGGCGTCCTTCTGCGCGTCCTGCAGGCGCTTCCGGAGCTGGTCGTCGGTGACCTCGCCGCTCTTCAGCGACGGGATGGACTGCACGACGACGTCGACGAGCGACAGCTGGATGTCCGACCACGCGCCGGTGAAGGCGGTGGGCTTCGAGAGCTTCCCGGCGTCGATGATCGGTTTCAGGGTGGGTTCCTGCGCGGCGAGCTCGGCCGCGGCGGCGGCGTTCGTCGGCAGCTGGCCGAACAGCTTGTAGTACTCGAGCTGGGCCTGCTTCGAGGTCGTCTGCTTGACGAACTGGAACGACAGGTCCTGCTTCTTGCCGTAGTCGGCGACGACGAAGTTGTCCCCGGAGAGGATGCTCGCGGCGTCGATCCCGTCTGCGGGACGCTCGGTCGCTCCCGGCGGCACGGTCGGCAGCAGCGCGAACTCGTACTTGCCATCGACCTTCGTGTTCTTGAACGAGTTGATCGCGGTCGTCGTGGTCATCGGGAAGAACGCGGCCTTGCCGTCGGCGAACTGCGCGAGGGCCTGGGCGTTGTTCCAGCCGATCCCCGCCTTGTCGACGACGCCGTCCTTCGTCACCCAGTCGAAGTAGGTGCGGTAGGCGTCCTGCACGGCCTTGGTGTCGATCTCGGCCTTCTGCCCGTCGACGATCGTGTTGCCGGCGTTCTGTGCCATCCCCCACACGAACTTCCACGGGTCGAAGCCGTCCGCGTACGCGACCGCCATGCCGTAGTGCCCGTCACCGGTGGTGGCCTTGGCGTCCTCGGTGAGCTGGTCCCAGGTGGTCGGCATCTCGGTGATGCCGGCCTGCGCGAGGAGGTCCTTGTTGACGGCCATCACGAACGGGCGGCTGGCGAGCGGGATGCCGATCTGCTTCGAGGCGCTCGGTCCGGAGATGCCGAGGGACGCCGGGTCGAACCGGTCCTTGCCGCCGACGGCGTCCCACTGCTTCTCGCCCATCTCGACGAACGCGCCGGTGGCGTACGCGGTGGGGGTGAACGTCGTGCCGATGGCGTACACGTCGGGGCCCTGGCCGGAGATGACACTCGTCTGGATCGCGGTGAGCTCTTCCTGGGCGGACGAGTACGTCTCCCACTGGATGTCCGCGCCCGTCGTCCGCTTGAACGCAGCGGCGGTGTCCTGCTGCCACTGCTTGCGTTCCTTGGGGTAGGTGGTGTCCGCGCCCATCATCACGCGGAGGGTGTTCGGGTCGTCGCCGCTGCCGTTCACGACCGCACACCCCTGCAGGGACAGTGCGGCGAGGGCGACCACGACCGCGGAACCGATCAGGGTCCGTCGCTTCATGGGGGTTTCCTCCTCGAGACCTCCTCCCGAGCGGCGCTGCTCGGGACGTCCACCACTGTCTCGCTGGTGGCAACATCCGGCAACCGGTTGCCACTTGTTGCCAGACCCGAATAGCTTCGGGTCACCGATGCACCGTCGCACCGGGTTCACCGTTGGAGGTTGCGTGACCGAGATCGACACGTCGCGCCGGGTCACGATCCGTGACGTGGCGGACGCCACCGGGGTCGCCCCGTCCACCGTCTCCCGCGCGCTGTCCCTGCCCGACCGCGTCAACCGCGCGACGCAGCAACGCATCCAGCAGGCCGCGCGGGAGCTCGGCTACGTCCCGAACTCGCAGGCCAGGGCACTGACGTCCGGCCGGACCCGCGCGGTCGCCGTCCTGGTGTCCGACATCACGAACCCCTTCTACTTCGACGTCATCCGTGGCACGCAGCACCAGCTCGCAGCAGCGGGGTGGACGCAGTTGCTCGTCGACACCGAGGAGTCGGCCGACGCCGAGATGGCCGCGCTGAGCGCCATCTCCGCCAAGGCCGACGGTGTGGTCCTCACCG
Organism: Curtobacterium sp. NPDC090217; assembly: GCF_044746705.1. Lineage (NCBI taxonomy): Bacteria > Bacillati > Actinomycetota > Actinomycetes > Micrococcales > Microbacteriaceae > Curtobacterium > Curtobacterium sp. NPDC090217. Next base: position 13,619 of record NZ_JBIVCR010000003.1, on the reverse strand, counting down.
CGTCGCGACTGTCCGACACGCAGATCGCCCGCTACGCCGAACGCTTCCCGCTCGTCGTCGTCAACCGCCGTCCGAACGGCGTCCCATCCGTGCTCATCGACACCCCGGGCGGCGTCGAGCAGGCCGTGCAGCACCTCGCCTCGCTCGGACACCGCGACGTCCTCTACGTCGCCGGTCCGGACAGTTCGTGGTCGAACGAACGTCGCTGGAAGGCGCTCGTCCGCGTCGCGAAGCGGCTCGACGTCCGCGTCGCCCGCATCGGTCCGCACGCGCCGTTCGTGGACTCCGGCGCAGCCGCAGCCGACGCCGCGGTGAACGCCGGCGCCACCGCGTGCATCGCCTTCAACGACCTCATCGCCATCGGCATGCTCGGTCGTCTCCGGGAACGCGGCGTCCGCGTCCCCGAGGACATGAGCATCGTCGGATGCGACGACATCTTCGGCGCCGACTTCTGCAACCCGCCGCTCACCACGATGACCTCGCCCATCGAACGTGCCGGCCGCGTCGCGATCACGATGCTGCTCGGGCGCCTCGGCGCGATCCCGTCCGAGGAGCTCCCCGGCGAGCGCATGCGCGGTGCCGTCGCGCTGCCCACCCACCTGACCGTCCGCGAGTCCACCGGACCCGCGCCGACCACACCGTCCCCGCAGGCCGCGCAGTCCGCGCGGTCCGCGCTGTCCTCGCGAAGGAGTCGATGATGACCACTGCCGCCCTGCCCACGCTCGCGCCGCACCCCGACCGGCTGTTCCCCGCCGACCCGGCAGCCACCTCGGTGGCACGCACCGTCTACGACGCCGTCAAGGACGCGCCGATCATCTCCCCGCACGGTCACGTCGACGCGTCGATGATCGCCGCCGACGAGCCGTTCCCCGACCCGGCAGCGCTCCTCATCACGCCGGACCACTACGTGCTCCGACTGCTGCACGCGAACGGGGTCGACCTGTCCGCGCTCGGGAGGGACCGCGCGCACACACCGGCCGGTCGGGACATCTGGCGCCAGTTGGCGACGCACTGGGACGACTTCCTCGGCACCCCGGTCCGCTACTGGTTCGAGACCGAGCTGCACGACGTCTTCGGGCTGACCGAGGCGCCGTCGACCGCGAACGCCGACGCACAGTACGACCACATCGCGTCGGCGTTGCTCGAGCCGGGCTTCCGCCCCCGCGCCCTGTTCGACTCGTTCGGCATCGAGGTGCTCGCCACCACCGACGGCCCGGCCGACGACCTCGCCGCGCACGCGCGGCTCGCCGCCGACCCGACCTTCCACGGCCGGGTGGTCCCGACGTTCCGTGCCGACGCCGTCTTCGACCCGTCCCGGTCGGACTGGAGGCTCGTGGTCGCGTCGATCGGCGAGGCCGCCGGGATCGACACGGGAACCCACGACGGGCTGCTGGCAGCACTGCGCGCGCGTCGCCAGTACTTCATCGACCACGGCGCGACGGCCACCGACACCGGGGTGCTGGACGCCGGATCGACGCCGCTGTCCGCCTCGGAACGCGAGCGCATCCACGCCGCGGCGCTCCGCGGGGACGTGTCCGCCGCGGATGCGATCGCGTACCGGCACGACATGCTCTACCGCTGGGCCGAGATGAGCGTCGATGACGGGCTCGTCATGCAGCTCCACCCCGGCGTGATCCGGAACCACCACACGCCGACGCTCGAGCGGTTCGGACCGGACACCGGGCACGACCTCCCGGCGGTCGGCTCGTTCACCGAACCGCTCCGGCCCCTGCTCGAGTCCTTCGGGACCGCAGCGGGGTTCCACCTCGTGCTGTTCACCGTCGACGAGACCGTGTTCTCCCGTGAGATCGGGCCGCTCGCCGGCTTCTACCCCGCGGTCTACGCCGGCGCGCCGTGGTGGTTCATCGACACCCCGGCCGCGATCGGTCGGTACCGCTCAGCGATCACCGATTCGGCGTCGTTCACGAAGACCTCCGGGTTCATCGACGACACCCGGGCGTACTGCTCCATCCCCGCGCGGCACGACATGGCCCGTCGTGCCGACGCCGCGTACCTGGCGTCGCTCGTCGTCACGCACCAGATCTCGGAGGAGGACGCCGTCCACACCGCCCGCCGGATCGTGTCCGACATCCCGAAGGCCACGTTCAAGCTCTGAGCCGCCTCAGCCCGCGACGACGGCCGCCCGGACCTCGGCGAGCGCAGTCGTCATCGCGGGCTCGGCGTCGTCGGGCCAGTGGCACTCGAGTGACACCGAGCCGCGGTATCCGCCGTCCTGCACTGCTCGGAGGAACTCCCGCCACGGCCAGTCCCCGGTACCGGGTGCCTCGCGGTCGCGGTCGGAGAGGTGCACGTGCCCGATGCGGTCGCCGTGCGCGCGGACGACGTCGAACGACTCGGACTCCGCCTGCACGTGGAACAGGTCTGCCACCACGCCGACCCCGTCGAGGGCGAACTCGTCGAGGAAACGGGCCGCCTGGTCGATGGTGTGGATCAGGTTCGTCTCGGACCGGTTCAGGGGTTCCAGGACGATGCGCAGGTCGTGCTCGCGTGCGGTGTCCCGTGCGACCCGGACGACGCGTGCGAACCGGGCTCGCGCATCGGCGTCCGACATCCCCTCCGGCGCGCTCCGAGCCGTGCCCGAGCCGAACACGATCTTCGCGCCGGGCTCGGCGACCGAGGCGATGATCGGCAGCACCATCTGGAAGTACCCGTCGACGACCGCGGGTTCACCCGTGAGGAGCGGCAGGTCCGGTGGCACGAAGAGCGCGAACGACCCGAAGCGCTCCCCGGCGTACGCCTCGTTGCGGTGCCACCCGTCGTCGCCCTGGACGACGAGGTTGCCGCTGATGGACGGCTCGACGTGGTCTGCCCCCGCTCGCCGTACCGCATCGGTCAGGTGTTCGCCGGCGACGATGCCGATCCCACTGAAGGCCATGCGTCCATCGTGCTCCCGGAGCGCCGCGGTGCCGGGAGTTGCCATCCGTTGCCGTCAGCGCTCCGCCACGTGGTCCACGAGTTCCGCGGCGATCGGGCCGACGTCGTCGAGCCGTCCTTCGGCGATCGCCACGATGAACGCGTAGGCCTGGTCGTTGGACATCGTGAGGGTCCGACCGTTCACACCCAGGAAGACGATCAGCAGCATGAGGCCCAGCCGCTTGTTCCCGTCGACCAGCGCGTGGTTCCGCACGACGGAGTGCACGAGCGCCGCAGCCTTGTCGACCAGGGTCGGGTAAGCATCACGACCGTCGACGGTCGTCGCGGCCCGGGCCAGTGCGGCTTCGAGCAGCCCGGGATCCCGCACGAGCACGTCGGAGCCGACCGTGCGACGGGCGATGTGCAGTGCTTCGTCGAGAGTCAGGTGGATCATCGCGCGAGGCGGTCGAGCGCTTCCGCGTACCGAGGCAGCTCGCGGTCCAGGATCCCGTCGATGAGATCGCTCCGGCTGTGCTGCTCGATGTACTCGCGGATGGCTTCCCGGGCGACGTCCTGCATCGAGCGTGCTTCGAGGTCCGCGCGCTGCCGAAGGGCAGCGGCTTCGTCGTCGTCGAGCCGCAGGGTCATCGCCATGCACTCGATGGTATCAGCGGTGGTATCAGCGCGTGTGAGGAGCATCAGGCCTGCCAGCCCGGGGTCGCGAGGCCGGTCTCGTAGGCGAAGACGACGAGCTGCGCACGGTCGCGGGCGCCGAGCTTGATCATCGCCCGAGAGACGTGGGTCTTCGCGGTGGCGGAGCTCACGAACAGCCGCTCGGCGATCTCGGTGTTCGTGCACCCCGTCGCGACGAGGCGCATCACCTCGCGTTCACGGTCGGTCAGGACGTCGAGCTCCGGGGACAGGGAGCTGGGTTTCGCATGGGTCGCAAACGCCTCGACCAGGGAGCGTGTGGCTCGCGGCGAGAGCAACGACTCCCCCGCCACGACGGTACGGATCGCGCGCAGGAGCTCGGCGGGTTCGGTGTCCTTGACGAGGAACCCGGCCGCGCCGCCACGGATCGCGTCGAACACGTAGTCGTCCTCTTCGAAGGTGGTGAGGATCACGACGTGCACGTCGGCGAGCGCAGCATCGGCGCAGATGCGTCTGGTGGCGTCGAGCCCGTCGCTGCCCGGCATCCGGATGTCCATGAGGACGACGTCGGGCCGCTCGTGTGCGACGACCTCGACCGCGCTGTCGCCGTCGCCCGCTTCCCCGACGACGGTCATGCCCGGCTCGGCGTCCACGAGCGCGCGGAGCCCCGCCCGCACCAGGACCTGGTCATCGACGAGCACCACGCGGATCGCATCGGTCACGGTGTCTCTCCTGACTGGACGATGTCGGACGGCCGATCGCCGACCGGCAACCGCGCGAACACCGTCCACCCGCCCTCGGGAGTCGGCCCGGCACGGAAGGTGCCGCCGACAGCGGTCGCTCGCTCCCGCATCCCGATGATGCCGTTGCCGGAGTCCCCGACGCCGCCGTTCGTCGCCCGCGCGCCGAGGTGGGCGTCGGGAGCGACGGGAACGTCGGACACGGTGACCTCCACGACCTCGGCGCCGACCTCGACGAGCACGCGCGCGGTGTGCTCCGGGACGTGTTTCATGACGTTGGTCACCGACTCCTGCACGATCCGGAACACGTTGCGGTCGACGATCCCACCGACGCTGCCGAGATCACCGCGGACGTCGAGGCCGACGTCGATCCCGGCCGCACGAGCGCGCTCGACGAGGTCGGGGACCCGATCGAGCCCCGGCGTCGGGTTCCGTTCGGAGCTCCCAGGCTCGCCGTCGACGGACCGCAGCACGCCGAGGATCGTCCTCAGCTCGACGAGGGCCTGCCTGCTGGAGTCGCGGATGTTCGTCAGCGAGTCCCTGGTCTGTTCCGGGAGCGCGTTCCCGAGGTGCAGCGCCACACCGGCCTGGAGGTTGATGAGCGACATGCTGTGCGCCACGGAGTCGTGGAGCTCCCGGGCGATCCGTACGCGTTCGTCGTCCGCCCGTGCCCGGTCCGCGGCTGCTCGGGCACGGCGGGCCTCTGCCACGCGGGCGACACGGACGCGCACGAGTTCGGTGATCGCGATCGTCGCGGTGAGCCACGCGAGGCACAGCGTCATCGTCGTCACCGTCGGGAACGCCGCGCGACCGGTGAGCGTGTCGGCCGTGGGCAGCACGACCTGCGCGATGCCGGCCGCGAGGTAGACCGGGACCCTGTTGCCGCGGAACCACGCGTTCGCGATCGCCATCGTCAGCGCCGCGACGAACGGGCCCCTCGGGCTCACGACGAGGGCGTACCCGATCGTGGTGGCGAGGGTGACCGCCAGGACCGACAGCGGCCAGCGGTACCGGAACGGCAGCGCCACGACGCCGGCGACGAGCAGCGCCACCGCGAGCGGCCCGAGGACGATCGGGTCGAACGCCGCACCCCCTGCGCTGTGCAGGGCCCATGGCGGGCCGGTCCCGTCCGCGACACCGCCCGACCACCGGGAGGCCACGAGGGTGCCCACGATCTGCACGACGGCGACCGGGATCACCCGGCCGACCCGCGCGAAGCGTCGTCGACCCGGCCAGCGGGTGTCGGCGTCGCGGAGATCGGAGGTCATGTGGTCGAGCCTATGGTCGGTCGCCGAGCCGGGCATCCCGCGGGAGCGGGACCTGTGGACTACTCCCCCGGGAGTAGTCGTCTGGTGAGGAGCGGGTGCACTACGACTGCGGGAGCAGGCGGAAGTGGGGCTGCTGGACGGACGCGTGACGAGCCTCCCGACCGGAGCCTTGGAGGGTCGCAACCGCGGCACCGCAACCGACCCAGGAGGTCCCCATGCTCACCACCCTCGCGACGGCCGCACCGTACTGGCACGGCGGCAGATTCCCGTTCTTCGTCTTCCCGGCGTTCTTCTTCCTCGCGTTCCTCGTCGTCTTCCTGGTGTTCGGGGTGTTCCGGCGCGGGAGCTGGCGAGCACTCTCGGACGCGCGGTCGGTGCTCGCCGACCGGTTCGCCCGCGGCGAGATCGGCGCTGAGGAGTACCGCGCACGCCTCTCCGAGCTGAGCCGGAAGTAGCGAGTTCCTCCACCGCACGGGTGCCGGTGAACACTGTCCACAGGTTGCCGTAACACCCGTGCGGTCTCAGGTCCCGGTCCGTAAGTTGGGGCCGGAACGTCAGGACAAAGGAGACTCACGTGGCAGACAGCAACGCACAGGCCAACATCGGTGTCATCGGCCTCGCGGTCATGGGATCGAACCTCGCGCGCAACCTCGCTTCGCGCGAAGGGAACACCGTCGCGGTCTACAACCGCACCTACGCCCGCACCGAGGAGCTCCTGAAGGAGCACGGCGACGCCGGCTTCATCGCGTCCGAGGACATCGACGGCTTCGTCGCGTCGCTCTCGAAGCCCCGCACCGCGATCATCATGGTGCAGGCCGGCAAGGGCACCGACGCCGTCATCGAACAGCTCGCCGAGCGCTTCGAGCCCGGTGACATCATCGTCGACGGCGGCAACGCGAACTTCCACGACACCATCCGCCGCGAGCACGACCTCCGCGAGAAGGACCTCAACTTCGTCGGCACGGGCATCTCGGGCGGTGAAGAGGGCGCGCTGAAGGGCCCGTCGATCATGCCCGGCGGCTCGAAGGAGGCCTGGGAGACGCTCGGCCCGATCCTGAAGTCGATCGCCGCCGTCGCCGAGGGCGAGCCCTGCGTGACGCACATCGGCACGGACGGCGCCGGGCACTTCGTGAAGATGGTGCACAACGGCATCGAGTACGCCGACATGCAGCTGATCGCCGAGTCCTACGACCTGCTCCGCCGCGCCGGTGGCCTGTCGGTCGAGGACCTCGTGCAGGTGTTCGACGAGTGGAACAAGGGCGACCTCGAGTCGTACCTGATCGAGATCACCGGTGAGATCCTCAAGCAGCGCGACGCCGACACCGGCAAGCCGCTCGTCGACGTCATCCGTGACGAGGCGGGCTCGAAGGGCACCGGCGTCTGGACCGTGCAGAACGCCGTCGGGCTCGGGATCCCCGTCTCCGGCATCGGCGAAGCGGTGTTCGCCCGCGCGGTGTCGTCGAAGCCGGCGCAGCGTGCGGCGGTCCAGGCCTCCGTGACGTCCCGGCCGGACATCGCCGAGGTGCCTGACACATTCGCCGACGACGTGCGTGCAGCGCTGTACGCGTCGAAGGTCGTCGCGTACGCGCAGGGCTTCGACCTCATCATCGCCGGTGCCAAGGAGTACGGCTGGGACATCGACCTCGGCAACGTCGCGAAGATCTGGCGCGGGGGCTGCATCATCCGCGCCCAGTTCCTCAACCGCATCGTCGAGGCGTACGACAAGAACCCCTCGCTCGAGTCGCTGCTCGTCGACCCGTACTTCGCGAACGCTGTGGCCGAGGGCGAAGCCGCCTGGCGCCGCATCGTCGGGATCGCTGCGGCGTCGGGGATCCCGGCGCCGGGGTTCTCGTCCGCGCTGTCGTACTTCGACTCGCTCGCGTCCGACCGGCTGCCCGCCGCGCTCATCCAGGGACAGCGCGACTTCTTCGGGGCGCACACCTACCAGCGCATCGACAAGGACGGCACCTTCCACACGTTGTGGTCCGACGACGACCGTCGCGAGGTCGAACAGGAACCGTCCACGCACTGATCAGCACCGAACACCGAACGGGCCCCGCCACACGGCGGGGCCCGTTCGTGCGTGCATGGGCGGGACGCGGGCGCAGCGTGCCGGGCGCGGGGCGCGGGGCGCGAAAGCGACAGTCTGCGCCGAACGTTCCGCGGCAGAGTGTCGCTTTCGCGGAACGAACGGCCAGCAGCCGCAGCACAACGCCCGGCCCGCCCGCCCGCTCAGGCGACGATGCGCTCCCGCGCCAGCTCCGCGAGCAGCCGCTCGAGCTTCGGCCCGCGCCCGAGCAACCGCCGCGACCCGGGTGCCGTCCGGACGTGGAACGTCGCGACCGCGATCGTGTCGTCCGGTCGGACGTAGTGCATCGCAACGGCGCAGGCGCCGCGGTCGCCCGGTGCCGCCACGTCCTCGAGCCCGACGTGCATCACCCGGCTCCAGCGGATCACGAGCAGCCGGGTCGCACGCCGCTCGTCGAGTTCCCACAGCGACGCCTCGGTCGCACCGAAGGCCCACGTCACACGCGACCCGAGGGTGATCTCGGACCGATCGCCCTCGACCATCGCACGGAGTTCGGCGGTGGGAGCCGCCGGCACGAGCCACACGGTGGGGTCGATGCGACGGATCGCGAGTGCGAGCGACTCGTCCTCGCGCCGACGCCGGAGCCCCTGCATCCTGAGCACTCCCGCCAGGATCACCCCGACCCCGAAGACGATGACCGCGATCTCGGCGATGCCGAACGCGGTGAGGTCGGCTTCCGGGCTCCGAGCGACGACGATGATCCGCGCGACGAGCAACGCGGCCCAGACGGCGACGATGACCCAGCGGACGGCTGCGAGGCGCTGGCCGGGTGTCATGGGCCGGCGGGCACGTCCGTTCCGCGGGACGCGGTCGGGTCGGCTCAGCACGTGTCGATCCTCGCACGGCAGCGCGGGGAACCCCACCGGAGGACGCTGAACGCACGGCAACCTCGTCGGTCCTGCCCGTTCACAGCCCGGCAGACCTAGCATCGGGTCGTGCCCACCAGCCGATCCCCGATGCGGCCGCGACTGCTGGCCGCGGCCGTCGGCGTCGTCGCCGCGCTCGCCTTCCTCGGTGCCGCCGAACTCGGCGCCCTCGTGCTCGGCGGAGCCGGCAGTCCCCTCGTGGCGGTGGGTTCCGCGGTCATCGACCTCGCGCCGGCCGGTGCGAAGGACCTCATGGTCAGCCTGTTCGGCACCGGCGACAAGATCGCGCTCTTCGCGCTGATGGGCGTGCTGATGGTCGCGATCTCGGCTGCGGCGGGCATCCTCGAACGCGCGCGTCCGCCGTTCGGAGCGCTCGTGTTCGCGGCCGGCGGCGCCCTGTCGCTGCTGGCGGTGACGACCCGGTCGGGCTCCGGCATGTGGGACGGCGCGCCGACCGTGCTCGGTGTGGCCGCCGCGGTGATCGTCCTCCGGCTCGTGATGACCCGGCTCCGCCGGTGGGAGTTCGCCGCAGCGACACCCACCCGCTCCGAGGCGGCCCTCCCGGAGCGCCGGGCGTTCATCGTCTGGTCGGTCACGGCCGGGGCACTCGCCCTCGTCGTCGGGACCGGCGCGCGGATCGGTTCCGCAGCGATGCAGCGGGCCGCAGCGATCCGGCGTGCGGTGCACCTGCCCGCTCCGGTGAACACGCCGCCGACGGTGCCGTCTGGCGCCTCGCTCGACGTCGCGGGGATCACGCCCTACGTCACACCCAACGCCGACTTCTACCGGATCGACACCGCGCTCCGCGTGCCCTCGATCGACCCCGCCGACTGGAGCCTCCGCATCCACGGCGCCGTCGAGGAAGAGGTGACCCTGACGTGGGACGAGCTGCTCGCACTGCCGCTCGAGGAGCACATGGCGACGATGAGCTGTGTCTCGAACGAGGTCGGCGGCGACCTCATCGGCAACGCCCTGTGGCTCGGGTACCCGATCCGCGAGCTGCTCGCCCGTGCGAAGCCGACCGGTGACGCGGACATGGTGCTCTCCCGGAGCATCGACGGGTTCACCGCCGGCACCCCGCTCGACGTCCTGCAGGACGACGGCACGGACGCACTGCTCGCGGTCGGGATGAACGGCGAGCCGCTGCCCGCCGAACACGGGTTCCCGGTCCGGATGGTGGTCCCGGGCCTCTTCGGGTACGTGTCCGCGACGAAGTGGGTCGTCGAGATGGAGGTGACCCGGTTCGCCGACGCGCAGGGCTACTGGACGCCCCGCGGGTGGTCGGAGCGCGGACCGGTCAAGCTCGAGTCCCGGATCGACACCCCCGCGAACGGCAGCACCGTCACGGTCGGCGACCGCGTCGCGATCGCTGGCGTCGCGTGGCAGCCGCACACCGGGGTCAAGGCCGTGCAGGTGCAGATCGGCGACGGCGACTGGCAGGACGCCGAGCTCGCCGACTCGGTGTCCGCCGACACGTGGCGGCAGTGGGTCTACCGCTGGACCGCGACCGCCGGGGACCACCGGGTGCAGATCCGCGCCGTCAGCGCGGACGGCGAGGTGCAGACGAGCGTCCAACGGCCGCCGGCCCCGAACGGGGCGACCGGCTGGGACTCGATCACGCTGACCGCGCGCTGACCGGACACAGTGCGGTCCGGACCGCATCAGCCGGGAGGCTCGGTGCGCGTCAGGCGGGTCGGCTCGCCACCACGCAGGTGCCGTCCACCGCGTCGTCCCGCTCGATCCGCGTCGCGAAGCCGGCGTCGGCGAAGGCCGCCGCTGACGCGGCGGACTGCAGCTCCGACACCTCGATGACGACGGTGCCGCCCGGACGCAACCACTCCCCCGCCCCTGAGGCGATCCGGCGGTGCAGGTCCAGGCCGTCCGGACCGCCGTCGAGCGCCACGCGGTGCTCGTGCTCCCGGGCCTCGGACGGCATGGTCGCGATGGCGTCGGTGGGGACGTACGGCGCGTTCACCGCGATGACGTCGACCGCCCCGCGGAACCGGCCGGGCAGGGCGTCGAACAGGTCCCCGGCGACGACGATGCCGCGGTCGCCGATGTTCTCCGCCGCGACGTCGACGGCATCCGGGTCGATGTCCGACGCGACGAGGTCGAGCGCACCGACCCGTTCGAGCAGCGCGACACCGATGGCTCCGGCGCCACAGCACAGGTCGACCACGCGGTCGTAGCGGTGCAGCAGCGCAGCGGCCTGTGAGACGACGACGGTGGTCCGGGCGCGGGGCACGAACACACCGGGGGTCACCCGGATCCGGTGCCCGTCGAACGCAGCCCAGCCGAGGACGTACTCGAGCGGTTCTCCGGCGAGCCGACGCTGCACGAGCGTCCGGAGTCGGGCGGCGTCACCGTCTCCGGCGTCGAGCAGCAGGTCGGCTTCGTCCTCGGCGAAGACGCTCCCCGCCGCCCGGAGCCGAGCGGCGAGGGCATCGCGCGCGGGGTGGATCAGGCGGCTCCATCGAACATCGAGGTGACCGACCCGTCGTCGAAGACCTCGTGGATGGCACGTGCGAGCAGCGGCGCGATCGGCAGGATCTCGAGGCGGTCCCAGCGCTTCTCCACCGGGACGGGCAGCGTGTCCGTCACCACGACGCGGTCGATGAACTCGCTCTGCAGGAGTTCGGTCGCGGGGTCGGAGAACACGGCGTGGGTCGCGGCGACGACGACGCCGATCGCCCCCGCGGCCTTGAGCGCCTCTGCGGCCTTCGCGATCGTCCGACCGGTGTCGATGAGGTCGTCGACGAGCAGGCACCAGCGGCCGGAGACGTCACCGACGATCTCGTGCACGGTGACCTGGTTCGGGACGAGCGGGTCGCGGCGCTTGTGGATGATGGCGAGCGGGGCGCCGAGCTTCTCGGACCAGATGTCGGCGACGCGCACGCGGCCCATGTCCGGCGAGACGACCGTCAGCGTCGACGGGTCGAGGATCTCCTTGAAGCGCTCGAGCAGCACCGGCATCGCGAACAGGTGGTCGACGGGTCCGTCGAAGAAGCCCTGGATCTGCGCGGCGTGCAGGTCGACGCTCATGATGCGGTGCGCGCCAGCGGCCTTGAACAGGTCGGCGACGAGTCGGGCCGAGATCGGCTCGCGGCCACGGCCCTTCTTGTCCTGGCGGGCGTACGGGTAGAACGGCGCGACGACCGTGATGCGCTTCGCCGAGGCACGCTTCAGCGCGTCGACGATGATGAGCTGCTCCATGAGCCACTCGTTGATGGGTGCGGTGTGCGACTGGATGACGAAGGCGTCGCAGCCGCGGACGGACTCGTCGAAGCGGACGTACAGCTCACCGTTGGCGAAGGTGCGGGCATCGGTGGGGACCAGATCGACGCCGAGTTCTTCCGCGATCTCCGCCGAGAGCTCCGGGTGTGCTCGTCCCGAGACGAGGACGAGTCGTTTCTGGCCGGTTGCCTTGATTCCGGACAAGTGCCGTGCTCACTCCCTGACCCAGCAGGGCCGTGTGTGTCGAGGGTCCGACGACCGATGGCCGTCGCGGTGGTTCATTCGCCTCGCGCGCGCCGAGCCGCCTCGGCCGCCGGCGTACCGGGTCGGTGTTCGTCGACCCATCCGTCGGTGTTGCGCTGTGGGGCGTAGCTGATCGCGAGCGACCCGGCCGGCACGTCCTTGCGGACCGTCGTACCTGCACCGGTGTACGCCCCGTCACCAATCCTAACCGGGGCGACGAACACGTTGTGCGAGCCGGTGCGGACGTTCGACCCGACCTCGGTCCGGTGCTTGTGCACGCCGTCGTAGTTCGCGGTGATCGTGTTCGCCCCGATGTTCGAGTCCTCGCCGATCTCGGCGTCCCCGATGTAGGACAGGTGCGGGATCTTGCTGCCGCGGCCGATCTTGGCGTTCTTCGTCTCCACGAAGGTGCCGATCTTGCCCTGGTCGCCGAGGATGGTGCCCGGCCGGAGGTAGGCGAACGGACCGACCGACGCGCCGTCGCCGATCACCGCGAGGGTGGCGTCGACCCGGTTCACCGTGGCCCCGGCACCCACCTCGGTGTCGCGGAGCGTGGTCCCCGGTCCGACGACTGCACCAGCGGCGATCGCCGTGGCGCCGATGAGCTGCGTGTCCGGCAGGATCTCGGCGTCCGGCTCGATCGACACGTCGAGGTCGATCCACGTCGATGCCGGGTCCTGGATGGTGACCCCTGCACGCTGGTGCGCGCGGACGATGCGGGCGTTCAGCTCGCGTCCGGCGTCCGACAGCTGCGCGCGGTCGTTGATCCCGGCGACCAGCCACGGGTCGGTGAGCGTCACGACGTCGATGTGCCCGCCGCGTGCGGCGATGAGTGCCGGGGCATCGGTGATGTACTTCTCGCCCTGCGCGTTCGCCGTGGTCAGCGACGGCAGCACGGCACGCAGGTATACGGCGTCGAACGCGTAGATGCCGGCGTTGGTCTCGGTGATCTCCCGCTGCGCGTCCGTGGCGTCCTTGTGCTCGACGACGCCCACGAAGGCACCGGCGTCGTCGCGGACGATCCGCCCGAGCCCGGTGGGGTCCGGCGCGATGGCGCTGACGAACGTGACCGCGTTGCCGGTGCGCCCGTGCACGTCGGCGAGCTGCCGGAGCGACACCGCGTCGAGCAGCGGGACGTCGCCGGAGAGCACGACCACGGCGCCGTCGAAGTCGGCGGGGAGCGCGGCGACCGCGACCTCGACGGCGCGTCCGGTCCCGGGGATCTCGTCCTGGTCGACCACGAGGGCGTCCGGCATGCGCTCGGCGACCTCGGCCGCGACCAGGTCGCGCTCGTGCCGCACGACGACGGCGATGTGCTCCGGCTCGAGGGACTCGGCCGTCCGCAGGACGTGCGCGATGAGGGGCAATCCGGCGAGCCGGTGCAGCACCTTCGGGGTCGAGGACTTCATGCGCGTGCCCTGCCCGGCGGCGAGGACGACGACGGCGATCCGCTGGTCGGTCATCACCCCATCCTGGCCCACCCGGCCACGACGCACCAAGGCAACAGCAGGACGGCACGCGACCAGGACGGGAGGGGGGGGGGGGGGGGGGGGGGGGGGGGGGCGGCGCCCCCCCCCCCCCCCGGGGGGGGGGGGGCGGCGCGGGGCCGGTCAGGCAACGGGGAGCCGGGGGGGGGGTGGGGAGGGGGGCGCGA
>NZ_JBIVCR010000002.1:620388-899559 GCF_044746705.1 Curtobacterium sp. NPDC090217 | reverse complement strand
GGTTGGCGTTCGTGGGGGGGGGGGGGGGGTGTGGGGGGGGGGGGGGGGGGGGGGGGGGGGTGGGGGGGGGCGGGGCCCCCCCCCCCCCCCCCCCCCCCCGGGGGGGGGGGGGGCGGGCCCCCCCCCCCCCCCCCCCCCCCCTCCCGTCTGTGCTCTGCTAGTATCTCTGCAGCAGCGCGCTGAGCGCGCTGACTTCGCGTGTCCACGCAAACCATCCGGCCAACGGTCCAGCTCGCAAGCGCTGGCGGCCGCATGTCAGGGCACCAGGGATCACGACCTCCGGTCGGGATCGACACAACCGCAACGGGCGCACGGCCATGCCGCGCGCCGAGAACACAGAAGGAGGACGGCACATGGCCGTCGTCACCATCCGCCAGCTGCTCGACAGCGGCGTCCACTTCGGACACCAGACCCGTCGGTGGAACCCGAAGGTGAAGCGCTTCATCCTCGCCGAGCGCTCTGGTATCCACATCATCGACCTTCAGCAGTCGCTCGCCTACATCGACCGCGCGTACGACTTCGTCAAGGAGACGGTCTCGCACGGTGGCACGATCCTCTTCGTGGGCACCAAGAAGCAGGCGCAGGGCTCCATCGCCGAGCAGGCGACCCGCGTCGGCCAGCCGTACGTCAACCAGCGTTGGCTCGGCGGTCTGCTCACGAACTTCCAGACGGTCTCCAAGCGCCTCGCGCGCATGAAGGAGCTCGAGGAGATCGACTTCGACGACACGACGAAGGGCTTCACCAAGAAGGAGCTCCTCATCAAGAAGCGCGAGCTGGACAAGCTCCACAAGACCCTCGGTGGTATCCGCAACCTCACGCGGACCCCGAGCGCGCTCTGGATCGTCGACACCAAGAAGGAGCACCTCGCCGTCGACGAGGCGCAGAAGCTCGGGATCCCGGTCATCGGCATCCTCGACACCAACTGCGACCCCGACGAGATCGCCTACCCGATCCCGGGCAACGACGACGCGATCCGCTCCGTCGGCCTGCTGACGCGCATCATCGCGGACGCCGCTGCCGAGGGTCTCAAGACCCGCCACAACGGTGGCTCCGACGACGAGGCCGCCGAGCCGCTCGCCGAGTGGGAGCAGGAGCTCCTCGGTGGCGAGTCCGCTGCTCCGGCTGCTGCCGCTGCTGAGACGCCCGTCGAAGAGAACGACGCTGACGCGCAGGTCGCCGCGAAGGAGATCGGCGAGCCGATCGCCGACGAGGCGAAGAACGCCGAGCCGACCGCCGAGGCCGAGGCCGCTGCGGAGACCACCCCCGCCGAGTGAGTGTCAGAGGGCGCCGGGCCACACGGCTCGGCGCCCTCGACTCCGCTCTCCACACACGCATAGTCCAGAAAGGACGCCATTCGAATGGCAAACTTCACCGCTCAGGACGTGAAGAAGCTCCGCGAGGACCTCGGGGCCGGCATGATGGACGCGAAGAACGCGCTCGTCGAGGCCGACGGCGACTACGACAAGGCCGTCGAGCTGCTCCGCATCAAGGGTGCGAAGGCCGTCGCCAAGCGCGATGACCGTGCGACCTCCGAGGGCGTCGTCGTCGCGACCGCTGAGAACGGTGCGGCCACCGTCGTCGAGCTCGCCTCCGAGACCGACTTCGTCGCGAAGAACGAGAAGTTCACCACCCTCGCCGACAAGGTCCTCGCCGCGGTCGCCGCTGCTGGTGCTGCCGACGTCGCCGCCGCCAACGAGGCCCCCCTCGACGGCAAGACGGTGCTCGAGGTCGTCAACGAGAGCGCCGCCGCGCTCGGCGAGAAGCTCGAGGTCCGCACGGTCCGCCGTGTCGAGGGCTCGAACTTCGAGATCTACCTGCACAAGACGAGCCAGGACCTGCCCCCGCAGATCGCCGTGGTCGTCGCCTACGACGGTGACAACGCCGCCGAGGCCCGCTCCATCGCGCAGCACGTCGCGTTCGCCAACCCGTCGTACCTCACGCGCGACGAGGTCCCGGCCGAGGCGATCGAGAAGGAGCGCGCGACCGTCGAGGCGATCACCCGCGAGGAGGGCAAGCCCGAGGCTGCGCTCCCGAAGATCGTCGAGGGTCGCGTCAACGCCTTCATCAAGGGCATCGCGCTGCTCGACCAGGACTACGCGAAGGACAACAAGATCTCCGTCGCGAAGGCCGCCGAGAACGCCGGCATCACGATCCAGGGCTTCGCCCGCGTCAAGGTCGGCGCGTAACGAACCCGTGACGGGGTCAGGAACCATTCGGTTCCTGGCCCCGTTTTCGCGCCCGCCGCAGCACGACCGCACGGGCGCTAGTAGATTCCCACGAGACTCCTCAACGAAGGGTGCGAGCACATGACCGACGAGAAGACCGGACGACGACGGGTCCTGCTGAAGCTCTCCGGAGAGGCGTTCGGCGCCGGCTCCCTGGGGGTCAACCCGGACGTGATCAGCAGCATCGCGAAGGAGATCGCGATCGCGGCCCGAGAGGTCGAGGTGGCGATCGTGGTCGGCGGTGGCAACTTCTTCCGCGGCGCGGAGCTCTCGCAGCGCGGGATGGACCGCGGCCGCGCGGACTACATGGGCATGCTCGGGACCGTGATGAACGCGCTCGCGCTCCAGGACTTCCTCGAGCAGGCCGGTGCCGCGACGCGGGTGCAGTCCGCGATCAGCATGACCCAGGTCGCCGAGCCGTACATCCCGCGGCGCGCTGAGCGACACCTCGAGAAGGGCCGCGTCGTCATCTTCGGTGCGGGTGCCGGCCTGCCCTACTTCTCCACCGACACCGTGGCCGCCCAGCGCGCCCTCGAGATCGGCGCCGAAGAGGTCCTGGTCGCGAAGAACGGCGTCGACGGCGTCTACTCGGCCGACCCGAAGAAGGACCCGACGGCCGAGAAGCTCCACCACGTCACGTACCAGGACGCACTGCTGAAGGGCCTCAAGGTCGTCGACGCCACCGCGTTCTCGCTCTGCATGGACAACGGCATGCCGATGCACGTGTTCGGGATGGAGCCGGGTGGCAACGTCCAGGCCGCGATCCGGGGCGAACGCATCGGCACGGTGGTCAGCAACTGACCTGCACGGCTGACTAGACTCGACGACGTACCGAAGGAGAACCACCGTGATCAGTGATGTCATGACCGAGGCCACCGAGAAGATGGCGAAGGCGGTCGACGTCGCCAAGGACGACTTCGCAACCGTCCGCACCGGCCGCATCAACGCCGCGCTCTTCCAGAAGATCCCGGTGGACTACTACGGGTCGCCGACGCCGCTCGCGCAGCTGGCGTCCCTGCAGACGCCGGAAGCGCGCACGCTCATCGTGACGCCGTACGACAAGTCGGCGCTCAAGGAGATCGAACGCGCGATCGCGACGTTCCCGAACCTCGGCGCCAGCCCGACGAACGACGGTGAGATCGTCCGCGTGACGATCCCGGAGCTCACCCAGGACCGCCGCAAGGAGTTCGTGAAGCTCGTCCGAGGGAAGGGCGAGGACCACAAGGTCGTCATCCGGAACATCCGCCGCAAGGCGAAGGACGACCTCGACGCACTGAAGGGCGAGATCTCGGACGACGAGATCTCCCGCGGTGACAAGGACCTCGAGGTCCTCACGAAGAAGCACGTCGACCAGATCGACGACGCGCTGAAGAAGAAGGAAGCCGAACTCCTCGAGGTCTGATGCCGCGTCGAGACGAGGGCGTCGACCGCCCGACAGCAGATGACCCACGGCCGCCGGCGAAGGGGCTCAGGCACGACTTCGATGCCAGGGCCCGCGCCGCGCGGTCGGACTTCGAGGCGCAGATCCGCCAACGACGTGCGTCCTTCGACGCCCGCAACGAGGCGCTGACCGCGCGGACCGGCAGAAACCTCCCCGCAGCCATCGCGATCGCCCTGGCGTTCGCCGTGGTGATGCTCGGCTCGCTCCTGATCTGGACCCCGGCGTTCATGGTCGTCGCCGCGTTCCTGATCGGGTTCGCCGCATGGGAGCTCGCGAGCGCGATGCGGTTCGCGGGGCGCGACGTCCCGAGGATCCCGAGCGTCGCCACCGGCATCGCGATGGTGCCGGCCGCGTTCCTCGGTGGCCAGGTCGAGGCGCTCTTCACGATCCTCGGCGGCATCGTCCTGATCACCGTCTGGCGCCTGGTCGAGGTCGCGGTGAGTCGCGATCGCCCGTCGGCAGGGAACGTGTTCCGCGACCTGACGAACGGGCTGTTCGTCCAGGCGTACGTCACCCTGCTCGGCGCCTGCGTGGTGCTGCTGTCCGCGCAGGACGGCGGGCCGCTGTGGGTCGTCGGGTTCATCCTGGTCGTCGTCGCGGTCGACACGGGTGCCTACGCGACGGGGCTGAACCTCGGCAAGCACCCGATGGCGCCGCGGATCAGCCCGAAGAAGACGTGGGAGGGCTTCGCCGGCTCCGTGGCCGCGAGCATCCTGATGGGCATCATCGTGTCCTGGTTGCTGCTCGGGCAGGCGTGGTGGTTCGGCATCGTGCTCGGGGTGCTGATCTCCGGCTCCGCGACGCTCGGCGACCTCACCGAGTCGATGATCAAGCGCGACCTCGGGATCAAGGACATCTCGTCCTTCCTGCCCGGGCACGGCGGACTGCTCGACCGCATGGACAGCATCCTGCCGTCCGCCGCGGTGGGCTACGTGCTGTACCTCGTCGTCAACCACTGACGGCCACCGCGCGTCCAGCTGGTCCCAGGGGAGTGTGCTGGCAGAATGTCGCCGTGCCCACGACGTTCCCGACAGCCCCCCGCTCGGTCCTCGGCTACGACATCGACGAAGTCGAGCGTTTCCTCGAGGACGCGCGTCGCGCCTACACGGCGAACGACAGCGCACCAGGCATCGAGGCGGCGAAGATCCGCGCGACGGCCTTCTCGATGAAGAAGGGCGGGTACTCGACGCAGCACGTGGACGCCGCGCTCGAACGACTCGAGGACGCGTTCGCCTCCCGCGAGCGCGAGCGCGAGATCGCCGACGTCGGGCAGAAGACCTGGTACGCCGAGGCCCGCACGAAGGCATCCGACGTCGTCGAGCGGCTGGACCGCCCGGACGGGCAGCGCTTCCACCGCGTGAACGTCCTGTCGACCGGCTACCACCCGAAGGACGTCGACGCGTTCGCGAAGCGTCTCGGCGGGTACTTCCGAGAAGGCAAGCCGCTCAGCCTCACCGAGGTGCGGTCGATCGTGTTCCGCCCGAAGCACGGCGGCTACCGCGAGGCCCAGGTCGACGCGCTCCTCGACGCGGTCGTCGAGGTCATGCTCGCCGTCCGCTAGCCGAAGTCCGACGCGCGGGGCACAGGTGCTTCGTTTTCCGTGATCGTTCCGTTATCCTGGTCGGACTCATGGGCAGGCACACGGCAGACATTCGATCCGACCGCGCAACCCGGCAGCAGCAGAACCACCCCGTGGTCAGCGAACGCCGCGCGGCACTGAACCGAATCCGCACCGCGGAGACTCCGGTTCCACTGGCGAACCCGGCGGCAGCGGCCGCGGTCACCCAGCCGGTGATCGCTCCCAAGTCCGTGGCGGACAACCGCGTCAGCGATGCCACACAGGCCGTCGCGCACGCAGCGGCAGTTCCGTCCACGCCGTCGGACCCGCGCATCGTCAAGCAGCGGCGCGCGACGACCGCGCAGCGCCGCACGGGTCTCGCACCGTCGTCGTCGACGGCCAAGACCGCCGACACGACGCTCAACGGCTTCATGCGCCGTCGCTCGACGATCCCCGCGCTGTCCTTCTTCGCCGTGGCGTTCCTCGCCGGCGGCTCGCTCTTCAACCCGCTGCAGGCCGACGTCGCCCAGGCTGCGGTCTCGACGCCCGTGCTGACGAAGGCCCCGGCCCCGCAGGTCTACACGGCCCACGGCACGTACGGCTCGTTCGAGGTCTCCCGTGACGGCTACGAAGTGACGAAGCCCGCGCCGAAGGTCGTCACCCCGCCGGTGACCGAGACCGACGACACGGCTGCGACGTCGACCGCGAAGAAGGCCGTCACCCCGTCGAACAGCATCGCCGCCGTCGCCGCGACCCCTGACCCGGGCAGCGCGCAGGCCATCGCGCTCGAGCTCGTCTCCGCCCGCGGGTGGGGCACCGATCAGTACAACTGCCTCGTCTCCCTCTGGAACAAGGAGTCGGGCTGGCGCGTCAACGCCTACAACCCGAGCGGTGCCTACGGCATCCCGCAGGCGCTCCCCGGCAGCAAGATGGCCTCGGCCGGCGCCGACTGGCAGACCAACCCCGCGACGCAGATCACGTGGGGACTCAACTACATCTCCGGCGTCTACGGCACGCCGTGCGGTGCGTGGGGTCACAGCCAGTCCTTCAACTGGTACTGATCGGCGGTCCCGCAGGTGCCGCGCAGCAACCGGCCGCGGCGCCCTCGGGGTGACCGTCGCCCGGACGAGGTCGAGGAGTCGGTCGGCCTCGATCGCCTGATGAGCGGGTGGAAGCGGACCGAGGTCCGTCGTGGGCGTGAGTACGCCGTGCAGCCGATCTCGGCAGCGTCCGCGCAGAAGGACTACCTCTGCCCCGGGTGCGGCCTGATCATCGAGCCCGGCGTCGCACACGTGGTGGTGTGGCGCGCCGACGGCGTCCTCGGCGACGCTGCGGACCTCGCGTCGCGTCGGCACTGGCACAACCACTGCTGGAGGACGGCATGAGCGACGCCGCGGACGCACCCGGCACCGAGGACACACACGACACTGAGATCCGGTCCGGCACGGTGCTCCCCGCCGTGCGGACCGACATCGAGCTCGTCACGGACGACCACCTCACCCTCGTCGGGGAGCTCGCAGAGCCACAGGGCCGTCGGGCGCGCGGCGCGATCGTCACGCTGCACCCGCTGCCGACCGCGCACGGGTTCATGGACTCGCACGTGCTGAAGAAGGCTGCTGCCCGGTTGCCGGAGCTCGCGGACATCGCGGTGTTGCGGTTCAACTTCCGCTCGGTGTCCTCTCCCCGCGGGACGTCCGAGGGCACGTTCGGCGACGGTGTCTCCGAGGGCTTCGACCTCCGCGCAGCGGTCGCCGACGTCGCCGCACGTGGCCTGCCCACCCCGTGGCTGGTGGGGTGGTCCTTCGGGACCGAGGTGATCCTCAAGCACGCGCTCGAGCACGTCGATGCCGGCACGGTCGCTGGCGTGGTCCTGCTCTCACCGCCGCTCCACCGCACGAGCGACGACGAGCTCGCACGATGGGCCGACGTCGCCGTGCCGGTCGTCGCCCTGGTCCCGGAGCACGACGACTTCCTGCAGCCGGAAGCGGCCGAGCACCGCTTCGCCGTCGCGCCGAACGTCCGCGTCGTCCCGGTGGCGGGCGCGAAGCACCTCTGGGTGGGGGAGCGGTACGTGCGGATCGTGCTGGACGCGATCGCGGACCTGGTGGTGCCCGGGAGCGCGCCGCTGCCGACGCACGTCACGCGCTGAGACCGACCGCCTGTCGGCGGTGACCGGACAGGAGGCCCGGTGCAGGGCCTCCAGTCCGGGCCGGTTCAGGAGTCGGTGGCGTCCGCGTCGGCCGGGGACTCGACGACGCCGGCGGCGTGCGACAGCACGCCACGGAGGTTCTCGAGGTAGCCGGCGACCGCTTCGCGCTCGGTGCGGATCGCGGCGAGGCGGTCCTCCGCCTCGGCGATCTGCGCGGCCGAGCGCTCCTCGGCCTCGGCCACGAGGCGGTGCGCACGCTCCTGGGCCTCGGCGAGGACGGTGCGGGCACGTTCCTCGGCGTCGGACGTGCTCGTGCGCTCCAGGTCGTTGGCCTCTTGCTGCAGCCGCTCCGCACGCTCGCGCGCCTCGGTCGCGCGGCGCGTGGCCTCCGCGAGCTGGAGGTTCGCCTCGTCGAGGTACTTCTGCGTCTCGGTGACGGTCTCGTGGTGCTTCTGGAGGTAGTCCTGCTCGGCGTCGTCACGGCGGGCTGCGAGCTCGGACTCGAGGGTCGTCCGAGCCTCGTCGCGCTCGCGGGCGATCTCGGCCCTGACCTCGTCGCGCTCCTTCGCGAGGCCGGCGCGTGCGATGTCGATCTCCTGCCGGAGCGCGGTGCGCTCGGCTTCGAGCGCGTCCAACTCGGCACTGCGGCGCTCGGCGATCTCGGTGTCGACCTCGCCGTGCTCGCGCTCACGGCGTGCGGCGAGCTCGGCGGCGTGCTCCTGGGCGAGCCGCTCGGCGGACGCGGTGGCCTCGGCGCGCTCCCGCTCGATGCGTCCGCGGTGCTCATCGGTCTCGCGCGCGATGCGGTCGGCGGTCTCCTGCACGAGCCGCTCGTTCTCGGCAGCGGTGTGCTCCTGGTCGACGCGCAGCTGTGCACGAGCCGCTTCGAGCTCTTGCTCGAGGGCCGCGCGGGCCGACGCCAGTTCTCGATCCCACTCGGCCCGGCCGGCGGCGAGCTCCTCGTCGAGGAGTCGGCGGCGGTCGGCGAGCTCTGACTCGAGCTCGTCGCGGCGGCCGTCCACCTCGGCGGCGAGGTCGGCGCGACCCGTTGCGATCTCGAGCTCGAGCGCACGGGAACGCTCGCCGTGCTCGTGCTCCCACGCGGCCCGACCGTCGGTGATCTCGCGCTCGAGGGCGTCGCGGCGGGTGCGCTCCTCGCGGTCGAGGTCCTCGATGCGTCGGCTGTGGTCGGCCTCGAAGACGCTTCGGCGGTGTTCGGTCTCGCGGTCCAGTTCGGCTGCTGCGCTCCGGGCGTCGGCGGACTCGCGCTGTGCGAGTTCCCGGAGTTCGGCGACCTCGTGCTCGACACCCGCGCGGAGTGCGTTCGTCTCCCGGATCGCGATCGAACGGGTCTCCGCGGCCTCGGTCACCGCAGCACCGCGGATCGCCGCTGACTCGTTCCTGGCGTCCTGCGTGAGCATCCCGGCTTCGGCGCGGGCCCGCTCGACGGTGTCGGCGGCCTCGGCCCGAGCGCGGGCGAGTTCGTTCGTGGCGCGGGTCCTGGCGTCCTCGAGGGTGTCGCGCGCCTCTTCCTGGGCTTCGCGGACGGTGCGCTCGGCCTCGGCACGGCTGGACGCCCGCAGGCGCTGCGCGTCGATGTCCGCCTGACTGATCAAGCGGGTGGACTGCTCCTCGGCGACCCGGAGCGTGGACTCCAGGCGCGTGCCGAGTCCGCTGTACGTCGGGGTGCCCGCTTCGTCGAGTTCCGCCTGCATGTCGGAGAGGCGGGACTGCAGGAGCCGGATCTCCTTCGCGGCCTCCGCGCGGTCGTTGTTCGACTTGATGAGCTCGCGGCGGAGGTCGTTCAGAGCGCGGTCCACGTCGTCCTTGCGGTACCCCCGCATCTCGGTCCCGAACTCTGCCTCGTCGTTCGCCACGTGTCGCTCCTGCTGGTCTTCCGGACGGCGCCGTACCGCCCGCGCGTCGAGTGTAGTGGTGCGGCACGGACCCCGTCTGAGCCGGTGGACAGCGAGCAGGGATGCGCTCTCCAGCCTCTCTCGCGTATCCTGGGCCGTTGATTCGCGCGCCGATTCCCCCCACCCCGGCGCGGAGGGAGAGAGATCCGTGCGATTCGTCCTGGCGATCGTCAGTTTCGTGATCGGGCTGCTGCTCGTCGGTCTGGGCGTCGCCCAACGCACCGTCTTCGCGCCACCGTCCTCCACCGTGGCGCAGGCGTCGTCGATGACCACGGCGCCCGTCACCGTCATCCCCGGCTCCACGCTCAACGCGAACCCGGGCTACCAGCGCATCAACGTCGCCGGCTCGGGGACCGTCTTCGCCGCCTACGGCAAGACCTCCGACATCGACGCGTGGGTGGGCGACGCCAAGCACAACACGCTCCGCTACGACGCGGAGGGCGAGCGTCTCGTCGCGAGGACGACGGGCAGCGACGACTCCGTTCCCGACCCGAAGGGCAGCGACCTCTGGTACCAGGAGTACGACGGCGCCGGGCAGTTCACCGTGCGCCTGCCGCAGGACGTCTCGGTGGTCCTCGTCGGCGACGGCAAGTCCGCCGCTCCCTCCGACGTCTCCGTGACCTGGCCGCGTGACACCGCGACCCCCTCGGTCGGGCCGCTCATGGTGGCCGGTGGCGTGTTCGTGCTCGGCGGGATCGTCCTGCTCGTCTGGGCGTTCCTCCACCAGCGGCGTTCCCGTGGTCCGCGGCGTCGCAGCGGTGGGACCCGGCCGCCGCGCGTGCGCGCCTCGCGTCGCGCCGCGGCAGCAGGCGCCCAGGTCCCGGCTCGGTCGCGCCGAGGGCGCCGCTCGATGATCGCTGTGCCGGTCGTGCTCGTCGGCACGCTCGCGCTCGCGGGGTGCTCCTCGGAGTACTGGCCGCAGGGCGGTGGAGACGCCACGGCGACCGCCACCCCGACGGCGTCGGCCACCGGTGCCGCCGAACAGGCCGAGCCGACCGCCGCGACTCGTCAGCAGATCAACCGGATCGTCGGCCGGATCGCAGAGGTCGCGACGAAGGCCGACGCCGACAAGGACGCCGATCTCGCCGCGACCCGGTTCACCGGACCGGCGCTCGAGCTCCGCAAGGCCAACTACCAGATCCGCGACAAGGACCAGGACGTGCAGGCCCCGCCGGCGATCTCTGCCGCGGACATCTCGGTGTCGCTCCCGCAGCAGACCGACACGTGGCCGCGCACGGTGTTCGTGGTCGCCTCCGACCCGGACGACCAGAAGACGGCGCCGCAGGCCCTGACGCTCGTGCAGGAGTCCGCGCGCGACGACTACAAGGTCGCGTACGACGTGTCGCTCGAAGCCGACGCCAAGCTCCCGTCGGTCGCCCCGGTCTCGATCGGCACCGCACAGCTCGCGTCCGACTCGAAGCTCCTCGCGCTCGCCCCGGACGCGGTGGGGCCCGCGTACGGCGACATCCTCTCGAAGGACGCGGACAGCAAGTACGCCGACCTCTTCCAGGCGGACGGTGACGACCTGCGCGGCAAGATCGGCAAGGACTACAAGGACAGGAAGTCCGCGTCCCTGCCGGACACCGCGAAGATCGAGTACTCGTCCGAGTCCCCGGACGGCTCCGCCATCGCCCTGGCGACGAACGGGGCAGGTGCGCTCGTGTCCGTGAACCTGAACGAGATCGAGAAGGTCACCCCGACCGCCGACGGCGCCGAGGTCAACACCGAGGGCGCGGTGAAGGCCCTGTCCGGGGTCGACTCCAGCAAGAAGGGCATCAGCGCCACGTACGGCGTCCAGCTGCTCTTCTCCGTGCCGGCCGTCGGGTCGGACGACAAAATAGTCCTGCTCGGGTTCACGCAGGGCCTGACCGCAGCGAGTGAGGTGCAATGACGAACGTCCCCCCGACCCCGTCCGGACTCCGCGGAGCCGTCGACCTGTCATCCCTGGTCGAGCGTGCCCAACGTCCGGCAGCCCAACAGGCAGCCCCGGCCGCAGCAGGGACCGGCTCCGAGACCGGTGCGGACCTGACCGTCCCGTCGCTCGTCATCGACGTCACCGACGACACGTTCCAGGACGTCCTGCAGCTGTCCACGATCGTCCCGGTGATCGTCGACATCTGGGCCGAGTGGTGCGGGCCGTGCAAGCAGCTCTCGCCCATCCTCGAACAGCTCACCGAGGAGTACGCCGGACGCGTCGTCCTGGCCAAGGTGGACGCCGACACGAACCCGCAGCTCGTGCAGGCGTTCCAGGCGCAGTCGATCCCGACCGTGGCCGCGGTCATCGGCGGGCGCCCGCTCGGGCTCTTCGTCGGCGCGCTCCCGGAGGCCCAGGTCCGCGACGTCTACGAGCAGGTGCTCCAGGCCGCCGAGCAGAACGGCGTCTCCGGTCGCGTGACGGTCGACGGCGCCGGCACCGACACCGAGCCGGTCGAACAGGGCGAGCCCGAGCCGGAGCCGCTGCCGCCGCACCACCAGGCGGCGTACGACGCGATCGAGCAGGGCGACTACGCCACGGCGATCCAGGAGTACAAGACCGCGATCGCGCAGGACCCGCACGACCAGATGGCCGTCGCCGGGCTCGCGCAGGTGTCGCTCCTCGACCGGTTGAACGGCCGGACGGCGGACGAGATCCGGTCAGCGGCGGGTGCGGGGCCGTCCGACGTGGGCGCGCAACTCGCCGTCGCCGACCTCGACATCAGCGGCGGCCACGTCGAGGATGCCTTCGGGCGCCTGCTCGACCTGGTGCCGACGGTGTTCGGCAGCGACCGTGAGTCCCTGCGTGTCCGGCTCGTCGAGTACTTCGAGCTCATCGGCGCGGAGGACCCCCGCGTGGTCGCGGCCCGACGTCGGCTCGCCAACGCCCTCTACTGAGTCCATCAGGACCGCCAAAGCGACAGATCCCCGCGAGCATCTCGCGGGGATCTGTCGCTTTCGCGATGCAGACGGACGGGAGGCCCGGTGCCAGCTGGCACCGGGCCTCCCGTCCGTTCGTGTGGGTCAGCGGGTCAGCTTCAGCCAGACCGCGCCGAGCGGCGGCACCACGAGGTGCGCCGACGCCGGGCGCCCGGCCCACGGGGTGTCATCCGCGGTGACGACACCGAGGTTCCCGACACCCGAGCCGCCGTACTCTGCTGCGTCGGTGTTGAGGACCTCCTGCCACTGCCCGGCGGCCGGCAGCCCGAAGCGACGTTCGACGGGCACGCCTGAGAAGTTCACGAACACCGCCAGCCGCTCGTCGCCGGTCTTCCGCAGGAACCCGATCGTGGAGTGCGGGGCGTCGCCGCCCTCGATCCACTCGAAGCCCTCGGACGTGGCGTCGTGCGTCCACAGCGCCGGGGTGTCCTTGTACACGCGGTTGAGCGCCGCGACGAGGTCCTGCACCCCTCGGTGGCCAGGGTCGTCGAGAAGCCACCAGTCGAGCCCGCGTTCCTCGGACCACTCGGACGACTGCGCGAACTCCTGGCCCATGAACAGCAGCTGCTTGCCGGGGTGCGCCCACATGAACGCCAGGTAGGCGCGGACGTTCGCGAGCTTCTGCCACTCGTCCCCTGGCATCTTGCCGTAGAGCGATCCCTTGCCGTGCACGACCTCGTCGTGGCTGATCGGCAGGGTGAACTGCTCACTGAACGCGTACACGAACGAGAACGTCAGCTCGTCGTGGTGGTAGCTGCGGTACACCGGTTCGCGCTGCACGTACTCGAGCGAGTCGTGCATCCAGCCCATGTTCCACTTCTGGCCGAAGCCGAGCCCGCCGGCGTCCGTCGGCTGTGTCACTCCGGGCCACGATGTGCTCTCCTCGGCGATCATCACGATGCCCGGGTAGCGCTTGTACGCGGTGGCGTTCGTCTCCTGCAGGAACGAGATCGCCTCGAGGTTCTCGCGGCCGCCGTGGATGTTCGGCAGCCAGTCCGTTCGGGAGTAATCGAGGTACAGGATCGATGCGACGGCGTCGACCCGGAGGCCGTCGATGTGGAACTCCTCGAGCCAGTACAGCGCGTTCGCGACGAGGAAGTTGCGGACCTGCGGCTGCCCGAAGTCGAACACGTAGGTGCCCCAGTCGAGCTGTTCGCCGCGGCGGGGGTCCGGGTGCTCGAAGAGCGCGTGGCCGTCGAACTTGCCGAGCGCCCACTCGTCCTTCGGGAAGTGCCCTGGAACCCAGTCCATGATCACGCCGATGCCCGCGGAGTGCAGCCGGTCGATGAGGTAGCGGAGGTCGTCGGGCGAACCGAACCGCGAGGTCGCCGCGTAGTACCCGGTGACCTGGTAGCCCCACGAGCCGCCGAACGGGTGTTCCGCGAGCGGCAGGAACTCGATGTGCGTGAACCCGAGGAACTGCACGTGGCCGATCAGCTGGTCGGCGACCTCGCGGTAGCTCAGTCCGGGGCGCCACGAGCCGAGGTGCACCTCGTAGACGCTCATCGGACGGTCGTGCGTGGTCGTCTTCGCGCGGTGTTCCATCCATGCCCGGTCGCCGTCGGACCACTCGTAGTCGGAGGTCGTGATGACGGACGCGGTCAGCGGTGGGACCTCGGTGCGCCGCGCGAACGGGTCGGCACGCTCCACCCACCCGCTGTCGGTGAGGATCTGGAACTTGTACCGCTGTCCCTCGACGGCGCCCGGCCAGAACAGTTCCCAGACGCCGAGGTCGCTCAGGCGTCGCATCGCGGTCGTGCGCCCTTCCCAGCCCTCGAAGTCGCCGATCACCCGCACGGCGGTGGCCCGCGGTGCCCAGACCGAGAACGCGACGCCGTCGACCCCGTCCATCGTGCGGACGTGTGCGCCGAGGTGCTGCCAGAGCTGCTCGTCGCGGCCCTCACCGAACAGGTGCAGGTCGAGCTCGCCGAGCGTCGGTGGGAACCGGTACGCGTCGTCGGTCGTCCAGGTGGTGTCGTCGGTGTCGGTGCTCTCGTCGTAGTCGTAGTCGGCCTCGACCCGGTAGCGCCCGAGCGGTTCGGCGGTGGCGCCGGCCCAGAGTCCGTCGCCCTCGTGCGTCAGTTCGATGTCGTCTCCCTCGAGTCGCACGAGCCGGACGGCGCGGGCGAGGTGACGGACGACACGGACGCTCGTCCCGCCGTCGACGGGGTGCGGGCCGAGGACGTCGTGCGGCTGGGACCAGCGGCCCTCGGCGACGGCCGTCCGCAGCCACTCCTCGACGGGGGCCGGGTGCGGCTCGGTCGCGGCGTCGGCCACCGGGCTGGAGGCTCGGCTCGGCTCGGGCGCGTCCGTCCCGTCCGCTCCGGCTTGCGACACCGCATCGGGCAGGGTCTCCGCCACGCTCGAGGCAGCCGGCTCCTGCACCGCTTCCGCGGTGACGTGGCGCGGGTGCGCGGAGTCGGCCGCGTGCCCGGACAGCGTCGCCGATTCCTGCACACCGCGGTCGGGTGCTTCGCGTCGCGGGAGTCGGGCACCCGGCATGTCCTCGCCGGGTGCGGAGCTCCGCGGCTCGTACCGTGGCGACTCGAAGCGAGCGGAGGGCGGCGTCGGAACAGGGGTCGGCTCCGGCACCGTCGGGGGATCGACGTGCTTCGCCGGGTGCGTCGGCCGGGGGGTGTCCTCGGGCATCAGACGGGGGAGCACGGGCGGGGGCGGCGGCTGGACCGGCGGCACGCTCGGCCCCTGCCCACGGTCCTGACCGGTGCTGCGGTCTGGCAGTTGGGGGTCGGTGGTCATCGGTGCGGTCCTTCCACGACGAGCAGGTGTACGGGTTCCTGGAACGCGTCCAGGCGGACGTAGTTGGACGAGCCCCAGACCCAGCGCTGGCCGGTGACGACGTCGCGGACGTCGAAGGACTGCTCGGGGTCGAGGCCGAGGGCGGCGAGGTCGAGGTGCACGGTCGTCTCGCGGGCCGAGTGCGGGTCCACGTTGGCGACCACGATCACGGTGTCGTCGCGGCCGGACCGGATGAACCGACCGGGCAGGTGCTTCGAGTAGACGACGATCGCGTCGTCCTCGGCGTCGTGCACGTGCAGGTTCCGGAGCTGCCGGAGCGCCGGGTGCGCCGAGCGGAACCGGTTGAGCATCGTCACGTACGGCGCCAGGCTCGCGCCCTCTGCCTCGGCCAGGGCGAAGTCGCGCGGCTTGTACTCGTACTTCTCGTTGTCGATGTTCTCCTCGGAGCCCGGACGTGCGACGTCCTCGAAGAGCTCGTAGCCGGAGTACATGCCCCACGTCGGAGCCCCGGTCGCGGCGAGCGCAGCGCGGACCTTGTAGCCGGCGCGGCCGCCGAACTGCAGGTACTCGGTGAGGATGTCCGGCGTGTTCACGAACAGGTTCGGACGCAGGTACGCGCTCGTCTCGTGTGCGAGCTCGTCGAAGTAGTCCGCGATCTCGTCCTTCGTGTTCCGCCACGTGAAGTACGTGTACGACTGCTGGAAGCCGGCTTCGGCGAGCGCCCGCATCATCGCCGGACGCGTGAACGCCTCGGCGAGGAACACCGTCTCCGGGTGCTCGTCGCGGATCTCCCTGATGACGCGCTCCCAGAACCACAGCGGCTTGGTGTGCGGGTTGTCGACGCGGAAGATCCGGATCCCGAACGCGATCCAGTGTCGGAGCACCCGTTCGACCTCGGCGACGAGTCCTTCGGGATCGGTGTCGAACTGGATCGGGTAGATGTCCTGGTAGCGCTTCGGCGGGTTCTCCGCCGTGGCGATCGAGCCGTCGGCGCGGACCGTGAACCACTCCGGGTGTTCGGTCACCCACGGGTGGTCGGGGGAGCACTGCAGTGCGAAGTCGAGCGCCACTTCCATCCCGGTGTTCTTCGCCGTCTCGACGAAGTCACGGAAGTCGTCTTCCGTCCCGAGGTCGGGGTGGATCGCGTCGTGCCCGCCGTCCTCGGAGCCGATCGCCCACGGGCTGCCCGGGTCGTTCGGGCCGGCGTCGAGGGTGTTGTTCGGGCCCTTCCTGGCGGTGTGCCCGATCGGGTGGATCGGCGGCAGGTAGACGACGTCGAAGCCCATCCGTGCGACGCCGGGGAGCCGACGGGCCGCTGTGCGGAAGTCGCCGCTCTTCCAGGAGCCGTCCGGGTTGCGCTTGGCGCCTTCGCTCCTGGGGAAGAACTCGTACCAGGCACCGACCCCGGCCCGCGTCCGCTCGACGTCGAGCAACTGCACGGGGGAGTGCGTCCGGAGCGATGTGAGGGGTGCCTCGGCGACTTCGCCGGTGATGCGTGGGTCGTCGACCGCTGCGAGCCGTTCGGCGGGGTCGAGGTCCTCGTCGCGGACGCGTTCAGCGGCGCGAGCAGCGGCGGGGGAGTCGGTCTCGGCGGCGAGCCGATCGAGCAGTGCTGCACCGTCGAGCAGCGTCGCTTCGGTGTCGACGCCCGCCGCGATCTTCAGTCGTGCACCGTGCAGCCAGGTCTCCCAGTCGTCGGAGTAGGCCTCGACGTGCCAGGCCCACACGCCGGTGTGGTCGACCTGCACCGTCGCTTCGTACCGGTCGGTCCCCGGTGCGACGAGGGTCAACGGGACGGTCCTGGTCCCGCCGTCGGGGCGCTCCACGACGAGGTCGGCGCCGATGACGCCGTGTCCTTCTCGGAAGACTGTCGCTCCGAAGGTGATCACCTCGCCGTCGAATGCCTTGCCCGGGAAGCCGTTCGGCGTCGTCGGGGCGAGATCGGTGATCGGGATGCGCCCGATCTTCGGACGCCGGGGTCGGTCTGCGGTGGCCACGGAACCGACGCTACCCGGCGGCGCCCTCCGTGTTCACCGGAACCCGGAGACTGTGGAGAACACGTCGCTGCCGATCGGCGGACGGGAGGCTCGTGGCGGCCCGGCACCGAGCCTCCCGTCCGCCGTCCGCGCACGTTCCTGCCCATAACGGTCGGGATGGAAAGCCGAATCGCGCGTAGGTGGTCGGGAGTTCCGACTCCCTACGCGCGATTCGACCCCCTACGCGCGATTCGACCACCCACCGGGGCAGGCGGACGCCAGCGGCCAGCGGCAGCCCGTCAGACGATCTCGAACACGTGGATGCCCGGGCCGTAGGCGGTGAAGACCGTGCCTGCCGGACGATGCCGGTCGTGGTCACGGTGCTTCTCGCTCGACCACGCCAGGCGGTAGGCGAGCACGTCGTCCCGCACCGGCAGCGTCAGGTCGCGAGTCCGGCCGCTGCCGTGCACCACGACGAGCACCCGGTCGTACGGCTCGTGCTCGGGCGTCGACTCGACGAAGTACTGCAGCGCTCGATGGATCGGCTGGTCCCACCACTCACCGGTCATCGGACCGCCGTCGGGGCCGTACCACGTCATCCGCGACGCCGACGGCGTGACCTGGCCGTCGACGCCGTACCGCGACGGTCGGAGCGCCGGGTGGGCGGCACGGAGCGCCGTCAGCGCGGCGACGGTCTCGGTCATCGACTCGGCGTCCTCGTCCGTCGACCAGTCCACCGGTGTCAGGTCGTCGGACACCACGTACGCGTTGTTGTTGCCGTGCTGCGTGCGGCTCCGCTCGTCACCGGCGGTCAGCATGGGCACGCCGGCGGAGAGCAGGAGCGTGCCGAGCAGGTTCCGCATCGAACGACCCCTGGCTGCCCGGACGCCGCGGTCCTCGGTCGGCCCCTCCACCCCGTGGTTGAACGAACGGTTGTCGTTCGTCCCGTCGCGGTCGTCCTCGCCGTTCGCCGCGTTGTGCTTGTGGTCGTACGCCGTCAGGTCGTGGAGCGTGAAGCCGTCGTGCGCGGTGACGAAGTTGATGCCGGCGAGTGGCCCCCGTGGCACGCCGAAGAGGCTCCGGGAACCGGTCAGGGCCCCTGCGAGCGGACCGATCCCGGCACCGGGCACCCCCGTGCGCCGCTCCTGCGCCACGTCGGTCAGCCAGAACTGCCGGACGGTGTTCCGGAACCCGTCGTTCCACTCGCTCACACGCTCACCGAAGTTCCCCGTCCGCCAGCCGTCCGGCCCGACGTCCCAGGGCTCGGCGATGACGAGCACGTCCTGCAGGTCCTCGTGGTGACGGATGCGCTCCAGCAGGGGGTGGTCAGGGTCGAACACGTGGTCGGCGTCGCGGGCGAGGGCGGCCATCAGGTCGAAGCGGAACCCGTCGACCTGCATCTCGCGCGCCCAGTACCGCAGGCTGTCGACGACGAGGTCGGCGGTGGCCTCCGCCGAGGTGTCGAGCGTGTTCCCGCAGCCGGTGGTGTCGTAGTACGTGTCGTCGGCGGCCCAGCGGTACCGGTTCGCGCCGTCGATGCCACGGAGCGACGATGTCGGGCCGCCGAGGCCCTCTTCGGCGGTGTGGTTGTAGACCACGTCCAGGACGACCTGGATGCCGGCCTCGTGCAGGAGCCTGACCATGCCCTTGAACTCGCGGAGCACCCCGTCAGCGCCATGCTCGCGCGCAGGGGCCGAGGCGTACCCCGCGTGCGGCGCGAAGAACCCGAGGGTGTTGTAGCCCCACGCGTTCTCGCGGCCGGCCTCCTGCAGCCAGTGCTCGGTGTCGAACGCCTGCACCGGGAGGAGCTCCAGCGTCGTCACGCCGATGCGGTGCAGGTGCGCGATGGTGCTCTCGTGCGCGACGCCGGCGTACGTTCCGCGGAGGTGCTCCGGCACGGCGTGGTTCTCGCTCGTCAGCGTCCTGACGTTCGCCTCGTAGACGACGACGCGGTCGAGCGGCACCTCGGGCTTGCCGACGTCGCCCCAGTCGAAGGACCCGTCCACGACGACGCTCGACCAGCGGCGCTCGCCGTCGGTCCGCACGATGCCGCGCGCGTACGGGTCGAGCAGCGCCCGCGTGCCGTCGAACTCGTGCCGCGGTCCCTCGGGCCCGTCGACGAGCAGGTGGTACGTGTCACCGACCTGGACGCCGTCGACGCTCCCGGTCCACAGGTCGGTGCCGTCGACCCGCTCCAGGGCGACCGATCCGCGGCCGTCGACGACGAGCGTCGCCGACGTGGCCGATGCCGACCGCATGCAGAAGCGCGCGGTGCCGTCGGGGCCCAGGAGGAGCCCCTGGGGTGTCTCGATCGCGGTCTCGTGCACCCGACAAGGGTACGAGGACCGGCGGGTATCCTGAAAACGCTCGAAAAGGGGGTACCTGCGTGCCGGTCTACCTCGACCACGCTGCGACGACACCGATCCTGCCGGAGGCGCTCGCCGCCTTCACGGACGCGCTCGCGACCGTCGGCAACCCGTCGTCGATCCACAGCGCCGGTCAGCGCGCCAAGATGCTGCTCGAGGACG
Source organism: Curtobacterium sp. NPDC090217 (assembly GCF_044746705.1). Classification (NCBI taxonomy): domain Bacteria; kingdom Bacillati; phylum Actinomycetota; class Actinomycetes; order Micrococcales; family Microbacteriaceae; genus Curtobacterium; species Curtobacterium sp. NPDC090217. The sequence goes on along the minus strand of NZ_JBIVCR010000002.1, from coordinate 880,096 downwards.
GACGAGCGCGCGTCGCCGCGTCCCTCGACGCCGAACCGGTGGAGGTCGTCTTCACCTCCGGCGGGACCGAGAGCATCAACCTCGCGATCAAGGGCCTCTACTGGGCCAGACAGCAGGACCGGCCGCGGCCCCGCATCGTGGTCGCCGCGGGGGAGCACCACGCGACCGTCGACACGGTCGACTGGCTCGAACGCCACGACGGAGCGGTCGTCGACGTGGTCCCGTTGGACGTGGACGGTCGCCTGGACCTCGCTGGACTGGAGGCACGGCTCGCGTCCGCCGACGACGTCGCCCTGGTCACGTTCCTCTGGGCCAACAACGAGGTCGGCACCATCCAGCCGGTCACCTCGATCGTCGCGCTGGCGCACGCCGCCGGCGTTCCCGTGCACTCCGACGCCGTCGCCGCCTACGGGCAGGTCCCCGTCTCCTTCCGAGCGTCCGGGTTGGACGCCCTGAGCGTCTCCGCGCACAAGATCGGCGGGCCCGTCGGCATCGGTGCGCTCGTCCTCGGGCGGACCGCGACCGTCGAGCCGCTCATCCACGGTGGCGGACAGCAGCGGCAGGTCCGCAGCGGAACGCAGGACGCCCCGGCGGCGATCGCGTTCGGTGTCGCCGCGTCCGCACCGCACGCCGACGTCCGGGTGCTCCGTGACCGGTTGATCGCCGGCGTGCTCGAGGCCGTGCCGTCCGCCGTGCTCCGCGGCGACCCCGTCGACCGACTGCCCGGCAACGCGCACTTCACCTTCCCGGGCTGCGAGGGCGACTCGCTGCTCTTCCTGCTCGACGCCGCAGGGGTCGCCGTGTCGACCGGGTCGGCATGCCAAGCGGGCGTCCCCGAGGCGTCGCACGTACTGCTCGCGATGGGGCTGTCGGAGGACGAGGCCCGCGGTGCGCTCCGCATCACGCTCGGACACACCTCGACCGATGCCGACGTCGACGCGTTCCTTGCGGCGCTGCCCGATGCGGTGGCGCGCGCAGGTGCTGCGGGGATGGCATCCCGCGAGCCGCTCCTCGGTCGCTAGCCCGTACCCCGCACCCCTGAGGTCGCAGTCCGCCGCGAAGCCTCGGTGCGGCCGCCGAGACCCCGTTGCCGGCCTTCACCGACGCCGACGGGTCCGGGCTGCTCCGCGCCCGCACCCGATGGGCCGACATCCGTGCGGGCATGGGATTCGTCGTCGATCTCATGTCGGGCTCGACGGCCGCCCCCGACTGAGCGTTCGCGCGCCTGCCGGGGAGATCAGCGGTCTGCGTCGTGGGTGTTGCTGCGGTCGGAGCGACCGAGGGCGATGACCGCGTCAACCGCTCGCGTCAGGCCTGCTGGCGACGGCTCGATTGCGGCGAGGACCGCATCAGCGGCCGACATGTGTCCGAGCTCGAGCAGGGCCTTGTCGTTGGTGACCCATACAGCGTCGGCTGCGGCGTGGGCATGGGCGTACTCGGCCGCACCGATCGCGATGAGACCGAGACACTGCGTCACCCTTCCGTACGGAGCGTGTGCGGCGCGTGCGTGCTGCAGTGTCAGTTCGGCACGGGCGGCCCAGCCGCTTGATGCCGCCGCACGAAGTGCCTCCGGGTATGTCGGGACCGGCAGCTGTCCGACCAGCACGCGATGTCGGGCCAGTTCGGCCACCAAGAGATACGTCGGGATGCCGACGAGGTGGAACATGAGTTCTTCGGTCCGCCACCTGCCGGCTTCGGCTTCGGCGATCTCGTGCTCGACGACGTCGAGATCGCGCCAGAGGAGATCGACGGATTCACCGCCCACGGTGAGCCATGCGCCGCCGTTGAACACGCCGCCACCCCATTCCCCGATGTCGACGACCGTCCCCTCGTACCCGAGAGCGCGCACGTGGTCCGGTTCGAAGTCGCCGCGGTAGTACACGCCGAGGTCCCAATCGCTGTCCGGTCGGGCAGTGCCATGCGCACGAGACCCGCCGAGAGACACGGCTTCCACGGTCGGGATGGCGCCGAGAGCCTGCACGAGCTCGCTGATCGGTCCGGGGAGTTCCTCAGTCACCGCTCGATACTCGCGCGGAACGGCTCCCGGCACCACCTGCACCGCACTGACGACGAGCTGACGGATGTCGTCGCCCGATGTACGCGGCTCGCTCGCGGGTGACGGCGAGAGCCCGAGCGCAGGTTGTCTTCGATCAGCAGTCGGAACGCGTTCCGCCGCGCTCCTTCCTCGACCGGTGCCCACTGGGTACCGTGTCCGTATGGACTGCTTCGCGAGCTGGCGCACGCGCCACTGAGGGGACGGCTCCGGCCGCCGATCACCTCCGCCCCGAACCACGGGAGTGGAGTCTTCAGACTGCTCACGAGAGAAGCACGACCATGCGAATTCGCGACTGCACACCACTCGATCTGCCGGCGCTCGTCGAGTTGACCATCGAGACCTTCCGGCCGCTCCTCGCCGGCTCGCTCCGTCAGCTTCGACCTGAAGTGACCGCGCACGACCACGGGCATTGGGAAGACGACTACCGCCACGAGGTCCCATCCCTGCTCGCTCCGGACGAAGGTCGGTTCATCACGCTCGCCGAGGAGCACGGTAGACCCCTGGGGTACGTCGGCTGGAACACCACCGGCACGTCCTCCGGCCGGCTGGAGATGGTTGCTGTCCACCCCGACGCTCGCCGCCGTGGAGTGGCGCGAGCGCTCTGCTCGGCTGCACTGACGAGGCTCGAACAGCTCGGCGTCACCGTGGTGCACATCGGGACCGGTGGCGACGAGTTCCATGCGCCGGCTCGGGCCCTCTACGAATCCCTCGGCTTCATCCCGTACCCAACCGTCGACTACGCCCGGTCCCTCTGATCGAAGCCGGGAGGACCATGTTCGACGGCGCGCACGGCCCGTCCCGATGGTCGATCGCCGACCGGTCCGTGCTCTGCCGTCTCGATCCGCGCAACGGTCACCGTGGTGTCGGACGATCGGGCGGGCGTATCGCGAACGCCGCACACACCACCGCCGCGAGCGTGAGGAGCGTGAGGATCGCTGCGGCTGGCTGCACGCCGCCGAGTTCGACCGCTCCGCCGATCAACGCTGCACCCGCGGCGATGCCGGCCGCGGACGCGGAGTTGATCCAGGTGAAGCCCTGTGTCCGTTCGGATGCCGGCACACACGCCTGCGTGATCTGCGAGGACGACGCGAGCAGGGGCGCGATCGCGGATCCTCCCACGAGTTGCATGAGCGTGAGTCCGAGCACGGTCGGCCAGAGAACGGCGACCAGCACTCCGAGTGAGACGATGCTCGCGGCGACGAGCTGCACGATCTGGGGACGCGGCACCGAACGCAACGAACCGTAGGCGAGCCCTGCAAGGATGCTCGCAGCGCTCGACAACGACAGGATCAGCCCGGTCATCGACTGGAGACCCTGCGCCGTGGCCGCTGCCGTCACCAGGATCCCCACCGAGCCGAAGAAGCACCCGAGCCCGACGTTGACGCCGAGGACCGCGGAGAAGGCCGGGCTGAGCAGCGGCCCCCGCTTCCTGTGCACGGCGTCCTTCCGTGACGGGCCCACGGATGGCGCGGTGCGGCGCTGCAGAGCGAGCATCCCGCAGCCGACGACGAGGAGTGTTGCGGCCGCAGCGGAGCCTGCCCACGGCGCAACGAGTGTGCTGATGAGGGTGACGAGGATCGGCCCGGTGAGGAACACGATGTCGTTGACCGTCGCGTCGAGCGAGAACGCGATTCTGAGAGACGCCGGCTCCGGAACGAGCGCCGACCACCGCGCTGCCGACAGCGCACCGGGCTGCGGCATCGCGGCACCGGCGACGATGAGGACCGCGAGCGTCAAGGCGAGTGGCATCCTGCCGACCATGACGATCGTGGCCGTCAACGCGACCACGTGCACGACCGCGACCAGCGGGACGACCCGCGTCTGCCCCCATCGGTCGATGAGGCGTGCGACTTGCGGTCCGGCCCCAGCCTCCGCGACGGCGAAGCCGCCAGCGGCTGCTCCCGCGACGGCGTATGAATCAGTCGCGCTGTGCACCGAGAAGAGGAGCCCGAGACCGGTCATGGCAACGCCGAGGCGCGCAATGGCCGCCGTGGTGAAGAACGCGAGAGCACCGGGGCGGCGGATGACTCCGCCGTACTGCTGTGCCGATGATCGCAGACGAGAGCATGCAGTCGTCATGGACGATGCCTCCGCGCGGTGTGCGGGATCTGTCGGCAGACAAGTCGGCCTGGACTTCGACGATCTCGGCGGCACCACGGAACCTCGCCATGATGCCGTGCCCCGTCACATCGACACAAGCCCCGTGCCGGAGACGGTACCAGCGCTATGGTGCGTCCATGGAACGACTGGTCGTCGTGGGAACGCCACAGCTCCTGCCTGGACGGGTCGACCGCACGAACTGGCCCGTGCACGTGACCGTCCTGCCGAACTTCGTCGTCGATGGCCCTGCTGTGGCCGCCGTGACGTCGATCGTGCGCGAGGCTGCTCAGTTGCAGTCGGCGTTCGGCGTGGACCTGGGACCACGCGCGATCTTCGGCCCGCGCCGCGACATCCCCGTGCTGCTCGCCGAACACCCGGCCTTCCACGCACTGCACGGATCGTTGTCCGGATCAGTCGAGCCGCTGTCGGGCTTCCGACCCGACCGTGTCGAGTTCTGGGAGACGCGGTACCGGCCCCATGCGACGATCGTGCCCGGTGCGCAGTCAGCGGGCGCTCGGCAGATCAGCATCACGAACCTCGCGGTCGCGTCCCTCGCCGGTCCCCAGGCGCGCGTCCTCGTGAACTGCCAGCTCGCCGCCCGGTCGTAGCGGCCGAACCCGGAGGCACGGGACTCCGCTCCGGCACCGGCGGCGGGTCGTCCCGCGGAGCGATCGGCTGTCGAGACGTCGACATGACTTGCCTCGTGTGCCTACCATCGGCGCAGTCGGCGACTCCGTCGACGCATGGGGAGTGTGTCTCCCGGGTGGGTGGGCTCCTCGTGTGGAGCCCACATGACCGTCGTCTACCGACGCCTGCTGGCTCACCGTCCCTTCGTGATCGGTGTCGGAGCAGTTGCCCTGTCAGCCGTCGCGCTGGGGATGATCCCGCTGTCGCTGATCCTGTCGCCCGGCGAGTCCCTCGCCACCGGGGCAGTCGCTGCCGGCGCCTTCGGGCTGGCGAACGCAGTGGGCGTCCCGGTTCAGGGGGCGGTGATGGCGCGCGTCTCGGCCCGCTGGGTCGTGAGCATCGGAGCGGGCGTCAGCAGCAGCTTCATGCTCTTGGTGGCAGCATCGCCGGGGTCGACTGCGCAGCCGGCGCTCCTCGCCGGAGCCGGGGTCTCGTTCCCGGCGCTGGCGGCAGCCCTTCGAGCTTCGATCCCGCGTTCCTTCTCCGAGCCCGCGGAACGGTCTGGTGCCTACGCTCTGCTCTCGGTCGCGTTCCAAGCGGGACTCGCGACAGGACCGGTGGTGGCGGGCCTGCTCGTGGCCTCGGCGCCTCGGCAGCTGGACTTCGTGGTCGTCGCGGTGGTCATCGGGGCCGCCGGCGCCCTGCTGGCAGTGTCGATGGGGACGACCACGCCGACACCGCCTGCCCGTTCGTCACTCCCGCTGGCCGGTGCGACGCCGTTCGTTCGGATCGTCTCGATCGGTGGTCTGGTGAGTGTGGCGACGGGATCGTTGACGGTGATCGTGCCGGCCGTCGTGGAGGCGGCGGGCAGGGGTGAACTGGCAGGGCCGGTGTTGGCGTGCCTGGCACTCGGAGAAGCCGTCGGTGCCCTGCTCTTCGGTGCTCGACCGGTGCCGAGCAGTCGGCGGGCGCAGCTCCTCACCGCTCTTGCCCTGACCGCCGGCGGATACGCGACGTTGGTGATCGCTGCCGATCGGATCGTCCTCCTGGCCGCCCTGGTGTTCGTCGTCGGTGGGCTGTCGAGCCCGGTGTCGATCGTCCTGTCCGGTGCTCTCGACGTCGTCGTGCCGCCGCGTTTCATCGCGAGCGCGTACGGCGTCGTCGTCGTGGCTGCTGTCGGAGGTTCGGCACTCGGAACGAGTGTGGCGGGGCTCATCGTCGGGAGCGGGGACGGCGTGGCTGGTGCAGCGGCCATGGCCGCTCTGGCGATCTCGATCGCAGGAGTGCTGTCGGTTCGACACGTCGAGCGCAGGACGACGTCCCGCTGAGTCGCCGGAGACGAGTGTCGATGCTCCAGACGACGTCGTCGGCGTCCGCCGTTGTGCTCAGTCCCCGGTGCGCTACTGTCGTCGGTAGAGGGAAAAAACCCGCTCTGCTCCGGCGGATCGGATCGCACACGCGTCTCACGGGAGTCGCCACTTCTTCATCGAAGGAGTCTGCCCGTGCTCGATCAAACCCCCGTCGTCCGTCCGCCGTTCGATGCCGAACTCGCGACGTTCCTCACCGCGCTCGAAGCCCGCGGCCCCTTCACCGTCACCGAGGAGATGCTGCCCCACATGCGGCAGCTCGACGTGCCCGAGCACGTCCTCGACGAACGCCTGCGCTCGCGCGGGTACCACCGGCGCAACGTCACGGTTCCCGGTCACCTCGGCGACCCGATCGACCTCGCGATCATCGAGCGCATCGAGCGCACCGGCACGACCGCGGCCGTCTACACCATCCACGGCGGGGGAATGGTCTTCGGCCATCACCTCGGGAACCTCGACGGCTACGACGGCTGGCTCCTCGACCACGACGTCGTCCTCGTCAGCGTCGACTACCGGCTCGCACCCGAGTACCCGGACCCGTACCCGGTCGAGGACTGCTACGCCGGCCTGGTCTGGGTGGCCGAGCACGCCGCGGAGCTCGGCATCGACCCGGCGCGGATCGTCGTCGCGGGACAGAGCGCCGGCGGTGGCCTCGCAGCGGGCACGGCGCTCCTCGCACGCGATCGGAAGGGGCCGGAGCTGCTGGCGCAGATCCTCGTGTCCCCGATGCTCGACGATCGCGACGACACCGTGTCCACCATGCAGATCGACGGCGTCGGGGTCGCGGACCGTCAGATGACCCGCTTCGGCTGGGATGCGTACCTCGGGGACCGCCGTGCCACGGCCGGCGTGTCCGTCTACGCCGCGCCGGCTCGTGCCACGGACCTCTCCGCGCTCCCGAAGACCTACATCGACTGCGGCAGCGCCGAGGTGTTCCGGGACGAGGACGTCGCCTTCGCCAGTCGCCTCTGGGCGTCCGGTGTCGACGCGGAGTTGCACGTCTGGCCAGGGGCGTTCCACGGCTTCACCAGCATGGTGCCCGACGCCGCGATCTCGAGGACCGCGACCGCAGCCCTCGCCGACTGGACGACGCGACTGCTCGGCGCTCCTTCCCCGATCGCGCCCTAGTCTTGTCGGATGCTCTCCCGACGCGAAGCGGCCATCCGGCTCGACATCCCCCTCGAGATGGCGGCCCATCACGGGATCCCCGCACGCCTGAGCGAAGCCGAGCTCGAGGCGATCGAGCAGGACCCGCCCGCCTGGCTCCTGCAGTCCCGCGCGAACCGCACGGGGAAGAAGAAGGTCTGGGTCCGCCTGGAGTGCGTGGTCTGCGGGTACGCGGAGGACGCCCGGCCGAAGAAGTGGTGGCCCGACTGGGACCACCTGATGTGCGACTACCACGCGCCGTACCAGGCACCGGACCCGACGGCGGGGCTCACCCGGCGCGAGGTCGAGGGCATCGGCAGCCGGTTCGTCGCCCTCGTCGACGAGAAGCCGTAGCGGGGATCGGGACCGGCGGGGCGGGGACCGGGACCGGCGGGGCGGACGTGCACCGAGCCTCCTGTCCGGACGGTCGGCCGTGTCGGACGCGCGCCGGTAGGATCGGTGACCATGGTCGAACTGGACTTCACCGAGCAGCTCTCCGCACTCCGAGAGACCTTCGGCAACATCCGCTCGGTGGTCGACGTCGACCGCCTGGAGCGTGACATCGCCGATCTCAGCGAGCAGGCGGGGGCACAGGACCTCTGGGACGACGTCGAGCACGCGCAGCAGGTGACGAGTGCGCTCTCGCACCGGCAGTCGGAGCTCAAGAAGATCACCGACACCGAGCGGCGCATCGACGACCTCGAGGTGCTCGTCGAGATGGCGAACGAGGCCGACGACCAGGAGTCCGCCGACGAGGCCGCCGCCGAGCTCAAGGCGATCACCAAGACCATGGGCGACCTCGAGGTGCAGACGCTCCTCGACGGCGAGTACGACGACCGTCCCGCCGTCATCACGATCCGCGCCGGGGCCGGAGGCGTCGACGCGGCCGACTTCGCCGAGATGCTCATGCGCATGTACCTGCGGTACGCCGAGCAGCACGGCTACAAGACCACCGTGATGGACACGTCCTACGCCGAAGAAGCCGGCATCAAGTCCGCCACGTTCGAGGTGGACGCCCCGCACGCCTTCGGCACGCTGTCGGTCGAAGCCGGCACGCACCGCCTGGTGCGGATGTCGCCGTTCGGTGCCGCCGGCAAGCGCCAGACGTCCTTCGCCGCCGTCGAGGTCATCCCGCTCATGCCGGAGACCGCCGTCATCGACATCCCGGAGAACGACATCCGCGTGGACGTCTTCCGCTCGTCGGGTCCTGGTGGGCAGTCGGTCAACACGACCGACTCCGCGGTGCGCCTGACGCACATCCCGACCGGCACCGTGGTCTCGATGCAGAACGAGAAGTCGCAGATCCAGAACCGTGCTGCGGCCATGCGCGTCCTGCAGTCGCGCCTGCTCCTCCTGAAGAAGGAAGAGGAGAACGCGAAGAAGAAGGAGCTCGCCGGCAACATCACGGCGAGCTGGGGCGACCAGATCCGCTCCTACGTCCTGGCGCCGTACCAGATGGTCAAGGACCTCCGCAGCGAGCACGAGGTGAACAACCCCTCAGCGGTGTTCGACGGCGACCTGGACGGGTTCATCAACGCCGGCATCCGCTGGCGGAAGCAATCCGTGGAGTCCTGAGCGCCAGCGTGCCGCGCGCCTGGCTTGTTTTCCAAGCGGGGCGACCTACCCTGATCCGGTCATGATCAAATTCGACCAGGTCACCAAGGTGTACTCGGGCAACCCGAGTCCAGCGCTCGACAACATCACCCTTGAGATCCTCAAGGGCGAGTTCGTCTTCCTCGTCGGCGCGTCCGGCTCCGGGAAGTCCAGCTTCCTGCGCCTCGTGCTCAAGGAGGAGAAGCCGTCCCGCGGGCAGATCCACGTGCTCGGCCAACGCCTCGGCGCCCTGTCCTCGCGGAAGGTGCCGTACTTCCGACGGAACCTCGGCGTGGTCTTCCAGGACTTCCGACTCCTGCCGAACAAGACCGTCTTCGACAACGTCGCGTTCTCACTGCAGGTCATCGGCAAGAGCAAGGGCTTCATCAGCGAGGCCGTCACCGACGTGCTCAAGCTCGTCGGGCTGAACGGCAAGGCGACCCGCATGCCGCACGAGCTCTCCGGTGGTGAGCAGCAGCGTGTGGCCATCGCCCGCGCCGTCGTGAACAAGCCGTCGGTGCTCCTCGCCGACGAGCCGACCGGCAACCTCGACCCGACGACCTCGGCGGGCATCATGGCGCTCCTCGAACGCATCAACCAGGGAGGCACCACCGTGCTCATGGCGACGCACGACGCCAGCATCGTGAACCAGATGCAGCGCCGGGTGATCGAGCTCTCCGGCGGCACCGTCCTCCGTGACGAGCAGTCCGGCGGGTACCAGACCCAGGCGCTCCCGACCATCCAGCAGTCCGGCGTCTCGAACACCACCGGCATCCAGACCATCCCGGGGCTCATCCGATGAGGCTCGGGCTCGTCATGTCCGAGGTCGGTTCCGGCCTCCGACGGAACGCCTCGATGGTCGTCTCGGTCGTCCTGGTCACCTTCATCTCGCTGACCTTCGTCGGCACCGCGATCCTGCTCCAGATGCAGATCAACCAGATGAAGGGGTACTGGTACGACCGCGCCCAGGTCGCCGTGTACCTCTGCACGGACACCGACACGACCGGCAACTGCACCGGCGCCAAGGCGACCGACGACCAGCGGAAGCAGGTGGAGGAGCAGCTCAAGGGCTCGACGCTCGCGCCGTACATCGAGAAGACGTACTACGAGGACCAGCAGCAGGCGTACGACCGCTTCAAGCAGCAGTTCAAGGACTCGCCCGCCACGGAGTTCGTCAAGCCCGAGTACCTCAACGAGACGTACTGGGTGAACCTGAAGAACCCGTCGCAGGCCGACGTCCTGCAGGAGAGCCTGTCGAAGGTCGCCGGCGTGCAGAGCGTGGTCGACCAGCGCGGCTACCTGCAACCGATCTTCAACCTGTTGAACGCGTCCTCGTACACGGCGATCGGCATCGCGGCGCTCATGCTCATCGCGGCCGTGCTGCTGATCGCGACGACGATCCGGTTGTCGGCGTTCAGTCGACGGCGAGAGCTCGGCATCATGCGACTCGTGGGCGCGTCGAACCGGTTCATCCAGACACCCTTCGTGCTCGAGGGGGTGATCGCGGCAGCCATCGGAGCGGTCCTGGCCGGTGGTGCGATCACCGCGGTGGTCTGGTTCTTCGTCCGCAACTACCTGACGAAGCGGTTCTCCGGCACCGCGTTCATCGGGATGAGCGACGCGGCGGTCGTCGTGCCGGCGGTGATCGTCATCGGGGTGGTTCTGGCGGCGGTCTCGGCATCGATCGCGATCCGCCGGTACCTCAAGGTCTAGCCGAGCGCTGCGGAGCAGTGCGGACGGGCGGCGCGCCGGGAAGGTGCGCCGCCCGTCCGGTGTTCGCTATTCTGTAGGGCTGCACATCGGCAGCGACCGTTCGAGAGGAGACGCGCATGGCGAAGGAACGCGGCGAGAAGATCGTGGCGACCAACCGTCGCGCGCGCCACGACTACCTGATCGAGGACACGTACGAAGCGGGAATGGTGCTCTCGGGCACCGAGGTGAAGTCGCTCCGCGAAGGGCGTGCGTCGCTCGTGGACGGGTACGCGTTCGTCGACGGGGGAGAAGCGTGGCTCGACGCCGTGCACATCCCCGAGTACACCGAGGGGACGTGGAACAACCACGCTCCACGGCGCAAGCGGAAGCTGCTGCTCCACAAGCAGGAGATCGTGAAGATCTCGCACAAGACCCAGCAGGGCGGCTACACGCTCGTCCCGCTGCAGATCTACTTCCACGACGGTCGTGCCAAGGTCGAGATCGCGGTCGCGAAGGGCAAGCGCGAGTTCGACAAGCGCCAGGCCCTGCGCGAGAAGACGGACAAGCGTGAGGCCGAACGGGCCATGCGCAGCCGGAACCGCCTCGGAGAGTAGCGGCGAGAGCCGTTCCTCGGTAGACTGAGCAGCTGCCTGCGAGAGCGGGCATTCAGAACTCCACAGTGTGACAGCGGCTCGCTGTTCGGCCCCCATGGGGATGATCGGTTTCGACATCGCCTGTGTGCCGACGGGAAGCGGGCCGAGGACCCACGGTTATCTCGCTAACGATCCGTGGAAAACAACAAGTGCCAATTCCAAGCGCACTGACTTCGCTCTCGCTGCGTAAGCAGCCCAGCACATGAAGTCCGTCGGCCAGGTGATCGTCTCCTAACCTGAGTTCCGGCGTCATCCAGGGGACTTGCTGCACGGTTGCGCCTCAGGGCCGTGCGGGACTTGCACTGAGACTGGGCCCGTCGTCCTAGAAGCCGGTAGCAAAGGACGGGGCCGAGCAGAACGAATCATCCGGATACGCCCGTAGAAGACGTCGAATTGCAGCGATGGACGGGGGTTCGATTCCCCCCATCTCCACCAACGCCGAAGCGACGCAGTCGCTGTCACACCGTGGTCACTCTTCCGGTTCACCCGGCAGGACTACGCTCCGCACCAGGCGCAGGAACACGCCAGCGCCGGTGAGTGGAAGGTCCCGTCGTGCAGGAGATCGCGATCCGTGTCCGGCTGCGAGAGCAGGAACGAGTCGGCCTGGCCGAGTACGAGCGCATCGTGGGGTCCGTCGCGACCGTCGCGGCACTCACGGCCTGGCTGCCCACCCCCGACGCCCGCCTGGTGATCCGCGGCCGCGGTGCCGAGCCGGTCCGCCTCGAGACCGTGTCGTACGGGTCGACGTTCGAGATGCTCGTGGTCCTCGACCAGCGCAGCGCCGCCGTCGAGCGGGCCGCCGCGACCGTGGCTGCCCTCATCGAGTCGGTACGGTACGAGCACGTCGAGGACGACGTCTCCGGTGTCGCCGGCGAGCTCGACCGCCTCGACCGGTCCGCGCCCCGTGGTCGGTCGGTCGCCGAGCGGTCCCTCCGTGCGTTCCTCGAAGGGGCACGCGCCGATGTGCTCGCCCGGAAGAGCACGACGCGCCTCCGAGCGGCGTCCGCGCTCGTCCGGCTCGCCGAGGACGCCGCCGAGATCACCGTCGAGCGGGTCGAGGACGCGTTGGCGTCGGAGCTCACCGAGCAGCCCGTCGACGTCCTCGCCGACACCGGTGCCGCGGTCGTCGTCGAGCCCGTGGACGGCATCGAAGCGCCGGAGGAGCCGTCGACACCGAAGCGGGACGAGCTCGGCGCCGCCGACGAGAAGCAGGCGAAGAAGAAGAAGTCCAAGGACAAGGACAAGGACAAGGACAAGGACAAGGACAAGGCCAAGGACAAGGGCGACAAGAAGCAGTCGAAGAAGAAGTCCAAGGACAAGGACGACAAGAAGACGAAGAAGAAGGCGAAGAAGAAGTAGCCTGAGTGCTTATACAGGGCATTTGTTTCCACCTCGTTAACAAATCGTCCGAGATCGCCACCAAGTGCCAGAGTCGATGACCACGCCCCCTGCAGAGGGGACGTGGTCATCTCGACAGGAGCAACAGTGGCAACATCGACAGCACAGGCGCTGCCCGACTCAGGGCTCAAGCGCAACGTCGGCTTCATCGGCCTCATCTGGGCCTCGACCGGTTCGATCATCGGATCCGGGTGGCTCTTCGGCTCGCAGGAAGCACTGAAGACCGCCGGTCCCGCAGCGATCATCTCGTGGCTCATCGGCGGCGTCGCGATCCTCGTCCTCGCACTCGTGCACGCCGAACTCGGCGGCATGTTCCCGATCGCGGGTGGAACAGCGCGGTTCCCCCACATCGCGTTCGGTGGCGTCGCCGGTGCATCGTTCGGCTGGTTCTCGTGGCTGCAGTCCGTGACCGTCGCCCCGATCGAGGTCGAGGCGATGATCAAGTACGCCCAGCACTGGCAGTTCGCCCACCCGTGGTTGCACACGACCACGATCGACGGCGAGACCCAGCAGCTGCTCACCGGTGCGGGCATCGCGGTCGCGATCGTCCTGATGGCCGTCGTCACCGTGATCAACATGCTGAGCGTCCGGATCCTCGCGAACACGAACTCCGCTGCGACCTGGTGGAAGGTCGCCATCCCCCTGCTCGTCATCATCGTGCTGGCGTTCAGCGGCTTCCACGGCTCGAACTTCACCGCGGCCAACGGGTTCATGCCAGAGGGTGCGAAGGGTATCCTCGCGGCGGTGTCGACGTCGGGCATCATCTTCGCGTTCCTCGGCTTCGAGCAGGCGGACCAGCTCGCGGGCGAGGCGAAGAACCCGAAGCGCGACATCCCGCGCGCCGTCATCGGTTCGGTGCTCATCGGGCTCGTGATCTACCTGCTCCTGCAGATCGTGTTCCTCGGCGTGCTGCGCTCCGACGCGATCCAGGGCTCGTGGGCGACCGCGGACTTCACGAAGTACACCGGTCCGTTCGCGGACATCGCGATGGCGGCTGGCATCACCTGGCTGGCCGTGGTCATCTTCATCGACGCGATCATCTCGCCGGCCGGTACGGGGCTCATCTACGTCACGGCCACATCTCGCATCTCCTACGGGCTCAGCCGCAACGGCTACTTCCCGAAGGCGTTCGAGTGGACGACGAAGCAGGGCGTTCCGTGGGTCGGCCTCATCGTGGCGTTCGTCGTCGGGTGTGCGTGCTTCGCGCCGTTCCCGTCGTGGCAGGGCCTCGTCAGCCTCATCACGAGCGCGTCCGTCCTGATGTACGCGGGGGCGCCGCTCGCGCTCGGCGCGTTCCGCAAGCGCATCCCGGAGATCGAGCGGCCGTACCGGATGCCGGCGGCGACGGTCCTGTCGCCGATCGCGTTCATCGTCGCGAACCTCATCATCCTCTGGACCGGGTGGGACACCGATTGGAAGCTCGGCGTCGCGATCCTCATCGGTGCCGTGGTGATCATCCTGAACAACGTGTTCCGCGGGGCGTCGAGTGTCCGGCCGCGCTGGGACTGGAAGGCGGCGCAGTGGCTGCTGCCGTACCTGATCGGGATGGGGCTCATCGTGTTCCTCAGCGACTTCGGCCCGCTGACGCACCCGGTGTTCCCGCTGTGGATCGACATCGTCGTGGTCGCGGTGTTCTCGCTGGTGATCTACTACTGGGCGATCAACTCGGCGTCGCCGCGTGAGGAGATCCTCCGGACCGCCGAGGACGTCCGCGACACCGAGGAGTCGTCCGTGGTCGAACCCGTCCACCACTGACGACGGTTCCGGCGGTCGTCAGGCGACCAGCAGACGGACAGGAGGCTCGTGGCGGCGCCGCCACGAGCCTCCCGTCCGTTGCGTGACGCGACTAGAAGTCGAACAGGTTCGCGCGGATCCCGCCGGCTCCGTACTCCCGCCGGAGCAGCCCGCGCTGCCGGAGGACCGGCACCAGGTCACCGAACATCCGGTACACCTGCGCCGGGTGCAGGTCGCCGGAGAAGATGATGCCGTCGTTGTCCGCGTCGGACCCGAGCTCCTCGATGAAGTCCGCGAACTCGTCAGCGGTACCGACGAAACCGGCGCGCTCCGAGACCCGACCCTTCCTGGCCTTCCGGGTCAGGAGCTCGCGGAGCGGAGCGTCGGGGGTGTCACCGAGCAGCCCGCGGATCGTCCCCGCGGAGACGTGATCCCCGAAGGTGCCCTCGGGGATCGGCGCGTCCAGGTCGAGCGCGAGCAGGTCCGTCTCGGAGTCGCTCGACCACGCGATCGCGGCCGTTCGGAGGTCGTCGTCCGAGGGGTGCCGCGATGCATCGACGATCCGGTCGGCCTCTGCTGCCGAGACCGTGATCTCGGGCTTGAGGACGAACAGGATGCGCAGGTCGGCGGCGGTGCGGCCGGCCTCGAGCGCGGCGGCGATCACCCGGGCGCGGTAGTCCGACACGGCCGATGCGGACAACGGCGCGAGCGCGAGCTGCACGTCGGAGTGCGTCCCGGCGAACCCGAGGCCGCGACCGGAGCCACCGGGGGAGACCACGATCGGGTCGGAGTCGAGCGGCAACGCGTTGAGCGGGCCGTCGGCGGTGAAGTACGCGCCCTCGTGGTGGAACGCGTCGAGTTCGGCCCCGTCGGCGAAGTGCCAGTCCGGGCGCGATCCGACGTACCCGTCCGACCCCCACGAGCGCCAGAACCGGCGGAGCAGGGTGATCCACTCCTCGGCCCGGTCGTACGCCTGGTCGTGGGGGAGCGGTGGGAGTCCCGCGTGCCGGGCGCTGCCGACGTCCGTGACGACGTTGATCCCCAGGCGCTCCGAGGACAGGTGCGCGAGCGTGGCGAACTGCCGGGCCGCGAGGTACGGCGGCGTGATCCCGGCGTTCACCGTCGGCGCGATGCCGATGTGGCTCGTCGCGGCGAAGAGGTACGGCGCGAGCAGCAGCGGGTCGTGCTTCGGGCCGCCGTAGGCCTGGCGGATGCGGAGGTCGAGCGTCGACGGGTTCCCGAGCGAGATCGCGTCCTCCGCGATCACCAGGTCCATCCCCGCCTGCTCGAGGGCCCGGACGGACTGCTGGTACAGGTCGGGCTTCGTCCAGTCGTGGCCCCAGTCCCAGTCGGACCGGCCCCATGCCTGCGGGCCGAACCCGCGCGAGAAGAAGTACCCGAAGTGTTGCAGGTCCGCCATCTAGAGCTCCTCGGCGATCACGTGCCGCCCTGGGACCGAGTGTTCCAGGGAGGCGAGTTCTGTGTCGGAGCCGCGCCGAGCCTCCGAACCGCCCCGCAGGGCGGCGAAGCCGCGCTCCAGGTCGCGGATCAGGTCGGCGACGTCCTCGATGCCGATCGACAGCCGGATCAGTCCGTCGTCGATGCCCTGCTCCGCACGTTCCTCCGGTGTCCGCCCGGCGTGCGTCGTCGTGGCCGGGTGCAGGACGAGCGAGCGGACGTCGCCCAGGTGGGTCATCCGGCTGAACAGCTGCACCGCGTCGATGAAGGTGCGCGCGGCCGGCTCGCCGCCGGCGAGCGTGAACGCGAACACCGACCCGGCTCCGCGGGGCAGGTACCGCTCCGCCAGGTCGTGGAACGGACTGGAGGCAAGGCCCGCGTGGTCGACCCTCGTCACCTCCGCCTGCTGGTCCAGCCATTCCGCGACGGCCAGCGCGTTCGCGCTGTGCCGCTCCACCCGCAGGCTCAGGGTCTCGATGCCCTGGCGGAGCAGGAACGCGTTGAACGGCGACGGCGTCGGGCCGATGCGGGAGCTGATGACGTCGCGTGCGAAGACGACGTACGCGCGGTTGCCGTACTTCTCCACGTAGCTCTGACCGCCGAGCGCGCGCTCGGGGGTCGTCAGGTGCGTCCAGCGTTCCGGCGAGGCGGACCAGTCGAACGTGCCGCCGTCGACGACCACGCCGCCGAGGCCGGAGCCGTGGCCGCTGAGGAACTTCGAGGCCGAGTGGATGACGATGTCGGCACCGAAGTCGATCGGTCGGACCAGGTACGGCGTCGCGAGGGTGTTGTCGACGATGAGCGGGACGCCCGCCCGGTGCGCGGTGTCCGCGACGCCCGTGATGTCGAGGACGTCGTTCTTCGGGTTGGGGATCGTCTCCGCGAAGAACGCCTTGGTGTTCGGGCGGACCGCCGCCGCCCACGCGTCCAGGTCGCGTGCATCGGCGACGAAGTCGACCTCGATGCCGAGCCGGCCGAGGTTCTGCAGCAGCAGGCCGCGCGTGCCCTCGTAGATGCTCCGGGCGCTGACGACGTGGTCGCCGGCCTGCAGCAGTCCGAGGAACGCCACCGTCGCCGCCGCCTGGCCGCTCGACACCAGGATCGACTCCGCGCCGCGCTCGAGCAACGCGATCCGCCGCTCGACGTCGGCGTTCGTCGGGTTGCCGAGTCGGGTGTACGTGTACCCGTCGTCGGTGCCGGCGAAGCGGTCACGGGCCTGCTCGAAGTCGTCGAAGAGGAAGCCGGACGACATGTGGATCGCGGGAACCCTCGCACCGTGTGCGGCGTCGGGGACGAACCCGCCGTGCACTTGCTCGGTCGCGAATCCGTGGTCGTCGTTCGACATGTGGTACCTCCGTGTGCGTTGTCACGTACTCTCGCAGGCTTCGCTTCGCGGATACTCCATTGCGGCGCTCCGTTACATCCGCTGTGGCAGCATGAGGGCGTGGCGAACGACGACGTGGACCTGGTCATCCGAGACGTGCGGCCGTGGGGAGGTGCGTCGTCGGACATCGTGATCAGTCGGTCGCGCATCGAGTCCGTGGTCCCGGGTAGGACGGCCGAGGCGGAGGGCGCGCGCGTCATCGAGGGCCGTGGCGTGCTCGCGCTGCCCGGCCTGGTGAACACCCACGCGCACGCGGACAAGAGCTGGTGGGGCCACCCGTGGGAGTCGTTCGGCGGGGAGCCGACGACCGAGGGGCGGATCGCGCACGAGCGCGCACGCCGTGACGACCTCGGTATCCCGAGCGTCGGCATCGCGAAGCGGGTGTTGCAGGAGTACCTCCGCACAGGGACGACGCGGGTCCGGACGCACGTGGACGTCGACCTCGGCCTGGGACTGCGCGGCATCGACGCCGTGCGGGAGGCAGCGGCCGAACTCGACGGGGCGATGGAACTGTCGATCGTCGCGTTCCCGCAGGACGGCGTGCTGCGTCGACCCGGCGTGCTCGACCTGCTGCGCCAGGCCGCGGCGAACGGCGTGGAGCACATCGGGGGCCTCGACCCGTCGCTCATCGACCGCGACCCGGTCGGGCAGCTCGACGGACTGTTCGACATCGCCGCCGAGCACGGGTGCGGGATCGACATCCACCTGCACGAGCCGGCGGACCTCGGTGCGTTCTCGTTCGACCTGGTGCTCGACCGGGTGGAGCGGCTCGGCATCGCCCGGGGGAAGGTCAACATCGCGCACGGCTTCGCGATCGTGGACCTCGAGCCGGTCCGGCGGCGCGACCTGCTCGCTCGGATGGCATGGCTCGGGGTGACGATGACGACCGTCGCACCCGTTCGGATGCGGCAGCTGCCCCTGCACGAGTTCGACGACGCTGGGGTGCGGTTCGGCCTCGGGACGGACGGCATCCGTGACCTGTGGAGCCCCTACGGCGACGGCGACCTGCTCGGCATCGCGTGGCAGTACGCGCGCGGCGGCGGGTACTCGCGTGACGAGGACATCACGCGGGTGGTGGAGCTCGCCACGCGGGACGGCGCCCCGTTCGTCACCGACGAGGAGCACGACCTGGTGGCGGGTGCCCGCGCGGACGTCGTGCTCGTCGACGCAGAGAACCCGATGGACGTGCTCGTCCGTCGCGTGCCGCGGTCGCTCGTCGTCGCCGGTGGCAGGGTGTTCGACCCCGCCGACCTGGCGCGACACCCCTGGGAGTGAGGGCAGGTCTGCTCCGCGTCAGTGGACCTCGTCCCTGACCGTCGACAGGACGGCGTCGAGGCGGCGGGCGAAGCCGTCGGGGAGTGATCCGGGAAGGGCGTCGACCGGGAACCATCGGACGTCGTCGCTCTCGTCGCTGACCGTCGTGTCGGTGTCACGGCTGACGGTCGCGACGAAGCCGACGTCCCAGTGCGCGGCGCACGAGAAGCCGCCGTGCAGGTCGTGCCGGTCGAGGTCGATGATGCGCGTGGCAGCGAGATCGAGCGCGGCGATGCCGGACTCCTCTCGGGCTTCGCGGCGGGCGGCGTCGGCGAGCGAGGTGTCGCCCGGTTCGAGGTGCCCGCCGAACTGCACCCAGAAGGCACCCTTGCGGTGGAGGCAGAGCAGCACGTGCGTCAGGTCGGGCGAGAACACGAAGCAGGACGCCGTGAGGTGCTCGGGGCCTCCCGCTCGCCACAGCGCTGCGTCCCCCTGCTCCCTGACGAACGCGAGGTACCGGTCACGGAGGGTGCTCGCGGGCACTTCGGCGAGAGCGCGGGCGACGTCGGCTGCGTGCATGGAGTCCATCGTGGCAGGCGTGCGCGGGTGGTTGCGCTCGCAACGGACGACAACGCCGTTGTCGTACGACAGCGAGCGTGTCGTTCCGAGTCGGCAGCGCGGGGCGGGCGGGCGGGGCGGGGCAGCGCTATACGAGCGCGCGGACGCCGGTGACGATCGTGTCCCAGACCTCGAGCAAGGGCCCCCGCGCGAGCCAGACGGCGACACCGTTGACGAACACGAACAGCACGAACCACACCCCGGCCGGCAGGCGCATCTCGGCCGCCGCGATGTGGAAGTCGGTCTGCACGCGGGCGCCGGTGAGGAGCCAGCGGGCGACCTGCACGACCGAGCGCAGACCGTCCACCACGAACAGTGAACCGACGGCCGCGACGACCAGCACGGTGAGCTCGGACGGGCGGAGGGCGACCCACAGCGCCAGGACATCGAAGCCGATCACCACGAGCAGCCCGAACCAGTTCCGGACGAACACGAGCGCGATGAGCCCGATCACCCCGAGCACGACGACCGGGAGCCACCGCGACCCGTGCAGCACCCCGGTCAGCAACAGCGCACCGGCCCAGAGCGGCGCGCTGTACCCGGCGTAGAGGTTGAGGATCCGCACCAGCCAGCGCACGGCGCCGGGGACACCGCCGAGCTGCACCCAGGCCTCGCCGGACCCGTCCGGGCGGAGGTCGATCCGACGGATGCGTCCGCCGAACGGGACGACCACGATGCAGTGCCCGACCTCGTGCGCGATCGTCGCGGCGATCCGTGCCACCCGCCCGACGACGGGGACGAACGGGAGCACGGCGCCGACGAGGATCGCCACGAAGACGAGGGACGCGGAGGAAGCGGTGGACATCAGCCGCCACTGTGGCAGAGCAGCCTAGGAGGGCACCGAGGGCAGCAGCACGATCACGACGACCGTGGCGAGCACGGCGATCGCGGTGAGGACGAGGAGGAACACCGTGAGGCGGTTCATGGGCTTCGGCACGCCTACTCGACCGTCACCGACTTCGCGAGGTTCCGCGGCTTGTCGACGTCGCAGCCGAGCTGCAGCGCGAGTTCGCGGGCGAGCATCTGGAGTGGCACGACGGCCTCGAGCGGACCCCACGGTCCGGTCGGGCCGAGCGCGGGGATGTCCGATCCCGGGCCGCCGATCGTGATGACGAAGCCGCCGCGCGCGCGGACCTCGGCGATCGCGGCCTGCAGCCGGTGCTCCCCGTGGTCGATGACGACGACGGGTGTGCTGTCGTCGACGAGGGCGAGCGGCCCGTGCTTCAGCTCACCGGCCGGGTACGCCTCCGCCCACCGGTAGCTGAGCTCCTTGAGCTTCAGGGCGCCCTCCGCCGCGTAGGGCAGGCCGACGCCGCGGCCGAGGAACAGGAACCCGGTGGCGTCCTTCACGCTCGAGACCAGCAGCGGGATCCGGTCGGCGGCGACCTGTCCGGCTCGCTCGATGCGCGCCGGGAGCTCGCGGAGACCCGCGACGTGGGCTGTCGCCTGTGTCGGGTCGATGCGCCCGGACGCGACCAGCGCGGAGATCATCGCCGCGACCCCGACCACCACCTGGGCGGTGAACGTCTTCGTCGCCGCGACGCCGATCTCGGGGCCGGCGTGGCAGTCGAGCACCGCGTCGGCCCGGCGCGCCAGGGACGAGTGGACGTTGTTGGTCAGGGCGAGGACCGGGTACCGGTCATCGAAGCGGTCGAGCGCGCGGAGGACGTCGGCGGTCTCGCCGGACTGGCTGATGGCGACGACGAGCGTCCCCGGTCCGAGGACCGCCTGGTCCGCCTCGCTCGCGACGACGATGTCGGTGGGCACCCCGCCGATGCCGCGGAGCGCGGTCGCGATGACCTGTCCGGCGTTCAGGGAGGTGCCGCAGGCGACGATCGCGAGGCGGTGGAACCCGGGGAGCCCGAGGCCGACCCACATGCTCCCGTCGGCCGCGCGTCCGGCGATCCGGTCGACGATCGAGGCCACGACCGCCGGCTGCTCCTCGATCTCCTTCGCCATGTGGTCCGGGTGGTCGCCGAGGTCGAGCGCCGCGGCTGCGAACGGCGACGGCGTCGGGAACGGCACCGGCACCGAGATCCCGGCGGAGGACCAGTTCCAGGACTCGCCGAGCTCGACGACGTCGCCGTCGCGGAGCGCCACGAAGGTCTCGCACCACTCGGCGATCGCACCGATGTCGCTCGCGACGAAGTCGCCACGGGACGCTCGGGCCACCACGAGCGGGGATCGTTCCGCCGCGACGACCATGCGGTTCGTGCGGGAGTCGAGCACGACGATCGCCCACGAGCCCTCGAGCTGTGCCGTCGCGATCTGGACGGCGAGCATCAGGTCGGCGTCCACGGCGAGCGCACGCTCGACGAGGTGCGTGATGACCTCCGAGTCGACGTCCGACGCGAAGACGTGTCCCTGCGCCTCGAGCATCGCGCGGAGGCGCTCGGCGTTCTCGACGATGCCGTTGTGCACGACGCTGATCCGGCCGGAGCAGTCCGTGTGCGGGTGGGCGTTCCGTTCGGACACGCCGCCGTGGGTCGCCCAGCGGGTGTGTCCGATGCCGGTGCCGGTGAGGGCATCACCCGATCGGGCAGCGACGAGCGTTCGGAGGTCGCCCACCCGGGACACCGACCGGATGGTCTCGGTGCCACCGGTGGCGGTGCGGACAGCGATGCCCGCGGAGTCGTACCCGCGGTACTCGAGCCGTCCCAGGCCGTCGAGGAGGTAGGGGGTCGCGTCGTCGGTGACGCGGGCCGCGATGATGCCGCACATCGGATGTCCCTTCGGGTGGGAGGACGGTGGGGGAGCGGTGCAGGAGCGGGGCGGCACCGACCGCCGCGTTCGGGTCTGCCACGCGATCGGGGCCGCCGGCCCGGACCGCCGCCCGTCCTCGGATCAGGCGAGGACGGACGACGGCGTACCGGGGCCGACGGTTCGGGTACCGATCGGGGTACCGTGGGCTGGCCTCCCGAGGGAGGCGCGGCGGTCGGTGCATGGACAGCATCACCGGCGGCGGGGCCGGTGGACAACGCTCCGCGACGCTTGTTGCGGTTCTTCGCGCGGACCGTGCGAATCCGCGCGGTCGCGTGCGGTGTCACGCAATGCCGATTGAACCGACCTCGCAGGCTCGGTCGGCGCTGGCGCCGCGCGCCGCTGGCGCGTCGCAACATGCGGAGCGCGCGCTGGAGGCCCGGTGCCAGCTGGCACCGGGCCTCCAGTGTGTGGATGCGGTGGTTCAGATCACGTGAGCAGCGCGACCAGGTGGGACCGGGACCGCGCCCCGACCTTCCGGTAGATCTGCGTCAGCCGCAGCTCCACCGTCCGCTGCGACATGTACAGCGACGAGGCGATCTCGCGGTTGCGGTACCCCTCCGTCACCTTCTGCACGACGGCACGCTCCTCGGCCGTCAGCGACGTGAGCACCGCTGCGGCGTCCGGGGCGCTCCGCGGCGTGCCGGGTGTCACCGGTGTCGACGCGGAGAGGAGTGCGCCGGAACGCACCCCGCCGGAGAACGGACCTGATCCGATCGCGTTGCCGCCGAGCGACGGCATGGCGACCGTCGACGCCGGCGTGGCGAGCGGCCGGCGGAGTCCCGCCGCCTCGTACGCCGCGGCGGCTGCCGCACCGAGTCGTGCGCGGTCACCAGGTGCGCCGATCGCGGCGAGCGCCGCCAACGTCCTGGCCCGCTCGAACTGCGAGTCGGCCGGCTGGAAGATCTCCAGCGCCCGACGCCGCGAGGTGTCGCGGGTGGTGTCGTCCGCGATGAGCGCGAGGCTCCTCGCGAGGACCAGCGCACCCCACCTGGACGGTCGGGCGTGGTGGTCGGCGGCGAGACGCGCCGTGATGGTGCGCGCGTCGTCGGTTCGTCCGAGCCGCACGTACACCTCGACCAGGTCGCCCAGGTGCCGGAGCACCGCGGGGTTCCTGAGGCTGCGACCGATGGCGTCGGCCGCCTCGAGGGCGGACGCGGCCTCCTCGAGTCGCCCGTCGAGCAGCAGCACGCGGCCGCGGAGCGCGTACAGCTTCGCCGTCGCTCCCCAGAGCCGGTTGGTGGAGCGCTGCCGCAGGCAGTGGTCGACGACGTCGAGCGCGTCGGCGGAGCGGCCCTCCGCGAAGTGCCGCCAGGCGACGGCGATCGCCCTGGACGGTTCGCGGAGGCGTTCGATGACGGCCGAGCCGGCTTCCCACACGTCGATCGCGCGGAGCGCCTGCCGGAAGTTGCCGGAGCGCACCTCGTTCTCGGCGGACAGGTACCGCGCCGCCTCGAGCCACACCGGTGCGGTGGCGGTCGTCCTGGCGAGGACCAGGGCGAACACCCGCCGGGCGCTGCGGTAGCGCTCGGCGAGGCTCAGGGCGTGTGCGAGGAGGAGCAACGCCGGGTCGGACATGACGAGCAGCCGCTGCGCGGCCAGTCCCTCGTGCAGTTCGGTGTCCGGCGGCAGGGTGCCGTCGACCGCCGCCACGAGCTCGCGCGCCGTGCCGAGGATCTCCGCGGTGTGCGCGGAGGCACGGTCCTCGAAGGGCTCGGCTCGGTGCAGGAGGTCGCGCGCCTGGTCGATCTCCCACGCCTCGGCGCGGAAGCAGGCGACCATGGCGAGCAGCCCGGAGAGCGCGTCCGCGTCGCTGTCGTCGGCCGTGTCGACGGGCACCGAGAGCTCGTCGGCGTGCACGGCGTCACCGCTGAGGTACTGCACCGAGTACTGCAGACGGAGACGCCTGACCTCGTCGCGGAGTTCCCGGAACGGCCGGATCGCCGCCAGGTACCTCGCCGCGAAGCCGAGGAGGCGGTGCGCGAGGAGTGCTTCGGCCACGCCCAGCAGAGCGGCGTGTTCGGCCTCGGACGCGGTGCCGATGTGCAGGGCGCGCTCGGTGAGGGCGACCGCCGCGTGGGCGTCGCCGTCCACCGCGTACGACCGTGCGGCGGCGAGCAGGGCGATGGCGTCGGGGACGTCGTCGACGAAGCTCGCGTGCCAGGCGGCCGAACGGTCGTCGTGCGCCGCTGCGCTCGTCGCCAGTGCGGTGTGCGCCTCGCGGCGGTCCCGTGCGGGCATGCTCCAGTACAGCGCGGAGCGGACGAGCGGGTCACGGACGGCGATCGACGGCCCGCGGACGGTGGCGAGACCGGCGCCCACGAGGTCGTCGATCGCGTCCCGGTCCCATGCGGCGACGCGCGCCGTCGGGACGAGGGCCAGTCGTGCGAGGACGTCCAGATCGCGTCCCGCAGCGGCTTCGAGGACGAGCGCCGCAGCAGCGGAGGTCGTCGGTGTCGGCCGCAGCGGCAGCACGAGCGGTTCGGTGCCGACGAGCTGTTCACGTCGGAGCGCACCGATCTGCTCGCGGAGCGCGCCAGGGTTGCCGCCGGTCTCGTCGGCGAGGACGGCGAGGACACCGTCGTTCGCCTCCTCCGGCGCCATGTCACGGGCGAGCACGAGCGCCTCGTCCGGCTGCAGCGGCTGGAGCCGGAGCATCGGGAGGGCCGCGAGCGGACCGTTCGACGGCACTCGACGGACCGTCGCCACGAGGCGCATGGCGGTGCCGGCGAGTCGCCCGGCCAGGAACGCGATGAGCTCCTGGCTCTCGGCGTCCATCCGGTCGAGGTCGTCGATGAGCACGAGCGTCGGCGGGAGCGTCAGCGCGTGCACGGCGTCGAGGAAGTCGTGCGCTGCGGCGAGGCCCTCGTCGACGTTGCGGACCAGCCGCGCGATGTGCGCCGAGGCCCTCGGGTCGTCGAGTGCGGTGAAGAGGGACGTCACTCCGGACATGGGCCAACGGGCTTCAGAGCCGTTGACACCGAGCCGGACGACGGGGATGGAGACGCGGTTCGAGACCGCGTCGAGGACGCTGGTGCGTCCGGAGCCAGGGTCGCCGACCACGACCATCGCGGACTCCCGAGGGAGTACAGCGAGGGCCGCGATCCGGTCGACCTCAGAACGTCGACCGGTGAGTTCCATGGGGACTCACCGGCCTCCGGGTCCGGAGGCGAGCGTGGAGACGGGTCGGAGTGCGCCCGGGCGTGCTGCGCCCAGGGTCACTGCGGAGATCCGGGCGGTGGTGCGGCGGGTGACCGCACGAGTGCTCGGACGCGAGGCGGCAATCAGATGCGCGCCGGACTGATCGTGGTTGGAATGCGGTCGAGTGAGGGTGCACTCGATCCTGCTCGGGAACGATGATGTCATCGTCTGTATCACCCCTCGGGTTAGGGTCTTCGACGAACACGACCGGTCCGGATCTGCTTCGGGACTAGGGATCCCGAGACGCCACCTGACCTGTCGTCTTCGGCAAAGATAACCCAGCGGTCACGGCCGTAGTCCGGTCAGCGCAACGAAATGTGAATCATGGTCACCCCAAAATGGGGGGTCCTGCCCCGACTCCGGGGGTCGTGCTCCGTACCCTGTGGTATGCGATCGGGGTACGGCCTGCATCGGTTCCGCCCGGTGGGTCGTGGAGTTCCGGGACTGGCTCGTCACCGAGCTCGTCGTCCCGGGGTACGGGTGCCCGTCACGTGTCAGGACGACACTCGAACGGGGGTGATCGGATCGCTTACCGGCGGATGACCTCGACGACGGCGTCGTGGACCAGGCCGTTCGTCGCGAGGGCGCTGCCGTGCCAGGGGCCCGGATCGCCGTCGAGCGAGGTGATGCGGCCGCCGGCCTCTTCGACGATGGGGACCAGCGCGGCGATGTCCCACGGCTTGAGGTCCGGCTCGCCGGCGACGTCGAGGACGCCCTCGGCCACCATCATGTACGACCACATGTCCCCGTACGCACGGGTGCGCCAGACCTTGCGCGACAGGTCGATCAGCGCCTGCAGACGGTCGTCGTCGTCCCACTGCTGGATGCTGTTGTAGCTGAGGCTCGCATCGCCGAGTTCGGTGACTCCTGACACGTGCAGCTCGCCCTCCAGCGAGTGCGCACCGAGCCCCTGCGCGGCCCACCACCGCTTGCCGAGCGCCGGGGCGCTGACCACGCCGAGGACCGGGCGGCCGTCCACCGCGAGCGAGATGAGCGTCGCCCAGACCGGGACGCCGCGGAGGTAGTTCGCGGTGCCGTCGATCGGGTCGACCACCCACTGACGGTGTCCTTCGCTCATTGCCTCGGCGCCGGAGTCCGCTGTCGTCTCCTCGCCGAGGAACGAGTCGTCCGGTCGTTCGGCCGCGATCCGCTCCCGCAGGGCCCGCTCGACGGCCTGGTCGGCATCGGTGACGTGCGTGCTGTCGGCCTTCTTCGACACGTGGAGATCGGCCGCTCGGAACCGCTCGAGGCTGATCGCGTCGGCGGTGTCGGCGAGGGAACGGGCGAAGTCCAGGTCGGCGCTGAGGTCCACGGGATCGAGCGTAGCGGGGGTCAAGCCGCGACGACCTCTTCCTCCTCGAGGCGGGACACCTCGCGCTCGCGGGCGATGCGGGTGCGGCGGGCGACGAGGCCGTGCACGACGACGCAGAGGAGCACGGCACCGACCAGCCACAGTGTCAGCACGAGGGAACTCCGACCGAGCGAGGCGCCGGGGAAGTACTGCAGGTCCTGTGCGGCCTGGAGCCATGCGGCGCCGGACCAGAAGGAGTTGAGCGCCGCGAAGAACCCGGGCTGGAACGCCGGCTGGAAGATCCCGCCGGACGACGTGAAGTTCAGCATCACGAAGAGCATCGTCAGCACCGGGGTGGTCCAGCGTCCGAGGATCGGGTGCAGGCCGATCCCGAGCCCGATGATGATCGCGTCGTACATCCACGCGAACAAGAAGATCTGCCACTGGTGCGTGGTGATGACACCGTAGATCGGCCCGGCGATCACGATCCCGATGCCCGCGACGACCCCGGCGGTGGCGAGCCCGATGACGGCGGTCCACACCGTGCGGAGCTTCGTGGCGAACGCTGCGACCGCGATCGCCGATGCGTAGCCGCCCACGCTCAGTGCGACGAGCAGGAAGAAGAGGCCCTGACCGGTGCTGTCCTGGTCGCCCGAGGGGACGACGTCGACGACGTGGAACGGCAGGTGTTGCTCGTACGCGATCGGCATGAAGATCTTCTGCGCCGCGGTGGCCGTGGTCTCGCTGGCCGCCGTGGAGACGTAGAGCGATGCGTCGGTCGTCGTCGGGGCGAAGACCGCGGCGAGCTCGCGATCCCGGACCTGCTGCTTCGCCGAGGCGTCGGTGGCGACGACGTGTGCAACGAGGGCGCCGTCGGACTGGTCCGTCACGGACTGCGCGAACACCTGTGCGGTCGCTCCCTGGCCGACGATGCCGACGGGGAGGTCCTTCGGTGCGGGGGCGTGGAAGGCGCCGAGGTACGCCAGGCCCATGCCTGCGGCGAGGAACAGCGGCACGAGGATGTGCGTCGCGAAGGTCAGGAGCGTCGTGCCGAGGGCGGCCGGACGGAGGACGTTGGGTGCACGATGCGGAGACCGGGGAGCGGCGTGGCCCCGGTATGCGGACGCGGCGTCGTCGGCGCGGTCGAATGAGGCGGGAGCGTCGACGCGGGTCGGCGCAAAGTTGTACTTTGCAACTTCAGACACGAGTGGCAACTGTACAACTTCGTTGCCCGCTTGTCGAGCGGTCACGACGCCCCGGCCGTGCCTCGCCGACCGGTCTCGTTCCGTCGGGTGACGGCTTCGGGGACGACGGTTCGCGACCGCTCGGCGGACGTGAGCGGGGTGTCGTGACCAGTCGGGGACGAGAAAGACAGGGCAAGGAAGACGAAGGGGCGGGACGGGGCGGGACGAGCGAGTGGAGCAGGAGTCCTGCTAGTCCGTACCGGGGTCGGCGGCGCCCATGCCGGTCAGCAGCGCGCGGAAGGAGTCCAGCCGCTCGATGCCCGTCGGGCCGAGCTCTCCGGCGTTCACCCGGTCGACGATCTCCCAGTCGTGCGCCTGGTCGAGCGGGATGCCGGTGTCCTCCAGCCCGGACTCGGACGGGGCGACGGGGATCGCGTGCGAGGCGAACGCCCGGAACACGTTCGCGGGGTCGACGTGCCCGAGCCCGAACGACCGGACGCCAGGCGTGTCGATGATCCACCCGCCGTCCTCGACCCGGAGCGCGATCGACGACGACGACGTGTGGCGCCCCCGCCCGGTCACGGCGTTCACGACACCGGTCGCCCGCGTGGACCCGGTCAGGGCGTTCACGAGCGTGGACTTCCCGACGCCGGAGTGCCCGACGGTCACGGTCACCTCGCCGTCGAGGAGTTCGTGCAGGGCCTCGAGCGGGAAGTCGTCCTGGCGGCTCGTGACGATCCGGATGTCCAGGCACGCGAAGTGCGCGAGGAACGGAGCCGGATCGGCGAGGTCGGTCTTCGTGATGCAGAGGATGGGGTCGAGCCCGGCGTCGAACGCGGCGACGAGGTACCGGTCGATGAGCCGGGTCCGGGGCTCGGGGTCGGCGGCCGCGACGACGATGAGCATCTGCGTCGCGTTCGCCACGACCACGCGCTCGACCTCGTCGCTGTCGTCGGCACTCCGGCGGAGGAGCGTGGTGCGCTCGGCGACCCGGACGATCCTGGCCAGTGAACCCTCGGCACCGGAGACGTCACCGGTCAGGAACACCGTGTCGCCGGTGACGACGGACTTCTTGCCGAGCTCACGAGCCTTCGTGGCGGTGATGAGTTCGCCGTCGACCAGCACGCCGAACCGACCGCGGTCGACGTTCGTCACCCAGCCCTTCGGTGCGTCGTCGTACGTCGGGCGGGTCTTCGTGCGGGGCCGGTTGCCCTTCGGGTTCGGGCGGACTCGGACGCTCGACTCGTCGTACTGGCCGTACGGCTCGTCCTCGTCCGCGTCACCGTCGACGTCGTCCCACCAGCTCATCGCGTCACACCCCCGGAGACGAAGCCGTCGCCACGAGCGCCGCCCACAGCGACGGGAACTGCGGCAGCGTCTTCGCGGTCGATCCGATGTCGTCCACCGCGACGCCCTCCGTCACGAGTCCGATCACCGCGCCGGCCGTCGCCATCCGGTGGTCCTCGTACGCGGCCCACGCCGCGCCGTGGAGCCGGGCCGGCTCGATCCGCAGGCCGTCGTCGAGTTCGTGCACCGAGCCTCCCGTCCGGTTCACGTCGGAGGCGAGCGCGGCGAGCCGGTCGGTCTCGTGTCCGCGCAGGTGGCCGATGCCGGTGATGGTCGTCGGGCCGTCCGCGAGCGCCGCGAGCGCGACGAGCGCGGGTGCCAGTTCGCCTCCGCGGGTCAGGTCCAGGTCCAGACCCGGGAGGGAGGCTCCGCCCAGCACCCCGACGCCGCCGTCGAACACCAGGTCGTCACCGTCTCGGGCCACGGTTGCGCCCCACAGGGGCAGGAGCGTCTCGAGATCGGCGCCGACCTGCGTCGTCTCCGTCGGCCACGTCCGGATCCGGACCGTCCCGCCTGCGACGAGTGCGGCGACCGCGAAGGGCGCCGCGTTCGAGAGGTCCGGTTCGATGGTCACGTCCCGCGCCGCGATCGGTCCCGGGTGCACGATCCACTCGCCGACGGCGGGCTCGTCCACCCGGACGCCGCGCGCTCGGAGCACCGCGACGGTCATCTCGATGTGGGGGAGGCTCGGGAGCCGCTCGCCCTCGTGCTTCAGGTGCAGCCCCTCGTCGAACCGCGGCGCGGAGAGGAGCAGCCCCGACACGAACTGGGACGAGGCACTCGCGTCGATGGTGAGCGTGCCGCCCCGGACCGATCCGGTGCCGGTGAACGTGAAGGGCATCGCGCCGTCGCCGTCGTCGGTGACGTCCACGCCGAGGTCGACGAGCGCGCTGATGATCGCGTGCATCGGGCGCTTGCGTGCGTAGGGGTCGCCGTCGATCGTGACCTGCCCGGTGGCGAGGGCGGCGAGCGGGGGCAGGAAGCGCATCACGGTGCCGGCGAGGCCGCAGTCGATGCGGACGCCACCGGTCATCGGGGCCGGCGTGATCCGGAGGTCCGGGCCGTACGGGTTCGGCGCGCCGTCGGGTTCGACCTCCTCGATGCCGACGCCGAGCTGCCGGAGACCCGCGACCATCAGGGCGGAGTCGCGCGAGTGCAGGGGGAGGTGGATGGTGGACGGCCCGTCGGCGAGTGCGGCGAGGATCAGCTCGCGGTTCGTCAACGACTTCGAGCCTGGCAGTGCGACGTCGCCGTGGAGCGGGCCAGCCGCCACGGGGGCGATCCAGGGCGCGGTCTCGCGCCCGCTGCCCGCTGCGGTCTCGCGCCCGCTGCCTGTGGCGGTCTGGGAATGCGTCGTCTCTGCCATCGGTTCACAAGACTACTGAAACGATCGGGAGGACCCTTGGCGACAGCACTCGCACCCGCGCGGCAGCACCTGCCCGCCGCGGCCACCGCGCTCGCTCTGGAGCAGCAGCCACCCGCCGCGGTCACCGCGCTCGCTCTAGACTGGCCCGCGATGACGACCGACGAGCCACAGGCAGCACCGCACGACCTGGTCGACGAGACCGAGGCGCAGCTCGACGCTGTGCAGGCAGAGGCGGACGTCGTCGACGCGACCACCGCCTCGGACGCCGAGCTCCGCACCCTGTTCGAGGACCAGGCGCTGCCCTTCATGGACCAGCTCTACGGTGCCGCGATGCGCATGACGCGCAATCCCGCCGACGCGTCCGACCTGGTGCAGGAGACCTTCGTCAAGGCGTTCGCCGCGTTCCGGCAGTTCAAGCAGGGCACGAACCTCAAGGCCTGGCTGTACCGGATCCTCACGAACACGTTCATCAACACGTACCGCAAGAACCAGCGGAACCCGTACCAGGGCACGATCGACGAGCTCGAGGACTGGCAGCTCGGCGGCGCGGAGAGCGTCACGCAGTCGATCTCCGCCCGGTCCGCCGAGGCCGACGCCATCGACCACCTGCCGTCCTCCGCAGTGAAGGACGCGCTGCAGGCCATCCCCGAGGACTTCCGGATGGCCGTCTACTTCGCCGATGTCGAAGGGTTCTCCTACCAGGAGATCGCCGACATCATGAAGACCCCAGTGGGGACGGTCATGAGCCGCCTCCACCGTGGTCGCCGGCTCCTCCGTGGGCTCCTGGCGGACCACGCACGTGAGACCGGCATCGTCCCGGACGCAGCGTCGACGGCGACGATGCGCGGGCGGGGCCGGAAGGTTGCTGCGACCACCGGTCGCGACGGACGGAAGGAAGCGCGATGAGCGGCTGCGACTGCTCGAAGGCCAAGGCGGAGCTCGAGGAGTTCCTGCACGACGAGCTCTGCCGCGAGGACGCGGCGGACATCCGCGAGCACATGGACGGCTGCGAGGACTGCACCACCGAGCACCGCGTCAACGTCGTGCTCATGGAGACGGTCCGTCGTGCCTGCAAGGAGTCCGCTCCTGAGCAGCTCCGGAGCGAGATCCTCGCGCGCATCCGGGTGGAGCAGGCGACGCACTGACCTCGGGACGGTCACCGGCCGGCTGCGAAGCGAGCCGTGATCTGCGCAGGACTGAGGATGCCGTGGTGGACGCGTACCGAGTCGATCGCGCCGACGAACGTCGGGTCGGTCGGCGGGTTGGGCCACGTCGATTCGATCCTCCCGTGGCCTGCCCGCCAGTACCCGTTGTAGGACACGGCGGTCAGCACGTCTGTCCGTGACGCCGCGAGGACGCCGTCGACGTGGAGTTCGAGCCGGCCCGCGGTGAACTGCCCCACCGCGTGGTGCCAGGTGCCGTCGTCGATCCGCCCCGGGCTCTGCACGACCTTCGCCACGGACGTGTCCCACACGCCGAACACCAGGCGCCCGTCTGCGCCGACGTAGAAGTTGCGGTCGTACGCGCCCGTGGTCCCCGTCGGTGTCCCGGTGAACCCGAACAGCCTGCCATGGGGGCGGTCGGTCCGGAACCACAGCTCGGCAGCGAACGTCGGCGGCGCTGCCCTCGAACTCGTCGTGTGGACGACGGCGGACTGGGGCGAGCCGTCGGAGAACGTGACGAAGGGGTTCTCGGTGCACGAGCCGTTCGTGCGTGCAGCACCGGCACCCAGGAGTCCGTCGCGGCCGTTGCCGGAGGAGTCCAGCGCCGTCGAGCCGCCGCGTTCCGCGAAGTCCCACGCCAGGGCGGCACCCGCGACACCGCGGTGGAAGCACGGGAACGAGTCCGTCGTGCCGAGTGCGGCATCAGTCGTGGTCGACCCGCTGAACCCGGCGCCGGCCGTGGTCGCGGCGATCGCGACGAGTGCCACGGTCGCGGCGAGAGGGAGCGCGAGCGACGTCCCTCCAGGCGCGTCGGGGCCGGTTCGCACGACGGTCGTGTGCAGGTCCCAGCGGGGCGTCCCGCAGCGGCGGCAAGGAACTCCGGTCCGGAGGTCACGGTCGACGCGCCCCAGCAGGACGAGCGCGATCACCCCGAGGCCCGTCGTGGCGAGCTGCACCCAGTCGCCGGAGCGGAGCCACACGCTCGGGAGCCCGACGACCGGGAAGCGCAGCACGCCGACGCCGAGGACGGTGTCCGCATCGACCGCGGTCCGGTCCGGCTCCGGGTTGGCGTCCCCGCGGAGTCGCAGGGCGCCGTCGGTCTCGATGCGCTCGAGACGGTGGAGTCGCTGGCGGTCCTCGTGGTCGGGGTCCTCGACCAGGAGCACCTGCCCGACGGAGGCCGTCCCCGGTTCGATCGGCATCGCTGCGACCACGTCTCCGGTCCGGATGGCCGGGGCCATGGAGTCCGAGACGACGGTGGTCACGCGCCAGTCGAGTGCGGCTGGGAGCGCGGCCCAGACAGCGAGCAGGAACACGGTGGCGAGGGTCGTGCGTGCTGCGATCCCGAGGAGCAGGAGGACGAGGTCGCCGGTGCACCGGGTGGTGCGACGAGCGGACGTGTGTGCCATCGGGTGCTCCTCGGGATCGTCGGGTCTGGCCGTCGACTTCGGGTCTGGTCGTCCGCTCCGGGTCAGTCGGTCTGCGCTTCCCAGACGAACGTGGTGCCGACCGCGGAGTCCTGCGCGGTGTTCGGGGTGTCCGCGTCGAGGGCGTACGAGAACCGGTAGGTCGTGGAGGACGTCCCGGTCGCCGGCTTCCAGTCGTCGACGCCGTCGCCGAACGACCCGGCGGTGAGCAGTTCGGCGAGCGTGCCGTCGTGCACGGTCGACGCACCCGTGAAGGTGGTGCAGTCCCCGGCGGTGGCGAGGGCGCCGCGCTCGACCGTCATCTGGAGGTGCTGGCCGATGGCGTCCTCGTCCGACTGGGCTGCGGTGTAGAGCCGGACCTCGGACGGGTTCGACGTGGTCGACGTCACCGTGATGCAGTTCGAGCCGGTGCTGCCGGGAACGAGGTCGTCAACGGTGAAGAGCGCCGCTCCGCTGTCGTCGTCGGTGAGCGACACAGCACCGGTGCGCCAAGAGTTCGCGGCGTTGTCGGTGGTGGCGGAGAAGGCGGCGTACGAAGCGGTGGCGATCACGGCCCCGCTCGCGACGACGGCCAGGGGCAGGGCGATCCACGCGGCGGTGCGGCCGTGACGTGTGGTGAGGTGCATGTCGGCTCCAATGGGTTCGAATGGTGCTTGATATGCCAACATTGTATATGAATATCAAGGGTCGGCACAACCGAGTCGTCACGATGCGCGACCAGTCGATAGGGTCGCGGCATGACCCTCTCCGTCGAGTCGATGACCACCTGGTCCGACGCGGACGTCGCTGACGTCACCGCCCTCGTCCGTCTGCTCGGTCACACCGTCGACGAACCCGCGATGCGATCGCGGCTCGCACGGCTCACCCCGGAAGCCGGCCACCGCACGTGGCTGGTGCGTGACGACGACGGCCGAGCCGTCGCCGTCGCCGGTGCGCAGGTCACGTGGGCGTACGCCTCGGACGAGCCGACGGCGCAGCTGTTGCTGCTGGTGGTCGACCCGACGGCCAGGAGGCTCGGTACGGGTTCCGCGCTCATCGGCACGTTCGAGACGTGGGCGAGCGAGCAGGGCGCGCGTCGCCTCTCCGCGGTGAGCGCCGCGGCGACGGACAGCGCGCACCGGTTCTACCAGAAGCGTGGATACCACGAGGCCGGGGTGCGCTACACGCGGATCGTGTAGCGCACCCCGGCCTCGTGGTCGTGGTCTAGCCGAGGGTCTTCGTGATAACCTCGGTGGCCTCTTGTGCGGAGCGCTTCGACGAACCCGTCGCCGGTGCGGCACTCGCGGGGCGGGCAGCCACCGACAGCGGCCGGCCGTCCAGGTGCGGCGAGAGGTTCATGCACACGAACGGCCACGCGCCTTGGTTCTCGGGCTCTTCCTGGGCCCACACGACATCGGCGTTCGGGTAGCTCGCGAGCACCGCGAGGATCCGCTCGAGGGGGAGCGGTGCCAGCTGCTCGAGCCGGACCAGGGCGACGTCGGTCAGTTCACGCTTGTCCGCCTCGGCGCGCAGGTCGTGGTGGACCTTGCCGGAGTGCAGCACGACGCGGCGCACAGCACCCTTGTCGGTGACCTGCACGTCGTCGATGACCTCTTCGAAGGTGCCGCTCGTGAACGCCTCGACCGGGCTCGTCGCCTGACGGAGCCGGAGCATCGCCTTCGGGCTGAAGAGGACGAGCGGCCGCTGCGGGCGTTCCCACGCCTGACGACGCAGCAGGTGGAAGTACGACGCCGGGGTCGACGGGCGGGCGACCACCATGTTGTCCTCGGCGCAGAGCTGCAGGTAGCGCTCGATGCGAGCGGACGAGTGGTCGGGTCCCTGGCCCTCGTAGCCGTGCGGCAGCAAGAGGACGAGGCCGGAGCGTTGCCCCCACTTCTGCTCGGCGGAGGAGATGAACTCGTCGATGATCGTCTGCGCGCCGTTGGCGAAGTCGCCGAACTGCGCCTCCCAGAGCACGAGCGCCTCCGGACGTTCCACCGAGTAGCCGTACTCGAAGCCCATCGCCGCGTACTCACTGAGCAGGGAGTCGTAGATGTAGAAGCGCGCCTGGTCCTCGGTGAGGTTCGACAGCGGCAGCCACTCCTGGCCGTTCACCCGGTCGTGGAACACCGCCTGACGCTGCACGAACGTGCCCCGACGGGCGTCCTGGCCGGCGAGCCGGACCGGCTTGCCCTCGGTCAGGAGCGACCCGATCGCCATGAGTTCCGCCATCGCCCAGTCGACGCCGCCCTTGCGGGTCATGTCGGTGCGCTTCGACAGCAGCGCCTGCAGCTTCGGGTGGATGGAGAACCCGGCGGGCGGGTTGCCGTGCGCGTCGCCGATGAGCTCGACGAGCTCCTTCGAGATCGCGGTCTCGTGGACGTCGTTCTCGGAGTCGTCGCGCTGCGCGGTCGGTCGCTCGAGGCCCTGCACGGCGCCGTCGTCGTCGACGGTGATCACCGGGATGGTGCCGGTCTGCGCCTCGTGCGTCTCCGCGAACGCACGCTCCAGACGGTCCTGGAAGTCGCGGTGCGCCTCGTCGTACTCCTCTTGCGTGATGTCCCCGCGGCCGACGAGTGCCTCGGTGAAGAGCGTGCGGACCGAGCGCTTCGCCTCGATGAGGTTGTACATGAGCGGCTGCGTCATCGAGGGGTCGTCGCCCTCGTTGTGGCCGCGCCTGCGGTAGCAGACCAGGTCGATCACGACGTCGCGGTGGAACTCCTCGCGGTACGCGAACGCCAGGTCGGCCACGCGGGCGACGGCCTCGGGGTCGTCACCGTTGACGTGGAAGATCGGCGCCTGGATCGTCTTCGCGACGTCGGTGGAGTACACCGAGCTGCGTGCCGACTCCGGCGGGGTGGTGAACCCGACCTGGTTGTTGATGACCAGGTGGACCGTGCCGCCGGTGCGGTACCCGCGGAGCTGGGACATCTGGAGCGTCTCCACGACGACACCCTGTCCGGCCATCGCGGCGTCGCCGTGCACGAGCACGGGGAGCACGCCGAACTCGCCGGCGGGCTTCCGGTCCTGCTTGGCGCGGACGATGCCCTCGAGGACACCGTCGACCGCTTCGAGGTGGGACGGGTTCGCGGCGATCGTGATGGGGATCGACGAGCCGTCAGAGGCCTTGAACACGCCTTCGGTGCCGACGTGGTACTTCACGTCGCCGGAGCCCTGGCCCTGCACGGCACCGGGGAGCGTGGTGCCCTCGAACTCGCGGAAGATCTGGCCGTAGGTCTTGCCGGCGATGTTGGTCAGCACGTTGAGTCGACCGCGGTGGGCCATGCCGATCGCGACCTCGTCGAGACCGGCCGCCGCGGCGCCCTGGATCAGGGTGTCGAGGAACGCGATGGTGGACTCGCCGCCCTCGAGGGAGAAGCGCTTCTGGCCGACGTACTTGGTCTGCAGGAAGGTCTCGAACGCCTCGGCCTCGTTGAGCTTGCCGAGGACGCGCAGCTGCTCCTCCTTCGACGGCTTCGAGTACGGCACCTCGATGCGGGACTGCACCCAGCGGCGCTGTTCCGGGTCCTGGATGTGCATGTACTCGATGCCCACGGTGCGGCAGTACGCGTCGCGGAGGACGCCGAGGATGTCGCGGAGCGGCGCGCTCGTGGTGCCGGCGAGCCCACCCGTGACGAACTCGCGGTCGAGGTCCCAGAACGTCAGCCCGTGGCTCTCGATCTCGAGGTCCGGGTGAGTGCGCTGGCGGTACTCGAGCGGGTCGACGTCGGCCATCAGGTGACCGCGGACCCGGAAGCTGTTGATGAGCTCCTGCACGCGGGCCGTCTTGCCGACGCGGTGCGCGAGGTCGACGTTGATGTCGTTCGCCCACTGGATCGGCTTGTAGGGGATGCGGAGCGCCGAGAAGATGCCCTCGTAGAAGTCGTGCTGGCCGATGAGCCGCTCGTGCACCTTCTTCAGGTACTCGCCGGAGCCGGCGCCCTGGATGACGCGGTGGTCGTACGTGCTGGTGAGCGTGATGGTCTTGCCGACGCCGAGCTCGACGAGCGTCTTCGGCGCCGAGCCCTGGAACTGTGCCGGGTACTCGAGCGCACCGGCGCCGATGATCGCGCCCTGGCCCTTCGTCAGGCGCGGGACCGAGTGCACCGTGCCGATGCCACCCGGGTTCGTCAGGGAGATCGTCGTGCCCTGGAAGTCCGTCGGCGTGAGCTTGTTGTCGCGGGCACGCTTGACGAGGTCCTCGTAGGCGGAGAGGAACTGGCCGAACGTCAGCGTCTCGGCGCGCTTGATGCTCGGGACGAGCAGGGAGCGGGTGCCGTCCTTCTTCGGGACGTCGATCGCGATGCCGAGGTTGACGTGCGCGGGCTGCACCACGAACGGCTTGCCGTCGCGCTCCTCGTAGAAGACGTTCTGGCTCGGGAAGTCCTTGAGCGCCTGGACCATCGCCCAGCCGATCAGGTGGGTGAAGGAGATCTTGCCGCCGCGGGCACGGCGCAGGTGGTTGTTGACGACGATGCGGTTGTCGATCATCAGCTTCGCCGGGATCGTGCGGACGCTCGTCGCGGTCGGGACGGTGAGCGAGGCGTCCATGTTCGACGCGAGGGTCTTCGCCATGCCACGGAGCGGGGTGGCCACGTCCTCGTGGGTCTCGTCGTGGTCGTCGGCCTCGTCGTTCGCCTCGGCCGGGATCGGCTGGGGCGACGGCTGCTTGGACGTGGTCTTCGCCTGGATCTGCCCGCCCTTCGCCTCGGCTGCAGGAGCGGCGGGTGCGGGTGCCGCGGATGCGGGTGCTGCGGTCGCGGGCGCCGGTGCTGCTGGTGCTGCGGTCGCGGACGCCGGTGCTGCTGGTGCCGTGCCCGCGCCCTTGCCGGCGGTCTGGTGGTAGCTCTCGAGGACCGGCCACCACGACTTGTCGACCGACTCCTTGTCGGCGAGGAACTGTTCGTACAGCTCGTCCACCAACCACTCGTTCGCGCCGAATTCGCCCGCGGTCTCGTCAGTTCCGGTCAGATGGCTCGACACAGCCGATCGCCCACTCTCCGTCGATTGATGCTCGTGTGTGTCGTGCGGGGCAACCCTGCTCCACACAGGGGTCAAGCGTAGCCGTTTCCACATGTCCGTTCGGTGTCAGACCGAGGCATGTCGCCGAGCCGTACAGTGGGCGGCATGAGGTTCTACGAGACTCGGCCGACGCACGATCTGACCTACTCCGACGTCTTCCTGGTCCCGAGCCGTTCCGCGGTGACCAGCCGCTTCGACGTGGACCTCTCCGCGAACGACGGCAGCGGCGCCACGATCCCGATCGTCAGCGCGAACATGAACTCGGTCACGGGCCCGCGACTCGCGGCGACCCTGGCGCGTCGTGGTGGCCTCGGGGTGCTGCCGCAGGACATGCACCTGCAGGACCTCGACGCCGCGATCCGCTGGGTGAAGGAACAACCGGTGGAGTTCGACACCGCGATCGAGATGGGCGCGGACACCACCGTCGCCGAGACCCTCGAACAGCTCCTGCCGGTCGCCGGACGCGGTGTGGTGGTGCGTGACGGCGAGGGGGAGTACCTCGGGTGCGTGCCGGCCACACGCCTCGGCACGGCCGGCCCCGACGCCACGTTGCGCGACCTGCTGCACGGCGCCTCCACGGGCATCGACGCCGAGGACGCCGGCACCCCGCGCCACGTGTACGACGTCCTCACCGCGGCCGGTGCCGACTTCGCTCCGGTCACCCGGCACGGTCGCGTCGTCGGCACCACGAGCCCGACGAGCGCGATCCGGTCGAGCATCTACCGTCCTGCGGTCGACGCGTCCGGCCGACTCCGCGTCGCGGCCGCCATCGGCATCAACGGCGACGTCGCCGCGAAGGCCCAGGCCCTCGCCGCGGCCGGGGTGGACGTCCTCGTGCTCGACACCGCGCACGGCCACCAGGACGGCATGCTCCGCGCGCTCCGCACCGTCGCGGCGCTCGACCTCGGCATCCCGCTCGTCGCGGGCAACGTCGTCACCGCCGACGCGGTCCACCACCTCGTCGACGCCGGAGCGTCGATCATCAAGGTCGGTGTCGGCCCCGGCGCGATGTGCACCACCCGCATGATGACCGCGGTGGGTCGACCGCAGTTCTCCGCCGTGCTCGAGACCGCCGCGGCTGCGTGGTCCCTCGGCGCGCACGTGTGGGCGGACGGGGGCGTGCGGTACCCGCGCGACGTCGCACTCGCACTGGCAGCCGGCGCGAGCGCGGTCATGATCGGCTCGTGGTTCGCGGGCACGCTCGAAGCTCCCGGGGTCCTCCGTCGCGACGCGAAGGGCGCCGCGTACAAGGAGAGCTGGGGGATGGCGTCGGCCAAGGCGGTGCGCGAGCGCTTCGAACGGCTCGACCCCTACGAGCGGGCGCGCAAGGCGCTCTTCGCCGAGGGCATCTCGTCGTCGACGATCTACCTCGACCCGGAGCGTCCGAGCGTGGAGGACCTGCTCGACATGATCACGACCGGTGTCCGCAGCTCCGCCACGTACGCCGGGGCGACGAGCCTGGCCGAGTTCTCCGAGCGTGCGCTCGTCGGCATCCAGTCCGCCGCGGGGTACGAAGAGGGCAAGCCGCTCCCCGTCAGCTGGTAGCGGCCACGGACGGACGGGAGGCCCGGTGCCAGCTGGCACCGGGCCTCCCGTCCGTCTGTGCGCCCGTCTCTGCCACGAAAGCGACAGTTCGCTGGGACATGCCCGCGTGAATCTGTCGCTTTCGCGGGCGAAACGCGCGGCGCTGGCGGTCAGCGGCGTCTGGTCGCGTCCTCGACGGTGCCCACGAGCTCTTCGAGGATGTCCTCGAGGAAGAGCACGCCCGTCGTTCGACCGTCCGCGTCGAACGCCCGCGCCACGTGGCGCCCGGCCGCGCGCATCGTCGCGAGTGCGTCCTCGAGGTCCATCTCGGTCCAGAGCGAGATGAGCTGCCGGATGCGCTTCGGCGGGACCGGGTCGTCGAACTCGTCCGGACGCAGGTCGATGACGTCCTTGACGTGCACGTACCCGGTCGGCTCGCCCGTCTCACCGATCAGCACGTAGCGGGAGAAGCCCCGCTGCGCGACGGCACGCTCGACGTCGCCGGGCGTGGCGTCCTCGGGCAGGGTGACGAGTTCGGACATCGGCACGGCGATGTCCCTGACCTTCTTCTCGGTGAACTCGAACGCCATCTTGAGCGTGCCGCCGTCGTCGGACAGGGTGCCCTCGCGACGGGACTGCTCGACGATCGTCTGGACCTCTTCGACGGTGTAGGCGCTGACGGCCTCGTCCTTCGGCTCGACCTTGAACAGCCTGAGCACGGCGTTCGCGACCTCGTTCAGGCCGACGACGACCCAGTGCAGGCCGTGCCCGATGTACCAGAGCGTCGGCACGAGGAGCAGGGCGGCGCGGTCGGGCATCGAGAACGAGATGTTCTTCGGGACCATCTCGCCGAACACCACGTGCAGGAACGAGACCAGCAGCAGGGTGAACACGAACGCGACGATGCCGATGACCTCGACGCTCCACCCGGTGAGGTGCAGCGGGACCTCGAGCAGGTGGTGGATTGCCGGCTCGGAGACGTTGAGGATGAGCAGCGAGCAAACCGTGATGCCGAGCTGGGTGGTGGCGAGCATGCGGGTGGCGTGCTCCATCGCCCACAGCGTCATCTGTGCGGCGCGGGAGCCCTCCTCGGCGCGGGGCTCGATCTGGGAGCGGCGCGCGGAGATGACGGCGAACTCGGCCGCGACGAAGTAGGCGTTGCCGAGCAGCAGCACGACGAGCCAGAAGATGCCCCACCAGTCGGAGCTCATCGCGAGGCCTCCTTCTGCTTGTGCTTGGTGGGCGAGTTCGGGATGGTGACGCCTCCTGGCGGGGTGTCGGTCGGGGTCGGGGTCCAGCGGATCCGATCGATCCGGCGTCCGTCGAGGCGTTCGACGCGGAACACGCCGTCCTCGAGCGGGACCTCGTCGCCGACGACCGGCAGCCGGCCGAGCGTCGCCATGATGAACCCACCGACGGTCTCGTACGGGCCGTCTTCGGGGACCTTCACCCCGGCGCGGTCCTCGAGCTCGTCCGGGCGGAGGAGCCCGGGGAACGTCAGCCAGTTGCGGGAGCGGACCACGTCGATGCGTGCCCGGTCGTGCTCGTCGGACACCTCGCCGACGATCTCCTCGATGAGGTCCTCGAGCGTGACGACCCCTGCGGTGCCGCCGTACTCGTCGACGACGATCACCATCTGGTAGCCGCGACCCCTGACCTCGGTGAGGAGGGTGTCGCCCGGCATCGTCTCGGGAACCCGTTCGGCGTC
This sequence comes from Curtobacterium sp. NPDC090217, assembly GCF_044746705.1. Classification (NCBI taxonomy): domain Bacteria; kingdom Bacillati; phylum Actinomycetota; class Actinomycetes; order Micrococcales; family Microbacteriaceae; genus Curtobacterium; species Curtobacterium sp. NPDC090217. Next base: position 839,044 of record NZ_JBIVCR010000002.1, on the reverse strand, counting down.
GGTCATGAGCGCCCCGACCGGGACCTCCGCGCGCTTCTCGCGCGGGACGGCGACGGCCTGCTTGACGTGCACGATGCCCACGACGTCGTCCGCGTCCTCCTCGATGACGGGGAAGCGGCTGAAGCCGGTGCGGCGTGCGAGCGCGATGACGTCCTCGGCGGACTCGGACACGCGGATGGTCGAGAGCCGGGGGCGCGGGGTCATCACGTCGCTGGCGTCGAGCTCGGAGAACGACAGCGTGCGCTGCAGGAGCGTCGCGGTGTCCTGTTCGAGCGAGCCCTCCGACGCGGAACGGCGGAGCAGCGAGGTGAGCTCCTCGGCGCTGCGCGCACCGGAGAGCTCTTCCTGGGGTTCGATCCCCATCGCGCGGAGCACGGCGTTCGCGGTGCCGTTCAGCACGGCGACGGCCGGCTTGAACACGGTCGTGAAGGCGATCTGCAGCGGCACGACCAGGCGCGCGGTCTGCAGGGGCAGCGCGAGCGCGAAGTTCTTTGGCACGAGCTCGCCGAGGATCATCGACAGCAGGGTCGCGATGACCAGCGCCACGATCGACCCGACCGTCTCGACGATGCCCTCCGGCAGGTTCATCGCGAGGAACGGGGCTTCGAGGAGCTTGGCGATCGAGGGCTCGAGCAGGTAGCCGGTCAGCAGCGTGGTGAGCGTGATGCCGAGCTGCGCGCTCGACAGGTGCGTCGAGGTGACCTTGAGCGCACCGATGACGGGTGCCAGGCCGGCCTCGCCGCGGTCGCGGCGTGCTTCGACGTCGGCGCGGTCGAGATTCACGAGCGCGAACTCGGACGCCACGAAGACGCCGGTGCCGAGCGTCAGCAGGATGCCGCCGATCAGCATGACGATGTCGACGACGCTCATCGGGTCCACCCCCGCGGGGAAGCGGTGCGGGCACACGACGAGTCAGGGCAGCTCACCGAGTGAGCGCCGGATGAGTGATGGGGCGAAGAAGGATTCGGAGGATCGTCCACAGTGTCTGCAATCGTAGTGCCGCGCCGGGCGGCCTTTCCGAGAATCCGCCCTACTTCGTGACGGTTGCTCGGTGGTACTGCTGCGGCTCGTAGTCGACCTGCACACCGAGCTCGCGGGCTGCCCGGAGCGCGAACGACGGGTCGCGGAGGAACTCGCGCCCGACCATCACGACGTCGGCCTGCCCGGTCGCGACGATCTGCTCCGCCTGGAACGCGTCCGAGATCATCCCGACCGCGATCGTCCCGATGCCGGCGCCCTGCTTGACCGCGGCCGCGAACGGCACCTGGTAGCCGGGGCCGACGGGGATCGGCGCGCTCGCGACGTTGCCGCCGGTCGAGACGTCGGCGAGGTCGGCGCCGTGCTCCGCCGCCCAGCGGGCCACCTGGACGACCTCGTCGAGCGTCAGCCCGCCGTCGGTCCAGTCCGTCGCCGAGAACCGCACGACGACGGGGAAGCCGTCACCGACCTCGGCGCGGACGGCGTCGACGACGTCGAGCAGCGCCCGCGCGCGGTTCTCGAGCGACCCACCGAAGTCGTCGGTGCGGTGGTTACTCAGCGGCGAGAGGAACTCGTGGAGCAGGTACCCGTGCGCGGCGTGGATCTCGATGAGGTCGAACCCGGCCTCGATCGCACGACGGGCCGCGGCGGCGAAGCCGAGCGCGACCAGACGGATGTCCTCGACTCCGAGCTCGCGCGGGACGTCGTAGCCGGGGAACGCGACGGCCGACGGTGCCACGGCGGTCCATCCACCGTCCGAGGCCGGCACGGTGCCCTGCGTCGGCGACCAGCTGCGGTACGTCGAGGCCTTGCGCCCGGCGTGCGCGAGCTGCACGCCGGCGGCGGCGCCCTGCGAGTGGATGAAGTCGACGATCGGCCGGAACGCGTCGCGCTGTTCGTCGTTCCAGAGGCCGAGGTCCTGCGGGCTGATCCGGCCTTCCGGCACGACGCCGGTGGCCTCGACGACGACCGCACCCGCGCCGCCCTTCGCGAACCCGCCGAGGTGCACGAGGTGCCACGGCGTCGGGACACCGTCCTGCTGTTCGACCGAGTACTGGCACATCGGGGAGACCCAGATGCGGTTGCGGACCGTCAGGTCGCGGATGGTGATCGGTTCGAACAGGGCGTGCGTCACGCGGTGGCTCCTTCGGTCTCCGACAGGCGCTCGAGGAAGCTCCGCAGCCCGGCCGGTGAGGTGTAGTGGTGGCCGACCGCACCGATCGCTTCCGCACCGGTGGCGTTCTCGGCCCTGTTGTCCACGAACACCATCTGCGCCGGGGTGATTCCCAGCCGGTCGCACGTGGTGCGGTAGATGGACGGGTCGGGCTTCAGCACGTGCTCCTCCGCGCTGACCACGACGGTCTCGAACATCGACGCCATCGGGGAGCGGCGGTAGGGGTCGCCGAAGTCGAACCCGGCGTTCGACAGGAGGGCGATGCGGGTCCCGGCCTCGTGCAGCTCCTCGACGAGGTCGAGCACGTCGGGGTCGACCTCGAACCAGCCGGTGAAGTCGAGGGCCCAGAAGCGGTGGATCTCGCTGACCGACCAGGTCCGACCGGTGCGGGCGGCGATGGCGCGCCAGTAGTCGAGCACCGAGAGGTCGCCACGGTCGAGGTCGTGACGGAGCTCCTGGTACACGGGGAAGAGCTCGTCGGCGGCGAGCCCCGTCGCTGCGAGCAGGGCGTCCCTGGCGGCGTGCGGTGTCCGGCTGATCACCTCGCCGTAGTCGAAGACGACGACACGACCAGGCAGGAACAGGCTCATGCGCTCCACCGTAACGTGGGGGTGGTGAACGACTTCGTCCCCGTCTCCCCGTCCGATGCCGCCTCGTGGATCACGGTCCCGACCGGCGACACGACGAAGTACCGGCGGGGGGTCCTCGGCGTCGCGACCGGCTCCGCCGCCTACCCGGGCGCCGCGGTCATGGGTGTCGACGCCGCCGTGCACACCGGGGTCGGCATGGTCCGGTACGTCGGGCCGACCCGTGCGACGGACTCCGTGCTCGCGCGCCGCCCCGAGGTCGTGTCCGGTGTCGGTCGTGTCCAGGCCTGGCTCGTCGGGTCCGGCATCGCCGCGGACTCCCTCGACGACCTCGACGAGACCACCGCCGACGCGTTCCGGCACGCATCGGACGACGGAGTCCCGGTGGTCGTCGACGCCGGGGCCATCCCGCTCGTCGACCTCGGCCCGCTCGCGGTGCTGACCCCGCACGCCGGCGAGCTCGCTGCGCTGCTGCAGGTGTCCCGGGATGCCGTCGAGGACGACCCGCGGGGGTCGGCACTCCGCGCCGCCGAGCGGACCGGGAGCGTCGTGCTCCTCAAGGGATCCGACACGCACGTCGTGACGCCGGACGGTTCGGTGCGGCTCGTGGCGTCCTCCGCCACGCCCTGGCTCGCCGCCGCGGGCGCCGGAGACGTCCTCGGCGGGGTGCTCGGTGCGCTCGTCGCCGGCCGGGCCGGTGAGGGCGAGGTCGGTCCTGAGGCGCTCGCGCACCTCGCTGCCGCCGGGGCCGTCGTGCACGGTACCGCGGCGCGGCGTGCGTCCGGGGGCGGGCCCTTCACGATGACCGCCCTGATCGAGGCCCTGCCCGGCGTGGTCCGCGACCTCGCCGTCACCGGGGACGCCACGGCGTGACGCACGCCATCGGCTGATTCGTGCGGGTCGGCTCGCGTGCGCTCGTGTGCACTTGTGCGCTTGTGCACCGATCGGAGCCCGACTCGGAACGACAGCGTCGCTGTCGTACGACGTCCGCGTTGTCGTCGCACCGCGCGCGCAACTGTTGCGGGCGCGGGGTTGCGACAGCATCGCTGTCGTACGACAGCGACGCTGTCGCTCGTTGCGGACGCGACGGGACGCGCGGAGCCGAGCCCGCGAGGGGACGCGCGGGGCCGAGGCAGCGTCGCGGGTTGCGGAGGCGACGAGTGCGCGGTGCGGCGGCGCGCACTCGTCGCGACCACGGCCGGACGGGAGGCTCGGTGCCGGACGTGTGTCGAGCCTCCCGTCCGATGGATGGCGGTGGACGCGACTCGAAACGACAGGATCGCTGTCGTACGACGTCCGCACTGTCGCCGCACCGCGCGCGCAACTGTTGCGCGCGCGGTGTAGCGACACTGTCGCTGTCGTACGACAGCGACAGTGTCGCGGCTCGCGCGCGTCACGGCGCGGTTGCAGCCGCGCGTGCAGGGTCGCGGGAACACGCAACCGCAGCGTGAACACGCACCGCACGTGGGAGCCCGCACCGATCCCGCCAGCGGTGGCGCAGAGCCTCGTGGGACCGCCGGAGAGCGCGTAGACAGACAGCCGAGGGACGACACCCGACCGATCAGACACGGTGGTCCGTCCCCGGAAGGCGATCCACGACCATGCAGTACGCACAGCACCCCGTCCAGCTCCGGGACGACCGATGAAGGTCGCTCGGACGCTGCTCGTGTTCTCCGCCGTCATCGCCGCCGCGGTGACGCTCGGCGCCGTCACGACCGCCGACGCGCGCACGTGGGCCGGGGACCCCGCGTCGCCCGCGCCGACCGTCGCCGGAGCGCCGACGCCCACGCCCCCTGCCGGTGGTGCGGCCCCGACGTTCTCGGAGGACTTCGACACCCCGGCGGCCGCCGGCGGACAGTTCGCCGCCACGTACGCCGGGTCGTGGCAGCCCTACCCGGACGGCATGAGCGGGAAGTACTGGTCGGGCGAGGTGATCAGCGCCCACGACGGGATCATGGACGTCGCGATGGACGGGAAGCGCGGGGCCGCCGGCACGTTCGGCACGCCGGACGGAGCCTGGTCGCACGTCGGCGGGACCTTCAGCGTGCGAGCCCGCGCGAGCGGTGGGGACGGCAACGGCGCCGCCTTCATGCTGTGGCCGACGTCGAACGTCTGGTCGGAGGGGGAGCTGGACTTCCCCGAGGGGACCTTCCAGGGCACCGTCGGGGCATTCAGCCACTCGATGGTGCCCGGTCAGGAGCGGAACGCGATCGGCCTGCACACGGACGCGACCTGGCGGCAGTGGCACACCTACACGACCGAGTGGATCCCCGGCGTCTCGGTCCGGTACTTCGTGGACGGCGAGCTCGTGCTCACGGTCACCAAGCACGTGCCGACCACCGCGCACCGATTCATGTTCCAGATCGGGGACTACGGGAAGCCCGGGCACCTCGAGATCGACTGGGTGAAGACCTGGGACCGGTGAGGCGGGGCGGGTGCTCTACCCGGCGGGTGTCGCATGGACGAGGAACTCGACCGCGCCGTCCGCATCGACCTTCACGAACCCGAGACTCGGTGCCTGCACGCCGTAGTCGGCGAACGTGATCGGGATCGAGCCGGAGATGTCGACGCCGTCGCCGTTCAGGCCGACCTGCAGCGTCGCGGTGACCGACTTCGTCACGCCGTGCAGCGTCAGGTCGCCGGCGGCCTGCACGGTCGTGGTCCCACTCCCGGACGGGACGGCATCCGCGATCGGGCTCGTCAGCGTGAAGGTCGCCTTCGGGAACGCCGCGGTGTCGAGCGCGGAATCGCGGAAGTACGAGTCCCGCTGGGCGGAGTCGGTGGCGATGTCGGCGACCTCGACCTCGATCGACGCCGCCGTGATCGACGAGCCGTCGACCGTCGCGGTCCCGCTGACGCTGTCCGTCCGCCCGGTGACGGTCACGTCGGAACCGTTCAGGACCTCGTGCAGCCGGTAGCCGGCCTCGGAGCCGCTGCCGACGGTCCAGTCGCCGGTGAGATCGCTCGCGTCGAGTGTCGACGGGGCACGACTCGCGGCGACGCTCGGCTCCGCCTCTGCCTTGGCGTTCTCGGTGTTCGAGTACACCGTCGTACCGATCACGGTCCCGACGACGCCGAGGACCACGACGGCTGCCGCGATCGAGATCCAGATGGTGGCCCTGCGCTTGCCGGTGCGCTTGCGTGGAGTGGTCACCCTCAGACGGTGACACGTCATCCTCGGGAAGTCCTGGGGATCGCGCCGCTACGATCCTGGGGTGCTGAGGTCCAGGTGGTTCGAGGTCGTGGGCTTCGCCGTCGCGTTCGTCGCGGTGCACGCCGTGCTGTGGTGGCTGACCGCGACGACCGCGAACCTGCCGCTCGGCGACGTCACGATCACCTACCGACGGTGGATCGAGACCGGGCTCACGTCCCACTACTGGGTCGGCATGGACTCGGACTGGGTGTACCCGATCCTGGCGATCGTCCCCATGGCCGCAGCCGCGATCGGCGGAGCGGCGTCGATCGGCACCGGGTGGCTCGTCCTGATGGTCCTGCTCGACGCCGCCGCGTGCGCGTTCCTCTGGCGGTTCCGGGCGCTCGGCGTGCGGGTCGTCTGGTGGTGGCTCGTGTTCCTCCTCGCGCTCGGGCCGATCGGCCTGGGGCGGATCGACACCGTCGCGACCGCGGTGGCGATGGTCGGCGTGTGCTTCGTCGCGTCCCGGCCGGCGGTGGCCTCTGCCGTGTTCACCGCCGCCGCGTGGATCAAGGTGTGGCCGGCCGCGCTCGTCGGTGTGCTGCTCGTCGTGCGGCGCGGGCACCGGCGCGGGGTCGTCGTCGGAGCGCTCGTCGTCACCGCGCTGGTCGTCCTCGTCGACGTGCTGTTCGGCGGTGCCGCCCACCTGCTGTCCTTCGTCGGACAGCAGAGCGGTCGGGCGCTCCAGATCGAGGCGCCGCTCGCGACGCCGTTCATGTGGGCGGCCGCCGCGCACGTCCCGGGGGCCGCGGTGTTCTACGACCGGGAGATCCTGACCTTCGAGGTCTCGGGGAACGGCACCCACCTGGCCGCAGCCGCCTCCACGCCCCTGATGGCGCTCGTGGTCCTCGGCGGCATCGCGCTCGCCGCGTGGGCAGTCGTCCGCGGCGCCCGTCGAGCCGAGGTCGCGCCGCTGCTCGCACTGGTGCTCGTCGCGGCGCTCATCGCCACGAACAAGGTCGGGTCCCCGCAGTACATCGGGTGGTTCGCGGTGCCGATCGTGTGGGGACTGATCGCCGGCCGGGGGAGTGCACGACGGTTCCTGCCGATCGCGATGGCGGCGCTGCCCATGGCGTTCCTGACGCAGCTGATCTACCCCGCCTACTACGACCAGGTGCTCACCGTGCAGCCGTGGATCCTCGTCGTGCTCACGATCCGGAACGCCCTCGAGGTCGCGATCCTCGTCTGGGCCCTCGTGCTCGTCGTCCGGATCGGGCTCCGGGCGCGGCGAGGTGCGCTCGCCGGGTCCGGGTCGGGCGTCGCTGGGTCCGGGCCGGGCGTCGCTGGGTCCGGGCCGGGCGTCGCGGGGTCCGGGCCTGGCGTTGCGGGGTCCGGGCCGGGCGTCGCCGCAGAGGGCAGGATGGACCCATGATCGTCGCCTTCTCCCTCGCCCCGTCCGGTGGTCCTTCAGCCTCGTCCGACGGGTCCGTCCACGACGCCGTCGCCGCGGCCGTCCGTGTCGTCCGCGAGTCGGGGCTGCCGAACCGCACCTCGTCGATGTTCACCGAGATAGAGGGGGAGTGGGACGAGGTCATGGACGTCGTCAAGCGTGCGACCGAGGCCGTCGGCGCGTACGGCACCCGGGTGTCCCTCGTCCTGAAGGCCGACATCCGCCCTGGCCACACGGGCGAGCTCGACGGCAAGCTCGCGCGGCTCGAGGCTGCGCTCGACTCCTGACGGCGTCGGGTCCGTCCGTCCGCTCCTGCGTCCGTGCCCCGATCTGGGGGCGCTCCGGAGTTGGGTCGGCGTTCAGCCATCTCCTAGCCTCGGCTCGGGGGATCTGGACGCATCCCGGGGGATCTGTCCCCGCTGGCGTCCTGGACGCGTGACATTCGGTCGCGCACGGGATCAGGAAGCGCTGGTGGGGCATGGCCTACAGCAACGACGAGTTCGGCCGGGACATGGGGGCTATCCGCAGCTCGCAGGCGTCGTCCGCGGCATCGCTCCAGACCATCGAGTTCACGAACGCAGCGAGCGCCGTGGCGAACACGTTCACGATGTTCAACACCGCTCGGGCGGCCCGCAGCGCCGCCGAGCAGGTGGCACTCCAGCAGGAGCAGCTCGCGCTGCAGCAGGAGCAGCACGCGCTCCAGCAGGCGATGGCGGAGCAGACCGCCCGGCACGAGTTCTCGATGTGGCGGCAGACGCCGGAGGGTGCGGCGTTCGTCGACTGGCAGCAGCGCGCGATCGTGCTCATCCCGATGCTCCGGCACCGTGAACGGTCCTGGCGAGCGGCATGGTCGCAGGCGATCGGGCGTGCCCGCGCCGAGGTGCCCGCAGACGAGCAGCGTCGGGTCGCGCTGCAGCCGGCGCGACTCAGGCAGACCGCCCTGAAGGTGCTGTCGATCATCGCCTTCGCACTGGCCGTCCTCCCGCTCCTCGGGCTCGGGATGGCCGCGATCTCGTCGTCCTTCGACGACGGACGGCAACAGCAGTACGAGGCGTGCCTGCGCAACGTCAGCGAGATCCTCACCCGCGCGGAGTGCGAGGCGATCAAGCCCGGAAACCCGTTCGTGGGCCCGGTCGTCTGGCTCGTGATCCTGATCGGGCTCGGTGTCCTCTGCACGGTCCTGCGTGTCCTACGTCGCCGATCGGCCCGGACTGACCGCCGGCTCGCGGAGGAGTCGTCCGCGCGCGCTGCGCACTGGGGGTTCGACCCGCTGCACACACAGGGCGCGTGGTACGACTGGCACGAGTCCGATGCCTTCCGCGGCTACACCGACCGCGTCGAGCACATGGTCCGGAACGGGGCCACGACCCGTCCGATGCCGTCACAGCTCATCCAGCTCGGGGTGCCGGTCCCGCGCCAGCCGGGCGATCACCTGCCGGTCGAGGTGAACGACTTCCTCGACGCCGTGCAGCGCGAGAACGCCGCGCTGACGGACTGATCGCTGGGCTCCGCGACACGCCGTCGTCCTCCCGGGGATGTCGGTGGTCGGGTGTGTCATGTTTCGCAGATGGTCGCACCGGGCGGCCACCGACGTGACGAGGAGATCGTGATGATGCACGACGGCTGGTGCCCCGACTGCGACCTGCGAACGGTCGTCATCGACGTGGACTCCGACGACCAGAACGCCTGGGCCACCTGCACCGAGTGCGGTGCCGGGTGGGTGCACCGCGACGATTCCCCCGCGCCCGTGGTCGTCCACCGGCAGCCGGAGCGACGCGCCGCCTGAACGGCGGGCATCGAATCGATTCGGCTCGGCGGGTTCCGTTGATGGTTTGGAGCGGTCTACACTGATCCGACCGGGCCGCGCAGTCGGACCGGTCTCTCCCGTTCACCGTCGAGCGGACCGGCGAACGCCGGTCGCGACGACGCCGTCCCGGACGGGAGGCCCGGCGCGCTCCGCCACGCGCCTCACCTCCAGCCCCTCCTCCGTGAGCTCCGCGGCTGGTCCCGAACCGTCCATCACGTCCGAAACAGGCACCATGTCCCAGCTCTCGCCTGCGCGTCGCGCGCTCGCGCTCATCGCCCTCGCCCTCGGTGGGTTCGCCATCGGGTCGACCGAGTTCGTCGCGATGGGGCTCCTCCCGAACATCGCCGAGGCGCTCCTGCCGACGCAGTACGCCGCGAACCCGGACGCCGGCATCGCCCACGCCGGATGGCTCGTCAGCGCCTACGCGCTCGGCGTGGTCGTCGGTGCGCCGACGATCGCCGCGATGTCGGCGAAGTTCCCGCGCAAGGGGCTCCTCATGGTGCTGCTCGTCGGGTTCGTCGTCGCCACGATCGCCAGCGCGCTGCTGCCGTCCTTCGGGCTGGTGCTCGTCGCCCGGTTCGTCGCGGGCCTGCCGCACGGTGCGTACTTCGGCATCGCCTCGATCGTCGCCGGCGACATCATGGGTCCCGGCAAGCGCGGCAAGGGCATCGCGATGGTGCTGCTCGGCCTGTCCGTCGCGAACGTCATCGGCGTCCCGGCGATCACGTTCATCGGGCAGAACGCCGGCTGGCGTGTGGCGTACGGCGTCGTCGCCGTGCTCTTCGCCGCGACGTTCTTCGCGGTGTCGGCCTTCGTCCCGCGCTCGGCCCGCGACGAGCACGCGTCCATCGGCCGTGAGCTCCGGGCGTTCCGCGTGCCCCAGGTCTGGCTCGTGATGGGGCTCGGCGCGGTCGGGTTCGGCGGGTTCTTCGCGGTGTACTCGTACATCTCGCCGCTCGTCACCAACGTCACGGGGCTGTCGGAGTCCGTGGTGCCTCTGGTGCTCGTGGTCGTCGGCCTCGGCATGGTCGTGGGCGGTGTCCTCGGCGGGCACCTCGCCGACCACAGCGTCAAGCGCACGATCTACGTCGGCATGTTCGCACTCATCGGCGCGCTGCTCGTGACGGTGCTCACCGCGCAGTGGGCCGTCGGCGTGTTCGTCGGGGCGTTCCTGCTCGGAGCGACCTCGTCGGCGATCCCGCCGGCGGTGCAGTCGCGCCTGATGGACGTCGCCGGAGACGCGAAGACGATCGCCGCGGCGCTGAACCACTCGGCGTTCAACATCGGGAACTCGCTCGGTGCTGCCCTCGGCGGCGCGGTCATCGCCGCCGGGTTCGGCTTCGTGGCACCGGGGTGGCTCGGCATCGTGCTCGCGCTGCTCGGTGTGGTGATGACCTCGATCAGCTACGCCGTCGAGCGTCGGTCGAACCGCCGCGCGGCCCTGTCAGCTCCGCACCCCACGACCGGCCCGATCACGTCCCCGATCCCGCTCGTCTGACGCGCGCGGGCCGGGCCCGGGGCACCGAGATCGGGGTACCGGGCATCACATGCACGAGCGAGTGCGCAGAAAGTGTGGCCTCCGGGGGTATCCGGACGCTTTTTCTGCGCTCTCGACGTTGCGGCCCAGCCGGAGCGCCGGAGCGAGTGCGCAGAAAGTGTGGCCTCCGGGGTTGTCCGGACGCATCTTCTGCGCACTCGATGGTCAGGGGATGGCCCGCGCGGACGCCCGCGCCCGACAGGGACCTACAGGCCGTGGGGGCTGCCGTCCTCGAAGATGATGCCGTCGGTGATCGCACGCTTCCGGAGGGCGACCTTCGTGCCGACGTCGAATCCGGCCACGCGGTACTTCTCACGGATGCGCTTGAGGTAGCTCTTCGCGGTCTCCTCGGAGATGCCGAGCTGGTACGCGACGCTCTTCACCGGCTCGCCACCGCCGTAGAGCGCCATGACGCGGCGCTCCTGCGCGCTGAGCTTCGGCACGCCACCGACGTCACCGGAGTTGATCGCCAGGTCGAGCTCGGCGGACACATACTGCTCACCGCGCTGTGCCGAGCGGATCGCCTCGACGATCATCTCGGCGTCCTCGCTCTTCACGAGGTACCCGAGGGCACCGGACCCGAGGGCCTCGCGCACCACGTTCGGCTCGGAGTACGTGCTCATGACGACGGTCTTCACGCCGGCCGTCTTGAGCGTCGAGATCTTCAGCGAGACCGGGATCGAGTCCTTGAGGTCCAGGTCGAGCAGCACCACGTCGACCGGGAACGACGGGCTGGTGAGCAGCTCGGGCCAGGTCGTGACGGCGGCGACGAGCGTGATGTCGTCGGCAGCGCCACGGATCCACTCCGTCAGGGCGCCGAGCAGCATCTTGTGGTCGTCGACGAGTGCGAGTCGGATCGGTTCCTCTGGAGTCGCCATGCTGGCGTCCTTTCTCGTGGTCTGCGTGGCAGAGCCTAGGTGGTGGGCCCACTCGGCGAGCGCAGGCTGGTCAGGGTGTCCGACAACCCGTCACATCGTGGGATGTCGGCTCACGACGCAGTGGGCGACGATGTGCAGCGCCCCGTCCCGCACCGTGTCGGTGTAGCTCCCGATGCGGGCGAGTCCGCTCCAGGCCGTCGGGCCGAGCCGTCGGCGCGGGACGCCGCGGGACTCGATGACGATCGGCACGTCCATCTCCTCGTCCGAGACCGGGTGCCCGTCCGAGCCGACCGGCCCGAGCGTGACGGAGACCATCGGGACGCCGGGCTGCAGCCCGCGGCCGTCGCCGACCATCTGCCAGAGCGCCTGGAGCAGTCCGTCGCGCTGTGCTGGGGAGAGGTGCCCGGCGAGCGACCCGGGGTCGGCGACGCTGACGGCACGGCCGAGGTGGTCCGACTCGGTGATGGCGTGGTACAGCCAGGTCTCGCGGCGGCCCTCGATGAGGTGCAGGCGGAGCTCGGTGGCCAGTGACGCCGCCACCGACGAGGACGCGTCCGAGAGGGGGAGCGGGTCGGTGCCGTTCGCGACGGCGTCGAGGAGCTTCTCGGCGGCGAGGTCGAGTCGGGCGAGTTCGTCGGATGCGAGCATGCCGACGGCGAACTGCGGCGCGGAGACGTTCGACTGCACGAGCACCCGGTCGAGTTCACGCTGCACGAGCTGCCGGAAGCGGTGCGTGACGAAGATCGCCACGGACGGCGGGACGATCACGAGCGCCAGCAGCGAGAACAGCCCGGGGATGGTGTCGGTCGTGATCGGGGTCGACGCGACCGCCATGCCGATGAACGCGAGCCCGAGCACCGTGATCGCCGCGGCGACCTCGCGAGCCGGGCGGAGCGTCGCGACGGGGAGCAGGGCGAACCCGGCGGCGATCGAGGCGCTGGCCGTGTGGGCGAGGTCGTGCTCGGGCCAGATGCCGATGAAGTCGAGGGTGACGACGCATCCGAGGACGACGCAGATCAGCACGAAGGCCAGCCCGGTGAGTCGTTCGCCGTAGCTCAGGACGCTCAGGCCGACGCCGACCGCCGCGATGACGAAGAGCATCCACGCGGCAGCGGGGAGCCAGGGGTCGGAGAAGTCCGTCCAGTGTGCGAGGAAGAAGACGATGCCCGCGATCGCCTCGAGTGCGGTGAGCACCGCCGCGCCGAGCCCGAGGTGCCCGGCGCCGAGCGATGCTCCGGGCTTCGCGGCCTGCCGCAGCGACCGCGCACCGGTGGAGGTGGAGGGGAGGCCGCGCGCCTGCCGACGTTCCGTGCCCCGGTACCGTTCCCGAGCCTCCCGTCGGGTCCGCGGGGCGGGCTGCTGGGTCTCGCCGGGGAGTCCGCGGCCGATCGTGTCCTCGGGGACGCGACTCATCGGGGTGCCTCCAGGACGACGGTGGTGCCCGATCCGGGCGCGGAGAAGAGGCGTGCGTCCCCGCCGACCTCGCGGAGGCGGTTCACCACGCTCTCCTTGAAGCCGAGACGCTCTTCGTCGATGGCGCCGAGTTCGAAGCCGACGCCGGAGTCGGTGACCATCGCGCGGACCATGTCGTTGTCGTGCACGATCGTGACGTGCGCCTCGGCGACACCGGCGTGGCGACGGACGTTCTCCAGGCACTCCGCGAGGGCGAGCAGGAACGCGTCGAGGACGTTCGACGGCAGGAGGACCTGCCCGGTGCCGTGCCAGCTGACCTCGAGTCCCATCCGGCCGAAGCGCTGCTTCACGGACTCGAGCGTCTGGCCGAGCGGTGACTCCTCGGTGCGGGTGAGCGAGTAGTCGCCGGACTGCTGCGGTTGCGGTGTCGCGCCGAGCCGGAGGTGCCGCAGGAGCCTGGCGTCCTCGGCGGCCTGCTCGCGCATCGCCTGCTCGGAGACGCCGACACCGGAGTGGGCGAGGAGAGTGAGCGTGGCGAGGACGGTGTCGTGGAGCAGCCGCGCACCCTGGCGGCGCTGCGCCTCGGTCTCGCTGGCCTGGCGTTCCGCACGGTGCGCGGTGCCGATGCTGTAGATGCGACGCGCGACGCGGGGGATGCTCCGGGAGATCCAGTACGCGACCACGGCGGTGAGGACCCAACCGAGGACGGTCCCGCCGACGGCGTTGGAGACGAGTCCGCCGGCGGCGAAGGCCATCACGATGATCGACGCGACGCCGCCGAGGATGGTCAACCCGAGTCCGACGAGGTGTCCGCGCTGCGCCATGAGGAGCGAGGAGAGGCCGCCGGCGGCGAGGGGGACGAGCGCGCTCGCGAGCACCGTGCGCTCGAGCCCGTCGACGCTCGTCGTGAGGAGGACCATGGCGCCGAGGCCCGCCACGAGCGTGAGTGCGGTCCACCACGTCGAGCCGTTCCAGCCGAACGCGACGAGCGCACCGATCATCACCGCCATGCAGGCGACGCCACCGGCGAGCGGACCGGCCGGGACGGCGAACGAGCAGAGGACGCTGACCAGGCTGATCAGCGTGCAGGCGATCCCGACGACACGGGTCGTGGACCGGAGGAGCCGGTCACGTTCCTGTGCGATGAGTTCCATCGGTTTCCTGGTGCTGTTCTCGTGTGCGTGCAGGGAAGAAACCGACGGTTGATCGGTTCGCAGCCATCATTCCACGGGCGGCACCCGTTGGGGGGTGTTCGGCACGCCCAGTCGTTCCGATTGGAAACGGTTTTGTTATAGCGAATGCGATGAAAAGGTCGGTTCAGCCCAGCAGACGACGGAGGTGCGCACCGACCGCCGCGTGCTCGATGAGGAACCCGTCGTGGCCGAATTCGCTGTCGATGACGGCCGCGTGGTCGCCGTCGAGGGTGTCCGGGATGCCTGCGGCGATCCGGTGCTGGTCCTCGAAAGGGAAGAGCCGATCGCTCGAGATGCCGACGACGAGCGTCCTCGCCGTGATGGCACCGAGGGCGGACGCGACGCCGCCTCGTCCGGCACCGACGTCGTGCGAGTCCATTGCGTGCGTCAGCGTCACGTACGTCGATGCGTCGAAGCGCCTGGTGAACTTGTTGCCGTGGAAGTCGAGGTAGCTCTCGACCGAGAAGCGGCCGTCGTCGCCGAGCGGGGACACGTCCGACTGCCATGAACGGTCGAACCGCCCGTTGAGCTCGTCGGACGCGCGGTAGGTCATCATCGCCATCCGCCTGGCCAGTGAGAGCCCCCTGGACGGCCCGTCGCCGGGTTCGGCTTCGTAGTAGTCGCCGCCCGCGAAGCCCGGGTCCATCTGGATCGCGGCGCGCTGCAGCGAGTTCGCCGCGATCTGGTCCGCCGTGGTCTGGGCCGTGCTGGCCAGGATCGCCAGTCGGGCGACACGGGACGGGGCCGACGCCGCGAACTCGAGCGCGTGCATGCCGCCCATCGACCCGCCGACCACCGCGGCGAACCGGTCGATGCCGAGCGCGTCGGCGAGCTGCACCTGTGCGGCGACCTGGTCGCGCACGGTGACGAACGGGAACCGCGAACCCCACTCCACCCCGTCTGGAGAGACCGACGACGGGCCGGTCGAGCCCTGGCAGCCGCCGAGCATGTTCGGCGCGACGACGAACCACCGGTCGGTGTCGATCGCCCGACCGGGTCCGACGACGTCGCCCCACCAGCCGGCGGTCTTGTGCCCGGGGCCGGCATCACCCGTGACGTGCGAGTCCCCGGTCAGCGCGTGGAACACGAGGACGGCGTTGTCCCGTGCGTCGTTCAGCGTGCCCCAGGACTCGTAGGCGATCCGGACGCTCGGCAGCCGTCCGCCGCGGACCCACTGCTCGCCGAGCGCGACGAACTGCCGGGAACCGGGGTGGTCACCGGGTCGCCATGCGCCCGTGACCGGGGGTTTGCCGATCGCCCCGAGCGCGGTCCCCGGGACCAGGGTGGACGGGACGGAGTCCTCGGGAGTCGTCTGCCAGTCCATGGTCCGTCCATTGTCCCGGTCCGTGGACCGTCCGGACGCCGTGTTACGTCGGTTGCGTGGCCGAATCGGGGCGGACGGGAGGCTCGGGTCGGCGCCGGCGGCGTCGTTGCGTCGGCAGGGTCGTTGCGTCCGTGGGGGTCGTTGCGTCGGCAGGGTGGTTGCGTCCGCGGGGTAGTTGCGTCCGCAGGGTCGTTGCGTCCGCAAGAGACGACAGGACCGCTGTCGTACGACATCGACGTTGTCGCAAGCAGGCGGACGCAACAGTTGCACACGCGTGGGAACGACGAAGTCGCTGTCGTACGACAGCGACTTCGTCGTTCTGAGTCGGGTCCGGAGGGGCGCCCCGGGCGTGCGCCTATGCGCGCAAACCAGCCTGGGCGACCGCACGAGCTGCTGCGAGCCCGGCCTCGAGGTCCGCCTTCAGGTCCTCGACGTTCTCGATGCCCACCGACAGGCGCACGAGCCCCGGCGTCACACCGGTGGTCAGCTGCTGCTCCGGCGTGAGCTGCGAGTGCGTCGTCGACGCCGGGTGGATCACGAGCGAGCGCACGTCACCGATGTTGGCGAGGTGCGAGAACAGCGTCAGGTTGTCGACGAGCGCACGACCCGCGTCGACGCCGCCCTTCAGCTCGAACGACAGCACCGCCCCGACGCCCTTCGGTGCGTACCGCGTCGCGGCGCCGTACCAGGGGGAGGTCGGCAGGCCGGCGTAGGCCACCGTCGCCACGTCCGGGTGCTGGTCGAGCCACTCGGCGATCTCCTGCGCGTTCGCCACGTGCCGCTCGATGCGGAGCGACAGGGTCTCGATGCCCTGCAGCAGCGCGAACGCGGTGTCGGGGGAACTCGACGCACCGAGGTCGCGGAGGAGCTGCACGCGCGCCTTGATGATGTAGGCGAGCGAGTTGCCGACCGCCTCGGCGAAGACCGCCCCGTGGTACGAGGGGTCCGGCGTGTTGAACTCCGGGAACTTCTCCGGGTGCTGGGACCACGGGAACGTGCCGCCGTCGACGATGACGCCGCCGATGACCGTGCCGTGCCCACCGAGGAACTTCGTCGCCGAGTGCACCACGATGTCGGCGCCGTGCTCGAACGGACGGATCAGGTACGGCGTCGCGATCGTGTTGTCGACGATGAGCGGCACCCCGGCCTGGTGCGCGATGTCCGCGACCGTCGTGATGTCGAGCACGTTGATCTTCGGGTTCCCGATGGTCTCCGCGAAGAACAGCTTCGTGTTCGGTCGGACGGCGCGACGCCACTCCTCGGGGTCGTCCTGGTCCTCGACGAAGGTCGTCTCGATGCCGAGCCGGGCGAGTGTGTACTTGAAGAGGTTGTACGTGCCGCCGTAGATCGACGACGAGGACACGATGTGGTCACCGGCCTGCGCGATGTTGAGGACGGCGTAGGTCTCCGCCGCCTGACCGCTCGCGACCAGGAGCGCACCGGAGCCCCCCTCGAGCGCGGCGATCCGCTGTTCGAGGACGTCGTTCGTCGGGTTCATGATGCGCGAGTAGATGTTGCCGGGCTTCGCGAGGGCGAAGAGGTCACGCGCCTCGTCCGAGTTCGCGAAGACGTACGAGGTCGTCTTGTAGATCGGGGTGGCGCGTGCGCCGGTCGTCGGGTCCGGCTGCGCTCCGGCGTGGACCTGCGTGGTCTCGAACCGCCACTGCGCGGCGTCGTTCTCGGTCATCTCGTGCTCCTGTCCGGTGCGGTCGGTCGTCGGGTCGCCGTGCGCTCGGCCGGGAGGCTCGGCGCGTCGTCACGTCGGAGGCAACGGTACGGAGGTGGCCGGGTCCGCACCACCGCACCCGTCTCGTGACGTAACGAGCGTCAGGCGGGGTCGCGCCGGAAAAGCCAGCGGACGTTCGGCTCGAGGAGCCAGCGCATGCCCCTCCTGACGAACGGCTGCGCCAGGAAGAGGCTCACCGCACAGGCGAACGCGACCATCAGGAGCACGTACGGCCACGCCGAGTGCTGGCCGGCGAGGATGCCGGACTCGCGTACCGGGTAGAGCACGAACGTGTGCAGCAGGTACACGTACATCGTCGCCGCGCCGAACTGCGTGATCCAGACGTTCCGCCGGGGCACCAGCAGGAGGAACGACGCGGTGAGCAGCGCGGCGAGGAGCATCAGGCCGAAGCGCACGGCACCCGCCCACCACGCGTCCTCGCCGAGACCCGAGTACGAGTCGTCGTAGAAGAACCAGTGGTGCAGGTCGAACTCCTTGAACTGCGGGATCCACACCGCGCAGGCGACCGCCCACGCCGCGAACACCGCGCCGGCCACGATCCGGAGCCGGACGACGATCCTCCGTGGTGCCTCGTACCAGCGGTCGAACAGTCCCCACTGCTTCACCTGCCAGCCGACCAGGAAGAACGGCAGCAGGCTGATCGCGCGGGAGAGGGACAGCGTGGAGTCGACGTTGTCGAAGTACCCGACACCGATGCTGAAGACGACCGCCCAGAACAGCGGCCACCGCAGCTGCGCCAGGTACGGCAGGATCAGCTTGAAGATCCCCAGCGCGAGCAGGAACCAGAGCGTCCACGTCGGCTGGGTCGGGTTGAACTTCTTGCCGCCCTCGACGAGTGACTGCACGACGGTCCAGATCGTCTGCATGATGATGTACGGCACGACGATGTCGGTGATCGTCCGACGCATGCGCTTCGCCGTGGGGGTGTCGGCGGACGAGAAGTACCCGCTGATGACACCGAACGCCGGCATGTGGAACGCGTAGATGAACGTGTACAGCGCCAGGGCGTGCTCGCTCGCCGTTGTCTGCCGTTGGATCGCGTGCCCGATGACGACGAGCGTCACGGCGACGAACCGTGCGGTGTCCCACATCGGGATGCGCCGCTTCGCGCGACCCGGTTCGAGGTTCGTGATCGGCGCAGCGGGCGCGGGAGGGGCGGCGTCCATGGTCATCCCTCGTGACGTTACCGGAACGTGACCTTCGCCGTACTGGGTACCGTTGTCGTGACATTCGTCGACGGAGCACTGGAGGCACGGACATGGCAGCACGACGCGGGGTCGTCACGGGAGCGAGCTCGGGGATCGGGGCGGCCACCGTCCGCCTGTTCCGCGAACGGGGCTGGGACGTGCTCGCCGTCGCCCGGCGTGCCGACCGGCTCGACGCGCTCGCCGCGGAGCTCGGGATCGACACGCTCACGGCGGACATCACCGACGCCGCCGACGTCGAGCGCCTGGCGACTCGCGTCGCGGAGCTCGGCGGCGCGGACGTGCTCGTCAACAACGCCGGGGGAGCGTTCGGCTCGGCGACCGTCGAGGAGTCGGACGTCGACGACTGGCGCGCCATGTTCGAGGTCAACGTCATCGGCACCAAGCGCGTGATCGCGGCGCTGCTCCCGCATCTCCGGCAGCGTGCGTCGACCACGGGCGGCGCCGACATCGTCACCGTCACGAGCACCGCCGGGTTCGTCTCCTACGAGAACGGTGGCGGGTACAACGCCGCGAAGGCCGCCGAGCACGCCCTGGTCGGTGCACTCCGCCTGGAGCTGAACGGCGAACCGATCCGCGTCGTCGAGATCGCTCCCGGGCTCGTGAAGACCGACGAGTTCGCGCTCGTGCGGTTCGGCGGGGACGAGTCGAAGGCCGCGGCGGTCTACGACGGTGTCGAGGACCCGCTCACGGCCGACGACGTCGCCGAGGCGATCGTGCACGCGGTGGAGCTGCCGTCGCACGTGAACCTCGACCTCGTCACGATCCGTCCGGTCGCGCAGTCCGCCCAGCACAAGCTGGCGCGCGGACACCTGTCGCCCAAGTCCTGACCAGGCAGCCGTCGGCGGTTCTCCGCTCCGCACGCGCCCGGGCGGGGAACTCGGGTCGCGGGGGCGGGGTACCTGCCGGTACCGTGGACGGATGCCGATCAGCAGCGAACCCGCCGAGCCCTCCTCGCCGGCCGTCGTGACCGTGACGAGCGGGCCCGAGGTGCTCGGCTGGCTCGAGTTCGGGGACGCCGCTCGGCTCCTCGCGAAGGACGTCCTGTCGTCCGGCTTCGAGCCAGAGGTCGTCGTGGCCGTCGCCCGCGGCGGGCTCATCATCGCCGGTGCCGTGGCCTACGCGCTCGGCACGAAGGAGTGCGGTTCGATCAACGTCGAGTTCTACACGGACGTCGAACAGCGTCTGGACGAGCCAGTCGTGCTCGCGCCAGCGCTCGACGCTCCGAGCCTCGCCGGCAAGCGCGTGCTCGTCGTGGACGACGTCTCCGACTCCGGGCGCACCCTGGCGCTCGTCGTCGACATCATCGCGAAGGCCGGCGCCGACGTGCGGAGCGCCTGCCTGTACTCGAAGCCAGGCACCGTGCTCGAGCCCGACCACGTCTGGCGACGGGTCGACGGCTGGATCACGTTCCCGTGGAGCGCCCTCGCACCGGTGACGGCCGAGTCGTGAGCATCCACCTCGTCGGCGGCGGACCGTTCGCCGCCTCCGACGCCGCTGCGCCCTTCCTCGCCGAGGCGACCGCCCGTTCCGCCGCCGTCGGCCGCACCGTCCCGCGCATCGGGCTGCTCTCCGTCGCCGACGCCACGGGCACGAGCCCGTCGTCGACCGCCGACATCGCGGAGGTCCTCGGCGGTGCCCGCGCGGCGGAGGTCCTCGTGACCGAGGTCGCTCCTGGGCAGCCGTTCAGCACGGCGGTCCTCAGCGACATCGACGCCCTGGTCATCGGCGGCGGGCGTACCCCCGACTACCTCGACGCGATCGCGCCGCTCGTCGACCAGATCCGCCTGCTCGTCTCCGACGGCCTGCCGTACCTCGGGTACTCGGCGGGCGCCATGATCGCGTCCGACCGTGCGCTCGTCGGCGGCTGGCGCGTCGGTGGCGTCGAGGTCTGCCCCGAGGGCGCATCGGAGGGCCTCGACGAGGTCGAGCTCCGCGAAGGACTCGGGCTCGTGGACCTGACCATCGACGTGCACGCCGTGCAGGCCGGCACGATCGCACGGCTCATCGCCAGCGCCGAGGCGGAGTTCGTCACCGCCGGACTCGCCATCGACGATGACACCGTCCTGGTCGTCGGTGAGGGGGCGCTCGAGGTCCGCGGGGCCGGCAGCGTCTGGCGCGTGGTCGCCGGCGACGAGTCGGTCTCCGTCGCCACGATGGGTGCGTAGCGACTCCGATGCAGGCTCAGCCGCTCGCCGAACTGGTCGACCCCGGGTGGGCGGAGGCCCTCGCCCCGGTCGAGGACGACGTCCACCGACTCGGTGCGTGGCTCCGCGAGGAGACGGCGTCGGGGCGGCCGTACCTGCCGGCCGGCGCGTCCGTGCTCCGGGCGTTCGAGTACCCGTTCGACCAGGTGAAGGTGCTGGTCATCGGACAGGACCCGTACCCGACGCCAGGACACCCGATCGGCCTGTCCTTCGCCGTCGACCCAGGGGTCCGTCCGGTGCCGCGCAGCCTCGCGAACATCTACCGCGAGCTCCACGACGACCTCGGCGTCACTCCGCCGGCGCACGGCGACCTGCGTCCGTGGTCGGAGCGGGGCGTGATGCTGCTCAACCGCGTGCTGACGGTCGGTGCCGGGGACGCCGGCAGCCACCGCGGCAAGGGGTGGGAGCGGGTCACCGAGCAGGCCGTCCGCGCGCTCGTCGCCCGGGACCGCCCGCTCGTCGCCGTGCTCTGGGGCGCGCAGGCCGGGTCCGTCCGGCCGTTCCTCGGGGACACGCCGATCGTCGCGTCGGCGCACCCGAGTCCGCTCAGCGCGTCCCGCGGGTTCTTCGGGAGCCGCCCGTTCTCCCAGGTGAACGAGCTGCTCGTCGCCCAGGGTGCCGACCCCGTCGACTGGACGCTGCCCGCCCAGGTGTGACGAGCCTCCAGGCCGGTGTCGTGACCGCCTGCCGGACGCGACCCGTAGGCTCGTGATCGTGCTCGAGGAGGAATACCGCCAGCGGCGGGTGCTGCCGCGTCACCTGCGTGCGCCCGCGCCGTCCGAGACCGCGTTCGCCTGGTCGATCCGCGCCGCCGAGCCGTCGGACCTGCCGGACATCCGCGAGATCCACGCGCACTACGTGCGGAACTCGTCGGTGACGTTCGACGGCGCCGTGCTGACGTTCGCGGCGTGGAAGCAGCGGTACGACGAGATCCGCCGGCGGAAGCTCCCGTTCCTGGTCGCGGTGAACCCGTCTGGACAGTTGCTCGGGTACGCGCTCGTCGATCCGTGGAACCCGCGTGACCGGTCGAACCACGTGGTCGAGAACTCGATCTACCTCGGGCCGGCCTCGGGCGGGAAGGGGCTCGGGCGTGCGCTGATGGAGGCGCTGCTCGACGAGTGCCGTGCGGCTGGGGTCCGCGAGGTCGTCGCGGTGATCGCCGACCGGTCAGCCGATGCCTCGATCAAGTTGCACCGACGGCTCGGCTTCGAGGAGATCGGCCGCATGGGCAAGGTCGGGTACAAGTACGACCGGTGGCTCGGGACCGTCACGATGCGGTTGCGCCTGCGGGGTCCGCGGACGCGGCGCGGTGCTCGAAAGTTCCCATAACGAGCGCGATGGGAGGCTGAATCGCGCGTAGGTAGTCGGAAGAACCGGCCTCCTACGCGCGATTCGACGTTCTACGCGCGAATCGACCCGGCAGCGACTGCAGGCACGCGTCAGGCTCAGCGCCCCGCGGCCTCGGCGATGAACTCGTCGCGGGTCACACCGACCATCGCGGTCGCCGCGGCTGCTGCGGCGTCGGCGTCCCCGGCGACCACGGCCCGCCCGACCGCCTCGTGCCGACCGGCCGCGGCGCCCGTCCACCGGGTGATCGTGTCGCGCGACTCCGACGTGCGGGTGCGGAGGAGCGCCTCGACGGTGCCGGCGAAGTGCCCGAACACGGCGTTGCCGGACCCGGTGAGGAGCGCGCGGTGGAAGCGGACGTCCGCCTCGAGGTAGGCGCGGCCGTCCCCGCTCGCCGCCGCGGCGACCATCTCGAGCGCCGCGGCCAGCACCGGGGCGCCGACCTCGGCTCCTCGCCCGGCGAGCAGCGATGCCGCGACGGGCTCGATCCCGAGCCGGAGTTCGAGGAGTTCGCGCTGCTGGGCGAAGTACCCGTCGGAGAGTCCTCGCCACCGGATGACCGAGGGCGAGAGCAGCTCCCACGACGTCACGGGCAGCACCTGGGTCCCGATGCGCTGTCGCGGCTCGACGAGTCCGAGTGACTGCAGGACGCGGAGTGCCTCGCGCACGACGGAGCGCGACACGCCGAACTCGGTCGCGATCTCCTCTGGACGCAGCACGACGCCCGCTGGCGATGCGCCGGACACGATCCGCTGACCGAGGGTGTCGAGCACCTGGGCGTGCAGTCCGCGGGGCGTGGTCATCGTTCCTCCATGCAGTACGGATCGCGCACCGGGCGCGACGTGTGCTCCATCAGACCGGCAGACTGCCCCGACGGGTGTGTGCCGCGCGGAGGACCGACGTATAGTCTGATTAATCAGATTATTCGACGTCGCTTCGAACGGCATCGAAACCCGGAACCAAGGCGACGGAGCCGCGCGGAAGCGTCTCCAGGAAGGGGCGCAGATGCCTCACCTCGCACCAACCAGCGCGAGCACCGTGCTCGCTGCCGGCACCGACACGGTCGATCCGTCCGGTCCGGTCTCGCAGCTCGTGATCGCGGCGCTCATCGGCATCGTCGTGATCATCGTCCTGATCACGTGGCTCAAGATCCACCCGTTCATCGCGCTGACGATCGGCGCGGTCGGCGTCGGCATCGGCGCCGGACTCGCACCGGACAAGGCCGTGACGAGCTTCGGGGTCGGCTTCGGCGCGACCATGACGAGCGTCGGCATCCTGGTCGGGCTCGGGTCGATGTTCGGCAAGATGCTCGTCGACTCGGGCGCAGCGGACCGGGTGGTGGACACCCTCGTCCGGAAGTCGTCGAAGGCGGCGCTGCCGTGGACGATGGCGCTCATCGGTGCACTGATCGGCCTGCCGATGTTCTTCGAGGTCGGCCTGGTGCTCCTCATCCCGATCATCGTCCTGGTCGCCAAGCGCAGCGACGTGCCGATCATGAAGATCGCCGTCCCCGCCCTGGTCGGTCTGTCCACGATGCACGCGTTCGTCCCGCCGCACCCCGGACCGCTCGTCGCGATCTCCACGGTTGGTGCGAACCTCGGCACGACGCTCGCCTTCGGCATCGTGCTCGCGATCCCGGTCATCATCCTGGCCGGCCCGGTCTTCGCCCGCTTCGCGGCCCGCTGGGTCGACATCCCGGCACCCGACCTGTTCGGCTCGCGTGGCAGCGACCCGGCTCACGAAGGACGGGAGGCCCGGCGCGGCCCCGCCACGCAGGACACCGCGTCCCTGCCGAACGGCAAGAGCGACTTCACCCGCGTCATCAGCGAACCGCGCAGCCCGTCGTTCGCGGTCGCGCTGATCGGCATCCTGCTGCCGGTGGTCCTCATGCTCGCGCAGGCGATCCGCGAGGCGACGATGCCCGACGCCGCTGGTGCCTGGGTGAGCCTGCTCGACTTCCTCGGTTCGCCGATGGTCGCGATCGGACTCGCAGCGCTGTACGCGATCGTCTTCTTCGCGATCGGCGGCGGCATGGACCGCTCGGCCGTGTCACGGTCGCTCGAGAGCGCGCTGCCGCCCGTCGCCGGCGTGCTGCTCATCGTCGGCGCGGGCGGTGGGTTCAAGCAGGTCTTGATCGACACCGGGATCGGCGGGGTGATCGCCGACGCGGTGAAGGACTCCGGGATCTCGGTGCTCCTCGTCGCATGGGTCGTCTCGGCGCTGGTCCGTGTCGCCACCGGTTCGGCCACGGTCGCGACCGTCACGGCCGCCGGCATCATGGCCCCGATCGCGCAGGACCTGTCGTCGCCGGTGGTGTCGCTCCTCGTGCTCGCGATCGGCGCGGGCTCGGTGTTCCTGTCGCACGTCAACGACGCCGGGTTCTGGCTGGTGAAGGGGTACCTCAACACCACGGTGGGGCAGACGTTCAAGACGTGGACGGTGCTCGAGTGCCTGATCTCGGTGTTCGGGTTGCTCGGCGTCCTGCTCGCGGGGGTGTTCATCCGATGAGCGAGCTCGACGCCCGCGTCCTCGTCGTGATGGGGGTCTCCGGATCCGGCAAGTCGACCGTGGCCGAGATGGTCGCGGAGCGGCTCGGGTGGGACTTCGCCGAGGGCGACGCGATGCACCCGCAGGCGAACGTCGACAAGATGCACGCCGGGATCCCGCTCGACGACGACGACCGCTGGCCGTGGCTCGAGGTCGTCGCGAGCTGGATCCGCGACCACCTGGACTCCGGGACGAACGGTGTCGTCACGTGCTCGGCGCTGAAGCGCTCCTACCGTGACGTCCTCCGGGCGCCCGGCGTGGTGTTCGTGCACGTCGCCGGCGACAACTCCTTGATCGAGGACCGGATGACGGCCAGGTCGGGGCACTTCATGCCGACGTCGCTCCTGGCGTCGCAGCTCGCGACCCTGGAGCCGCCGCAGGACGACGAGGCGCACATCACCGTCGCCGCCGACCGCACGCCGGAGGAGGAGCGCGACGAGGTGATCGAGCGGCTGGGGCTCGAACCCGGCGTCAGGTGAACTGGATCGGGGTACCGACCGGCAGCGCCGCCAGGGTCTTCGTCATCTCGGCGGAGATCCGCACGCATCCGTGCGAGCTGCCGGTCGGGTCCGGGTAGAAGTGCAGCGCCGTCAGTGCGGCGTTCCCCCCGTACGACGGGATGCGGGAGGAGTGCGCGCCGGTCAGGATGATCGGGTTGCCCTGCGCGTAGGTCACCCGCGCGTCGACGTACGCCGCTTCGACGTAGGTCGCCGTGTCGGTCGGGGTCGGGTCGTCCGGTGTGCCGAGTCGTGCCGGCTCGCTCGCCACGACCTGGCCGCTCCGCGCCACGACCGAGACGGTGTCCGCCGCGACGTCGACCAGGATCGTCCGGTCCGTGTCCACGACGCTGAAGTCGGCGGCGCGGGCCCACGCGAACGTCGCACTCGGGGCGTCGGGCACACCACCGTCACCCGGCGTGCGGTTCCGCGCCGGGGTCGACACGAGCAGCATCCCGCCGTTGACGCCTGCGGAGCGACCCCACACGGCGGTGGCGGCGGGGAGTTCCACCGTCGACACCGTCGCCGAGAGCGTCCCGATGGGTGCAGCGTCGGCGTCCGGGCTGGCGTACAGCGCGACGAGTTGCTCGTTCGGGGTCGCGATCTGCCAGCCGTTCTCGGGGTGGACGTCCGAGCCGTCGAGGAGCCCGGGGATCACCGCGTCGTGGAACGCGAGCGGCAGCGCCGCGAGTTCCGCCGCCGACGGTGCCGCAGGCACGGCGGCGGGGGTCGGCGTCGGCGTCGGCTGCCGGGCGGCGGCGGTCCTCGGTGGGCTCGCCTGGTCGCGGTCCGGCACCAGGGCGAGCCCGACGCACACGACGGTACCGACGAGGGCAGCACCGGCCACACTCGTCACGATCCACGTCCGCCGTCGCACCACGGGCCTCCTGTCCGGTCCTAGCGTTCCGTGACGCGGCCGGCCTCGACACGCCACTGGCGGTCCAGACGGACCGTCTCCAGCATCCTCCGGTCGTGCGTGACGAGCAGCAGCGTGCCATCGTACGAGTCGAGTGCCTGTTCCAGCTGCTCGATCGCCGGCAGGTCGAGGTGGTTCGTCGGCTCGTCGAGGACCAGGACGTTCACGCCGCGGGCCTGCAGCAGCGCGAGGCCGGCGCGCGTGCGTTCGCCGGGGGAGAGCTCGCCGGCCGCGCGGCCCACGTGGTCCGCCTTGAGACCGAACTTGGCGAGCAGGGTCCGGACCTCGGCGGTGGCCAGCTCCGGCACGAGGCCCTCGAACACCGCGGCGAGGGGCTCCGTGCCGGTGAACAGCCCGCGGGCCTGGTCGATCTCGCCGACCGCGACGCTCGACCCGGAGCTCGCCGTGCCCGTCGTCGGCGACTGCTTGCCGAGCAGGGCGCGGAGCAGCGTCGACTTGCCGGCGCCGTTGGGGCCGGTGATGCCGATGCGGTCCCCGCCGTCGACCTGCAGCGACACCGGACCGAGGGTGAAGTCGCCCTGCGTGAACGTGGCGTCGGACAGGGTCGCCACGACCGCGGAGCTCCTCGGCGCCTGGCCGATCGTGAACTCGAGCTGCCACTCCTTGCGGGGCTCCTCGACCTCGTCGAGGCGTGCGATGCGGGACTCCATCTGGCGGACCTTCTGCGCCTGCTTCTCGCTCGACTCCGAGGCCGCCTTGCGCCGGATCTTGTCGTTGTCCGGTGCCTTCTTCATCGCGTTCCGGACGCCCTGGCTCGACCACTCCCGCTGCGTCCGGGCCCGCGACACCAGATCCGCCTTCGTCGACGCGTACTCGTCATAGGCGTCCCGCTTGTGCTGGCGGGCGATCTCGCGTTCTTCCAGGTAGGCGTCGTAGCCACCGCCGAAGAGCCGGTTCGACGACTGCGCGAGGTCGAGCTCGAGGACGCCGGTGACCGACCGCGCGAGGAACTCGCGGTCGTGGCTGACGAGGACGACCCCGCCGCGGAGGCCCGTGACGAACGCCTCCAGCTTCGCCAGACCGTCGAGGTCGAGGTCGTTGGTGGGTTCGTCGAGCAGGACGACGTCGAACCGGGACAGCAGCAGCGCTGCCAGTCCGACCCGTGCGGCCTGACCGCCGGACAGCGACGTCATGAGCGCGTCCGTGTCCACCGTCAGCCCGAGGTCCGCGAGGACGGCCGGGACGCGCTCGTCGAGGTCGGCCGCGCCCGACGCGAGCCACCGGTCGAGCGCGGTGGAGTACCGGTCGGCGGCGTCGGCCGGGGCATCCGGGTCCCCGAGGGCAGCCGCGGCGGTGTCCATCTCCGCGGTCGCCGCGGTGCAGCCGGTCCGTCGTCCGAGGTACCCGGTCACGGTCTCCCCGGCGACCCGCTCGTGTTCCTGGGGCAGCCAGCCGACGAACGCGTCGGCCGGGGCGAGTGACACGGTGCCCGCGAGCGGCTCGTCGACGCCCGCGAGGAGCCGCAGCAGGGTGGACTTGCCGGCGCCGTTCACGCCGACGACGCCGATCACGTCCCCGGGGGTGACCGTGAGGTCGAGCCCCTCGAACAGTGTGCGTGCGGCGTAGCCGCCGGCGAGGCCCTTGACGACGAGCGTGGCGGTCATGGTGCAATCGTCCCATGGACGCATCAGTGGCCGTGGTCGGGCCGGGAGCCATCGGGACCGTCGTCGCCGCAGCACTGCACGACGCCGGTCGGACGCCGCTCTTGTTCGGTCGCACGGCTCGGGACCACCTGGAGCTCGTGGACGTGTCCGGGCGGATCGTGGTGCCAGGGCCCGTCCAGACCGATCCGCGCGCCGTGACGGATCCCGTGGACGTCGTGCTCCTCGCCGTGAAGGCGACGCAGGTACCGGCCTGCGCGCCCTGGCTCGCCGCGCTCTGCCGACCGGGCACCGTGGTCTGTGTGCTGCAGAACGGGGTCGAGCAGGTCCGTTCCCTCGCGCCGCACGTCGCTGGTGCCGACGTCGTGCCGTCGGTGGTCTGGTTCCCGGCCGAGACGCAGCACGACGGCACCGTCTGGCTCCGTGCGACGCCGCGGCTGACCCTGCCGGACGGGCCGGGTACCGGAGCCCTGCTGCGCGCGCTGGACGGCACGCGGGTCGAGGTCGACGTGGCGCAGGACTTCACGAGTGTCGCGTGGCGGAAGCTCCTGCAGAACGCCGTCGCGGGCCTCATGGTCCTCACCGGGCGTCGCGCCGGGATGTTCGCGCGGGACGACCTCGCGCGGCTCGCGCACGACTACCTGCGGGAGTGCCTGCTCGTCGCCCGTGCGGAGGGGGCGGACCTCGGCGACGACGTGCCCGACGCACTCGTCGAGCAGTTCCGTGGCTCGCCCGCCGACATGGGGACCTCGATCCTCGCCGACCGGATCGCGGGGAACCCGCTCGAGTGGGACGTGCGGAACGGCGTGGTGCAGCGGCTCGGAGCGGCCCATGGCATCCCGACACCCGTGAGCGACGTGCTCGTGCCGCTCCTCGCCGCCGCGAGTGACGGACCGGGCTGATCCCGTGGCAGGATCTCCGGTGTGCTGACCGCGGTGTTCCTGCTCGTCGCCGGGGTCCTCGCCGGCGTGATCGGCACCGCTGGCGGCATCACGTCGCTCGTCGCCTACCCCGCGCTCCTCGCCGTGGGTGTGCCGCCCCTCGCCGCGAACGTCACGAACTCGGTCGCGCTGCTCGGCAGTGGTGCGAGCTCCGCCCTGCGCGCCCGAGCGGACCTCGTCGGACACGGCCCGACCCTGCGGCGGTGGATGCCGATCACGGTGATCGTCTCCGCGGCGGGCGCGGTGCTGCTGCTCCTCACGCCGTCGCACCTGTTCGACCGGATCGTGCCGTTCCTCGTGGCGGCCGGGTCGGTGCTGCTCCTGGCGCAGCCGTGGATCGACCGGCGGCGCGGATCGGCCACGATGCGGCCAGGGGTCGCGACGACGAGCGTCTCGGCGGTCTCGCTCTACAACGGGTACTTCGGCGCGGGGTCCGGCGTGCTCATGATCGCCGTGATGCTCCTGGACGGGGAGCCCGTGCTGCACCGGGCGAACGCGCTGAAGAACGTGCTCCTGCTCGCGGCGGACGTCCTGCCAGCGGTGGCGTTCGCCCTGTCCGGGACCGTGGTGTGGGCGATGGTGTGGCCCCTCGGCATCGGGGCGGTCCTCGGTGGCCTGATCGGACCGAGCGTCGCGCGTCGCGTACCGCCGACACCGCTGCGCATCGCGATCGCCGTCTGCGGGTTCGTGCTGGCCGTGTACCTGTTCGTCGAGGCGTGACGCGGGACCGTTCCGTGTCAGCGTCGGGCGTCCGCAGGCTCGCCGGGATCACCGGCTCAGCGTCGGGCGTCCGCCGGCACGCCGGGATCACCGGGTCAGCAGCTCGATCCACTCCGCGCGCTCGGTGAGCAGGCGACGCTGCCGCGCACGACCATCAGCGGTCGAGTGCTCGTCGCGTCGGCTGAACCGCAGGAGGTCGAGGAACACCACGGCCACGCACGCGCGGAACACCACCGGTTCGGCAGCGTCCGTCCCGGTGGCGACGATGCGCACGAGCGCGTCCTGGTCGACCCGGTCGTGGCTCAGCAGCGTCGCGAGGTCGAACGCTCGCGGCCCGCTGCCGATCGCCTCGACGTCGACCACGCCGCTGACCGAGCCCCCGTCGAACAGGACGTTGGCCGGCCGGAAGTCCCCGTGCACCATGTCCGTGCGCGGCCACTTGGCGCGGTCCGCGTCCAGGAGGAGTCGGTCGCAGACGTCGAGCATCGGCCTGGGCGCGCCGGACTCCGCGCGGAGCCGTTCCCGACCCGCTCCGATCTGCTCCTGCAGGAAGTCCGTCCAGCAGTGCTCCGGCGACGGGTCGACCCCGGCCTGCGACTCGACGACCGCGATCAGCGCCTCCGCCGTCGCCGTGTCCACGTCGTCGGTCGTGTGCCCTGGGCACCACTCCTGGATCTGGTAGCCGATGCCCGCTCTGGTCGTCCCGGCGGCGACCCACGCCGGCGTCGGGTAGCCCGCGTACCGAGCGACGTCGACCGCGCGCCGGGCGGCGACGATCCGCGCCGCCCACTCCACGTCCGCCGTCGTCTTCAGGACGGCGGCGGAGGCGTCCTCGGCGCGGACCAGCCAGGCGCCGGTCTGCCGACCACCGTCGAGCCGTTCCGCGAGGTGCCAGCGCCGCCCCGTCACGGCCGACGCGTCGCGGAGCGCTGCCTCGGCCTGTGCACGGTCCGTCGTCATCGGCGCACGCGTTCCACGATCATCCGGGCGACCGCCGGCGCCAGGGTGATGGTCGTGTCGACCACCTCGGCCGCGCCGCCCATGCCGTTCAGCCATACGATCACGGCACCGACGCTAGCGCGACGCGGGTCGGGAAGCCGGGACGTCGACGATCCGCTCGGCACCGACGACCGGGGCGAGCGTGCCGGCCGACGTGGCTGCGAGGTCCGCCACGAGGGTCGGGATCGCCGGGGCGGGGACCCACAGTTCGAAGGTCGCGGCCGTCCCGTACCTGGTCTCCGCCAGCGTCGAGCCGTGGTGCCGCACCCAGTCGCGCAGCACGTTGTCGACCCGCCCGGCATCCGCGTGCCGGACGTCCACGGTCACCGACGTCAGGGCTTCGCGGCGGACGGTCTCGGCACGGTCGAGTGCTTCGGACACCGACGTCGAGTACGCGCGGACGAGTCCGCCGGCACCGAGCTTGACGCCGCCGAAGTACCGCGTCACGACCGCCACGACGTCGGTCAGCTCGCGGCGTCGCAGGACCTCGAGCATCGGCACGCCAGCGGTGCCGGACGGTTCGCCGTCGTCCGAGGAGCGCGCCTGGTCACCGAGGACGCCGGTCACCATCGCGGTGCAGTTGTGCCGCGCGTCCCAGAACCGCTTCCGGACCTCGGCGATCGCCTGGTCCGCCGCGTCCGGGTCGGACACCGGGACGACGGTGGTGACGAACCGCGACTTCGTGATGACGATCTCGTGCTCGACCGTGGCCGCGATCGTGGACGGGTAGCGGCGGCTCACCCGTCGAGCGTACCGGCGCGCGGGTCCCGCTCAGCGGCGGGCAGGGACGAGGGCCAGGGCGAATAGGCTCGGGAACCGTGTTCGAACTCCACCACCTCTCCGCGCAGGAACTCTGGGACTGGATCCGCCGCGGCGACACCACGGCCCGCGAAGCGACCGAGCTCTTCCTCGCCCGCATCGAGCGGTTGGACCCGGGACTCGGTGCCTTCGTGACGGTCACCGCGGACGCTGCGCGCGAACGAGCCGACCGTCTCGGCCACCTGGTGCCGACGTCGAGACCGCTGTGGGGCCTCCCGTCCGGTGACAAGGACCTGTACGACCGCGCCGGCGTGCCCACCGGATCCGGGACGGCGTCGTTGCCGGAGCGGCCGGCGACGGCCGACCACCCGCTCGTGGCCGCGCTCGACGCCGCCGGTGCGGTGAGCCTCGGCAAGACGGCGAGCCCGGAGTTCGGGATGTCGTCGTCGTCCGAGACGGCGCGCGGTGTCACGCGCAACCCGTACGACACGAGCCGGGCTCCTGGTGGGTCGTCGAGCGGCGCGGCGGTCGCGGTCGCGGCGGGACTGCTGCCGGCGGCCGTCGGGTCCGACGGCGGGGGATCGGTGCGGATCCCCGCTGCCGCGACGGGCCTCGTCGGGCTGAAGCCGAGCCGGGGCCGCGTACCGTCGATGCCCGGGCGCTCGGGCGTGGGCGGGCTCTCGGTGGCCGGGCCACTGACGCGCACCGTCGCCGATGCGGGCATGTACCTGGACGCACTCGTGGCGCCGACGGGCCTCGACGAGCCCGCACCGTACGCGCTCGTCACACCGGACGTCGGTGACGGACCATTCACCGCGGCGGCCGTGCGTGGCGAGGGGCGGTTCGTCCTCGGAGTGCTCGACGGGTCGCCGTGGGACGACACGGTCGACGTCGTGGTCGATCCGGCGGCACGTGCGGCTGTTGACACCGCACTCCGGGTGCTCGGCGAGCTCGGCCACGGCATCGAGGACGTCGCGATACCGCGCGTGCCGTACGCGTCGGCGTTCCGGGTCGCATGGGAGAGCTCTGCCGCGCGGCTGCCGTCCGTCCCCGGCATCGACCTGTCCGCGCTCACCCCGCTGGTGTCCTGGCTGGTCGCCAGGGGCCGGGCGCTGACGGGGTCGCAGGTGCTCGACGCGATGACGGCGCTCGACCTGTTCTCGTCGACGCTCATCGGCGCGTTCGACCGCTTCGACGCCGTCGTCACGCCGACGCTCGCGCTCACCCCGCGTCCGCTCGGCTGGTACGGCGAGGACCCCGAGGAGGACTTCCGCCGCCAGTGCGCGTACTCGCCGTGGACGTCGATGGCGAACGTGGCGGGGCTCCCGGCGATCACGCTGCCGGTCGGGGTGACCGAGGACACGCACCCGGACGGTGGTGGGCTCCCGATGGGCGTGCAGCTCATCGGCCGGCCGGGTGGGGAGCGCACGCTGTTGGCGCTCGGCGCGCAGCTCGAGCGGCGCATCCGCTGGCAGCGGAGGCACCCGCCGGTCTGGTGAGGCCGGTCGGCACCGGCCCCGCCCGCGGACGCACCCAGACGGGAGGCTCGTGGCGGCCCCGCGCCGACCCTCCCGTCCGGCCCGTGTCAGGTGCTCCCGCTCTGGTCTCGGCTCCCCGCCGGTCGGGTCGGCTCCCCGCCGGTCGGGTCGGCTCCCCGTCGGTCGGGTCGGCTCCCCGCCGGTCGGGTCGGCTCGTGACTGGTCACGACATCCCGTTGGTTGATCGTCGAGTGGTCGGGGGCCGTCGACTGCGCTGCGCGCGGCCGACGACGTCCGACCACTCGACGTACGTGAGCGGGGTGTTGTGACCAGTGGGCGAGGGACCAGTGGGCGAGGGGCCAGTGGGCGACGCGCCCGCGCGCCCGCGCGCCCGCGCGCTACGGGAGCGTGGGGGCGGCGTCGACCAGCGCGCGGGTCAGCGGGTGCGCCGGGGCGTCGAGCAGGGACACCGGACCGTGCTCGACGATGCGGCCGGCCGACATCACCGCGACCGAGTCACACAGCCGCTGCACCACGCCGATGTCGTGCGACACCAGGACGAGCGTCAACCCGAGCTCGGCGGCGAGCGAGTGGAACAGGTCGATCACCCGCGCGCGGACGACCACGTCGAGGGCACTCATCGGCTCGTCCCCGAACAGGATCCGCGGCCCGTGCACCACCGCCCGGGCGATCGCGATGCGCTGCCGCTGCCCACCCGAGAACTCGTGCGGGTACCGGTCGGCAGCGTCGGGGGGCAGGTCCACCCGCGACAGCGCCGACGCCACGAGCGCCGCGTGCGACCCCGGGATCCGGAGCGCCCGCAGCGGCTCCCCGACGATCGCCCCCACGCGCATCCGCGGGTCCAGCGACGAGTACGGGTCCTGGAACACCACCCCGGTCTCGCGACGGAACCAGCGCATCGCGGCCGCGGACCCGGACGCGACCACCGGACGACCGCCGGCCGACACGGTGCCTGCGGAAGGGGCCTCCAGTCCGGCCAGCAGGCGGACGAGGGTCGACTTGCCGGAACCGGACTCCCCGATGATCCCGAGCCGCGCACCCTCGGGTACCGTCAGGTCCACGCCATCCACGGCGGTGCGGACCGGGCCGGGCTCGAACGGGCCGCGGCGGGGGAGTCGGTACGTGCGGTGCAGTCCGACTGCTTCCAGGGCGGTCACGGGGTCCTCCTCGCGGTGGCGCGGGCGGCATCGACGAGTGCGCGCGTGGCGGGGTGCTGCGGGGCGGCGAGGAGGTCGGCGACCGTTCCCGTCTCGACGACTCGGCCGGCATCGAGCACGACGGCCGTGTCCGCGATCCGGGCGAGCACGGCGAGGTCGTGCGTGACGAACAGCACGGAGACGTCGAGTCCCTCGAGCAGGTCGAGGATCCGCGCCTCGGTCGTGACGTCGAGCGCCGTCGTGGGTTCGTCGGCGACGAGCAGGTCCGGCTGGCCGGCGATCGCCATCGCGATGCAGATGCGCTGCCGCTGCCCGCCGGAGAGCTGGTGCGGGTACTGCCGGAGCAGCGACGCGGGGTCCGGGAGCCCGACCTGCTGGGCGAGTTCGACCGCTGCGCGGTCGGCAGCCCGCCGGTCGAGTCCGCGGTGCAGTCGGAGCGGCTCGGCGATCTGCTTCCCGACGCGACGGAGCGGATCGAGCGCGGTGCCCGGCTCCTGGAAGACCATGCCGATCCGCGCGCCGCGGAACGCGGCACGCGACCGGTCGGGCATCCCGACGAGCTCCTCGCCGTCCAGCCGGATGCTGCCGGTCACGTCGGCGCCGCTCGGCTCCAGGCCCATCAGCGCCAGCGACGTCATGGACTTGCCGGATCCGGATGCGCCGATCACGCCGACCCGCCGGCCGGGAGGCACGGTGAACGACACGCGGTCCAGGACCGTCCGCCCCGTGATGCGGACCGACAGGTCACGCACCTCCAGTCCGCCGGCCGCGGTCGCGTCGGTGGTCGCCGCGCTGGTCGCGTCGGTGGGTGTCATGCGATCCCCTCGGTCCCGGTCACCCGTGCGGAGTCCGTGCCCGGCACGGGTTCGGTGCCCGGTGCACGATCGGCGTCCCGCGCGGCGTCGCCCGTCGTCAGGCGCGGGTCGGAGGCGTCGCGGATGGCGTCGCCGAGCAGCGAGAGCGCCGCCACGACGAGGGCGATCGCCGCACCCGGCCACGTCGCGCTCCACGGGTGCACGCCGATGTACGTCTGCAGGTCGGACAACAGGCTGCCCCACGACGCCGTCCCGGAGCCCGCGCCGTAGCCGAGGTAGGACAGGCCTGCCTCGGCGAGGACCGCGGTCGCCATCGCGAGCGAGAGCTGCACGGTGAAGAGCGGCGCGGCGTTCGGGACGAGGTGCCGGACGAGCACGCCCCACGGGCCGACGCCGGACGCCTTGGCCGCGACGACGTAGTCGCTCCTGGCGATGCGACGGATCTCTCCGCGGGCGACGCGGGCGATCGTCACGCCGAACGCCAGGCCGACGGACACGATGACGACGCCGAGTGACCCGCCGAAGATCGCGGTGAGGAGCATCGCCGTGAGCAGCGTGGGGAAGGCCACCAGGATGTCGAGGAGCACGGCCATGCCCTCGCGCACCCACCGCGCGGTGAGCGCCCCGATCGCCGTGAGCACGATGCCGACGACGCTCGCGATGACCCCGGATCCGACCGCGACGATGACGGTGGTGCGGGTGCCGGCGAGCAGGTAGCTCGCGATGTCGCGCCCGACCCCGTCGGTGCCGAACCAGTGCGCGCCGCTCGGCGGCTCCCACTGGTGGAACGGGTCGGTGCGGAACGGGTTGTCCGGCGTCCAGAACAGGGACACGACGGCGAGCACCACGAGCAGGCCGAGCACGACGACGGCGAACACGCCCGTCGGCCGGGCGACGATGCGGCGGAAGGCCGTCACGACGCCTCCCGCTGTCGGGGGTCGAGCGCACGGTGGACGACGTCCACGGCGAACCCGACCAGGAGCACCAGGCCGGTGAGGACGAGCAGCTCGGACTGCACCTTCGTGATGTCGCGGCGACCGACGTCGGTCACGAGCATCCGGCCGACGCCCGGCAGCGAGAACAGCTGCTCGACGACGACCGCGCCGACGAGGAGCCCGGCGATCTGCACGCCGAGGACCGCCAGCACGGTGAGCGCCACGCTCGGCAGGCCGTGCCGGACGAGCGCGCCGTTCCGGGTCAGCCCGATCGCCGCGGCCGTCCGGACGTGGTCGGCGTCGAGCACCGACAGGGTGGCGGAGCGGGTGAAGCGGAGGATGACGGCGCCCTCGACCGCACCGATCGTCAGCGCGGGGAGCACCAGCGACGAGAACGCCCGTCCGGGTTCCGACCAGCCGTCGAGCGGGAAGCCCTGCGTCGGCAACCAGTGCAGTGTCACCGCGAAGAGCGCGACGAGCAGCATCCCGGCCCACACGATCGGGACCGCGGCGACCGCCTGGGCGACGAAGGCGATGACCGCACCGCCCGCTCGTCGACGGAGCACGGCTGCGACGACTCCGAGCGGGACGCCGAGCACGAGGGCGGCGGCGAGCGACATGCCAGCGAGGGGGAGCGTCACGCCGAGCTTCTCGGTGATCTCCGGGGCGACCGCGCCGTCGGTGACGAGCGACCGACCCAGGTCCCCGCGGAACACGCCGCCGATCCAGTCGAGGTACTGCACCACCACGGGGCGGTCGAGGCCCAGCTGCTGCCGGAGCTCCTCGACCTGCGCCGGGGTGGCCTGCGTGCCGGCGACGATCTGGGCGACGTCGCCGGGCAGCACGCGGAGCGTGGCGAAGATGATGATGCTCGCCACGAGCAGACCGACGACGAGCAGCAGCAGTCGCCCGACGAGGAACCGGGTCACGAGGTGGTCACCGCAGCAGCAGACAGCCGCACTGCACCATGGCGGAGGAACCGGGTCACGGAACGATGCTAGTTGGCTCGGTGCTCACTTCACCGCGAGCTTCGAGAGGTCGAAGCGGGAGTTCGTGCCGTCGAAGGGCACCCCGGTGACGCCCTTCCGGACGGCCGTGATCGACGTCGACGTGTACAGCCACTCGCCGGCCGCGTCCTCGCTGACGATCTTCGCTGCCTTCTTCAGGTCGGCCGCCTTCTCGTCCGCGCTGGTCGCCGCGACCGAGTCTGCGTAGAGCTGCTGCACCTCGGCGTTGTCGTACCCGAAGTAGTAGTCCGGGTTCGCCCAGTTGCCGAAGTCACGGGCCTCGACGTGGTCGACCATCGAGAGCTGGAAGTCCTTCTTCTCGAAGACCTGCGAGAGCCAGGTGGCGAAGTCGACGCGCTTGACCGTCAGGGTGATCCCCACGTCGGCGAGCTGGGACTTCAGCACGTCGCCGATGGTCGACGGGTAGATGTTCGCGTAGGTCAGCGTGAGGTCGAGCTTCGGCGAGCCGGCCTCGGCCAGCAGCTTCTTCGCGTTCGACGGGTCGAACGCATCGATGTCCGTCAGGTCCTCGTAGCCCGGGTCCAGCTGGGGGATCGGGCCGCCCTGCTCGACGCCCGTGCCACCGATGGCCTTGATGATCGCCTTCGAGTCGATCGCCTGCCGGATCGCCTGGCGCACCCGCTTGTCGGTGAACGGCGCGGCCTGGTCGTTGAACGCGAGCGTGTACTTGTCGGTCGTCTTGCCCGTGTGGAGCGTGATGTCCGAGGAGTTCTGCAGCTGGCTCTTCAGCGTGCCGTCGACGGCGGTCTGCACGTCGAGGTCCCCGTTCGCCATCGCGTTCACGGCCGTCGAGGGCTGCGTGATGTACCGGAAGACGATCTTCGCGACCTTCGCCTTCGTGCCCCAGTAGTCCGCGTTCCGCTCGAACGTCAGGGAGTCACCCTGCTTCCAGCTCGCGACCTCGTACGGTCCGGTGCCGTTCGCGGTGTCGGAGCGGTCGTTCTTCGCCGCCTTCTCCAGCACGAGGCCCGAGCGCCCGGTGAGGTTCCAGAGCAGGTCGGAGTCCGGCTTCGACAGCTTCAGGACGACGGTGTCCGCCGAGGGTGACGCGATCGACGAGACGTTCGCGAGCTTCGCCGAGTCGACGTACGACGCGTTGTCCTTGACCTGCTGCAGCGACCAGACGACGTCGTCCGCGGTGACGGGCTTGCCGTCCTGGAAGGTGGTGCCCTTGCGGAGCGTGAACGTGTACGTCAGGCCGTCGCTCGACACCTCGTGCTTCGACGCGAGCACGTCGCGGACGTCACCGTCGGCCGTGCGCCCGACGAGGCCCTGGTACACGTTGTCGATGAGGACCTGGTCGAGCGCAGCGCCCGACTGGGTGCGGATGTCGAGGCTCGTCGGCTCGAGGACCAGGCCGACCCGGACCGTGGCGTCGGTGCCGCCGGTCTCGTTCGACGATCCGGCGCAGCCCGCCAGCGCGATGCCGGTGACGAGCGCCACGGCAGTCGCGACCATCGCGGTGCGACGGCGGCTGCTGCGGGGGAGGGAGAAGCTCATGGGTTGTGGGTTCCTTCCGGCGCTGGAACGACGGTCGTCGCGCGCGCTCGGAAGAGGCTACCGGCGCGCGGGGGTTTCTTCGATCCCGTGCAACAAACCGTTACGAGCCGCCCATTCCCGGATCGCCGCCGCGAGCTCGAGCGGTGCCTGCGTCTGCACCGCGTGCCGTGCCTCGACCGTGACGATCGTCGCGTCGGGGAGTCGTTCTGCGAACGTGGTCACCAGCTTCGGGGACACGTAGCCCCGGTCGCCGCGGACGAGCAGGATCGGCACGTCGAGCGACTCCAGGTCGGGCCAGGCGTCCGCGAACCGACCCACCGACGAGGTCCGTCCCTCCGGCAGGTGTGGGAAGTGGTGCCGTCGGACGAGCGTGCCGTCCTGACCGAGCCGGGTGGTGTGCCGGGCCTCGCGGAGGAGCACCTCGCGGTCGTCACCGACGCGGGCCTCGATCGCCCGGTCGACGACCTCGTCGAGGGACGTGAACGGCGGTTCCGACTCCAGCGCCCGCGCGATCCGGTCCACGGCGCGCTGGGCGAAGTCCGGGGACATGTCGACGAGCACGAGTCCGGTGACGCGTTCCGGAGCGGTGGCGGCGAGGCGCGCCGCGAGGATCGCACCGAGGGAGTGCCCGACGAGGACCCCCGGCAGCACGTCGAGCGCGTCCATCGCGGCGAGGACGGTGGGTGCGGTCGCGGACGCCGCGTAGTCGGCGTCGTCCCGCCATGCCGACCGGCCGTGCCCTGGGAGGTCGAGGGCCACGGCCGGCTGGCCGACGGCGATCGCCGTCTGGTCGAAACTGTGGGCGTCGATCCCGAGCCCGTGCAGGTAGGTGATCCGAGCCTCCTGGCCCGGCACCGCCGGATCCTGCCACCGGATCGCGGAGACGGCGCCTCCCGTCGGGGTCCGGATCTCCTGCCGGGAGGCGCGGAGCGGCTCCGCCACGCCGCTCGCGCGAGCGAGGTCGGCCAGGTCGCGGAATTCGTCGTCGGAATCGGGCACGAGCGTCAGTCTCGCAGGTGGTCGCGGCCCTGGAGTCGTTAGGTAAGGCATGCCATACTCGAATCGTGGCAGCCCGGTACCGTGTCTTCTCAGTCCGCGTGGCAGCCGTCACCTCCCTCACCCCGCACTTCGTCCGGGTGACGCTGACCGGTGACGAGCTCGGCGCGTTCTCCTCGGTCGGGCTCGACCAGCGGATCAAGGTCGTCCTGCCGATCCCCGGGCTCGGGTTCACGGACCTGCCCGACGGCGAGGACTGGTACGCGGCCTGGCGTGCACTGCCCGACGAGGCGCGGAACCCGCTCCGCACCTACACGGTGCGCTCGTTCCGCCCGGACGCCCACGAGCTCGACATCGACTTCGTCGCCCACGGTGACGCCGGTCCCGCGTCGCGCTGGGTGTCGTCGTGCCGGGTCGGCGACGAGCTCCGGATCGTCGGGCCCGCGGTGCCGTCGTCACCGGCGGAGCTGCCGACGGGTGCTGCCGAGTTCGCGCCCGGTTCCGCGAACCGGATCCTGCTCGCTGGCGACGAGACCGCCGCTCCGGCCATCTGCGCGATCCTCGAAGCCCTCGACGTCAGCACCGTCGGACACGTCTTCATCGAGGTGCCGACCGATGCGGACCGGCTGCCGGTCACCGCGCCCGCCGGGGTCGAGGTCCGCTGGATCGCCCGGAACGGCGCATCCCACGGCGTGCGGATGACGGACCAGGTGCACGCGTGGGCGTCGACGGCGGTGGCCGGTGGTGCCTGTTCCTCCTCGGACGAGCTGGTGGACGTGGACGTCGACCAGCAGGTCCTCTGGGACATCCCGCCCGTGACCGACTCGCAGCTCTACGCCTGGATCGCCGGGGAAGCCGGGTGCATCAAGGAGCTCCGGCGGCACCTCGTGCGTGGCGTCGGGCTCGACCGCAAGCAGGTCGCGTTCATGGGGTACTGGCGGCACGGCAAGGCCGAGAACTGAGCGCCGCGGCTCCGTCGGCGGTGGCTGCTCCGGCCACGGCGCTGGGCGCCAGGGGCCTGACACTCGCCTACGACGACCGGGTCGTCGTGGACGGACTCGACGTCGACATCCCTGACGGTGAGCTGACCGTCATCGTCGGACCGAACGCGTGTGGGAAGTCCACGCTGCTGAAGTCGCTCGCGCGGACGCTCAAGCCGACCGCCGGCACGGTCTACCTCGACGGCGCACCCATCTCGTCGTTCCGCCCGAAGGCCGTCGCGCGCCGCGTGGGGATGCTGCCGCAGACCCCGATCGCCCCCGACGGGATCACCGTCCGCGACCTCGTGTCCCGCGGACGCTTCCCACACCAGGACCTGTTGCACCCGACGTCCGGCTCCGACCGCATCGCCGTGCAGCGGGCCCTCGAACAGACGGACACGGTGTCCCTCGCCGACCGGGCGGTCGGAGAGCTCTCCGGTGGGCAGCGGCAGCGGGTGTGGATCGCCATGGTGCTCGCGCAGGAGACCGACATCGTCCTGCTCGACGAACCCACGACGTTCCTCGACATCGCGCACCAGTACGACGTGCTCGAGCTCGCGTCGACGTTGCACGCGGCCGGTCGGACCGTCGTCGCGGTGCTGCACGACCTCAACCAGGCCGCGCGGTACGCCACGCACGTGATCGCGATGCGGGCGGGGTCGATCGTCGCGTCCGGTCCGCCGGCGTCGGTCCTGACGGCGGACCTCGTCGAGGACGTGTTCGGGCTGCCGTGCGTGGTCGTCCCCGACCCCGAGACGGGGACGCCCCTCGTGGTCCCGCGCCGCCCGCGCTGAGGCGCGCTGCGCGCGGTCCCGCCGCGTTCGCCCCGTTCCCGCCGCGGTCCCCCCACGTTCGCCCCGGTCCCGCCGCGGTCCCGCCGCGTCCGCGTCGAGATGCACGGCGGGGTGTGTCCACGTGTGCCCCGACTGGCCACAACACCCCGCTCAGCTTCGGCGAGTGGCCGAAGATCGTCGTCGTACAGCCGGGCGGGCGACAGTTCGTGGCCGCTCGACGAACGCGAGCGGCGAGTCACGACCACTCGCGGGCACTCGCAGGCGCGGGCGGGCGCGGGCGCGGAGGGACTAGCGGTAGCCGCCGTCCTCCAGGCCCGCCTCGATCTCGAAGCGGTTGCGCAGGGGATCGCGGCCGGCGATCGCGTACAGGAACGGCATGAGCATGCCGTACCGGCGCCACTGCGACACGTGGACGCGTTCGTGCCGGAGCACCCGGTCGCCGTCGTTGTCCCTGGTGAGGTACACCGACCCGACGCACGTGCCGCCGCGCCGGAACACCCACCGCGGCAGCCCAGAGCACACGATCAGCCCGTCGACGCGGCGGATCGGGCCGGTCGACAGCGGCACGCCGATCGACAACCCGACGAGTGTCGCGAACGCCCAGCCCGCCCACGACACGGGGGAGTCGAGCAGCGGGTTGCGCATCCGCTACTCCGGGCGGCCGTAGGTCTCGAGGAGGCGCAACCAGATCTCGTTCATCGTCGGGTACGCGGGGACGGCGTGCCACAGGCGGTCGAGCGGGACCTCTCCGACGACCGCGATCGTCGCGGCCTGCAGCATCTCCGCGACGTCCTGGCCGACGAAGGTCATGCCGACGACGACCCCGCGGTCCTCGTCGACGACCATGTTCGCGCGACCCGTGTACCCGTCCGCCTGCAGGGCAGCGCCCGCGATGTTCCCGAGCTCGTACTCGACGGCGCGGACGTTCAGCCCCTGCTGCTTCGCTTTCGCCTCGGTCAGGCCGACGCTCGCGACCTCCGGGTCCGTGAAGGTCACCTGCGGAGCCGCGGCGTGGTCGGCGGTGGCGACGTGCGCGCCCCACGGCTCGGTGTGCAGCGGCGTGCCCTGGTACCGCGCGGCGATCGCCTCGCCGGCGGCACGCGCCTGGTACTTGCCCTGGTGGGTGAGGAGCACGCGGTGGTTGACGTCGCCCACGGCGTACAGCCAGTCCGTCCCCGTCACGAGCATCGTGTCGTCGACGTCGAGCCAGTCACCCGCGGTGAGCCCGACGGACTCGAGCCCGAGGTCGGCGGTGTGCGGCGTGCGCCCGGTGGCCGCGAGGACCTCGCTGGTGATGACCGTGGTGCCGTCGTCGAGGGTCGTGGTGACCAGTCCGTGCTCGTCACGGTCGACGCGCGTCGGGTTCACGCCCGTGCGGACGTCGATCCCGGACTCGCGCATGGCGTCGGCGACGAGTTCCCCGGCGAAGGGCTCCATCCCACCGAGCAGCCCGTGGCGAGCGACGAGGGTGACCTTCGCGCCGAGGGACGCCCACGCGGTCGCGAGCTCGGTGCCGGCGACGCCGCCACCGATCACCAGGAGGCTCTCCGGCACCGACCGGGCGCTCGTGCCCTCCCGGGTGCCCCACGGCTTCGCGTCCGCGAGACCTGGGACGTCCGGCAGCGCGTGCAGCGAGCCGGTGACGACGGCGACGGCCGCACGGGCGGTGTGGGTGGTGCCGTCGACCTCGATGGTCTTCGGGCCGGTGATGCGGGCGTGGCCGCGGACGAGGTCGATGCCGGCGGACTCCAGCCAGGAGACCTGCCCGTCGTCCTTCCAGTCGCTCGTGAAGGAGGTGCGTCGTGCGAGGACCGCCGCGGCGTCGAGCGAGCCCGTGACCGCCTCTGCCGAACCGGCGAGCCGCTTCGCCGCCGCGAGCGCGTGGCCACTGCGCAGGAGCGCCTTCGAGGGCATGCACGCCCAGTACGAACACTCACCGCCCACGAGTTCCGCCTCCACGATCGCGACCGAGAGGCCGCG
Source organism: Curtobacterium sp. NPDC090217 (assembly GCF_044746705.1). Lineage (NCBI taxonomy): Bacteria > Bacillati > Actinomycetota > Actinomycetes > Micrococcales > Microbacteriaceae > Curtobacterium > Curtobacterium sp. NPDC090217. The sequence continues at coordinate 796,379 of NZ_JBIVCR010000002.1, read as the reverse complement.
CTTGTGGGCGTAGTCCGCCACGTTCTCGCCGACAGCGCCGGCGCCGATCACGATGAGGTCGTAGTCCGTCATGCGGCCGAGCGTACGCGGAGCGGCATGGAACCGGACCGAGTGCGGGTCGTCCCCCGGGCTACACCACCCGGGCGGCCGCACTCAGGGCACCGACGGCCCGCAGGATGACGCCCATGTCGTCCACGGCACGGTCCGGGTCGACCGGCGCGAAGCCGGTGAGCGCCGCACCGGCCAGCCGGCGTCCGCGCGTGGCGGCCTGGATCCGCTCGACGAGCGCCGCACCGTCGATGCCGAACGGAACGGGTTCCAGGAGCCCGTCGAGTTCGGACGGGTCGAGGACGTCGAGGTCGACGTGCACGTAGACCGAGTCGGCACCGGTCGCCTCGACCGCGGCGGCGATCGCGTCGGGAGTGGCCGCGTCGACGTCCAGGTGCGCGATGCCCGCCCTGGTGACGGCGTTCGCCTCGGCCTCGTCGATGCCCCGCGTGCCGGCGAGCACAACGGACGCGGGAGGGACGGTCGGCAGCGACGGGAAGAGCTCGGTCGGACGGTCGACCAGGATCCGGAGCGCGGCGGTCTCTGCGGCGATCGGCTGGGCACGGTTCAGCGCCCGGTAGCCGCTCGACCCCGAGATCCGGACGAATGCGGTGCCTGGCTCGAGGGCGACGCTGCCACCGAGTGCGCTCGACCCGTCGCCACCGATGACGAGCACCGGTTCGGATGCGATCGCGGTCTCCTCCGCCACGCGCTCCGCGACGTGGAGCACGGAGGTGTAGCGAGCGAGCGCGGTCTCGAGTCGGTCGCCGGCCCCGGTCGGGACGTCGACGACGGTGGTCGCGGTGCGGGGGAGATCGGCTGCTATGGCTGCGGCACCGTCGCCGAGGCGCATCGCACGCGACGACGCCGAACCCTGCCACTGACCGACGACGAGGAACTGCATCTCCTCAGTCTGTCAGGCGGGTCCGGCGTCGTCCGCAGTGCGTGGCCGGTTCAGCTCAGAGCGTCGACGAGCCGCCGGACTTCAGCGCGGCGAGACGCGCCTCGACCTCGGCGTCCTTGCCGACGTCCTCGAGGCTCTCGAACTGCGAGTCCAGGCTGGACGACTGGAGTTCCTGCTGACCGATGACCTTCGCCTCTTCGCGCCGGACCTTCTCCTCGAAGCGGTTGAGGTCGCTCGTCGGGTCGGTGATGTCGATGTTGCCGATCGCGTCGTTGACCTTCGACTGGGCTTCGGCCGTCTTCGAACGCGCCACCAGGCTGTCGCGCTTGGACTTCAGCTGCTCGAGCTTCTGCTCCATGTTCGTGATGCCGGTCTTGAGCTTCTCGACCTGCTCGTTCTGGGTGGCCAGCGGGGAGGCGTTGTCCTTGACCTCTTGCTCGGCGGCGATCTGCTTGCCGATCGCGATCTTCGCGAGGTTGTCGAACTTGTCGGCGTCCTCGGTCTTGCCCGCTGCGCGGTACTTGTCCGCCGCTGCCGATGCGTTGAGCGCCTTCTGGCCCCACTCCTGCGCGGCCTTGACGTCTTCCTCGTTGTCCTGTTCGAGCAGGCGGAGATTGCCGATGGTCTGGGCGACCGCGCTCTTGGCGTCCGCGATGTTGTTCGTGTAGTCGCGCACGAGCTGGTCGAGCATCAACTGCGGGTCTTCCGCGTTGTCGATGAGCTGGTTGATGTTCGCCCGGACGAGCGTGGAGATGCGACCGAAGATCGACTGCTTTGCCATTGCTGTTTCCCCTTCTTGGGATGGTGGTTGTGCCGTGCGAGGTGGTGCGACTCAGCGGATCAGCTCAGAAGCGACCTCCGCCCGAGAAGCCTCCGCCGCCTCCGCCTCCGCCGCCGCCGAAGCCCCCGCCTCCGCCGCCGAAACCGCCCCCGCCGAACGACCCGCCGCCGTAGCTGCCGCCGCGGCCACCGAGGAGCCCGCCGAGGATGATGCCGGTGACGAGGCCGCCGAGCTGGGCGCCGTTCCCGCCACCACCGCCGCCTGCGCCGGGCCACCCGCCCATGTCGTTGCCGGCTTCGTCCATCGCCGCCGCCGCGTACTGCTCGGCGGCACGGGCCGCCTGCAGCGCCCGCTGCGGGTCGGTGGTGGCGAGCTGGACCGCGTCGTCGAGTGCCCGTTCCGCCTCGGACAGGCGGGTCCGTGCCGTCGGGCCGACGCCACCACGACGGAGCGAGATGAACTCGCGCGCCTGACTGATCCTGGTCCGGGCGTCGCGGAGCGCCGCGTCGAGCGCCTGCATCGCGCGCTGGTTCTGCTCCTCGGCACCGCGGGCCGAGGCGAGCGCGGCGTCGATGGCGGTGTTCGCCTGCGTCAGCGCGTCGACGGCGGCGATCGGGTCCTTCGGGTCGAGGCGTTCTCGCAGGACGGTCTCCGCCGTGACGACGGCCGACGCGAGGTCTGGTCCGCCGGTCTTCATGGCGCGGGCCGCCGCGACGTCGCCCTCGATGTCGAGGCGCATCGCGTCCACCCGAGCGGTCGCTTCGCGGAACGACGCCTCTGCGCCGGTCGCCGACGCGCTGAGCTGCTGCACCTGTGCGAGCGCGTGTTGGGCGTCCCGGACGGCGACGACGGCTTGGCCCTTGTCACCGTTCGCGATGGCGGCGTCTGCTGCCTGCGATCGTTCGGTCGCGTACTCGAGGACCTGACGCGCCTGGTCGACACTGTCGGCGACGGTCGCGAGCGTGCGGCCGCTGTAGGTGCTCCTGATCCGTTCGAGCGATGCAGCCGCCTCGGCCACCGTCGCCGGGGCCGCGCGGACCGCCTCGCCGAGGGACACTGCTGCCGCCTCGACGCCGTCTTCCAGCGATCGGAGCTTGTCGAACGAGTCGGTCTGTTCCTCGATCGCGGCATGGGCCTGCTCGCAGATCGCGATGATCTGGTTCGACCAGTCGGCTCGCTGCTGGGGGGAGTCCGGGATCTCGTCGTCGAGCTGCTGCTGGAACGTGAACGCCTTGCGGACGTTCTTCTGCGCGGTGGCGACGGCGTCGGCGAAGGGCTTCGCGGCGTCGGGGCCGAACTGGGCCGTCGCGAAGCCGACCTCTTGTTCAGCGGTCCGGAGCTCGTCGTCGATGGTCACGAGCGCGGCACCCGCTGTGCGCTCGAGGTCCGCCAGGGACGCCTGCTGCGCCTTGGTCGCGGCGGCGGTCTTCCGCTTGTTCCGCGTCCGGATCACGAGCACGATGACGACGATCGCGACCACCACGACGAGCAGCAGGATCCAGAGCCACGTGAGGTTCGGCGGCTGCTGCGTCTGGGCGAGTCCGTTCGCGAAGGCGGTGGCGGCCCCTGCCCAGTCGTCCGCCTTGAGCTTGGGGAGCAGGTCGTCGTTGACGGCTGACTCGACGTCGCCGGAGCTGATGGAGGTCTCGTTGGTCTGCTGGACGTCGTAGTTGCGCTCGTCCACCGCGATCGAGAGCAGGATGCTGTCGTTCTGGATCTGGTTCTTGCTCATCACCGCGTCGCCCCAGGCGCCGTGGTCGGTCGGATCCGTGAACTCCGGCACGAACACGACGTAGAGCTGCGTCTTCGTCTCCGAGTAGAGGTCCTGGACCGCCTGCTCGACGTCGGACTGCTGCGACGACGTCAGCGCATCGGCGTCGTCGAGGACGTACGCGCCATCGAGGCCGACCGGCGCGGTCGCCCGAGCCGCGGTCGCCGGCGCGAGCACCAGCAGGGCGGTGATCGTCGCCGCAGCGAGTCGCGCTGCCCAGCGCCTGGACGTCCCCCTGCCCGTGATCGACCCGATCCTGCTCGATCCGCCCTGGACCGCTCGCATCCGTCCTCCGTCCGTCGGCGGCACCGTCCCGACCGTCCCGGTGCATCCCCGGAACGCCGCGGAAGGGCGCCGTCGCCCGGAGTCTATCCAGGCAGCGCAGCCCTCGTCCGGGAAGCGTCGCACCTGTGGAGAACACTCACGGGGGACACCGTCTGTCCCCCGATCGGGGTAGTATCCGCGGTGACCGTTTCGACGACGAAAGGGGTCGACGATGGAACGAACGACCAGCACCGAGGTAGTCCCGCTCGAGGACGGCTTCCACCGCGTCTCGACGCCCGCCAGTGGGGTGATCGGTTTCGTGCGCGAGCACGACGGCCGCTACGAGGTGCTCCGTGGACGCGTGCGCCAGGCCACCCGATCCGAGGGGCTGTACTCGACGATGAACGTCGCGCTCATCGCACTGACGCACGCCTGATCACCGCGGACTCACCGAGACACCGCACGACCTCCGAGACACCGCCGCATCCGGCGGTGTCTCGCTGTGTTCGCAGGACGTCGGCACGCGCGGTCGTATGGTGCGTGTGTGGGTGATCCGGGCCTCCAGACCGTGTCGGTGCGCGTCAGCGCGCCCGGCGTGACGCGGACGGCCGACCGGGAGGCCCTGCTCGCGTTCGTCGCGGAGGTCACCGGAGCGGACCCCACGACGGTTCGCGGCGGGCGCCGGTGCGCGCACTGCGGCAGCACCGCGCACGGGCGGCCGTGGGCCGCGGTGGAGGGCTGGGCAGCGCACACCCGGATCGGCGTGAGCCTGTCGCGGACGGACGGTGCCCTCGCACTCGCGGTCGGTCCTGCAGCGCTCGGCGTCGACGTGGAGCGCGTCGGACGGGTGGCCGCCGCGCCCCTCGACGCGTTCACGGCGGGGGAGCGCGCGCGGTCTGCGGGCGATGCGGCGCTCCTCGCGGCGTGCTGGGCCGGCAAGGAAGCCGTCCTGAAGCGCGACGGCAGGGGCATTCGCGTCGACCCCGGCGCGGTCGACGTCGACGTGACGACCGGGTCGGCCGCCCTCGAGGGGGTGGCGCATCCGGTATCCCTCGTGCGCCTCGAGGAGGACCTCGTGCTCGCCGTCGCAGCGGACGGGGTGCCGCTGGAACTCGAGGACCGCCGCTAGGGGAGTTCCGGGACGCCCGGGTCGTCGATCCACGGTGCGACGACGGCGTCGATCGCCGTCACCGATCGGTCGGACGCCGTCGCGAATGCGTCCAGCACGTCGGACGGCGCGACGGTGCCGTGGCGGTGTCGCTCGGTGATCGTGCGCAGCCCGTCGAAGAACGCGTCGTCGCCGATGGTCCGACGCAGTGCGTGCAGTGCGAGTGCGCCGCGCTTGTAGACCCGGTCGTCGAACATGTCCTTCGGCCCGGGGTCCGCGACGACGAGGTCCTCCGGCTGGTCGAGCAGTCCGGCGCGGTGCTCGTCGGCCAGCCGATCGGCGTCGTCACCGCCGCGGTGCTCGGACCAGAGCCACTCCGCGTAGCAGGCGAAGCCCTCGTGCAGCCAGATGTCCCGCCACCGTCCGAGCGTCACAGAGTTGCCGAACCACTGGTGCGCGAGTTCGTGGGCGATGAGTCGATCGGTACCGTGCTCACCGTCGACGTGGTTCCGGCCGAAGACCGCCAGCCCGTGGGCCTCGAGCGGGATCTCGAGCTCGTCGTCGGTCACGACCACGCCGTACGCGGGGAACGGGTAGGGCCCGAACCGGTCGGCGTAGAGCGCGAGCATGTCGGGCACCTGCCCGAAGTCGGACTTCGCCGCAGCGGCCAGGTCGGCCGGGTGGTGCAGCGTCACGGGGACGTCGGCACCGCGGATCGCGTGCGTCCGGTAGCGCCCGATCTGCACGGTCGCCAGGTAGGTGGCCATCGGGTCGGTCGTCGCGTACGTCCACCTGGTGCCGCGACCGGTGCGCTCCTTGCCGAGCAGCTCGCCGTTCGCGACGACGTCGTACCCGGTCTCGCACGTGATCTCGAAGCGGTAGGTGGCCTTGTCGTCCGGTCGGTCGTTGCACGGGAACCACGACGGCGCACCGGTGGGCTGGGCGGCGACGATGACACCGTCGGTCAGTTCCTCCCAGCCGATCTGGCCCCACGGGCTCCGGAGCGGTCGTGGGGTGCCGCGGTACCGGACGTGCACGGTGAACTCGGTGCCCGACGTGATCGGGGTCGCCGGCGTCACCGTGCTCTTATGGACGGCGGTGGTCGTCTTCCGCGCACGCTGCCCGTCGATGTCGACCCGATCGACCGACAGCCCGTGCAGGTCGACGACGACCTTGTCCAGGTCCTCGAGCGCGGTCGCGGTGATCGTCGCGGTGCCGTCGAGGCGGTTCGTCGCGACGCGGTAGTCGAGCCGGAGGTCGTAGTGGTCGGCACGCCAACGACGGTCTCCACTGTGCGGGGTGTACGGGTCGGCTGCGTTCGTCGGCTTCACGGTGCCGTCGAGTCTGCCACGCGGGCGGACGGCCCATCCCAGGCGGAGTCCCCGGGGGAGTCCTCCCACGGGGCGATGGGGTTCCCTGCCCAGCGGGTGCCGCCAGGGACCTGCTCGCCGCGCATCACCAGGGACGCCGGTGCGACGGTGGCTCCCGGGCCGATCCCGGCGGCGGGCAGGACGACGCTGTGCGGCCCGAGGGTGCCGCCGGCGTCGACGCGGACCTCGTCGAGCTGCATGACGCGGTCGTGGAACAGGTGCGTCTGCACGACGGTGCCGCGCGCGATGGTCGCCCCGGCACCGATCGTGACGAGGTCGGCCTCCGGCAGCCAGTACGTCTCCAGCCAGGTGCCCCGCCCGATCGTCGCGCCGAGGCTCCTGAGCCACGCGGCCAACGCCGGCGTCCCCGTCGCCTGCTCGGCGAACCACGGCCGTGCGACGGTCTCCACGAACGTGTCCTGCACCTCGTTCCGCCACACGAAGGACGACCAGAGCGGGTGTTCCGTGGCGGTGATCCGCCCGACGAACGCCCACTTCGCGATCGTCGACACGATCGCGGCAACGGCCCCGGCGACGATCAGGACGGGCGCGGCGAGGAGGACCGTCCACCCGATCCCGACGGCCGACCACAGCGCGACGAGGGAGGCGCCGACACCGAGCGCGATCGCCGCGGAGACCATCGGTGCGAGCACCCGCAGCACCTCCCAGCAGCCGCGGGCGACACGGAGGCGCGCCGGCGGACGGAAGGTGCGCTCCTCGTCGAACGTCGTCGCGGCACGTCGGAGCCGGACCGGCGGGGAGCCGAGCCACGACGACCCGCGCTTGGCCTTCTTCGGCACGGCGGAGAGCACCGCGACGAGCGCCTCGCGCGGGACGTTGCGCCCGGCGCCGGTCATGCCGCTGTTGCCGAGGAACGCGCGACGCCCGACCTTGGACTTCCCGATGGTGACCCGGCCACCGCCGAGCTCGTACGTGGCGACCATGGTGTCGTCGGCGAGGAACGCACCGGATGCGATCTGCGTGAGGGAGGGCAGGAGGAGCACCGTGGAGATCTCGGTGTTGCGACCGACCCTGGCACCGAGGAGCCGGAGCCACGGCGGCGTCACCAGGCTCGCGTACAGGGGGAACAGCAGCGTCCGTGCCGCGTCGAGGACCCGCTCGGTGCACCACGCCTGCCAGCCGATCCGGGAGCGGACGGGGTGCCTGCCCTCGTGCAGGGCGATCCCGAGCAGCCGGACGACCGCCACGACGAGCCCGGCGTACACGGCGCCGGCCACGATCGTCGCGAGGGGGACCACGGCGAGGGCGTGCAGCACGGCGGCGCCGAGCGACGTGGCGCCGCCGACGATCGCGACGGCGACCAACAGGCCGACGGCGACGCCGATCACCGGCAGACCGGCCACGGCCACCGACCCGGCCCCGTACGCGACGAGCCATCGACGTCGGGCCGGGGGACGGGCCTCCCGGTCGTGCCTGGCCGAGCCGACGCGTTCCGCCGGCGATCCCGCCCAGCGTTCCCCGTCCGGGACCTGCCCGGCGACGGCGGAGCCGGCCTCGATCTCGGCACCCGCGCCGACCGCTGCACCAGGCATGAGCGTCGTCCGGCTGTGCACGACCGCGTCCGCGCCGACCTGGACGCGCCCGAGTCGGAACACGTCGCCGTCGACCCAGTGGCCAGCGAGGTCGACCTCGGGCTCGATCGACGCACGCTTGCCGATCGTGAGCATGCCGGTGACCGGCGGCAGCGTGTGCAGGTCGACGTCGCGGCCGATCGTCGCACCGAGGGCCCTGGCGTAGTAGCTGATCCACGGGGCGCCGGCGGTGGACGGGCCGTCGACGGCCTCGGCGATCCGTTCCGCGAGCCAGACCCGGACGTGTACCGATCCGCCGCGCGGGTGGTCTCCCGGTCGGACGCCGAGCAGCACCAGCCGGACCAGGGCGACGGTGAGCGCCATCTTCCCGATCGGGGTGACGAACACGAGCAGTGCGAGCACCAGCACCGGGACCGGCAGCGCCGGCAGGAACGGCAGCGTGGTGACGTGCAGCACCCCGGCGACGAGCGCCGTCCACGTCAGGACCCGCAGGCCGCGGAGCAGCTGCACCGGGAGGCCGAGGAGCGTCAGGGCCAGCCCCGTCGCCGGCGGTGTCGGACGGACGTCGCGCGACGCGGCGGCGACCGGTCCCGATGCGTCGAGCGCATCGGCCAACGCCCCGATCCGCGGGTGGTCGTACACGTCGGCCACGGTCGTCGTCGGGTAGCGCTCACGGATCGCGGACACGAGCTGCGCGGCCGTCAGGGACCCGCCGCCGTGGGCGAAGAAGTCGTCGTCCTCGCCGGTGACGGGCACGCCGAGGATCGCGGTCCAGCGCTCGGCGATCCAGGCGACCGTCGGCGGGAGCACCGCGGTGTCGCCGCCGGCGGGACCGGTCAACGGCCAGGGGAGCGCGGCACGGTCGACCTTGCCGGACGTCCGGGTGGGCAGGGAGTCGACGACGGCGAGGAACGGGACGAGGGCCGCAGGCAGTTCCTCGCGGAGCCTGGCATTCGCTGCTGCGGTGTCGATCGTCGCACCGGCGACGGGGGCGACGTACCCGACGAGGACCTGGTTGCCCGCCGGGGTCCGCTGCACGACGGCGGCACCGCCCGCGACGTCGTCGAGGGCCTGCAGTGCGGCGTCGATCTCGCCGAGTTCGATGCGGCGGCCGCCGAGCTTCACCTGGTCGTCCGCACGACCCTGGAACACGAGACCCTCCTGGTCGTACCGGACCAGGTCGCCGCTCCGGTACGCGCGCTCCCACCCGAGCGACGGGAACGGCGCGTACTTCTCGGCGTCCTTCGCCGGATCGAGGTACCGGCCGAGTCCGACGCCGCCGATGACGAGTTCGCCGACCTCGCCCGGCGCGACCCTGGCGCCCGCCGGGTCCACGACGGCGAGGTCCCAGCCGTCGAGGGGCAGGCCGATGCGGATCGGTGCCGACCCGTCCATCAGGGAGCCGCAGGCGACGACGGTGGCCTCGGTCGGACCGTAGGTGTTCCAGACCTCGCGGTCCCTGGAGGCGATGCGGGCGGCGAGCTCCGGCGGGCATGCCTCGCCGCCGAAGATCACCAGACGGACCTGCTCGAGGGCGTCGTCCGGCCAGAGTGCCGCGAGGGTCGGGACGGTGGACACGACGGTGATGCCGTGCACGATGAGCCACGGACCCAGGTCCACGCCGGTCCGGACGAGGGAGCGGGGCGCCGGCACCAGGCACGCGCCGTGCCCCCACGCGAGCCACATCTCCTCGCAGGACGCGTCGAACGCCACGCTCAGCCCGGCGAGCACGCGGTCCCCCGGTCCGATCGGTGCGCGCTGCAGGAAGATCCGCGCCTCGGCGTCGACGAAGGCCGCCGCGGAACGGTGGGTGACCGCGACGCCCTTCGGGACGCCGGTGGAGCCAGACGTGAAGATGATCCATGCGTCGTCGTCGACGGTCGGAGCCGCCGTCGGCGACTTGTCCCCGTCGTCGCCGACCGGGATCGCGGCGCCGTCGCGGGTGCGCAGCACCCCGCCCGCTCCGATCACGCCGACGACGCCGGCCTCGCCGAACACGAGCGTCGCGCGCTCCTCGGGGTCGTCCGCGTCCACGGGCACGTACGCCGCGCCGGCAGCGAGCACCGCGAGGATGGACAGGTACAGGTCACGGCCGCCGGACGGGATGCGAATGCCCACCCGGTCGCCCCGCCGGACACCGCGAGCCGCGAGGTCGTCCGCTCGCTCGCGCACCAGCGACACGAGCGTCCGGTAGTCGATCGTCCCGTCCGGGTCCTCGAGCGCGAGGGCCTCCGGGTGCGCGTCCGCGGTCGCGGTGAGGACGTCGAGCAGCATACGCGGATCGGCGGCGAGGTCGCCGCGGGCGAGTTCCCGCTGCGGGTTCCCGGTGACGATGGGCATCGCGTCCTCTTCCCGGTCGTGGACTGGTCGACCGGCCGGTGATCCTAGGGGGCCGAGGTGTCGTGCTCGGAAACACCCCGGACGCCGAGGGCGATCCTGGCCTCGTCGAGCGCCGTCGCGAGTCCGATCGAGTCGTCGAGCCCGTGCAGCGGCGACTCCGTCCGGCCGTCCGCGACGTACCGCGCGAGCGCTGCCGCCTGCCACGCCAGACCCTGCCTGCCGCGGAGCCCGGTCGGTTCGGACCACCGGTCCTCACCGGCCGCGTGGTGCAGCACGAACGACGCGGGGAAGACGAAGTGGTCGGTGTACCGAACGGTCGCCTCGGTGCCCGCGACGACGGCGAGACCGGGCGTCCACGCCGTCATCGACGTGGTCACCACGGACTGCGCGCCGCCGGTGGCCGTCGACACGGTGACGGACTGGAGGTCCACCCCGCGATCCGAGACCGCCCCCGTCGTCCGGCTGGTCACCGGGGCACCGGTGGCGAAGCGGGCGAACCAGTGGCCGTAGACGCCGGCGTCGAGGAGCGCGCCTCCGCCGGCCTCCGGGTCGAACATCCGGTCTGCCGGGTCCGGCTCGTGCGGCCAGCCGACGTCGACGGTCGCCAGGTGGACGTCGCCGAGGACACCGTCCGCGATGAGCTGTGCGATGACGGTGGTTCCAGGGAGGTACCTGGTCCACATCGCCTCCATCGCGAGCACCCCGGCGCCGCGGGCCGCGTCGGCGAGGCGTCTGGTGTCCGCGGCCGAGGTCGTCATCGGCTTCTCGACGAGGACGTGCTTGCCGGCGGCGATCGCGAGGAGTGCGTGTCCGAGGTGCTGCGGGTGTGGAGAGGCGACGTAGACGACGTCGACCGCGGGGTCGGCGACGAGTGTCTCGTAGGAGCCGTGCACGCCGTCGACCCCGTGTCGGGCGGCGAAGGCGGCGGCGCGTTCGGGGGAGCGTGACCCGACGGCGACGACGCGCTGGTCGGAGTTCGCGTGCAGGGTGCTCGTGAAGTCGTGCGCGATCTTGCCGGGCCCGATCACACCCCAGCGGAGTGTCGGCCCGCCTCGGAGCGGCTCAGCGGTGTGCACCGGAAACGAGAACATGCACCGCACGCTACCGGGACTGGTGCGTTCCGCCCCGGAGGTGACCACGGGGGAACGGTCGCGGCCTGCCGCGATGTCGCGCGCTGCCGACCGAGCGCAGCGAGGACGACAGCTTGCGCGGGAATGTCACTGTGCCCCCAGGAGGATTCGAACCTCCGCCCCTGCCTCCGGAGGGCAGTGCTCTATCCCCTGAGCTATGGGGGCCCTGGGTGGGAACAACCGTAGCAGGTCCCGACCCCGCCCCGGGACCACCGGCTGCAGCCCGGGCGTGCCCGACTTCCGCCAAGATCGTCCCATGCAGCCAGGAGCGCGTCCCGTCCTCGCCGTGGTCGACGTCAGCGACGCCGACCGACACGATCCCGCGTTCCACGACGCCCTCACGACGCTCACCGGTCGTGCCGTCGAGGTCGCCCGCGCCGCGGGGTGGGAGCCGCGTCGGGTGGCTGCCGAGCAGCTCGGGCCCGCTGGACTGCGGCGGGCGCTGGCGGACGCCGACGGCGTGCTCGTGATGGGCGGCGAGGACGTCGCCCCGGCGCACTACGGCGGCCCCGAGGACTACGAGGGGCGCGGGCAGCACTTCGCCGTCGCCGACCTCGCGCAGATCGAGGCGGTCCGTGCGGCGGTCACGGACGGGCTGCCGACGCTCGGCATCTGCCGTGGCATGCAGGTGATCAACGTGGCGTTGGGTGGCGACCTGGTCCAGCACCTCGAGCACGGCGGGCACGTGGCGCCGGGGGACCCCGCGGAGAGCATGGTCGACCACCGGGTGTCGGTGGCGGCGGGCAGTCGGCTCGCGTCGGTGCTCGGATTCGAGGAGCTCGACGTGCGGTCGTCGCACCACCAGGCGGTCGGGCGGGTCGGCGACGGACTCCGCGTGGTCGCCACCGCGCCGGACGGCACGGTCGAGGCGGTCGAGCACGAGACTGCGCCGCTCTGGGCGGTGCAGTGGCACCCGGAGGACTCCGGTGCCCGTGGCACCGCGCTCCGCGACCTGCTGGTCGCGATGCTGCCGTCACGCGACTGACGACCGACGGGAGGCTCGTGGCGGTCCGGCACCGCGCCTCCAGTCGGTCCGACCCGCGTCAGCCTGCCGGAGTCGCGGTCGAGGAGGCGGCCGGCGCGAGGGCCTGGCGGACGGCATCGACGACCGGCTGGGCGGAACCCGGCTCGGTGAACAGCGTCGAGGACGTGGTGATCCAGTACGGGTCGGCGAACGCGTCGGCACGGCCGACGTCGTCGGTCAGGGCGAAGTACCCCTCCACGCGGTAGGTCGGCACCGACCCGCCGCGTTCGTAGAGTGCGTCCTTGAGGTTCGTGAGCGACTTCTCAGGCAGGTCCGCGACGGCCAGCGTGATCGTCATGGACTCGTCCGTCACCTCGTGGAAGACGCAGACGCGGCCGCGCTGCTGCGCGATCTTCGCCGCTGCCGATCCCTTCTCCGGGGTCGCGGACGCGTCGAGTTCGAACTGCTTCCCGTACACGGCGAAGGTGGTGTCCGGCACGAGCTCAGCGCACGTCTGACTGATGCGCTTGCCGATCGGGGCGGCCGTGGCGCTCGCACTCGGAGCCGTCGTCGGGGTCCGCGTGGGGGACCCGCCGGAGTCGCCGCCGGAGCAGGCGGCGAGCACGAGGGCTGCGGGGACGGCGAGCGCGGCGACGCTGATCGCCCGGGCGGATCGTCGGGTGGTCATGCGGACATGATGCTGCACGTCGCCGGGTGCGACCGGTGGGTCGTCGCTCGCCCGGTAGACTCGTGCGCCGTGACTCCTGCCGAACTCTCCGCCGCGTACCTGTCGATCCTGACCGGGATCGTCGAGCGCCGAGGCGCGTCCGACACCGTGACCGTCGAGGAGTCGCACGTCGCCCTCGAGCGCCCCAAGAACCGGGCGCACGGCGACTGGGCGTCGAACGCCGCGATGCAGCTCGCGAAGCGCCTCGGCACCAACCCGCGGGAGCTCGCGACCGAGATCGCCGGCGAGCTGACCGAGCTCGACGGTGTCGCCTCGGTGGACGTCGCGGGCCCCGGCTTCATCAACATCACGCTCGAGGCTGCGGCGGCCGGCGAGATCGCCCGCACCATCGTGGAGTCCGGCGAGTCCTTCGGGCACGGCGACCTGTACGACGGTGTGCGCATCGACCTGGAGTTCGTGTCCGCGAACCCGACCGGACCGATCCACATGGGCGGTGTCCGCTGGGCGGCGGTCGGCGACAGCCTCGCCCGGGTCTTCCAGGCGCAGGGCGGCCTCGTCACCCGCGAGTACTACTTCAACGACCACGGCAGCCAGATCGACCGGTTCGCCCGGTCGCTCGTCGCGTCGGCGCTCGGGGAACCGGCACCGGAGGACGGCTACGGCGGCGCGTACATCGCCGAGATCGCGGCCCGCGTGCTCGCCACCTTCGACGGGGACGTCCGCGACATCCCCCGCGACGAGGCGCAGGAGATGTTCCGCCGTGAGGGCGTGGACTTCATGTTCGCCGACATCAAGCAGTCGCTCCACGAGTTCGGCGTCGACTTCGACGTCTACTTCCACGAGAACTCGTTGCACGAGTCGAAGGCCGTCGAGCGCGCCATCGAGCGCCTCCAGGAGCAGGGCCAGATGTACGAGGCCGACGGCGCCCAGTGGCTCCGCACGACCGACTTCGGCGACGACCGGGACCGTGTCGTCATCAAGTCCGACGGGGAGCCCGCGTACATCGCCGGCGACCTGGCGTACTACCTCGACAAGCGCGAGCGCGGGTTCGAGCGGAACCTCATCATGCTCGGCGCGGACCACCACGGCTACGTCGGCCGCATGATGGCGATGTGCGCCGCGTTCGGTGACGAGCCGGGCAAGAACCTCGAGATCCTCATCGGCCAGATGGTCAACCTGCTGAAGGACGGCCAGCCGTTCCGGATGTCGAAGCGCAACGGCACGATCGTCTCGATGGAGGACCTCGTCGAGGCAGTCGGTGTCGACGCGGGCCGGTACGCGCTCGTGCGGTTCGCGATCGACACCGCGATCGACATCGACCTCGACCTGCTGACCAAGCGCACCAACGACAACCCGGTGTTCTACGTGCAGTACGCCCACGCCCGCACGCAGTCCGTCGCGCGGAACGCCGCGGCCTCGGGTGTCGACCGTTCGGCGTTCGACGCGTCGCTCCTCACGCACGACACCGAGGGTGCGCTCCTCGGGGCCCTCGCCGAGTACCCGCGCGTGGTCCGGCAGGCCGCCGAGCTCCGGGAGCCGCACCGCATCGCGCGGTACATCGAGCAGCTCGCCGGCCTCTACCACCGCTGGTACGACGCCTGCCGGGTGACGCCGCTCGGGGACGAGGACGTGACCGACCTGCACCGCACGCGGCTCTGGCTGAACGACGCGACGGGCCAGGTCGTGCGCAACGGCCTCGGGCTCCTCGGCGTGGGCGCCCCCGAGCGCATGTAGTCTCCGCGCGCCGGCCGCGCTGGCGTCGGCGCCGCACCCCACCACGAACATCGCGCCCCGTCACGACGGGGCGCGATGTTCGTCAGCGGGCGCAACCGGCGACCGCGCCACGCGCCGGACCCGCGCCGAGCCTCCAGGCGGGCTGCCGGGGGAGGCTGGCAAGGTGGGACGCATGTCCACCGCAACCGACACCCCGAAGCGGCGCCGCCGCGGCCGCACCCTGACGATCGTCGTGATCGGCATCGTGGTCGTGCTCGCCGCGCTCGTCGTCATCGCCGAGTTCGTGCTCCGCGGCGTCGTGGACCGGATGATCGCGCAGCAGGTGGAGCAGTCCCTGCCTGCCGGGACCGAGGGGACGGTCGACGCCCACGCGAACGGCGTCCTCATCCCGCAGCTGATCGGCGGCTCCCTCGACGAGGTCGAGATCTCGTCGGAGAAGATCACGGTCGACGGCGTCCCGCTCGCCGCCGACGTCACGGCGCACGACGTGCCGATCGACGGCGCAGGAGCCGTGCACGACGTGGACGGCACCGTGACGCTCGCGGCGTCGAGCGTGAAGGACCTGTCGAAGTACAGCCCCCTGTTCGACCGGATGTCGCTCGTCGACGGCGGCGTGCAGCTGTCCGGCACGACCGCGGTGCTCGGCTACGACATCTCGTACGAGGCCCGCGGTTCCGTCGTCGCCCAGAGCGACGGCAAGGGCATCACGATCACCCCGAAGACGGTCAGGATCACGAACTCGGCACTCGACCTCAAGGTTGACGACATCCCCGGGGTGACGAACACGCCCGTGTCGGTGTGCACGGCGCAGTTCCTCCCCGAGTCGCTGCGGGTCCGGTCGCTCGACGTGACGGCGGCGCACGCGACGGTGCGCGTCACGGCGGACGAGCTCCCGCTGAGCGAGCAGGGTCTCCAGACCACCGGAACGTGCTGACAGCTCCACAGCGGTTTCGTCCACAGCGGTTTTGTCCACAGCGGCGTAACGCAGGCCGGGAGGCCCGTCCCGGCTCGGTAGGATCGGGTCCCGTGAGCGAGAACCCACTTGCCCCGCCGCGGCTGCGGTTCCCGACGGACGCCTCCGCGCTGACCGCGCGGATCTGGCCCGCCTCCGCGACCAGGACGGACGACGGCTCGCTCGCGGTCGGCGGCGTGTCCGCCGACGACCTGGTGGCCGAGTACGGCACGCCGCTCTACGTGGTCGACGAGCGCGACGTGCAGTCCCGCGCGGTCCGGGTGCGCGACGCCTTCGCCGAGGCGTTCGGTCGCATCGGCACGACGGCGCACGTCTACTACGCGGGCAAGGCGTTCCTCACGACCCAGGTCGCCGCGTGGATGGCCGAAGCAGACCTCCGCGTCGACGTGTGCACCGGGGGAGAGCTCGCGGTCGCCCTGGCCGGCGGGGTCGACCCCGGTCGGCTCGGGTTCCACGGCAACGACAAGTCGGACGCCGAGATCGCCCGCGCGGTCCAGGTCGGTGTCGGCACGATCGTGCTCGACAGCCACGAAGAAGTGCAGCGGGTCGCGGACGCCGCAGCGGCCGCCGGGGTCGTCCAGCGTGTCCGCATCCGGATCAACAGCGGGGTGCACGCCTCGACGCACGAGTACCTCGCGACGGCTCGGGAAGACCAGAAGTTCGGCATCCCGTTGACCGAGGCGGTCGCCGCCGCGGAGACGATCCGATCCCTGCCGTCCCTGGCGTTCGTCGGGCTGCACTCGCACATCGGTTCGCAGATCTTCGACGAGTCCGGTTTCCGTGAAGCCGCTCGTCGTCTGATGGACGTGCACGCGACGCTCGTGCAGTCCGGTCCGGTGCCGGAGCTCAACCTCGGCGGCGGGTGGGGCATCGACTACACCGAGGCGGACTCGGCGTTCGAACCAGAAGACGTGGCGGACGCCCTCGCGACGATCGTGGCGGATGCCTGCGCCGAGCGCGGCATCCCCGTTCCGGAGATCGCCGTGGAGCCAGGGCGGTACATCGTCGGGCCGGCGGGGCTCACGCTCTACCGTGTCGGCACGATCAAGCCCGTGACGCTCGAGACCTCCGACGGGCACGACCAGGCGACGCGCACCTACGTGTCGGTGGACGGCGGCATGAGCGACAACGCGCGTCCCGCCCTGTACGGCGCCGAGTACACCGCGCGCCTCGCCCGCACCTCCGACGCCGATGCGGTGCTCACCCGCGTCGTCGGCAAGCACTGCGAGAGCGGGGACATCGTCGTCCACGACGAGTACCTCCCCGGGGACGTCCACCGCGGCGACCTGCTGGCGGTCGCGGCGACCGGTGCCTACTGCTGGAGCCTCGCGAGCAACTACAACCACGTCGGTCGCCCGCCGGTCGTGGCGGTCGCCGACGGCCGAGCCCGTATCCTCGTCCGTGGTGAGACGGTCGACGACCTCCTCGCCCGCGACACCGGGGTGTCGCCCGCGGCCGCAGCCGGTGCCGCGCGGTGAGCCCCCGAGATCCCGGAGACACGCACCACATGATCGAATACCGCAACGTCCGCGTCGCGCTGCTCGGAGCCGGCTCGGTCGGCTCGCAGGTCGCGCGACTCCTCCTCGAGCACGGCGACGAGCTCGCCTCGCGCGCCGGCGCCGGCCTGGAACTCGTGGGCATCGCCGTCCGTGACGTCGACGCCCAGCGCGACGTCGACCTCCCGCGGGAGCTCTTCACCACGGACGCCGGTTCGCTGATCCTCGGCGCGGACATCGTCGTCGAGCTCATCGGCGGCATCGAGCCGGCACGTACCCTCGTGCTGCAGGCGCTGCAGTCCGGTGCCGACGTCGTGACGGGCAACAAGGCGCTCCTCGCGACGCACGGCCCCGAGCTCTTCGCCGCGGCGGAGCAGGTCGGCGCGCAGCTCTACTACGAAGCCGCCGTCGCCGGGGCGATCCCGATCATCCGCCCGTTGCACGACTCGCTCGCGGGGGACCGCATCGAGCGGATCATGGGCATCGTCAACGGCACCACGAACTTCATCCTCGACCTGATGGACCGCGAAGGCGCCACGTTCGAGGACGCCCTCGCGACCGCGACGGAGCTCGGGTACGCCGAGGCCGACCCGACCGCCGACATCGAGGGGTACGACGCCGCGCAGAAGGCCGCGATCCTGGCGTCGCTCGCGTTCCACACCTCGGTGCCGCTCGCCGCCGTGCACCGCGAGGGCATCACCTCGGTGACCATCGAGCAGGTCCGTGCCGCGCGCAAGGCCGGCTACGTCGTGAAGATCCTCGCGACGTGCGAACGCCTGACGGACGAGAACGGTCGCGAAGGCGTCAGCGCCCGCGTGTACCCGGCGCTCGTCCCGGACACCCACCCGCTCGCGAGCGTCCACGGCGCGAAGAACGCCGTCTTCGTCGAGGCAGAAGCCGCCGGCGACCTGATGTTCTACGGCGCAGGTGCCGGTGGTGTCGAGACCGCCTCCGCGGTCCTCGGCGACCTGGTCTCCGCTGCTCGTCGGCACGTGATCGGCGGCCCCGGCGTCGCCGAGTCGACGCAGTCCGCGCTGCCGGTCTTCCCGATCGGCACCGTCCGGACGAGCTACCAGATCACCCTGCACGTGACGGACGCCCCCGGCGTGCTGTCGACCGTCGCGGGCGTGCTCGCGAAGCACGGCGTGAGCGTCGAGACCGTCGAGCAGTCCAGCGCGCACGGCGAGGGCGGCACCGCCACCCTCGTGATCGGCACGCACGAAGCACGCGAGTCCGACCTCGCCGACACCGTCGCAGCCCTCCGTGGCGAGGCGACCGTGACCGACGTCGCCAGCGTGCTCCGCGTCGTCGGCGCCTGAGCAGCACCGTCCCGACCAGCACCGCCCCCGTTCCACCAGCCCCGAAGCACCAGACAGAGAGAGAACCCTGATGGCCCACCAGTGGCAGGGAGTCCTGCGCGAGTACGCCGACCGTCTCGACGTGACCGAGGCGACGCCCGTCATCACGCTGGGGGAGGGCGGCACGCCGCTCATCCCGGCGCGTCGGCTGTCTGAGCGCACCGGCGCGGACGTCTACGTGAAGTTCGAGGGCATGAACCCGACGGGCTCGTTCAAGGACCGCGGCATGACGATGGCGATCTCGAAGGCCGTCGAGCACGGCGCGAAGGCCGTCATCTGTGCATCGACCGGCAACACGAGCGCCTCGGCCGCCGCGTACGCGACGCACGCGGGCATCACCGCCGCCGTGCTCGTCCCCGAGGGCAAGATCGCGATGGGCAAGCTCAGCCAGGCCGTCGCCCACGACGCCCAGCTGCTGCAGGTCCAGGGCAACTTCGACGACTGCCTCGACATCGCGCGCGACCTCGCCGCGAACTACCCGGTGCACCTCGTCAACTCCGTGAACAACGACCGCATCGAGGGGCAGAAGACCGCCGCGTTCGAGGTCGTCGACGTCCTCGGTGACGCGCCGGACTTCCACTTCCTGCCGGTCGGCAACGCCGGCAACTACACGGCGTACTCCCGCGGCTACCGCGAGGACGTGGCCGCCGGTCGTTCGACCAAGATGCCGCGCATGTTCGGCTTCCAGGCTGCCGGCTCGGCGCCGATCGTCAACGGCGCCGTCGTCGAGCACCCCGAGACGGTCGCGTCGGCGATCCGCATCGGCAACCCCGCTTCGTGGAAGTTCGCTCTCGAAGCGCGTGAGGAGACGGACGGCTACTTCGGTGCGATCACCGACGCCGGCATCCTCGCCGCACACCGCATCCTGTCGGCCGAGGTCGGCGTCTTCGTCGAACCCGCATCGGCCATCGGTGTCGCGGGACTCCTCGAGCGCGCCGACGCCGGGCAGATCCCGAAGGGCGCAACGGTCGTCATCACGGTGACGGGCCACGGCCTGAAGGACCCGCAGTGGGCCCTCCGCACCGAGGACGGCAGCGACGTGACGCCGACGAGCGTCCCGGTCGACACCGCGGCGATCGCGGACGTGCTCGGACTGGCCGGCGCGCAGTGAGCACCGACCGCTCGTCCGGGCCGGACGGGGGCGTCACCGCCCGCAACGCTGTACCGGCCGGACGGGCGGTCCGCGTGCGGGTACCGGCGACCTCCGCCAACCTCGGCCCGGGGTTCGACTCGCTCGGCCTCGCGCTGTCCCTGTACGACGAGGTCGAGGTCCGTGTGCGGCCCGAGCCGGGTGCGACCGTCACGGTCGACGGTGTCGGTGCTGGCGAGGTCGCGACCGACGACACGAACCTCGTGGTCCGTGCGATCCGGCGTGGTCTCGAGCACGCGGGCGTCGAGCAGCCGGGGCTCGAGCTGCACGCGGTGAACGCGATCCCGCACGGCCGCGGCATGGGGTCCTCCGCCGCCGCGATCGTCGCCGGGCTGATGGCGGCCAGGGGACTGCTCGAGGGCATCGTCGACCTGGACGCGTCGACCCTGCTGACCCTCGCGACGGAGATGGAGGGGCACCCGGACAACGTCGCGCCGGCGCTCTTCGGCGGGCTCACCATCGCGTGGATGACCGCAGAGGGCCCCGCGTACAAGCGACTCCTGGTGCACCGCGGCGTCTCGCCGGTGGTCTTCGTGCCGACCTCGACGCTGTCGACCAAGCTCGCGCGGTCCCTGCAGCCGGCCAGCGTGCCGCACGCCGACGCCGCGTTCAACGTGTCCCGCTCGGCACTCCTCGTCGCGGCGCTCATCCAGAGCCCGGAGCTCCTGCTCGCTGCGACCGAGGACCGGCTCCACCAGACGTACCGGGCGAGCGCGATGCCGGAGACCGACGCGCTCATCCGGCTGCTCCGGCAGCACGGGCTCGCCGCCGTCGTGTCCGGTGCCGGGCCGAGCCTGCTGGTGCTCGGGAGCGATCCCGCGCAGCGTCTCACCGCCGCCGGGCTGGTGGAACGACACGCCGAATCCACCTGGCGCGCGCTCATGCTGGCCGTCGATCTGGGTGGTGCTACAGTGGTGCCGCACCCGGCGGTCCACGAAGAACGCCCCTAGCGCGGCTCGACAGTCAGCAGGGAATCTCCGACCCCAGGTGTGATCTCCCTCAGATCACCGATTCCCGGCCCGTCGTCTGAACGGCGGCCGATGCACTGCGCTTGCCCACCCGTGCAAGTGCGCTCCGTGCGGGAGTCGGTGAAAAATCTCCGCGCTCTGCGGTTCGGAAGGAACACAGGAACTTGACCGACGTGAACAACTCTGCCGACACGGTGGAGATCCCCAGCGACCTGCGCGCACTGCGCCTGCCCGAGCTGCAGCGCATCGCCTCCTCCCTCGGCATCACGGGGCTCTCGAAGCTCCGCAAGGGCGACCTCATCGCCGCCATCGAGGACAAGCGCCCCGCCGAGGCGACGACGCCAGACACCACGGCCCCCGCGGCTGCCGCGCAGGCGCCCGAGCAGCCCACCCTGCCCGAGGTCGAGGCACCCGCCGCCGAGGCACCCGCCGCCGAGGCCCCCGCCGCCGAGGCGACCACGACCGAGGCGCCCTCGCGTGCTCGTCGCTCGCGCCGCGCCACCTCCGGCGGCAACGTGACCACCGCGCCGACCACGGCAGCTGAGCACACCAACCACGGTCAGACCGGTACCGAGGACCTCCTCGCCGGGCTCGACCAGGTCCGCGCCGAGAAGGACGCAGCCGAAGCCGGCCAGAACGGTGGCCAGCCCGCAGGCCAGAACGGTGGTCAGCGTCGTCGTCGTGGGCAGAAGCCCGCCGAGCAGGCTCCGACCAGCGCCGCCGAGGCACCCGTCGCCGAGTCGTCGACCGACGCGGTCGACGACCAGTCGAACCAGAACGACCAGTCCAGCCAAAACGACCAGAACGACCAGCAGAACGACCAGAACGGCGAGCACGAGGGCGGTCAGCGCCGCGGTCGTCGCAGCCGTGGCCGTGGTCGCGGACGTGGGCAGAACGCCGACACCGCCGACCAGCAGGGCCAGCAGGGCCAGCAGGGCCAGCAGGCGCAGGACGACCAGAACGGTCGCCAGCAGAACGGCAAGCAGGACGCCGACAGGGGCGACCAGCAGAAGCAGGGCGACCAGCAGAAGCAGGGTCAGAACCAGGGCGACCAGCAGAAGCAGCAGCAGCAGCAGAAGCAGGGCCAGAACCAGCAGGGCCAGCAGAAGCAGAACCAGGGCCAGAGCAGCCAGAACCAGCGCGACGAGCAGCAGCGTCACAACGACGAGGCCGAGAGCGGCCGCAGCCGTCGCCAGCGTGACCGCAAGCGCGGCCGTGGTGGCCAGAACGACGACTTCGAGCCGGAGATCACCGAGGACGACGTCCTGATCCCGGTCGCCGGCATCCTCGACGTGCTCGACAACTACGCGTTCGTGCGGACGACCGGGTACCTCCCGGGCCCGAGCGACGTGTACGTCTCCCTCGGCCAGGTCAAGAAGTACCACCTGCGCAAGGGCGACGCGGTCGTCGGCGCGATCAAGCAGCCGCGCGACAACGAGCAGCAGAGCCGCCAGAAGTACAACGCCCTGGTGAAGATCGACACGATCAACGGCCAGTCCGCCGACGACGCCGCGAACCGCGTCGACTTCCAGGACCTCACGCCGCTGTACCCGAACGAGCGCCTGCGCCTCGAGACCGAGCCGGCGAAGCTGTCGACCCGGATCATCGACCTGGTCGCCCCGATCGGCAAGGGCCAGCGCGGCCTGATCGTCTCGCCGCCCAAGGCCGGCAAGACCGTCGTGCTGCAGGCCATCGCGAACGCGATCTCGAAGAACAACCCCGAGGCGCACCTGATGGTCGTCCTCGTGGACGAGCGGCCCGAAGAGGTCACCGACATGCAGCGCACGGTGAAGGGCGAGGTCATTGCCTCGACCTTCGACCGCCCAGCCGAGGACCACACCACGGTCGCCGAGCTCGCCATCGAGCGTGCGAAGCGCCTGGTCGAGCTCGGTCACGACGTCGTCGTGCTCCTCGACTCGATCACCCGACTCGGCCGCGCCTACAACCTCTCGACGCCGGCCTCCGGTCGCGTGCTGTCGGGTGGCGTCGACTCGTCCGCGCTGTACCCGCCGAAGCGCTTCTTCGGCGCAGCGCGCAACATCGAGAACGGCGGCTCGCTCACCATCCTCGCCACGGCGCTCGTCGAGACCGGGTCGAAGATGGACGAGGTGATCTTCGAGGAGTTCAAGGGCACCGGCAACATGGAGCTCCGCCTGAACCGTCACCTGGCGGACAAGCGGATCTTCCCGGCCGTGGACGTCAACGCATCCGGCACCCGTCGCGAGGAGCAGCTGCTCTCCGCCGACGAGGTCAAGATCACGTGGCGACTGCGTCGTGCCCTCGCCGGGCTCGACCCGCAGCAGGCGCTCGAGATCGTGCTGCGGAACCTCAAGGAGACGCAGTCCAACGTCGAGTTCCTCGTCCAGGTGCAGAAGTCGGTCCCGGCGACCGGCAACGGTCACCACGGCCACCAGGAGTAACCGGTGTTCGAGTCGGTAGCAGGGCTGCTGGCGGAACACGAGGACCTGACGCAGCAGCTGTCGGACCCCGCGCTCCACGCCGATCCGGCCCGGGCGAAGAAGGTCAACCGCCGCTTCGCCGAACTGAACCAGATCAAGTCCGCGTACGAGGCCTGGACGGCGGCGGGGGACGACCTCGCCGCCGCCCGGGAGCTCGCGCGCGAGGACCCGGCGTTCGCCGAAGAAGTCCCCGCGCTCGAGGAACAGCTCGCGGAGCGCCAGGAGCGTCTCCGCCGGCTGCTCGTCCCGCGTGACCCCGACGACGGCCGCGACGTCATCATGGAGATCAAGGGCGGCGAGGGCGGCGAGGAATCGGCGCTCTTCGCGGCCGACCTCCTGCGCATGTACTCGCACTACGCCGAGTCCAAGGGCTGGAAGATCGAGCTCCTCGAGCGCACCGAGAGCGATCTCGGCGGCTACAAGGACGTCCAGGTCGCGATCAAGTCGAACTCGTCCGACCCCGCACAGGGCGTCTGGGCGCACCTGAAGTACGAGGGCGGTGTGCACCGCGTCCAGCGTGTGCCGGCGACCGAGTCCCAGGGGCGCATCCACACCTCGACGACGGGCGTGCTCGTCTTCCCCGAGGTGGACGAGCCCGAAGAGGTCGAGATCAACCAGAACGACCTGAAGATCGACGTGTACCGGTCCTCGGGCCCCGGCGGTCAGTCGGTCAACACGACGGACTCCGCGGTCCGCATCACCCACCTGCCCACGGGCATCACGGTCGCGATGCAGAACGAGAAGTCCCAGCTGCAGAACCGAGAGGCGGGCATGCGCGTCCTGCGCGCCCGCATCCTCGCGAAGCAGCAGGAGGAGCTCGACGCGATCGCGTCGGACGCCCGTCGTTCGCAGATCCGCGGCATGGACCGGTCCGAGCGCATCCGCACGTACAACTTCCCGGAGAACCGCATCGCGGACCACCGCACCGGGTACAAGGCGTACGACCTGGACCGCGTGATGAACGGTGCGCTCGAGCCCGTCATCGAGTCCGCCATCCGAGCGGACGAAGAAGCACGCCTGGCCGCCGTCGGCGACCAGAGCTGAACCCCGGACTGGAGGCTCGGCTCCTGTCCGGCACGCACGGCGCGCATCCAGCGGATCGCCTCCTCGACGAGGCGACCGCTGCGCTCGTCGCGCACGGAGTCCCGACACCGCGCGTGGACGCGGAACTCCTGCTCGCGTGGGCGACCGACACCTCGCGCGGTGCCGTCCAGGCGCGTGCGATGACGAGCGGGGCGATCGCGGGGGAGCACGTCGAACGGTTCCGTCAGGCCGTCGCGCGACGCATGACCCGTGAGCCGCTCCAGCACATCACCGGCGAGGCGCACTTCCGCGCGCTGACCCTCGCCGTCGGTCCAGGGGTGTTCGTCCCGCGGCCCGAGACCGAGGGCGTCGTGCAGTTCGGCATCGACGCGCTCCGGGCGACGGCGGTGCCGGAGCCGATCGCCGTGGACCTGGGGTCGGGGAGCGGCGCCATCGCGATCGCCATGGACACCGAGGTGCCGAACGCGCTCGTCTACGCCGTCGAACGCTCGGCCGAGGCCCTGCCGTGGACCCGTCGCAACGTCGAGCGGTACGGCGGCACGGTCCGACTCGTCGAGGGCGACCTCGCCGACGCGTTCCCGGAGCTCGACGGGACCGTCTCGGTCGTCGTGTCGAACCCGCCGTACGTCCCCGACGACGCGATCCCGGTGGATCCGGAGGTCCGTGACCACGACCCGGCGCTCGCGCTGTACGGCGGACCGGACGGTCTCGATGCCGTCCGTGCCCTCGCCGGGACCGCCTGGCGCCTGCTCGTCCCCGGCGGCGCGCTCGTCATCGAGCACGCCGAGCCGCAGGGCGCAGCCGTGCGGGACGTCCTGGCGCGCCGGGGGTTCCGATCCCCGGAGACGCACCAGGACCTGACGGGCCGCGACCGCACGACCACCGCGACCCGCTAGGCGGACGCCCCCCGAGCCTCCCGTCCGCCTTGTCGAATCGCGCGTAGGCGACCGATTCGCGCGTAGGGGGTCAGACGTTCCGACCTCCTACGCGCGATTCGGCTTCCTAGTGCACGTGCGATGGGACAGAACGCGCGACGAAGGCGCGGACCGCCTCCCGCAGGTCGGTGTCGTGCTCCACCAGCACCGCGGAGATGCCGACGCTCCTGGCGCCCTCGATGTTCTCGGGCATGTCGTCGGCGAAGAAGGTGTCCTCCGCCCGCGCGCCGTGGTGTGCGAGCGCACGGCGGAAGACCTCGGGGTCGGGCTTCCTGGCACCGAAGTTGCTCGATGTGTCGAGGTGCTCGCCGAACAGCGGCGGCAGTGACGGTGCCCATCGGTGGATCCAGCGACCGGCGAGCGGACCGTTGTTGGTGAGGAGCGCGACACGCCCGTGTTCGCTGGCGATGCGGACCGCCTCGATGCGCTGCGGGAGCTCGGTCATCGCGGAACCGCGGATCCGCGCCCACTCCGTCTCGGGGACCTCGCACTCCATCGCGGCCGCGAACGCGGCGAGGTACGCGTCGCCGTCCGGGAAGTGTCCGGCCTCGGCACGGGACTCGTTGCCGGACAGCCACCACCGGCGGCGGAGCTCGTCGAGCTCGTGCCCGGTGAGGTCGGTCAACCCGGCCATCCGGGTCTTCCAGTCGTAGCGGACGAGGACGTCGTCCATGTCGAAGAGGAACAGGAGTCGGGGCGCTGGCGTCTCGTTCACGATGTCCTCCATTGTGTCGCACTATCATCGTCGAGTCATGGCATCCCGATACGACTGCACCGACCCCGACGGACTCCTGACCGGGATGCGGCTCGCACGTGCCGCACTCGGCCGGGGAGAACTCGTCGTCGTCCCCACCGACACCGTCTACGGCCTCGCCGCCGACGCCTTCGACGCGGCCGCCGTCCAGCGGCTCCTCGACGCGAAGGGGCGGACCCGGCAGTCGCCGCCGCCGGTCCTCATCCCCGGTCCGCCGACGCTCGACGCGCTCGCGAGCGAGGTCCCGCAGCAGGTGCGCGACCTGGTCGCCGAGTTCTGGCCGGGCGGACTGACCGTGATCCTGCACGCGCAGCCCTCGCTGGACTGGGACCTGGGGGAGACCCGCGGCACGGTCGCACTCCGTATGCCCGACTCCCGGATCGCGCTCGAGCTCCTGCAGGAGGTCGGCCCGCTCGCGGTGTCGTCGGCGAACTCGACCGGTGATCCTGCCGCGATGACGATCGACGCCGCCGAGTCGATGCTCGGCGACAGCGTGTCCGTCTACCTCGACGGCGGTTCCCTCGAACCGCACGACGGGTTCGAGGCGTCGACGGGGTCGACCATCGTCGACGCCACCGGGCTCTCCACGGGTGGCGGGCTGCGCATCGTGCGGCACGGCGTGATCCCGGACTCGGAGATCGAACGGGTCGTCGGGGCCGACCTCGTCACGTGAAGTACTACCTGCTCGCGGGGCTCATCTCCGCGGTCGTGAGCTTCCTGGTCAGCTGGCTGGTCTGGAAGCTCGGCCTGAAGTACAAGTGGTACCCGAAGGTCCGCGAACGCGACGTGCACCGCACCCCGACGCCGCGGCTGGGCGGGATCGCGATGTTCATCGGCGTGATGGTGTCGCTGCTGTGCGCGTGGTTCCTGTTCCCCGAGATCGCGGGCGTCGACTACTTCCGCCTGGTGTTCGCCGAACCCGGGCGCGTGCTGGCGGTGCTCGCCGGGGCGACGATCATCGTGGTGCTCGGTGTCGCCGACGACATCTGGGACCTCGACTGGATGACGAAGCTCGCCGGCCAGATCATCGCCGCGGGGATCCTGGCGTGGCAGGGCGTCGCGATCGTGTCGCTGCCGATCGGCAACACGCTCGGCGTCGGGTCGTCCTACATGAGCCTGATCTTCACGGTGCTCGCCGTCGTGCTGGTGATGAACGCCGTCAACTTCATCGACGGGCTCGACGGGCTCGTCGCCGGCGTCGCGATCATCGCCGGTGGGGTGTTCTTCCTCTACACGTTCTTCATCAACCGCGTGGTCGTGCAGACCGAGTTCTTCTTCAACCTGCCGTCGCTGCTGACGGCGGTCCTCGTCGGCGCGTGCTTCGGGTTCCTCATCCTGAACTGGCACCCGGCGAAGCTCTTCATGGGGGACGCCGGCGCGCTGCTCGTGGGCTTCCTGATGGCGACGAGCGCCGTGTCGATCACGGGCAACATCGATCCGGCTGCCGTGCGCACCCGGACCGACCTGCTGCCGGCGTTCATCCCGATCCTGCTGCCGTTCGCGATCCTCATCGTGCCGATCCTCGACTTCGGGCTCGCCGTCGTCCGGCGACTGAGCGCGGGGAAGTCGCCCTTCTCGGCGGACCGGAAGCACCTGCACCACCGGTTGCTCGACATGGGGCACTCGCACTTCCACGCCGTGCTGATCTTCTACGCGTGGACGGCGACCGTCGCGATCGGCTGTCTGCTCTTCCTGTTCCTGCAGTGGTGGTGGGTCGTGGCCTTCGTCGCGGTCGGGTTCACGATCTGCGCGATCGCGACGTTCGCCCCGCTCGGCCGGAAGCGAGCGGAGATCGCCGCCCAGAGCCGTGCAGGAACGGGAGCGGCCGTCGATGCCCGGCTCGACCCGCTCGACCGCGCGGCAGCCACCCGCGACATCCCGACCCCAGGAGACCCCTCGTGACCACGCCGAACGGCCTCGACCACGTCAGCCCGCTCTTCCGCCGCATCCTCGTGCAGGGGGCCGTGCTCGCGGTCGCCCTCGCCGTCGTCGGGGGAGTCGTCGGCTTCTTCGTCGCCGGCACGCCGGGGCTGGTCGGCGGACTGATCGGCGCGGTGATGAGCGTCGTGTTCTGCGGGCTCACGGCGGTGAGCGTCCTGCTGGCGATCCGGTTCTCCCGCGGGCAGATGATCTCCGGCGCCTTCTTCGGCACGATCATGGGGATGTTCCTCGTGAAGTTCGTGCTCTTCATCGTGGTGCTCGTGCTGCTGAAGGACCGGGACTGGGTGAACACGCCGGTACTCGCGATCGCGATCATCGTCGGCGTCATCGGGTCGCTCGTGATCGACGTGACGGTCATCGCCAAGGGACGTGTGCCGATCGACGTGCCCCTGCCCGGCTCTGCGGACGCTGAGAAGGACGACCCGGGCGTCTGAGAGCCCGGGAAGGCTCTCACACCTGATAGGGTTTGAGGAGTCCGCGCCCGGAGCCATGCTCGGAGCGGACGAGCCTCCACACAGTCCACCATCGCGTGCCATGACGTGCGCGCGCCGACACAGGAGACAGCGCTGCTATCCCACGCTCTTCCCCTGTCCCTCACCGCTGCGGCCAACACCGTTGCGGCGGGGAGCAGTAAGGCCGCCGAGTTCCATGGTCCGTCGATCAACGAGTTCTTCCCCGACCCGATCTTCTTCGCGGGGACGCCGTTCGAGATCGACCGGATCGTCATCATCCGCTTCATCGCGGTCGCAGTGCTGCTCGTCTTCGCGTTCGCGGGGACCCGGGCGCTCAAGCTGATCCCCAACCGCGGTCAGGCGTTCATCGAGTACGGCTTCGACGTCGTCCGCCGGAACACCTTCGACAACCTCGGTGAGAAGGACGGCAAGCGGTTCCTCCCGCTCCTGGCGACCATCTTCTTCGGCGTCCTGTTCATGAACCTGACGGGGCTCATCCCGTTCATGAACATCGCCGGCACGAGCCGCATCGCCATGCCGCTGATCCTCGCGATCGTCGCGTACGTCGCGTTCATCTACGCCGGTCTCCGCAAGCACCCGGGAACGTTCCTCCGGAACTCGCTCTTCCCGCCCGGGGTGCCGTGGTACCTGTACATCATCGTGACGCCGATCGAGCTCGTCTCGACCTTCGTCCTCCGTCCGGTCACCCTGACCCTGCGACTCCTGATGAACATGGTGGTCGGCCACCTGCTCCTGGTGCTGTTCTTCTCGGCCACCTGGTTCTTCTTCTTCGACTCGCACAGCCTGCTGGCGTTCTTCGGGATCGGCACGCTCGCGTTCGGCATCGCCTTCAGCTTCTTCGAGATCCTCGTCGCGCTGCTCCAGGCGTACGTCTTCATGCTCCTCACCGCCGTCTACATCCAGCTGGCGCTGGCAGACGAGCACTGATTCCTCACTGACCCCCTACGGGGCCGGCAACCGTCGGGCCCGCACCTCGAAAGGAAAACACGTGGACGCAACGACCGTTCTCGCGGAGATCAACGGCAACATCGCGACGGTTGGCTACGGCCTCGCTGCGATCGGCCCGGCCATCGGCGTCGGCATCGTCGTCGGCAAGACGATCGAGTCCGTCGCTCGCCAGCCCGAGCTCCAGGGCCGACTGACGACCCTCATGTACATCGGTATCGCCTTCACCGAGGCCCTGGCCTTCATCGGTATCGCCACGTACTTCATCTTCACCAACTAAGGTTCCTCGATGCAGAACGCACTCATCATCGCGGCGGAGGAGACCCACAATCCGCTGATCCCGCCGGTGTACGACATCGTGTGGTCTGCGGTGGCCTTCGTCATCATCTTCCTGGTGTTCTGGCGTGTCGTCACGCCGCGCATCACGAAGATGCTCGATGAGCGCACCGAGGCCATCGAAGGCGGCATCAAGAAGGCCGAGGCCGCTCAGGAGCAGGCTGCTGCTGCGCTCGAGGAGTACAACAAGCAGCTCGCCGACGCCCGTGCCGAGGCCTCCCGCATCCGCGAGCAGGCCCGTGCCGACGCCACGGCGATCGGCAACGAGGTCCGCGAGCAGGCTGCTGCCGACGCCGCGCGCATCACGTCGAACGCCCAGGCGCAGATCGAGGCAGAGCGCCAGAGCGCGCTCCAGTCGCTCCGCACCGAGGTCGGCTCGCTCGCACTCGACCTCGCGTCTGGTGTCATCGGCGAGTCCCTCAAGGACGACGCCAAGGCCACCGCGGTCGTCGACCGCTTCCTCGCCGACCTCGAGTCGTCGAAGGACGCGCAGGCGTCGCAGGCAGAGACGGAGCGCTGAGCATGCGGAGCGCCACTCGTTCAGCACTCTCGTCGACGCAGGCGGTCCTCGCCGAACTCGGCGGGAGCGCCGACCTGGCGACCGGTGCTGAGATCCTCGCCGCCGGGCGAGTGGTCGCCGGTTCTTCGCAGCTCCTCACGCTGCTCGCGGACCCCACGGCGGACGTCGTCGGCAAGAAGGCGGTCATCGACCGCGTCTTCGCCGGGCAGGCGACCACCACGCGGGCCGTCCTGACGGCGGTCGCCGGGGCGCGCTGGTCTTCCCAGCAGGACCTGCTCGCCGGTATCGAGGACGCGGGCATCCGCGCCGTCGCGGCCACCGCCGAACCCGGGACCTCGATCGAGGCGGAGCTCTTCGCCTTCGAGACCGCCGTCCGGTCCGACGCGGGCCTCGAGCTCGCGCTCGGCACGAAGCTCGGCAGCCCCGCTGAGAAGAGCGCGCTCGTCGAGCGGCTCATCGGCGGCAAGTCGTCGGCGCAGACGGTGACGATCCTGTCGGCACTCGTCCAGCAGCCCCGCGGCCGCCGGATCGGTGAACTGGTCCGCGATGCCTCGCGCATCGTCGCCGACCAGGCCGAGAAGGTCGTGGCGACGGTCATCACCGCGACGGCGCTGTCGGAAGCACAGGCGGCTCGTGTCGCCCGTGGGCTGTCGGCACGCTACGGCAAGGACATCATCGTCAACCACGTCGTCGACCCCAAGGTCGTCGGCGGGGTCCGGGTGCAGGTCGGCGGCGACGTCATCGACGGCACCGTGTCCACGCGCCTCGCCGACCTCCGGCTCCAGCTCGCGGGCTGAGCGTACGGTCGTACCCGACACCCCAAGTCCACAACGGGAACTGTCCTGACCGGACAGCATCACCCTCTCGGAGCCGAAGGGCCCCGGAAACCAACAAGGAAAATCCCATGGCAGACATCACCATCAGCCCCGATGAGATCCGTGATGCCCTGAAGGACTTCGTCTCGAACTACGAGCCGACGAAGGCCTCCACGGCCGAGGTCGGGCACGTCACCGACGCCGGTGACGGCATCGCCCACGTCGAAGGCCTCCCCGGCGTCATGGCCAACGAGCTCATCCGTTTCGAGGACGGCACGCTCGGCCTGGCCCAGAACCTGGACGAGGACGAGATCGGCGCAATCGTGCTCGGCGAGTTCGCCGGCGTCGAAGAGGGCCAGGAAGTCACCCGGACGGGCGAAGTCCTCTCCGCCCCCGTCGGTGACGGCTTCCTCGGTCGCGTCGTCGACCCGCTCGGCGCCCCGATCGACGGCCTCGGCGAGATCGTGGCAGAGGGCCGCCGTGCCCTCGAGCTGCAGGCGCCGGGCGTCATGTCGCGCAAGTCGGTGCACGAGCCGCTGCAGACCGGCATCAAGGCCATCGACGCGATGATCCCCGTCGGCCGTGGCCAGCGTCAGCTGATCATCGGCGACCGCCAGACCGGCAAGACGGCGATCGCGATCGACACGATCATCAACCAGAAGGCCAACTGGGAGTCCGGCGACGAGGACAAGCAGGTCCGCTGCATCTACGTCGCGATCGGTCAGAAGGGCTCGACGATCGCCTCCGTGAAGGGTGCGCTCGAGGACGCCGGCGCGATGGAGTACACCACCATCGTCGCCGCCCCGGCATCCGACCCGGCCGGCTTCAAGTACCTCGCCCCGTACACCGGCTCGGCCATCGGCCAGCACTGGATGTACCAGGGCAAGCACGTCCTCATCATCTTCGACGACCTGTCGAAGCAGGCAGAGGCCTACCGTGCGGTGTCGCTCCTCCTGCGTCGTCCGCCGGGACGCGAGGCCTACCCGGGTGACGTCTTCTACCTGCACTCCCGTCTGCTGGAGCGTTGCGCGAAGCTGTCCGACGAGCTCGGCGCCGGCTCGATGACGGGTCTCCCGATCATCGAGACCAAGGCGAACGACGTCTCGGCGTACATCCCGACCAACGTCATCTCGATCACCGACGGCCAGATCTTCCTGCAGTCGGACCTCTTCAACGCGAACCAGCGTCCGGCCGTCGACGTGGGCATCTCGGTGTCCCGTGTCGGTGGTGACGCCCAGGTGAAGTCGATCAAGAAGGTCTCCGGCACGCTGAAGCTCGAGCTGGCGCAGTACCGCTCGCTCGAGGCGTTCGCGATGTTCGCGTCCGACCTCGACCAGGCCTCGCGTCGTCAGCTGGACCGCGGTGCCCGTCTCACCGAGCTCCTCAAGCAGCCGCAGTACTCGCCGTACCCGGTCGAGGAGCAGGTCGTCTCGATCTGGGCCGGCACGAACGGCAAGCTCGACACGGTCCCCGTGCCGGACGTGCTCCGCTTCGAGTCCGAGCTGCTCGACCACCTGCGTCGCAACTCCGACGTCCTCACGACGCTGCGCGAGACCAACCAGCTCAGCGACGAGACCGTCGCCGAGATGTCGAAGCAGATCGACGAGTTCTCGAAGAGCTTCCAGACGAGCGACGGCAAGACGCTCGGGTCCGAGCAGTTCGACGCCGCCGACGCCGAGGACGTGGACCAGGAGCAGATCGTCAAGGGTCGTCGCTAGATGGCAGCGCAGGTCCGGGTCTACCGACAGCGAATCAAGTCGGCGAAGACCACGAAGAAGGTCACTCGCGCGATGGAGCTGATCTCGGCGTCGCGGATCCAGAAGGCACAGGCCCGCATGGCCGCGTCCGGCCCGTACTCGCGGGCCGTGACGCGGGCGGTGTCGGCCGTGGCGACGTTCTCGAACGTCGACCACGTGCTGACCACCGAGCCGGAGTCGTCGACGCGTGCGGCCGTGGTGCTGTTCACCTCGGACCGTGGCCTCAACGGTGCGTTCAGCACGAACGTCCTCAAGCAGGGCGAGGAGCTCGCCTCCCTGCTCCGCAGCGAGGGCAAGGACGTCGTGTACTACCTGGTCGGGCGCAAGTCCGTCGGGTACTTCGCGTTCCGTGAGCGCCCCTCCGAGCAGCAGTGGGTCGGCAACACCGACCAGCCCGAGTTCTCGACGGCGAAGGAGATCGGCGACGCGGTCGTGTCGAAGTTCCTCCAGGACACGGCAGAGGGCGGCGTGGACGAGATCCACATCGTGTTCAACCGCTTCCTCAGCCTCGCGACCCAGGAGCCGCAGGTCGTTCGCCTGCTCCCGCTCGAGGTCGTCGAGGGTGTCGAGGAGCCGACGGACAACGAGCCGCTCCCGCTGTACGAGTTCGAGCCGGACGCCGATGCGGTGCTCGACTCGCTGCTCCCGGTCTACATCGAGAGCCGCATCTTCAACGCCATGCTCCAGTCGGCTGCCTCCGAGCACGCCGCCAGGCAGAAGGCGATGAAGGCGGCCAGTGACAACGCCGACTCGCTGATCCGTGACTTCACCCGTCTCGCGAACAACGCACGCCAGGCCGAGATCACCCAGCAGATCTCCGAGATCGTCGGCGGCGCCGACGCCCTCTCGTCGAAGAAGAAGTAGTCCGCGTCGTTCGCGGACAGATACCCACCCTCAGGAAGGCACCAGCCATGACCGACACCGCAACCACCGCGGTCGAGACGTCGTCGGCGCCCGGTGTCGGCCGGATCGCCCGTGTCACGGGTCCCGTCGTCGACATCGAGTTCCCGCACGACGCAATCCCGGAGATGTACAACCTCCTGTTCACGACCATCACCATCGGTGACTCGTCGCAGGAGATCGGCCTCGAGGTCGCGCAGCACCTCGGCGACGACCTCGTCCGTGCCATCTCCCTGAAGCCGACCGACGGCCTCGTCCGTGGTCAGGAGGTCCGTGACTCGGGCGCCCCGATCTCGGTCCCCGTCGGCGACGTCACCAAGGGCAAGGTCTTCGACGTGCTGGGCAACGTGCTCAACACCGACGAGAAGCTCGAGATCACCGAGCGCTGGCCGATCCACCGCAAGGCCCCCGCGTTCGACCAGCTCGAGTCCAAGACCTCGATGTTCGAGACCGGCATCAAGTCGATCGACCTCCTCACCCCGTACGTCCAGGGTGGCAAGATCGGTCTGTTCGGTGGTGCCGGTGTCGGCAAGACCGTCCTCATCCAGGAGATGATCCAGCGCGTCGCGCAGGACCACGGTGGTGTGTCGGTGTTCGCCGGTGTCGGTGAGCGCACCCGTGAGGGCAACGACCTCATCGGTGAGATGGAAGAGGCGGGTGTCTTCGACAAGACGGCCCTCGTGTTCGGCCAGATGGACGAGCCGCCGGGAACGCGTCTGCGCGTCGCCCTGTCGGCGCTGACGATGGCGGAGTACTTCCGCGACGTCCAGAAGCAGGACGTGCTCCTCTTCATCGACAACATCTTCCGCTTCACGCAGGCCGGCTCCGAGGTCTCCACGCTGCTCGGCCGCATGCCGTCCGCGGTGGGCTACCAGCCGAACCTCGCTGATGAGATGGGTGTGCTCCAGGAGCGCATCACCTCGACGCGTGGTCACTCGATCACCTCGCTGCAGGCGATCTACGTCCCGGCCGACGACTACACCGACCCGGCGCCGGCGACCACGTTCGCGCACCTCGACGCCACGACCGAGCTCTCCCGTGAGATCGCGTCGCAGGGCCTCTACCCCGCGATCGACCCGCTGACCTCCACGTCGCGGATCATGGACCCCCGGTACCTGGGCGCCGACCACTACCAGACGGCGACCCGCGTCAAGCAGATCCTCCAGAAGAACAAGGAACTGCAGGAGATCATCGCCATCCTCGGTGTCGACGAGCTCTCCGAAGAGGACAAGATCACGGTCGAGCGCGCTCGTCGTATCCAGCAGTTCCTCTCGCAGAACACGTACATGGCGAAGAAGTTCACCGGTGTCGAGGGCTCCACGGTCCCGCTCAAGGACACGATCGAGTCCTTCCGCGCCATCGCCGACGGCGAGTTCGACCACGTGGCCACGCAGGCCTTCTTCAACGTCGGTGGCATCAACGACGTCGAAGAGAAGTGGGCGCAGATCCAGAAGGAGAACCGCTGACATGGCGGGTCTCACCGTGAGTGTCGTCTCGGCGGACCGCGAGGTCTGGACGGGCGACACCACCATGGTCGTCGCACGCACGACAGAAGGCCAGATCGGCATCCTGGCGGGTCACGAGCCGATGCTCGCGATCCTCGCCCAGGGCCAGGTCCGCATCACGCGGGCCGACGGCTCGACCGTCGCGGTCGACGCTGAGGACGGGTTCCTCTCCGTCGAGCACGACACGGTCACGATCGTGGCGCGGCAGGCCGCGCTGGCCTCCTGACCGGACTGACCGTCCTCCTCCCGCCTTCGGAGACGAAGCGGGAGGGCGGGGACACGGGAACCACCCTCGACCTGGGTGGTCTCTCGTTCCCGGAACTGACCCGAGAGCGGGCCGCGGTGATCGCCGCGGCCCGCTCCGTCAGTTCCGAGGAGTCCACCGCGCGGACGGCGCTCAAGCTCGGACCGAAGTCGATCGCCGAGCGGTTCCGGAACCTCTCGCTGGACACGTCGCCGACGCTGCCGGCGATCGAGCGGTACACCGGGGTGCTCTACGACCCGCTGGACGTCCCGTCGGCCTCTGCGGAGGTCCGTTCCTGGTGGTACCGGCACGTGGTCGTCCAGTCCGCGATGTTCGGGCCGATCGGTGCGGGGGACCGGATCCCGGCCTACCGGTTGTCGCACGATTCGCGCCTCGGGTCGTTGCGCCTCGCGTCGCACTGGCCCGCAGTCGCGACCGCAGCGTTGTCCGTGAGGAGCGGGGGACTGGTCCTGGACCTGCGCTCGGAGGGCTACCGCGCGCTCGGTCCGGTCGACGGCGCCGTGGCCCTGCGGGTCGTGAGCGTCGACGGCAGCGGCCGCCGGAAGGCGCTGAACCACTGGAACAAGACCGCGAAGGGGCGACTGGTGTCGTTGCTGGCCCGGACCGGTGCGTCGATCGAGTCGATGGACGACCTCGTCGCGTGGGCGACGTCCGTGGGCGTGCTGGTGGAGCGTTCGGAGACGGGGTGGGACCTGGTCGCCGAGAGCCTGGAGCCGGCCTCCGTCTGATCGGCGGCCGTTCCTCCACAGGCGCCCCGTCCGTCGCGGTCACCACGGACTCGCCTCCGTCACCGCTCTGGAGGCGCGGTGCGCGTTTCGATGGACGCATGAACCTCGACGTCGCACGATCGTCCAGCTCCCCGTTCGTCCGTTACCCGCGCGAGATCGCGGCAGCCGTGACCCTGCCGGTCGCCGCCGCCGCGCTCGTCGCGCCCGGCACCGCGCTCCTCGACACCGCCGGCCGGTCGGCCGTCGCGACCGCGTGCGCCGCACTCGCGACCCGGATGGCCCTGATGCGGTTCATCGCTGCCGCATCCGGACCGGACCTGCGGGCGGTCCGTCCGTTCGATCCCTTCACGGATCCGACCCCGCCGGCGTTCCACGGCCGCGGCCCGGCCCCGTCGCGCGACCGCATCCGGACCGCTGGCGCACGGTGCACCGCGGTCTGGCACGGCTGGAAGCAGCAGGGCTCACCTCGTGACGAACGTCGGGGCGTCGCGGGAGCGGTCGCGCTCGGCGCCTGGTGCTCATGGGCGATCGGTGCGTTGACGGAGGCCGAGGTCCGAGCCGGGTACGCGCTCGACGTGGTGCCGGACGACGCGTTGGCGCTCGTCGTCCATCGATCGGCCCGGGCCGGTGCGCGCCCGGAGTGGTGGGGGTGACGGGGCGTGCACCGGATCGTCTACGGTTGTGAGACCGCACCGCTGGCAGGACGCAGGGAGGCACCACGTGCACGACGACGCCGATGACGTCGAGGACACGGTGATCCGTCCTCGGTCGCGGCCACTCGGCTCCGCTCGCGCGCAGGACGCGATCGACGACACGGTCCTCCGGGTCCCCTCGGGTGCTGGGTCGCACGGATCGGACCTGCTCGACGACGGCCCGCTCGGGGACACCGTCATCCGTGCGCCGCGCACTGCGCCGGACCCGTCGACGGTCCCCGAGGACACGGTTCTCGGAACGCCTCGGACTGCACCATCCACGCGGCCGACGGCCTCCCAGCCGGACGCGCCCCCGAGCCTCCCTGCCGTCCCGGAACCGCCACGCACCCGCGTGCCGTCGATCCGCGTCGGCGGACGCGTCATCCGACTCGACCACCCGGTGGTGATCGGCCGGCGTCCCGCGTTGCCGCGTGTCGTCCGTGGGCCGGCGCCCGAACTCGTGACCGTGCCGTCGCCGCTCGGACAGGTGTCGTCGTCCCACCTGCTCGTGCACGCCGAGGGCGAAGCCGCGGTGGTGGACGACCTGCGCTCGACCAACGGGACCGTCGTCCGGCCCGCCGGCTCGGCGCCGTACCGGATGTCGTCGGGTGCGTCGATCGTCGCGCTGACGGGTACGGTAGTCGAGATCGGGGACGGCATCGCGGTGGAGATCCTCTCGCCGCACCTCCGGCTCACGCCAGGGGCCGTCGGTGTCCCGCCGTCGCTCCACCAGCCTCCGACCCATCAGACCGGCACGCCCCGAACCCCCAGAGAGCGATCCTGAAACGTGACCGAACTCGGCCGAGCAGCCGCCGCCCACGCCATCGACGTCCCCGGAACGGACGGCGCCACCCTGACGCTCTCGTGGGGAGCCGCGACCGACGTCGGTCGTCGCCGAGACCACAACGAGGACAGCTACATCGTCGAAGCACCGTTCTTCGTCGTCGCGGACGGCATGGGTGGACACCTCGCCGGTGACCGCGCGAGCGACGCCGTGGTCCGTCGCCTCGGTGACTCGGTCGACGGGCCGTTCGGGACCCGACAGTCGATCCAGCGCGCGCTCCTGCTCGCCACGGCGGACATCGAGCGTGCGGCGGGCGGCAACGCGATCGGTGCCGGCACCACCGTGACCGGACTCGCGCTCGTCGCGTCGAACGGGCAGCCGGCAGCGCTCGTCTTCAACGTGGGCGACTCGCGCACCTACCGGGTCGACGACGGCGTCCTCCGTCGGATCACGGTCGACCACTCGGTCGTGCAGGAGATGGTCGACGCGGGTGTGCTGCGGGCAGAGGACGCCGAAGCGCACCCGGACAGCAACGTCATCACCCGCGCGGTCGGCTTCGGTGAACCGCCGGAGCCGGACTGGTGGACGTTGCCGCTCCGCACCGGCGACCGGTACATCGTGTGCTCGGACGGTCTGACGAAGGAGATCGGCGACGCGGTCATCGGCCGCATCGCCGCGAAGGTCGCCGACCCGCAGGAGCTCGCCGAGCGCCTGGTGGGCGATGCCCTCATCGCAGGTGGTCGCGACAACGTCACCGTCGTGGTCCTCCAGGTGGAGGACGCACCGCAGGACGGCGACCTCGAGGACACGCTGCCTCGCCACTGACGTCCCCCGAATTGGGGGCAGCGGATGGAATCCCGTACTCTGGTGTGCGGAATTCCGGCCGGCTCGTTTCCGTAGACTGAAGGGCCGAGGGGACGATCGGCTGCGGCCGGGGAGGAGAGGGTGCCATGGCGCGACGGCTGCCGTCCACCCCTCCCGTGATCGCCGGGTTCAGCCCGGTGCACGTCCTCGGCTCCGGCGGCTTCGCCGACGTGTTCCTCTACGAGCAGGACATGCCGCGGCGCCAGGTCGCGGTGAAGGTCCTGCTCGACGAAGTCGTCGACGACCGGGTCCGGCAGATGTTCCAGGCCGAGGCGAACCTGATGGCTCGGCTGAGCACGCACCCGTCCATCCTCACCGTGTTCCAGGCGAGCGTCGCGGCTGACGGACGTCCGTACCTCGTGATGGAACTCTGCTCGTCGTCGCTCAGCGAGCGCTACCGACGCGAGCCGATCCCGGTCTCCGAGGTCCTGTCGATCGGGGTCCGCATCGGTTCCGCGCTCGAGACGGCGCACCGTGAAGGCGTGCTGCACCGCGAC
This sequence comes from Curtobacterium sp. NPDC090217, assembly GCF_044746705.1. Lineage (NCBI taxonomy): Bacteria > Bacillati > Actinomycetota > Actinomycetes > Micrococcales > Microbacteriaceae > Curtobacterium > Curtobacterium sp. NPDC090217. The sequence continues at coordinate 757,565 of NZ_JBIVCR010000002.1, read as the reverse complement.
ATCAAGCCGTCCAACATCCTGCTCACCGCGTACGGCAACCCCGTGCTGTCCGACTTCGGCATCGCGGCGACCATCGGTGAGTCGGATCCCGACGAGCCGATCGGCATGTCCATCCCGTGGTCGGCGCCAGAGGTCCTCATCGACGAGTCCCGCGGGACCATCCAGTCCGAGGTGTACTCCCTCGCGGCGACGGTCTTCTCGCTCCTCGCCGGGCGCAGCCCGTTCGAGGTCCCCGGCGGCAAGAACGGTGCCGCCGACCTGATGGCGCGCGTGGACAAGGGCGGTGTGAAGCCGTCCGGTCGCACGGACGTGCCGCCGTCGCTCGAGCGACTGCTGGCGACGGCGATGTCCCGCAAGGTCCAGCAGCGTCCGGCCACCGTGATGGAACTCGTCCGCGGGTTCCAGCAGGTCCAGGCCGAGCTCGGCATCCCGCAGACTGCTGCCGACGTCGCGGTCGAGGCATGGGCCGTCGCCACGCCCACGCCGGAGGGTGACCGCACGATGATCCGGGAGCTCCAGCCGCCGAGCCGGGTCGGTCGTCGGCGCCGGACGCGTCGCCCGGTGCAGGGCGGTGTGGCGGCCACCGGTTCGCGGAGCGTCGGCACCGTCCACCGGACCGGCTCGGTCACCCGGGCCCGACGTCGATCCCGCCGAACCGTGATCTGGGCGTCCTCGGTCGCGGCTGCGGTCGTGGTCGCCCTCGCCGTGACCTCCTTCGTCCTCGTGACACGCGTCGGTTCCGGGGCGATCCCCACGGTCTCCGACGTCCGCGCGTCGACCGCCGGTCAGTCCGTCACGTTCCGCTGGAGCGACCCAGGACTCCGGAACGGCGACACCTACGTGATCTCCTCGAACGGCGCGTCGAGCCAGCAGTCGGGCACGTCGTTCGTCGTCTCCGGCAGCAAGGGCGACGAGGAGTGCATCTCGGTCGCGGTGAACCGCGACGGCAAGACCGGCGTCGCGAGTGCCGAACGGTGCGCCACGATCGGCGGTGGATCGTGATCCGGCGGCTCATCGCACAACACCGGTCCGCCGCGATCACCGTCGGCGCGTCCGTGGTCGTCGCTGCGCTCGTCGCCGGGGCCGCCGTCGTCTCGAGCGGGTACCACACGCAGCGGGTCGCGCTCGGGGACGGCACCGTCTGGGTGCCCTCGTCGCAGTACGGGGCGGTCGGCCGCGCGAACACCGCGGTCCTGCAGCTGAACACCGCGGTGGAGTCGTCCACGGACGCGCTCTCCGTGCTGCAGAGCGGATCGATGGTCTACAGCGTCGACGAGACCAAGGGCACGGTCGCCAAGGTCGACGTCGCGGACGCGACGATCGGTGACCCGGTCACGCTGCCCTCCGGGTCACCGCAGGTGTTCTTCTCGGGATCGACCGCGGTCATCGGCAACCAGGAGACCGGTGAGGTCTGGTCCACGCCGGCCAAGGAGCTCGCCGATTTCGACGCATCGACCAAGGCGGATCTGACGCTCGGCGCGGACGCGGTGTTCGACGCGTCGGACGAGCACGTCGCGGTGTACTCGCCGCGGACCGGGACGGCGTCCCTCGTCGAGGTCGGCTCGACCCTGTCCGTCGCGAAGCGCTGGACCGTGCGGATGGACCGCAAGGACGACTTCCAGGTCGCGGCGTTCGGCTCCCACATGGCGGTGCTCGACCAGACGACCGGCGCGCTCTCGGTCGACGGCGACACGGTCGACCTCGGCGACCGGGTCGGTGGGTCCCCGGCTCTCCAGCGGTCCTCGGCCGACGGGGACTCGGTGGTCGTCGCCGGTGCCGCGGGTCTCGTCCGCGTCACGCCGTCGGGCGCAGCGACCACCACCGCCCTGGCGGTGTCGGGACGCGCGGCCCGACCCTACGTCGACGGCAACTGCACGTTCGGGGCGTGGAGCGGCGGGCAGGCGATCGACACGTGCGCCGGCCGCGCGCTGCAGCAGCTCGACCGGGTGCCCGGCGGTGCCGCCCTCCAGATCGTCCACAACGCCGACACCGTCGTCGCCAACGACCCGGCGACCGGGCGCTCCTGGGCGATCGACCGCAGCGGTCAGCTCATCGACAACTGGTCCGACCTGATCAAGCGGGACGACGACCAGCAGCAGGAGCAGATCTCGGACGACAACCCCGAGGTCGACAAGGACCAGAAGCCGCCGGTCGCCGTGGACGACGACCTGGGAGCCCGTCCGGGACGCACCACGAGCCTCCCGGTCCTGCTCAACGACTACGACCCCAACGGCGACCCGATCATCGTCAGCGAGGTCGGGTCCGTCGACCAGGCCGCTGGGAAGGTCGCGATCGTCGACGACGGGCAGCGGCTGCAGATCGCCCTGTCGGACAGCGCGTCCGGGACCGTGACGTTCCCGTACACGATCACCGACGGCAACGGCGGCTCGGCCACCGCGACCGTCCGGGTCAGCGTGCGACCCGAGTCCGAGAACGACGCGCCCAGGCAGGTCAGGGACACCACGGCCGACGTGGTCCAGAGCGGGCACGTGTCGAGCAACGTGCTCGGCGACTGGGTCGACCCCGACGGCGACCCGGTGTACCTGAAGTCGGCGACCGCGACGGACGGGGACGAGGTCTCGACGACGCCGGACGGCCTGCTCGACTTCCGCAACAAGAGCGGTCGCACCGGCGACCGCAGCGTCCAGCTCGTGGTGAGTGACGGTCGCGCGGACGGCCGTGGATCCCTCACCGTGCACGTCGCCGCGCAGGGGAGCGTGCCGCTCCGGGCAGACGCGTTCCCGGTGAAGGGCTACGCGGGCAAGTCCTTCACGGTGAACCCGCTCGAGCACGTGCGGGGCGGCAACGGGAGCATCACGCTGACGAGTGTCTCGTCGGCGAGCGGCGTGACGATCACCCCGAGCTACGACGCCGGGACCTTCCGGGTGCAGAGCGACGCAGTGGGGGACCACCAGGTCGAGTACACCGTGACGGACGGTACGAAGACGTCCAGCGGGATCGTCCGCATGACGATCGCGGCACCGCCGGACGCCTCGACCGCGCCGATCACGACCCCGAAGACCGTCTTCGTCAACACGCTGTCGACGAAGGACACCGACGTCACCGCCACCGACATCGATCCGGCGGGCGGGGTCCTCCTCGTCACGGCGCTCGACGGACCCGCGCGGGGTTCCGGCGTGCAGGCGAGCATCCTCGACCAGCACACGATCAGGACGACCCTGTCGGCACCGCTCGACGGACCGGTGACCTTCACCTACACCGAGACGAACGGCTTGGCGTCGTCGCCCGGCACCGTCACGGTCGTCGAGATCCCGAAGCCGGACCGGATCCAGCCGCCCGTGGCGCAGCCGGACACCGCGACGGTCCGGGTCGGGGACGTCGCGAACATCGACGTCCTCGCGAACGACACCCAGCCGGAGGGCGAGCCGCTGACCCTGCAGCCGGACCTCGTGCAGAACGTCCCCGGCGACGGCGGGCTGCTCTTCGCCTCCGGCGACCACCTCCGGTACCTCGCGCCGAAGACCCCTGGCAACTACACGGCGGTGTACCGCGTCGCCGGCCCGGACGGACAGTCCGCGGACGCCGCGGTCTCGATCTCGGTCCGTGAGAAGGACAGTGCCACCAACAACCCGCCGGTGCCACAGACGGTCACGGCTCGTGTCGTCGCGGGCCAGGCGGTCAGCATCTCCGTGCCGCTGAACGGCATCGACCCGGACGGCGACTCCGTGCAGCTGGTCGGGGTGGCGTCGAACCCCGACAAGGGTTCGGTCAGCGACATCGGTTCCGACTCCCTGACCTACGAGGCCGGGGACTACTCGGCCGGCACCGACGAGTTCACCTACACGGTCGTCGACGCGCTGGGCGCTCGCGCCACGGGCACCATCCGCGTCGGCATCGCACCGCGGGCCGAACAGGCGTCGAACCCGGTGGCCGAGGCGGACCACGTGACGATCCGGCCGGGCGGCTCCGTGACGGTTCGCGTGCTCCAGAACGACTCGGACCCCGAGGGCGGCGACCTCACCGTCTCCAAGGCCGAGCCGACTGCCAAAGACGTCACCGCGAAGGTCCTGCGGAAGCAGGAGATCCGCGTCACCCCGCCGAAGACCGCGAAGAGCGGAGACTTCGCGGTGCTCTACACGGCGTCGAACGAGAGCGGCGGCGCGAGCACGGCGTTCCTCACGGTCACCGTGGACAAGGACGCGCGCCCGCTCCGTCCCGAGGTCGACGACACCACGCTCGACCTGCAGGACATCCTGCACCGGCAGAGCGTGACCGTCGACGTGCTGAAGAACGTGTTCTTCGCCGAGGGGTCGACGTCGTCCCTGACCGTCGGTGTGGTGGACGGCTACGGCGACACCGCCCGCACCACGACCGACGGTCGGATCTCCGTTCGGCTCACGAACGACTCGCAGGTCATCCCGTTCTCGGTCGCCCGGCAGGACCACCCGGACATCGTGTCGTACGGGTTCATCCACGTCCCGGGGTTCGACGACGCCCTCCCGCAGGTCAACCGGTCAGCAGGCGCGATCACGGTGAAGAGCGAGTCGACCATCAGGATCCCGCTGTCGAAGTACGTCGTGACCGCGAACGGGCAGACCGCCAAGATCACCGACCCCGGCACGGTCAAGGCCACACACGCGAACGGCGACGACCTCACCGTCGACTCGTCCACGTTGCAGTTCACGTCGGCGAAGCTGTACTACGGCAACGCGTCGATCTCGTTCGAGGTCACCGACGGCTCGAACGCCAACGGCGGCAAGGGGCGGGTCGCGACCCTGGTCCTCCCCGTGAAGGTCACGCCGCGCTCGAACCAGCCGCCCGCGTTCACCGGGTCCTCGATCGAGATGCAGCCGGGCGACTCCCGGACGCTCGACCTCACGCGGCTGACGGACTACCCGTACCCGAAGGACCTGCCCGAGCTGCAGTACTCCGTCGTCAGCCAGCCGGCCTCCGGGACCACAGCCACGATCTCCGGCCAGCGACTGACGATCAAGGTCGCGGACTCCGCGCAGAAGAACACCTCGGCGACGATCGGCGTCGGCGTCGCCGATGCCGCGAACGCCGGCCGGTCCGGCCTCGTGACCGTCGGGATCGTCGCGTCAACCCGGCCACTCGTGCAGCCGGGGGCGGACAGCGCCGTCGCGAAGCGCGGATCGTCGACGACGATCGACGTCCTCGCGAACGACCAACCGACCAACCCGTTCCCGAACGAACGCCTGCGGGTGGTGAACATCCGCGGGCTCGCCGGCGGGCTGCCCTCCGGCGTCACAATCACCCCGAGTGCCGACAAGTCACGGCTCCAGGTGTCCGTCTCGGGCACCGCCAAGCCCGTGAACACCAACCTGCAGTACCAGGTCGCCGACGCGACGAACGACCCCGACCGGTACGTCTGGGGCGACGTCACGATCTCGGTGCAGGACGTCCCGGACGCCCCCGGTACCCCGACACGCACCGGGTCGTACGACGGCGGGCAGATCACGCTCACCTGGTCGGCGCCGCAGGCGAACAACTCGGCCATCACGGGGTACCGGGTCACCGGGACGAACGGCGTGTCGAAGGACTGCGGGACCTCCACCGTCTGCACGCTCACTGATCTCGACCCGAGCGCGTCCTACCGGTTCTCGGTCACCGCGGTGAACGCCGTCGGGACGTCCGATCCGTCGCCGCAGTCGGCGCCGATGAGCGCGGACTTCGTCCCCGCTCCACCGGACGGCATGAAGGCGGAGGCGAACACTTCGACGCCCAACCGGCTCGACCTGTCGTGGAATGCCGTCCCGCGTCCCGGGCGAGGAACCGCCGTCGATGACTACGTGGTCACGATCGACGGTCCGGGCACCTCCGCCAGCAAGAGCGTCGGGACGGCGACGTCGACGTCGTTCGACGGGCTGACGAGCGGTGGCAAGTACACGTTCACCGTGTCTGCGCGCAACAACGCCGGCCGGGACGGCAGCCCCGTGCAGTGGAACAGCGCGAGCACCTCAGGCGTCGCCGTCGGCCAGCCCGGAGCTCCTGGCCCCGTCAGCGCAACCGCGAAGGCGAACGCCAACCAGTACGGAAAGTCACCGGTCACGATCACCTGGTCGTCGGCCGATCCCGCAGGCGGGAGCTCGGTGAGCTACTCCGTCTATCGCATCGACTCCGGCAACCCGCCCTGCACGTCCCTGAACGGGTCGTCGCTGGGTTCGACGAGTCCGGTGGTCGACGATCAGCCGAGCAACGGCGCCCAGCGGTATGCGGTCGTGTCCAACAACGGCCTGTTCTGCAACGCCGCGTACGTCACGGCCACGACGTTCGACCGTTCCACCAGCACGGACCCGGCGACCGTGGACGTCTCGCAGTCCGGCGCGAACTCGTGGAACGCCGTCGTGACCGCGCCGTCGACGAGCGCACATCACTACAAGCTCGACACCGGGAACGGCAGCACCGTCGACCTGGCACCCGGGCAGTCCTACTCCTACGTGCCAGGCGGCAGCTACAACGTCCCGACCTCGTTCGCGCTCTATGCGTGCGGTGGTCCGGGCGACACGTTCTGTGCAGCCGAGCAGAATCGGTTCGACGGCACAGCGGTCGCGCTGAACACCGCGGTGTCCGTCTCGAGCGCTGTGTCGGGGAGTCCGATCGTGGTCAGTGGACCTGCCCTCGGCACCGGCATGACGGTGAAGTACGTGGCGCACTGGTACCTCACCGATGACACTTCCGGAGACGGCATCGAGCAGAGCTGGAACGGCGATCAGACGGCACCCAGTCCTCCTGCACTCGCCCAGTTCGTCCGCGTCTCTGCGAAGGTCTCCTGGAGTGGAACCGCCATCTCCGAGGAAGGCGCCAAGTCCGACCCGGTTGCGGTCACTGCGCCTCCGGCGAACGAACAACCGACCCCCTGACCCACGACACCCACCGAGGAACCCCTTCACATGAGCATGACCCCCGAGCAGGCCACCTGGTTCGCCGACGTCTCCGGCCGCATCGTGACCAACGTCGAGCAGGTGCTCCTGGGGAAGACGTTCGTGATCCGACTCGCGGTCACGGCGATGCTCAGCGAGGGCCACCTGCTGCTGGAGGACGTCCCCGGCACCGGGAAGACGAGCATGGCGCGGGCGCTGGCGCAGAGTGTGCAGGGCTCGACGAACCGGATCCAGTTCACCCCGGACCTGCTGCCTGGTGACATCACCGGCATCAGCGTCTACGACCAGCGCGCGCAGGAGTTCGAGTTCCACCGCGGCCCGGTCTTCGCGAACATCGTGCTCGCCGACGAGATCAACCGCGCGAGCCCGAAGACGCAGTCTGCGCTCCTGGAGGCGATGGAGGAATCCGCGATCACGGTCGACGGTGTGAACCACCGGCTCGCAGCGCCGTTCATGGTCATCGCGACGCAGAACCCCATCGAGCAGGCGGGCACGTACCGGCTCCCGGAGGCGCAGCTCGACCGCTTCCTGATGAAGACGTCGATCGGCTACCCGGACCACGCGGCGACGGTGAAGATCCTCGAGACCTCCTCGGCGCCGGCGTCGTCGGTGCCGCTCGCGAGCGTGGTGCCCGCTGCGACGATCACGGAGATGGCGGCGCTGGCCCGCACGGTGCACGTCGACGCGACGATCGCCGACTACGTCGCCCGCCTCGTGGACGCCACGCGTTCGGCGAGCGAGGTCCGCCTCGGCGTCAGTGTCCGCGGTGCAATGGGACTCATGCGCGCGTCGCGCGTGTTCGCGGCACTGAGCGGCCGGCACTACGTCACCCCCGACGACGTCAAGGCACTCGCGGAGCCCGTGCTCGCCCACCGTCTCGTGCTCGACGCCGAGGCGGAGTTCGACGGTGTCAGTGCCTCGAGCGTCGTCTCCCAGCTCCTGGTGGAGACCCCGCCGCCCGCGGACCGGGTCACGTCGTGACGGACCGCCGGCCCGTCTCCACGCGCTCGCGCCGTCCCTCGTCGACGCGGTCGCGTCGTTCGAGCACGGCGTACGAGCGCACGGGGACGGTCGCCGGCCTGACGAACGTCCGCACGCGGCTGGTCGGCGACCGCGACGGCGTCGCCGCCGACGCGGTCGTCGGGATCGTCCGTCTGTGGCACACGGCCTGGAGGCTCGTGGCACGCGGGTGGACCGAGGTCTCGTCGGTGGTCACCGGCCTGGGCTGGACGGTCGCCGCGCTCACGCTCGTCGCGTTCGTCACGGGGTACGTCTTCGGCCTGCGCGAGGTCGTCGTCGTCGGCTTCGCCGGTGCCCTGCTCGTGGTCGTCGCGGCCGTCGCGCTCATCGGCGGGTCGAGGCTGCTCATCCGGATGAGCCTCCCGGTCCGCCGCGTCGCGGTCGGTGACCCGGCGGGCGTGACCGTCACCGCGGAGAACCCCGCACGTCTGCCGTCCGTCCCGATCACGGTCGAGGTGCCGGTCGGCGCCGGACTCGTGGACGTCGCGATCCCGACCATCGCCCCGCGGGGCACGTTCGAACGAGAGGTCCCCGTCCCGACGGTCCGCCGAGGGGTCCTCGACGTCGGTCCGGTGACGGGCGTCCGCGCCGACCCGGTGGGCCTCGTGCGCCGGGAGATCGTCTGGACGGCTCGCGAACAGGTCATCGTGCACCCGAGGACGGTCGCGATCCCGTCGACCAGCACCGGTCTGGTCCGGGACCTCGAGGGGCAGGCGACGACCGACCTCTCGCCTGCCGACATCTCCTTCCACGCGATCCGTGAGTACATGCCGGGTGACGATCCCCGGAACATCCACTGGAAGTCGACGGCGAAGACCGGCGCGCTCATGGTGCGCCAGTTCGAGGACACGCGTCGGTCGCACCTGGTGATCGCGCTCGGCATCTCCAGGACCGAGTTCGTGGACGACGAGGAGTTCGAGCTCGCGGTCAGCGCCGCGGCGTCCCTCGGCAGCCGTGCGGTGCGAGACGGCCGAGAGGTCACGGTCGTCGTGTCCGAACGCACCCCGGAGTTCGCCAAGCGCGCCGTCTACGCCGTGCACCGCCTGCCGACCGTGACCCCGACGCGACTGCTGGACGACTTCGCGACCGTCGGCCTGGCGGACGCCTGCCTGCCCGTCGCCGAGGTCGCTCGCATCGTGGGCAACGACACCGCCGGGATCTCGGTCGCGTTCCTCGTCGTCGGATCTGCGGTCGAACTCCCCGCGCTCCGCCTCGCTGCCACCCGCTTCCCGATCGGCGTCGAGGTCGTCGCCGTGATCTGCGAGCCCGAGGCCGTCCCGCGGTTCGTGCGAGTACCAGGGTTGACCGTGATGACGATCGGCTACCTCGACGACCTCCGGCACGCGCTGCACCGATCGGCCGCCGCATGAGCGCCCCCGCGGTGGTGCCGTCGCGCGCACGGCGAGACACGCGACGTCGGGCCCGGCGGGTGCCGGCGTTCCGGCTCGTCGGCGGCACGCTCGTCGTGTGGCTGCTCCTGGCGGTCGCGAGCGTCGCGTGGTGGCCGGTGTACCGCGACGACGGCATGGTCGTCGCCGCGGTCACCGCGGTGCTCGTCGGTTCGCTCGTCGCGCTGCTCGGCGCCGTCTTCCGTCTGCCGACCGCGGTCGTCGCGATCGCGACGGTCGCGGCGTTCACGGTGACCGGTGTCCCCGCCGCCGTGCCGGGGGAGGCGAACGGGGTGCTCCCGACCGGCCAGGGCCTCCTGGACCTCTTCTCCGGCGTCGCGCTCGGCTGGAAGCGGCTCGTCACCATCAGCCTGCCGGTCGGGACCTACGAAGCCCTCCTGGTGCCGTTCTTCGTGACGATCCTCCTCGCGACGGTGACGTCCGTGAGCGTGGCGACCCGTGCCTCCAGGCAGGAACTGGCGAGCATCCCGGCACTGGTGCTGTTCGCCGCCGGTGTCGTCGTCGGGCCGAGCCGTCTCGACACGTCGCTCGCCCTCGCGGTCGTGCTCACCGGCATCGCGCTCGTCTGGGCGCTCACGGTGCGCCACGCGCGCCGCGCGGTCGCGGTGGCCCAGACGATCGGCGCCCGTGTCACGGTGACCAGGTCCGTCGTCCGGCCGGCCCTGGTCGGGACGGGGACGATCGTCGCTGCGGCGGTCGTCGCGACCGGACTGGGGCTGGTCGCGCCGCCGACCACCGCGCGGACCGTCGCGAGGACGGACGTCGTCAAGCCGTTCGATCCCCGCGACTACGTCAGCCCGCTCAGCGGCTTCCGGGCCTACGAGGAATCGACCGAGGCGGACACCACGCAGCTCCGTGTCACCGGCCTGCCGGAGAACGGGTTCGTCCGGATCGCCACGCTGGACACGTACGACGGCGTGGTCTACCGCGTCGGCGGGACGGACGGCTCGTCGGCATCGGGCACGTTCGAGCGTGTCCCGACGTCGGTGGACGTCCGCGGCGTGAGCGGGACCACCGTGCACGTCGGGGTGACCGTGGACGGCTACTCCGGGGTCTGGCTCCCGACCGTCGGCGACCTCGAACGCGTCGAGTTCGCGGGCGCTGCGGGGGAGCGGGAGCGCAGTGCGTTCTTCTACAACGCATCGACCCGCACCGGAGCGGTCGTCGGCGGGGTGCAGGACGGCACGCGGTACGACCTCACCGCGGTGGTCCCCGACCAGCCGACGGAGGAACAGCTGGCGACCGCGCGTCCGGGAACCGCGTCTGTCCCCGCCGCCCGCAACGTCCCGGACGCCGTGCGTGACACCGTCGAGTCCACGACCACCGATGCACAGAGCGACGGGGCGAAGCTCGTGGCCGTGGTGCAGGCACTGCAGCGGAACGGGTACGTCAGCCACGGTGTGGGTGACGACCGGGTCAGCCGTTCGGGCCACGGTGCCGACCGCATCCAGGAACTCCTCACCTCGCCGCTGATGCTCGGCGACCAGGAGCAGTACGCCGTCGCGGCGGCGCTGATGTCCGAGTCGATCGGCTTCCCCACCCGGGTCGTGCTGGGCTTCGCAGCGGGGGGTGACTCCGGATCGACGCCGTCCTCCTCTGGTGCTGCCGGCACGACGACCTTCCGCGGTTCCGACGTGACGGCCCGCATCGAGGTGGACACGGCGCAGTGGGGATGGGTCACCCTGAACCCCAACCCGACCGTCCGGGAGATCCCGAAGGAGCAGGAGCAGACCCCGCAACCGGTCACCAGGCCCGAGACGGTGGTGCCGCCGCCGCCCGTCGACCAGCAGGACCAGGACCAGCAGACGCCGCCGCAGAGCGACCGGAACACCCCGGACCAACCACCGCTCTGGTTGCAGATCCTGCTCGCCGCACTGCCGTGGGTGCTCGGGACCCTCGCGTTCATCGCCCTGGTGTTGCTGCCGTTCGGCGTGATCGTGCTGCTGAAGCGGATCCGTCGTCGTCGCCGTCGCCGCGCCGCGACTGCCAGGGGCCGCATCGTCGGCGCGTGGGACGAGTACCGGGACGCGTTGCTCGACCGCGGACACGACGTCCGTGCGGAGTCGACGCGACGAGAGGTCGCGTCGAGCGCCCCGGGGGACGGTGGAACCGGACTCGCCGCGCTGGCGGACCGAGCGGTGTTCGGCCCGAGCGAGGCGGACGACCGAACTGCCGACCGCATGTGGGAGGCCACCGACACCGCGATCGACGACCTCCGCGACGGACGGACCCGGCGGGAGCGCATCCGCACCGCCGTGTCGACGAGGTCGCTGCGCAGCACCGCACCGGGGGCGGCCGTCGCACGTGTCGGCGGCGCACTCCGACGGCGGGTGGGTGCCGGCCAGCGACGGCGTGGAGCCGGCGGTGACTACGATGTCCGGAGGCCCGACGAGCGTCACGGCGGGCCGGACGAGGACAGAGGCAACCTGTGATCAGATGCGAACACTGCGGATCGGTGCTCCCGGACGGAGCGATCTTCTGCGGTGAGTGCGGTCGAGCGGTGAACGCGGCTCCCGGGCGACGATCCGTCGCGCCCGAGCCCGTCGACCGTGCGACACCGCCGCCGCTCCAGCAGCCGGACCAGCACGGCCGTCGCCAGGACCCCGCCGCAGAGGCGTGGCTGCCGGAGTCGACGCTCGACCCCGCCACCAGAGCCTGGCTCACCGGTGCCGATCGCCGGCAGGCCGGTCCGACCGCACCCGTTCCCGTCCGGACGCCGGACGCCTATGCGCCCCGCTCCGCGCCGACCCACGTGCACGGTGCCGGCAGCGGCCTCGGTGCGTGGACGGGCGGCGAGGGTTCTCCGAGCACGCAGGCGCCGTCGGAGCCGCCGCTCGACCCGGACGCGTTCCCGTCCGAGGCCGTTGCCGTCGAGGACGACCCGGAGGTCACCCGCGTCGCACCCCGCTCCGGCGCAGGAACCACCCCGGTGCCGCCGACGTTCCAGCCGTCGCAGCCCGAGGCCGGGGCCGCCGCCGCGCCGTTCTGGGCGCCGGAGCCTGCACCCGCGACCGCTCCGAGCGCGCCCTCGTGGTGGATCGGTCGAGCCGTCGACGAGCAGTCGGCCGCTGCCGAACCGGTGACGGAGTCGGTGTCCGCCGATCGCGACGACGCAGTCTCGCCAGCCGAGGCGTCGGCCGCGCAGGTTCAGGACGAGGCCACGCCCGATGTCCTTCCCGAGGGCGACACCGGTGCGCGGCCGGGCGACACCGCGGTCGTCGAGCCGCTGGTCGACCGCCGGTCGATGCGTCCCGCACCATTGGTCCAGCCCGGGCTGCAGCCGACGACGTGCCACGTGTGCGGCCACCGGCTCGAGCCCGACGACATCTTCTGCGGCGAGTGCGGGGCGGTCCGTCCCGCGGTCACCGCCGCGTTCACCGGTCCCGTGATGCCGTTGCCGATGGACCGTCCCGACTGGGCGGCGAACGACGACGGGTCGCCGGTGGAAGCACCGGACGACGAGATCCCGGTCGACGCGCCGACGGACGACGCCGAGCGGACGGACGACCCCGAGCCGACGGACGAGGTCGGACCGACGGACGACGTCGAGCCGACGGACGACGTCGAGGCGACGGACGACGCGAAGCCGACGGACCAGGTCCAGGCGGCGGACGACGTCGAGGTCTCGCGACAGGATGTGCCCGCGCGCGAGGACGCACCCGTCCCGACCGCAGCACCCCTCCCGCCTGTCCCGACCGTCGCGCCCCTGCCGCCCATCCCCGGTGCGGAGCCTGCTCGACCGTTGTCCGACGCAGACGTCGTGCCCTCGAGCACCGACGCCGACGAGTCCGCGCAGCTCGACGAGGACGTGGACGAGACGCGGATCGTCACGAAGACCCCGACGCGTGCGCCCTTCGTCCTGCACTTCAGCACCGGCGAGCGCATCGGCGTCCACGGGACCGGACTGCTCGGGCGTCTGCCGCGCCCCGAGCCCGGCGAACGGTTCGACGACCTGCTGACGATCCACGACCCGGGCAAGTCCGTGTCGAAGACGCACCTCGAGCTCGGGCGCGATGACGCCGACCTCTGGGTGTCCGACCGGTTCTCCGGCAACGGGTCCGTCATCCGGCACATCGACGGATCGATCCGCCGATGCGAGCCGGGTCGTCGGTACCGGGTGGAGCGCGGAGCCCGGGTGGACATCGGCGAGCAGTTCTTCCTCGTGCAGTAGCGCGTCCCTGCACACGACGGCGGGCGCCGGGGTTCTCCACGGACTCCGGCGCCCGCTCACGTTCGTCGACCTGGTGCGATGGACTCGACGGCATGGGAGCACCCGCCGTTCGATGGTCCGTGCTGGCCGTCGCCGCCGTGGCCGGAGCTGCCGCGTCGCTCCCGGGCCCACCAGGACAGCGAACCACTTCTCTCGCAGCGGCCGTCATCCTCGGTGCGATCGCGTCGGTCGTGCGGTCGCGGTCGGCGAACAGGGAGCGCCCCGCGCCGATCGAGGTCCGCTTCCCCATGGACGAGGTGGTCGTCGACCTGGTACCCGATGGCCGTGCGCTCGACAGCGGTGCGCTGCACGTCGGCCGGGTGATCGGGGGAGGACCCGTGTCGATCGACCGCCTCGACGGCGTGCTGGTCGTCGGTCGCGGCGCACTGGCCGCCGGTGTCTTCGCGGCGGTCACGGCAGGCCTCGGGGCGACGGCGACCGCCGATCAGGAGCTCCGGGTCGCCCACGGCGCCGACGTCGTCCTGCCCGAGCTGGCCTGCGCGCCCGTCGCGACGCTGCCGTCGGGTTTCGCGGTGGCCGTGCTGGTCGGCGCCGACGGCAGCAGGGACGGCTCCGTCGTGCTCGTTCCCGATCTCCGGTGCCGACCACGCCGTCCCTGTCCCACCATCGAGGTCACCCGCTACGGCTGCACGCTCCGCAGCGACCCGGACGAACCCGTCGGGATGGCACTGGCCCCGGTGCTCCCGGGCCTCGACCCGCCTGCGGTCTAGCGGAGCCCGGCACCGGGGCGGATCGACCCGACCGGGAAGCCGCCGCCCAGGACCTTCTCGCCGGTGGTGCCGAGCACGTCGGCGACACCGTCCGCCGAGACGACGCCGTTCCGCTCGAGCAGCGTGAGCGCTGCCAGCGTGCCGGCGCGGAGTGCTCCGTCGAGGACCTTGACGACGACCGCGGCACCGCCGGGCGCAGCCATGACCATGACCCCCTCGGCACCGAGCTTGGCGACGAGCCCGAGCCGCTCGATCGTGACCGTGTTCGCTCGCCCGACCCCGTCGATCGCCCAGGGGTTCGCGAGGATCGCGTCGGTGAGGGCAGCCGTGTCGGCGTCGCCGCGCTGCACCACACCCGCGATGCCACGGGCCATGCCGGTGAACGTCAGCGGGAACACCGGCGCCCCGCACCCGTCGACGCCGACCACGTCGACGACCTCCCCGGTCGCGTCCTCGACGGTGGCCCGGACGGCGCGCTGCATCGGGTGGTCGATGTCGAGGTAGGTCGCGGCGTCCCACCCGTTCACCCGGCAGGCGGCGAGCATGCCGGCGTGCTTGCCGGAGCAGTTCATCGCGAGCCGACGGGGCTCGGTCATGGTCCGCGCCGTCGCCCGGTCGTACGGCATGTCCGGCGGACATCCGAGGTCGGCCTCGACGTGGTCGAAGGAGGCCAGCATGTGCTCGGCCAGCGCCTGGTGCGACGGCGTTCCGGCGTGGCTCGCCGTCGTCATCACGAGTTCCGCGTCCGAGAACCGCGCGCCGGCCCGTCGGATGGCGAGCGCCTGGAACGGCTTCATCGTGGAGCGCGGGTAGATGCTCGCGGAGATGTCCCCGACGGAGTCGATCACCGTGCCCGAGGCGTCGACGACGACACCGGCTCCGATGTGCCGGCTCTCGTCGAAGCCGGAGCGTTCGAGCACCGCGAGCTCGACGGAGCCGTCGGCGGTGAGAGGATGGCGGTCGGTGCGGACATCGGAGCTCTCCGTCATACCGAGATCGTACCGAGCCGCACGGCACCGGATCGCCCTGGAAGGGGAGCAGGCATGCACGACCACACCTACGAGGTCGAGGTCCGCTGGACCGGCGACCGTGGGACCGGCACCAGCGGGTACCGCGAGTACGGGCGCGACCACGTGGTCTCCGCCACCGGCAAGCCCGATGTCCTCGGGTCCGCCGACCCGACGTTCCGTGGCGACCGCGATCGCTGGAACCCGGAGGAGATGGTGACGGCGGCGCTCGCCCAGTGCCACATGCTCAGCTACCTGCACGTCGCGGTGACGCAGGGATTCACCGTCCTCGCCTACGAGGACCGTGCCACCGCCTCGATGAACCTGAACCGCGACGGCTCCGGCGAACTGACCGGCGCGACGCTCCACCCGGTCGTGACGATCGCCGAAGCCGATCGCGTCGCTGATGCCGAGGCGGCGCACGCGGCCGCGAACGCCCTCTGCTTCATCGCCCGGTCGGTGGCCTTCCCGGTCCACCACGACGCCACGACCATCGTCGCCGACCCGGCCGGTCGACCAGGCGAACCCCGACTCGGAGCCGACTCATCGACGAGTGAGGCAGACTAGGTGCCCGTGAAGCGTCTCCGCCTGCTCCCGATCGCCCTGGTGCCCGCCGTCGTCCTCGGACTGGCCGCCTGCTCCGGTTCCGGTTCCACCGACTCGTCGGCGACGCCGTCCGCGTCGTCCAGCGCGACCGCGTCGGCGATCACCAGCTGCCCGAAGCCAGGGAAGGCCTCGGCTGCGATCGACGTCTCCGGTGACTTCGGCGGCAAGACGGCCCCGACCGTGACGTTCTCCAAGGGGATCAAGGCGACGCCGCCGCAGGCGACGACCGTCACCAAGGGCTCCGGCGCGGCGCTGAAGAACGGCGACTACACGCAGGTCGCGTACAGCGTCTACCAGGCGTCGGACGCCAAGAAGCTCGGGACGGTCGGGTTCGACCAGGGCAACGCCCAGGTCCTGTCCGTCGGTGGCAGCGGTTTCGGTGCGCTCCTCGCGTGCTCGCACGTCGGCGACCGCATCGCTGCCGTCGGCGCTTCGTCGGCGCTCGGGTTCAACACCGGCGGCAACATCGTCGTCGTGGCCGACGTCATCGCGCAGACGCCGACGAAGTCCACGGGGGCGGCTCAGACGCAGAACCCCGACCTGCCGACCGTCAAGGACAAGTCCGACGGCGAACCGGAGATCACCATCCCGGACACCACCGCTCCGACCAAGACGACCGCCGAGGTCATCAAGCAGGGCGACGGCGACGAGATCGCCGAGGGGGACACCGCGCTGGTGCAGTACAAGGGCGTCCTCTACGACGGCGGCAAGGAGTTCGACTCCTCGTGGTCGAAGGGCGCGCCGACGACCTTCACCATCGCCGAGGGCTCCCTGATCAAGGGCTTCGTGACCGGACTGGTCGGCCAGAAGGTCGGCTCCCAGGTCATGATCGTCGTCACCCCGGAGGATGGCTACGGCGCCACGCCTCGAGAGGGATCGGGAATCCCGAAGAACGCGACGCTCGTCTTCGTCGTCGACATCCTCGCAAAGGGCTGATCCGTCGGCACACAGACGAGCGGGCGACGGTTATCCGTCGCCCGCTCGTTCGTTCTCTCGAGTGCTTCAGCCCTTCGTCACCGCGAGATCTTCACGACCGTGACCGGCCGTGCCCAGCTGATCGTCACACCAGCGCTGTAGTTGTACGCGGCTCCGTTCGACGCCGCGTAGCTCGTGCGGCGATCCCCAGCTCCGACGCGGACGATGTTCTTCCAGCTGCCAGTTCGTGTTCCGCTGCCGGTGTAGCCATACGGAACTCCCGAGGATGACGTCATACACGCACTGGTCGTCGTGCAGCCAGGAGTCACAGGCGTGAGTGCTCGTGCTGAGGAGCGGAATGCTGCCAGCACTTCACCGGTGTCCGGATCGACCAGCGCCTGGACGTTGCCCCCGCTCGCGAGAATGCGCTCCGCATCGGCCGTGGACTGGGTCTCCTGCAGAGCAGCGAGACGCGCATCGATCGCGGCATACCCATCCGCCCCAGTGGTCGCGAACGCTGCTTGCGGTGTCACGGCTGCTCCTGCGACCACGATTGCGGTCGCGGCGATCGTGATGAGTCTGTTCTTCATTTTCTTCCCTCCCATGGTGACCATCTGGTCCCTCGCAATGTAGCAGCGGTGAAACTCTGGCGGATGGATATTGCAGGTTGACATCCGAGCTCCCGATCGGGACCGAGTAGGTTGGGGGATCATGCACGCCACCCCCGAACGCCGCCGCATCATCGTCCTCGGCAGCACCGGCTCGATCGGCACGCAGGCGCTCGACGTCGTCGCCCGCAACCCCGACCGCTTCGAGGTCGTCGGCCTCACCGCGGGGACGAACGCCGCCACGATGGCCGAGCAGGCTGCCGAGTTCGGCGTCCGCGACACCGCGCTCGGGGCCGCCGACGCCGAGCGCCTGATCCGCAGCGTCGAGGCGGACGTCGTGCTCAACGGCATCACCGGCTCCGTGGGCCTCGGCCCGACGCTCGCGACGCTCGAGACGGACGCCACCCTCGCCCTGGCGAACAAGGAGAGCCTGATCGTCGGCGGCCCGCTCGTGCAGGCGGCGGCGTCACCCGGCCAGATCGTGCCGGTCGACAGCGAGCACTCCGCGATCGCGCAGGCCCTCCGCTCGGGCACCGACGCCGAGGTCCGCCGCCTGGTCCTGACGGCCAGCGGCGGCCCGTTCCGCGGCAGGTCCCGTGCGAGCCTCGTCGACGTGACGCCGCAGCAGGCGCTCGCGCACCCGACGTGGGACATGGGCCTCGTGGTGACGACGAACTCGGCCACCCTGGTGAACAAGGGCCTCGAGGTGATCGAGGCGCACCTGCTCTTCGGCGTGCCGTACGACCGCATCGACGTCACCGTGCACGCCCAGTCGATCGTGCACTCGATGGTGGAGTTCACCGACGGTTCCACGATCGCGCAGGCATCGCCCCCTGACATGCGGCTGCCGATCGCGCTCGGGCTCGCGTGGCCGCACCGTGTCCCCGGTGTCGGGGTCCCGCTCGACTGGACGTCGGCGAGCACGTGGACGTTCGAGCCGCTCGACGACGAGGCGTTCGGTGCGGTGGCGCTGGCGAAGCGGGTCGGCGAACTCGGCGGCACGTACCCGGCCGTGTTCAACGCCGCGAACGAGCAGGCCGTCGCCGCGTTCCACGCCGGCGCGATCGGCTTCCTCGACATCGTGGAGACGATCGAGCGGGTGGTGGAGTCGCACGAGCCCACGGAGCCGTCGCTCGACGGCGTCCTCGCGTCGGAGCGGTGGGCACGCACCGCTGCGGACCGCGCGCTGGCCCGCTGACGCGGAGGAGGCACGGGTCACCACCCAGGACACGCTCGGCTGCTTCTTTGCCAGCGTCCCGTACGCTTCTCCGGTGACCGTCGGAACCGTGCTCCTCTTCGTCCTCGGCGTGGTCGTCTTCATCGTCGGCCTGCTGATCTCGATCGGGCTCCACGAGCTCGGTCACCTCGCGTTCGCGAAGCTCTTCGGCGTGAAGGTGACGCAGTACTCGCTCGGCTTCGGCAAGGCGCTCTGGTCGTTCCGTCGGGGCGAGACCGAGTACGGCATCCGCCCGATCCTGCTCGGCGGCTACATCTCGATGGTCGGCATGCTGAAGCCCCGCGCTTCCGGCCGCGCCATCACGAACACGGGCATGTACAGCGCGTTCGTGCAGGACGCCAGGCAGGCCAGTGCCGAGCAGATCGCGGAGTCCGGCGGCGACGACTCGCGGGCGTTCTACCGGTTGACCCCGTGGAAGCGCATCATCGTGATGGTCGCCGGGCCGGCGATGAACCTGGTGATCGGGATCGTCCTGTTCGGTGTGCTGCTCGTCGGGTTCGGCGCGCCGACCACGACCTTCACGTCGAGCGTCGACTGCGTGCTCCCGACGACCGCGACGACCACGTGTTCACCAGGGGACGCCGTCTCCCCGGCGAAGGAAGCGGGGATCCGCTCCGGCGACGTGGTCCTCGCCGTCGGCGGCAAGGAGAACCCGACGATCGCCGAGGTCTCCGACACGTTCCAGGAGTCGGCTGGCAAGTCGGTCGAGGTCGTCGTCGAGCGCGACGGTGCACGGAAGACCCTCGAGGTCACGCCGGCGCTGGCCACCCGCGACGTCTACGACGCGCAGGGGAAGGTCGTGAAGAACGATGACGGCACCGCGAAGACCCAGCAGGTCGGTGTGGTCGGGGTCTCGATCGGCCAGACGCTCGTGCGGCAGTCGCCCGCTGCGGTGCTCCCGGCCACCGGGGCGCAGATCGGGGCGTCCGCCCACCTCATCATCGACCTCCCGCAGCGCCTCGTCGCGGTCTGGAACGCGGCCTTCGGCGCCCAGGAGCGTTCGTCGGACAGCCCGGTGTCCGTGGTCGGTGTCGGTCGGGCGATCGGCACGGTGTCGTCGATGAGCGGCGTCCCCGTGGTCGACAAGATCTACACGATCCTCGGGCTGCTGGCGTCGCTGAACATCGGCCTGTTCGTGCTGAACATGGTGCCGCTCCTGCCACTCGACGGCGGCCACATCGCCGGCGCCCTCTGGGAGGCGATCAAGCGTCGCGCCTTCAAGCTCGTCGGCAAGGCGGACCCCGGTCCCATCGACCTCGCGAAGACCATGCCGCTCACGATGGTCGTCGTGGTGTTGCTCGCCGGCATGAGCGCACTGCTGATCTACGCCGACATCGTGCGGCCGGTGAACCTGTTCGGATAGGCCCCGCCAGCACTACGCTCAGCGCATGAGCACAGCGCCCGAGGTCCGTGCCGTCGAACGGCAGGGCATCGACGTCATCGCCGAGTCCGAGCGGAAGGGGCGGCCCCGTGGGCTGTTCTGGCCGTGGTTCGCCGCCAACATCTCCGTCCTCGGGCTGAGCTACGGCTCGTTCGTGCTGGGCTTCGGGATCTCCGTGGTCCAGGCGACCGTGGTGTCCGTCATCGGGGTCGTGTTCTCGTTCCTGCTGTGCGGCATCGTGGCGATCGCCGGCAAGCGCGGTTCTGCGCCGACGATGGTCCTGAGCCGCGCGGCCTTCGGCGTGCGGGGCAACCGACTGCCGTCGTTCCTGAGCTGGATCCTCACCGTCGGATGGGAGACCTCGCTCGCCGCGCTGGCGGTGCTCGCGACGTCGACGGTGTTCCGGGAGCTCGGCTGGGACGACGGCGTCGTGACGAAGCTCGTCGCGCTCGTGGTCGTCGCCGCGCTGGTGATCGGCGCCGGCATCGCCGGGTTCGACGTGATCATGCGGCTGCAGGCGTGGATCACCGTGATCACCGCCGTGCTGACGGTCGTCTACATCGTGCTCGTCGCCGGGTCGATCGACTTCGGCGCACTCGCGGCGCTGCCATCCGGGAGCGCGCAGAACGTCGTCGGCGCACTGGTCCTCGTGATGACCGGGTTCGGCCTCGGCTGGGTGAACGCCGCCGCCGACTACTCCAGGTACCTGCCGCGGTCGGCCTCGACGGGCGGGGTGGTGTGGTGGACGACGTTCGGGGGAGCGCTCGCCCCGGTGGTGCTCGTCGTCACCGGGGTCCTGCTCGCGGGGTCGTCGAAGCAGCTGAACACCGACATCAGTGCCGACCCGATCGGCGCGCTCACCACGCTGCTGCCGGTCTGGTTCCTCGTGCCGTTCGCCATCGTCGCCATCCTCGGCCTGGTCGGCGGTGCGGTCCTCGACATCTACTCCTCCGGACTCGCACTGCTGAGTGCCGGGATCCGCATCCCGCGCCCGGTCGCCGCGGGGGTGGACGGCGCCTTCATGGTCGCCGGTGCGATCTACGTGGTGTTCTTCGCGACCGACTTCATCTCGCCGTTCCAGGCGTTCCTGGTGACGCTCGGCGTCCCGATCGCGGCGTGGTGCGGCGTCTTCGTGGCCGACGTCGTCCTGCGCCGGAAGGCCTATGCCGAGGGGGAGCTGCACGCGACGACCGGCCGGTACGGTGACGTCCGCTGGGGAGCGATCGGGCTCGTCGTGCTCGGGACCGCGCTCGGTTGGGGACTCGTGACGAACACGTACGGCGTCCCATCGTGGCTCAACTGGCAGGGGTACCTGCTGGAGCCGTTCGGACTCGGCGGTCGCACGGGTGCATGGGCGTACGCGAACCTCGGTGTGCTGGTGGCCCTGGTCGTCGGGTTCCTCGGGACGCTGCTCTTCGCCCGCCGGTCGATCCGCGAGCAGGAGGCACTGCCGGTGACCGAGCCGATCGACAGCGTCCCCGCGACGGAGCTGCACCCGTGACTCCTGCACCGGACACCGGCGACGCGTGGCTCGTCGTGATCGACATGCAACGCGTCTTCACCGGTGACAGCCAGTGGGCCGCGCCACGCTACGACGACGCTGCTGCGGGGATCCAGCGCCTGCTCCCGCGGTTCTCGGATCGGACGGTCCGTACCCGCTTCGTCGCGCCGGAGCACCCACAGGGTGCATGGGGCGACTACTACCGCGACTGGCCCTTCGCGCTCGTCCCCGCCGACGATCCGCTGTACGACCTGACGGAGCCGTTCGCGGCCCTGGACGGCCCCGTCGTCACCGAGACGTCCTTCGGCAAGTGGGGGACGGGCCTCTCCCACGCGCTCGGCCGTCACGCCGCTCCGCAAGCTCCGCGGCGCGCGGAACCGGCGCGCGGGGCCCAGTCCGTCGTCGGCGACCAGCCGCACCTGGTCCTGACCGGCGTGTCGACGGATTGCTGCGTCCTGTCGACCGCGCTCGCGGCGGCGGACGCCGGCGCCCGCGTGACGGTCGTCGCGGACGCCTGCGCCGGCGCGAGTGACGCGCACCACGAGCGCGCCCTCGTCACCATGCGCCTGTACGCCCCGCTGATCACGGTCGTCGACACGCTCTGAGGTTCGCGCGCACCCGGAGCGCGTAGAGTTCGATGCGTGCCCGCAGTGAATCTCGGTATGCCCAAGGCCCCGGAAACCCTCGCCCCCCGTCGCAAGTCCCGGCAGATCCGGGTCGGCAAGGTGCTGGTCGGTGGCGACGCGCCGGTCTCCGTGCAGTCGATGACCACGACGCCGACCACGAACATCAACGCGACCCTGCAGCAGATCGCTGAGCTCACGGCGTCCGGCTGTGACATCGTCCGCGTGGCGGTGCCGACCCAGGACGACGCCGACGCGCTGCCGATCATCGCGAAGAAGTCGCAGATCCCGGTGATCGCCGACATCCACTTCCAGCCCAAGTACGTCTTCCAGGCGATCGACGCCGGATGTGCCGCCGTCCGCGTGAACCCGGGCAACATCCGCAAGTTCGACGACCAGGTGGGCGCGATCGCCGCGGCGGCCAAGGCGGCGAACGTCAGCCTCCGTATCGGGGTGAACGCCGGGTCGCTCGAGCCGAGCCTGCTCCAGAAGTACGGCAAGGCCACCCCGGAGGCGCTCGTCGAGTCGGCCGTCTGGGAAGCGAGCCTGTTCGAGGAGCACGACTTCCACGACTTCAAGATCTCGGTCAAGCACAACGACCCGATCGTGATGGTGAAGGCCTACCGGCAGCTCGCCGAGCGCGGCGACTGGCCCCTGCACCTCGGCGTGACCGAGGCCGGTCCGGAGTTCCAGGGCACCATCAAGAGCGCCACCGCGTTCGGCATCCTGCTCAGCGAGGGCATCGGCGACACCATCCGCGTGTCCCTGTCTGCGCCCCCCGCGCAAGAGGTGAAGGTCGGCCTGCAGATCCTGCAGTCGCTGAACCTCCGCGAGCGCAAGCTCGAGATCGTCTCGTGCCCGAGCTGCGGCCGCGCCCAGGTGGACGTCTACCAGCTCGCGAACGACGTCACGACGGGGCTCGAGGGCATGACCGTGCCGCTCCGCGTCGCCGTGATGGGCTGCGTCGTGAACGGCCCTGGTGAAGCCCGCGAGGCCGACCTCGGCGTCGCGTCCGGCAACGGCAAGGGCCAGATCTTCGTCAAGGGCCAGGTCATCAAGACCGTGCCGGAGGCCGAGATCGTCGCCACGCTCATCGCGGAGGCGAACCGCCTGGCCGACGAGATGGGTCCTGCGGCCGCGACCGGCAAGCCCGAGGTCATCACCGCGTAGTCCCGGTCTGGAGGCCCGTGGCGGCTCCTCCACGCCGGTACCGGTCCGTCGCACGACCGGTTCCACCGCCGCTAGGCTTGCGTCCGTGGTCACACGGCTTTCGCATCTCTTCCTCCGTACGCTCCGCGACGACCCCTCCGACGCCGAGGTGACGAGCCACAAGCTGCTCGTCCGCGCCGGGTACGTCCGTCGCCAGTCCCCGGGGATCTTCGCGTGGCTGCCGCTCGGGCTGCGCGTGCGCGCCAAGATCGAGGGCATCATCCGCGAGGAGATGGTCGCCGCCGGCGCGCAGGAAGTCCTGCTCCCGGCGCTCCTGCCGCGTGAGCCGTACGAAGCGACGAACCGCTGGACCGAGTACGGCGACGGCATGTTCCGCCTGCAGGACCGCAAGGGTTCCGACTACCTGCTCGCCCCCACGCACGAGGAGATGTTCGCGCTCCTGGTGAAGGACCTGTACTCGTCGTACAAGGACCTGCCGGTCACGCTCTTCCAGATCCAGGACAAGTACCGCGACGAAGCGCGTCCCCGTGCCGGGCTCCTGCGCGGTCGCGAGTTCACCATGAAGGACGCGTACTCGTTCGACCTCGACGACGCCGGGCTCGACCGCAGCTACCAGGTGATGCGCGACGCCTACGAGAAGATCTTCGCCCGCCTGGGGCTCGAGTACGTGATCGTCAAGGCCGATGCCGGCGCGATGGGCGGCTCCAAGTCGGAAGAGTTCCTGCACCCGATCGCGGTCGGCGAGGACACCTTCGTGCGCAGTGCCGGCGGGTACGCGGCCAACGTCGAGGCGTACGTCACCCCGGTCCCCGACGCCCTGCCGATCGACGGCCAGCCCGAGCCCGTGCTGCTGCCGGCGTCGGACACCCCGACGATCGACACCCTCGTCGAGCACGCCAACCAGGTCGCTCCGCGTGACGGTGCGCCGTGGACGGCCGCCGACACGCTCAAGAACGTCGTGCTCGCGCTGACGCACCTCGACGGCACGCGGGAGATCGTCGTCGTCGGGCTCCCCGGCGACCGCGACGTCGACATGAAGCGGGCAGAGGTCTCGTTCGCCCCCGCCGAGGTCGAAGCCGCTGGTGACGACGACTTCCGGAAGCACAAGGGCCTGGTCAAGGGCTACATCGGCCCGCAGGTCCTCGGCGAGGACAGCGCGACGGGCATCCGGTACTTCGTCGATCCGCGCGTCGTCGACGGCACGGCGTGGGTGACCGGCGCGAACGAGCGCGGCCTCCACGTCTCGGGCCTCGTCGCCGGGCGTGACTTCGTCGCCGACGGCGTGGTCGAGGTCTCCGACGTCCGTGCCGGCGACCCCGCACCCGACGGCTCCGGCCCGCTCGAGACCGCCCGCGGCATGGAGATCGGCCACGTGTTCCAGCTCGGCCGCAAGTACGCGGAGGCCCTCGGGCTCAAGGTGCAGGACGAGAACGGCAAGCTCGCCACCGTGACGATGGGCTCGTACGGCATCGGCGTCACCCGCATCCTGGCGATCCTGGCCGAGGCGCACAACGACGACAAGGGCCTCGCGTGGCCGAAGCACGTCGCGCCGTTCGACGTGCACGTCGTCGCCACGGGCCGAGACGAGACCGCGTACGACCTCGCCACGTCGATCGTCGCCTCGCTCGAGGACGACCGGTACGACGTGCTGTACGACGACCGTCCGAAGGTCTCTCCCGGCGTCAAGCTCCGCGACGCCGAGCTGCTGGGCATGCCGATCGTGATCGTCTCCGGTCGTGGTGCTGCCGACGGCATCGTCGAACTGTGGAACCGTGCGAGCGGTGAGCGTACCGAGGTGCCGGTCGCCGACCTGCTCGAGGCGGTCCGCGCGATCTAGCAGGCTGACACCGCGGTGCGGCCGAAACGCCGCGACCGCGTCGAGACGCCGCCGATTTCGGCGGCGTCTCGTCGTTCCGCGACCGTTTCGGAGATCTGGGCGCGCCACGCACCGGACGGGAGGCTCGGTGCGGGCTGGCACCGTGCCTCCAGTCCGCAACGGCGCGGCCGGGTCGCCACCAGCAGTGCGGTAGTCTGGACGCCGACTTCTGCGCGGTTCCAGTGCGCGGGAGCGACTCAGCTGAATACGGAGGCCCTCGGTGAAGATCGATCTCGCAGTCCTGCGACTCATGGAGCGTGAACGGGAGATCCCGTTCGAAGAACTCGTCCAGATCATCGAGTCGGCCATCCTGACCGCGTACCACAAGCACACCGACGAGAACGGCGAGCCGGCCGACGCGCAGTCCCGCGTCGAGCTCGACCGGAAGACCGGCGAGGTCAGCGTCTTCGTGCCGGAGCGCGACGACGAGGGCACCGTCATCGGCGAGGCCGTCGACCAGCCGAGCGACTTCGGCCGCATCGCGGCGTTCGCGGCGAAGCAGGTCATCAACCAGCGACTCCGCGACATCGGCGACGACAAGATCCTCGGCGAGTTCCGCGGCAAGGAAGGCGACATCGTCGCGGGTGTGGTCCAGCAGGGTCCGAACCCGAAGATGGTGCACGTCGACCTCGGCACCGTCGAGGCCATCCTGCCGCCCGAAGAGCAGGTCCCGGGGGAGACGTACACGCACGGCTCCCGCCTCCGCGTCTACGTGACGAGCGTCGGCCGCGGCAACAAGGGCCCGCAGATCACGGTGTCGCGCACGCACCCGGGTCTGGTCCGCAAGCTGTTCGCGCTCGAGGTCCCGGAGATCGCCTCCGGCGTCGTGGAGATCACCTCGCTCGCTCGTGAAGCCGGTCACCGCACGAAGATCGCGGTCAAGGCGAACGAACCGGGCGTCAACGCGAAGGGCGCGTGCATCGGCGAACTCGGTGCCCGCGTGCGCGCCGTGACGACCGAGCTCGGTGCCGAGAAGATCGACATCGTGGACTGGTCGCCGGACCTCGCGACGTTCGTGGCGAGCGCGCTGTCGCCGGCGAAGGTGACGAGCGCCTTCGTGCTCGACGTGTCGACGAAGGCGGTCCGAGCCCTGGTGCCGGACTACCAGCTGTCGCTCGCGATCGGCAAGGAAGGGCAGAACGCCCGACTCGCCGCGAAGCTCACGGGTGCGCGCATCGACATCCAGCCGGACAGCATCCTCGACGGGGACGACGAGTCGTAGCGGGCGCGTTTCGCGCTCGGCGTGCCCCGTCCGGGCGCGCCGGATCGCGGTCGTCGGAGGCAAGGAGTAGAGTGGTCGCCGTCAGAACGTGCATCGGCAGTCGTCGTCGCGCATCCCGATCCTCCCTCCTCCGAGTCGTCGCCCTGGGCGACGGACGTGTGGTGGCGGATCCGAAGGCAGTCATGCCGGGCCGGGGAGCGTGGCTCACACCGACCGTCGAAGCCTACGAGCTGGCCGTCAAGCGCAGGGCTTTCCGCCGGGCGCTGCGGCTGGATCGCGAACCGGACACGTCTGCGGTGCTCGACTACCTGCGGAGCCTCCCTCACCCGAGGGACCTCGCGGAAGAGCGCCCGGACACGACAGAACAGGCTGAACGGCTTATGGACAACTGATGAGCGGCTCGAAATGAGACCCATCATCCAGTGAGTCCTGCCCCTTGACGGGGTGGGACCCGTGAAGGAGAACAGTGGCGAAACCACGCGTACACGAGATCGCAAGCGAGCTCGGCGTCGACAGCAAGACCGCACTCGAGAAGCTCAAGGAGCTGGGCGAGTTCGTCAAGGGACCGAGCTCGAGTGTCGAGCCCCCCGTGGCACGGAAGCTCCGTGCCGCCCTGCAGGCAGAAGGTGCTTCGGCGTCCGCCAAGCCCGCTGCAGCAACACCCGCGCCGGCGGCGACGTCCGCAGCGCCCAAGCCAGGTGGCCCGAAGCCCGGACCCAAGCGTCCGGCGCCGACCCCGGAGCCCGAGGCCGCAGCACCCGCCGCGGCAGCACCTTCGGACGATTCCGACGTGCCCGTCACGCCGGCCCCGAAGACCGTCGCACAGCGACAGGCCGAGGCAGAAGCAGCCAGGAAGGCGGCAGCCGAGTCGAAGAGCTCCGGTTCCGCTGACGGCCCCGCCAAGACCGACGCCGTGAAGCCCGGTGGCCCGAAGCCCGCAGCGGCTGCCGGCCC
This sequence comes from Curtobacterium sp. NPDC090217, assembly GCF_044746705.1. NCBI lineage: Bacteria > Bacillati > Actinomycetota > Actinomycetes > Micrococcales > Microbacteriaceae > Curtobacterium > Curtobacterium sp. NPDC090217. The sequence goes on along the minus strand of NZ_JBIVCR010000002.1, from coordinate 730,232 downwards.
GAAGCCGGGTGGCCCGAAGCCTGGTGCACGACCGGGCAACAACCCCTACGCGTCCAGCCAGGGCATGGGCTCGCGCCCGCCCCGTCCGGGCAACAACCCCTACTCGTCGAACCAGGGCATGGGCCAGCGCCCCGCCGGCGGTGCCGGTGGCGGTGGGATCCCGCGTCCGCAGCCCCCGCGTCCCGGCGCGCCCCGTCCGGGTGCTCCGCGTCCGGGTGGTCCCGGTCAGGGCAACCGTCCGAACGGCTTCGGGCAGCGCCCGGGCCAGGGTGGCGGCGGTCGTGGCGGCCCCGGTGGTCGTCCGGGTGCCGGTGGTGGCGCCGGTGGCGGCTTCCCGCGTCCGGCGTTCAGCGGCCCGCGTCCCGCCGGTGGCGGTGGCCGCGGTCGTGGCCCCGGTGGCGGTACCGCCGGTGCGTTCGGTCGTGGTGGCGGCAAGAGCCGTGCCCGCAAGTCGAAGCGGACGAAGCGCGCCGAGTACGAGATGCGGCAGGCCCCGTCGCTCGGCGGTGTGCAGGTCCCTCGTGGTGACGGCAACACGGTCGTCCGACTCCGTCGTGGTGCGAGCATCTCGGACTTCGCGGACAAGATCGACGCCAGCCCCGGCAACCTCGTGACGGTGCTGTTCCACCTCGGTGAGATGGCGACCGCCACGGAGTCCCTCGACGAGGCGACCTTCGAGGTCCTCGGCGACGAGCTCGGCTACAAGATCCAGATCGTGTCGCCGGAAGACGAAGACCGCGAGCTCCTCGAGGGCTTCGACATCGACATCGATGCCGAGTACGCAGAGGAAGACGACTCCGTCCTCCAGCAGCGTCCCCCGGTCGTCACCGTCATGGGTCACGTCGACCACGGTAAGACCCGACTGCTCGACGCCATCCGCAACTCCAAGGTGGTCGAGGGCGAAGCCGGCGGGATCACGCAGCACATCGGTGCCTACCAGATCACCACCGAGCACGAGGGCATCGAGCGCCCGATCACCTTCATCGACACCCCTGGACACGAGGCGTTCACCGCCATGCGTGCCCGTGGTGCGCAGGTGACGGACATCGCGATCCTCGTGGTCGCGGCGGACGACGGCATCATGCCCCAGACGATCGAGGCGCTGAACCACGCGCAGTCGGCGAACGTGCCGATCGTGGTCGCGGTGAACAAGATCGACAAGGAAGGCGCGAACCCCGCCAAGGTCCGCCAGCAGCTCACCGAGTACAACCTGGTGGCCGAGGAGTACGGCGGCGACGTCATGTTCGTCGACGTGTCTGCGCGGCAGAACATCGGCATCCAGGAGCTCCTGGACGCCGTGCTGCTCACCGCGGACGCCGGGCTCGACCTGCGTGCGAACCCCGACAAGGACGCACGTGGTGTCGCGATCGAAGCGCGCCTCGACAAGGGCCGCGGTGCCGTCGCGACCGTGCTCATCCAGTCGGGCACGCTCCACGTCGGTGACGCCATCGTGGCGGGCACGGCCTACGGCCGCGTCCGTGCGATGACCGACGAGGACGGCAACGCGGTCGCAGCAGCGACGCCGAGCCGCCCGGTCCAGGTGCAGGGTCTGTCGTCGGTGCCCCGCGCCGGTGACACGTTCCTCGTCACCGAAGAGGACCGCACGGCACGCCAGATCGCCGAGAAGCGTGAAGCCGCCGAGCGCAACGCCCAGCTGGCCAAGGCCCGCAAGCGCATCTCGCTCGAGGACTTCACCCGCGCACTCGAAGAGGGCAAGGTCGACTCGCTCAACCTCATCATCAAGGGTGACGTCTCCGGTGCCGTCGAGGCACTCGAGCAGTCGCTCCTCGACATCGAGGTGGACGACAGCGTCCAGCTGCGCATCCTGCACCGCGGTGTGGGTGCGATCACGGAGTCGGACATCGACCTCGCCACGATCGACAACGCGATCGTCGTCGGCTTCAACGTCCGTCCGGACGTCAAGGCCCGCGAACGCGCTGCCCGTGAAGGCATCGACGTCCGGTTCTACTCGGTCATCTACAACGCACTCGAGGACATCGAGCAGTCCCTCAAGGGCATGCTCAAGCCCGAGTACGAAGAGGTGCAGTCCGGTGTCGCCGAGATCCGCGAGGTCTTCCGGTCCTCGAAGTTCGGCAACATCGCCGGTGTCATCGTCCGTTCCGGCACGATCACGCGCAACGCCAAGGCGCGCGTCATCCGTGACGGCGTGGTCCTCGCGGACGGGCTGGCCATCGAGTCGCTCCGTCGCTTCAAGGACGACGTCACCGAGGTCCGTACGGACTTCGAGGCCGGTATCGGTCTGGGCAAGTACAACGACATCCAGATCGGTGACGAGATCGAGACCACCGAGCTCGTCGAGAAGCCACGCGACTGATCGTGTGACCACCATGGGCCCCGGCCTCTCCTTCGCGGGAGGGGCCGGGGCCCGACCCCGTTCCACCACCGCCCCAGGAGGCACCCATGGCTGATCCGCAGCGCGCACGCAAGATGGCGGACCGCATCAAGGAAGTCGTCGCCCGCCGGATCGACAAGGGCCTGCGTGACCCGCGACTCGGGTTCGTGACCATCACGGACGTCCGCGTCACCGGTGACCTGCAGCACGCGTCGGTCTTCTACACCGTGTACGGCACGGACGAGGAACGTGCCGACTCCGCCGCGGCGCTCAAGGCCGCGACCGGCATGCTCCGCACCGAGGTCGGCAAGAACATCACCGCTCGGCTGACGCCGTCGCTCGAGTTCATCGCCGACGCCCTGCCGGACACCTCGGCGCACATGGAAGACCTGCTGGTGCAGGCCAAGCTGCGCGACGAAGCGGTCCGGAACGCCTCGGCCGGCGCGACGTACGCCGGCGACGCCGACCCGTACAAGCACGACGACGAGGACGACGACGCCGAGGAACGCGCCTAGTCGGTTCCGACGCTCAGTCTGACCCGTCCGGCAACCGGTAGCCGCTCGCGTCGTCGCCGACGGCCAGTCCGTCCCGCAGGAGCGACGCGAGCGCCCGGTCCCGCTGATCGTCGTCCGGCCACACCATCCGGATCTCGTCCGGGGTGACCGGCACGTCGCTCGCGCGGAGCTCGGCCATCACGAGCCCGCGGACCTGTCGGTCGCTCCCGGCGAACTTCGCCTGTCTCGGGGCGCGCGGCCCGTCGTGTTCCGGGTACCCGGCCGCTCGCCAGGCGCAGCGGTCCGCGATGGGGCACACGTCGCACGCGGGGGAGCGGGCGACGCACACGAGTGCGCCGAGCTCCATCACGGCGGCGTTCGTCGTCGCCGCGTCGTCGCGGTCCTCCGGCAGCACCGACTCCATCAGCGGCAGGTCCTGCTTGGCCTTCGCCGGTCCTGCTTCGCCCTCGCCGAGGATCGCTCGGGCGAGGACCCGGCGCACGTTGACGTCGACCACCGGGTGCCGGTCACCGTACGCGAATACCGCCACCGCCCTGGCCGTGTAGTCACCGATCCCCGGGAGTGCGAGGAGCGCGTCGACGTCGCGGGGCACCACGTTGTCGTGCTGCTCGGCGATCGCCGTCGCCGCGGCGTGCAGCGCGAGCGCGCGTCTCGGGTAGCCGAGCCGGTCCCAGGCCCGCACCGCGTCGCCAGGAGGCGAGTCGGCGAGGTCGCGAGGCGTCGGCCACCGGGTGAGCCATGCCTCCAGTCGGGGGACCACCCGCGCGACCTGCGTCTGCTGGAGCATGATCTCGCTCACCAGCGTGCCCCAGGCCGGGAACCCGGGGCGTCGCCACGGCAGGTCGCGCGCCTCGGCGCGGTACCAGGCGATCAGCGGGGTCGCGATGTCCAGATCGGTCGAGTTCTCCACAGGCTGCCTGGAGGCTCGACTCGCGTTCACCACGACAGCCTACGGTGGGTGCATGGCACGCTGGGCACCAGAAGAGACCGACACGATGGCCGCGATCGCGAACGAGGTGATCGCGCAGGTCGGCACGAACCGCACCGTCGTCGGCATCGACGGGCAGGACGGCGTCGACCTCGAGCGGGTGGCCGCTGCGCTCGTCGCGGGGTTCGAGCAGCAGGGCGTCTCCGCGATGGCGGCCGCCGCGAGCTCCGCGGACGCCGACGCGTTGCGGAACGACCTGGTGGCGCCGTTCCGGTCGACGGGCGAAGGTCCCGGCGTGCTGGTGGTGCACGGGCACGGCGTCCTCGGCGCCGGCGCGCGTGGACTGTGGCGGTGGTCGATGTGGGTCGAGCAGGAGTCCGGCCGGCTCGAGCGCCGCGCCGACGTCAAGATCGCGGCGTCCGCGGTGCTCGACGTCACCGATCCGGCGCATCCCCGGCGTGAGTGGAACGATGCCTGCTGACGCCGCTGGCGTCCCGCCGCGCTGGTAATCTGCTGCGGTGCTCGCAACCGCTCCCGACGGCATCCTCCTCGTCGACAAACCGCAGGGGATCTCGAGCCACCGTGCCGTGTCCATCGCGCGTCGACGGCTCGACCTGAAGAAGATCGGCCACGCCGGCACGCTCGACCCGATGGCGACGGGGCTGCTGCTCCTCGGCGCCGGCCCCTCCACCAGGCTCCTGACGCACCTCGTCGGGCTCGACAAGACCTACACCGCGACGATCCGCCTCGGAGTCTCCACCGACTCCGACGACGCTGACGGCACGCCGGTCGCAGCGGTCGGCGTCGGCTCTGCCGACGTCTCCGATGCTGCGATCGAGGCGGCCGTCGCCACGCAGCGCGGCCCGATCTCGCAGGTGCCCTCGACGGTCAGCGCCATCAAGGTGGACGGTCGGCGCGCGTACGACCTGGCCAGGAGGGGTGAGGAAGTGACCCTCAAGGCGAGGGCGGTGACGATCTCGCGCTTCGACGTGACCGGCCGGAACGACCGTGTCGTGTCCGTGCTCGACGCGTCGGTGCCCGTCGTCGACCTCGACGTCGTGGTCTCGTGTTCGTCGGGCACGTACGTGCGGGCACTCGCCCGTGACGTCGGCGCAGCGCTCGGTACCGGCGCGCACCTGACAGCCCTGCGTCGCACCCTCGTCGGACCGTTCTCGGTCGACGACGCGGTCGACCTGGAAGACGACTCGGTGGACGTCCGCGGGGCACTCGTGCGGCCTGCCGACATCGCCCGCACGCTGTTCCCGGTCGTGACGCTCGACGCCGTCGACGCGAAGGACCTCGCGGACGGCAAGCGGATCGGTGCCGACCACCCGGACACCGACGGACCCGTTGCCGCCGTCACCGCGCGCGACGACCGGCTCATCGGCCTCGTGTCGGTGCGCAGGGGGCTGCTGCGCGTCATCACCAACTTCCCGACGACGACCGGAGCCAACGCGTGATCGAGTGCTTCATGTGGGTGCAGTTCGTGCTCGCCGTCGTGATCGGCATCTTCGCCGTGGTGGTCGGGTTCATCGGGTGGAAGCCGAACGACTACACCGTCGGATCGCTCGTCCTCGTCGAACTGCTCCTCATCGCGCAGCTCGTCGTCTCGCTGGTCGCACCAGCGGTCGGCAACCCACCGCGGGGCAACGTCCTCGAGTTCTGGGTCTACGCGGTGTCCGTCCTGCTCGTGCCACCAGCCACCATCGTGTGGGCGCTCGTCGACCGCACGCGGTGGAGCACCGTGGTCCTGGGCGCCGGGGCCTTCACCGTCGCGGTGATGCTCTACCGGATGTACCAGATCTGGTTCGCGCTGAACTGAGGTCGGTCCGCGTCACCGGGGGACCAGGTGTGCCGCGGTGGTCTCCCGGCGTCGGTAGAATCGGTGCAATGGCGACCAAGACCTCACTCGCGACCGGCATCGGTCGCGTCCTCATCGCCGTGTACGGCATCCTCGCGCTCGCGGCCACCGGGCGGAGCGTCGTCCAGATCGCGGAGAAGTTCTCGTTCGCCCCGTTCGCGTACACGCTGAGCGCGATCGCCGCGGTCGTGTACATCGTCGCGATGATCGCCCTGATCGTCCCCGGTCGGTTCTGGTACCGGGTGGCGTGCGTCACCATCGTGTTCGAGATGACCGGCGTCCTGGTGATCGGCACGCTGTCGCTGTTCGACCGTCAGCTCTTCCCGGACGACACCATCTGGTCGTACTACGGCCTGGGGTACGCGTTCGCGCCGCTCGTCCTGCCGATCGCCGGTCTGTGGTGGCTCCGCAAGCACCACCGCACCGCAGGACGACCCGTTGCCGAGCCCGTCGTGACGGCCGGCGAGTAGGCGGGGGAGCAGCATGCAGTACTACGAGGACGTCGACGACGTCGCAGAGGGATTCGGGCCGAGTGCCGTCACGATCGGCAAGTTCGACGGCGTGCACGTCGGGCACCGTGCCGTGATCGCCCACCTCGAGCGGGCTGCCCGGCAGCACGGGCTGGTGTCCACCGTCGTGACGTTCGACCGGCACCCGCTGAGCATCATCGACCCCGGCAAGGTGCCCCCGGCGCTCACGAGCATCGCGCAACGCCGCGAACTGCTCGAAGATGTCGGGGTCGACGCCACACTGCTGCTCCGGTTCGACGCGGAACTGCAGTCGTGGACGCCGGAGACCTTCGTGTCCCGGATCCTCGTCGAGACACTGCATGCCCAGCTCGTCTTCGTCGGGAGCGACTTCCGGTTCGGTGCGAAGGGGGCAGGCGACGTCGCACTCCTGCGGACCCTCGGTGCGCAGCACGGGTTCTCCGTCGAGCTCATCGACGACGTGGACCTGGTCGACGACGTCCGCCCCGACGGGGAGCGACGCGTCTCGTCGACGTGGATCCGCGAGCTCCTCGGCGAGGGTCGTGTCGCGGAGGCCGCCAGGCTCCTCGGCCGCGAGCACGCGGTCCGCAGCGTGGTGGTGCACGGCAACCAGCGTGGTCGCGCGATGGGGTACCCCACGGCGAACCTCGACCCGTCGTGCGAGGGGTTCGTCCCGGCCGACGGCGTGTACGCCGCCCGGGTGCTGCACGACGGCACGGTGTACCCGGCCGCGGTGTCGGTGGGGAACAACCCGACGTTCGAGGGGGTGCCCGCGAAGCAGATCGAGGCACATCTGTTGGACGTCGACATCGACCTCTACGGGGAGACCATCTCGGTGTTGTTCGTCTCCTACGTGCGCGGGATGGTGAAGTTCTCGTCGATGGACGAGCTCGCTGCCCAGATGCGACAGGACGACCGGGACATCAGGACCCTGCTCGGGCTCCCGGCGCCCGTCTGACCACCGGGTCTCGCCCGACGACGAAGGCCCCGGCGGATCCGCCGGGGCCTTCGTCGTGGGTGGGGCAGCGTCAGCGGTCGCGCTGGGTCAGCTGCCGAGCGCGTCGAGCCAGATCTTGCGGGCGTCGAGGGCTTCCTGGGCGTCCTTGATCTTGCGGGCGTCCCCGGATGCCTTCGCCGACTCGAGTTCGGATTCGAGCTTGCCGATCGCGTCCTCGAGCTGGCTCGCGAGCCCGGTCGTACGGGCCTTGCGCTCCGGGTTCGACTCGCGCCAGTGCGCGTCCTCGAGCCCGCGGACGTGGTCCTCCACCGCGCGGAGGCGGTCCTCGATGCGGCGGACGTCCCCGCGGGGGACCTTGCCGATCTCGTCCCACCGGCGCTGGATGTCCGTGAGGGCCTTGCGGGCCGCGACCCGGTCGTTCTGCTGGAGGAGTGGCTCGGCCTCGGTGAGGACGGCGAGCTTCGCGTCGAGGTTGGCGGAGTACTCCTCGTTCTCCGCGGCGCTCTCGGCGTGGCGCTGCTCGAACAGCACGTCACCTGCGGCCTTGAACCGTGCCCAGAGCGCATCGTCGTGGCGCTTGCCCGCACGCCCGGCGCGCTTCCAGTCGTCGAGGAGCTGGCGGTAGGTGGGGATGGCGTCCGAACCACGGGGCGCGAGGGCTTCGGCCTGCTGGACGAGCTCCTGCTTGCGGGTACGGGCGTCCCGGTGCTGCGCGTCGAGTTCGGAGTAGAACGCGCGACGGTGCTGGTCCACCGTGGACCGTGCGGCACGGAACCGCTTCCACAGCTCGTTCGCTTCGTTCTTGGGGATCCGCGGCCCGTCGTGCTGGTGCTGCTGCCACCGCGCGAACACGTCGTCGAGCTGCGCGGTGATCTGCTTCCACTGCGCACGTGCCGGGTCGACCGCTGCGAGCGCCTCGGCTTCCTCGACGAGGGCGGTGCGGAACGCGAGTGCCTCGGCGAGGGCCTGCTGGGCCTGCTCTGCCTGCTCCTTGGTCAGCGACCCGAGCTGCTCGGAGAGCGCTGCGACGCGGTCTTCGAGGGATTTGACGTCGCCGACGACGCGGGCTTCGCCCACGAGCGCGGTCAGGTGCTCGACCGTCCTGGCGACGTCGTTCGCGGACGCGCCGCGCTGCACGCGCTGCTCCGCGATCTTCACCTGACCTTCGAGGTCGGCGTACTTGCGCGCGAAGTAGGCGAGTGCTTCTTCGGGGGTGGCGTCCGGGTACTCACCCACGACACGCTCGGTGTCCTGGTACCGGACGTACACGGTGCCGTCATCGTCGACCCGCCCCCAGGTCGTTGCTTCGTCAGATCCCACAGGTCTCGCCTCGATCGTGGTCGTGCATCACCGACGTCACCGTCGGTACGGTCAGGAAGCCACCCTATTGCACTGGCGAGCCCCGCGACCCGCCAGTGTGCTGGTCTGTGGACTACTGCTCCTGCTTGATCGTCGCGCCGGTGATCGTGGTCTTCACCTTCGGCTCCCCGGTGCCGTCCGAACCGGCGTCGGAGATGCCCTTCGACGTGATCTTCGACACCAGGTCCGACAGGCCGCTGGTGACCTTGCCGACCACGGTGTAGCCGCCGGTCGAGCCGTCGAGCGTGGTGTCGCCGTAGACGATGAAGAACTGCGTCGACTGGGAGTACGTGGACGAGCTGCGGGCGATCGCGATCGTGCCCTTGTCGTAGACGTCGTCGCTCGGCGTGTTCTCGATCGGTCCGTACTGGAAGCCAGCGTCGCCCGTGCCGTCGCCGTTCGCGGAACCGCACTGCAGGAACTCGAACCCGTCGCTGTCGGCGAGCCGGTGGCAGCTCGTGCCCTCGTAGAACTGCTTGCGGATCAGGTCGATCTCGACGCTCGTGGCCTGCGGCGCCTTCTTCCCGTCGAGTTCGATCCCGAGCTTCACGTCCTTGTTCAGCGTGAGCGACCCCGTCCACGTCGAGTCCTTCGCGATGGACTTGCTCGGGACGTCCCCGGTGTTCGCAGGGGTGGCGCTGGCCGAGGGAGTGGGCGTGCTGCTGGCGCTGGCGCTCGCACTCGGCTTCGCGTCGGGCTGCGATCCGGCGAAGGCGAGCTGGGACCCGGTCGCGAGTGCCGCGACGGCGACGAGCGCGCTGATCCCGATGACGTTGTCCCGCACACGTCGCCGGCGTTGCCGGTCGTGGAGGCCCTGTCGAGCCTCGTAGAGACGGAGCCGCTCGCGCGCCTCACGGTTGTCACGCGCCTGGTTCTTCGGTGCCACGGTGCTGGTCTGCCCTCTCGTCGCAGTGTGCTTGCGAGCGTATCGGACCCGCTCCCATGAGTCGGCTGTCAGTGGTTCCACCTACGATTGGGGACATGGCATCGGATCGATCGGGCATGACCGCGCCCACGACCGGTGGGCGTGTCGGTCTGGCGCAGGGCTCCGTGCCGCTCGCCGTCCGGATGCGTCCGACCAGCCTCGACGAAGTCGCCGGTCAGCAGCACCTCCTCGGGCGCGGTTCGCCGCTCGTGCAGCTCGCGACCGGCACGCGTGAGAACCCCGGCGGTGTCTCCGTGATCCTCTGGGGACCCCCCGGCACCGGCAAGACCACCCTGGCGCAGGCGATCGCCCGCCAGTCCGGACGCGAGTTCGTCGAGCTCTCCGCGGTGACCGCCGGCGTCAAGGACGTGCGAGAGGTGATGGAGAAGGCCCTCACGCACCGTGACCTCTACGGCTCGACCACGGTGCTGTTCCTCGACGAGATCCACCGCTTCAGCAAGGCGCAGCAGGACGCGCTGCTCCCCGGGGTCGAGAACGGCTGGGTGATCCTCATCGCGGCCACGACCGAGAACCCGTCGTTCTCGGTCATCTCGCCGCTGCTGTCCCGGTCGCTCCTGCTCACCCTGAAGCCGCTCACCGACGCCGACCTCGGCATGCTCGTCGACCGTGCGGTGGAGGACCCCCGTGGCCTCGGTGGGTCCGTCGTCCTCGGCGACGAAGCACGCTCCGCCATCGTCCGGCTCGCATCCGGCGACGCCCGTCGTGCGCTCACGGCGCTGGAAGCCGCCGCCGCCTCGGCCGGGGCTGCACAGGACGACGACGACGACAGCGTGCCGGTGGTCGACGCCGACACCGTCGCGGCCGCCGTCGACCGCGCGCTGCTCCGCTACGACCGGCAGGGCGACGAGCACTACGACGTCATCAGCGCGTTCATCAAGTCGGTGCGGGGGAGCGACGTCGACGCCGCGCTGCACTACCTGGCCCGGATGATCGAGGCAGGAGAGGACTCCCGGTTCATCGCCAGGCGCATCATCATCTCCGCGTCCGAGGACATCGGCATGGCAGACCCCCAGGCGCTCCCGATCGCCGTCGCCGCGGCACAGGCGGTGCAGCTGATCGGCATGCCGGAGGGGCGGATCCCCCTGGCAGAAGCGGTCGTGTACCTGGCGACGGCGCCGAAGTCGAACGCCGCGTACAACGGCGTCAACGCGGCGATGGCCGACGTCAAGGCCGGCCGGATGGGTGTCGTGCCGAACCACCTCCGGGACGCCCACTACGCCGGTGCGAAGCGGCTCGGGCACGGCAAGGGCTACATCTACTCCCACGACGCCGAGCACGGTGTGGCGGAGCAGCAGTACCTCCCCGACGCGCTCGAGGGCACCGAGTACTACACGCCGACCGCGAACGGCTACGAGCGAGAAGTCGGGCCGCGGCTCGACCGGCTCCGGAAGATCACGCGCGGCACTTCTGGGGACGCCTGAAGCCTGCTATCGTTGACGGGCCTACGTCCTGGTCCCCGCGTGCGGCTGCGTCGGGGACAGAGTGCCACACAGCGCAGAGCGTTGTGGCGGCACGGGGGCAGAGGTTCGGACTGTAGCCGTCCGATCCCACAGGCTCATCCCTCTGGATCCCTTCACGGGGTTCGTCGGCACGTGCGCGTGCCGAGACCCGTGTTCAGTTCAGCAACAACAGAGAAAAGGACCCTGTGTCTACCAAGTCACGTACCCGCAGCAAGACCCGCCTGTCTCGCGCGCTCGGCATCCCGCTGACGCCGAAGGCGGCCCGGTACCTCGAGAAGCGCCCCTACGGCCCCGGTGAGCACGGCCGCACGCGTCGTCGTGCCGACAGCGACTACGCCGTCCGCCTCCGTGAGAAGCAGCGTCTGCGCGCCCAGTACGGCATCCGCGAGAAGCAGCTGCGCATCGTCTTCGAAGAGGCCCGCAAGACCAACGGCCTGACCGGTGAGAACCTGGTCGAGCTGCTCGAGCAGCGCCTCGACGCCCTCGTGCTGCGTGCCGGCTTCGCCCGCACCACCGCGCAGGCCCGTCAGCTGATCGTGCACCGCCACATCCTCGTCGACGGCAAGCTCGTCGACCGCCCCTCCTTCCGCGTCAAGGAGGGCCAGCTGATCCACGTCAAGCAGCGCTCCGAGTCGCTCGAGCCCTTCCAGGTCGCCGCTGCCGGTGGCCACCAGGAAGTCCTCCCGAAGGTCCCTGGTTACCTCGAGGTCGAGATCGACAAGCTCCAGGCCCGCCTCGTGCGTCGCCCGAAGCGCGCCGAGGTCCCCGTGACCTGCGAGGTCCAGCTGGTCGTCGAGTACTACGCGGCTCGCTGATCCAATGCACCGCCTGAACGGCGGGTCGTCCACATCGGACGGCCCGCCGTTCTGCGTTCCCGGAGCGACGACTAAGCTGGTCGGACGCGCGCCACGGCGCGTGCGAGAGGGAGGCACCGTGAAGCAGCTGTTCGCCGTCGCCGTCGGCGTCGTCATCGGGTTCCTCGTCGCCCACCGGGTCAGCAGGACCTCGTCGGGTGCGAAGTTCTTCGCCGAGGTCGATGCCCGCACGAAGGCCTTCACCGGTGCCGTGGCCGACGGGTACCGCTCCCGTGAAGCCGAGCTCCGCACCGACGACTGACCGTTGCACCGACACGCGGGGACACCGTCGCACCGCACAGCCCCAGCGCCCGTACCCGTTCCACGTCATCAGGAAGCACCATGCAGACCGCAGAGATCCGCCGCCGTTGGCTCCAGTACTTCGGTGACCGCGGCCACACCGTCGTCCCGTCCGCCTCGCTCGTCTCGGACGACCCGTCGCTGCTGTTCACGGTGGCCGGCATGGTCCCGTTCATCCCGTACCTGACCGGGCTCATCCCCGCGCCGTACCCCCGCGCGACGAGCGTGCAGAAGTGCATCCGCACCAACGACATCGAAGAGGTCGGCAAGACCCCGCGGCACGGCACGTTCTTCCAGATGAACGGCAACTTCTCCTTCGGCGACTACTTCAAGGAGCAGGCGATCCAGTACGCCTGGGAGTTCCTCACCTCGCCGGAGCCCGACGGTGGGCTCGGCTTCTCGCCTGACGACCTGTGGGTCACGGTGTACGAGGACGACGACGAGGCGATCGCGTTCTGGAAGCAGCACTCGTCCCTGCCCGACGAGCGCATCCAGCGACTCGGCAAGGACACGAACTACTGGTCGACCGGCCAGCCCGGTCCCGCCGGCCCCTGCTCGGAGATCTTCTTCGACCGCGGCCCGGAGTACGGCATCGACGGTGGTCCGGCGACGGACGACGACCGCTACGTCGAGATCTGGAACCTCGTGTTCATGCAGTACCAGATCGCCGACGTGCGGTCGAAGTACGACTTCGAGATCACCGGCGAGCTGCCGAACAAGAACATCGACACCGGCATGGGGCTCGAGCGCGTCGCGTTCATCAAGCAGGGCGTCGACAACATGTACGAGATCGACCAGGTGCGCCCGGTCCTCGACAAGGCGGCTGAGGTCTCCGGTCGTCGTTACGGCGCGGTGCACGAGGACGACGTCCGCATGCGCGTCATCGCGGACCACGTGCGGTCCTCGCTCATGCTCATCGCCGACGGCGTCACGCCGTCGAACGAGGGACGCGGCTACATCCTCCGCCGTCTGCTGCGCCGCACCGTCCGCGCGATGCGTCTCCTCGGCGTCGAGGGTGCGACCTTCCCCGAGCTGTTCCCCGCGTCGCGTGACGCCATGCGTGACGCCTACCCCGAGGTCGCGTCCGACTACGACCGCATCTCGCGCATCGCCTACGCGGAGGAAGAGACCTTCCTCCGCACCCTGGCACAGGGGACGACGATCCTCGACGTCGCGGTGGACCGTGCGAAGCAGGACAACCAGCCGTCGATCGGCGGGGACACCGCGTTCCTGCTGCACGACACGTTCGGCTTCCCGATCGACCTGACGATGGAGATGGCCGAGGAAGCCGGCGTCCACGTCGACCGCGCGGCGTTCGACACCCTGATGTCGGAGCAGCGTGCGCGTGCCAAGGCGGACGCCAAGAGCAAGAAGACCGCGCTGGCCGACCTCAGTGTCTACAGCGCGTTCCGTGCCTCCGGCGAGACCACCTTCCTCGGGTACGACGCCCTCGAAGCCGAGTCCCGCGTGCTCGGCCTCATCGTCGACGGCCAGAGCGTCGACCGTGCGGTCGCCGGCGACATCGCCGAGGTCGTCCTCAGCGAGACCACGCTGTACGCGGAGTCCGGCGGGCAGGAAGCCGACCAGGGCTCGATCGTCGGCAACGGCTTCGACCTCGAGGTCCTCGACGTGCAGCGACCGGTGTCCGGACTGTGGAGCCACAAGGTGCAGGTCCGCTCCGGTGAGGTCGGCGTCGGCGACGCAGCCACCACCGTGGTCGACGCCGAGTACCGCAGGGGCGCGACCCAGGCCCACTCCGCCACCCACCTCGTGAACGCGGCGCTCCGCGACATCCTCGGGCCGGAAGCGCTGCAGGCCGGTTCGTACAACAAGTCCGGCTACATGCGCCTGGACTTCTCGTGGAGCCAGCCCGTCTCGCTCGAGACCCGTTCCGAGATCGAAGAGGTCGTGAACACCGCGATCCGCTCCGACCTCGAGGTCTCGACCAGGATCATGCCGCTCGACCAGGCGAAGGAACTCGGTGCGCAGGCGCTGTTCGGCGAGAAGTACGGCGCCGAGGTCCGCATGGTCGACATCGGTGGCCCGTGGTCGCGTGAGCTCTGCGGTGGGACGCACGTCGCGTCCAGCTCGCAGGTCGGTCTCGTGAACCTGGTCGGCGAATCCAGCGTCGGTTCCACCAACCGTCGTGTCGAGGCCCTCGTCGGACTCGAGGGCTTCCGCGACCTCGCGGTCGAGCGCACGATCGTGTCGCAGCTCTCGAGCGCGCTGAAGGCCCCCCGCGCCGACCTCCCCACCCGTGTCCAGTCCCTGATGGAGGACCTCCGTGTCGCGCAGAAGCGCATCGCGGAGTTCGAGTCGGCCGGGCTCCAGCAGCGTGTACCGGCGATCGCCCGTCAGGCGACCACGATCGGCGGGACCACCGTGGTCGCCGAGTCGGTCGAGAACCTCGGGTCCGCGGACGACCTGCGGTCGCTCGCCACCGGTGTCCGCGCCCAGCTCGGCGACGGAGCGGCGGTGGTCGTGCTCGGCGCCGTGGTCAACGACAAGCCGGCCGTCATCGTCGCGACGAACGACGCCGCTCGTGCGGCCGGAATCCAGGCCGGACCGCTCGCCAAGGAAGCCGCCGGTGTCCTCGGCGGTGGGGGTGGCGGGAAGCCCGACCTCGCACAGGGTGGCGGCACGAACGCCGCGGCACTGCCAGAAGCGCTCCGTGCGGTGACCGCGCGGTTGTCGGCCTGACCATGACGATCCGATCCGGACGCCGGCTCGGCGTCGACGTCGGACGCGCCCGGATCGGTGTCGCCGTCTGCGACCGCGACGGACTCCTCGCCACGCCGGTGGAGACCGTCGCGCGCGACGACGACGCTGATCTGCGGCGGATCCTGACGATCGCCGAGGAGTACGACGTGCTCGAGATCGTCGTCGGGCTGCCGCTGTCGATGTCCGGCGCGGACACGCCGTCCACGACGGACGCACGGGAGTTCGCGGCCAGGATCGCCGAGCACCGACCCGTCCGTCTGGTCGACGAGCGACTGTCGACGGTGACCGCCCAGCGGGGGATGCGGGAGGCGGGACGCAACGCCAAGAAGTCGCGGTCCGTGATCGACCAAGCGGCCGCTGTTATCATTCTGCAACATGCGCTCGACCACGAGCGCGCGTCCGGCGCCCCACCCGGGGCCACGCTCCCCGAGTAGGGCTGCCCTCCCGTCACCACCGCAGCGACGGAGCCCCCGCGGAGTCTTCCCGACCGAGAGACCGAGGACCGTTGGCAGACGACCTGGACTGGAACGCGATCATCGCGCCCGGCAACGACGCCGAGCGGCGGGCGAAGCCCGCCGACGGTGCACCCGATGGACGCGACGACGTCCGCTCCGCCGACGGCGCCGCAGCGCGCCCGCTGTCCCGACGGGAGGCTCGTGCCCGGGAAGCGACGTCGGCTCGCGCGGCCGCCGGGTCGCCCCGGGACGACGCGGAGCGGCCGGTCTCACCGGCCGACGCTCCGGTGGCACGGTCCGTCGACGAGCTCCACCCGGAGGTGCACGGCCTGCTCACCGAGGGGGTGGCAGCGCCTGCACCGGGCGACGGCGACGGTGCCGGCAGCGCCGGTGGCGGATCGGCGGGAGGCGGCGGACGTGGGCGTCGAGGCGGACGCGGTGGAGCCTCCAGGCCGCCCCGTGAGCCGCGTCGTCGGTCGCGCGGCGCACTGATCGCCGGCATCGTCATCGTCGCCGTCGTGCTGGCGGCCGGCATCGGCGCGTACACGTTCGCTGCGCCGAAGGTGCAGCAGGTCATCGGAGCGCTCACCGGCGCGAAGGAGACCGACGACTACACCGGGAACGGGACCTCGAAGGTCACCATCACCATCAAACAGGGCGACATCGGCGAGGACGTCGCGAAGACCCTGCAGCGGAGCGGCGTCGTGAAGACGTCGACCGCGTTCTACAAGCTCCTGCTGGCATCCGGCGACGTCCAGTTCCAGCCGGGTTCCTACGCGCTGAAGAAGCACATGAGCTCGAAGGCCGCGCTCGCGGCGCTGCAGGACAAGGACAACAAGGTCACCGCGTCCATCGTGATCCCGGAGGGCACCGCGCTCAAGGACATCGAGGCCGGCATGGTCTCGAAGGCCGGGCTGAGCGAAGCCGAGGTGTCGTCGGCCGCGAAGGACGTCTCCGCGTACGGGCTGCCGAGCGGCGTGACCACCCTCGAGGGCTGGCTCTTCCCGGCGACGTACCCGATCAACCCGGGTTGGACCGCGAAGCAGTACTTCCAGTCCATGGTCGACACGATGAAGCAGCACCTGAAGGACGCCGGCGTGGCCGAGGCGGACCAGGAGCACGTCATCGTGTTCGCGTCGCTCGTGCAGAAGGAAGCCGGCCTGGCAGCCGACTACCCGAAGGTCGCCCGCGTGTTCCAGAACCGCCTCGACCAGGGCATGAAGCTGCAGTCGGACGCGACCGTCGCGTACGGCACGGGGAACACCCACCGGGTGACCACCACCGACGCCGAGCGGAACGACGCCTCGAACCCGTACAACACGTACCAGCACGAGGGACTGCCGCCCGCGCCGATCTCGAACCCCGGTGACATCGCCATCAAGGCGGTCACCCAGGAGGCCACCGGCAACTGGCTGTACTTCGTCACGGTGAACCTCGAGACGGGCGAGACGGTCTTCTCGGACACCTACGCCGAGCACCAGCAGGCGGTGAAGCAGTTCCAGGCGTGGCTCCGCGCGAACCCCTCGTACCAGTAACGACTCGGGCCCTGGCGCTGTGGGAGGATGGACACCATGCTTCGTTGGTTGACCGCTGGTGAGTCCCACGGACCCGAACTGATCGCGATGCTCGAGGGCCTGCCCGCCGGCGTCCCGGTGTCGTTCGAGTCCATCCGTACCGACCTCGCGCGGCGCAAGCTCGGCTACGGCCGCGGCTCGCGCATGAAGTTCGAACAGGACGAGCTGCACGTGTCCGGCGGCGTCCGGCACGGGTACTCCCTCGGCAGCCCGATCGCGATCCGCATCGGCAACACCGAGTGGCCGAAGTGGGTCGAGGTGATGAACCCGGAGCCGGTCGAGCAGACCGAGCTCTCGCGTGGTCGCAGCGCCCCGCTGACCCGCCCGCGTCCGGGGCACGCCGATCTGGTCGGCATGCAGAAGTACGGGTTCGACGAGTCCCGCCCGATCCTCGAACGTGCCTCGGCTCGCGAGACCGCGGCGCGCGTCGCCCTCGGTGCCGTCGCGAAGTCGTTCCTCGCCGAACTCGGAATCCGGTCGGTCGCGCACACGCTGCAGGTCGGGACCGTCCGCGTGCCCGACGGCACCGCACTGCCCCAACCCGACGACGTCGACCGGCTCGACGAGGACCAGCTGCGCTGTTTCGACGCCGACACCTCTGCCCGCATGGTCACCGAGGTCGAGGCGGCGAAGAAGGACGGCGACACCCTCGGCGGTGTCGTCGAGGTGCTGTTCTACGGCGTCCCGCCGGGGCTCGGCTCGCACGTGCAGTGGGACCGTCGTCTCGACGCGCGTCTCGCCGCGGCGATCATGGGCATCCAGGCGATCAAGGGCGTCGAGATCGGCGACGGATTCCAGACGGCTGCCCGCCGCGGTTCCGAAGCGCACGACGAGCTGTTCCGCGAGGACGGCGAGATCATCCGCACGAGCGACCGCGCCGGTGGGACCGAGGGCGGCATGTCCACCGGGACCGTGCTGCGCGTCCGCGCGGGGATGAAGCCGATCGCCACGGTCCCGCACGCGCTGCACACCATCGACGTCGCCACGGGTGAGGACGCCTCCGCGCACCACCAGCGCTCGGACGTCTGCGCCGTCCCGGCCGCCGGTGTGGTCGCCGAGGCCATGGTCGCGCTCGTGCTCGCCGACGCCGTGCTCGAGAAGTTCGGTGGCGACAACGTCGTGGAGACCAAGCGCAACCTCGAGTCGTACCTCGCGTCGATCCCGGAGACCCTGCGTTCACGCCGCACCGAGCCGGCTGAGCCCTCCAGCACCTGGTGAGCGACGAGCGCGCCGCGGCTCCCGTCGTCATCATCGGACCGATGGGCGCCGGCAAGTCGAGCGTGGGCAAGCGCGTCGCGAAGCAGCTCGGCGTGCCGTTCACCGACACCGACCGGGTGATCGTCCGAGAGCACGGACCGATCCCGGGGATCTTCGCGGACCGGGGCGAACCGGCGTTCCGGGCGCTCGAGGCCGATGCGGTGGCCGCGGCGATGGCGTCGGGTGGCGTGGTCGCCGTGGGTGGGGGAGCCGTGACCCACGCGGCCACGCGTGACGCGATGGCCGGGGCGCGCGTCGTCCTGCTCACCGTCTCACCCGAAGCCGTCGCCGAGCGGATCAACGGCTCGGACCGGCCGTTGCTGGCTTCCGGCGGCATCGACGCCTGGCAGACCATCATGGACGAGCGCGCCGCGACCTACGCGGAGCTGGCGCACATCGTCGTCGACACCTCCCGCCGCCCGATGTCGCACGTCGTCGACGACGTCGTCGCGTGGGTGCGGGGGACAACAGGAGGAACACCGTGACCGAGTCGATCCTGCCAGAGGGCACCACCGAGATCCGCGTCGGGGGCGACGACGGGTACGTCGTGGCGGTCGGCAACGGCTTGCTCGGCTCCGTACCGGCGCTCCTCGGACCGCGGGTCGCCAAGGTGCTCATCGTGCACGCGCCGACCCTCGGTGCACGCGCTGAGGAGCTCCGCGTGCAACTGGTCGACGCCGGCCTCGAGGCGCTCATCGCCGAGGTCCCGGACGCCGAGGCCGCCAAGCGCATCGAGGTCGCCGCGTTCTGCTGGCAGATCATGGGGCAGTCGGACTTCACCAGGACCGACGCCGTGATCGGGCTCGGTGGGGGAGCCGTCACCGACCTCGCCGGGTTCGTCGCCGCGACGTGGCTTCGCGGCGTGCCGTACATCGCGATCCCGACGAGCGTGCTCGGCATGGTGGACGCGAGCGTCGGCGGCAAGACCGGCATCAACACGAACGAGGGCAAGAACCTCGTCGGCGCGTTCTACCCGCCGAAGGCGGTCGTCGCGGACATCGACCTCGTGCTGACGCTGCCGCGCAACGACGTGCTCACCGGGTTCGCGGAGATCGTGAAGGCCGGGTTCATCGCCGTGCCGGAGATCCTCGACATCGTCGAAGCCGACGTCGACCGCGCGACCGACCCCACGACGCCGGAGTTCCGCCGAGTGGTCGAGCTCGCCATCGAACTGAAGGCGCAGGTGGTGTCGGACGACTTCACCGAGCAGGGCCGCCGCGAGATCCTCAACTACGGGCACACGCTCGGGCACGCGATCGAGCACGCCGAGCGGTACCAGTGGCGGCACGGAGCGGCGGTCTCGGTCGGCATGGTGTTCGCCGCGGAACTCGCCCGGTTGACCGGGCACCTCGACGACGCGACCGTGGACCGGCACCGTGCCGTCCTCGATTCGCTGTCGCTGCCCACCACATACCCGCTCGGCCGGTGGGAGGGGCTCCTCGCCACGATGCGCCGCGACAAGAAGGCGCGTGCCGGGATGCTGCGGTTCATCATCCTCGACGGGGTCGGCAAGCCCGTCACGCTCGAGGGGCCGGAGGACCACCTGCTCTTCACCGCCTACCAGGAGGTCGGGGTCTAGCCGATCGCGTCGTTCATCGGAGCACGCGGAGCGTGCGGCGCCACCACCAGCGAAGCCGCAGGGAAAGGGTCAGCACGTCCGTGCGTTTCCACTCTCGGAATTCTGCGATGGTTGCTCCGTTGACCCAGGCGTAGTACTCGTCGTGTCCGTCGACGTCCGGGTCAGGCGCGTCAGGGAGGGGCGCCAGCAGTTTCATCGGGGGTGATCCTTTCGCGGTGTACTCGAGTCTTCGGCTGATGCTCCGTGATCGTTGGCGATCATGCGTCGAAGAGCGCGTCGTGCCAATCGGCGGTCGGCTTCGGACCACCACGTTACGTCTTCGAGGTTCTGCAGCACCGTTTTCGAGATGTCGTATTCAAGGCTGCCCCGTCGGGCCTCCAGTGCCCAGACGAAGCGCTCCCAGGCGTGGTGACCAGGCAGCAGAAGCGAGCCGATCTGTGGGGCGTGATCCGAGCCTCCCGGCTGTGGAGGAGCCGTCTGCGGAAGCCCAGCCCGGGGGAGCATGCTGGCCGAGTGCCCAACCCACCCCGCCTGAGCGACCTCGGCGCCGGGCCGGCGGCGGAGCCCGGAACGCTCCGCACCCGCGCGCGCCGGTTCGCCGAGCTCCTGTCCATCGCCCGTCGACACGGCCTGGTGCCGTTCCGGCGGCTCGACTTCTCACGCGACCCGGAGACGTCCGACAAACGCCGCGGTCAGGCGGAGCACCTCCGCCGCGCGCTCGAAGAAGCCGGCGGCGGGTTCGTGAAGATGGGGCAGCTGCTGTCGACCAGGGATGACCTGTTGCCCGACGAGTGGACCGAGGGCCTCGCGCACCTGCAGCGCAACGTGACGCCGGCGGACCCCGCCGCCGTCGCTGCGCTGCTCGCCACCGATCTGCACGCGCCCGTCGACGAGGTCTTCCAGTCGTTCGACACGACACCCGTCGCGGCCGCGTCGATCGCGCAGGTCCACCGTGCTCGACTGCACGACGGCACGGCGGTCGCCGTGAAGGTGCAGCGACCCGGCATCGACGACGCCGTCCGACGCGACGTCGACATCGCGCTCCGGGTCGTCCGGTTCATGGCCCGCACCTCGACCGAAGCCCGGCAGATCGGCGTGCAGGACGTGGCGGCGCAGTACGCGGCCGACCTCATCAGGCAGGTCGACTTCACGTCGGAGCTCCGCAACCTCGAGGCACTCCGCGCGGCGCAGGCACGGAGCGCCCGTCCGGACGAGGTGCGCTTCCCCGACCCGTACCCGGAGCTGTCCGGCCGGCGCGTGCTCGTGATGGAGTTCCTCGAGGGCGACACCCTGAGCGCGATCCGCGCCGCGCGCTCCGACCGCGACCTGGACGAGCCGATGCGGGCGATCCTGCGTGTGTTCCTCCGGCAGGTGGTCTTCGACGGCATCTACCACGCCGACATGCACCCGGGGAACGTGCTCCTGCTCCCCGACGGTCGGCCGGCACTGATCGACTTCGGGTCGGTCGGACGGCTCGATCCGGGGCTCCGCGACATCGTGCAGGAACTGCTCGCGTCCTACCTGCAGGACGACACCTCCCGGATCGCGGACGCGGTGCTGCGGATGGCCCCGGTCCGGCGGGCGCAGGACGAGCCGGACTTCCGGCGGGACATCGCCCGCTTCGTGGCCGAGGAACTGGGGCCCGGTGCGCGCATCGGCGTCGAGACCGTCGACCACGCGGTCGAGGTGTTCGGGCAGTACCGGCTGAAGGCCCCGCCGGACTTCGTGGCCGCGGCCAGGGCGCTCGCGATCTTCGAGGGGACGCTCCGCACCCTCGTGCCGAGTTTCGATCTGCTCGAGGAATCGCGGAACCTCGCGCGCGAGCAGATCCGCGATCAACTGCGCCCCGGCAAGCTGCGGGACGTCGCGCTGAAGGAGCTCTTCGGGCTCGTGTCGACCGCCCGACGCCTGCCGCGCCGCGTCGACCGGATCGGCGAGGCGATCGAGACCGGGAAGCTGACCGTCAACATCCGGCTCTTCGCGGATCAACGGGACCGTCGGACGCTGTCCGGTCTGATCCGCCGGGTGCTCCTCGTGCTGCTCGGCGCAGGAGCGGGCGTGCTCGCCATCGTCTACCTGGCGTCGCCCGCGCGACCGACGGCGGCGTTGAGCACCGCGGCGGCCGGTGGTCTGCTCGGTGGCGCAGCGGTGGTGCTACTGGTCTGGGCGGCGATCGACGCGTGGCGGGCACAACGGCGGGAGTGACGCCGTCGGCTACACTCGACCGGGGCGCGCGCCCGACACCGGGCGCCAGCCGCCCGACACCGGGCGCCAGCCGCCCGGACACTTCACTCATCAATACGAACGGGACATCGAAGACTCATGGCCAGTACCACTGACATCAAGAACGGCGCCGTTCTCATCATCGACGGGCAGCTCTGGTCGGTCGTCGAGTTCCAGCACGTCAAGCCCGGCAAGGGCGGTGCGTTCGTGCGCACCAAGCTGAAGAACGTCGTCTCCGGCAAGGTCGTCGACCGCACGTTCAACGCGGGCGCGAAGATCGAGACCGCGACGGTCGACCGTCGCGACTACCAGTTCCTGTACGAGGACGGCGACTCGTACGTGTTCATGGACACCGACACCTACGACCAGATCCCGGTCCCCGCGACGGTCGTCGGCGACGCGAAGAACTTCCTGCTCGAGTCCGCGATGGTCACCATCGCGATGAACGAGGGCAACCCGCTCTACATCGAGCTCCCGACCTCGATCGTCACCGAGATCGAGACCGAGCCCGGCCTGCAGGGCGACCGCTCGTCCGGCGGCACCAAGCCCGCGACGATCAAGGCCACCGGTTACCAGATCCAGGTGCCGCTGTACCTGGAGACCGACACCAAGGTGAAGATCGACACGCGCGACGGCAACTACCTCGGCCGCGTCAACGAATGAGCGCTCGTTCCAAGGCCCGCAAGCGCGCCCTTGACATGTTGTACGTGGCGGAGGTCCGCGATCTCCCGATCGCGGACGTCCTCGCCACGGAGACCGTCAGGCACCTCGACCAGCCCGAGCGTGCGTCCAGCTGGGACTACGCCCGGCAGGTCGTCACCGGCGTCGAGGAAGCGCGCGCCGAGATCGACGCCGTGATCGTCGACCACGCCCAGGGCTGGTCGATCGCGCGGATGCCGGTCCTCGACCGGTGCATCCTGCGCATGGGGGTCTGGGAGATCCGGTTCAACGCCGACGTGCCCGACGGCGTCGCCATCGCCGAGGCGGTCGAGCTGGCGCAGTCGCTGTCGACCGAGGAGTCGGCCGGGTTCGTCAACGGCGTCCTCGGTGCCGTCGCCGGGGGCCGTGCACCGTCCGGCCGGACGGTCGCAGGGGACCAGGAGTCCCGGTAGGGTTGACCACGTCAGCATCCTTTAAATGCCGTCCTGAGAGGCGGGGAAGGAGGTCGGCGTGGGTACCAGAACGGTCCTGCAGCACCCCGACATCACGCGTGCTCTGACACGCATCGCCCACGAGATCCTCGAGGCCAACCACGGCGGCTCGGATCTCGTGCTCCTGGGCATCCCGACGCGCGGAGCCGTGCTCGCCGATCGTCTCGCGACAATCCTGGCCGGCATCGAGCCCGACTGGGCCGATCAGCGCGACCAGCGCGTCGGCACGCTCGACGTCACGATGCACCGCGACGACCTCGGCCACGGCATCGGTCGTGCGCCGCACCGCACGACGATCCCGACGACCGGCATCGACGGCAAGGTCGTCGTGCTCGTCGACGACGTGCTGTACTCGGGCCGCACCGTCCGCGCGGCGCTCGACGCGCTGCAGGGGATCGGCCGGCCGCGCGCCGTCCGGCTCGCCGTGCTCGTGGACCGGGGGCACCGCGAGCTCCCGATCCGTGCCGACCACGTCGGCAAGAACCTGCCGACGGCGTCCGACGAGCGCGTGACGCTCCGGCTGACGGAGACGGACGGCACCGACGAGGTCGTCATCGAACAGAGCGAGCAGCAGGGCGGGACGCCGGGGGCCGCCTCGTGAAGCACCTCCTCTCCACCGCGGACCTCTCCCGCGCCGAGGCGATCCACATCCTCGACGTCGCCGAGGAGATGGCCGAGGTCAACACGCGAGAGGTCAAGCGGCTGCCTGCGCTCCGCGGCAAGACCGTCGTGAACCTCTTCTTCGAGGACTCCACGCGCACCCGCATCTCGTTCGAGGCCGCCGCGAAGCGTCTGTCCGCCGACGTCATCAACTTCGCCGCGAAGGGCTCCAGCGTCTCGAAGGGCGAGTCGCTCAAGGACACCGTGCAGACCCTCGGTGCGATGGGCATCGACGGCATCGTCATGCGCCACGGCGCGTCCGGCGCCCCGCGGGTGCTCGCCGACGCGGACTGGATCGACGTCCCGGTGGTGAACGCCGGCGACGGGACGCACGAGCACCCGACCCAGGCCCTGCTCGACGCCTTCACGATGCGCCGCCGCCTGCACGGCAGTGCCTCACGCGGCCAGGGCCTCGACGGTGTGCGCGTGCTGATCGTCGGCGACGTGCTGCACAGTCGCGTCGCACGGTCCAACGCGTGGCTCCTCCGCACGCTCGGTGCCAGCGTCACGTTCGCGGCGCCGCCGACGCTGCTGCCCGCCACCACGACCCCGTTCGGCGCCGCCGTGCACCACGACCTCGACGCGGCCCTCGCCGAGGACCCCGACGTCGTGATGACGCTGCGCATCCAGCAGGAGCGGATGAACGACGCGTTCTTCCCGAACCCACGCGAGTACACCCGGCACTGGGGGCTGACCGCGGCCCGGTTCCAGCGGCTGTCCGAGCGCACGCTCGTGATGCACCCCGGCC
The DNA here is from genome assembly GCF_044746705.1 of Curtobacterium sp. NPDC090217. Taxonomy (NCBI): domain Bacteria; kingdom Bacillati; phylum Actinomycetota; class Actinomycetes; order Micrococcales; family Microbacteriaceae; genus Curtobacterium; species Curtobacterium sp. NPDC090217. The sequence continues at coordinate 705,842 of NZ_JBIVCR010000002.1, read as the reverse complement.
CGATGAACCGCGGGCTCGAGATCGCCGGGGTCGCCGCGGACGACGCCCGCTCGACCGTCGTCGAGCAGGTCGCCAACGGCGTGAGCGTCCGCATGGCGGTGCTGTACCTGGCACTGACCGGAAACGAAGCGAAGGAGACCATCGCATGACCGCCCACCTCATCCGCGGCGCGCAGCTGGTCGACGGCACCCGTGCCGACATCCGACTGGAGGCCGGGCGCATCACCGCGGTCGGGTCCGGTCTCGACGCGGCCGGTGCCACGGCCGTGGACGCGGACGGCCTGATCGCCATGCCCGGTCTCGTGGACCTGCACACCCACCTCCGCGAGCCCGGCTTCGAGGAGTCCGAGACGGTCCTGTCCGGCTCGCGCGCCGCGGCCGCCGGCGGCTTCACCGCCGTCAACGCGATGGCGAACTCGAGCCCGGTGGCCGACACGGCAGGGGTCGTCGAGCAGGTCCAGGCCCTCGGCGACGACGCCGGCTACGTCACGGTCCGCCCGATCGGTGCCGTCTCGCAGGGCCTGCAGGGCACGCACCTGTCCGAGATCGGCGCGATGGCGACGTCCAGGGCGAAGGTCCGGGTGTTCTCGGACGACGGCTCGTGTGTGTCCGACCCGCTGCTGATGCGGCGCGCGCTCGAGTACATCAAGGGCTTCGACGGTGTCCTGGCGCAGCACGCGCAGGAACCCCGCCTGACGATCGGCGCGCAGATGAACGAGGGGCGGCTGTCGTCGGAGCTCGGGCTCGCCGGCTGGCCGTCGGTGGCGGAAGAGGCGATCATCGCCCGCGACGTCCTGCTCGCGGACCACGTCGGTGCGCGGCTGCACGTGTGCCACGTCTCGACCGCCGGCAGCGTGGAGGTCATCCGCTGGGCGAAGTCCCGCGGGATCGACGTCACCGCGGAGGTCACACCGCACCACCTCGTGCTCACCGAGGACCTCATCGCCGGGGTCGACGGTGCACCGGGGTACGACGCCAAGTACAAGGTGAACCCCCCGCTCCGCTCCCGCGAGGACGTCGACGCCCTGCGCGCCGCACTGGCCGACGGCACGATCGACATCGTCGCGACGGACCACGCGCCGCACACGGCAGAGGCCAAGTGCTGCGAGTGGCCGGCGGCCGCCAACGGCATGGTCGGCCTCGAGTCCGCGCTGAGCGTCGTGCACGCCGCGGTGGTCGAGGACGGCCGACTGGACTGGGCGGACGTGGCGCGCGTGCTCTCCAGCGCTCCGGCCCGGATCGGGCAGGTCGCCGGTCACGGGCACGCGATCGCTGCCGGTGCCCCCGCGGAGATCACGCTGTACGACCCGAGCGCGGTCCGCGAGTTCGCGGTGACCGACCTCGCCGGACAGTCGCAGAACTCGCCGTACCTCGGCATGCGGCTCCCGGGTCGGGTCGTCGCGACCTTCCATAAGGGCTACCCGACGCTCCTCGACGGCGTCCTGGTCGACGCCGAGACCGTCGCCGCCGCAGCGGCGGCGACGGCCGGGACGGCGGCGACCGCATGAGCGGTGACGCCGCACGCTGGCTGCTGGGCGGGGTGATCCTGCTCGCCGTGGCCGCGCTGTTCGTCGCCATGGCACGCACCTGGCGGACGCGGGCCCGCAAGCAGGCGGAATCCGTGCCTCCCGTCAGCGTGCCGGCCGACCCCGGGCCGGAAGCCGGGTCGTGGGACGGGTTCACCGTCGCGACGACCCGGGCCGACACGCCGCTCGAACGCATCACCGCAGGCGGACTCGGCTTCCGCGGCCGCGGCGGCGTGACCGTCCACCGGGACGGCGTGGTCCTGCACCTCGCCGGAGCCGACGACCGCTGGGTCGCCCGGGACGCCGTCCGCGGCGCCGACCGCGCCACCTGGGCCATCGACCGCGTGGTCGAACCCGGGGGACTGGTCCGTCTGCGATGGACGGCGACCGGCGCCGCAGGTGCGACGGACCTCGACACCTACTTCCGGTTCCCGGAGGGCGACGCAGCAGCACTGCACGCGCTCCAGGAGCTGGCGACGAAGCACAACCACCCGCACCACGCGGGCGAAGGGACGAACTGATGACACGCGAACGGGCCGTGCTGGTCCTCGAGGACGGCACCCGGTACGACGGATGGGCCTACGGCGCCCGCGGGCGCACACTCGGCGAGGTGGTCTTCGCGACCGGGATGACCGGCTACCAGGAGACCCTGACCGACCCCTCGTACGCCGGGCAGATCGTGGTGCAGACCGCGCCGCACATCGGCAACACCGGGGTCAACGACGAGGACCCCGAGTCCCGCCGCATCTGGGTCGCCGGGTACGTCGTCCGCGACCCCAGCCGCGTCGTGTCGAACCACCGCGCGAACGCCTCCCTCGACGACCACCTCGAGCGTGACGGCATCGTCGGCATCTCCGGCATCGACACCCGTGCGCTCACCCGGCGCATCCGGGACGCCGGCGCGATGAAGGGCGGCGTGTTCAGCGGCCCGGACGCCGCGCTGGCGCCCGAGGAGCAGGCGCGCCTCGTGCGCGAGCAGGCCGACATGGCCGGCGCGAGCTTCTCCGCGACGGTGTCCACCCCCGAGACCTACGTCGTGCCCGCCGTCGGCGAGCAGATCGGCACCCTCGCGGTGCTCGACCTCGGCGTCAAGGCGTCGACCACCCGCTACCTCGCCGAGCGGGGCTTCGAGGTGCACGTCCTGCCCCAGGACGTCACGATCGAGGCGCTCCGAGCGCTCGCCCCCGACGCCCTGTTCTACTCGAACGGTCCTGGCGACCCCGCTGCGTCCGACGCCCAGGTGACGCTCCTGCAGGAGAGCCTGCACGACGGCCGCCCGTTCTTCGGGATCTGCTTCGGCAACCAGCTCCTCGGCCGCGCGCTCGGCTTCGGCACGTACAAGCTGCCGTTCGGCCACCGCGGGATCAACCAGCCGGTCCTCGACACCACGACGGGCAAGGTCGAGATCACGAGCCAGAACCACGGCTTCGCGGTCGACGCCCCCGTCGGCGAGGTCCTCGAGTCGCCCGCCGGTTTCGGCCGCGTCGAGGTCTCGCACTACTCCCTCAACGACAACGTGGTCGAGGGCCTCCGTGCGCTCGACATCCCCGCGTTCAGCGTGCAGTACCACCCGGAGGCCGCCGCGGGACCGCACGACAGCATGTACCTCTTCGACCGCTTCCGGGACATGGTCGTGGCGCGAGCGGAAGGCCGTCCGCTGGACGCCGCCACCGCCGACGCGACGACTCCCGCAGCAGACACCACCAAGGAAGCGAACTGATGCCCAAGCGCTCCGACATCAACTCCGTCCTCGTCATCGGCTCGGGTCCGATCGTCATCGGCCAGGCCGCCGAGTTCGACTACTCCGGCACCCAGGCCTGCCGTGTCCTCCGTGCAGAGGGCATCCGCGTCATCCTCGTGAACCCGAACCCGGCGACGATCATGACCGACCCCGACTTCGCCGACGCGACGTACATCGAGCCGATCACGAACGCCTCGCTCGAGGAGATCATCCGCATCGAGCAGCCGGACGCCGTCCTGCCGACCCTCGGCGGCCAGACCGCCCTGAACGCGGCGATCGCGCTCGACGAGGCCGGGATCCTCGAGAAGCACGGCGTCGAGCTGATCGGTGCCAAGGTCGACGCGATCCAGCGCGGCGAGGACCGGTGGCTCTTCAAGGAGCTCGTGCTCGAGTCCGGCGCCGACGTGGCCCGCAGCCACATCGCGCACACGCTGGAGGAGGCGAAGGCGTTCGCGGCCGACCTCGGCTACCCGCTCGTCGTCCGTCCGTCCTTCACGATGGGCGGCCTCGGCTCCGGCTTCGCGTACAACGAGGACGAGCTCGTCCGCTTCGTCGGCGACGGGCTGCAGTCCAGCCCGACGACCGAGGTCCTGCTCGAGGAGTCGATCCTCGGCTGGAAGGAGTACGAGCTCGAGCTCATGCGGGACAACTACGACAACACCGTCGTGGTCTGCTCCATCGAGAACGTCGACCCGGTCGGCGTGCACACCGGCGACTCGATCACGGTCGCCCCGGCGCTGACGCTCACCGACCGCGAGTACCAGAACCTCCGCGACATCGGCATCGACATCATCCGTCGCGTCGGCGTCGACACCGGTGGCTGCAACATCCAGTTCGCGATCGACCCGTCCAACGGCCGCGTCATCGTGATCGAGATGAACCCGCGTGTGTCCCGCTCGAGTGCCCTCGCGTCGAAGGCGACGGGCTTCCCGATCGCCAAGATCGCCGCGAAGCTCGCCATCGGGTACCGCCTCGACGAGATCCAGAACGACATCACGCGGGTCACCCCGGCGAGCTTCGAGCCGACGCTCGACTACGTCGTGGTGAAGACCCCCCGGTTCGCGTTCGAGAAGTTCCCGGCCGCCGACGCCACGCTGACCACGACGATGAAGAGCGTCGGCGAGGCGATGGCCATCGGCCGGAACTACGCCACCGCCCTGCAGAAGTCGCTCCGCTCGCTGGAGAAGCGCGGCTCGAGCTTCCACTGGGACACCCCGGCCGCCGAGCTCGACAAGGACGCACTGCTGGCGAAGTCGGCGATCCCGACCGACGGCCGCATCGTCACGGTGCAGCAGGCCCTGGTCGCAGGCGCCACCGCAGAAGAGGTCTTCGACGCCACGAAGATCGACCCGTGGTTCATCGACCAGATCGTGCTCATCAACGAGGTCGCCGCCGAGGTCGCCGCGGCAGCGGAACTCGATGCCGACACGATCCGGTGGGCCAAGGAGCACGGCTTCAGCGACATCCAGATCGCGGCGCTGCGCGGCGTCACCGAGCAGGACGTCCGCAACAGCCGTCACGCGCTGGGCATCCGTCCGGTGTTCAAGACGGTGGACACCTGCGCCGGCGAGTTCCCGGCACTCACGCCGTACCACTACTCGTCCTACGACACCGAGACCGAGGTCGCACCCAGCGACCGCAAGAAGGTCGTCATCCTCGGCTCCGGCCCGAACCGCATCGGCCAGGGCGTGGAGTTCGACTACTCCTGCGTGCACGCGTCCTTCGCGCTCTCGGACGCCGGGTTCGAGACGATCATGATCAACTGCAACCCGGAGACGGTATCCACCGACTACGACACCTCCGACCGCCTGTACTTCGAGCCGCTGACCACCGAGGACGTCCTCGAGGTCATCGAGGCCGAGGCGGCGTCCGGCGAGCTGGTCGGCGTCGTCGTGCAGCTCGGCGGCCAGACGGCCCTGGGGCTCGCGAAGCCGCTCGAGGCAGCCGGCATCCCGATCCTCGGCACCAGCCCGACGGCGATCGACTCCGCCGAGGAGCGCGGCCAGTTCTCCGCGATCCTCGAGGAGGCCGGGCTGCTCGCCCCGCGCAACGGCACCGCGCACGACCTCGCCAGCGCGACCGCGGTGGCCGAGGAGATCGGGTACCCGGTGCTCGTCCGCCCGTCGTTCGTCCTTGGTGGCCGCGGCATGGAGATCGTCTACGACTCCACCGCGATGGCCGACTACTTCGACCGGATGGCCGACCAGGCGATCATCGGCCCCGATCTGCCGCTCCTGGTGGACCGGTTCCTCGACGACGCCGTGGAGATCGACGTCGACGCGCTCTTCGACGGTGAGCGGCTCTACATCGGCGGCATCATGGAGCACATCGAGGAAGCCGGGATCCACTCCGGCGACTCGTCCTGCACGCTCCCGCCGGTCGGGCTCGGCCGCGGCGAGATCCAGGCCGTCGTCGACGCGACCGAGAAGATCGCGCGCGGCATCGGCGTCCGAGGGCTGCTCAACGTGCAGTTCGCGATCGGTGCCGGCGTGCTCTACGTGCTCGAGGCGAACCCGCGTGCCAGCCGCACCGTCCCGTTCGTCTCCAAGGCGCTCGGCATCGCGCTGGCGAAGGCCGCTGCCCGCATCATGACCGGGACCACCGTCGACGGACTCGTCGCCGAGGGCCTGCTGCCCGAGCGGGACGGCGCGTTCGTCCCCGCACAGGCGCCGGTCGCGGTCAAGGAGGCCGTGCTGCCCTTCCGCAGGTTCCGCACCGCGGACGGCCAGGTCGTCGACTCGGTCCTCAGCCCGGAGATGCGCTCCACGGGCGAGGTCATGGGCATCGACCGCGACTTCCCGCGGGCGTTCCTCAAGTCGCAGGAGGCCGCGTACGGCGGACTGCCGACCTCCGGCACGGTCTTCGTGAGCGTCGCCGACACCGACAAGCGCGCGATCGTGCTGCCGGTGCACCGCCTCCAGCAGCTCGGCTTCACGATCACCGCGACCGAGGGCACCGCCGAGGTGCTCCGCCGCAACGGCATCCAGGTGTCGGTCGTCGGCAAGTACAGCCAGGGCGGCGACAGCGTCGTGGAGATGCTCGCCCGCGACGAGGTCGACATCGTGATCAACACCCCGTCGGGCGCGTCGGGTCGCGCGGACGGCTACGAGATCCGCGCGGCCACCGTCGCAGCGGACAAGCCGCTGTTCACCACGATCGCGCAGCTCGGTGCGGCCGTCGCGGCGATCGAGACGATCGGCACGCAGCACAGCGTCCGCAGCCTGCAGGACTACGCGCTCGAGCGGGCGGGCTGGTGACGGACCGCCTCGACGCCGCAGACCGGTCGGGAGGCCCGGAGCCGTTCGGCGTCCGGCTCGCGGCCGCCATCGGGTCGCGGTCCGCGCTGTGCGTCGGGATCGACCCCCATGCCGCCACCCTGGCGGCGTGGGGGCTCGGTCGTGACGAAGCGGGTCTGACCGAGTTCGGCCGCGTCCTGGTGGACGCGGCCGCCGGCCGCGCCGCGGTCGTGAAGCCGCAGATCGCCTTCTTCGAGGCCGCGGGGGTGGACGGATACCGTGCACTCGACGCGACGATCCGCCGGGCACGCGATGCGGGCCTCCTGGTCGTCGCCGACGTGAAGCGCGGCGACATCGGATCCACCGGGGACGACTACGCGCTCGCGTGGCTGGACCGCGACGGGCCGTTCGCCGCCGACGCGATGACGGTCTCGCCGTACCTCGGCTACGGCTCGCTCGCCGGCACGGTCGACGTCGCGCGCCGGAACGGCGCCGGCGTGTTCGTGCTCGCGGCGACGAGCAACCCCGAGGCCCGTGTCCTGCAGACCGCAGTGTTGGCGGAGGGCCCGCGTGCGGGGCGCTCCGTCGCGGCCGGTATCGTTCTCGACGTGGCAGACGACAACCCGGCCGTGGGCGACCAGGCCATCGGCGACGTCGGGCTCGTGCTCGGCGCGACCCTCTCCCTGCAGGACTTCGGCATCGGCGCGGACGAGATCGGCACCTCGCCGATCCTGGCTCCGGGGTTCGGTGCCCAGGGCGCCCGCATCGAGGACCTCAGGTCCCTGTACGGCTCCCGTGCCGAGCAGGTGCTCGTGAGCGAGTCCCGCGGGCTGCTCACCGACGGGCCGGACGGCGTCGCGGCACTCGTCACCGACCGTGCCGATCGGATCGCGGCGGCGCTGGCTGGGGCAGGGGCATGACCGAGGACCGCAGCCAGCTGCCCGCGCACCGCAATCCACCGGAGGTGGACCGGGTCGCGGCGGCACGTGCGGCGGTCGCCGCGCGTCGCGCCCGGGCCGCGGTGAAGGCCGCCGTCGCGTCGGGGGAGCGGTCGGCACTCGACGTCGCGCGCACCGCATGGAGCGACGAGGACGCACCGGCCGAGAAGTCCCTGCGCGTCCGTGACCTCCTCACCAGCCTGAGCGGGATCGGTCCGGCGCGGGCCGAGGGAGTCATGGGCACGCTCCGGATCGCCCCGTCGAAGCGGCTCGGCGGGCTCGGGACCCGGCAGCGGACCGCGCTGTCGGACTGGCTCGTCGCACGTGGCCGCAAGCGTGGCGTGTCGAAGCTCGTCGTGCTCGCGGGTCCGACCGCCGTCGGCAAGGGCACCGTGAGCGCGTACATCCGCGAGCAGTACCCCGAGGTGAACCTCAGCGTGTCCGCGACGACGAGGAAGCCCCGTCCCGGCGAGGTCGACGGCGTGCACTACTACTTCGTCGACGACGCCGAGTTCGACCGGATGATCCGGGACCGCGAGCTCCTCGAGTGGGCGACCGTGCACAACTCGTACCGATACGGCACCCCGCGTCCGCCGATCGACCGCGCGCTCGACGCCGGCGACAAGGTGATGCTCGAGATCGACCTGCAGGGCGCTCGGCAGGTCCGTGACGCCATGCCCGAGGCGGTGCTCGTGTTCCTGCTGCCGCCGACGTGGGACGAACTCGTCCGCCGGCTGATCGGTCGCGGCACGGAATCCGCAGAGGAACAGGCCCGTCGGCTCGAGACCGCGAAGGTCGAACTCGCCGCGCAGGACGAGTTCGACGTGCGCATCGTGAACTCCGATGTCAGCACCGCGGCACAGGAAGTCGTAGACTTGTTCACTGCGCCCTAGCCGGGTGCCACTGCGCCCGCTCGGGCGCGACTGCGCCCCGCCGGGTGCGACCGAACTTCCGTCGACAGGAGACACCATGGCCAACCCCCAGGGCATCATCGACCCGCCCATCGACGACCTGCTCTCCAAGGTCGAGTCGAAGTACGCGCTCGTCATCTTCGCGTCGAAGCGCGCGCGCCAGATCAACGACTACTACGCCGACCTGCACGAGGGCTCGCTCTTCGACAACGTCGGTCCGCTCGTCGACTCCACGATCGACGACAAGCCGCTGTCGGTGGCCCTCCACGAGATCAACGAGGACAAGCTCACCGCCACCAAGCAGCAGCCGCAGCCCACCGTCTGACCCCGGTGACGTCCAGCACCCTGCGCCTCTTCACGTCCGAGTCGGTCACCGAGGGGCATCCAGACAAGATCTGCGACCAGATATCGGACAGCATCCTCGACGCCCTCCTCGCGGCGGACCCGCACGCGCGCGTCGCCGTCGAGACGATGGTGACGACCGGGCTCGTTCACGTCGCGGGCGAGGTCACGACGTCGGGCTACGTCGAGATCCCGAAGATCGTCCGTGACGTCATCACGGGCATCGGGTACAACTCGTCAGAGGTGAGCTTCGACGGCCACACCTGTGGTGTCGAGGTCTCCATCGGCGCGCAGTCCCCGGACATCGCGCAGGGCGTCGACCAGTCGCTCGACGCCCGCTCGGGTGCGGGCGTCGACCCGCTCGACCGCCAGGGCGCCGGTGACCAGGGCATCATGTTCGGCTTCGCGACGAACGAGACGCCCGAGTACATGCCCGTCGCGATCTGGCTCGCGCACCGGCTGGCCGAGCGTCTCGCCGCCGTCCGCAAGTCCGGTGAACTGCCGTTCCTGCGTCCCGACGGCAAGACCCAGGTCACCGTCGGGTACGACGGCGTCGTCCCGAAGACCGTCGAGACCGTCGTCGTGTCGACGCAGCACTCGCCGAGCGTCACGCTCGACGAACTGACCGCGGCGATCACCGAGCACGTCATCCGACCGGTCCTGGCCCTGTCGGAACTGGACTCGTCCGGCGTCGAGGTCATCGTGAACCCGACCGGTCGCTTCGAGATCGGCGGTCCCCAGGGCGACGCCGGACTCACCGGCCGCAAGGTGATCGTGGACACGTACGGCGGTGCCTCCCGGCACGGTGGTGGCGCGTTCAGCGGCAAGGACCCGTCGAAGGTCGACCGCTCCGCTGCCTACGCCCTGCGCTGGGTCGCGAAGAACGCCGTCGCCGCCGGCCTCGCCGACCGGCTGGAGGTCCAGGTCGCCTACGCGATCGGCCGCGCGAAGCCCGTCGGGCTCTACGTGGAGACGTTCGGCACCGGGCACGTCGACGACGCCACGATCGAAGCCGCCATCCGACAGGTCTTCGACCTCCGTCCGGCCGCGATCATCCGTGACCTCGACCTGCTCAAGCCGCGCTACGCGCAGACCGCGACGTACGGCCACTTCGGCCGGGAGCTCCCCGGGTTCACCTGGGAGCAGCTCGACCGCGTCGAGGAACTCCGCCAGGCGGCAGGACTCGTCTCCGTCGCCGTCTGAGGGCACGCGTGACCACCGTCGCGCGCGTCGTCCTCGACTCGCCGCTCCCGCAGCTCGACCGTCTGTTCGACTACCGGGTGCCGGCTGAGCTCGAGGACGACTGCGTGCCGGGGGTCCGCGTGAAGGTGCCACTGCGCACCGGGGCACGGATGTCCGACGCGTACGTCGTCGAGGTGCTGCACGAGGGCGGCTACCCGGGAGAGCTCAGCGCGATCGAGACGCTCGTCAGCCCGGTGCCGGTGCTCGCGCCGGAGATCTGGAAGCTCGCGCGCGCGGTGTCCGACCGGGCAGCCGGGGTGGCATCGGACGTGTTGCGCCTGGCCGTGCCGACGCGGCAGGTCCGGGCCGAGAAGGCCTGGCTCGCGCGGGACACGTCCGCGGTGCCACCCGTGGTCGTCGCCCCGACCGTGACGGGCTACGGGGACGGCGTGCTGGAGGGCATCCTGGCGAAGGACGGCCGTGCGGCGGTCGCAGCGGTCCCACACCCCGTCGACCTGGGGTCCGCCGATGAACCGGTCTGGGTCCCCGGCTGGGCCGCGACGCTCGCGCAGGCCGCCGCGCGGACCCTCGCCACCGAGCGGTCGGCCGTGATCGCGGTCCCGGACTTCCGCGACGTGATGGACCTGGAACGGGCGCTGCACGCGCTCGTCCCCGTCGAACGGGTGGTTCGGTTCGACGCCAAGCAGACGAACGGTCAGCGCGCGAAGGCGCTCTTGCAGGCGCGGACGCACCCGGTGGTGGCGATCGGGAACCGGACGGCGATGTACGCGCCCGCCGACGACCTCGGGCTGATCGCGATGTGGGACGACGGCGACCAGTCCTTCATCGAGCCGCGAGCGCCCTACGTGCACACGCGCGACGTCGCCCTCGTCCGGGCAGCGCAGTCCGGCGCCGCACTGCTGTTCGCCGCACACGCCAGGAGCACCGACGTCCAGCGGCTCGTCGAGCTGCAGTGGCTCGAGGACGTCGTGCCGTACCGCCAGCCCGTGCCGAACGTCATCCCGACCGCACAGCAGGTGAACGCCGACGGTCCGGCCGCCCAGGCCCGGATCCCGAGCAGCGCGTGGCGTGCCGCACGAGAGGCCAGCCGGACGGGCCCGGTGCTCGTGCAGGTCGCGAACCCGGGCTTCGGCACCGGGCTCGTCTGCGCCGACTGCGGCGAGCGGGCGCACTGCCGGGTGTGCGGCGGCCCGCTCGGCAGCCCGACGCACGGTGCCGTCCCGCAGTGCCGCTTCTGCGGTGCCCTCGCGGCCGGGTACCGCTGCCCGACGTGCGGTGGGGGCAAGTTGAAGCCCGTCGGTCAGGGTGCCCAGCGCACCGCGGACGAGCTCGGTCGGGCGTTCCCCGGCACCCGGATCATCGTCGCGGACGGGTCACGGCCGATCGACGAGGTCCCGGCGAGACCCGCGGTGGTCGTCGCGACACGGGGAGCAGAGCCGTCGACACCGGGTGGGTACGCCTGCGTGCTGCTGCTCGACGGCGAACGCATGCTCGCGCGGGAGGGCCTCCGCGTGCAGGAGGAAGTGCTGCGCTTCTGGACGAACGCCGCCGCGAAGGGCGCACCGGGTACCGAGGTCTACCTGGTCGGCATCGGTGGCCGTCTCGCGACCGCGATGGCCCTGTGGCAGCTCGACGGTCCCGCGCACGACGAGCTCGTCGACCGCCGCGAGCTGCTCTTCCCGCCGGCCGTCCGGGTGGCGACGCTGACCGGGACGGAGCAGGCGGTGACCGCGGCGGTCGAGGCGCTCGGCGACGCCCCGGTCGGTCCCGTCCTCGGTCCCGTGCCCGTCGACGACCCGGTCCCCGGCACGGTCCGCGCGATCGTGCGCTTCCCGTACGCGCACGGCACCGAGGTCGCGGCGACGCTCAAGGCCGAGGTCATCCGGCGCTCCTCGACACGTCGGGTGCTCCCCGGCGGCGAGAAGCGGCGTGCGGCTCCTGCGCTCCGTGCGCGGCTCGACGACGCCGAGCCCTTCTCCGAGGTCTGACGCGCGGCGGCTGGTCGCGCCCGTGTCCCGCGCCCGCCCCTGCCGCGACGTGTGCCAGGGTGGAGGGCGGTGACCACGAGTCGCCGTCAGACGACATTCACGACGAGGTGAACGCGATGCGAGCGCTGTACAAGCCCGACGCCGCCCCGGGACTGGTCATGGTCGACCGTCCCGTGCCGGTCCCCACCGAGGACGAGGTCCTGATCCGGGTGCTCCGGACCGGCATCTGCGGCACCGACCTGCACATCAGACGATGGGACGACTGGGCAGCCTCCGCCGTCACCGCGCCGCTGGTCCCCGGGCACGAGTTCTTCGGCGAGGTCGTCGAGGTGGGCGCCGCCGTCCGGGACGTCTCGGTCGGGGACCAGGTCTCCGGCGAGGGGCACATCGTGTGCGGCACCTGCCGGAACTGCCGCGCCGGTCGCCGTCAGATGTGCATCCGCACGAAGGGACTCGGCGTGCAGCGGGACGGCGCCTTCGCCGAGTACCTGACGCTCCCCGGCGCGAACGTCTGGGTCCACCACGAGACGATCGAGCCAGAGGTCGGCGCGCTGTTCGACCCGCTCGGGAACGCCGTGCACACCGCTTTGGCCTTCCCGGTCATCGGCGAGGACGTGCTCGTGACGGGGTGCGGACCGATCGGCCTCATGGCGATCGCGGTCGCCCGGCACGCCGGAGCCCGGTTCGTGGTGGGGACGGACGTCAGCGCGAACCGCCTGGCGATGGCGACGGAGATGGGCGCCGACGCCGCGGTCGACGTCCGGGCCGGCGGTGCCGAGGCGATCCGCGCGGCGCAGCACGACCTCGGCATGCGCGAGGGGTTCGACGTCGGCTTCGAGATGTCCGGAGCGCCGGACGCACTGCCCTCGATGGTCGCGAACATGAACCACGGCGGTCGGATCGCGATGCTCGGCCTGCCGTCGAGCACGATCGCCGTCGACTGGGGGCTCGTCGTGACGCACATGCTCACCGTGAAGGGCATCTACGGCCGCGAGATGTTCGAGACCTGGCAGGCCATGAGCTCGATGCTGCAGACGAGCACGGCGCTGCGTGACCGCATCGGCTCACTCGTGACGGCACGGTTCCCCGCGGACGCGTGGGAGCAGGCATTCGACGCGGCAGCGACCGCAGACGGCGGCAAGGTCGTCATCGACTGGACGGAGCACTGATGTACGGCGCGATCAAGGACCACCTGGCGAGCGAACTCGCGGGCATCGAGGACGCAGGCCTCACCAAGCACGAACGGGGCATCGCTGGTCCCCAGCGCGCCGCGATCGACGCGGACGGGCGCGAGCTCCTCAACTTCTGCGCGAACAACTACCTCGGGCTCGCCGATTCGACGGACCTGGTCGGCGCGGCGAAGGACGCGCTCGACCGCTGGGGCTACGGGATGGCGAGCGTCCGGTTCATCTGCGGCACGCAGGACCTGCACCTCGACCTCGAACGCCGGGTGTCGTCGTTCCTCGGCACCGAGGCGACGATCCTGTACTCGTCGTGCTTCGACGCGAACGGCGGGCTGTTCGAGGTGCTGCTCGGCCCCGAGGACGCGATCATCTCCGACGAGCTGAACCACGCCTCGATCATCGACGGCGTCCGACTCTGCAAGGCACAGCGGTACCGCTACCGGAACCGCGACATGCAGGACCTCGAGGCGCAGCTCGTCGCCGCGGGGGACGCGCGCTTCCGGGCGATCGTCACGGACGGCGTGTTCTCGATGGACGGCTTCATCGCACCGCTCGCAGAGATCTGCGACCTCGCGGACCGCTACGACGCCCTGGTCATCGTGGACGACTCGCACGCCGTCGGCTTCATCGGGGAGCACGGTCGCGGAACGCCGGAGCACTGCGGGGTCGCGGACCGGGTCGACGTCTACACCGGCACCTTCGGCAAGGCACTCGGCGGCGCGTCCGGCGGGTACGTGTCGAGCCGGAAGGAGATCGTCGACCTGCTCCGGCAGCGCTCGCGCCCGTACCTCTTCTCGAACTCGCTCGCGCCGGTCATCGCAGCGGGGACGGTGGCGGCGCTGGACCTCATCGAACGCTCCGACGACGCCAGGGCCCGCCTGGTGCGGAACGCCGAACACTTCCGGACGCGGATGACCGACGCCGGGTTCGAGCTGCTCCCCGGTGAGCACCCGATCGTGCCGGTCATGTTCCACGACGCGGCCCTGACGGCACGGATCGCCGACGAGATGCAGACCAGAGGGGTCTACGTCACCGCGTTCAGCTACCCCGTTGTGCCGAAGGGGCGTGCCCGCATCCGCGTGCAGCTCTCCGCCGCGCACACCGAGGAGCAGATCGAGGCGTGTGTGCAGGCGTTCACCGAGTCGCGGGACGCGGCGACGACGACCTGAGGCATGGGAGGATCGAACCCATGCGTCTCGTCGTCGCCGGCAGCCCCGCTGCGGCCGTCCCCACCCTCCGCCGGCTCGCGGCCTCCGACCACGAGATCGCCGCGGTGCTGACGCGTCCGCCGACGCCGCAGGGCCGGAAGCGCGTGCTCACCCCGACCCCGGTGGCGCGGGTCGCCGAGGAGCTCGGACTCCCCGTCATCGAGGCGTCTCGCGTCGACGACGACGTCACCCTGCAGCTCGTCGACCTCGACGTCGACCTCGGCGTCATCGTCGCCTACGGCGCGCTGCTCCGCCGTCCGGCGCTCGACGCGCCGCGGCACGGCTGGATCAACCTGCACTTCTCCGACCTGCCGGCGTACCGCGGCGCGGCCCCCGTGCAGCGTGCCGTCATGGCGGGGGACACGACGACCGCCGCGACCGTGTTCCAGCTCGTCGAGGCGCTCGACGCCGGGCCGGTCTTCGCCGCCGAACCATTCGTCATCGGACCGGAGGCCACGTCGGGCGAGGTCCTCGCCGCGATGGCCGAGACGGGCGCAGCGGTCGTCGCCCGCGTCGTCGACGGCATCGCCGCCGGGACCGCCACCGCCACCGAGCAGGTCGGCGAGCCGACCGTCGCCCCGAAGACCACGATCGAGGACGGCCGGATCGACTTCGCCGAGCCCGCCTCCGCCGTGCACGCCCGCATCCGCGGCGTGACGCCGGAACCAGGAGCGTTCGCGCACCTGGGGGAGACGCGCGTCAAGCTGCTCCGCGTGGCACGGTCGGGAGGCCCGGGAGACCCCGCCCC
Organism: Curtobacterium sp. NPDC090217; assembly: GCF_044746705.1. Taxonomy (NCBI): domain Bacteria; kingdom Bacillati; phylum Actinomycetota; class Actinomycetes; order Micrococcales; family Microbacteriaceae; genus Curtobacterium; species Curtobacterium sp. NPDC090217. The sequence goes on along the minus strand of NZ_JBIVCR010000002.1, from coordinate 690,818 downwards.
GTCGCTCGCCCCCGGCGCGCTGGCCGTCCAGGGCGGTCGGCTGTTCGTCGGGACCGGTGACGGTCCGCTGGTGCTCACCGAGGTCCAGCCGGCGGGCAAGAAGGCGATGGACGCCGCCGCCTGGGCCCGCGGGCTCGGCGAACTCGACGGGAAGACCCTCGCATGAGCCCCCACCAGCAGCACCAGCAACCGGCGCGCACCGTCCGCGGACCGAGCGCACGCCGCGTCGCGTTCGACGTCATCCGGGCCGTGCAGGTCGACGACGCCTACGCGAACCTGCTCCTCCCGACCCGCATCCGTCGAGCCGCGCTCTCCGCTCGCGACGCCGGGTTCGCCACCGAGCTGACGTACGGCACGATCCGGATGATCGGCCGGTACGACGCCATCGTGGAAGCGGCTTCGGGACGACGGGTCGCGAACATCGAGGCGGACGTACTCGACGTCATGCGCCTCGGCGTCCACCAGCTCCTCGCGATGCGCACCCCGGTGCACGCCGCCGTGTCCGCGACGGTCGAGCTCGCCCGCGAGGTCGGTGCCCGCCGTGCCACGGGCTTCGTGAACGCCGTCCTGCGCAAGGTCGCCGCGAAGACGCCGGACGAGTGGGACGCCGAGATCACCCGCGGGCTGTCCGGGGACGCCCTCCTCGCGACCAGGTGGTCGCACCCGACCTGGGTCGTGTCGGCGCTCCGCGATGCCCTCGCCGCCGAGCGCTCCCGCGACGAACTCGTGGCGTTGCTCGCGGCGGACGACGTCGCACCCCGTGTGCAGCTCGCCGCGCTGCCCGGTCTCGCGACGGAGGACGACCTCGCCACCGCGACCACCGCGGTGGAACCGGCCACCGACGAACCGGAGGCCGACGACGCGGACGGTGCCGAGCCTCCCGTGCCGGTGTCCCAGGTCGTGACGGACGCCGACGCTCTGCCGGTGTCGCCCGTCGGGATCCGCGGCGTCACCGGCGATCCCGCCCGCGTGCCCGGGGTCGCGGCCGGGCGACTGCGGGTGCAGGACGAGGGCTCGCAGCTCGCCGCGCTGGCACTGAGCCGAGCGTCGGCGGTCCGCGCGGGGGAGCGCTGGCTCGACCTGTGCGCCGGCCCAGGCGGCAAGGCCGCGCTGCTCGCCGCCGAGGCTGCGCAGGGCGGCGCGACGCTCGTGGCCAACGAACTCGTGCCAGCGCGTGTCGGACTCGTGAAGCAGGCCCTCGCGGGGTTCGGCGACACGGTCACCGTCGTCGAGGGAGACGGCCGGCGGTACGGGCTCGACGGCTCCGGCGTGACGTTCGACCGCGTGCTCCTCGATGCGCCGTGCACCGGACTCGGTGCGTTGCGCCGGCGGCCGGAGGCACGCTGGCGGAAGGTACCGGAGGACGTGCAGGAGCTCGCGGCGCTGCAGGCCGAGCTGCTCGACGCGGCGGTCCGGGTGCTGGCACCCGGCGGGACCCTGGCGTACGTGACGTGCTCGCCGCACCTGGCAGAGACACGCGGGCAGGTCGACGCGCTGATGGCACGGCACGGCGGGGTGCTCGAGCAGGTCGACACGGCGTCGGTCGTGCGGTCGGTGGCCGCGCGTGACCCGCAGGTCCCCGACGGCATGACGGCGCAGCTCTGGCCGCACCGCATCGGTACGGACGCGATGTTCATCGCGCTGTTCCGACGAGCGTCCTGACGACGCGGTCAGCGGTCGACGCGGAAGACGAAGGCGGGCTTCGTCACCAGGCGGGCCGCGGCTCGCACGAAGCGGGCGCCCTTGCCCTGGTTGCCGTCGGCGGTCGGAGCGCGGTGCTCCTCGGCCTCGCGGATGCGCCAGGCCAGGTCGGTTCCACGAGCCTCGTACGCGACTCGCTCCATTGCCTCCAGGACGTGCTTCTCGGCGTCGTCGACCGTCGTGGCGCCGGTCGCGGCCGTGCTCGACCATGCCGCGCGCAGCACCGCCTCGACGGCGGTCACCCCGTCGAGGACCTCGGGGTGGGTCAGCCCGAGGCCGCCGGACATGACCAAGCGGAGGTCCATCGAGACCGGCGTGCCGTGATCCAGCTCGTCGAGCCGCACCTGCCCCCGGCCTCCGCCGTGCTCCCACCGGCGGGCATCGCCGTGCGCGAGGAAGAAGGCGAGGTCGACCGTTTCGTGCACGTCCTCGAGCGCACCGATCGTGTCGCCCAGCGGTACGCCATGGTCCTCGGCGAACTCGACCCGCACGCGGATCGACTCCGCGTCCGTGCGGATCTGATCATCGGTCACGATCTGCAGCCTACGTGCGCCGGTAGGCTCGTGGGGTGACGATCCGCATCTCGCCGAGCATCCTGTCCGCCGACTTCGCGAACCTCGAGCGTGAGCTCCACCGCATCGCGACCGCCGACATGGTGCACGTCGACGTGATGGACAACCACTTCGTGCCGAACCTGACGCTCGGGCTGCCGATCGTGCAGCGCCTGCAGCAGGTGTCGCCGGTGCCGCTGGACGTGCACCTGATGATCACCGACGCCGACAGTCAGGCCCCGCAGTACGCCGAGACGGGTGCCGCGAGCGTCACGTTCCACTTCGAGGCGGCCACCGACCCGGTCGCGACCGCGGCGGCCATCCGGTCGAACGGCGCCCGCGCGGCGATCGCGGTGAAGCCGGGGACCCCGATCGCGCCCGTCCTGGAACACCTCGACGCGTACGACATGATCCTGCTCATGACGGTGGAGCCCGGCTTCGGCGGGCAGTCGTTCATGCCGGAGGTCATGCCGAAGCTCGCCGACGCGCGGGCAGCGGTCGACGCCTCCGGGCTCGACGTCTGGCTCGAGGTCGACGGCGGCATCGGGGTCGACACCGTGCCCCAGGCGGTGCAGAGCGGCGCGGACACCCTCGTCGCAGGCTCGGCCGTCTACGGCGGCGAGCCCGCATCGCGCATCGCCGACCTCCGCGACGCGGCGCAACGTGCGCTCGCAGGACGGTAGCCTGGGAGCGTGAAGACGTTCGACGACCTGTTCGCGGAGCTGACCGAGAAGGCCGCCACGCGCCCCGAGGGCTCCGGCACCGTCGCCGAACTGGACGCCGGAGTGCACCAGATCGGCAAGAAGATCGTGGAAGAGGCCGCAGAGGTCTGGATGGCCGCCGAGTACGAGGGCGACATCCGCACGGCCGAGGAGATCTCCCAGCTCGTCTACCACCTGCAGGTGCTGATGGTCGCGAAGGGCCTCACCCCGGCGGACGTCTGGCGACATCTGTAGGCCTCGCCTCCAGAACCGTCACCAGACCTCCACCAGAAAGCAGATCCCCTGATGCTCCGCATCGCCGTGCCCAACAAGGGCTCACTCTCCGAGACCGCCTCCGAGATGCTGCGGGAGGCCGGGTACGCCGGTCGCCGTGACCCGAAGGCGCTCCACCTCGTCGACGACCGCAACGGGGTGGAGTTCTTCTTCCTGCGCCCGCGGGACATCGCCACGTACGTCGGGTCCGGCGCGCTCGACGTCGGGATCACCGGCCGCGACCTGCTCCTCGACTCCGGGTCGACCGCGCACGAGGTCGATGCGCTCGGCTTCGCCGACTCCACGTTCCGCTTCGCCGGTACGCCCGGTCGGTTCACGGCCCTGCAGGACCTCGACGGCGTCCGGGTCGCCACCAGCTACCCGGGACTCGTCGGGGAGTTCCTCGCGAAGCACGGCGTCACCGCGACGCTCGTCAAGCTGGACGGTGCCGTGGAGAGCGCCGTGCGCCTCGGTGTGGCCGACGCCGTCGCGGACGTCGTCTCGACGGGCAGCACCCTCCGGCAGGCCGGGCTCGAGATCTTCGGGCCGGTGATCCTCGAGTCGACCGCGCTCCTCATCACCACCGACGAGACGATCGCGGGCATCGACGTGCTCCGCCGCCGGCTGCAGGGCGTCCTCGTCGCTCGCGGCTACGTGATGCTCGACTACGACATCCCCACCGAACTGCTCGAGCAGGCGACGGCGATCGCGTCCGGCATCGAGTCGCCGACGGTCTCGCCGCTGCACGGACGCGACTGGGCTGCCGTCCGCGTGATGATCCCGCGCGACGACGCGAACCTGATCATGGACGCCCTCTACGACCTCGGCGCACGCGCCATCCTGGTCAGCCCGATCCACGCGGCACGACTGTGACCGCGGCGACCGGAGGCGTGGGCGGCACTCGCGGCGGGGTCGCGGTCCGTGTGATCCCGTGCCTCGACGTGTCCGGTGGACGCGTCGTGAAGGGCGTGAACTTCCTCGACCTGCAGGACGCCGGCGACCCCGTCGAGCTCGCGGCGCGCTACTACGAGCAGGGTGCGGACGAGCTGACGTTCCTGGACGTCGGCGCGACCGTCGAGAACCGGTCCACGATGTACGAGACCGTCACGCGCACCGCCGAGCAGGTCTTCATCCCGCTCACGGTCGGCGGTGGCGTCCGGAGCGTCGACGACGTGTCACGACTCCAGCAGTGCGGCGCGGACAAGATCGGCGTGAACAGCGCCGCCATCGCCCGGCCCGACCTCGTCGGCGAGATCGCGGACCGGTTCGGCGCGCAGGCCGTCGTCCTGTCGCTCGACGTGAAGCGGTCGGACCGGATGCCCTCCGGGTTCGTCGTGACGACCCACGGTGGCCGCACCGAGTCGGACCTCGACGCGATCGCCTGGGCGCGGGAAGCCGTCGAGCGGGGCGCGGGAGAGCTGCTCGTCAACTCGATCGACGCCGACGGCACGAAGAACGGGTTCGACCTCGAGCTGACCGCCGCGGTCCGTGCGGTGTCGTCGGTGCCCGTGATCGCCTCCGGCGGCGCCGGCAGCCTCGACCACTTCGCCCCGGCCGTCGACGCCGGCGCGGACGCGGTCCTCGCCGCGAGTGTGTTCCACCGCGGGGAGATGACCATCGGGGACGTCAAGGACGCGCTGCGGGGGACCGGGCACGCCGTACGCTAGGAGCCTCATGACCGACAGCACCAGCACCAGCACGGACGCGGTCCTCGACCGCGCACGCTTCGGTGCGGACGGGCTGCTCCCGGCAGTCGTGCAAGAGGAATCCAGCAAGGACGTCCTCATGCTCGGCTACATGGACCGGGAAGCCCTCCGCCGCACCCTGACCGAGGGGCGGGTGACCTTCTGGTCCCGCTCGCGGCAGGAGTACTGGCGCAAGGGCGACACCTCCGGTCACGCCCAGTACGTCCGGGCGGCGGCGTTCGACTGCGACGCCGACACGCTCCTCGTCACCGTGCAGCAGGTCGGTGCCGCATGCCACACCGGTGCGCACCGGTGCTTCGACGTCGACCCCCTGGAGCCGGTGACGGCGTCCGCTCCGGTGACCACGGCAGTGGAGGAGACCCGATGACCACCGCGACGCTCGTCGAGCAGCCGCACACGACCTCCCGTCCGGAGTTCGACGGCCTGGTGGCGGACGGCCACCGCGTCGTCCCCGTGGTGCGCGCGCTCTACGGCGACAGCGAGACGCCGGTCGGTGTCTACCGGAAGCTCGCGGACGGCCGTCCCGGGTCGTTCCTGCTCGAGTCGGCCGGCCAGGGCGGCCTGTGGTCGCGGTGGTCGTTCGTCGGCGTGCGGAGCTTCGGCGTCCTGACCCAGGACGGCGACCGTGCGGCGTGGATCGACACCGGCATGAGCGCCGAACGCGCCGTGGGATCCCTCGACGGTGCGCCGCTCGACGTGCTCGCACGGCTCCACGAGCGTTGGGCGACCCCGCGCGTCCCCGGCACGCCGCCGCTCGTCGGCGGCACGGTCGGGTTCATCGGCTGGGAGGCCGTGCGGCAGCTCGAGCACCTGCCGAACGTCCCGCAGGCCGACTTCGACGTCCCGGGCCAGTCGCTCGCCTTCGTCTCCGAGCTCGCGGCGCTCGACCACCGCACCGGACTCGTCCTGCTGGTCGCGAGCGCGCTCAACGACGGCACCGACGACACCGACGTGCTCTGGGCCGCGGCGCAGGAGCGCCTCGACCGGATGCAGGCCGACCTGGTCCAGCCGACCGTCGCGACCGTGGCCGAGGCGTTCGACATCGCCGAGCCGACGCCCCGGCACCGGTCGACGCCGGACGAGTACATGGCGGCGGTGACCCGGTCGAAGGACTTCATCCGCGACGGCGACGTGTTCCAGGTCGTCATCTCGCAGCGGTTCGACCACGACGTCACGGCAGAGCCGCTCGACGTCTACCGGGTGCTCCGGACGCTGAACCCCAGCCCGTACATGTACTTCCTGTCGATGGAGGACACCGCGGGCAAGCCGTTCTGGATCGTCGGCGCCTCGCCGGAAGCGCTGGTGAAGGTGCAGGGCGGCCGGGCCATCACGCACCCGATCGCCGGGTCCCGTCCGAGGGGCGCCACCCCGGAAGAGGACGTGCGCTTCGGCGAGGACCTGCTCGAGGACCCGAAGGAGCGCGCGGAGCACCTGATGCTCGTCGACCTCTCCCGCAACGACCTGCAGAAGGTCTGCGAACCGGGCACCGTCGCCGTCACCGAGTTCATGACCGTGGAGCGCTTCAGCCACATCATGCACCTGGTGTCGAGCGTGGAGGGCTCCGTCCGTCCGGAGGCGTCGGCGATCGACGTGTTCCGTGCGACGTTCCCGGCCGGCACGCTGTCCGGTGCGCCGAAGCCGCGCGCGCTCGAGATCATCGACGAGCTCGAACCGGCCAAGCGCGGCGCGTACGCGGGGGTCGTCGGGTACTTCGACTTCGCCGGTGACGCGGACCTGGCCATCGCGATCCGCACCGCCCTGATCCAGGACGGCGTCGCGCGGGTGCAGGCGGGCGCGGGGCTCGTCGCCGACTCCGACCCCGAGACCGAGCACACCGAGGCCGTCAACAAGGCAGCGGCCCCGCTCCGAGCCGTCGCGACCGCCAACAAGATGCGGGAGGTCCGCTCGTGAAGCGCTCCCGTCCGCTCGTCGTCGTCATCGGGTTGGCGGTCGCCGGCATCGTGATGCTCTCGTGGACCCAGACCTGGTTCACGGTGCACCTCGACGCCGCCTCGGCCGTGACCACCACCGTGGACGCCGACGGCTCGAAGGCGGTGCCGCAGTACACCGCGCTGGCGATCGCGTCGCTCGCGCTGTTCCTGGCCATGACGATCGCCGGACGCGTCGTCCGCGTCGTCCTCGCGGTGATCGAGGTCCTGCTCGGCGTCGCGATCGTCGTCGCCGGCATCAACGCGCTGGCCGATCCGGTCGCCGCCGCGAGGGGGGCCATCGGCGAGGTCGCCGGCGTGAGTGACCTGTCAGCCGTCCGCCGGGTCGTCACGAGCGTCGACGTCTCCGCGTGGCCCGTCGTCGGCATCGTCGGGGGAGTCCTCGCGGTCCTGCTCGGCGTGGTGGTCCTGGTCGTGCAGCGGTCGTGGCCGGGGCCGAGCCGGAAGTACGCTGCGACGCCCTCCGCAACGCCGAAGGCCGCGCCCGTGGAACGGGACGCCGTCGTCGACTGGGACGACCTGAGCGCAGGCGTCGACCCGACCTCCGTCGCCCGGACGGACGGGACGGACGCGGCGGACGGGATGGACGCCGCCGACGGGACGGACGCCGCCGCCGACACGGTAGGCTGGGAACCGCGCCGCTCGACCGACGGCGCCACCGACCACGAGGAGCACCGTGAGCACCACTGAGCCCGCAGAACTCGGCGAAGGCCACTCGCCGGCAGCCTGGACGTCCGTCATCATCATGCTGGTGGCGTTCGCGATCGGCACGATCTGCTTCTGGTTCAGCATCGTGTGGGGTGTGTGGGCTGCCGCCGCGCTGCTCGTCGTCGGCCTCATCGTCGGCTGGGTCATGGGCAAGGCCGGCTACGGCGTGAACGGTCCGAAGTTCGTCCCCAAGCACCACAACGAGTAGGTCCGGCATGCCGAACGTGCTCGAGACCCTCGTCGCGGGCGCGCTCGAGGACGCCGCTGCCCGTCGCGCCGACCGTCCGTACTCGGACGTCGAACGCGACCTCGACCGGGTCGCGTTGCCGCTCGACGCGCTCGAGTTCCTCGCACCGGGTGACCGCGTGAAGGTCCTCGCCGAGGTCAAGCGCGCGAGCCCGTCGCGCGGTTCGATGGCGCCCATCGCGGACCCGGCTGCCCTCGCCGCCGAGTACGAGCGTGGCGGCGCCTCGGCGATCAGCGTCCTGACCGAGGGGCGGAAGTTCCTCGGCAGCCTGGCCGACCTCGAAGCCGTCAAGGCACGCGTCTCGGTGCCGGTCCTGCGCAAGGACTTCATCGCCGATCCGTACCAGGTGATCGAGGCCCGTGCCTCCGGAGCGGACATCGTGCTGCTCATCGTCGCGGCGCTCGAGCAGCAGCAGCTGGTCGAGCTCCACGACCTCGCGGAGCAGCTCGGCATGCGTGTCCTGGTGGAGGCCCACTCCGCCGACGAGGTCGCGCGCGGGCTCGACGCAGGTGCGCGCATCCTCGGGGTGAACGCCCGCGACCTGACGGACTTCTCGCTGGACCGCGACCTGTTCGGCGCCCTCGTCGGCGCGATCCCGGACGGGGTCGTCCGTGTCGCCGAGTCCGCCGTCGCCGGTCCCGCCGACGTCGCCCACTACCGCGCTGCGGGTGCCGACGTCGTCCTGGTGGGGGAGGCGCTCGTGACGGGCGCCGACCCCGCTGCTGCACTCGCGTCGTTCATCGACGCCTGACCCTTCGTCCGGCCAGGTGCCGGACACGTTCCGGGAGCACCATCGTGACCTCACTCCGTGACCTCCACGGCCCGTACTTCGGCGACTTCGGCGGACGCTTCGTCCCCGAGTCCCTCGTGCTGGCCCTCGACGAACTCGAAGCCGCCTTCCGCGAGGCCTGGGCGGACCCGGCCTTCCACGAGGAACTCGACGCCCTGCAGCGCGACTACACCGGACGCCCGTCGATCATCACCGAGGTGCCGCGGTTCGCGAAGCACGCCGGTGGTGCCCGGGTGATCCTCAAGCGCGAGGACCTCAACCACACCGGTTCGCACAAGATCAACAACGTCCTCGGCCAGGCCCTCGTCGCGAAGCGGCTCGGCAAGACGCGCCTGATCGCCGAGACCGGCGCCGGTCAGCACGGTGTCGCCACGGCGACGGCTGCCGCCCTCTTCGGCATGGACTGCGTCGTGTACATGGGTGCGGTCGACACTGACCGGCAGGCGCTCAACGTCGCCCGCATGCGGCTCCTCGGCGCCGAGGTCATCCCGGTCGAGACCGGATCGAAGACGCTGAAGGACGCGATCAACGACGCGCTCCGCGACTGGGTGGCGAACGTCGACTCGACGCACTACCTGCTCGGCACGGTCGCGGGGCCGCACCCGTTCCCCGAGATGGTGCGCGAGTTCCACAAGGTGATCGGTGTCGAGGCACGCCAGCAGGTGCTCGACCTGGTCGGCCGCCTGCCCGACGCCGTCGCCGCGTGCGTCGGTGGCGGGTCGAACGCGATGGGGATCTTCGAGGCGTTCCTCGACGACGAGTCGGTCCGCCTGCACGGCTTCGAGGCCGGTGGCGACGGCGTCGAGACCGGTCGGCACGCGGCCAGCATCACCCTGGGCCGCGAAGGCGTGCTGCAGGGGACGAAGTCGTACCTCATGCAGGACGAGGACGGCCAGACGATCGAGAGCCACAGCATCTCCGCCGGCCTCGACTACCCGAGCGTCGGCCCGGAGCACGCGTACCTGGCGTCGATCGGCCGTGCCCGGTACGAGCCGATCACGGACGCCGAGGCGATGGAGGCCTTCCGGCTGCTCAGCCGCACCGAGGGCATCATCCCGGCGATCGAGTCGTCGCACGCGCTCGCGGGGGCGATGAAGCTCGGCAAGGAGCTCGGCCCGGAGGGCGTCGTCCTGGTGAACCTGTCCGGTCGCGGCGACAAGGACGTCGCATCGGCCAGCCGGTACTTCGGCATCCTCGACGAGAACGCGGTGCAGCTGTGAGCACGACGAACACGAACACGGTCGCGACGACGATCGACCAGGCGAACGCGGACCGCGCCGGAGCCGTGGTCGGGTACCTGCCCGCCGGGTTCCCGGACGTCAGGACGAGCATCGACGCCGCCGTCGCCCTCGCCGAGAACGGCGTGGACGTCATCGAGCTCGGCCTGCCGTACTCGGACCCGGTGATGGACGGCCCGGTCATCCAGCGCGCGGCCGAGGAGTCGCTCGCGAACGGGTTCCGCGTGGCGCAGGTCTTCGACGCCGTGCACGAGATCACCGAGCGCGCCGGCATCCCGGTGCTCGTCATGACGTACTGGAACCCGGTGCTCCGCTACGGCGTGGACCGGTTCGCGGACGACCTCGTGGCCGCCGGCGCCGCTGGGCTCATCACCCCTGACCTCATCCCGGACGAGGCCACCGAGTGGCTCACCGCGTCCGAGCGGACCGGTCTCGACCGGGTGTTCCTCGCCGCACCGTCGTCGACCGACGCGCGCATGCGCCAGGCCGTCGAGTCGAGCCGCGGGTTCGTCTACGCCGTCTCGACCATGGGGGTCACCGGCGCGCGCGTCGGCGTCGACGCCGCAGCACGCACCGTCGTGTCCCGGCTCCGCGACGCCGGCGTCGACCGGACGTGTGTCGGGCTCGGCATCTCGACGGCCGACCAGGTCGCCGAGGTCCTCGACTACGCCGACGGCGCGATCGTCGGCTCGGCCTTCGTCCGTGCCCTCGCCGACCTCGGTGTCACCGGTGCCGGCCAGCGCGCTGCTGAGCTGACAGCGGGCGCGCAGCGCCGCTGAGAACCGGGACGGGAGGCCCGGCGGACGTCAGCCGATCGGCTCACGTCCGCCGGGCCTCCCGTCCACCCGCATCACGGTTTCCACAGACAGCCGCCGCCGGGTCCTGACCACCGTGCCACCCGCGCTACAGTGATCCGGGATCGTCGCGACTGCGACGCCCGCGGCGCACACCGAAAGGCGACAGCACCTCCATGCCCCTCCTGAGCATCCCGAGCCCCAGCACCGCCTGGCAGTACTTCGATCTGACCGCTTGGCTGCGCGACGCGTTCGGGTGGTCGCTGCCCCTCGACTTCCGGATCCACGCGTACGCGATCTGCATCCTGCTCGGCATCGTCGCCGCCGTCGTCGTCACGAACCGACGGCTCAACGCCCGCGGCGTGGAGCGCTGGATCATCATCGACATCGCGATCTGGGCGGTGCCGGCCGGCATCATCGGCGGGCGCTTGTTCCACGTCTTCACCCACGTCAGCGACTACTTCGGTCCCGGGCGCGACCCGCTGTCCTTCCTCTACATCTGGGAAGGCGGCCTCGCGATCTTCGGGGCGCTCATCCTCGGGTCGGTCGGTGCCTACATCGGATGCCGCCAGGTGGGGCTGCGGTTCACCGCCTTCCTCGACGCCGTCGCGCCCGCGATGCTGCTCGCGCAGGCGTTCGGCCGGCTCGGCAACTACTTCAACCACGAGCTGTTCGGCATGCCGACCAGCCTGCCGTGGGGGCTGCAGATCGAGTCGTCCAACGCGGCCTACCCGACGGGGCTGCCGGAGGGCACGCTGTTCCACCCGACCTTCCTCTACGAGATCATCTGGAACGTCCTCGGCTTCGTCGTGATCATCCTGATCGACCGCAAGTTCAGCCTCCAGTGGGGCCGCGTGCTCGCGCTGTACCTGATCTGGTACGGCCTCGGCCGGTCGTTCCTCGAGTCGATCCGCGTCGACACCTCCGAGACCTTCTTCGGCATCCGGACGAACGTCTGGGCGTCCTTTGCGGCGATCCTGCTGGGCCTCATCATCTTCTGGATCCAGTCGAAGCGGCACACCGGCAAGGAGCCGAGCCCCTACCTGCCCGGTCGCGGGCCCCGTGCGAACTCGGATGTAGACTCGGACGACACCTACTCGGAGCACGGGGACGACGCACCCCTCGCCGCCGACTCCGAACCGGTCGCCACAGCAGCCGACCGTTCCTGAGGGGTCCGCTGCACCGACCCGCTCAGCGCACCAGACAAACCGCGCACCAGACAAACCGCGCACCAGACAAACCGCGCACCACACAAACCGCGCACCACCACAGCAACAGGTCCACCACAAGCGGGCCAGAACACCTCCGCACGCCGCAGGGCAACTCGCTGACGGCGTGCACGGGCACCAGTCCCGCCCACACGGGCGGCACGCACCGCCGGGCCACCGCTGTCCCTGTTCCACTTCCTCGTGAGGACGGTTCCCCATGGCGCTCCTGCCACCACAGTCCACGTCTCGTCCGGCCGCAACGGGCCGGGCCACGGCGCTCCTGCCTGCGCACCGGCGGTTCTCCGCGATCCCGGACGCGACGGGGATGTACGACCCCGCCAACGAGAAGGACGCGTGCGGCCTGGCGATGGTCGCGACGCTCCGCGGGACGCCAGGACACGACATCGTGGACGCCGCGCTCGGTGCGCTCCGCAACCTCGAGCACCGCGGTGCCGTCGGTTCGGACGCCGGCACCGGTGACGGCGCCGGCATCCTCTGCCAGGTGCCCGACGCGTTCTTCCGCGACGAGGCGCCGTTCGAGCTGCCCGCCGCGGGCGAGTACGCCGTCGGCACCGCCTACCTGCCCGTGGACGACGCCGACCGTGCCGCGGTGAAGGCCGCCGTCGAGTCGTACGCTGCCGAGGAGGGCCTCCGGGTCCTCGGCTGGCGTGTGGTCCCGGTGCGTCCGGACGTCCTCGGGACGCTCGCACGTGCCGCGATGCCGGCATTCGAGCAGCTGTTCGTGGCGTCCGACCGGCACGACGAGCAGGGCGCCGCCTGGAGCGGCATCGCCCTCGACCGCCAGACCTTCCGTCTCCGCAAGCGCGTCGAGCGCGAGCAGGAGGTCTACTTCATGTCCCTGTCGAGCCGGACCATGGTCTACAAGGGCATGGTCACGACGCTCCAGCTCGAGCCGTTCTACCCGGACCTCAGTGACGAGCGCTTCGCGTCGAAGCTCGCGATCGTGCACTCCCGGTACTCCACGAACACGTTCCCGTCGTGGCCGCTCGCCCAACCGTTCCGCACGCTGGCGCACAACGGCGAGATCAACACCGTCCGCGGCAACCGCAACTGGATGCGCGCCCGCCAGTCGCAGCTCGAGAGCGAGCTGCTCGGCGACATGGCGCCGCTGCTGCCGATCGTCAGCCCCGGCGCGAGCGACTCCGCGTCCTTCGACGAGACCCTCGAGCTGCTCACCCTGACCGGGCGGACGCTCCCGCACGCGGTGTCGATGATGGTCCCAGAAGCGTGGGAGAACCAGGCCGACATGGACCCGGAGCTCCGGGCGTTCTACGAGTACCACTCGATGCTCATGGAGCCGTGGGACGGCCCCGCCGCGATCACGTTCACCGACGGCTCGCTCGTCGGCGCCACGCTCGACCGCAACGGCCTGCGTCCCGGCCGGTTCCTGGTCACCGACGACGGCCTCATCGTGATGGGGTCGGAGACCGGCGTGATCGACGTCCCCGCGTCGAAGGTCGTCCGCAAGGGCCGTCTGCGCCCTGGCCGGATGTTCCTCGTCGACACCGAGGCCGGTCGCATCATCGAGGACGACGAGGTCAAGCAGGGCCTGGCGTCCTCCGGGCCGTGGGGCGAGTGGCTGGAGGCCGGCCGGATCAACCTCCGCGACCTGCCCGAGCGGGAGCACATCGTGCACACCCCTGCCTCCGTCACGCGTCGACAGCGCGCCTTCGGGTACACCGAGGAAGAGGTCCGGATCCTGCTGCGTCCGATGGCGCAGGCGGGTGCGGAACCGCTCGGTGCGATGGGCTCCGACACGCCGATCGCCGTGCTGTCCCAGCGCCCGCGACTCCTCTTCGACTACTTCACCCAGCAGTTCGCCCAGGTGACGAACCCGCCGCTCGACTCCATCCGCGAGCAGGTCATCACCTCGATGGGCATGGGCCTCGGCCCGGAGCGCAACCTGCTCGACGCCGGCCCGGAGCACGCGAAGCAGATCGTCCTCGACTTCCCGGTGATCGACAACGACCAGCTCGCGAAGGTCCAGCACTTCGAGACGGCGTCCGGTCGGCACCTCACCGTGACGATCAGGGGCCTCTACCGCGTCGATGCGGGCGAACAGGCCATGGAGCAGCGCATCCAGGCCGTCTGCGACGAGGTGGACGAGGCGATCGAGTCCGGCAAGCAGTTCATCGTGCTGTCCGACCGTGACGGCAACGCCGAGAGCGCGCCGATCCCGAGCCTGCTGCTGCTCGCGGCCGTGCACCACCACCTGATCCGCACCGAGCAGCGCATGAAGGTCGGCCTGATCGTCGAGGCGGGGGACGTGCGTGAGGTCCACCACGTCGCGACCCTGATCGGCTACGGCGCCTCGGCGATCAACCCGTACCTCGCGATGGAGACCTGCGAGAACCTGGTCCGCCAGGGCATGATCAGCGGCATCACCCCCGAGCAGGCCGTCAAGAACGTGATCAAGGCGCTCGGCAAGGGCGTCCTGAAGATCATGTCGAAGATGGGCATCTCGACGGTGTCGAGCTACGCGGGCGCCCAGGCGTTCGAGGCGGTCGGGCTGTCGCAGGAGTTCGTCGACAAGTACTTCACCGGCACCTCGTCGATCCTCGGCGGCGTCGACATCGACGTGATCGCGAAGGAGAACGCCGAGCGGCACGGTCAGGCGTACCCGCAGGACGGCGCGGTGCTCGCACACGAGCGCCTGCAGACCGGTGGCGAGTACCAGTGGCGCCGCGAAGGGCCGCCGCACCTGTTCAACCCGGACACGGTGTTCCGCCTGCAGCACGCCACCCGTGCCCGTCGGTACGACATCTTCAAGGAGTACTCGAGCACGGTCGACGACCAGTCCGAGGAGCTCATGACGCTCCGCGGTCTGTTCCGCTTCAAGCACGGCGAGCGGAAGCCCGTCTCGCTGGAAGAAGTCGAGTCGATCGAGTCCATCGTCAAACGGTTCAACACCGGCGCGATGTCCTACGGCTCCATCTCGAAGGAAGCCCACGAGACCCTCGCGATCGCGATGAACCGTCTCGGCGGGCGGTCCAACACGGGCGAGGGCGGCGAGGACGTCGACCGGCTCCTCGACCCCGAGCGCCGCAGCGCGATCAAGCAGGTCGCCTCCGGTCGCTTCGGCGTCACGAGCATGTACCTGACGCACGCCACGGACATCCAGCTGAAGATGGCCCAGGGTGCGAAGCCCGGCGAGGGCGGCCAGCTGCCGCCGCAGAAGGTCTACCCGTGGGTGGCGCGCACCCGGCACGCCACCGCCGGTGTCGGCCTCATCTCGCCCCCGCCGCACCACGACATCTACTCCATCGAGGACCTCAAGCAGCTGATCTTCGACGTCAAGCGCGCCAACCCCTCGGCACGCGTGCACGTCAAGCTCGTCAGCCAGTCCGGCATCGGTGCGGTGGCCGCCGGCGTGACGAAGGCCCTCGCCGACGTCGTGCTCGTCTCCGGCCACGACGGTGGCACCGGTGCGTCGCCGTTGAACTCGTTGAAGCACGCAGGCACCCCGTGGGAGATCGGTCTCGCCGAGACGCAGCAGACGCTCATGCTCAATGGCATGCGCGACCGCGTGGTGGTGCAGGTCGACGGCCAGATGAAGACCGGCCGCGACGTCGTCGTCGCAGCGCTGCTCGGCGCAGAGGAGTACGGCTTCGCCACGGCTCCGCTCGTCGTCGAGGGATGCATCCTGATGCGCGTCTGCCACCTCGACACGTGCCCGGTCGGCGTCGCGACGCAGAACCCGGAGCTCCGCAAGCGGTTCTCGGGCAAGCCGGAGTTCGTGGTGAACTTCTTCGAGTTCATCGCGCAGGAAGTCCGCGAGCTCCTCGCCGAACTCGGCTTCCGCAGCCTCGACGAGGCGATCGGGCACACCGACGTCCTCGACGTCGACCGCGCCGTCGAGCACTGGAAGGCGTCCGGCCTCGACCTCGAACCCGTCCTCAAGGGGCCGGAGTTCCAGGCGGAGGAACCCCGTCGGCACCACCGCGAGCAGGACCACGAGCTCGAGCAGCACTTCGACGTGCAGCTCATCCAGAAGGCGTCTGACGTGCTCGAGCACGGTGGGTCCGTCACGCTCGACCTCCCGATCCGCAACACCGAGCGCGCCGTCGGCACCATGCTCGGCCACGAGGTCACGCTGCGCCACGGCGAGAACGGGCTGCCGGCCGGGTCGATCGACGTCACGCTGCGCGGGTCCGCCGGGCAGTCGCTCGGCGCGTTCATGCCGTCTGGCATCACCCTGCGGCTCATCGGCGACAGCAACGACTACGTCGGCAAGGGACTCTCCGGTGGCGACATCGTCGTGCGCCCGGCCGAGTCGAGCGGCTTCGAGCCGTCGGAGAACGTCATCGCCGGCAACGTCATCGGCTACGGCGCCACCCAGGGCAGCATGTTCATCCGCGGCATCGTGGGGGAGCGCTTCCTGGTCAGGAACTCCGGCGCGACCGCGGTCGTCGAGGGCGTCGGCGACCACGCGCTGGAGTACATGACGGGTGGCCTCGCGCTCATCCTCGGCGAGACCGGTCGGAACCTCGGCGCCGGCATGTCCGGTGGCACCGCGTACGTCAGGGGCCTGCGGACGGAGCACGTCAACCAGGACTCCCTGGGCAGCGGCGAGCTCCGGCTCGAGGAACTCGACAGCGCCGACGTGGAGATCGTCACCGACCTGCTCGAGCGGCACGCTGCCGAGACGGGCTCGACGGTCGCCGCAGACCTGCTGGCGTCGGGTGACCTGTCCGAGTTCGTCAAGGTGCTGCCGCGTGACTACGCCGCAGTGCTCGAGACCCGCAAGCAGGCCGTCGACGAGGGCCTCGACCCCGACGGCGACGTCGTTTGGAACAGGATCATGGAGGTGACCGGTGGCTGAGATCACGGCGCGTCCGGAACAGACTGAGCACACGAACCCGATGGAGGTAACAGGTGGCTGACCCCAAGGGATTCCTGAAGGTCCAGGAACGCGAACTGCCCGAGCGTCGGCCCGTCCCCGTCCGGCTCATGGACTGGAAAGAGGTCTACGAGCAGCAGGAGTCCGGCCAGCTGAAGCGCCAGGCAGGCCGCTGCATGGACTGCGGTGTGCCGTTCTGTCACCAGGGCTGCCCACTCGGCAACCTCATCCCGGAGTGGAACGACCTCACGTGGCGCGGCGAGGGCCGGCAGGCGATCGAGCGGCTCCACGCGACGAACAACTTCCCGGAGTTCACGGGTCGGCTCTGCCCGGCTCCGTGCGAGTCGTCGTGCGTGCTCGGCATCAACCAGCCGCCCGTGACCATCAAGCAGGTCGAGGTCTCGATCATCGACGAGGCGTTCCAGAACGGGTGGGTCACCCCGCACCCGCCGGAGCGCCTGACCGGCAAGACCGTCGCCGTCGTCGGCTCCGGCCCCGCCGGGCTCGCGGCCGCGCAGCAGCTGACCCGCGCCGGCCACACCGTCGCCGTCTACGAGCGTGACGACCGCATCGGTGGTCTGCTCCGGTACGGCATCCCGGACTTCAAGATGGAGAAGCGCCAGATCGACGCGCGCCTCGCCCAGATGCAGGCGGAGGGCACGCGCTTCCGCGCCGGTGTCGAGATCGGCCGGGACATCACCTGGGACGACCTGAAGTCGCGCTACGACGCGGTCGTCGTCGCCACGGGTGCCACGGTCCCGCGCGACCTGCCCATCCCCGGTCGCGACCTCGCCGGTGTGCACTTCGCGATGGAGTACCTCGTGCAGCAGAACCGCGCGGGTGCCGGCACCGTCGTCGACAACCAGATCACGGCGGAGGGCAAGCACGTCGTCGTGATCGGCGGTGGTGACACCGGTGCGGACTGCATCGGGACCGCCCACCGTCAGGGCGCGCTGAGCGTGACGAACCTGGCGATCGGCAAGCAGCCGCCGCTGGAGCGCCCGGACAACCAGCCGTGGCCGATGTTCCCGACCGTGTTCGAGGTCACCAGCGCCCACGAAGAGGGCGGGGAGCGCACCTTCCTGGCCTCGACGGTCGAGTTCCTCTCGAACGACGCTGGCGAGGTCCGGGCGCTCCGTGTCGCCGAGACGGAGTACCTCGACGGCCGCCGGGTCCCCAAGGCCGGCACCGAGCGGGAGATCCCCGCCGACCTGGTCCTCATCGCGATGGGCTTCACCGGTCCCGAGACCGACACGCTCGAGCCGCAGCTCGGGCTCCCGGTCACGGTGTCCGGCGCGGTCGCGCGGCAGGCCGACTACACCACGAACGAGGCCGGCGTGTTCGTCGCCGGTGACGCCGGCCGCGGGCAGTCCCTGATCGTCTGGGCCATCGCGGAGGGCCGTGCGGCCGCCGCGAAGGTCGACGAGTACCTCGAGGGCACCACGATGCTGCCGGCGCCGGTGAAGGCGACCGACCGGGCGATCTCCATCTGATGGTCACCACTCGGTGAGCGGGAGGCCACCAGCACTCGATAGGGTGCTGGTGGCCTCTTCTTCGTACTGCGAAGCCCCACGCCAGCAAGCAAGCAGCAGCCGCAAGCCCCACAAGACACCACACGAAGGAATCCATTGAGACGCGCAAAGATCGTTTCGACCCTCGGCCCGGCCACGTCGGACTACGAGACCGTCAAGGAGATCATCGAGGCAGGCGTGGACGTCGCCCGACTCAACCTCAGCCACGGTGACTACAGCGTCCACGAGGCCAACTACGAGAACGTCCGTCGCGCCGCCGAGGAGCTCGGCAAGCCGGTCGCGATCCTCGTCGACCTGCAGGGTCCGAAGATCCGCCTCGCGAAGTTCGCCGACGGCCCGCACGAACTCGCCGTCGGCGACGTCTTCACGATCACGACCGAGGACGTGCCCGGCTCGAAGGAGATCTGCGGCACCACGTTCAAGGGCCTCCCCGACGACGTGCAGCCCGGCGACCCGCTCCTCATCGACGACGGCCGCGTGCGCCTCCGCGTGCTCGACACGGACGGCGTCCGCGTCCGCACCGAAGTCGTCGTCGGCGGCACCGTGTCGAACAACAAGGGCATCAACCTCCCCGGCGTCGCCGTGAACGTCCCCGCACTGAGCGAGAAGGACGAAGCGGACCTCCGCTGGGGGATCCGGCAGGGTGCCGACCTCATCGCGCTGTCGTTCGTGCGCAACGCCGCCGACGTCGACCGCGCCCACGAGATCATGGACGAAGAGGGCAAGCGCCTCCCCGTCATCGCGAAGATCGAGAAGCCGCAGGCCGTCGACGCGCTCGAGGAGATCATCGACGCCTTCGACTCGATCATGGTCGCCCGCGGTGACCTCGGCGTCGAGCTCCCGCTCGAGGCCGTCCCGATCGTGCAGAAGCGCGCCGTCGAGCTCTCCCGCCGCATGGCGAAGCCGGTGATCGTCGCGACGCAGATGCTCGAGTCGATGATCTCGTCGCCGATCCCGACCCGCGCCGAGACGTCCGACGTCGCGAACGCGGTGCTCGACGGTGCCGACGCCGTGATGCTCTCCGGCGAGACGAGCGTGGGCGAGTACCCCGTGCAGACCGTCCGCACCATGGCACGCATCGTCGAGTCGACCGAGGACCACGGCCTCGAGCGCATCGCGCCGCTCGGCACCAAGCCGCGCACCCTCGGTGGTGCGATCACGCTCGCCGCGGTCGAGATCGCCGAGTTCACCGAGGCGTCGTACCTCTGCGTCTTCACCGAGTCCGGTGACTCCGCCCGCCGCATGTCGCGTCTCCGCCACGGGCTGCCGATCATCGCGTTCACGCCGAACGAGGCCACGCGTCGCCGCATGGCGCTCACCTGGGGCGTCCGCTCGTTCCTGGTGCCGCGCATGAAGCACACCGACGAGCTGTTCGGTCAGGTCGACGACGTCCTGATCCACAACGGCCTCGCCGCACCCGGTGACCGCGTCATCGTGACGGCCGGCTCGCCTCCCGGACTCGAGGGCTCGACGAACGACCTCCGCGTGCACCGCGTGGGGGACGCGCACGCCGAGGCCGCACCGGCGTACGTTCGGGACTAGTCCCGCGGATCGCGCGAGGGCGCGGACGGGAGGCCCGGTGCAGCTCACTGCACCACCTCCGGTCCGGGCCCGCTCGCGTCCAGAGCCCCCATCCCGTCGACAGGAGACGATCGCGATGAGTGAGCGGAGCCTCCGGTCCGAGACGGTGGGCCGACGGCCCACGGACGTCCGCCGATGGCGACGGTACCTGGCCGACGAACGCGCGGAAGGCGCCGTCTACCGCAATCTCGCCGCCCGTCGCGAGGGTGAGGAGCGGGAGATCCTGAGCGCCCTCGCGGAGGCCGAGGGCCGGCACGAGCAGCACTGGATCGACCTGCTCGGCAACGACATCGGCCGGCCGTTGCGCGGCAGCCTGCGGACGCGGGTCCTCGCCGGACTGGCGAAGCGGTTCGGGTCGGTGTTCGTGCTCGCGCTCATGCAACGCGCCGAGGACCGCTCGCCGTACGCCGACGACGCGGACGCGACCGCGAGCATGGCAGCAGACGAACGGATCCACGGCGAGGTGGTCCGCGGGCTGGCCAACCGCGGCCGGATGCGGCTGTCCGGCACCTTCCGGGCGGCGGTCTTCGGCGCGAACGACGGACTGGTCTCGAACCTCGCGCTGATCATCGGCATCAGCGCCTCGGGAGCGGACCGGCACTTCGTGCTCCTGAGCGGGATCGCGGGGTTGCTCGCGGGTGCCCTGTCGATGGGCGCGGGGGAGTACGTGTCCGTGCGGTCCCAGCGCGAGCTGCTCGAGGCGTCGTCACCGCATCCGGACGCGAACCGGGCCGTCGCGGACCTCGACGTCGACGCGAACGAGCTCGCCCTGGTCTACCGGGCGCGGGGGATGCCCGAGCACGAGGCCGAGGCCCACGCGACCGACGTGCTCGCCGGGCTCGGAACCGGGCCGGACACCAGGTCCACCCGGGCGGTCGACGACCACGAGGCGGTCGGCAACGGCATGAGCGCGGCGATCTCGAGCTTCCTGTTCTTCGCGTCCGGCGCGATCATCCCGGTGCTGCCCTACCTGTTCGGGCTCGACGGCTGGACCGCGGTCGTCGTGGCCGGGTTCCTGGTCGGGATCGCCCTGCTCGGCACCGGCGCGGTCGTCGGCGTCCTCAGCGGTGCCTCGCCGCTCCGTCGGGCACTGCGGCAGCTCGCGATCGGCTTCGGTGCCGCGGTGGTCACGTACCTGCTCGGGCTGCTCTTCGGCACCGGATCGGCGTAGCGACCGCCCGCTACCGGCGGACGGCGGCCCGCGGGGGCAGGAGCAGCAAGGCCGCCGCCCCGACCACGATCAGCGCGATCCCGGCGAAGACCATGAACACGGTCAGGGCGAGGCCCGGCGCGAACAGCACCGCGATGCCGCCGAGGATCGACAGCACCCCGCTGACGACCGTCGGGATGCGGGAGGAACCGGGGTGTCCGGCGAACCCGCCGACGAGCGACGCGATGCCCTCGATGACGAACCCGATCCCCGCGAGCACGGCGTAGACCACGAGCGGGACGGCGGGGTCGAGGAGCGTGACCAGGCCGGCGACCGCGACGAGCACCCCGACCACGCCGGACGTCCACCGCCACACGGGCGGCGTCCCGTGGCCGCGGACCGCTGCGAACACACGCATCACGCCGGCGACGACGAGGTAGACGCCGAAGAGCAGTGCGACGACGACGAGGGACGGCCGGGGCCAGACGATCGCGACGATGCCGAGCGCGATGGCGACGACGGACGTCACGATGACGAACACCCGGAACGTCCGGACTGCACGGGAATCCACGAGCACTCCTCCCTGATCGGAGCTGGACGACCTGGACAGTACCCGGAGCGCGACCGGCCCGCCCGCCCGTGCAACCGGATGCAACCCCTGTCCACGTAGCGTCGCGAACAGGCGCGCGGATCGTGCGCCCCGACAGCGTCGTCGAAAGGGCACCACCATGACCATCGCAGCATCGCCCACCACCTACGCCGCACCCGGCGAGGCAGGATCACTCGTCTCGTTCCGACCGAGGTACGACCACTTCATCGGGGGCGAGTACGTCGCCCCGACCGGCGGCCAGTACTTCGAGAACCCGACACCGGTCACCGGGCGGGTCTTCACCGAGGTCGCCCGCGGCGACTCCACCGACGTGGACCGCGCCGTGCAGGCCGCGTGGAAGGCGTTCCCCGCGTGGGGGAAGACCAGCGTCACCGAACGGGCGAACATCCTCACCAGGATCGCCGACCGGATGGAGCAGAACCTCGAGCTCCTGGCGGTCGCGGAGACGTGGGAGAACGGCAAACCGATCCGCGAGACCCTCGGTGCGGACATCCCGCTCGCGATCGACCACTTCCGCTACTTCGCGGGGGCCATCCGCGCGCAGGAGGGTTCAACGGGGGAGATCGACCACGACACCGTGGCGTACCACTTCCACGAGCCGCTCGGCGTCGTCGCCCAGATCATCCCGTGGAACTTCCCGATCCTGATGGCGGTGTGGAAACTCGCGCCGGCCCTCGCCGCCGGCAACTGCGTCGTCCTGAAGCCCGCAGAGCAGACGCCGGCGTCGATCCACGTGCTCGTCGAGCTGATCCAGGACCTCATCCCCGCCGGCGTGCTCAACGTCGTGAACGGCTTCGGGTTCGAGGTCGGTGCCCCGCTCGCGCAGCACCCGGACGTCCGGAAGGTGGCGTTCACGGGGGAGACGACCACCGGCCGGCTCATCATGCAGTACGCGTCGCAGAACCTCATCCCCGTGACGCTCGAGCTCGGCGGCAAGAGCCCGAACGTGTTCTTCGCCGACGTCGCCCAGGAGCACGACGCGTTCTACGACAAGGCACTCGAGGGGTTCGCGTTCTTCAACCTCAACCAGGGCGAGGTGTGTACCTGCCCGTCCCGCGCGCTCGTCGCGAAGGAGATCTACGACGGGTTCGTCGCCGACGGCCTCGACCGCGTGCGTGCGGTGAAGCAGGGGCACCCGCTCGACATGTCGACCATGATCGGCGCCCAGGCGTCGAACGACCAGCTCGAGAAGATCCTGAGCTACATCGACATCGGCAAGCAGGAGGGGGCGAAGCTCCTGACCGGTGGCGAGCGAGCCGACCTCGGCGGCGAGCTGTCCGGCGGGTACTACGTCACGCCGACCGTCTTCGAGGGCGACAACGCGATGCGCATCTTCCAGGAGGAGATCTTCGGGCCGGTCCTCGCGCTCACGTCCTTCAGCGGCTACGACGACGCCATCTCGATCGCCAACGACACCCTGTACGGTCTCGGCGCCGGTGTGTGGAGCCGCGAGGCCACCACCCTCTACCGGGCAGGTCGTGACATCCAGGCCGGACGCGTGTGGGAGAACACCTACCACCAGTACCCGGCCGGTGCGGCCTTCGGCGGCTACAAGCAGTCCGGGGTCGGGCGCGAGAACCACAAGATGATGCTCGACCACTACCAGCAGACGAAGAACCTGCTGGTCTCCTACGCAGAAGGGCCGATGGGGTTCTTCTGATGAGCACCGACCGCGTCGCGGTCACGCCGGCGGCGAGTGACCTGCTCAGGTCCCTCGCCGCCCGGCACGGCCCGCTCATGTTCCACCAGTCCGGCGGCTGCTGCGACGGCTCGAGCCCGATGTGCTACCCCGTCGGCATGTTCATGACCGGGCCGGGCGACGTCCTGCTCGGGGCGCTCGAGGTCGACGGCATCGACCCCGTCGAGGTCTACATGTCGAAGGCCCAGTTCGAGTACTGGAAGTACACCCACCTCACGATCGACGTCGTCGACGGGCGCGGCGGCGGCTTCTCGCTCGAGGTACCCGAGGGCAAGCGGTTCCTCACCAGGTCCCGGATGTTCACCGACCCGGAACTGGAGGATCTCGGTCTGGTCCCGGCCACCCACCGGACGTAGGCTGGCCGCACCCCGGCGCGACGACGCGACGGGCGGACCCGAGGACGGAGGACGCATGCGCGCACCCCGACCGGGATCCGTTCGTCCCCTCGTCGCCGACTCCTGGCGCCGCTCCGCTGGAGTCGACCCCGATGGTGTCCCACGGGTCGCCCTCGGAGCCGACGAACTCGACGCCGCGCGGCGGGACGGGCCGCTCGCCACGCTGCTGCCGATCGTCCGCCGGCTGCTCGTCGACGACACGCGGTCGGCCGGCTGCGTCGTGGCCGTCGGTGACGCGTCCGGCCGGCTCGTCTGGGTCGACGGCGCACGGACCGCCCGCCGGGCAGCAGAGGACATGGGGTTCGTCCCCGGTGCCGACTGGGCAGAGGAACACGTCGGCACGAGCGCACCCGGCACCGCACTCCGCATCGACCGTGCCGTGCAGATCCGCAGCGACGAGCACTACGCGACCGCAGTGAAGCCCTGGTCCTGCACGGCGGTCCCGGTGCACGACCCGTCCGGACGCGCGGTCGGTGTGCTCGACATCACCGGCGACGACCGTGCGGTCGAACGGCACACGCTGCCGCTCGTGCGTGCGACGGTCGCGGCGGTCGAAGCGGAACTCGCCCTCGCCGGGCTCCGGGTCCCGACCCCCGCTGTGGACGTGCCTGCCGAGGCCGAGCTCGTCCTGCTCGGCTCCGACACCGCGACGCTGCACGTCGACGGCCGGGCGGTGGCGCTGTCGGCCAGGCACTCGGAGATCCTCGCGGTGCTCGCGACCGCCCCGGCGGGGATGGCCGCCGCTGACCTCGCCGACGCCGTCTACGGCGACCCCGGTGCGGTGGTCACGCTCCGCGCCGAGGTGGTGCGGCTCCGGCGCGTGCTGTCGTCGGCCGCACCGTCGGTGACGCTCGCCTCCCGCCCGTACCGTGTGGGCGGTGTCCGGACCGACGTCGACGGCGTGCTGTCCGCGCTCGACCGCGGGGCGCGCCTCCAGGCCGTCAGCCGGTACCCGGGACCCGTCCTGCCCGGTTCCGCCGCGCCTGGTGTGGACGCGCTCCGCGACCTGGTGCGCGGTCGGTTCCGCGAGGCGGTCGTGTCGGACGGTTCCGCCGATGCGCTCCTCGCATGGGCGCGGACGCCCGACGGCGCCGCGGACGCGCGCGTGCTGCGAGCGCTGCTCGCGACGCTGCCGCCGCGATCGCCCCGCCGGGCCGGATTGGTCGCTGCGGTGGAGGCGCTCGAAGGTCCGTGACCGCGGGCACCGACCTGGAGGCCCGGGCCGGGCTGGTATCGTGAGTCACCTCGCGAGTGTGGTGGAATCGGCAGACACGGGGCACTCAAAATGCTCTGCCTCACGGCGTGCGGGTTCAAGTCCCGCCACTCGTACAAGCGCAGCTCACGGCGTGCGGGGCAGTTCCGACCCCACCGTCCCGCCACTCGTACTCTCTCCACGGCTGTTCGCGGCTGCAAGCAGCGCTCCCGACGTCTAGTAGGCTTTCGGACGTGAGTGACTCAGAAGCAACTGCAACAGCGCCCCGTCGTGTCGTCGTCGCCGAGGACGAGTCGCTCATCCGTCTCGACATCGTCGAGATCCTCCGCGACAACGGGTTCGACGTCGTCGGCGAAGCGGGTGACGGCGAGACCGCCGTGCAGCTCGCGACCGACCTCCGCCCGGACCTCGTCATCATGGACGTCAAGATGCCCCAGCTCGACGGCATCTCCGCGGCCGAGAAGCTCTCGAAGAACCACATCGCCCCGGTCGTCCTCCTCACGGCGTTCAGCCAGAAGGAGCTCGTCGAGCGTGCGACCGAGGCCGGAGCGCTCGCGTACGTCGTGAAGCCCTTCACGCCGAACGACCTGCTCCCCGCGATCGAGATCGCCCTCTCGCGGCACCAGCAGATCATCACCCTCGAAGCCGAGGTCGCCGACCTGGTCGAACGCTTCGAGACCCGCAAGCTCGTCGACCGCGCCAAGGGCCTGCTCAACGAGAAGATGGGCCTCACCGAGCCCGAGGCGTTCCGCTGGATCCAGAAAGCATCGATGGACCGCCGCCTGACCATGCACGACGTCGCCAAGGCGATCATCGAGCAGCTCAGCGCGAAGAAGTAGTCGCTCACACCCTCTCCTTCCCGAAACGCCGCCGTTCTCGGCAGCGTTTCGCGGTTCCGGCGGCGTTCCGTGTCTCCGGTGGTGTCCATCTGCGAAGGTGGAGCCGTGAACGACGTCGTGATCCGTGCCTCCCGTCCGTCCGACATGCCGGCGGTGGCCGACCTGCGGTGGCGGTGGAGCATCGAGGAGGACGGCCGACAGGCCGCGCAGACGCCCGAGTCGTACCGCGATGCCATGACGGACTTCGCCGTCGCCCACCCGGAGTCGCACCGGTGCGTCGTCGCCGAGCGCGACGGCGTCGTGCTCGGGATGGCGTGGTTGGCGCTCGTCGCCCGGCCGCCGGCACCGGACCGCCCGGGTGGCCGCATCACGGCCGACGTGCAGACCGTGTACGTGCACCCGGACCTGCGTGGGCTCGGGGTCGCGGGTCGACTCGTCGCCCGGCTGCTCGAGATCGCCGACGAGCTCGGATCCGAGCGCACGTCGGTCCACTCGAGCGTGGACGGCGAACGGCTCTACCGGCGGCTCGGCTTCGGCGACGCCCGGCTGCTGCTGCAGCGGCCTCCGGAGGACTGACCGCGGCCGTCGTCGCTCAGCCGCCTGCGGGGAGCTGCTGCAGCGTCCAGGCGTTCTCGTCCGGGTCGGTGAAGAACACGAACCGCCCCCAGGCCATCTCGTCGACGCCGACGGCGTTCACCCCGAGGCCCTGCAGGTGTGCAAGGGCCTCGTCGGCATCCGGGACGACGACCTGGATCGACTTCAGCGACCCGGGAAGCACGTCGGGGGACATGATGCCCTGACCGAACGCGATCGAGCACGCGGACCCGGGAGGGGTGGCCTGCACGAAGCGGAGTTCATCCGAGACGCGCTGGTCGTGGTCGATCGTGAAGCCGATGCGTTCGTAGAACTCGCGGGCACGGTCGACGTCGCTGACGGGGACCATGATGAGTTCGATCTTCCAGTCCATGGCGGACTCCCTGCGTCGGAGCGGTCGGTCAGCGCCGCTCACGGATCATGTTCGTGATGCGTACCGTGGAGCAGCGTCGCCCCTGCTCGTCGGTGAGGACGATCTCGTGGGTCGTCAGCGTGTTGCCGAGGTGGATCGCGGTGCACGTGCCGGTGACGATGCCGCTGGTGGCGCTTCGCGAGTGCGAGGCGTTCAGCTCGATGCCGACCGCGTACCGACCGGGTCCGGCGTGCACGTTCGCGGCCATCGAACCGAGGCTCTCCGCCAGGACGACGTACGCCCCGCCGTGCAGGAGCCCGACCGGCTGCCGGTTGCCCTCGACCGGGATGGTGCCGACGGCGCGCTCCGCGGAGAGCTCCGTGATGACCATGCCCATCTTGTCGGCGAGCTCGCCCATCCCGCGGTCCGCGAGGCGTTCGTCGACGGGGCCGGTGGTGGTCGCTTCGTCGGTCACGCGCTGGGACTCCCGTGTCGGATGGCGTCGGTAGGCTGTCCGGGTGTCGGACTCCGCAAAGCCTACCCTCATGGTCATCGACGGCCACTCGCTCGCCTTCCGGGCCTTCTACGCGCTCCCGGTGGACAGCTTCGTGAACCGCGACGGGCAGCACACGAACGCCATCCACGGTTTCATCTCGATGCTGCTCATGCTCCTCCAGCGCGAGAAGCCGACCCACCTGGCGGTCGCGTTCGACATCTCGCGGTTCTCGTTCCGCACCCGAGAGTACGAGGACTACAAGGGCACCCGTTCCGAGACCCCTGCTGAGTTCAAGGGCCAGATCCCGCTCCTGCAGCAGGCGCTCGAGGCGATGGGCATCACCACCGTCACGAAGGAGGACTACGAGGCGGACGACATCCTCGCGACCCTCTCCTCGCAGGGTGCTGCACAGGGCTACCAGGTCTACGTGGTCTCCGGCGACCGCGACTCCATCCAGCTCGTGAACGACGACGTCACGCTGCTGTACCCGTCCGTCCGCGGCGTCTCCGAACTGACGCGGTACGACCGCGACAAGGTCTACGAGCGGTACGGCATCGAGCCGCACCAGTACCCCGACATCGCCGCACTCGTGGGCGAGACCAGCGACAACCTGATCGGTATCGACAAGGTCGGCGAGAAGACCGCCGTCAAGTGGATCACCCAGTACGGCTCGCTCGACGGCGTGCTCGAGCACGCGGACGAGATCAAGGGCGTCGTGGGCAACAACCTGCGCGAGCAGAAGGACCGGGCGATCCGGAACCGCAAGCTGAACCGCCTCGTCACCGACGTCGAGCTGCCGGTCGGTCCGGGGGACGTCGCGCTCCGACCCCTCGACGAAGCCGCCGTCCGCGAGCTGTTCGCCAAGCTGCAGTTCCGCACGCTGCTCGACCGCGTGTTCAAGGTCGCCGGGAACGGCGAGACCGGTGAGGCCCCCGCGGTCGAGGGCGGTGTCGACGACGGTGGACCAGCCTCGCCGACGGTGAAGACCCTGATCGACGAAGAGCTCGGCTACTGGCTCGAGCGGAAGAACGCCGCAGCAGCCGAGAACGGGTACGGCGTCGCGGTGGAGGTCATCGACGGCAGCCTCAGCGCCATCGGGATCGCCACCCACGACGACGCCGTCCTGGTCCCGGGCGGCAGCGGTGCGAAGGACTACGAGCAGCTGACCGCGTGGTTCGCGTCCGACGCCCCGAAGCACTTCCACGACGCCAAGGCCGCGGTGAAGGCGCTCGGCACCGCCGGCATCGCGGTGAACGGCATCGCCGGCGACGCCCGCATCATGGGCTGGCTGGCGAACCCGGGCAAGCAGGGCCAACCGCTCACCGACCTCGTGTACCAGGAGCTCGGTGAAGAGCTCCCGACGGCGGACCCGAACCAGCTCGTCCCGGAGACCGACCCCGTGAACGTCGGCGTGCACGCCTGGTACGTCCTCCGCGTGACGACGGCGCTCCGGGCTCGCATCGACGCCGGGTCGCTCGGGGTCCTCGACGACATCGAGCTCCCGCTCGTGTCGGTCCTCGCTGACATGGAGACGACCGGCGTCGGCATCGACCGCCCGGTGCTCACGAACCTCTCGAAGGAGCTCGGGGAACGCGCGGCCGACCTCGCGCAGCAGGCGTTCGCCGAGATCGGGCACGAGGTCAACCTCGGCTCGCCGAAGCAGCTGCAGGAAGTGCTCTTCACCGAGCTCGCGATGCCGAAGACCCGCAAGACCAAGACGGGCTTCTCGACCGACGCCGCGAGCCTGGCCGACCTGCAGGAGCAGCACCCGCACCCGTTCCTGGGGCTCCTGCTCCAGCACCGTGACGCCACGAAGCTCCGGCAGATCGTGGACACGCTCGACGCCGCGGTCGTCGACGGCCGCATCCACACCCGGTACGAGCAGACCGGCAGCAGTACCGGCCGTATCTCCTCGACCGACCCGAACCTGCAGAACATCCCGGTCAAGACCGCCGTCGGTCGTCGGGTCCGTTCCGCGTTCGCCGTCGCCGAGCCGTACACGACGCTCCTCACCGCGGACTACTCGCAGATCGAGATGCGCATCATGGCGCACCTCTCCGGTGACCCCGGGCTGATCCAGGCCTTCAACGAGGGTGAGGACCTGCACCGCTTCGTCGGCGCCCGGGTGTTCGGTGTCGAGCCGGCGGACGTCTCACCGGAGATGCGCACGAAGGTCAAGGCGATGTCGTACGGCCTCGCGTACGGGCTCAGCGCGTTCGGTCTGTCGAAGCAGCTCCGCATCGAGCAGAGCGAAGCGCGCACCCTGATGACCGAGTACTTCGCCCGCTTCGGCGCGGTGCGGGACTACCTCCGCAACGTGGTCGAGCAGGCTCGTGAGGACGGCTACACCGAGACGATCTTCGGCCGTCGTCGTCCGTTCCCCGACCTCAAGAGCCCGAACCGCGTCCTCCGCGAGAACGCCGAGCGTGCTGCGCTGAACGCACCGATCCAGGGCTCGGCCGCCGACATCATGAAGATCGCCATGCTCGGCGTCGCGGCCGACCTGCGCGACGGCGAGATGGGCACGCGGCTGCTGCTCCAGGTGCACGACGAACTCATCCTCGAGGTCGCCCCTGGGGAGCAGGACCGCGTCGAGGAGATCCTGCGGACCCGGATGGGCGGCGCGGCCGACCTCACCGTCCCGCTCGACGTGTCCGTCGGCTCCGGCCCCAACTGGGAGGCCGCCGCGCACTGACCCGCGACTGGTCACGACACCACGCTCGGGTTCGCCGGGTGGTCGCTGCCCGTCGGTTCGGCGGCGTCGGAGCCACGTTCTTCGACCGGTCGGGGGTGTGCGCGCGGGGTGTCGCGACCGGTCGCCGGGTGCCACGTCCCCCCATCCCAGGCCGCACCCGCACGCCTGCACCTCGCGCGCCTACGCCGCGCGCCTGCACCTACGCCGCGCGCCTGCGCCTACGCCACCCTCACCCCGCCCGCCCTCGCCCCCCCCCCGCGCCGTCAACCGGCCCGCGAGCCTGCACCCCGCCGCGTCACCCCGCCTGCGACTGGTCACAACATCCCGCTCAGGTTCGCCGGGTGGTCGCAGCCCGTCGTCCGGGCGCTCTCTGAGCAACGTTCTTTGACCGTTCGAGGGCGTGCGCGCGGGGTGTTGTGACCGGTCGCCTGGTGCCACTTCTCCCATCCCGCGACGCACCCGCACGCCTGTACCTCGCTCGCCTGCGCCTGCGCTGCGCGCCTGCGCTGCGCGCCTGCGCTGCGCGCCTGCGCCGCGCGCCTACGCCGCCGTCACCCCGCCCGCGACT
This sequence comes from Curtobacterium sp. NPDC090217, assembly GCF_044746705.1. NCBI lineage: Bacteria > Bacillati > Actinomycetota > Actinomycetes > Micrococcales > Microbacteriaceae > Curtobacterium > Curtobacterium sp. NPDC090217. The sequence continues at coordinate 660,367 of NZ_JBIVCR010000002.1, read as the reverse complement.
GGTCACAACACCCCGCTCAGGTTCGCCGGGTGGTCGCGAAGGGTCGTTTGGGTGCCCTCTGAGCGACATTCTTTGACCGGTCGGGGGCGTGCACGCGGGGTGTTGTGACCGGTCGCGCAGGCGGGCGGCGGGCGAGAGCACGAGGCCGGCGCGCGTCGGTAGGGTCGAGGCATGACCGAAGACCGTCCCGCCCGCCAGCCCTCCGCCGTCGACCGTGTGGCCGAGGAGTGGGTGACCACCCTCGTCGACCTCGACCCGACGGTCGCCACCTACGTCGGCGTCCCCGGGCGCACGGGGGAGTACGGCGACACCTCGCCGGCCGGGGCAGCCGCGATGGCGGACGCGGCGAGGGCGGCCGCTCGTTCCCTGGCCGCTGCGGAGCCGGTGGACGCCGTCGACCGTGTGACGAAGACGGACCTCGGCGCCGAGCTCGACCTCGTCGTCGAGTCGTACGACCGGAAGCTCCACCTGCGTGACCTCAACGTCATCGCCAGCCCGGCGCAGTCGCTCCGCGAGATCATCGACCTCATGCCGACCGCCACGGCATCGGACTGGGACGACATCGCCGACCGTGTCGGCGCGTTGCCGGACGCGCTGGAGGGGTTCCGCGAGACGCTGCTCGAGGGCACGCGCGAGGACGTCACCCCGGCCAGGCGCCAGGTCGAGCTCGTCGCCGAGCAGGCTGCTCGGAGCGGTGCCGAGGACGGCTTCTTCCGACAGCTCGCCGAGAGCGCGGCGCTCGACGACGGGACGCCCGTCCCCGACGCCGTGCGGGCGGAGCTCGCCCGTCGTGGCGAGGTCGCCGCCGCGTCCTTCCGGTCGTTCGGGCGCTTCCTCGAGCACGAGCTGATGCCACTGGCGACCCCGGTGGACGCCGTCGGCCGTGATGCCTACGAACTCCACTCCCGGCGCTTCCTGGGTGCCGTCGTCGACCTCGACGAGACGTACGAGTGGGGGCTCGAGGAGCTCGCACGCATGCGGTCGGAGCAGGAACGCATCGCCGACCGCATCGAACCCGGCGCGTCGGTCGCCCGCGCGGTCGAGGTCCTCGACGCGGACCCGGCCAGGATGCTGCACGGCACCGACGCCCTACAGCGGTGGATGCAGGAGACGAGCGACGCCTCGATCCGGGCGATGGACGGCGTGTACTTCGACATCGCCGACCCGATCAAGCGCCTCGAGTGCCGCATCGCCCCGACGCAGGAGGGCGGGATCTACTACTCCGGTCCGTCGGACGACTTCTCACGCCCCGGCCGGATGTGGTGGTCCGTGCCGCAGGGTGTGACCGAGTTCCAGACCTGGCGCGAGAAGACGACCGTCTACCACGAGGGCGTCCCCGGACACCACCTGCAGATCAGCCAGGGCGTCTACAACCGCGGCGAGCTGAACACCTGGCGCCGCCAGCTCTCCGGATCGTCCGGCCACGTCGAGGGCTGGGCGCTCTACGCGGAGCGGCTGATGGAGCAGCTCGGGTTCCTCGACGACGAGGGCGACCGGCTCGGGATGCTCGACGGGCAGCGCATGCGGGCGGCCCGCGTCGTCCTCGACATCGGCGTCCACCTGCAGAAGACCAACCCGGACGGCGGCGGCTGGACGTGGGAGTACGCGCTCGACTTCATGCGCGAGAACGTGAACATGGACGACGCGTTCATCCGGTTCGAGGTCGCCAGGTACTTCGGGTGGCCGGGGCAGGCGCCGTCCTACAAGGTCGGACAGCGCGTCTGGGAGTCGATCCGCGACGAGGTCGCAGCGCGCGAGGGCGCCGCGTTCGACCTGAAGTCCTTCCACCACCGCGCGCTGGCGCTCGGCAGCATCGGCCTCGACACGCTCCGGTCGGCGCTGCTCGACTGACCGATCCGGTGCGAGTGACTCCCCGCGACACGGGCGACACACCCGCTTGTGGGGGGTCGCGCGCACCGGTTAGACTTGTGCGGCGCAATCCGCGTCACCACAATCAACCGCCACCGCGACAGCATGTGGGAGTCATTCTCCCGCGTCGCCCTGGCCCGACTCATGTCCGTTCGGAGCAATCTCTACATGACAACCACTACGACCAAGGCTCCTAAGCAGGTCGCCATCAACGACATCGGTTCGGCTGATGACTTCCTGGCCGAGGTCGAGAAGACCCTGAAGTTCTTCAACGACGGCGATCTCATCTCCGGCACCGTCGTGAAGATCGACCGCGACGAGGTCCTCCTCGATGTCGGTTACAAGACCGAGGGCGTCATCCCCTCGCGCGAGCTCTCGATCAAGCACGACGTCGACCCCAACGAGGTCGTCAACGTCGGTGACGAGGTCGAGGCCCTGGTTCTCCAGAAGGAGGACAAGGAAGGCCGCCTCATCCTGTCGAAGAAGCGTGCGCAGTACGAGCGTGCGTGGGGCGACGTCGAGAAGATCAAGGAGTCCGACGGGGTCGTCACCGGCACCGTCATCGAGGTCGTCAAGGGTGGCCTCATCGTGGACATCGGTCTCCGTGGCTTCCTCCCGGCTTCGCTCATCGAGCTGCGTCGCGTCCGTGACCTGACGCCGTACCTCGGCCAGGAGATCGAGGCGAAGATCCTCGAGCTCGACAAGAACCGCAACAACGTGGTCCTCTCGCGCCGCGCCCTGCTCGAGCAGACGCAGTCCGAGTCGCGCACCACGTTCCTCAACAACCTCCACAAGGGCCAGGTCCGCAAGGGCGTCGTCTCGTCGATCGTCAACTTCGGTGCGTTCGTCGACCTCGGTGGCGTCGACGGTCTCGTCCACGTCTCGGAGCTCAGCTGGAAGCACATCGAGCACGCCAGCGAGGTCGTCGAGGTCGGTCAGGAAGTCACCGTCGAGATCCTCGAGGTGGACCTGGACCGCGAGCGCGTGTCGCTCTCGCTCAAGGCCACCCAGGAAGACCCGTGGCAGGTCTTCGCCCGCACCCACGCGATCGGTCAGATCGCACCGGGCAAGGTCACGAAGCTCGTGCCGTTCGGTGCCTTCGTCCGCGTCGCGGACGGCATCGAGGGCCTCGTCCACATCTCGGAGCTCTCGAACAAGCACGTCGAGCTCGCCGAGCAGGTCGTCTCGGTCGGCGACGAGGTCTTCGTGAAGATCATCGACATCGACCTCGACCGTCGCCGCATCTCGCTCAGCCTCAAGCAGGCGAACGAGGGCGTCGACCCCGAGGGCAGCGAGTTCGACCCGGCGCTCTACGGCATGCCGACGGAGTACGACGACAAGGGTGACTACAAGTACCCGGACGGCTTCGACCCGGAGACCAACGAGTGGCTCGAGGGCTACGACACCCAGCGCGAAGAGTGGGAGCGTCAGTACGCCGCCGCTCAGGGTCGCTGGGAGGCGCACAAGGCGCAGGTCGCCAAGTCGCTCACCGAAGAGGCGCAGGGTGGTTTCGACCTCCCGGCCAGCGCTTCCTCGTCGTTCACGAGTGAGCAGGCCGGTCAGGGCACCCTGGCCGACGACGCTTCGCTCGCGGCGCTCCGCGAGAAGCTCAGCTCGACCAACTGATCGAGCCGGTGCTGCCGTGCGCAGCACTGAGCGCACCGGAAACCCGGCACCCCGAGAGGGTGCCGGGTTTCCGGCGTTTCGGGAGCGTCCGACCCGTACGCTGTTGCCGTGCGCATCATCGGACTGACGGGCGGCATCGCCGCGGGGAAGTCGACCGTGTCGCGTCGATGGGCCGAGCACGGCGCGGTCGTCGTCGATGCGGACCGGCTGGCACGGGACGCCGTCGCTCCCGGCAGCCGGGGGCTTGCACGTGTCGCGGAGCGGTTCGGTCCCGATGTGATCGCTGCCGACGGCTCGCTCGACCGCCCGGCGCTCGGCACCGTCGTGTTCGCTGATCCCGCGGCACGGAAGGACCTCGAGGCGATCACGCACCCGGAGGTGTGGCGCCTCGCCCAGCTCGCGTTCGACGCCGCCGCTGCAGCGGACCCCGACGCGGTCGTGGTGTACGACGTGCCGCTCCTCGCCGAGGCGAAGGCGGACCGCCCGCTGCAGTTCGACGCCGTCGTGGTCGTCGACGCCCCGGCGGCCGACCGCATCGAACGACTCGTGGCGCACCGTGGGATGTCCCGTGCCGAGGCCGAACGGCGCGTCGGTGCACAGGCATCCGACGCGGAGCGCCTCGCACTCGCGGACCACGTCGTCGACGCCACGGGCTCCGTGGCCGACACCATCCGGTCCGCGGACGAGGTGTGGTCCCGGGTCGGCCGATGAGGCACCGTCTGCTGATCGTCATCGCGCTGGTCGTCCTGGTGGCGATCGGCGCCGCGGCACTCGTCGCGGCGAACGTGATGGGCGAGCAGCGCGTCGAGGACCACGGACGGCGGCCCGCGAACGCCCAGCCACGCAACACACACGGTCCGCAGGACGAGTTCCACCGCTTCCGGCTCGGCGCGATCGACGGCGAGCGGCTGGAGCCGAACCGTGACGACTTCGCGGCTCGTACGGCGTCGGACGGCCCGCTGCTCCTGTTCCTCCCCGCCACCAGGGCGAAGCCCGCCCAGTACCAGCGCTTCCTCACCACGGCGCTCGGTGACGGCTACCACGTGCTCGGGCTCGACTACTGGAACCTCGGCAAGACCCTGTCCGGCACGTGCGAGGCCGATCCGCAGTGCTACGGACAGGTGCAGCGGAACCGGTTCGACGGCACCAGGCAGTCCGAGTTCAGCAAGGTGTCGCCGGCCGGATCGATCGTCTCCCGGTTCCGCGACGCCATCGCGCACCTCGACGACGTCGACCCGAAGGGCGGCTGGGGACGGTTCGTCGCCGCGAACGAGGACATCGCCTGGCAGGACGTCGTCGTCGCCGGGCACTCGCAGGGCGGGGGAGAGGCGGCCTACATCGCGCACATCCGTCCAGTCCTCGGCGCGCTGATGTTCTCGTCGCCGGTGGAGTCACTCGGGCCGGCACACGCGGCGTGGATGGACCGTCCCGGTCGGACCCCCGCGTCGAAGATGTACGCGATCGACGACGTCCGTGACGTCTTCGGTCCGCGCATCCGCGGTTCGTGGCGGGTCCTTGGACTCGACGCACCTGCGACGTCGGGTGGGCCGGACGGCCCGTGGCGCACGGACACCGCAGCGCCGCCGGACGGCTGGGATCCGCACGCCATCCTCACCGACATCGAGGTGGGGACGCCGGACGAGTCGCACTCGCGCATCATCAAGGACACCACACCGCTCGCGGACGACGGACAGCCGCGAATGCTCGGGCTGTGGCAGTGGCTGCTCCGGCGGTTCCCGCTCCCCGTCGAGCAAGGACCGGATGCCGGTGCCACCGACGTCCCACAGGCGGCCCCGACGACGTCCTCCGGGACGTCATAGGAACGAGAACTACCATTGGGTGGTGCAGCACGATGGTCGATCACCCGAACCCGCACCCGCCGATCTCCGCTCGTTGATCCGGGAGCGCGCCTCCACGGACACGGATCGCGTCTTCCTCGAGGACGGCCGGTCCGACCGGGTCCTGCGCTACGGCGCCCTCGATGCCGCGGTCAGCGCCTGGGCGTCGACGTTCGACGTGATCGGCATCCCGTCGTCCGGCGCGGTCCTGATCGACGTCGGCGACCCGCTCGCCTTCGCGGTGGTGCACCTCGCTGCGGTCGCCACCGGTCGTCGAGCGGTCCCGGTGGACACCGGACAGCCGGTCACCGAGCCGGCCCGGCTCGCCGACCTGCTCGGTGGAGCCTCCATCGTGGTGTCGGACCGCGAGGTGGACTCGACCATCCCCGGGACGCCCGCCGCACGCGTCGACCCGGCCACGGGCCTCCCGGCGGACGTCCGTGACGGCGACCTGCCGGGTGATGCCCCGGACGCTCCCGGCGAGGGCTCCGTGGTCCTGTTCACCTCGGGCTCGACGGGCACGCCGAAGGGCGTCGAACTCCCGGAGTCGCAGCTGCTCTTCGTCGCCCGAGCAGTCGCGCAGCACAACCAGCTCGACTCGGACGACCGCGGGTTCAACTCCCTGCCGCTCTTCCACGTCAACGCCGAGGTCGTCGGGCTGCTCGCGACGCTGGTGGCGGGCGCGACGCTCGTGCTCGACCGGCGCTTCCGTCGCACCGGGTTCTGGGAGTTGCTCGCCGAACGACGCATCACCTGGCTGAACGCGGTCCCGGCGATCCTCGCGGTGCTCGCGAAGACCGGCCCCCTCGACTTCCCGCCGAGCCTGCGGTTCGTCCGCAGCGCATCGGCACCGCTGCCCGACCCGGTCCGCACGGCGCTCGGCGACACCCCGCTCGTCGTGAGCTGGGGGATGACCGAGGGCGCGAGCCAGATCACCGCGACGCCGCTCGACGCTCCGGCGCGACTCGGCACGGTCGGCGTGCCCGTCGGCTCCGAGGTGCAGGTCCGCGGCGAGGACGGCACGCTGCTGCCCGCCGGCGAGGTCGGCGCGCTCTGGGTCCGCGGACCCGGCATCGTGCACTCGTACCTGTTCGGCCGCGCGGCGGAACGGTTCGACGCCGACGGCTGGCTCTCGACGGGCGACGTCGGGTCGGTGTCGGAGGACGGCTGGGTGTCGCTGGCTGGACGGTCGGACGACGTGATCAACCGCGGCGGCGAGAAGGTCTACCCCTCAGAGGTCGAGGACGTCCTGCTCGGCGACGCCCGCGTGCTCGAGGCCGTCGTGGTCGGACGTCCGCACGACGTGCTCGGGAGCGTGCCGGTCGCCTACGTCATCCCGCAGCCGGACGAGCCCGTCGACGCCGACGCCCTCGTGGCCGACCTGACCGAGCGGACCACCGCCGAGCTCACCCGCTTCCGGCGGCCGGTCGAGATCGTCGTGGTGCCCGACCTGCCGCGGGCACCCACCGGCAAGATCCAGCGCGCCCGGGTGCGGAACATGGCGGAGCGCTCATGACCGCGACGGGTACCGGCACGGGAACGGCGGACGCCGCGTCGCGCGTCGCCCCGACCGGCGTACAGACCCCGACCAGGACCGCGGCGGGGCGGCCGCGGCACCTGTACGAGATCGACGTCCTCCGCATCCTGACGTTCGCGTGCGTGCTCGGTGTGCACACCACGAGCCACACGATGGCGTCGGACGACATCGGCCTCGCCGGGCTGCTGTCGCTGCTGCACTTCACCCGCCTGGTCTTCTTCACCCTGACGGCGTTCGTGCTCGTGTACAGCTACACGATCCGCCCGAAGCCCATGTCGGTGTTCTGGCCGAAGCGCTTCCTGCTCGTCGGCGTGCCCTACCTGGCGTGGTCGTTCGTCTACGTGGCGTCGGCCTGGCTGCTCGACTCCGGGCAACGCGGCGACGTCCCTGCGCTCGTCACGACGTACGCCGAGGGCATCGTCACCGGCACCGCGAAGTACCACCTGTACTTCCTCCTCGTCACGATGCAGGTGTACCTCCTGCTGCCCGCGATCATGTGGGTCGTCCGCAGGACCCGGCGGCACCACGTGACACTGCTCGTCGTCGCGTTCGTCGTGCAGCTCGGCATCTTTGCCTGCTACAAGTACTTCCCGTCGACGGACGCGTGGATGCACGGCTACCAGAAGCAGTTCTTCTTCTCGTACGTGTTCTTCATCATCTCCGGGGCCATCGCCGCCGACCACGCGGACGGGTTCCTCGGGTTCATCCGGAAGTACCGGCGCGCGATCATGTGGTCGTTCGCCGGCGGTGCGCTGCTGACGGTCGTCGTGTTCACGATCCACCTGCTCGCGGGCAACTCCCCGTACGCCGCCGGGACGCCGCTGCAGCCGATCGAGGTCGTCTGGAGCACGATCGTCTTCGTCGCGTTCCTGGCGATCGGTGCCGCGTGGGCAGACAAGCGCGTGCCCGGCAGTCGCCTCGCCAAGGCGGTCGACTACGCCTCGGACCGCTCGTTCGGCATCTTCCTGAGCCACCCGCTCGTCATCTGGCTGCTCCTGTACGGCGACAGCTGGCTCGAGGGCCTCGTCCCGAAGCCGTGGCTGACGCTCGTCACGTACCTGCTGGTGGTGGTGCTCGCCGTCGCGATCACCGAGGTGTTCCGCTGGACACCCCTCAGCGTGCCGCTCACGGGTCGTCCGTCACTGTCGTCCCGGAAGGCGCGTGTCGCACGCGCCGCGAAGCGGCAGGCCGCGGCCGCGGCCGCGTAGCGGGTCGAATCGCGCGTAGGAGGTCGTTTCGCGCGTAGGAGGTCGGTTTTTCCGACCTCCTACGCGCGTTCCTGCCACCTATGCGCGGTCTGACCGGGCGGGCGGGCCGACCACGCGACGGACAGGAGGCTCGTGGCGACGCCGCCACGAGCCTCCCGTCCGTCAGTGGGCCGCGTCCACACCGCACCCCGGTGCGTGCTTCGCGCCCCGTCATGCAGGGGCGCGAAGCACACAGCGGGGTGCGATGTTCGGACACGACGGAGCCCTCCCGGCGGACCGGGCGGGCTCCGTGAGGGATCAGGACGCCTGCTGCTGCTCCGCCTTCGGGGTGCCGACCTCGAGGACACCGTCGGTCATCGTGAGCCGCTGCGGCTTCATGAACCAGGCGACGACGGCGGCGGCGCCGAGGAGCGCGCAGGACAGGGCGAATGGAAGCTGCCACCCGGACGCGTCGATGAGCAGTCCGAAGACGATCGGCGAGACCACGCCGGCGATCCCGAACCCGGTGTTCATGAACCCGGACGCGGTCCCGGACCACTGCGGCGCGACGTCCATCGGGATCGCCCAGAGGTTCGCGTTGCAGAGCTCGAGGAAGAAGAACGACAGCGCCAGTGAGATCGTGGCGACGAGGAGTCCCTGGCCGATGACGAGGGGGATCAGGCACACGAGCGACCCGCCGAGCCCGACGACGAGGATGCTGCGTCGCGCGTTGCGGGTGTTCCCGCCTCGGTGGATGATCCGGTCGCTGAGCATGCCGCCGACGGTGTCCCCGACGACACCGGCGAGCAGGATCAGCGTGGTGAAGAGGGCGAAGTCGCCGATCTCCAGGCCGTAGGTCGAGCTCAGGAACGTCGGCAGCCAGGTGAGGAACACCCAGAGCGTCCAGCCGTACCCGAAGTCGACGAAGGTGACCGGCAGGATCTGCTTCGCCATCTGGCCCCACGGCACCGGGGGACGCGTCGCGCGGGTCTCGACGGGCGGCAGCTCGTCGAGCTCGACCTGCTTGATGCCCTTCGCCGACTCCGGCTTGTCGCGGAAGAAGAACCACCACACGACGGCCCACGCGAAGGAGAGCACTGCGGTGGCGAAGAACGCGAGTCGCCAACCGCTGATCGCGATGAAGTAGGCGACGACGAGGGGCGCCAGCGCGTTGCCGAGTCGGGCAGCCGAGTGCACCACGCCCTGGGCGAAGCCGTTCCGGTCGCGCGGGATCCAGCGGCTCATGGCCTGCGTCGCTGTCGGGAACGCCGCGGCCTCGCTGAGCCCGAGGAGTGCACGTGCGGCGAAGAGGGTCCAGAAGCCGACGGCGAACCCGGTCCAGAGCGTCGCGACGCCCCAGATCACGGTGATGACGAACAGCGCCTTGCGGGGCCCGAACTTCTCGCTGATCGTGCCGCCGAACACCTGCAACAGGGCGTAGGGGAGCGAGAAGGCGGAGACGATGAGACCGGCGGTGGCCTCGTTGAAGCCGAACTCCTCGGTGATGTGGGGGAGTGCGGTGGAGATGTTGGTGCGGTCGATGTACGAGATCGCGTACATGAAGCACAGGAGGATGAGCACGCGCCCACGGATGCGTCCGCGGAACGGTGTGCCCTTCGCCGGTGCGGTGGGAGTCGCCGTCGTCATGGGAGCCTCTTCGGGTCTTCGGGTCTTCGGGGCGTTGCGGGGAGATCGCTGCGCGTGCTGAACGGATGGGACGCTAGACCTGATTTCTATCAGCGTCCTTTGTGGTTCGTTGCGCGGACCGATGGACGGCCCGCGCGCGGACGGGGTACGCCGTGGGCGAGCGGGACCCTTCGGTGTCGGTGGTCGCGCCTAGTGTTGACGGCATGGGAGTTGCGATCGAACCCACCCGCGCGGTCCGTCCGTTCGAGGTCATCAGCGAGTACTCGCCGAGCGGTGACCAGCCGGCGGCCATCGCCGAGCTCGCCGGTCGGATCAACGCCGGTGAGACCGACGTGGTGCTCCTCGGCGCGACCGGGACCGGCAAGTCGGCGACCACGGCCTGGCTCATCGAGCAGGTCCAGCGGCCGACGCTGGTGCTCGCCCACAACAAGACGCTCGCCGCCCAGCTGGCGACCGAGTTCCGCGGACTGCTGCCGAACAACGCCGTCGAGTACTTCGTCTCGTACTACGACTACTACCAGCCGGAAGCGTACGTGCCGCAGACGGACACCTTCATCGAGAAGGACTCCTCGGTCAACGCCGAGGTCGAGCGCCTCCGGCACTCCACGACGAACTCGCTCCTCAGCCGGCGGGACGTCGTCGTCGTCTCGACGGTGTCCTGCATCTACGGCCTCGGGACGCCGGAGCAGTACATGAACGCCTCGGTCGCGCTGCACCGCGGGCAGACGATCTCCCGCGACCAGCTCGTCCGCCGGTTCGTCGCCATGCAGTACCAGCGCAACGACGTCGACTTCGCCCGCGGGACGTTCCGCGTCCGTGGTGACACCATCGAGATCATCCCGATGTACGAAGAGCACGCGATCCGCATCGAGATGTTCGGCGACGAGGTCGAAGCACTCAGCTCCCTGCACCCGCTCACCGGCTCCGTGATCGAAGACCTCGACGCCGTGTCGATCTTCCCGGCGTCGCACTACGTCGCCGACACCGACGTCATGCACCGGGCGATCGGCACCATCAAGGAAGAACTCGCCGAGCGGCTCGCCGAGCTCGAAGGGCAGGGCAAGCTCCTCGAAGCGCAGCGCCTCCGGATGCGCACCACGTTCGACATCGAGATGATGGAGCAGATCGGCTTCTGCTCCGGCATCGAGAACTACTCGCGGCACGTCGACGCCCGCATGCCCGGGGAAGCGCCGCACTGCCTGCTCGACTACTTCCCGGACGACTTCCTCATCGTCATCGACGAGTCGCACGTCACGGTGCCGCAGATCGGCGCGATGTACGAAGGCGACGCCTCGCGCAAGCGGACCCTCGTCGACCACGGGTTCCGCCTGCCGAGTGCCCTCGACAACCGGCCGCTGACGTGGGAGGAGTTCCTCGAGCGCGCCGGTCAGAAGGTCTACCTGTCGGCCACGCCAGGTCGGTACGAGCTCGGCGTCACCGACAGCGTCGTCGAGCAGATCATCCGACCGACGGGCCTCGTGGACCCCGAGATCGTCATCAAGCCCTCCGACGGGCAGATCGACGACCTGCTCGAGGAGATCCAGCAGCGCGTCGAGAAGAACGAGCGCGTGCTCGTCACGACCCTCACCAAGCGCATGGCCGAGGAACTCACGGACTTCCTCGGGAACGCCGGGGTCCGGGTCCGTTACCTGCACTCCGACGTCGACACGCTCAAGCGCGTGGAGCTCCTGACCGAGCTGCGACAGGGTGTGTACGACGTCCTGGTCGGCATCAACCTGCTGCGTGAGGGCCTCGACCTGCCGGAGGTCTCGCTCGTGGCGATCCTCGACGCCGACAAGGAAGGCTTCCTCCGCTCGTCGACCTCGCTCATCCAGACGATCGGTCGTGCCGCGCGCAACGTGTCCGGCCAGGTCCTGATGTACGCGGACAAGATGACCGACTCGATGAAGCAGGCCATCGAGGAGACCGACCGCCGTCGCGAGAAGCAGGTCGCGTACAACCTGGAACACGGCATCGACCCGCAGCCGCTCCGCAAGAAGATCGGCGACATCACCGAGCAGCTCGCCCGCGAGAACGACGACACGCAGGAACTCCTCGAACGTCGGGGTGGTGGGGCGCGGGACCGCGGTCGGGCACCCACGCCGTCGCTCAAGCGCGGGGGCATCGCCGGAGAGGGCGCGACGCAGCTCGAGGCGACCATCGCGGACCTCAACGACCAGATGCTCCAGGCGGCCACCGAGCTGAAGTTCGAGCTCGCGGCACGTCTGCGTGACGAGGTCCAGGACCTCAAGAAGGCATTGCGCCAGATGGAGTCGGCCGGGCATGTCCGCTGAGCAGCCGCGGAAGACCGTCGTCGTCACCGGCGCCAGTGCCGGGTTGGGGTACTTCGCGGCCGAGCAGCTCGCCGCGGCCGGGCACCGGGTGGTGCTCGCCACCCGCAGCCCCGAGCGTGCGACGGCGGCCGCCGACAGCATCCGCCGACACGTTCCCGACGCGGCGCTCGAGCACCTGCACGTGGACCTCGCCGACCTCGACGTCGTCCGGACAGCGGCGGCAGCGCTCGGCGAACTCGGCCCGATCGACGCCGTGGTCAACAACGCCGGCGTCGTGGGATCGAGGACGGAGCGGTTCACCGCGCAGGGGACGGAGCTGCAGGTGGGGACGAACCACCTCGGCCACTTCGCGTTCACCGCGCTCGTGCTCCCACTGCTCGAGGAGACCGCGGGACGCGTGGTCCACCTCGGATCGATCGCGCACCGCTGGGCATCGCTCGACCCGTCGGATCCGTTCCGGGTCGGGCACTACTCCGGCTACCGGCAGTACGCCCGCAGCAAGCTCGCCGTGATGCTCTTCGGCTTCGAACTCGCCGAGCGACTCGCGGACGCCGGCTCCCCGGTGTCGAGCGTGGTCGCGCACCCAGGCCTCTCGTTGGACTCGCTCGCGCCGTCGCGTCCCGCGATCCAGCCCGCGCGGACCGAGCCGGCGTGGACCCGACCGGGGCAGCGGCTGTACGCCCAGGGCAAGGACGCCGGGGCACACCCGCTCGTCCACGCCGCGGTGGGCGACGACGTCCGGTCCGGGCAGTACTGGGGGCCAGGCGGCTTCATGCAGCTCCGCGGTCCGGCGGCGGTCGTCCCGGCCGAGCCACGTGCGCACGACCGTGGCGAAGCGGCACGGCTCTGGCGGGCGAGCGAGCGTGCTTCGGGGGTCGCGTTCGCTCTCGACGCACTCGTCTGATGCCGTTCCCGGACCGAATGTCGGACCGCCTTCGTAGAATCGACGGTGATGACCATCACCTCTGACCGCGGTACCGCGACCTCCGGCCGGAGCGCCTTCGGCGACTCCGCCAACACCGACCTCGAGCCCGCAGACCAGCACCTCCCCGGTGGGGCTACACCGCACGACACCTCGACGCTCAGCGTCCGTGGTGCGCGCGTGCACAACCTGCGCGACGTCGACCTCGAGATCCCGCGCGACTCCCTCGTCGTGTTCACCGGCCTGTCCGGCTCGGGGAAGTCCTCGTTGGCGTTCGACACGATCTTCGCCGAGGGACAGCGTCGCTACGTCGAGTCGCTCTCGGCGTACGCGCGTCAGTTCCTCGGGCAGGTGGACCGCCCCGACGTCGACTTCATCGAGGGGCTCTCGCCCGCGGTGTCGATCGACCAGAAGTCGACGAACCGCAACCCGCGGTCGACGGTCGGAACCATCACCGAGGTGTACGACTACATGCGCCTGCTCTGGGCGCGCATCGGGATCCCGCACTGCCCGACGTGTGGCGAGGTCATCAGCAAGCAGACGGTCCAGCAGATCGCGGACCAGCTCATGACCCAGGAGACCGGTACCCGGTTCCAGGTCCTGGCCCCGATCGTCTCCAAGAAGAAGGGCGAGTTCGTCGACCTCTTCCAGGAGCTCGCGGCGTCCGGCTACTCGCGCGCGATCGTCGACGGCGAGCGGATCCAGCTGAGCAGCCCGCCCACGCTCAAGAAGCAGGTCAAGCACGACATCTCGGTGATCGTCGACCGACTGGTGGCGAGCGACGACATCCTCGGCCGCCTCACCGACTCCCTCGAGACGGCCCTGCGCCTGACGAACGGCACGGTCGCGATCGACCTCGTCGACCACGAGGGGCCCGGCGCGGTCCGGACCTACTCCGAGAACCTGTCGTGCCCGAACAACCACCCGCTGGCGCTCACCGAGATCGAGCCGCGGACGTTCTCGTTCAACGCCCCGTTCGGTGCCTGCCCGGAGTGCTCCGGCCTCGGCACGCGCATGTCGGTCGACCCCGACCTGGTGCTCGGCGACCCGGAAGCCTCGCTCGCCGACGGTGTCCTCCTGCCCTGGACCGGCACGAGCGGCCTGTACTCGTACTTCGAGAAGCTCCTGGCCGGTCTCGGCAAGGAACTCGGCTTCCGGCTCGACACCCCCTGGAACCAGCTCGACGCGTCCGTGCAGGCAGCGATCCTCACCGGCAAGGACTTCGAGGTCTCGGTGTCCTGGCGCAACCGCTTCGGCCGCGAGATGCGCTACACCAGCGGCTTCGAAGGCGTGATGCCGTACATCGAGCGCAAGTTCGCCGAGGCGGAGTCCGACTCCCAGCGGCAGCGCTTCCAGGGGTACCTGCGCGAGGTCCCGTGCCCGGTGTGCGACGGCACCCGTCTCAAGCCAGAGGTCCTCGCCGTGACCGTGGCGGACCGCAGCATCGCGGACGTGACCGAGCTCAGCCTCGACAACGCGTACGCGTTCATGGAGACCCTGACCCTCACCGAGCGCGAAGCCCACATCGCCGCGGCCGTGCTGCGCGAGATCCGGGCGCGCCTCGAGTTCCTGCTCGAGGTCGGGCTCAACTACCTCACGCTGTCCCGCGGCGCCGGTTCGCTGTCGGGTGGCGAAGCGCAGCGCATCCGGCTCGCGACCCAGATCGGGTCGGGGCTGACGGGCGTGCTCTACGTCCTCGACGAGCCGAGCATCGGGCTGCACCAGCGGGACAACCGTCGGCTGATCGACACGCTCGTGAAGCTGAAGAACCTCGGCAACACCCTCATCGTCGTCGAGCACGACGAGGACACGATCCGCACGGCGGACTGGGTCGTCGACATCGGTCCTGGTGCCGGGGTGAACGGCGGCAACGTCGTGCACTCGGGCTCGTACGAGGGCATCATCGAGAACCGCGAGTCGATCACGGGCGACTACCTCGCCGGGCGTCGCATGATTGAGATGCCGTCGGAGCGCCGGAAGATCAACAAGAAGCGCGTGATCAGCGTGCAGGGCGCCCGCGCCAACAACCTCAAGGAAGTCGACGTCGACTTCCCGCTCGGGGTGTTCACCGCGGTGACCGGCGTCAGCGGTTCCGGCAAGTCGACGCTGGTGAACGACATCCTCTACAAGGTGCTCGCGAACCAGCTCAACGGCGCACGGCACATCGCCGGCAAGCACACCCGCGTCAAGGGGCTCGACCAGCTCGACAAGGTGGTCCACGTCGACCAGGCACCGATCGGCCGCACGCCGCGGTCGAACCCGGCGACCTACACGGGTGTGTTCGACCGGATCCGGCAGCTCTTCGCCGAGACCCCGGAAGCCAAGGCCCGCGGCTACCAGCCCGGTCGCTTCAGCTTCAACGTCAAGGGCGGTCGCTGCGAGAACTGTTCCGGTGACGGCACGATCAAGATCGAGATGAACTTCCTCCCCGACGTCTACGTCGCGTGCGAAGTCTGTGGTGGCGCGCGGTACAACCGCGAGACGCTGCAGGTGCACTACAAGGGCAAGGACATCTCCGAGGTCCTCGACATGCCGATCAGCGAGGCGGCCGAGTTCTTCGAGCCGATCTCCGCGATCCACCGCTACATGGCGACCCTCGTCGACGTGGGTCTCGGGTACGTCCGCCTCGGCCAGAGCGCGACGACCCTCTCCGGCGGCGAGGCGCAGCGCGTGAAGCTCGCGACGGAACTCCAGCGCCGGTCCAACGGTCGCACCGTGTACGTGCTCGACGAGCCGACGACGGGCCTGCACTTCGAGGACGTCCGGAAGCTGCTGCTCGTGCTGCAGGGCCTCGTCGACAAGGGCAACACCGTGATCACGATCGAGCACAACCTCGACGTCATCAAGTCGGCGGACTGGCTCATCGACATGGGTCCGGAAGGTGGTTCCGGTGGTGGCACCGTCCTGGCGACGGGCACCCCGGAGTTCGTCGCGGACGTCCCCGAGAGCCACACCGGTGTCTTCCTGCGTGAGATCTTCGACGCGCAGGACGCCCGCGTGGGCAAGGAGCGCTCCGTCGGCGCCCGCACGGTCACGGAGACCGGCACGCTGAAGCGCGGCACGAAGGCGGGTGCTCGGTAGGTGGCGGACACCGTCCCGTGGCGTCCGAAGGCGGGGGAGATCCCGACCGACCCGGGCGTCTACCGCTGGCGTGACGGCAACGGCCGGGTGCTCTACGTCGGCAAGGCGAAGAACCTCCGGGCACGGCTCAGCAACTACTTCGCGCCGCTGCCGACGCTGCACGAGCGCACCCGCCGGATGGTCCTGACGGCGAAGAGCGTCGAGTGGACGACCGTCGGGTCCGAGATCGAGGCGCTCCAGCTCGAGTACACGTGGATCAAGGAGTTCGATCCGCCGTTCAACGTGAAGTTCCGGGACGACAAGTCGTACCCGTACATGGCGATCACGATGGCGGACGAAGCACCACGGGTGATGGTGACGCGGAACCGGAAGATCAAGGGCGCGAAGTACTTCGGGCCGTACCCGAAGATCTGGGCTGTGCACGACACGATCGACCTGATGATCAAGGTGTTCCCGATCCGCACCTGCTCCGACTCCTCGTACAAGCGCGCGATGCAGACCGGCAAGCCGTGCTTCCCCGGGCAGATCGGCAAGTGCGGCGGACCGTGTTCGCAGCGGGTCACGATCGCGGAGCACCGTGCCCTGGTCGAGGAGTTCGTCCGGTTCATGGCGAGCTACGACCGCCGGGTGATCACCGAACTCCGGCAGCGCATGGGTGCCTCCGCCGACGCGATGCAGTACGAGCAGGCGGCGAAGTACCGCGACCAGGTCGAGGCGCTCGAGGCCGTCCTCGAGAAGTCGGCCGTCGTGCTCCGCGACTCGGTGGACCTCGATCTGTTCGGCATCGCCGAGGACGAGCTCGCCGCAGCCGTGCAGCTGTTCTCGGTCCGCGGCGGTCGCATCCGCGGTGTCCGCGGCTGGGTCGTGGACAAGGAGCTCGACATCTCGACGGGCGACCTGGTCGAACAGATCGTGCAGGGCAACTACGCCGACGGCACGGCCGAGTCCGAGCCGCCCCGAGAGGTCGTCGTCCCGGAGCTCCCCGACGACGCCGATGCGCTGCAGCAGTGGCTCAGCGACCGTCGCGGCGGCCGGGGGACCAAGCTCAGCACCGCGCAGCGCGGCGACCGGGCCGGCCTCGCACGGACGGCATCGCAGAACGCGCAGCAGGCGCTGATGCTCTACAAGACCAAGCGCTCGGCCGACTACACCACGCGTGCCGCGGCCCTGGCCGACATCCAGGAAGCGCTCGGCATGACCGAGGCGCCGTTGCGGATGGAGTGCTACGACATCTCGCACCTGCAGGGCACGAACGTCGTGGCGTCGATGGTCGTGTTCGAGGACGGGCTGCCCCGCAAGGACCAGTACCGGCGGTACTCGATCGCGGAGACCCGCGACGACACCGACAGCATGCACCAGGTGCTGACCCGTCGGCTCGCGCGTCTCGACGAGGACGCCGAGCTGCCCGAGCAGCCGGACCAGAACGCGGACGGCGTGGTCGCGGTGGAGAAGCCCACGAAGCGGTTCGCGTACCGCCCGCAGCTGCTCATCGTCGACGGCGGCCAGCCCCAGGTCCAGGCGGCGAAGCGGGCGATGGACGAAGCCGGTGTCACCGACATCGCGCTGGTCGGCATCGCCAAGCGGCTCGAGGAACTCTGGCTGCCAGACGACGACTTCCCGGTGATCCTGCCCCGCAACTCCGAGGCGCTCTTCCTCATCCAGCGCATCCGCGACGAGGCGCACCGGTTCGCGATCACCCACCAGCGGGGACGGCGCAAGCGCGACGTCCGCACGCAGCTCTCGGAGATCCCGGGGCTCGGGCCGAGCCGGGTGAGTGCGCTGTTGAAGCACTTCGGTTCGGTGGCGCGGCTGCGGTCCGCCACGGCGGACGAGATCGCCGAGGTCAACGGGGTGGGTCCGGCGACCGCCGCTGCGGTGGTCAGGAAGCTGACGACGGTGCCGACGAGCACGCCGACCGGCGAGTCGCCGACGAGCGCGCCCCAGCCGGCGGAGCCGGGTGCGCAGGACGCGGACGCGACCCGCTCGGGAGGCCCGGTGCAGGTCCCGGAGACGACCGCCGACGGTCCGCACCTGCCTGCATGACACGTGACGAGCCTCCAGGCCGGCCTGCGGACCGCGCGTGTCGGGGGATAGCCTTGTCCGCGAGCCCAACCGACCCGAGACCACCCGGCCGGGCCGTCCCGGAGAGCCCTGGCGACGCGCCCGGGCAGCGACGACGGAGCACATCTCCCAGATGACCGACACCGAACCGAAGCCCCAGCACGACGTCCTCATCGTCACCGGGATGTCCGGTGCGGGCAGGTCGACCGTCGGCAAGGCCCTCGAGGACCTCGACTGGTACGTCGTCGACAACCTGCCGACCCAGATGCTCGGTCCGCTGACCGATCTCGCCGACCGGGCGGGGGAGAAGATCCCGAAGCTCGCCGCGGTGGTCGACGTGCGTGGCGGGCGGCACTTCACCGACCCCGAAGCCGCCGTCGAGCAGCTGCGTGCGAGCACCTCCGCACGGGTGCGCGTGCTGTTCCTCGAGGCGACGGACCAGGTGCTCGTCCGACGGTTCGAGCAGGTCCGCCGACCGCACCCGCTGCAGGGCGAGGACACGCTGCTGGACGGCATCGCCCGTGAGCGCCAGCGACTCCTCGGTCTCCGAGAGGCGTCGGACGTGATCATCGACACCTCGGACCTCAACATCCACCAGCTCGCGAACACCGTCATCGAGAAGTTCGCCGAGGACCGCTTCACGGGTGTTCAGGTGACGCTGATGAGCTTCGGGTTCAAGTACGGGCTGCCGCCGGACGCGGACATGGTCGCCGACGTGCGGTTCCTCCCGAACCCGTACTGGGTGCCGGAACTCCGGCCGCACACGGGCCTCGACGAGCCCGTTTCCGACTACGTCCTGGCCCAGTCCGGTGCCCGTCCGTTCGTGGACCGGTACGCCGCCGTACTGGAGCCCGTCCTGGACGGCTACCAGCGCGAGAACAAAAGACACGCTACGATCGCCATCGGCTGTACCGGCGGGAAGCACCGCTCGGTCGCCATCGTCGCCGAGTTGGCGAGTCTCCTCCGTGGGATGCCCAACGTCGCCGTGCGTGTGAAGAACCGAGATCTCGGCCGGGAGTGACCGTCCCACCGGCCGCTCCACACGGCTGCGCCACCGGGACCGACGAGCCCCACCACCAGAAACGTTAGGAATGATGCTGTGCCGTTGACTGCCGAGGTCAAGGACGAACTGGCCAGGGTCGTCGTGGGCCGCAACACGGTCCGTGCCGCCGAGCTCGCGACCGTGCTGCGCTTCGCGGGCGGGCTGCACGTGATCTCCGGCCGCATCGCCGTCGAGGTCGAGCTCGACACCCGGATCATCGTGCACCGTGTCCGCAAGGACCTCGCCGAGCTCTACGGCGTCCGTAGCGAGGCCTCGGTGGGCTCCTCGGCGTCCGCTCGGCGTGGCACCCGCTACCTGGTCCGCGTGCTCGAGGCCGGGGAGACCCTCGCACGCCAGACCGGGCTGATGGACGCCCGCCGTCGTCCGGTCCGCGGGCTGCCGAACCGGCTGACCACCGGGAACCGCGAGGACCTCGCCGCGATCTGGCGCGGTGCGTTCCTCGCCGCCGGCACCCTGACCGACCCGGGTCGCGCCGCAGCGCTCGAGGTGACCTGCCCCGGCAACGAGGCGGCGATGGCCCTGGTGGGAGCCGCGTCGCGTCTCGGGATCGCCGCGAAGGGCCGTGAGGTCCGCGGGGTGCACCGCGTCGTCATCCGCGACGGCGAGGCCATCGGGCAGATGCTCACGGTGATGGGTGCAGCGCGCACCACCGCCGAGTGGGAGGAGATGCGCCAGCGCCGGGAGGTCCGCGCGACCGCCAACCGCCTGGTGAACTTCGACGACGCGAACCTCCGCCGCTCGGCCCAGGCCGCGGTCGCGGCGTGCGCACGGGTCGAGCGCGCGCTCGAGATCCTCGGCGACGAGGTCCCCGACCACCTGCAGTACGCCGGGTCCCTGCGGCTCGCACACCGGGACGCGTCGCTCGACGAACTCGGCCAGCACGCCGACCCGCCCATGACGAAGGACGCCATCGCCGGCCGCATCCGCCGCCTCCTCGCGATGGCCGACAAGCGTGCCGCGGAACTCGACATCCCGGGCACCGAGGCCAGCGTCCCCGAGGAGCTCGAGGGCGCCTGAGGCCCCCTCGTCCGACCCGTCCCGGCGTGGCGCTTCCTGGACGTCACACGGGCGGGCGCTGATGCTCCGACTGCTAGGGTCGTTACGGCGACGTTACGGGGCGTATCGTCACCACACGCGGGCCCGACGAGGGCTCGCGACTCCGAAAGCAGCGCCCCCTGGGCGCTCCACACCCAACAGGAGATCCATTGACCGTCAAGATCGGCATCAACGGCTTCGGCCGCATCGGCCGTAACTTCTTCCGGGCCGCCCTCGCCAAGGGCAGCGACCTCGAGATCGTGGCGGTGAACGACCTCACCGACAACGCCGCGCTGGCGAACCTGCTGAAGTTCGACTCCATCACGGGCCGTCTCGGCGTCTCCGTCGAGCTCGACGGCGACAACATCGTCGTCGACGGCAAGCCGATCAAGGTCCTCGCGGAGCGCGACCCCGCCAACCTCCCCTGGGGCGAGCTGGGCGTCGACATCGTCATCGAGTCGACCGGGTTCTTCACCAAGGCCGCCGACGCGCAGAAGCACATCGACGCCGGCGCCAAGAAGGTCATCATCTCCGCCCCGGCCACGGGTGACGACGTCACCATCGTGCTCGGTGTGAACGAGGACCAGTACGACCCGGCGAACCACAACATCATCTCGAACGCCTCGTGCACCACGAACAGCCTCGCGCCGCTCGCCAAGGTGTTCAACGACAAGTTCGGCATCGAGCGCGGTCTCATGACCACGGTCCACGCCTACACCGCCGACCAGAACCTCCAGGACGGCCCGCACAAGGACCCGCGTCGCGCCCGCGCTGCAGCCCTCAACATCGTGCCGACCTCGACCGGTGCCGCCAAGGCCATCGGCCAGGTCATGCCGGAGCTCGCCGGCAAGCTCGACGGCTTCGCCCTCCGCGTGCCGGTCCCGACCGGGTCGATCACCGACCTGACGCTCGAGACCAAGGCCGAGGCCACCGTCGACGAGATCAACGCCGCGTACAAGGAGGCCGCTGAGGGCCCCCTCAAGGGCATCCTGCTCTACAGCGAGGACCCGCTGGTGTCGACCGACATCACGACGGACCCGCACTCGTCGATCTACGACTCCGGCCTGACCAAGGTCATCGGCGGTCTCGTGAAGATCACGTCGTGGTACGACAACGAGTGGGGCTACTCGAACCGCCTCGTCGACCTGACCGAGTTCGTGGGCGAGCGACTCTGAGCATGACCCTCCGCACCCTCGAGGACCTCGGCGACCTCGCCGGCAAGCGTGTCGTCGTCCGCTGTGACCTGAACGTCCCGCTCAAGGACGGCGTGATCACGGACGACGGCCGCGTGCGGGCGTCGCTCGCGACGCTCGACACGCTCATCAACGCCGGCGCGCGCGTCATCGTCATCTCCCACCTCGGCCGTCCCGATGGGTCGCCGGCGCCGGAGTACTCGCTGGCCCCGGTGGCCCAGCGCCTCTCCGAGCTGCTCGGGAAAGAGGTGACGTTCGTCGGCGAGACCGTCGGCGACGACGCCACCGCGGCCGCCGAGGCCCTCGGGGACGGCGACGTCCTGCTGCTCGAGAACCTCCGCTTCAACCCGGAGGAGACCTCGAAGGACGCCGCCGTGCGCGGTGGCTTCGCGGACCGCATCGCCGCCATGGCCGACGCCTTCGTGTCGGACGGCTTCGGCGTCGTGCACCGCAAGCAGGCCTCCGTGTACGAGCTCGCCTCCGCGCTGCCCTCGGCAGCCGGTGAGCTCATCGAGACCGAACTCCGCGTGCTCGAGCGTCTGACCACGAACCCGGAGCGCCCCTACACGGTGGTGCTCGGCGGCTCGAAGGTCAGCGACAAGCTCGGCGTGATCGACCACCTGCTCCCGCAGGTGGACACGCTGTGCATCGGTGGCGGGATGCTCTTCACCTTCCTCGCAGCGCAGGGCCACGGTGTCGCCAAGTCCCTGCTCGAGCAGGACCAGCTCGACGTCGTGCGCTCCTACCTGACCAAGGCCGACGAGCTGGGCGTGACGATCGACCTGCCGACCGACGTCGTCGTGGCGTCCGGCTTCTCCGCAGACGCCGACCACGAGACGGTCGCCGCCGATGCCATCGAGTCCTCCTCGTTCGGCACCGACGGCATCGGCCTGGACATCGGCCCGGAGACCGCGGCGCGGTTCGCGTCGGCGGTGTCCGGTTCGAAGACCGTGTTCTGGAACGGGCCGATGGGCGTGTTCGAGTTCCCGGCCTTCGCCGCGGGCACGAAGACCGTCGCGCAGGCGCTCACCGAGGTCGACGGGCTCGGGGTCGTCGGCGGTGGCGACTCCGCTGCTGCCGTCCGGTCCCTCGGGTTCTCGGACGACCAGTTCGGGCACATCTCGACCGGCGGCGGCGCGAGCCTCGAGTTCCTCGAGGGCAAGTCGCTCCCCGGTCTCGAAGCACTGGGGTGGACCCGATGACGCGGACTCCTTTCATCGCCGGCAACTGGAAGATGAACCTGGACCACCTCCAGGCCATCGCCACCGTGCAGAAGCTCGCGTGGACGCTGAAGGACGCGCGCCACGACTTCGACGACGTCGAGGTCGCGGTGTTCCCGCCCTTCACGGACCTCCGCAGCGTGCAGACGCTCATCTCGGCGGACAAGCTCCCGATCCGCTTCGGTGCGCAGGACCTCTCCCAGCACGACTCCGGCGCCTACACGGGCGACGTCTCCGGCGCGTTCCTCGCTGCCCTCGACGCCGCGTACGTGATCGTCGGGCACTCCGAACGTCGCACCGTCCACGGTGAGACCGACGAGATCGTCGCCGCGAAGACCGCCGCCGCCGTCAAGCACGGACTCGTGCCGGTCGTCTGCGTCGGGGAGACCGGCGAGCAGCGCGAGAGCCGCGGAGCCGGTGTCGTGCCGGTCGAGCAGCTCCAGGTCGTGCTCGACGCGGTCAAGCCGTCCGAGATCGTCGTCGCGTACGAGCCGGTCTGGGCGATCGGCTCCGGCCAGGCGGCCACGGCTGAGCAGGCGCAGGACGAGTGCGCAGCACTCCGTCGCGGGATCGCCGCGGCGTGGGGCGACGAGGCTGCTGCCGAGACCCGCGTGCTCTACGGCGGCTCCGTGAAGTCGGGCAACATCGCGGGCTTCCTGCGCGAGCCCGACGTCGACGGCGCGCTCGTCGGTGGGGCGTCGCTCGACGTCCAGGAGTTCGCGGCCATCGCGCGCTTCCGCCAGCACGTCGGCCTCTGACACACCGTTCCGTCCGGGGTACCGGCCGAGCCCAGCTCGGCCGGTATACTCGTACGGCTGACTGACACGAAAGGTACGTCGTGGCGATTCTCTCCGTCGTGCTGCAGGTGCTCCTCGCTATCACGAGTCTCCTGCTCACGCTCCTCATCCTCCTGCACAAGGGCCGCGGTGGCGGTCTCTCCGACATGTTCGGCGGTGGTGTGACGAGCAACCTCGGGGCGTCCGGCGTGGCCGAGCGCAACCTCAACCGGATCACGGTGATCCTCGGTCTCCTCTGGATCGTGTCGATCATCGTGCTCGGGCTCATCAACAAGTTCACGGCGGGGAGCTGATCCATGGCAACCGGAGGCAGTGCAATCCGGGGTTCGCGCGTCGGCGCGGGCCCGATGGGGGAGCAGGACCGCGGGGTCCAGGCAGAGCGTGTGGCGATCTCGTACTGGGACGCCCTCGGCAACGAGGTCGTGCGGTACTTCTCCGCCACCCTGCCGGACGAGGAGATCCCCGAGACGGTCGACTCGCCGTCCACCGGGCTCCCGGCTGGTCGTGACAAGGAGAACCCGCCGCAGGTCACGAAGACCGAGCCGTACAAGACCCACCTCGCGTACGTGAAGGAACGCCGCACCGAAGAGGAAGCCGAGCAGCTCCTCGAGGACGCGCTCCAGCAGCTCCGGCAGCGTCGCGGTACCGCGAAGTAGCACCAGACGTCACGAAGGCCCCCGCACTCCGGTGCGGGGGCCTTCGTCGTGTCGCAGCACACTCGCGAGGCTCTGCGAGGCTCTGCGAGGCTCTGCGAGTGGTCACAACACCCCGCCCGCGTGCCGCCGACCGGTCGGAACGTGTCGCTCGGGGCCTCGTCGGGCGACTGTTCGTGACCGCTCGGCGGACGTGAGCGGGGTGTTGTGACCGGTCGGCGGGCCTGCCGTGCCGGCACGGCCCGCGTCGCGGCATCCCGCACCACACGGAAGACGGGAGGCACGGTGCCAGCTGGCACCGTGCCTCCCGTCCGGAAGTGCGCGCGTCAGTACGTCGACGCGATCAGGTTCTCCGGGACGTCACGTGCGGCGTCCTGGTCCACGAAGAACACCGTACGCTTGCGGCCCTGCACGCCGCCGACGGGGACCTCGTCCACCGAGGCACCGGCGAGGGCGAGTCCGAGCACGGACGCCTTCTCGGCACCGGAGAGGATCACCCAGACCCGCTGCGACGCGTTGATCGCCGGGTAGGTCAGGGTGAGCCGCTGCGGCGGCGGCTTGGGGGAGTCGTCGACCGACAGCACGACGCGGTCGGTGACGGTGAGCTGCGGGAACTCCGGGAAGAGCGACGCCGTGTGCCCGTCCGGACCGACACCGAGCAGCGTGATGTCGAACTTCGGCGCGATGGCCGAGTCGGGCGCAGCAGCCTGGAGCTCGCGCTCGTACCGCGTCGCTGCTTCGTCGATGGTCAGGCCGGCGTCCGATGCCGCCATCGGGTGGATGTTCTCCGCCGGGATCGCGACGTGGTCGAAGAAGTCCGTCTGCGTGCCGGTGATGTTGCGGTCCGCGTCACCCTCCGGCACCCAGCGCTCGTCGACCCACCACACGTGCACCTTCGACCAGTCGACGCTCTCGCGCGCCGGGGACTGCCCGATGGCTGCGAGGACCAGGGACGACACCGAACCACCGCTGATCGCGATGTCGGCACGCTCCTGCTCGTCGAGCACGTCGATGATCTTCGTGATGAACCGTGCGGCGACGGAGGCGCCGAGGGCCTGCTTGTCCGGGTGCACCAGCACCCGCCGTTCGTTGGTCACGTGACTCCCGTGTTCGTGGTGCGGCCACCTGATGTGACCGCCGTCGGTCCGGCCGGCCGGTCCCCGTCGTGACGACGGCGGCAGACCGACCGGACCGCTGTGGAGCTGATCAGCCCGCGACGGAATCGCGGAGCTGGGCCACCCCGTGCTTGACGACGTCTCCGAAGAGGACGTCGGGGTCGAGTCTACGGAGTTCCTCGGCCAGGCAGTCGCGCAGGTTGCGGCGTGGCAGCGACAGATCGTGCGTCGGCTGGCCGGGCATCGACAGGGTCGCGACGTCGACCAGGGAACGCTCGAGCTCGATCGTCCCGCTCTCGCGCACCAGCGAGACGCCGTGGATGCCGCTCGACCCGGTCGCGCGCGGCGACGTGACGACGGACACGGGGACCTGGAGCTGCAGCCGCAACCACGCGGCGAGGAGGATCGTCGACGGGCTGTCGCTCGCCCCCGAGACCTCGACGCCGGTGATCGGCTCGTACGGCGGCTGGTCGAGCGCCGCGGCGAGCTGGTTCCGCCACAGGGTCAGGCGGGTCCACGCGAAGTCGGTGTCACCCGGCACGTAGGACGCTCCGAGCGCCGCGATCGCGATGCTCGGGTCCTTCTGGGCAGCGGCATCCGTGATCCGGCGCTGCGCGATGCGACCGAGCGAGGACTCGGACGGCTTCGACGGTGCGATGCCGGGCCACCAGGCGACGACGGGCGCGTCCGGCAGCAGGAGGCCGGTGACCAGGCTCTCCTCGTCGGTGGCCGTCTCGCCGTAGGCGCGGAGCACGATGACCTCGCTCGCGCCGGCGTCGCTCCCCACGCGGATCTGGGCGTCGAGGCGACCGGGCGAGTGGATGTCGCCGTCGTTCTTCGACACGATGATCACGCGCATCGGGTGCTCGCGCGATGCCTCGTTCGCGGCCGCGATCGCCTCTTCCTCGTGGCCGAGAGCCGTCGAGATGATGAGCGTCAGGACACGACCGAGTGCGACGGCGCCGCCCTCTTCGCGGATGTGGACCAGGGTCTTCTGGATCTTCGAGACCGTGGTGTTCGGCAGATCGATCTTCATGGACGCCTCCAGGTCCGGCCGTCGCGGGCGAGCAGGTCGTCGGCCGAAGCCGGACCCCACGTGCCGGGACGGTACTGCTCGGGCTGGCCCTGCGTGGCCCAGAACTCCTCGATCGGGTCGAGGATCTTCCAGGACAGCTCGACCTCCTGGTGCCGCGGGAAGAGCGGCGGGTCACCGAGGAGCACGTCGAGGATGAGTCGCTCGTACGCCTCCGGCGATGCCTCGGTGAACGCGTGGCCGTAGCCGAAGTCCATCGTCACGTCGCGCACCTGGGTGCCGACGCCCGGGACCTTCGACCCGAAGCGCAGCGTCACGCCCTCGTCCGGCTGGACGCGGATGACGAGTGCGTTCTGGCCGAGCGGGGACTGCGGGATGCCGAACACGTCCTCGGGGACGCGCTTGAACACGATCGCGATCTCCGTGACGCGGCGGCCGAGGCGCTTGCCGGCGCGCAGGTAGAACGGGACGCCCTGCCACCGACGCGTGGCGATGTTCAGCTTGATGGCCGCGAACGTCTCCGTGCCGGACTCCGGGTTCATCCCCGCTTCTTCGAGGAAGCCGAGGACCTTCTCGCCGCCCTGCCAGCCGCCGGCGTACTGCCCGCGGGCGGTGGCGGTCGACAGGTCGTCCGGGAGCTCCACCGCGGAGAGCACCTTCTCCTTCTCGGCGCGGAGGTGACCGGCCTTGAACGAGACGGGCTCTTCCATCGCGGTGAGTGCGAGGAGCTGGAGCAGGTGGTTCTGGATGACGTCGCGCGCCGCGCCGATGCCGTCGTAGTACGCGGCACGTCCGGCGACGCCGATGTCCTCGGCCATCGTGATCTGCACGTGGTCGACGTAGTTCGAGTTCCAGATGGGTTCGTACATCTGGTTCGCGAACCGCAGCGTCAGGAGGTTCTGGACCGTCTCCTTGCCGAGGTAGTGGTCGATGCGGAACACGTCATCGGGAGCGAAGACGCTCTCGACGATCGCGTTCAGCTCGCGCGCGGTGCGGAGGTCGGAGCCGAACGGCTTCTCCACCACGACGCGACTCCAGGAACCGTCCCGCTTCTCGGTCAGGCCGGACAGCTTCAGCTGCTCGGTGACGACCGGGAACATCTTCGGGGGGATCGAGAGGTAGAACGCGTGGTTGCCGAGCGTCCCGCGTTCGGCGTCGAGTGCGTCGACCGTCTCCTTGAGCTGGACGAACGCGTCGGGGTCGTCGAAGGACCCCTGGACGAAGCGGATGCCCTGTTCGAGCTGCCGCCAGACGTCCTCGTCGAAGGGAGTACGCGAGTGCTCCTTGACCGCGTCGTGGACGAGCTGGGAGAAGTCTTGGTCCTCCCAGTCACGCCGAGCGAACCCGACCAGCGCGAATCCAGGAGGCAGGAGCCCCCGGTTCGCGAGGTCGTACACCGCGGGCATCAGCTTCTTGCGGGACAGGTCGCCCGTCACGCCGAAGATGATGAGGGTACTGGGACCCGCGATGCGGTTCAGTCGACGATCCGTGGGTAGCCGGAGCGGGTTGTGCTCCGGGGTGATCGCCACCGGTGACATGTGTCGGTGAACTCCTTTTGGTGTCAGGAACGTACTGCGGCCGTGAGCGCCTGTGCGAGCGCGGGAACATCCCGCGTCGACAGGGTCAGGACCGGGCGCCCGTGCTGCGCGAGGACGCTGGCGTCCCCCGCTGCCTGCGCCCGGATGAGCTGGCCGAAGGTGAAGGGGCGGCCGGGGACGTCGAGGTCTGCCTGGTCGTCGGAGACGATCTGCAGGAACACGCCGTTCGCGGGTCCGCCCTTGTGGTACTGCCCGGTCGAGTGGAGGAACCGGGGGCCGTACCCGAAGGTGACGGGACGGCCGGTGCGCGCCGCGAGCAGGTCGCGGATCGGCTCGAGGGACTGGCTCGTCGTGCGGTCGACGTACGCCTGGACGGCGACGTAGCCGCGGTCGCCGAGACCGGACAGGAGGCCGGTCACGGCCTGGGCGACGGTGGTGCCCGGTTCGAAGCCGGTTGCCGTCACCGCCGTGCCCGCTTCCTCGAAGGCGGGTTCCGGTCGTCGGGAGCCGTCGCCGGCTCCGCCGTCGAGCAGGGCTCGCGCGGCGGCCTTGGCGGCCTCGACGTCGGGCTGGTCGAAGGGGTTGATCCCCATAAGGCGTCCGGCCACCGCGACCGCGTACTCCCAGACCAGGATCTGGCCGCCGAGCGTGCCGTCGATCTCGGCCTCGTTCGGAGCCACGTGGCGTTCGGCCCCGCGCGACCCGACGATGCGGATGATCTGCATGTCCGCCGGGACGTTCGTGACCTCGGGGGAGTCCGGGGTGAGGACGACGGGCAGGAGCCCGAGCCCGTCCTTGCCGGTGGACTCGGCGAGGAGCTGTTCGATCCAGTCGCCGAACCCGACGATGTGGGTGCCGTCCGGGACGATGCCGATCTTCGACACGGTCGGATCGACGCTCATGAGGACCGCGCCGAGCACGAGCCCGGGGTTCTCGTCGGTGTCGACGGCGAGGAGCGCCGAGATGGCGTCGGCCTCGTCGAGGAGCTCCTGGATGTCCGCTCCGGCCAGACCGGACGGCACGAGGCCGAACGCGGTGAGTGCGGAGAACCGGCCGCCGACGTTCGGGTCGGCGGTGAACACCCGGTAGCCGGCGTCGCGAGCGGACGCCTCGAGCGGCGAACCAGGGTCGGTGACGACGACGATGCGCTGCGCGGGGTCGATCCCGGCATCGCGGAACGCCTGCTCGTACACCCGGCGCTGAGCGTCGGTCTCGATCGTGGAACCGGACTTCGACGAGACGACGAGGACGGTGCGCTCGAGGTCGTGCTCCACGGCGGCTCGGACCTGTGCCGGGTTCGTCGAGTCGAGGATCGTCAGCGGGACGCCGTACGTCCGCGTGATGACCTCAGGCGCGAGCGACGATCCCCCCATGCCGGCGAGCACGACGTGGTCGACTCCCTCGGCACGGAGGGAGTCGCGCAGGGCCTCGATCTGCGCCACGAGGAGGGTGGAGACCGAGACGGCCTCCACCCATCCGAGGCGCTCGGACGCCTCGGCCTCGGCTGCCGGACCCCAGAGCTCGGGGTCCTCCGCGGTGATCCCCGACGCGACCAGGTCGGCGACGAGCTGCGGGACCATCTTGTCGATGGCCCGCGCGGCGTCGCCGGTGGCTGCGATGGAGACCGTCACTTACTTGTTGGCGTTCTCGAGAGCGGTCTTGACGGTCTCGACGAGCTCACCCCAGGAGACGATGAACTTGTCGACGCCCTCCTTCTCGAGGAGCGCGACGACGTCGTCGTAGTCGATGCCGACCGCGGCGAGCTGGTCCATGACGCCGTTGGCGGCGTCGTAGGAGCCGGAGATCGCGTCACCGTGGACCTGGCCGTGGTCGAACGTGGCCTCGAGGGTCTTGCCCGGCATGGTGTTCACCGTGTGCGGGGCGGCGAGCTCGGTCACGTAGAGCGTGTCGGAGAGCGACGGGTCCTTGACACCGGTCGAGGCCCACAGCGGACGCTGGGTGTTGGCACCGGCCTCGAGGAGGCCCTTGGCGCGCTCGGAGTCGAACGCCTGCTCCCAGACCTGGTAGGCGAGCTGCGCGTTGGCGACGCCGGCCTTGGACTTGAGGGCCTTCGCCTCGTCCGAGCCGATCGCGTCGAGGCGCTTGTCGATCTCGGTGTCGACGCGCGACACGAAGAACGAGGCGACCGAGTGGATCTTCGAGAGGTCGTGGCCAGCGGCCTTCGCCTTCTCGAGGCCACCGAGGTAGGCGTCGATGACGGCGCGGTAGCGCTCGAGCGAGAAGATCAGGGTGACGTTGACGGAGATGCCGGCGCCGATGACCTCGGTGATCGCCTCGAGGCCCTCGAGCGTCGCGGGGATCTTGATGAGGACGTTCTCGCGGCCGACCTTCTCGTACAGGAACTTGGCCTGCTCGATGGTCTTCGCGGTGTCGTGGGCGAGGCCCGGCTCGACCTCGATCGAGACGCGGCCGTCGAAGCCCTTGGTGTCGTCGTAGATCGCCTTGAAGCGGTCCGACGCGTTCGCGACGTCCTGCGTGGTGATCGCGAAGATCGCGTCGGTGACCTCGGTGCCAGCGGCGGCGAGCTCCTTGACCTGCGAGTCGTAGCGCTCGCCCTTGGCGAGTGCCGACGCGAAGATCGTCGGGTTGGTGGTCACGCCGACGACGTTGCGGTCCTCGATGAGGCCGTCGAGACGGCCGGTCTCGAGGAGCTCGCGGGAGAGGTCGTCGAGCCAGATGCTCACGCCGACGGCGGAGAGCTCGGCGGTGGGGGTGGTGTCAGCCATGTGTTTCTCTTCTTCTTTCGTCGACCGGCCCGCGTCGCGGAGGTGATGCGGGCCCTGGTGTCGTGGTGTGGGGGCGGGAGGCGACTGGCGGAGCCGAGCCGGGCCTCCCGGAAGAAGGGCCGGATCCGGCGAACCGGACCCGGCCCATCAGGGTCAGGAAGCCGCGATGGATTCCTTCGCGGCGGCCACGACGTGCTCCGTCGTGAAGCCGAACTCCTTGAAGAGCGTCTGGTAGTCGGCCGACGCACCGAAGTGCTCGATCGAGACGCTGCGACCCTTGTCGCCGACGATGTCGCGCCAGCTCATCGCGATCCCGGCCTCGACCGAGACACGCGCGGTGACGTCCTTCGGCAGGACCTGGTCCTGGTAGTTCTCGCTCTGGGCGCGGAACCACTCGAGCGACGGGGCGCTCACGACGCGGGCGTTGATGCCCTCGGCCTTGAGCTGCTCACGTGCCTCGACCGCGATCTGCACCTCGGAGCCGGTCGCGATGAGGATGACGTCCGGGGTGCCGTTCGGCGCCTCGGCCAGGACGTACGCGCCCTTGCCGACGTTCTTCGCGGAGGCGAAGACCTCGCCGGACGCGTCACCGTCGCCACGCTCGAAGACGGGGAGGTTCTGGCGGCTCAGCGCGATGCCGGCCGGGCGGTCCTGGTGCCCCAGCATCTCGAGCCACGCGTACGCGACCTCGTTGGCGTCGGCCGGACGGACGACGTCGAGACCCGGGATCGCGCGGAGTGCGGAGAGCTGCTCGATCGGCTGGTGCGTCGGGCCGTCCTCACCGAGGGCGACGGAGTCGTGCGTCCAGACGTAGATCGCCGGCGCCTGCATGAGCGCGGCGAGACGGACGGCCGGGCGCATGTAGTCGCTGAAGATGAGGAACGTGCCGCCGAAGGGGCGGGTGTTCCCGTGCAGGACGATGCCGGACAGGATCGAGCCCATCGCGTGCTCGCGGATGCCGAAGTGCAGCACGCGGCCGTACGGGTCGGTGCTCCAGGCCTTGGTGGCCGCGTCGAGCGGGCCGAAGGACTTGGCGCCCTCGATCGTGGTGAGGTTCGACTCCGCGAGGTCCGCGGAACCGCCCCAGAACTCGGGCATCAGCGGCGCGATGGCGTTGATGACCTTGCCGGACGCGGCACGGGTGGAGACGGCCTTGTCGGTCGGGAACTCCGGCAGCGCTGCCTCGAGGCCCTCGGGGAGGGTCTTCGACATGACGCGGTCGAACAGTTCCTTCTGCTCCGGGTGGGACTCGGCCCACGCGTCGAAGGTCTTCTGCCACTCGGCGTGCTGTGCCTGGCCCTTGGCGATCGCGCCACGGGTGTACTCGAGGACCTCGGGGTCGACGTGGAAGGTCTGCTCGGGGTCGAAGCCGAGGACCTCCTTGAGGCCCTTGATCTCCTCGGCGCCGAGCGCCGAGCCGTGGATCTTGCCGGAGTTCTGCTTGGTCGGCGACGGCCAGCCGATGATCGTCTTGAGGACGATGAGCGACGGCTTGTTCGTCTCGGCCTTGGCGGCCTCGATCGCGGCGTACAGGGACTCGACGTCCTCGGTGTACTCGCCGGTCTTCTTCCAGTCGACGGTCTGGACATGCCAGCCGAGGGCCTCGTAGCGGTCCGGGACGCTCTCCGAGAAGGAGATGTCGGTGTCGTCCTCGATCGAGATCTGGTTCGAGTCGTAGAAGACGACCAGGCGACCGAGCTGCTGACGGCCCGCGAGGCTCGCTGCCTCGTTGGTGACGCCTTCCTGCATGTCGCCGTCACCGGCGATCACGTAGGTGAAGTGGTCGAAGGGCGACTGGCCCTCGCCGGCTTCTGCGTCGAAGAGGCCGCGCTCGTAGCGCTGCGCGTAGCCGAAGCCCACGGCGGACGCGAGGCCCTGGCCGAGCGGGCCGGTGGTGATCTCGACACCGTCGGTGTGGCCGTACTCCGGGTGACCCGGGGTCTTGGAGCCCCACTTGCGGAGGTGCTGGAGGTCCTCGAGCTCGAGGCCGTAGCCGTGCAGGTAGAACTGCACGTACTGGAGGATCGATGCGTGTCCAGCGGAGAGGATGAACCGGTCACGGCCGATCCACGTGGAGTCGCTCGGGTCGCGGTGCATCACCTTCTGGAAGAGGAGGTGTGCGAGCGGCGCGAGGCTCATCGCGGTGCCGGGGTGACCGTTGCCGGCGGCCTCGACCGCATCGGCGGCGAGAACGCGGGCCGTGTCGACGGCCTTCCGGTCGATGGCGTCCCAGGTGAATTCAGCCACTTGGATGTTGACCCTTCTGTAGCGACATGTGCGAGGGCTCGTGCCATCGCACGGACATGGTTCCCATCCCGGGGCTCCGTCGTGTCGCCGTCACCGGCGGCCGACCGGCGCATTTCGCGGCCGGCTTCGTCGGGGCACACTGCGGGAGGGCGTCTCCAGCATAGTGACCCGCCACTCAGAAGGGGTTCAGGTGACCCCCGATGTTCATGGACGCGGTCCTCGCGCGTTGCCGCTCCGGGCGTGTCGCCCGCTGTTCCGCGGTTCTGCGGCGGTCTCGGGACGCATCTCGTCGACTTCTTAACCGGATGGGGAGCGGGGCATCGTCGCGGCGCTTCCATCCCGTAAACTGTCGATGACCCGTGAACATTCCGGGTCAGCGCATGCCCGGACGCCGATGGCGTCGTCCACCGAGCGTGCGAGCTGAAGCGAACAGACTGAGGTCCCCTTGCCGACTGCCACCGTGACCAGGCCCGACACCGAGCGTCGCTCGACGCTGTCCCGCAAGGTCCGAGCGTACGTCTCGCTGACGAAGCCGCGTGTGATGGAGCTGCTGCTCGTCACGACGGCGCCGAC
The DNA here is from genome assembly GCF_044746705.1 of Curtobacterium sp. NPDC090217. Classification (NCBI taxonomy): domain Bacteria; kingdom Bacillati; phylum Actinomycetota; class Actinomycetes; order Micrococcales; family Microbacteriaceae; genus Curtobacterium; species Curtobacterium sp. NPDC090217. The sequence goes on along the minus strand of NZ_JBIVCR010000002.1, from coordinate 627,091 downwards.
GATGTTCCTCGCCGAGCGCGGGGTGCCGAACCTGTGGCTGGTCTTCTGGACGCTGCTGGGTGGCGCGATGTCGGCCGGGTCGGCGTCGGCGTTCAACTGCTACATCGACCGCGACATCGACCGCCTCATGAAGCGGACCAGCACGCGGCCGCTCGTCACCGGCGAGCTCTCGGATCGTGAAGCCCTGGTGTTCTCGTGGGTGCTCGCGATCGGGTCGACCGCGGTCCTCGGGTTCCTGGTCAACTGGCTCGCCGCAGCGCTCAGCGTCGCCGCGATCCTGATCTACGTCTTCGTCTACACGCTGTGGCTCAAGCGCCGCACGCCGCAGAACATCGTCTGGGGCGGATCAGCCGGTTGCATGCCCGTGCTCATCGGCTGGGCGGCCGTCACGGGGTCGCTGACCTGGGCGCCCGTGATCCTGTTCATGGTGATCTTCCTCTGGACCCCGCCGCACTACTGGCCGCTGTCGATGAAGTACCGCGACGACTACGACGCCGCCGACGTGCCGATGCTCGCCGTCGTCCGGGGCCGCACGGTCGTCGGTCTGCAGGTCGTGCTGTACGCGTGGGCGACGCTCGTCTGCTCGCTGCTGCTCATCCCGGTCGCACACATGGGGCCGCTCTACACGGTCGTCGCGCTCGCGGGCGGTGTGTGGTTCGTCGTGGAGTCGCACAAGCTCTACAACCGGGCGATCCAGCACGTGGAGCAGGTCCAGCCGATGCGGGTCTTCCACAGTTCGATCACCTACCTGACGCTGCTCTTCATCGCGGTGGGCATCGACCCCCTGCTCCCGCAGGTCTTCACCTTCTAGGGCGCGCTGCGGCCCCGGGGCTGGCGCGGGTGCGCCGCCGCGGGCGTGCTGCCGCGGGCGGCCGTTTCCCGCGTGGGAAGTCGAAACGCGCGTAGGTGGTCGGGTTTTCCGACCACCTACGCGCGTTTCTGCTTTCGATCACGCCCGTTGTGGGCGGGAACGGGCGGAGCGGTCGGAGCAGTCGGACGGGAGGCTCGTGGCGGGCCCGCCACGAGCCTCCCGTCCGACCGTGACCGGCGCGTGACGCAGCGTCCCCTGGGTGCGTGTGTCCGGATGCGAAAGCGACAGTGTCCGCCCGGATCCCGGGCGGACACTGTCGCTTTCGCGGGTGGCGGGGTGGCGGGTGGCGGGTGGCGGCTGGGGGTCAGCGGGGCAGGGGCTCCCGGACCGCCTGGCGGCCGCCCGATGCCCGCGTGGACAGGGTCACGACGGTGACGGCACCGACGAGCAGGCCGGCGAGGACCATGTGCGTGCCGACCAGCCCGACCGGCAGCCCGGTGCGGGCCTGGGTCAGGCCGACGGCGATCTGCACGAACTCCACGACGAGCAGGACGAGCGCCCACCGGCTGGAGAGGTGCAACCGCACGGCACCGACGACGAGCACCAGGGTCAGCGCGAAGAGGACGTACGCCGGGACCGCGTGCACGTGCTGGAGGATCGCCGGGTCGAGCCCCGTGCGGTGCAGGCGGCCGCCGTCGACCGCTTCGTCCGCGCCGGCGTGTGGGCCGCTGCCCGTGGTCAGGATGCCGATGAGGACCGTGACGGCGGTGGCGGCGATCGTCCCCCGGACGACGCCGACGTACGAGCCGGGGACCAGCCGCGACGCGGTGCGAGGCCCGTTCATCGACCGGTACACGAGCGTGGCCGTCACCGCCGTCAGGAGCGTCGACACGACGAAGTGCAGCCCGACGACGTAGGGGTTCAGGTTCGTGAGGACGCTCAGGCCGCCGATGACCGCCTGCACGGGGATCGCTGCGCCCTGGGCGAACGCGAGCCAGAACAACTCGGGGCGGGTTCGACGCATCCGGACGACCAGCAGGAACATCGCGATGGCCACGACCACGAGCACGAAGGTCAGCAGACGGTTGCCGAACTCGATGATCCCGTGCACGCCCATCTCCGGCGTCGACACGAGCGAGTCGGCGGTGCATCGGGGCCAGGTCGGGCATCCGAGGCCGGACGCGGTGAGGCGGACGAGCCCACCCGTGCCGATCAGGACGACCTCGACGACGAACGACGCCCAGGCGAGGACGACCACCCGCTGGTCGACGACGCGGGGGAGGGACCACCACCTGGTCCGGGTCTCCTGGCCGACGGGGGATCCGACGCGTGTCACGAGGGTGGTGCCTTCCTGTTGTTCCGTGCAGTGAACCTGTAGGATTCGAGGGTTCAGCAGCAGTCAAGTCTAGGCAGGCGCCGGCTCCGAATGGGCCGAGATCGCCGATCATGCCCAGGACTGCGTGGAACCATGACGTTGCGAGGTAGCAGCACCGTGATCGCCCTGTCGGCGGTTCGCGATGGAATGGCGCCCGACGCCGACCGGTTGGAACCGGAAGCTGCCACGAGAAGGAAACGAGGAGACCATGTCCGACGTGCTCATCGACCGTCCAGAACTCGAAGGGCTCGGCCAGTACGAATTCGGCTGGTCCGACTCCGACTCCGCCGGTGCCTCGGCACGTCGCGGGATCTCAGAAGAGGTCGTCACCGACATCTCGAACCTCAAGAACGAGCCCGAGTGGATGCTGAAGAACCGGCTCAAGGGCCTGCAGCTCTTCGGCCGGAAGCCCATGCCGACGTGGGGTGCCGACCTGACGGGCATCGACTTCGACAACATCAAGTACTTCGTGCGCTCCACGGAGAAGCAGGCGCAGTCGTGGGAGGACCTCCCCGAGGACATCCGTGCCACCTACGAGAAGCTCGGCATCCCCGAGGCGGAGCGCCAGCGCCTCGTCGCCGGCGTCGCCGCGCAGTACGAGTCCGAGGTGGTCTACCACCAGATCCGCGAGGACCTGGAGCAGCAGGGTGTCATCTTCATGGACACCGACACGGCCCTCCGCGAGCACCCCGAGATCTTCGAGGAGTACTTCGGCACCGTGATCCCGGCCGGCGACAACAAGTTCGCCGCGTTGAACACGGCCGTGTGGTCCGGCGGCTCGTTCGTCTACGTCCCGAAGGGCGTCCACGTCGAGATCCCGCTGCAGGCCTACTTCCGGATCAACACCGAGAACATGGGCCAGTTCGAGCGGACGCTGATCATCGCGGACGAGGACTCGTACGTCCACTACATCGAGGGCTGCACGGCCCCGATCTACAAGTCGGACTCCCTGCACTCGGCCGTCGTCGAGATCATCGTGAAGAAGAACGCCCGCGTGCGCTACACGACGATCCAGAACTGGTCGAACAACGTCTACAACCTCGTCACCAAGCGTGCCATCGCGCACGAGGGCGCCACGATGGAGTGGATCGACGGCAACATCGGGTCGAAGGTCACGATGAAGTACCCGTCGATCTACCTCGCCGGCGAGCACGCCAAGGGCGAGACGCTCTCGGTCGCCTTCGCGGGCCCCGGCCAGCACCAGGACGCCGGCGCGAAGATGATCCACATGGCGCCGTACACGACGTCCTCGATCGTCTCGAAGTCGATCGCCCGTGGCGGCGGCCGTGCCGGGTACCGCGGCGAGGTCCGGGTCGACCCGAACGCGCACCACGCGGCCAACACGGTCCGCTGCGACGCGCTCCTCGTCGACACGATCAGCCGGTCGGACACGTACCCGGCGATCGACATCCGTGTGGACGACGTCCAGCTCGGGCACGAGGCGACGGTGTCGCGCGTGAGCGAAGAGCAGCTGTTCTACCTCATGTCCCGCGGCATGGCAGAAGACGAGGCGATGGCGATGATCGTCCGCGGCTTCATCGAGCCGATCGCCCGCGAACTCCCGATGGAGTACGCACTCGAACTCAACAAGCTCATCGAGATGAGCATGGAAGGATCCGTCGGCTAGATGTCCAGCCCCACCCAGACACCCCGCATCGACCAGCCGATCGAGCCTGCGTCCGCCACGGTCCAACACGGCGCGAAGGCGCACTCCGACGGCGGATGGGACTCCAAGGTCCCCGTCCAGACCCGTTCGGCGCGCCCGCAGTCGGGCGACATCGACGACTTCCCGACGGTCACCGGCCGAGAGGTCAACTGGAAGTTCGCGCCGCTCGACAAGCTCGCACCGCTCCTCGCGGGTGGGCTCGACGGCTCCGCGTACCCGTTCCTGGCGACGGAGACCGACGGCGCCGACGTGGAGTGGGGTCGCAGTGACGACCCCCGCGTCGGCACGGCGGGCCTCCCGGAGGACCGGGCGGCCGCCGCTGCCTGGACTGCTCGTGACGCCGTCCTCGCCGTGACGATCAAGGCGACCGAGTCCTACGAGTCGATCACCATCACCCGCTCGGACTTCGGCACGCAGCCCCGCGCTGCGCACACCGTCGTCACGGCCGAGCCGAACGCGCAGGGCATCGTCGTCATCGACAACCGCGGTTCGGCGCTCCTCAGCGAGAACATCGAGATCGTCGTCGGCGACAACGCCCGCCTGACGGTCGTGTCGCTGCAGGACTGGGCCGACGACACCGTCCACGTGTCGACGCAGTTCGCCGAGGTCGGCCGCGACGCCTTCCTCAAGCACGTCGTGGTCTCGCTCGGGGGCGACGTCGTCCGGGTCAACCCGTCGACGCACCTGGGTGCCCAGGGCGCCGACACCGAGATGTACGGCGTGTACTTCGCCGATGCGGGTCAGTACATCGAGCAGCAGGTCTACGTGAACCACGACGCGCCGAACACGCGCGGTCGGGTCAACTACAAGGGGGCGCTGCAGGGCCAGGGTGCGCACACCGTCTGGATCGGCGACGTGCTCATCGGCCGCGCCGGCGACGACACCGACTCCTACGAGCAGAACCGCAACCTCGTGCTGACCGACGGCACCCGCGCGGACAGCATCCCGAACCTCGAGATCGAGACGGGCAACATCCAGGGCGCCGGGCACGCGAGTGCGACCGGTCGGTTCGACGACGAGCAGCTGTTCTACCTGCAGGCCCGCGGCATCCCGGAAGAAGAAGCACGCCGACTCGTCGTGCTCGGCTTCCTCGTCGAGGTCATCCAGAAGATCGGCGCCCCCGAGCTCGAGGAACGCCTCATCGCCGCCGTCGAGCAGGAGCTCGCCGAGGGACGGACCGTGCTCGTCGCGCCGTCGGCCGAGGCGGACGGCTCGGACGCCTGATGGCCGAGAAGGTCTGCGCCGAGGGCGACATCGCGGTGGACAGCCCGATGCGCGTCGTCGTCGACGGCACCGCTGTGGCGATCGTGAAGGACTCCGCGGGCACGGTGCACGCCATCGGTGACACGTGCACGCACGGGGACATCTCCCTCGCCGAGGGCTTCGTCGAGGGCGACTCGCTCGAGTGCTGGGCGCACGGATCCCGCTTCTCGCTCACCACCGGCAAGCCGCAGAACTTCCCCGCGTACGAGCCCGTCCCGGTCTTCCGTGTCGAGGTCCGCGACGGCGACGTCTACGTCGACGTGCACGACCCCGTCCCCGTCGACTAGGGACCCCAACTCTTCCCCGCGGCTGACGCCGCGACCCAGCTGCAACCGAAGGAACGCAATGTCCACTCTCGAAATCCGCGACCTGCAGGTCTCGATCGACACCGACCAGGGTGTCAAGGAAATCCTCAAGGGCGTCGACCTCACCATCAACGAGGGCGAGATCCACGCGATCATGGGGCCGAACGGCTCGGGCAAGTCCACCCTCGCCTACACGATCGCCGGCCACCCGCGCTACAACGTCGTCGGTGGCTCGATCACCCTCGACGGCGAGGACGTCCTCGCGATGAGCGTCGACGAGCGTGCCCGCGCCGGCATGTTCCTCGCGATGCAGTACCCGGTGGAGATCCCGGGCGTCACCGTCTCGAACTTCCTCCGCACCGCCAAGACCGCGATCGACGGCGAGGCTCCCGCCCTCCGCACCTGGGTGAAGGACCTCCGTCAGTCGATGGCCGACCTCAAGATGGACTCGGCCTTCGCCGAGCGGAACGTCAACGAGGGCTTCTCCGGCGGCGAGAAGAAGCGCCACGAGATCATGCAGCTGGAGCTCCTCAAGCCGAAGTTCGCCGTCCTCGACGAGACCGACTCCGGGCTCGACGTCGACGCGCTGAAGATCGTCTCCGAGGGCGTCAACCGCGCGAAGGCCGCCACGGGCCTCGGCGTGCTGCTCATCACGCACTACACGCGCATCCTGCGCTACATCAAGCCGGACTTCGTGCACGTGTTCGTCGCGGGCAAGGTCGCCGAGCAGGGCGGCCCCGAGCTCGCGGACCGGCTCGAGAACGAGGGCTACGACCGCTACGTGCAGGCCGCAGCCGCAGCCGAGGCGCACTGACCATGATCACCGCACTCGCACCGGAGAAGTTCGACGAGGTCGTCGAGGGCCTCAAGGAGGTCCAGGACCCGGAGCTCGGCGTCAACATCGTCGACCTCGGGCTCATCTACGACCTCGCCTGGGACGACGAGGCGACCGCCCTGATCATCAGCATGACGCTGACGAGCGCGGGCTGCCCCCTGACCGACGTCATCGAGGGCGACACCGCGAACGCGCTCGACGGCATCGTCGACGCGTTCCGCATCAACTGGGTCTGGATGCCGCCGTGGGGTCCGGAGCGGATCACCGACGACGGGCGCGAGATGATGCGCGCGCTCGGCTTCTCGATCTAGTCGCGACCACACACAGACGGGAGGCGGGGGGGGCGCGGGGCCCCCCCCCCCCCCCGGGGGGGGGGGGGGCGGGGGGGCGGGGGCGCCCCCCGGGTTAGTTTAGGTTTGTACCTCGGAAAGGGTGGCGGGCAGTGGGG
>NZ_JBIVCR010000002.1:0-620378 GCF_044746705.1 Curtobacterium sp. NPDC090217 | reverse complement strand
CTATTTGGGTGTGTGTGGGTGCGGGTGGGCGTCCGGGGCGGGGGTTTTATCCCCCCCCCCCCCCCCCCCGGGGGGGGGGGGGGGGCCCCCCCCCCCCCCCCCCCCCCCCCGGGGGGGCCCCCCCCCCCCCCGACACACCGCTCACGTGCGCCGGGTGGTCGCCAACCGTCGACTGGGTAGCCATCGGCCGACGGTTCGTGACCGGTCGCCGGATGCTGTCGGGGTGTCGTGACCGGTCGCCGCAGACGCGTCCCGGCACACCCGCACCCGCACGCGAACGCGAAGGGCCCCGGACCAGCGGTCTGGGGCCCTTCGCGCGGGTGCAGCAGCGTCAGCGGCGGCCGACGGCCTTCCACACGAGGGGGATGATGCCCGCGGCGATGAGTGCCTTCACGAGGCCGCCCACGACGAACGGGTACAGGCCGGCAGCGAGGACGGACTGCAGGTCGTTCGGCAGGCCGAGCGCACCGAGCGCGACGGCGAGGTAGGGGAGCCCCGTCACGAACGGGATCGCGCTCGCGAGCGTGAACGCCACCGTGGCGCGCCCCACGTGGCGGTCCCAGTTGCGGCGTGCCAGCCACCCGATGACGCCGGCGGCGGGGATGAACCCGATGACGTACCCGAAGCTCGGCAGGGTCAGCGCGTGCAGCCCACCCTGCATGTCCGCGAAGAACGGCGCGCCGGCGAGCCCGGCGATCGCGTAGACGAGCATCGAGAGCACTCCGCGGCGGGCACCGAGGGTCGCACCGACGAGCACGACCGCGAGGGTCTGCCCGGTGATCGGGACGGGCCACATCGGGACCTCGACCTGGGCCATCGCCGCGGTGAAGAGCGTTCCGCCGGCGATGAGCGCGGCATCGGTGGCGAGGCCGTGCGTCCGCAGACGGTCGGCGAGGACTGCGCGGGGAGCGAACCCGGTGGCGTTCGTCATGGATTCTCCTAGAATGGACTGCTGGTCCTGTTCAGGACCATCGGTCCCGTCAGCGTAGCGGTGCACCTCATGCGCACGTCGTTGTGCAAAACCACCAACTGATTGGACTTCCACTGTGCTTGCCGTGCACGACCTCGAGATCCGAGTCGGGGCCCGCCTCCTGATGGAGAACGTGTCCTTCCGCGTGGAGAAGGGCGACAAGATCGGTCTCGTCGGCCGGAACGGCGCCGGGAAGACCACGATGACCAAGGCCCTGGCGGGGGAGACCCCGCCGACCGACGGCAAGATCGAGCGCTCCGGCGAGATCGGCTACCTGCCGCAGGACCCGCGTTCGGGCAACCCGGAGGACACCGCGCGGAAGCGCATCCTCGACGCTCGCGGTCTCGGCGAACTCGTCGAGGGCATCCGACTCGCCACGCTCGACATGGCCAGCGACGACCCGGCCGTGGCCGAGAAGGCGATGCGCCGCTACTCGCGCCTCGACGACCAGTTCAACGCGCTCGGCGGCTACGCGGCCGAGGCCGAGGCGGCGTCGATCGCGTCGAACCTCAAGCTCCCGGACCGCATCCTCGACCAGCAGCTGAAGACGCTGTCGGGTGGTCAGCGTCGTCGCATCGAGCTCGCCCGGATCCTGTTCTCGGATGCCGAGACCATGATCCTCGACGAGCCGACGAACCACCTCGACGCCGACAGCGTCGTCTGGCTCCGTGAGCACCTCAAGACCTACCCCGGCGGCGTCATCGTGGTCTCCCACGACGTCGAACTCGTCGACGAGGTCGTCAACCGGGTGTTCTACCTCGATGCGAACCGCCAGACCATCGACATCTACAACATGGGCTGGAAGCTGTACCAGCGGCAGCGCGTCGCCGACGAGGAACGTCGCCGCAAGGAACGCGCGAACGCCGAGAAGAAGGCGGCCACGCTCAAGGACCAGGCTGCTCGATTCGGTGCCAAGGCGTCGAAGGCGGCCGCGGCGCACCAGATGGTCGCGCGGGCCGACAAGCTGCTCGCCGGCCTCGAGGACGAGCGCGCCGTCGACCGGGTCGCGAAGCTCCGGTTCCCGACGCCGGTCGCATGTGGTCGGACGCCGCTGATGGCCGAGGGGCTGTCGAAGTCCTACGGCTCGTTGGAGATCTTCGCCGGTGTCGACCTGGCGATCGACCGCGGCTCGCGCGTCGTCATCCTCGGTTTCAACGGTGCCGGCAAGACGACCCTGCTCCGTATCCTCGCCGGCGCCGACGCGCCCGACACCGGCGAGATCCAGCCCGGTCATGGTCTGCGTATCGGCTACTACGCGCAGGAGCACGAGAACATCGACGTGAACCGCACCGTCATCGAGAACATGGTGTCGGCGTCGACGGAGCTCAACGAGACCGAGGCCCGTCGGGTCCTCGGATCGTTCCTCTTCACGGGGGACGACGGCTACAAGAAGGCCGGCGTGCTCTCCGGTGGCGAGAAGACCCGTCTGTCGCTCGCGATGATCGTGGTCTCCGGTGCGAACGTGCTGCTCCTCGACGAGCCGACGAACAACCTGGACCCGGCGTCACGCGAGGAGATCCTCGGCGCGCTGGCGGGCTACGAGGGCGCCGTGGTGCTCGTGTCGCACGACGCCGGTGCGGTCGAGGCGCTCAACCCCGAACGGGTGCTCCTGCTGCCCGACGGCACCGAGGACCACTGGAACAAGGACTACGCGGAGCTCATCGAGCTCGCGTAGTGCCGCGCAGGCAACTGCGGGAGGCTGACCCGATCCAGCTCGTTCCCATGACTGGTCACGACATCCCGCTCACCTCCGCCGAGTGGGCAAGGAACGTCGACGCGAGCCGCGCTGACCGACGGACCGTGACCACTCGGCGAACGACCGGCGGGGTGTCGTGACCACTCGGGCCGGTCAGCGCGCTGCGGTCAGCGTGAGAGGAGCTCGTCCTCGATGTCGGCGTCCGACTTGGGCTTCGCGTCCTTGCGCCGCTGCCGCTCGAGGGCGCGCTCGCGCTCTTCCGGGTCGTCCTGGTTGAGGTTCCGGTACTCCTGCACCATCAGGTACGCCAGGAAGCCGAACCCGCCGGCGGCGAACATGAACCACTGGATGAAGTAGCTGAGGTGTAGGCCGGTGTCCGCGCTCGGCCGGTCCCACCCGAGCGGGCGGGCCTCGGTCGGCGCCGGGGTCTCCGATGCGAGCTGGCCGTAGGCGCCCGTCCAGATCGGGGCGTCGACCTTCTTCGCGACGTCGGCGAGCGTCACGGACTGGACCTGGTCGGTGTGGGCCGGATCGGTGCGCCCGGGGATGCGCGGCTCGCTCTGCTGCAGACGGGCCACGACGGTGACCTGCCCGGTCGGAGCGGCCGGGATGTTGTCGGGTGCGTCCTGCCGGTTGCCCGTCGGGACCCACCCGCGATCGACGACGAAGGCGCGGCCGTCCGCGGTGACGAGCGGCGTGAGGACCTCGAAGCCGGGTTGTCCGTTGTGCACGCGGTTCCGGACGAGGAGCTGGTCGTCGGTGTCGTAGCGCCCGGTGACCTCGACCCGGAGCCAGGTCTGGTCGTCGTTCCAGCTCGAGGCCCGGGGGAGTGCCTGGTCGACCGGCACCGGGGAGTGGTCGTAGTTCGCCGCGATCTGCTGGTTCTCGCGCACGGCCTCGTTCCGGCGGTCCCACTGCCACATGCCGAACAGCGCACAGACGATGGCGAACGCGACGGCGATGGCGAAGTACCCGAGCCAGCGGCGGCTCCCGACGAACCGCCAGCCGACGAAGGGCTCGTCGGGGTCGCGTTCCACCACGCCGGCGTCGACGGCCGCTCGGCGTTCCCGCTCGGCAGCGCGACGGAGCTTCTCGGCGTGGCGGCGGCCGTACCGGGAACCCGGGTCGAAGTCGTCGGTCATCGCTCGTTCGCCGAGCGCGCCCGTTCGCCGACGTCGTTCTTCGGCTGGTCGTGCGCGTCGTGCTTGGCGTCGTCGAGCTGGTCGACGTCTTCGTCGATGCCGGTGACCCGGACCGGGAACGTCCGGGAGCGGAGGTACCCGGCGAGGAAGTCACGGTGCTCGTCGCAGGCCGCCCAGATCTTCACGCGGTCGATGGCGTGGATGCGCGGGTTCCGCCAGTTCACCCGCCAGCTGGCGGCGGTCGAGCAGCCGGCGCGGGAGCACACCGGGGTCGAACCCGGCTCGGTGAAGAGGTCGAACGTGGCGCCCATCAGCGGTGGCCCCACACGCGGGAGCGGTCGCCGTTGCGCTGCCATTCTTCTTGCGCGTGCTGGGCACCTTCGCGCAGGCGGTCCTGCTCGTCTCGGTAGGCCTGTGCCCGCGCGTCTTCCTGCTGTTCGCGGAGGCGCGGGTCGATGTCAGCGGCACGGACGAGCGCGCCAGCCGGAGCGACGTAGTCGGATTCGGTGTGGCTGCCGGCATTCGCGATGACCACGGCGACCCAGGGGATCACCGCCGCGAGGACGATCGGGATGAGCGCGAGCCACGGGCTGTGCCAGACGGTGTAGACGAGGACCGCGCCGACGAAGAGGATCACGCGCACGGCCATCTGCCAGATGTAGCGCGACAGACGGTGTTTCCGGTCGCGCTGCGGTGTCTCCGGCAGTGCCGTGATGGCCTGCGTCGTGCGTCGCGTGATGCGTCGCGTCGTCTTCATGCGTTCGGTCTCCGTCTTCCCTCCGACAAGCCTAAGCCCGCGCACCGACACATGGACACATCACGCGCGCGATGTGGGCCCGGGTAGGCTCGTGCGGGCGTGTCGGCCGGGAGACCCGGTCCGCACCGCACGAGATCGCCACCGAACGGAGCCTCCATGACCACCCCCCGTACCGTCCTCATCACCGGCGGCAACCGCAGCATCGGCTTCGCCCTCGCGGAGCGGTTCGTGGCGGAAGGACACCGGGTCGCCGTCACGTCCCGGAGCGGCCTCGGCGGACCAGAGGGTGCGCTCACGGTGCAGGCCGACATCACCGACACCGCGTCGGTCGACGCCGCCTTCACGCAGGTCGAGGCGGAGCTCGGACCGGTCGAGGTGCTCGTCGCGAACGCCGGCATCACGAACGACCAGCTCCTGCTCCGCATGTCCGAAGAGGACTTCACCAGCGTCATCGACACGAACCTGACCGGGACGTTCCGGGTCGTGAAGCGGGCCACGAAGGGCATGATGCGCGCCAAGTTCGGCCGGATCGTGCTGATGGGCAGCGTCGTCGGGGTTTACGGGCAGGTCGGCCAGGTCAACTACGCGTCGTCCAAGGCGGCCCTCGTCGGCATGGCCCGATCGATCACGCGCGAGCTCGGGTCGCGTGGCATCACCGCGAACGTCGTCGCGCCCGGGTTCATCCAGACGGACATGACGGCAGCGCTGCCGGAGGAACTGCAGGCCGAGTTCAAGAAGCAGATCCCGGCGGCGCGCTACGGCAGCGTCGACGACGTCGCGGACGCGACGCTCTTCCTCGCCGGTGACGGCGCCGGGTACATCTCCGGCGCGGTCATCCCGGTCGACGGTGGCCTGGGGATGGGCCACTAGCGCGGACGCGGGCGCCGGCGCGGGCAGCGCTCAGCCGCGCAGGCCGAGGGCGGCGAGCACGGGGGAGAGGTCCCGGTCGACGACCGCGACGTCCGCCGACTCCCGGACACGCGGCTTGGCGTCGAACGCCACGGACAGCGCCGCGACCCGCATCATCTCGAGGTCGTTCGCGCCGTCGCCGATCGCCACGGTCCGTGCGAGGGGCACACCGTCCGCCCCGGCCCATGTCCGGAGCGCGGCGGCCTTCGCGTGCGCGTCCACGACGTCGCCGAGCACCCGCCCGGTGAGCCGGCCGTCGACGACCTCGAGCCGGTTCGCCTGGCAGTGGTCGAGGCCGAGCGCGGCGGCGAACGGGTCGAGGACCTCGTGGAAGCCGCCAGAGACGACGCCGACGGTGCCGCCTGCGGCGTGCACGCCGCGGACGAGCTCGTCCGCGCCCCGTGTCACGTGGACGGCGCGCTGGGCTTCGGTGAAGACGGTGGACGGGAGGCCCGCAAGGGTCGCGACACGCTCCCGGAGGCTGTCCCCGAAGTCGATGTCCCCCCGCATGGCGCGCTCCGTGATCGCGGCGACCTGTGGCCGGGTCCCGGCGGCGTCGGCCAGCAGCTCGATGACCTCCTCCTCGAGCAGGGTGGAATCGGCATCGAGGACGACGAGGAAGCGCGGCACGCCACAACGGTAGCGGTGCCGCGCCTCCTGTGACGTCGGACGGGGCTACGCCTCGACGCGGACGCCCTTGCCCACGCATGGGCGGAGTCCGGAGTCGGGTGCCGTCATGCCTCGACGCGGACGCCCTTGCCCACCACGGTGATCCCGGAATCGGTGACGGTGAAGCCCCTGGCCAGGTCGGCCTCCCGGTCGACGCCGACCTGCGCACCTGGTGCGAGGACGACGTCCTTGTCCAGGATCGAGCGGTTCACGATCGACCCGGCGCCGATCGACGCCCGCTCGAAGACGATCGAGTCGAGCACCTTCGACCCGGAGTCGATCCCGCACCACGGACCGATGACGCTGCGCTCGACCTGGGCTCCGGAGAGCAGGCACCCGAGCGACACGATCGAGTCGACCGTCGACCCGGTGTTCCCGTTCGCGTCCCGCACGAACTTCGCCGGCGGCAGGTTGGTCTGCTGGTTGAAGATCGGCCAGTCCTGGTTGTACAGGTTGAACACCGGCACGGGCGCGATGAGGTCCATGTGTGCGTCGAAGAACGAGTCGATCGTCCCCACGTCGCGCCAGTAGTACTTGTCGCGGTCGTTCGAGCCGGGGACCTCGTTGCCCTTCAGGTCGTAGACGCCGGCGTCGCCGCGCGCGACGAAGTCCGGCACGATGTCGCCGCCCATGTCGTGCGCCGACGACTCGAGCTGGCCGTCGCGCAGCACGGCGTCGACGAGCGCGTCGGCGTCGAAGACGTAGTTGCCCATCGAGGCGAGGATCTCGTGAGGGGAGTCCGCGAGGCCGACGGCGTCCTTCGGCTTCTCGAGGAAGGCATCGATCTTCGTCGGGTCGTCCTCGGCCACCTGGATCACGCCGAACTGGTCGGCGAGGCCGATCGGCTGGCGGATCGCGGCGACCGTGGCGCTGCGGCCGGAGGCGATGTGCGCCTCGACCATCTGGTGGAAGTCCATCCGGTACACGTGGTCGGCGCCGACGACGACGACGATGTCGGGGCGCTCGTCACGGAGCAGGTTGAGCGACTGCAGGATCGCGTCGGCCGATCCGGCGAACCACCGCTTGCCGAGACGCTGCTGCGCCGGGACCGACGCGACGTACGACCCGAGCAGGCCCTCCATGCGCCAGGTCTTCGCGACGTGGCGGTCGAGACTGTGGGACTTGTACTGCGTCAGGACGACGATCTTCTGCAACCCGGAGTTCACCAGGTTCGAGAGCGCGAAGTCGATGAGACGGAAGTTCCCGCCGAACGGGACAGCGGGCTTCGCCCGGTCGGCCGTCAGCGGCATGAGCCGCTTGCCCTCACCTCCCGCGAGGACGATGCCGAAGACCTTCTTTGGTGCCATGCCGTTCACAGTAGGCGTCAGCACTGGGAACCGGTTACGTTGAACCAGTGCGAGTCGATCTGCTGACCAGGGAGTATCCGCCGGAGGTCTACGGCGGTGCTGGCGTCCACGTGGCCGAGCTCACCGCAGCGTTGCGGTCGGGAACGGACACCGACGTGCGCGTGCGTGCCTTCGGCGCGTTCCGCGACGAAGAGGGCGTCTGGGCCTACCGGACACCAGCGGGGCTCGAGAACGCGAACGGCGCGCTCCAGGCCCTCGGTACCGACGTCCAGATGGCGGCGGACGTCGAGGGTGCCGACCTCGTGCACTCGCACACCTGGTACGCGAACGCCGCCGGACGCCTGGCGCAGCTCACCCACGGCATCCCGCACGTCGTCACGGCGCACAGCCTCGAGCCGCTCCGGCCGTGGAAGGCCGAACAGCTCGGCGGCGGCTACCGGCTGTCCAGCTGGATGGAGCGCGAGTCGTTCGAGCAGGCGGACGCGGTGGTCGCGGTGTCGAAGGCGATGCGTGCGGACATCCTGCGCTCGTACCCGTCGATCGACCCGGCGAAGGTCCACGTCGTCTACAACGGCATCGACGTCGACGAGTGGAAGCCGGACGTCGACCACGACGCGGTGCATGCCCTCGGCATCGACCCCGAGCGCCCGAGCGTGGTCTTCGTGGGACGCATCACCCGCCAGAAGGGCCTGCCGTACCTGCTGCGCGCAGTGGCGTCGCTGCCGCCGGAGGTCCAGATCGTCCTCTGTGCCGGCGCCCCGGACACCCCGGAGATCATGGCCGAGGTCACCGGACTCGTCGAGGACCTCCGGGAACACCGCGACGGCGTCGTCTGGATCGACCGGATGCTCGCGCACGAGGAGATCGTCAAGGTCCTGTCCTCCGGCACCGTCTTCGTGTGCCCGTCGATCTACGAACCACTCGGCATCGTGAACCTCGAGGCCATGGCGTGCGGGATCCCCGTCGTCGGCACCGGCACCGGTGGCATCCCCGAGGTCGTCGCCGACGGGCTGACCGGCCGCATCGTGCCGATCGACCAGGCCACCGACGGCACCGGCACGCCGACCGACCCCGACAAGTACGTCGCCGACCTCGCGGCCGCCCTCAACGAGGTCCTGTCCGACATCGGGCTCGCGAAGCTGATGGGTCGCGCGGGTCGGCTCCGCGTCGAGACCGAGTTCACCTGGGCTGCGATCGCGACGCGCACGCGCGCCGTGTACGACCAGGTCCTGGCGGCGCGCTGACCGCACCACGGCCCTGAACCGGACTGGAGGCTCGGGGTGACGTTCCTGACGGACGTCACCTCGAGCCTCTCCCCACGAGCTCGGCCGTCACGCCGTTCCGCTTCGCTCCACGTCGTGCCGGAACCGGCTCGCGTGGGCCCAACCCGTTGCGCGCGGTGCTCGGCGGGCGTAACGTACAACCTGATGGTTGTACGTGATGAGATGGACGCCGAGGCGGTGGACCGCGTGTTCGCGGCCCTCGCGGACGCGACGCGCCGGGACATCGTCCGGCGCGTCATTGTGCGTGAGCAATCGGTGTCCTCGCTCGCATCCGGGTACGCGATGAGCTTCGCGGCCGTGCAGAAGCACGTCGCGGTGCTCGAACGTGCCGAACTCGTCCGCAAGGAGCGGCGAGGTCGCGAGCAGATCGTCACGAGCGAGATCGGCGGCGTCCGACGCGCCGATCGTCTGCTGCGGTCCTACGAGGACCTCTGGCGGCACCGGGTCGACCGGATCACGGAGCTCCTCACCGACGAGGGCCCCGCCGATCGGCCGCACACCGCTCCGTGACGGAGCCAACCGACCCCGAGGGGGACCGGAAGATGAGCACCACCATCGACGCGACGCACGACGTCGACGCCCTGACCATGACCTTCACCGCCGAGTTCGACGCGCCGGTCGAGCGCGTCTGGCAGATCTGGGCGGACCCCAGGCAACTCGAACGGTGGTGGGGACCGCCGTCGTGGCCGGCCACGTTCGTCCGGCACTCGCTGGAGCCCGGGTCACGCAGCGACTACTTCATGACCGGCCCGGACGGCACGAAGGCGGCCGGCTACTGGACGATCGTCGCCGTGGACGAACCGCACGCCATCACGCTCGAGGACGGGTTCGCAGACGAGTCGGGGCAGCCGGACACGTCGATGCCGATCACGACCATGGAGGTCACGCTCGAGGACCTCGGTGGTCGCACCAAGATGACGAACACGGCGCACTTCGCCACGGCGGAGCAGCTCGAGCAGTTGCTCGAGATGGGCATGCGTGAGGGCATGCTGGAGGCGCTCGGACAGATCGAGTCGATCCTGGCGGAGTGACGCTCGGCGTGTGCCCCGTTTCGGTTGGTCGGCTGCCGTAGGGTGATCACATGCCCTCGGTTGTGCGCTTGTCTGACGTGTCCGTGGTCCGGAACGGGGCCACCATCCTCGACGGTGTCTCGTGGGAGGTGCAGGACGACGAGCGGTGGGTCGTGCTCGGTGCGAACGGCGCCGGTAAGACCACGCTGCTGCAGGTCGCGGGTGCCCAGAGCTTCCCGACCTCTGGCGAGGTCGAGGTGCTCGGGACCGAACTGGGCGGTGCCGACCTCTTCGACCTGCGGCCCCGGATCGGGTTCGCCTCGACGGCCCTCGCGCGTCGCATCCCGGTCACCGAGAAGGTCATCGACGTCGTACTCACCGCTGCCTACTCGGTCACGGGTCGCTGGAACGAGGAGTACGAGGAGCTCGACGTCCGCCGTGCGCAGCGCGTGCTCGACGAGTGGGGCCTCGGCGCGTTCACCGACCGCACCTTCGGCGAGCTGAGCGACGGCGAGCAGAAGCGCGTCCAGATCGCCCGTGCGGTCATGACCGACCCCGAGATCCTGTTCCTCGACGAGCCGGCCGCGTCGCTCGACCTCGGCGCGCGCGAAAGTCTCGTGCGCACGCTCGGCGGGTACGCGAAGAGCGGCGACTCGCCGGCGATCGTCATCGTGACGCACCATGTCGAGGAGATCCCCGAGGGCTTCACCCACGCGCTGATCCTGGCCGACGGGCACGTCCAGGCGGCGGGGCCGATCGACGAGGTCCTGACCGACGCCACCCTGACCGAGGCGTTCGGCATCGGGCTCACCGTGTCGAAGGACTCCGGCCGGTTCTCGGCGCGCGCAGCCTAGCCCTGCTCCACATCGGCCCTGCTGTCTGGTAACGTAGACGGCTGGCGTAGGCCAACGACTTCCCGCGCGGTTCTGCGCATCTCAACACACACTGCTATCCGAGGAATCTCCATGAAGACCGACATCCACCCCGAGTACCGCGCCATCGTCTTCCGTGACCTGGCTTCCGGTGAGACGTTCCTGACGCGTTCGACCGCGAACAGCGACAAGACCATCGAGCTCGACGGTGCCACCTACCCGGTCATCGACGTCGAGATCTCGTCCGCGTCGCACCCGTTCTACACGGGCAAGCAGCGCATCCTCGACTCGGCCGGTCGCGTCGAGAAGTTCAACCAGCGCTTCAAGGGCTTCAGCAAGTAAGACGCTCGCGCGCTCGCAACGGGCGGTTCTCCTTCGGGAGAGCCGCCCGTTCCGCGTTACCCAGGGCACACGCGCTCGTGGCGCCCGCGCATGAACATCGCGCCCCGTCGTGAGGGGGCGCGATGTTCACAGCCGGGCGCGATCGGGGTAAGGGCCTGCGGCAGGTCAGGCGTCAGTCGGCGGTGCGGTGGGGCCAGCGGCCGTCGGCGGTGAAGGACGGGTCGCGCTTCTTCCGCATGTAGTCCTGGAACGACGCGGCCTGCTCGGCGCACCAGCCGACCTGCTTGCGGTGGAGCTCTTCGGCGGAGACGGTGAGGTCGTCCGGGTACTTCGTCGCGATGGCCTGCGCGACACGGCCGGCAGCGATCGCGTCCGCGCCGGCGTCGTGCGCGTCGGAGAGGGTGACGCCGTACAGCTCGGCGGCGGCTTCGAGCGTGCGCTTGCCCTTGCGGTAGGTGTCGAGCGCCTTGTCGATCACGAGCGGGTCGACGACGTTGCCGATCACGGGGGAGGCGATGCCGTGGCGCTTGGCTTCACGGTCGAGCAGTGTCAGGTCGTACGGGGCGTTGTAGATCACGAGCGGGATGCCGCGCGCGAACACGGCTTCGATGGCGGCGACGATCTCGGCGACGACCTCACCCGCTGGACGCCCCTCGGCCCGGGCACGCTCGGTGCTGATGCCGTGCACGGCCGACGCCTGCTCGGGGATCTCCACCCCGGGGTCGGCGAGCCAGGAGCCCTCGACGATGCTGCGCCCGGTCATGTCGATCAGCCCGACGTGCGCCGTGACGATCCGGGAGGTCTCGACGTCGATGCCGGTGGTCTCGAGGTCGAACACGCCGAGGGCATGCCACCACGGACGTGTCGAGAGGTCCGGGGAGTGGGTCGGAGCATCGACCTCGGCTTCGGAGTACGTCACGTGACGAGGCTAACCGGACCGACCGACACGCCGGGTCACGCCGTCGGCGCGGCCCCGACGTGCAGCCAGTAGAACGACTGCGTGCCCAGCGTCAGCGTGACGTTGCCCTCGTCGTCGAACGACGGGAACGAGCTGCCGCCGAACAGGTCGTAGAGCGGACGACCCGCGAACTCCGGCGCCGAGATGGTCGCCGTCGTCGCGTTGACCGCGAACGAGAACACGCAGAGCACGTCCTCGGCCGAAGCACCGAACTGGGTGCCTGCACCCTCCCACGAGCGGACGAAGGCGAGCACGCTCTCGTTGTCGGTCTCCTGCACCGCGATCGACCCCATGCCGAACACCGGGTGTGCCTTCCGCACATGGATGACGTTGCGCACCCAGTGCAGCAGGGACCGCGACTGCGCGAGCTGTGCCTCGACGTTGACCTGCGCGTAGTTGTACACGAGCGACTGGACGACCGGCAGGAACAGCTTCCCGGGGTCCGCGGTGGAGAACCCCGCGTTCCGGTCCGGCGTCCACTGCATCGGCGTGCGGGAGGAGTCCCGGTCGGGCAGCCAGATGTTGTCGCCCATCCCGATCTCGTCGCCGTAGTACAGGAACGGTGAACCGGGAAGCGAGAACAGCAGCGCGTGGATGAGTTCGAGCTCCGCGCGGGAGTTGTCGAGCAGGGGAGCGAGGCGCCTGCGGATACCGATGTTCGACCGCATCCGCGGGTCGTACCCGTACCAGCCGTACATCGCCTGCCGGTACTCCTCGCTGACCATCTCGAGGGTGAGCTCGTCGTGGTTGCGGAGGAACACGCCCCACGCCGCACTGTCCGGGACGTCGAGCGTCTCCGACAGGATCGCGGACAGCTCCTTGGCGTGCTGGGCGCGGAGCGAGTAGAAGATGCGTGGCATCACCGGGAAGTCGAACGCCATGTGGCACTCGGGCTCCTCGTCCGTCCCGAAGAACGCCGCGGTCTCGCGGGGCCACTGGTTCGCCTCGGCGATGAGGACACGGCCCGGGTACTCCTCGTCCACCATCGCGCGGAGCTTCTTGATGAACTCGTGCGTCTCCGGCTCGCCCTCGCCGTTGCCCTCTTCCGACTCGAAGAGGTACGGGATGGCGTCGAGCCGCAGGCCGTCCACGCCGAGGTCGAGCCAGTGCCGGACGACGTCGTACACGGCCTCGACGACCGCCGGGTTCTCGAAGTTGAGATCCGGCTGGTGCGAGAAGAACCGATGGAAGAAGAACTGTCGACGGACCGGGTCGAACGTCCAGTTGGACTCCTCGGTGTCGACGAAGATGATGCGGATGTTCTCGTAGTGCTCGTCGGTGTCGCGCCAGACGTAGAAGTCGCCGTAGGGACCGTCCGGGTCCTCCCGGGACTGCTGGAACCACTCGTGCTGGTCCGACGTGTGGTTGATCACCATGTCGATGACGATGCGCATGTTCCGCTCATGCGACTTCGTCACGAGCTCGCGGAACTCCTCGAGCGTGCCGAACTCCGGCAGGATCGCCTTGTAGTCCGCGATGTCGTAGCCGCCGTCGCGCAGCGGGGACTTGAAGAACGGCGGCAGCCAGAGGGCGTCGACGCCGAGCCACTGCAGGTAGTCCAGGCGACTGATCAGGCCCTGCAGGTCCCCGGTACCGTCGCCGTTCGAATCGACGAACGAGCGGATCATGCACTCGTAGAAGACGGACCGCTTGTACCAGAGGGGGTCGAGCGTCAATCCGGGCAGCTGGATCGGGGCTGTGAAGGTCACCGTGCTCCTCGTCGTGGTCGACGGGCATCTCCGCCCGCCCCGGACACGATAGGCCGACGGCTCCGAGCGTGTTCCCGGGTGCACCGGAGTCGGTTTCGTAGACTGGCGCGGATGCAACCGCCCGTGCTCTCTCCGTACCAGTCGCTGATGGCCTCGACGCCCGTCGTGCACCGCGCCGTCGAGGTCGACGGCCGCACCACCCACTACTGGGAGTACGGGCCCGCCGACGCGTCGCAGACCGTGCTCGCCGTGCACGGGTTCCGTGGCGACCACCACGGGCTCGAGTCGATCGCAGCGCACCTCGTCGGGGTCCGCGTGATCGTCCCGGACCTGCCCGGCTTCGGGATCTCCGACCCGCTCGCGGTCTCCGACATCGACGGGTACGTGTCGTGGCTGCGCGGGTTCCACGCGGCGCTCGGCCTCGACCGCACCGCAGTCGTGCTCGGGCACTCGTTCGGGTCGATCGTGGTGTCCGCAGCCGTCGCCGCCGGGCTCGACACGCGGCTGCTCGTCCTGGTGAACCCGATCGCGGCTCCTGCGCTCCAGGGCCCCCGTGCCATCGGCACCGGCATCGCGATCGCGTACTACCGCGCGGGTGCTGCACTGCCCCGACCCGTCGGCCTCGGTGTCCTCAGGAACCGCGCGATCGTCCGGGCGATGAGCGTCGCGATGCTCAAGTCGAAGGACCCCGAGATGCGCCGGTGGGTGCACGACCAGCACGACCGGTACTTCTCCGCCTTCGCCAACCGGACGAGCGTGCTCGAGGCGTTCCGCACCTCGGTCACCCACGACGTCTCGGAGTACGCCGACCGCATCGAGGTCCCCGTGCTCATGATCGCTGCCGAGCGTGACGACATCACCGCCGTGCCGGAACAACGTGCGCTCGCCGAGCGGCTCCGTGACGCCGAGCTCGTCGTCATCCCCGGGGTCGGGCACCTCGTGCACTACGAGACGGCGGCCGCCGCTGCCAGCGCGACCCTGCGCCGGATGGCCGACCCCGTCCGGAAGCCCGCGCGCGCTGCCAAGGCGGGCCGGGCCTCCAGGCCGAACACCGGGCGCGCATCGTGAGCCGCCTGCGCGTCGGGATCGACTGCCGGTACGTCCGGATCGGCCGGCACGACGGCATCAGCCGGTTCACGGCCGGAGTCGTCGCGCACCTCCCGGACCGCCACGACTACACGCTGCTCGTGAACGACGAACGGCAGCTCGAGTCGCTGCCGGGCGGCCTGCCGTGGGAGCTGATCCCGGCGCCGACCGACGCCGGTGAGCCGCTCGTCGCGCGTCACGTGAACCGACTCGGACTCGACGCGGTGTTCTCACCGATGCAGACGATGGGGTCACGAGGGCGCAGGTACGCGCTCGTGCTCACCCTGCACGACCTGATCTACTACCGGAACCGGACGCCGCCGCGGGAGTTCGCGTGGCCGATCCGGCTCGGCTGGCGGGCGTTCCACCTGTCGTGGTGGCCGCAGCGCCTCCTGCTGAACGGAGCAGACGGGGTGGTGACGGTGTCATCGACGACCGCTGCGCTGATCACGGCGCACCGACTGACGAAGCGCCCGGTGACGGTGGCGTACAACGCAGCAGACCCGGCCACGGTGCGACCGGCGGGAGGACCACGGACGAAGACCCTCGTCTACATGGGCTCCTTCATGCCGTACAAGAACGTCGAGACGCTCGTCGCGGCGCTCCCGCTGCTCGGTTCGGACTGGACGCTGCACTGCATGTCCCGCGTGTCCGATGCCGACCGTGCCCGGCTGTCCGCGCTCGCCGGCCCGGACGCGGTCGTCTTCCATGACGGGGCGTCGGACGAGGAGTACCTCGACGCGCTCCGGTCGGCGACCGCCCTGGTCACGGCGTCGTACGACGAGGGGTTCGGGATCCCGTTGGTCGAGGCGATGGGGGTCGGGACGCCGGTGGCCGTCAGCGACATCCCGATCTTCCGCGAGATCGGGGGAGACGCGGCGGAGTACTTCGACCCGTCGTCGCCTTCTGCGGTCGCTGCGGCGGTGCGCAGACTGGAGGCTCGATGGGACGCCGCCTCGGACGCTTCGGTCGTGCAGGCGGCCCGGTTCCGGTGGGAGGACTCCGCCGAGCAGGTCGTCCGGGCGGTCGAACAGGCGGTCGCGGCACGCGGCGCCTGAGGGGTGCGCGGCGTGCCGGTCCGTCGTGTGCGTGCCGGTCCGTCTTGTGCGTTCCGGTCATCGAGTGCGCAGAAACGGGGACCTCAGGGCGGCCGAAGTCCCCGTTTCTGCACACTCGATCGGGCGATGTCTCCCGTCGACGGTTTCGCACCGGCGTTCGGCGACGCACGGGTCACTGCTTGGCGGCGACGACCTGCACGGCGGCGTCGGGGAACACCCGGTGCACGGCGTCCGTGACCTGGGCCTGGACCGCCAGGACGTCTACACCGGTCGGAGCCGTCTCGACCTCGACGGACTGACCGGCGGGTGTGTCGATGCGTCCCTCGCTCGCGGCCGCCCAGACGCACCTGACCTGCTGCACGCCGGCGACCTGCCGGATCGAACGGGCGAGCCGGAGCCGTTCGTCGGTGCGGGCCTTCGACGGCGAGATCCCGACGTCCACATCGCCCAGGTCCGCGATCGCGTACACGTGCACGCCGTTGCCACTCGCGTCCGCCACGGCCTCGCTCAGCTGGTCGATGAGCGCTGTGCGCTGCTCCGGTGACAACTCCGTGGACGCGGTGACCGTCGCCGTGACGTCGTAGCTGGCGAAGGACGTCTTCGTCGGCTTCGTGGCGTCGGTCGAGATCACTCCGTCGAGCGCTCGGGCGTCCTCCGTGAAGCGCTGGAGGCTGGCGTCCGGTCGGGGGAAGATCCCGCCGACGCCGGTCTGGACACTGCCGATGATCATCGAGAGCACGGCGATGATGACCGCGGCCACGACGACCGCCCCGGCCAGGAGCAGGGACCACGCGCGGACGCGTTGCGGCGTCGTGCGCACGGGCACGGAGGACGTGTTCGGACCGAAGGCGCGACCGAGGTCGTCGTCGTCCCCGAAGCGGTCGCGGTGTCGGCCGGTCGGGCCCGGTCCCTCGGTCGTCATGTCATCCCCTCACACGCGTGCTCGGGCCATCGAGTGAACAGGATGCTAGTCCGCGCGCGGGAGCGCTGCCGCGGGTGGAGACAACGATCGGGCAACGTCCTCCACAGGGCGAGGTTGCCGTGATGCCTCCACGGATCCGCACCTTGGGCAGCGAGGATGCGCGGTGTTCGGGAGGGTGGTGCCGTGTTCGCTCGTCCGCTTCCACTGCTCCTCAGGAACACCTCGTTCACCGTCCGCGAGGGGCGCCGTCGAGGTGTCTCGCGGTCGCGGATGCGTGGGCGGGACCTCGTCCGTCCCACTCGCTCGCTCCGCGTACCGCGGGTCGTTCCGCTCGACACCGTCGAGCTGCGGGCCCGTGCGTTCAGGCCGCTGCTCGGTGCGAACCAGTGGTTCAGTCACACCACCGCTGCGGCCTTGTGGGGCCTCGCCCTACCCGCGCGACTACGAGACGAGCCCGTACTGCACGTGACCGGCGCGAACGGACGGCAGATGCGTCGGCCGGGAGTCGTCGGTCACAGGACGAGATCGGTTCCGCGCATCGGAACAGCGGCGGGGTTGCCGGCGAGCAATCCACTCCGGACGTGGCTGGACTGCGCCGCCGTGCTGTCCGTCCGAGAGCTGACCGTGATGGGGGACCAGCTCATCGAGCGGTGGTGTTCGCTGGACGATCTGCGGGTCGCTGTCAGCCGCGCCGGTGGCATCAGGGGGATCACCCGCCTGCGCGCAGCGGTCGAGTTGGTCCGGCCGGGCTCCGAGTCCCCGATGGAGAGTGCGTTGCGCCTGGTGCTCGTCGATCACGGGCTGCCTGAGCCGGAGTGCAACCTCGATGTGCGCGGCAGCGATGGTCGATTCCTCGGGCGGGTCGACCTCGCCTACCCGGAGTTGCGGATCGCGATCGAGTACGAAGGACGCCACCACCAGGAGGACCGGGCGACGTACCTCCGCGACATCGCGCGCCGGGAACGCTTCGAAGCCGAACGGTGGGCCTTCGTCCTGGTGACCGATGGCGACCTGGTGGATGAACGCCGCCTCGTGGATCGCGTGCGACGGCGGCGCGCAGAGCGTTCGTCGGACGCACAGCGGGTGTGAGGATCAGTCGCTAGGCTGCAGGCATGTTCATCACCCTGCTGGTCGTGTTCCTCGCGATCGTGGCGGTCGGTGTCGTGCTGGGGGTCCAGGCGTCACGTCGTGCGCGGTCATTGCGGGGGCTGGAGGATCCGCTCGCGCCCCGGCCCGGCATCGACGCCGATCAGGAGATCCGGACGGCGAACGCCAAGGCCGCGCGCCCAGATGGGGCGACGGGCTTCACCGGCGGTCCCGGCGCCTGAGGGCGAGTTCCCGCGGGGCATCGTCGAGCGTCGTCCATCGAGCGCGCGCGAGTGGCGACGAGGTGGGTGGTGCAGACGCTGATTCTGCGCAATCGATCGGTTTTCTGTTTCGAGTGCGACTTCGTGAGTGATCGAGTGCGCGGAAATGGCGACGAGGGGCCGGCTGAGGTCGTCACTTCTGCGCTGTCGGACCGGGGTCATCCTCGCGCTTGTGCCGGGATGAAGTGACGGCGGCGCGACGTGCGCTGCGCGTCGAGTGTGCAATCGTGCCGATCGGAAGCCGTCCGTGGGCTGCAGGTCTGCGCACTCGGATGGTCGCAGCGGATCGGGAGCGATCGAGTGCGCGGTCGTGGTCACGGGTTTGGGCTGTCCGCCGGCATGGTTGCGCACTCGATCGTGTCACCACGCCGAGCGCCGCGTCACGCCGAGCGCCGCGCCGCGCGCCCGGTCGCTGCGCCCGCCTCAGCTGCGCTGCTCGAGCGGGTTCTGGTACTCGAAGGAGTACTTGCCCGGCGCGTCCGACGCGTCGTCGATGGGGTCGTCGAAGCGGACGAGTTCCGCGTGGAAGCGCTCCGGGTCCCACCGGAAGGAGTGGATCGACCCGTTCCGGATCGGCGTGTGGTGTCGATCGGCGGTCCCGGGAGCCGCGGCGTTCACCACGCTCCGGATCACGGCACCGTGCGTGGCCACCACGATGACGCCGCCGTCGTACCGGACCGCGATCTCGGCGAGGGTCTCGGTCGCGCGGGCGAGCAGCGCAGCCCGCGACTCCCGCCCGGGGATGACGTCGTCGGGGTAGTGCGCCAGGACCTCGTCGTCGGTCAGCCCCTCGGCCTCGCCGTAGGAACGCTCGGCGAGCCCCGGGTACGTCGTGGGCGCCGGGAGCGTGAGGCGCGAGGCGATGATCGACCCCGTCTCCGACGCGCGCGACAACGGCGAGGCGACGACGGCGTCGAACGACCTGCGCGCGAGCAGCGATGCCGAAGCGGCTGCCTGCGCCCGTCCGGTGTCGTTCAGCGGGATGTCGGTCGAGCCCTGGATGCGGCGCTGCTTGTTCCAGTCGGTCTCGCCGTGGCGCACGAGGTACAGGAGGGTGGTCACGACTCGATCATGACAGAGCCAGCCGGGACGCCAGGGCGACCAGGGTCTCCGTAGTACCGGCGTCGATCTTCGCTGCCGCCCGCCGATCGCTCCGCGTGACACCGCGGTTGACGATCACGACGGGGTGCTTCCGCCGCGCCGCGTGGTCGACGAGCCGGACGCCGGAGTTGACGGTGAGCGACGACCCGACGACGAGCAGTGCGTCGGCGTCCGCGACGATCGACACCGACTCGGCGAACTTCTCGGTCGGGACGAACTCGCCGAAGAAGACGACGTCGGGCTTGAGCATCCCGCCGCACACGGTGCAGTCGGGCACGACGAAGCGCTCGACGTCGGTGATCTCGACGTCGCCGTCGGGCTGCAGGCGCACCGAGTCGGGGTCGTCGATCCAGGGGTTGAGCGCGTCGAGGACACCGGCGAGGTCTGCCCGGGCGAACACCTGCCCGCACGTCAGGCAGACGGCGCGGTCCATGGAGCCGTGGATCTCGACGACCCGCCGTGACCCTGCGCGGAGGTGGAGTCCGTCCACGTTCTGGGTGATGACCCCGGTGACGACGCCGGCCCGTTCGAGCGAGGCCAGGGCGTCGTGCCCGGCGTTCGGCCGTGCGGCGGCGAAGGTCCGCCAGCCGAGGTGCGACCCTGCCCAGTACCGCTGGCGCTTCGCGGCGTCGGCGCGGAACTCCTGGAAGGTCATCGGCTTCCGGACGACGCGGCCGCCGCCCCGGTAGTCGGGGATCCCGGAGTCGGTGCTGAGGCCGGCGCCCGAGAGCACGGCGATGCGCTTGCCCGCGAGCAGGTCCACGACCCGGTCGAACCGGGCCGTGTCGGTCGCGTCGCTCGTCGCCATCACGTTCACGGTACCCTCAACAGCCGACCGCCCCCGCCACTTCCCACACCGCCACGCGCAGACGTGGGCAGCGACGCGAGCAGCCGCCACGCGCCGCCACGACCCCGGAACGAGACCAGTGCACCCCGTCCGCATCGACACCATCGACGACCCCCGCCTCGACGACTTCGCCCGACTGACCGACGTCGCGCTGCGTCGGGTGTCCGAACCAGAGGGCGGCCTGTACATCGCCGAGTCGAACACCGTCATCGAACGCGCCGTCCGCGCCGGCCACGTCCCGCGGAGCATCCTGGTGCAGAAGAAGTGGCTGGACAGCGTGCTGCCGCTCGTCGCCGACCACGACGGTCCGGTGTTCGTCGGCCCGGACGACCTGCTCGAGGACCTCACCGGCTTCCGGATGCACCGCGGCGCGATCGCGGCGATGCAGCGCCCCGAGCTGCCGAGCGTCGAGGACGTCGTCCGGGACGCGAAGCTCGTCGTCGTCCTCGAGGACATCGTCGACCACACCAACGTCGGCGCCGTCTTCCGGAGCGTCGCGGGGCTCGGCGCGGACGCTGTGCTGGTGAGTCCGCGATGCGCCGACCCGCTCTACCGTCGCAGCGTCCGGGTCAGCATGGGCACGGTGCTCCAGGTCCCGTGGACACGGATCGGCGACTGGCCGGAGGCGGGGGAGTCGCTCCGCGCGCAGGGCTTCCACCTCGCCGCGATGGCGTTGACGGACCGCTCGGTCGACCTCGACGCCTTCGCGGCGGACGTGCCCGATCGCGTCGCGCTGGTGATGGGTACCGAGGGGCAGGGGCTCACGTCCGCCGCGATCGCCGCCGCCGACACGACGGTGCGCATCCCCATGCACCACGGCGTCGACTCCCTCAACGTGGCGGCGGCGAGCGCCGTCGGCCTGTGGGCGGTGCGGGCGGCGCAGCGAGCGCGGAGATAAGGCCAGGAGGCTCGACCCACCTTCTCCACATCGCGGCGGTTCCGCAGGACGGCCGGTACCCGGCCCCGGTACCCTCGGTTGTCGTGTCACGTGTCGTCCGCCGCCCCCGTTCCGCCGTCAGGAGGCCGGTGACGATCTCGGTCGTCGCGGTGCTCGTCCTGGCGGTGGGGTACCTCGTCGCCGCAGCGGTCGTACCGTTCTCCCCGGCGAGCGCCACGACCACCTCGTACGCGGCCCCGACGTCCTCGCTCCCGTCGTTGACGTTCCCGTCGTACGGCGCGACCGCGGTCGAGGCGCCCGGCTTCCCGGAGAGCCTCCGCACGAGCGGCGACACGAAGCAGCGGTCGATCGCGAGCATCTCGAAGGTCGTGACCGCGTTGGTCGTGCTGGACGCCAAGCCCCTGTCGCAGGGGCAGGCGGGTCCGACGATCGCGTTCACGCCGGAGATGGAGGGCCTCTACGCGCAGTACCTCGCGCAGAACGGCGAGGTCGCTCCGATGCCCTCTGGGCTTCGGTTGTCGGAGTACCAGACGCTGCAGGTCATGCTCATGAAGTCGGCGAACAACTACGCGGGCTCGCTGGCGCTCTGGGCGTTCGGGTCGATGGACGCGTACAAGAAGGCCGCAGCGTCGTGGCTCGACGAGCACGGCCTCGACGAGACGTCCATCCAGGAGCCCACGGGCCTCGACGCGAAGAACGTCTCGACGGCGACGGACCTGGTCGACCTCGGGAAGCTCGCGCTGGCGAACCCCGTGGTGAAGGAGGTCGTCGGCACGAGGCAGGCGACGATCCCGAACGTCGGCGACATCGAGAACTCGAACAAGCTGCTCGGGATCGATGGGGTCGAGGGCATCAAGACCGGAACGCTCGACGAAGCCGGTGCGTGCCTGCTCTTCGCGGCGACGTACCAGCGCGGCGGGACGACGGTCACGGTGATCGGCGCGATGCTCGGCGGCAAGGACCACGACGCGCTCGACGCCGACATCCAGCGACTGCTGCACTCGGTTGCGGACAACTTCCACGTGGTCACGCTGACCCATGCCGGGCAGACCTTCGGCACCTACTCGACGCCGTGGAAGGACGAGACCGACGCCGTGACGGAGTCCGCGTCGGAGGTCCTGGTGTGGGGCAAGACCACCGTGACGGCGACGACGAAGCTGGACGCCGTGACGCTCGGCACCAAGGGCGAACGGATCGGACGGGTGCGGTTCGCGATCACGGACCACGACCCGGTGACGGTCCCGCTCGTCCTGGAACAGGCGATCCCGGATCCGGGCATCTGGTGGCGCTGGACGAACCCGTTCCAGGGCGCCTGACGCGTCAGCGCCGTTCCAGAGCCGCTGACGCGTCGGCGCCGTTCCAGAGCCGCCGACGCGCTAGGGCGTGTCGCTCCGGTGCTCGACGATCGTCTGGAGCTCCGGGCGCTTCGGGCTGACACCGTCGCCGGACGAGGTGTGCCGGATGCGCCGCACGACCCACGGCACGAGGTACTCCTTCGCCCAGCCGAGGTCCTCGGCGCGGGCCTCGCGCCAGGGTCGGGCGGCGAGTGGCTCCGGGTTGAAGGGCTCGAGTCCGTGCTGCACCCCGAGGGTGTCGAGCACGGCCGCGGCGATCGTCGCGTGGCCCATGGGGGAGTGGTGCAGCCGGTCGGGCGCCCACATGCGCGAGTCGCGGAGCACCCGGAGCGCCCACATGTCGGCGACGAGCGCGCCGTGCTTGAGGGCGATGGCGTGCAGGTGCTCGTTGTAGATCGCCGCCTTGCCACGGACGAGCCCGAGCACCGGGGTCATGCCGACGTCCGGGCCGGTGAAGATGACGACGGTCGCGCCGTCGCGTCGCAGGTCGGCGACGGTCTGGTCGAAGCGCGAGGCGATCTCGTCGGGGTCCGAGCCCGGGCGGATGATGTCGTTGCCGCCGGCGGAGATCGTGATCAGGTCGGGCCCGAGCGCCAGCGCGTCCGACACCTGCTCGTCGATGATCTGCTGGAGCAGGCGTCCGCGGATCGCGAGGTTGGCGTACGCGAAGTCGTCGGTCTGGTGGGCGAGGACCTCGGCGACCCGGTCTGCCCAGCCGCGGAACCCACCCGGCACGGTGGGGTCCGGGTCTCCGAGCCCTTCGGTGAACGAGTCACCGATCGCGACGTACCTGGACCACGGATGACGATCTGACACCCCTCGGAACATAGTCTCGTGCCATGACGAAGGCAAAGCCGTGGACCGTCCCGGACGACCTGCTCGCCCGGTTGGCGGAGCGCGCGCCCCGCTACGACGCCGAGAACGCGTTCTGCACCGAGGACCTCGACGAACTCCGCGCGGCCGGGTACCTGCGCATCGGTGTGCCGATCGCGGACGGCGGCAGTGGGCTCGGTCTGCGCGCGACTGCTGCGGTCCAGCGGGAGATCGCTCGGGCCGCGCCGGCGACGGCGCTGGCCCTCGGCATGCACCAGGTCTGGGTGCAGGCGGCCCGCAGCGTGTCCGCTCGTGGTGAGTCGTTCCTCCAGTCCGTCACGGACCACGCCGCGGCGGACCGGCTGCTGGCCTTCGGGGTCAGCGAACCCGGCAACGACCGTGTGCTCTTCGACTCGCTGACCGAGGCCGCGCCCGACGGGCATGGCGGCTACCGGTTCACGGGCACGAAGGTCTCCACGTCGCTGGCACCAGCGTGGGACGTGCTGAGCGTCTTCGGCAAGGACTCGACGGGCGACGAGCCGCGACTGGTGCACGGGTTCGCCCTCCGCGCCGACGGGGGCATCCGGCACCTCGACGACTGGGACACCCTCGGCATGCGGGCGACGCAGAGCCGGACGACCCTGCTCGAGGGCGTCCACGTGCCCGCGGACCGGATCGTGCGGTCGCTGCCGGTCGGGCCGACCGCCGACCCGCTCGTCTTCGGGGTCTTCGCCGCGTTCGAGTTGCTCGTCGCCTCGGTGTACGTGGGGATCGCCACGCGGGCGCTCGACCTCGCGGTGGAGCGGGTCCGGGACCGGCGGGGGATGGACGGGACGTCGCGTGCGGACGACCCGGACGTGCGCCGGGCGATCGCGGACATGCGGGGGACGGTCGACGCCGTCGCGCTCCAGGTGGACGCGCTGGCGCGGGACGTGGACGAGCTCGAGGACCACGGGCCCCGGTGGTTCCCGCTCCTCGTCGGCACCAAGGCCCGCACGGTGGACGCCGCACAGTCCGTCGTGGACGAGGCGATGCGGGTCGTCGGCGGCGGGTCGTACCGGGCGTCGAGCGAACTCGCGCGGCTGGCCAGGGACGTGCGGGCCGGGCAGTACCACCCGTCCTCGCGGGACTCGGCCGCGCGCACGATAGCGACCGAGGTGCTCGGACCCCCGTCGGCAAAGTAGTTCAGATGCGGTACTATTGGTGTTTTCCCCGCAGGAGGCGATGCGCCAGGTGACGAGCACGACGGACGCGACGATCGAACGGACCGACCGCGGCCGCTCCGCACCCACGCACCGGACACCACCACGGCGTCGGACCCGCCGTCAGCGCCTGTGGGATCGCCTGCTCGTCCTCGACCCGGGCTTCGTCAAGAGCGAGGGCGCCCTCCGCACCCTGCTCTGCGTCCCGGCCGGCATGGCCGTCGGGTACGCGATCGCCCTCGGGTTCGGGCTCCCAGCGATCCTCGGGCTGATGATCGGCGCCATGCCGGCGTTCATCACGTGCCTGGTCATCGTCGACCCGAGCGCCGGACGCGTCGCCGGGCGCACCGGTGCCGTCATCGTGCCCTTCGTCGTCGCCCTGGCCGGCAGCATCGCGCTGCACCCGTTCCGCATCGTCGAACTCGTGCTCATCGTCGTGCTGCTCTTCGCGCAGTTCCTGGCGTTCCAGTGGGGGAAGTGGGCGTCCGACGCCGCCATCGTGGCCTTCTCCGGGTACCTGTGCGGGCTGCTGCTGCCGCTCCCGGAGACCGCGGTGCTGCCACTGTCGATCGTCGTCGCCGGCTCCCTCGCCGTGACGATCGTGATCCGGACCGTGTTCCTCCGCCCGAACCCGTACCGTTCCCTGATGCGCACCCGGCGCGGCTTCGTGGCGCGCGGGTCGGACGTGCTCGAGGCGGCGACCGCCGCCCTCGCGACCGCCGACGAACCGCGCCGTCGTGCTCGCGCCCTCCGGCGGCTCCGGCACCGGCGTGCGCAGTACCACGAGATCGCTCTGACGGTCGACGGCATGCTCGCGGCGAGCGGCGTCGACGGTACGGCCGACGAGCTGCACCGACTCGTGTTCGACACCCACTTCGCGATCGACGAACTCGGTCGTGCCGCAGCGGCCCTCGTCGAGCAGGGCGCGCCGGAGGACGTCCGGCACGCAGCGCTCCGGGCGTTCACGACGGTGCTCCGGCACGGCGGCAGCGCCGGGGACGACGCGGGACGGACGCTCGCAGCCCGGTTCGCGATCACGGCGACCGCTGCCGACCGGGGTTCGCGGACCACGGTGCTCGTGCAGCGGATGGGCCGGGAGTTCGCGGACCTCCGGGCGGCCGGGCTGCGCTGGAGGGAACTCCGCGACGAGCTGCCCCGCGCGGGCGACGGCGTGCCGTTCGCGTCCCCGGTGATCCTCGCGGGTGGCCGCCCGGTCGGCGCCGTGCCGGTCGTCGCGGACGAGATCGCCGAGGGGCCGTGGCGTCGGTTCCACATGACGGCGTCGCTCCGGACCGCGGTGCACGCGGCGATCGCCGTCGCGATCACGGAGCCACTCGCCCTGCTCCTCGACGGCAGTCGCTTCTACTGGGGCGTCATCGGCGTGATGATCGTCCTCGCCGGCACGAACACCACCCCGGAGCGTGTCCGCAAGGGGATCCACCGCGGCGTCGGGACGATCGTCGGCGGTGCGGTCGGCATCGGACTGGTGCACGTCCTCGGCACCGACCACCCCTGGGTCACGATGGTCATCGTCTGCGTGCTGCTCGCCGTCGGCACGTACGGGTTCGGCGGCCTGTACGCGGTCTGGGCGGCGTGCCTCGTCGTCGTGCTCTGCCAGGTCTACGACTACTCGGGCACCTTCACCGACGCGCTCATCCCGATGCGCCTCGCCGAGAACCTGCTCGGCGCGACCATCGCGATCCTGGTCAGCCTGGTGGTGCTGCCGCTCGCGACGCGCAGCGTCGTCCGTCGTGCGGTCCGCCGGCAGCTCGTGGCGGTGCGGGCCTTCGTGCTGGCGACCGTGGGGGTGGACGCGGACGAGACCGACGATGGTGACGAGGCGGACGCGACCACGGCCTCCCGGTCGGACCGGCTCGACCTGCGCTCCCGCTCCCGCGCCGTCGACAACGCGACGTACCAGCTCGAGAGCGTCCTGAAGCCGATGGTGCGGTTCCCGACGGGCGGACCGGCGCGCGCCGACGCGCGGATGCGGGCGTCGCTGCAGGCGGCTGCGGCGTTCGCGCGGGAGCTGGCCGGGAGGCCCGGTGCGGCCCCGGCGGTCGTCCCCGCCACCCTGCGCGGTGCGGCCGAACACCTCGCCGCGTCCGTGGACACGCTGTCGGACCGCGTCGTGGCCGGTCCCGCTGCCGCTGCCGCTGGGGTCTGGACCCGGATCACCGACCGGCTCGAGGACGTGGCGCAGTCACTCCCCGACGATCCGGAGGGCGACGCGCTGCGGGACCGTGTGCACGCGCTCGGTCGCATCGACGAGTCGCTCGCGCTGCTGGCCGAACGGGTCGGCATGACGGTCGTCGGCGACGCCTCGACGCCGATGTCGGCGGTCGGTGGCACCATCTCGGTGTGAGCAAGCAGGACGGACGCAACCGCCTCGTCTCCGACCAACCGGTCGCGGACCTGACGGCGACGGTGCTGCACGTCGACATGGACGCGTTCTTCGCATCGGTGGAACTGCTCGACCGGCCGGACCTCCGCGGGCTGCCGGTGATCGTCGGGCACGACTCCGACCGCTCCGTGGTCACGGCCGCCACCTACGAAGCCCGGAAGTACGGCGTGAACTCGGCGATGCCGATGGCCGTCGCGAAGCGCCGCTGCCCGAACGCGATCATCGTCGAGCCGCACTTCGAGAAGTACCGGGCGAACTCCGAAGCGGTGATGGACGTCTTCGATCGATTCACCCCCAGGGTCGAACGGCTCGGCATCGACGAAGCGTTCCTCGACGTCGCCGGGGCCGTCCGGATGTACGGCACGCCGTGGGAGATCGGCACCGCGATCCGCCGCGCCGTGTTCGAGGCGACCGGGCTGCACTGCTCGGTCGGTGCCGCGTCGACGAAGTTCGTCGCCAAGCTCGCCTCCAGCCGCGCCAAGCCAGCGGGGCTCCTCGTGGTCCCCGAAGCCGAGACCGTGGCGTTCCTCCACCCGCAGCCCGTGTCGGCGCTGTGGGGTGTGGGCGGCAAGACGCAGGAGATCCTCGAGCGCCGTGGCATCCGCACCGTCGGCGACCTGGCGACCACGCCGCTCGGCTCACTCGTGTCCGCGCTCGGCCCTGCCGGTGGGCAGCGTCTGCACGACCTGTCGTGGGGGCGTGACCCCCGCGTGGTCGA
The DNA here is from genome assembly GCF_044746705.1 of Curtobacterium sp. NPDC090217. NCBI lineage: Bacteria > Bacillati > Actinomycetota > Actinomycetes > Micrococcales > Microbacteriaceae > Curtobacterium > Curtobacterium sp. NPDC090217. The sequence goes on along the minus strand of NZ_JBIVCR010000002.1, from coordinate 592,983 downwards.
CACAGCCGTCGGCGAGAAGTCGATCGGGCACGAAGTCACCTTCGGCACCGACCTCACCGACCGCGACGCCGTCGCTCGGGAGCTCCTGCGCCTGGCGGAGAAGGTCGCCGTCCGCATGCGCCGTGCCGACGTCCAGGCCCGCACGATCGCCCTCAAGGTCCGCTACACCGACTTCACGACGGTGACCCGCTCGCGCACCCTCGCCGAGCCGACCGACGTGGCCCGCCGGATCCACCGAGAAGCCGTCGAGCTGTACGACGTGCTGCACAAGCCGGGCAACCGCATCCGGCTCATCGGGGTCCGCGGCGAGAACCTCGTCCCGACCGCGGCGAGCAACGCGCTGTGGGACGACGACGCGCCGTGGCGTGAGACCGAGACCACCGTCGACGCGGTCACGGCCCGCTTCGGCGCCGGCGTGCTCCGACCGGCGTCGCTGGTCCGCGGCACGCCCGAGCAACGACCTCCGCACGCCCGACAGGACATCGGGTGACGGTAGAATCGGGGACAGTGAGCGCAGCGGAGTACGAACACCAGCAGCACGCCGCGGCCGACGGACTCGACACCGAGCGGGCCACGGCGCCGTCGGAGGAACTCGGGCAGGCCCGATCGGCATCGGCCGAACTCGCGCCGGCCGAACTGGCCGAGATCGCGGGGAACGCCGCGGCGGAGCACCTCTCGCCGGCCTTCCCGGACCGCGCGGCATGGGGCACCGCGTCGAAGCTCCGCGCCTGGCAGGTCGAAGCGCTCACCAAGTACTTCGAGACCGAACCGCGCGACTTCCTCGCGGCCGCGACGCCCGGTGCCGGCAAGACGACGTTCGCGCTCCGGCTCGCGACCGAACTGCTCGCCCGGGGCACCGTCGACCGCATCGTGGTCGTCGCACCGACGGAACACCTGAAGCGCCAGTGGGCGGATGCCGCCGACCGCGTGAACATCCGCATCGACCCGATGTTCAAGAACGGCGACGGCATGTTCGGTCGGCACTACCAGGGGGTCGCGATCACGTACGCCCAGGTCGGCATGAACCCCGAGGTCCACAAGAAGATCACCGAGGGCGGGCGCACGCTCGTGATCCTCGACGAGGTCCACCACGGCGGCGACGCACTCACGTGGGGCGACGGCATCAGGGAGGCGTTCAGCGGGGCCACCCGGCGGCTGTCGCTCTCCGGGACGCCGTTCCGCTCGGACACCGCACCGATCCCGTTCGTGCAGTACGCCCCCGACGAGCAGGGCATCCGCACGTCGATCTCCGACTACAACTACGGCTACGGACGCGCCCTGCAGGACGGCGTGGTCCGTCCTGTGCTGTTCATGGCGTACGCCGGCCAGATGCGCTGGAAGACGCGCATGGGCGACGAGATGTCGGCATCCCTCGGCGAGCAGGTCACGAAGGACATCACGGCCCAGGCGTGGCGCACGGCCCTCTCCCCGGAAGGCGAGTGGATGCCGGCGGTGCTGTCGGCGGCCGACAAGCGCCTGACCGAGGTCCGGCGCGGTGTGCCGGACGCCGGCGGCCTGGTCATCGCGACCGACACCACGACCGCGCGTGCGTACGCCAGGATCCTGCAGCAGATCACGGGGGAGCGCCCGACCGTCGTCCTCTCCGACGAAGCGGCGGGATCGAGCCGGATCGGCGCGTTCGCCGCGGACACCTCACGGTGGATGGTCGCGGTCCGGATGGTGTCGGAAGGGGTCGACGTCCCCCGGCTCTGCGTCGGGGTGTACGCGACCAGCGCGAGCACGCCGCTGTTCTTCGCGCAGGTGATCGGCCGCTTCGTGCGTGCACGTCGCCGTGGGGAGACGGCGTCGGTGTTCCTGCCGAGCGTCCCGGGGCTGATGGCCCTCGCCGCGACCCTCGAGCTCGAGCGCGACCACGCCCTCGACCGCCCGAAGGACGCCGACGACGGGATGTACAACCCGGAAGACGCGATGGTCGCCGAGGCCAACAAGGAAGAGCGTGCCTCGGAGAGCCTCCTCGACGTGCAGCCGTTCGAGGCCCTCGACTCGCAGGCGTCGTTCGACCGTGTCCTCTACGACGGCGGTGAGTTCGGCACCGGTGGCGAGATCGGCTCGCTGGAAGAACTCGACTTCATCGGGATCCCCGGGCTCCTCGAACCCGACCAGGTGCGCGACCTGCTGCGTGCGCGACAGGCCACCCAGGCGAAGCGCTCGAAGGGTCGCGCCGTGAAGGACGGCCAACCGAAGGCGGCAGCGCCCGAGAACCGGCCCATGTACATGACGCTCAAGGAACAACGGTCGGAGCTCCAGCGGCTCGTCTCGATCTGGTCCAGGCACTCGAACGAGCCGCACGGCGCCATCCACGCCGAACTCCGTCGGATCAGCGGGGGACCGGCCGTCGCACAGGCGAGCATCGAGCAGATCCAGAAACGCATCGACCTGCTGCGCTCCCGCATCGGCGGGCGCCGGTGACCCGGGTGCGCGCGTGATCGTCGCCGTCGACGACCGGACCTGGCTCGTGAAGCGCACGGCCGAGTCCTCTCCCGAGGCGATCATCGACCGGTTCGGTGGCGGGTACCGTCTCCGCCGCTTCAGCCTCACCGAGTCGCGCCGGACCGCGCACGGGGTGTACCTCGGGGTCGACCTCGCCGAGACGGCGTGGTGGCGGTTGCGCGACGGCCGTCGTTGATCTCGACCGGATCTCGGCATTCTGCGCGGCGTACATGACGCAGCAAGGTCAGATCGAGTAGACCGGAGGAATGGCAGACTCCATCCCTCACGTCCTCGTCCTCGGTGGCGGCTCGGCCGGCTACACGACCGTCAAGCAGCTCCAGAAGCACGCCGCGACCGTCCCGATGCGCATCACCCTCGTCGACCAGAACACGTACTACACGTACCTGCCGTTCCTGCCAGAGGTCGCCGGCGGTCACATCGCGCCGAAGGACGTCACGGTCGAGCTCCGCCGTGCGCTGCGCAAGACCCGGGTGATCCAGGGCAAGGTGACCGGGATCTCGTCCGCCGACAAGACCGTCTCGATCGCCACGGCCGGCGGCGACGACCGCACGCTCGGCTACGACCAGCTCGTCGTCGCGCTCGGCTCCGTCACGCGGACCTTCCCGACGCCCGGACTCGAAGAAGTCGGCGTCGGCTTCAAGAGCGTGGAAGAGGCGGCGTACGTCCGAGCGAAGCTGCTCGACAACATCGCGAAGGCCGCGGCGACCCGTGACGAGGACGAGCGTCGCCGGCTCCTGACCAGCATCTTCATCGGCGGCGGCTACACCGGCGTCGAGGCGATCGGTGAGCTGTTCGACGTCTCGCAGGCCGCGATCAAGACCTACCCGTCGCTCGCGGGGGAGCAGCCGCGCTGGGTGCTCATCGACGCGCTCGACCGCGTGGCACCGGAGGTCGGCCCCGAGCTGTCGAAGTGGACCCTCGAATCCCTCCGCGCCCGCGGCATCGACGTCCGCCTGAAGACCACGATGCCGAGCTGCGAGGGTGGTGTCGTGAAGCTCTCCGACGGTGACGAGTTCGCCACCGGTCTGCTCGTCTGGACCGCCGGCGTCAAGCCGAACCCGCTCCTCGACGCCTCCGACCTGCCGCGCGGGCCGAAGGGGCACCTCGCCGCCAACGCGAAGCTCCAGGTCGAGAACGAGGAGACGCACGAGGTCGTCCCGGGCGTCTGGGGTCTCGGCGACGTCGCGCAGGTCCCCGACCTCACCGCGGACAAGCAGCCGGCGTACTACCCGCCGAACGCCCAGAACGCCGTGCGCCAGGCCGTCGTGGCGGCGGACAACGTCGTCGCGACGATCACGGGCAAGCCGCTCGAGGAGTACCGCCACCCGTCGATCGGGACCGTCGCCTCGTACGGCGTCGGGAAGGGTGCCGCGAACATCAAGGGCATCAAGATGACGAACCTCCTCGCGTGGCTCGCACACCGGGCGTACCACGTCTACGCGATGCCGACCCTGAACCGCAAGGCGCGCATCGTGATCGGCTGGGTGACCGGCGCGGTCTCCGGTCGCGATGCGACCTCGCTCATCAAGGAGACCGACCCGCGCCGCGCCTTCGTGGACGCGACGAAGTAGCGCGCGACTGCCTGACCGACGGGAGGCCCGGTGCCAGCTGGCACCGGGCCTCCCGTCCGTCTGCTGCGCTCCCGCTCCCGACTCGGAACGACCACGCCGTTGTCGTACGACAGCGACCCTGTCGCTCCTTGCGGGCGCAACAGTTGCATGCGCGCGGTTGCGACGTACCCGTTGTCGTACCACAGCGACCCTGTCGCCCTTTGCGGACGCAACGACTGGTACGGCGGGAGCAAACGGGCGCGCAAAAACGAACGGCCCACCCGAAGGTGAGCCGTTCGCCGCGTGTCTCAACACTGCGTGTCCGAGGGGGGACTTGAACCCCCACGCCCTAATACGGGCACTAGCACCTCAAGCTAGCGCGTCTACCAATTCCGCCACCCGGACAGGTGTTCGTTTCAGTTGTCGGCCGCTCCGGCGGGTTTCCCCGGCGTTGCTGCCGGAGAAGACATTAGCACGGCTGTGAACGCACGTTGAACACGGGCGCGCATCCCGGGCGCGTCCTCCGGTGACGGCGAGTTCCGGCGCGTCAGCGGTGCCCGATAGCGTTGGTGCATGACGACGGATCCCGCGGCCACCACGACCGAGCTCGAAACCACCGCGGCGATCGCCAGGGACCTCATCCGGATCGACACCACGAACTGGGGCGAAGGCCGTTCGAGGGGCGAGACGGAAGCGGCGCACTACGTCGAAGCCAAGCTGCAGGAGCTCGGCGCGACGCCGCAGCTGTTCGAGTCGGAGCCCGACCGGGTGAGCGTCGTCGCACGCATCCCCGGGCGTGATCGCAGCAAGCCGGCGCTCGTCGTGCACGGCCACCTCGACGTCGTCCCGGCCGATCCCGCGAACTGGAGCGTCGACCCGTTCGGCGGCGTGGTCAAGGACGGCATGCTGTGGGGCCGCGGCGCGGTGGACATGAAGAACATGGACGCGATGATGCTCACCGCCCTCGGTGACGTGATCGCCGCGCAGGGGGCACCCGAGCGCGACCTCGTGATCGCGTACTTCGCGGACGAGGAAGCCGGGGGAGTCCTCGGCTCGCACCACGTCGTGTCCGAGCACCCCGAGGTGTTCGCCGGAGCGTCGGCCGCCATCAGCGAGGTCGGTGGCTACTCCATCACGCTCGGTGACCGCCGCGCCTACCTGCTGCAGACCGGCGAGAAGGCCCTGATGTGGATCAAGCTCGTCGCGAAGGGCACCGCGGCGCACGGCTCGCACGTCATCCGCGACAACGCCGTGACCAAACTCGCAGCGGCGGTCGCCCGGATCGGCAGCGAGGAGTGGCCAGTCCGGCTGTCCGCCACGACCGAGGCGATGATCGCCGAGGTTGCACGGTTCCTCGGCGTCGACCCCGCGGTGACCGGCCCGGACGAAGTGGCCCTCGCGACGGGATCGGCGTCCCGGTTCATCCACGCGGCGCTCCACACGACGTCGAACCCGACGGTGCTCCAGGCCGGGTACAAGCACAACGTCATCCCCGACGCCGCCGAGGCGCTCATCGACATCCGGTGCCTGCCCGGCGACGAAGAGACGGTCCTCGAGCGCGTGCGGGAGCTCGCCGGCGACGACGTCGAGGTCGTGATGTCCTTCCGCGACATCGGTCTCGAGCAGGACTTCGGCGGCCCGCTCGTGGACGCCGTCCGTGACGTCCTCGGCCGCCACGACCCGGGTGCGCCGGTGCTGCCGTACCTGCTGTCCGGCGGGACCGACAACAAGGCGCTGTCGACCCTCGGCATCGCGGGCTACGGCTTCGTACCGCTGCAACTACCGGCCGGCGTCGACTTCCCGGCGATGTTCCACGGTGTCGACGAGCGCGTGCCGCTGGACTCGCTCGCGTTCGGTCGTCGTGTCCTCGGGGACCTGCTCGCGTCGTATTGATATGCTGTCGGGTCGCCACCGGCGACCACGACCCGAAAGGCCGCGCCAGTGCACATCCTCGAGGCGATCTTCCTCGGCTTCGTGCAGGGACTGACCGAGTTCCTGCCCGTCTCCTCCAGCGCACACCTGCGCATCGTCGGACTCTTCCTGCCGGACGCGCAGGACCCGGGTGCCGCGTTCACCGCCGTGACGCAGCTCGGGACCGAGACCGCGGTGCTCATCTACTTCTGGCGGGACATCACGCGCATCGTCAAACGCTGGTTCGGGGCGCTCGGTGGCAGGGTTCCGCGCAATGACCCCGACGTGCGACTCGGCTGGCTCGTGATCATCGGCACGATCCCGATCGGCGTCGTCGGACTCCTGCTGCAACACTCCATCGAGACCACCTTCCGGTCGCTCTGGATCGTCGCGATCGTCCTCATCGTGTTCGGCATCGTCCTCGGTGTGCTCGACCGGGTCGGCCGCAAGGAACGCCGGATCGAGCACATGACCTTCGGCGGTGGGATCCTCATCGGCATCGCGCAGGTCCTCGCACTCGTTCCCGGTGTCTCGCGCTCCGGGGCCACCGTCTCGATGGGGCTCGCCCTCGGCTACACCCGTGCCGCAGCCGCGCGCTTCGCGTTCCTGCTCGCGATCCCGGCGGTCTTCCTGTCCGGCCTGTACGAGGCCGCGACCAGCCTCAGTGACACCGGCGCGCCGTTCGGCGTGGCCGACACGGTCATCGCGACCGTCGTGGCGTTCGTCGTCGGGTTCGTCGTGATCGCGGCGTTCATGAACTACATCAGCAAGCGCAGCTTCATGCCGTTCGTCTACTACCGCATCGCACTCGGTATTGTTCTCATCGTGTTGCTGTCGCTCGGAGTGATCCAGCCGTGAGGGCCTGGGAGGCCCCGTCCGTCCCCGACGTCGGCGGGACCGGACCCCGTCCGGTCGTGCACGACACGGCGACCGGGAAGCCCGTCGACCCGACCCGCGGTGACGACCGTGCGGCGCTGTACGTCTGCGGGATCACCCCGTACGACGCCACGCACCTGGGACACGCGGCGACGTACCTGGCGTTCGACACACTCGGCCGGGCCTGGCGCGACGCCGGACTCGACGTCGAGTACGCGCAGAACACCACCGACGTGGACGACCCGCTGCTCGAGCGGGCGACCCGTGACGGCGTCGACTGGCAGGAGCTCGCGGCGTCGCAGATCGACCTGTTCCGCCGGGACATGGAAGCCCTGCGCATCATGCCGCCCGACGACTACGTGGCCGTCACCGACGAGGTCGAGCGCATCGCCGAGGCCGTCGCGTTCCTGCAGGAGACCGGCTATGCCTACAGCGTGCCGACGCCCGACTCTGCCGGCGACGACCTCTACTTCGACGTGAACCGTCCGACCGAGTCCTGGGCGCTCGGCGACGAGAGCCGCATGGACCGCGAGACGATGCTGGCCCTGTCCGCCGAACGCGGCGGCGATCCCGACCGTGCCGGCAAGCGCGACCCGCTCGACCCGCTGCTCTGGCGGGCCGCCCGTGCGGGGGAGCCGCGCTGGGAGACCGTGCTCGGCGAGGGGCGCCCCGGCTGGCACATCGAGTGCAGCGTCATCGCCGGCGACCGGTTGGGGCTGCCGATCAGCGTGCAGGGCGGTGGCAGCGACCTCGTCTTCCCGCACCACGAGATGAGTGCTGGGCACGCTGCGGCGCTGGCGCACCAGCCGTTGGCGCACGCGTACGTGCACACCGGCATGATCGCGTACCAGGGCGAGAAGATCTCGAAGTCGCTCGGCAACCTGGTCACGGTCCGCGGCCTGCTCGACGACGGGGCCGATCCCCGTGCGATCCGGCTCGCGCTCCTCTCGCACCGGTACTCGGACGACTGGGAGTGGTTCGACGCCGAACTGTCGAGCGCCATCCGACGGCTCGCGGCCTGGGACTCCTGGGCGACGGCGGGCGCCGGGCACGCCGACGACGCCGACGACGTCATCGCGCGCATCCGAGCGCGCGTCGCCGACGACCTCGACACGCCGGGTGCGGTCGCGGCCGTCGACACCGCGGTCGCCGGCGGGACCCGGTGCACGCCCGAGCTCGTCGACCTGGTCGACGCCCTGCTCGGCATCCGCATCGCCTGACGCGCGCCCCGCTGTCGGCACCTGCCGACCGGCACCTGCCGACCGGCACCTGCCGACCGGCACCTGCCGACCGGCACCTGCCGACCGGCACCTGCCGACCGGCTGGTGCCGACCGGTCACAACACCCCGCTCACGTCTGCCGAGCGGCCACGATCCTTCGTTCCGGCCGCCCGCGAGCCACAGTTCGTGACCGGTCGGCGAGAGGCGGACGGGGTGTCGTGACCAGTCGGCGGGCGGCGGTCGGCGGGCGCGGCGCGGGATCCGGACGGGGCCCGAATCGGACGGGAGGCTCGGTGCCAGCTGGCACCGTCCCTCCAGGCTCGGCCGTCACCCCGCTGGCGCGGTGCGCCGGTACCGGCTGGTGGGGCCCACCTCCCGTCCGTCGTCGCGCGCTCCTACTGCGGCGGCTGCGGGGGCCGCCACGGGCCCTCGCCCGCCTGGCCGGGACCGTCCTTGCCGTCCTTGCGCTCCCGACGCCGCAGGTACTGCTCGAACTCCTGCGCGATGGCGTCACCCGACGCCTCGGGGGAGTCGACGGTGTCGCGCGCCTGCTCGAGCTGCTCGATGTACGACGCCATGTCCTCGTCATCGGAGGCCAGGGCGTCGATGCCCTCTTCCCACTGCGTCGCGTCGTCGAGGAGCGTGCCGCGGGGGACCGTGACGTCGGTGAGCTCCTCCATCTTGTCCAGGAGCGACAGCGTGGCCTTGGGCGACGGCGCGTTGTGCACGTAGTGCGGGACCGAGGCCCAGAGGGACAGCGTCGTGAGTCCGGCCTTGTCCATCGTGTCGGAGAGCACACCGAGGATGCCGGTGGGGCCCTCGTAGGACGACTTGTCGACGTCGAACGCGGCACGGACGCCGGCGTTCTCGCTCGACACGAACACCGAGATCGGACGGGTGTGCGGGACGTCCGCGAGCATGGCGCCGACGAACACCACCGCGTCGATGGAGTACACGTCGGCGAGGTCGATGATCTCGGCGCAGAACGCCCGCCACGTGCGGGACGGCTCCGGTCCGACGAGCACGAAGACGTCGCGCTCCGCCGGGGAACCCGCCGCGCCGATGACCGGGCGTCCGACGTCGCCGGGGCCGTGCAGCACGATGCGCGGCCACTGGATCCCGCGGACGCCGTTGTCGTCGCTGCCGACGGTCGGGCGGTTGAACTGGTAGTCGACGTACTGCTCCCCGTCGATCTCCCGCAGTTCGTCGAGCCCGAGTGCGTCGACGATCCGCCGGGCGAGGCCACTGGCGGCTTCCCCGGCGTCGTTCCAGCCCTCGAACGCGACGACCAGCAGGCGGCCGTCGTTGAAGGGGGAGTGCTGTGGCACGGAGCGGACCTCCTGGAGGTGGAGTGGAGCGGGTCGGCGCGGGAGGCGGACCGTCCACAGCCGACCGGACACGATCAGGCATCCACAATAGGCCCCAGGGCCTTCGGCGACCGCGTGCGCCGGTAGACTCGTCGCCCGTGACCGCGCATCCCCTCGCCCTCGTCCAGCCCGCAGCCGTGCTGTGGGACATGGACGGCACGATCATCGACACCGAGCCGATCTGGCAGCAGTCCCAAGTGGAGCTGACCGGTCGCTACGGCGCCGAGTGGACCCACGAGGACGGGCTCTCCTTGGTGGGGAGCGGCCTCGAGCGCTCGGGGGAGATCCTGCGGGACAAGGGCGTCGACATGGAGGTCGAGGAGATCGTCCAGTGGATGACCTCGTACGTCATGGAGCGGCTGGCGCACGACGACCTGCCGTGGCGACCCGGTGCGCGTGAGCTCATCGAGGAACTGCACGCCCGCGGCATCCCCACCGCGCTCGTGACGATGTCCCGCCGGAACATGGCGCTCGTCGCCGCTGACGCCCTGGCGGACCACCCGTTCCGGGTCGTCGTCGCCGGTGACGACGTCGAGCACCCGAAGCCCCATCCCGAGGCGTACCTGACCGCAGCCGCCCAGCTGGGCGTCGACGCCACCGCATGCGTCGCGATCGAGGACTCCGCCACCGGAGTCGCCGCGGCCGTCGCGTCGGGCGCGGTCACGATCGCCGTCGAACACATCGTGCCGCTGCCGGAGACGGCCGGCGACGTCTACCTGACGTCGCTCGCCGGTGTCGACGTGGACCGGCTCGTGGCGCTCACCTCGCCGGCGCTGGCCGCACGAGCCGGTGGGTCCGCCACCGACGCCGAGGAGGTCGCACGATGAACGCCGACCTCCCCGACACCACCGGACTGCCGCACACGACCGGCGGCACCCCGCACACCCCGCCGCGCGGCTCGTTCCGCGCGGGGGACCGCGTGCAGCTCACCGGCCCCAAGGGCAAGCTCACGACGCTGTCGCTCGAGCCCGGCGTGATCTACCACACGCACCGCGGCATGCTCGCGCACGACGACGTGATCGGGCAGCCGGACGGGTCCGTCATCACCGCGAGCTCGGGCGACGAGTACCTCGCGCTCCGGCCGCTGCTGAACGACTACGTCATGTCGATGCCGCGCGGTGCCGCGATCGTCTACCCGAAGGACGCCGCCCAGATCGTGGCGTTCGCCGACGTCTTCCCCGGGGCCCGCGTGGTCGAGGCCGGTGTCGGCTCCGGCGCGCTCTCGCTCTGGCTGCTCCGCGCGATCGGTCCGACCGGCCGCCTGCAGTCGTTCGAGCGTCGCGACGAGTTCGCCGAGATCGCCCGTGGGAACGTCGGCACCTTCCTCGGCGCCGTGCCGGACAACTGGAGCGTGACCGTCGGCGACCTCGTCGAGGAGCTCCCCGGTGCCACCGAACCCCAGAGCGTCGACCGCGTCGTGCTCGACATGCTCGCGCCGTGGGAGTGCGTCGACGCGGCCGCCGACGCGCTCGTGCCCGGCGGGCTGATCGTCTGCTACGTCGCGACCGTCACGCAGCTGAGCCGCACGGCGGAGGCGCTCCGCGACACCGGCCGGTTCACCGACCCCCAGTCGAGCGAGACGCTCGTGCGCACCTGGCACGTCGAGGGGCTCGCCGTCCGACCGGACCACCGCATGGTCGGACACACCGGGTTCCTCGTGACGGCACGCTGTCTGGCCGACGGTGTGGTCCTGCCGAACCTGAAGCGACGCGCAGGCAAGGCCGAGTTCTCCGACGAGGACGTCGAGGCCTGGACGCCGGGCGCCGTCGGCGAACGGTCCGCCAGCGACAAGAAGCTCCGCAAGGTGGCGCGCCAGGCGGCGGCACAGGCCCGGAAGGTCGCGGCCGCCGAAGCCGCGGACGCGGCAGGCGCCGGCGCGATGGACGCGTCCGATCCTGATGGAGACGACCGGTAGGCTACCGACCGTTGCCCGCCCCGCATCGAACGGAAAGAGGGTCCGTGCGCACCATCCCCGCACTCCTGGTCACCATCGGACTGGCCGCGTCGCTCACGGCGTGCGCGTCGAGCGGAGCCGGCACGACGCCGTCGAGCTGCAACGCTCCCGGTGCCGCGTCCGAGTCCGTCACCGCGTCGGGCGCGTTCGGCAAGGAGCCGAAGGTGTCGATCCCCGCGGGGCTCACCACGAAGGGCACCCAGGTCTCGGTCCTGAAGCAGGGCGACGGCCGCACGGTGGGGGACGGTACGCCGGTCCTCATCGAGTACACGCTCGTCGACGGCGCCACCGGGAAGGTCGCGCAGACCAGCGGGTACTCCGGCACGACCGCGCCGATCACCGCGGGTTCCTCGAACGCCGGTGCCCTCGGCAAGGCGCTCGAGTGCGCGAAGGTCGGCGACCGGCTCGCCGTGGCACTGCCGCAGAGTGCGCTGTCGAGCGGCGCGACCTCGACCAAGAAGACGGAGGACGCCGTCGTCGCGGTGATCGACGTCAAGCGGGCGTTCGACTCCCGCGCCACCGGGACCCCGCAGCTCGCGGGTGACCACATGCCCGCCGTCGTCCTGGCCCCGGACGGTGCCCCCGGCATCACGGTGCCGTCGTCCGCGGCCCCGTCCTCCGACGAGACCCACCTGCTCCGCAAGGGCCACGGCGAGGTGCTCACCGACAAGGACACCGCGGTCATCAAGTACACCGCCGTCACGTGGGGGAACGACTCCACGGTCGCCGGGTCGAGCTGGACCGACGGGACCGGCGCCCAGACCGTGCCGCTCGCCAAGGGGCAGGTCCAGGAAGGCGTGCGCAGCGCGCTCGTCGGCCGGAAGGTCGGCGACCAGGTGCTCGCGATCGTCCACCAGCAGGGTGTGGCCTACGCGTACGTCATCGACGTGCTCGGCTCGATGAAGTCCTGACCCGGATCCCGGTCCTGACGACGCTCGTCCGCTCTCCACGAACCCGCGCGCGGGTGCACTCCGGTGCCCCCGCGCTGCCGTAGGATCGGCTCGTGCCAGCCACCCGTGTGCCCCGCGTACCGGCGGAAGAACGCCTGTTCAGCCTCGTACTCGCGCTGCTGTCGACCGAGTCGGGCCTGACGAAGTCCGAGATCCTGACGAACGTCCAGGGCTACCGACAGCGGTTCACGGCCGGTGGTGACAACGCGTCGCTCGAGCGGCAGTTCGAACGCGACAAGGACGACGTCCGCGAACTCGGCATCCCGCTCGAGACCATCGAGACCCCCGGATCGTCCGGCAACAACCAGACCCTCCGGTACCGCATCCCGAAGGGCGAGTACGACCTGCCTCTCGACGTCCGGTTCACCCCGGACGAATCGGCGTTGCTGTCGCTCGCGGCGATGGCGTGGCGCGAAGGGGCCCTGTCGTCCGATTCGCGTCGAGCGCTCCTCAAGGTCCGTTCCGCCGGTGACGACGACGGCAGCGCCGGCGCGACCGGCATGGACGCGTACGCTCCGCGGCTCCGCGCGCGGGACGCCGCGTTCGAACCACTCCGTGCCGCGCTCGACCGCGCGGCAGCCGTCCGGTTCGACTACATCACCCCTGGTGAACACGAAGCACGACGGCGCGACGTCGCTCCGCTGGCGCTCGTGCAGCATGGTGGCCGGTGGATGCTCGCCGCACACGAACGCTCGACGGACTCCGACAAGAACTACCTGCTCTCGCGGATCGTCGGTCCCGTCACGACGTACGAGCCCGGTCGCCACCCGGCGCCCGCCGGTGCGGGGGAGCGGACGCTCGCGGAACTCGACCGGCTCTGGTCCGAGCGCACGGCGACGATCGCGGTCGTCCCCGGGTCGGATGCCGAACGCCGTCTCGGCCGTCGGCGGGACACCACCGCACAGGGCGACGGCGTCCTCGTGCTCCACTACGTCGACCCGCAGATCCTCGCCGAGGAACTCGCCGCCTTCGGCCCAGAGGTGCAGGTGCTCGAACCCGCGGACGTCCGCGACCGCGTGCTCGACCGTCTCCGCGGGCTCGTCGCTGACCACGGCGAAGTCGCCGACCACAGCGAAGAGGTGCTCCGTGGCTGAACCCCAGCCGCTCCAGGCGCAGGACAAGCTCGCGTTCCTGCTCGCACTGGTGCCGTACCTGATCGACCGCGAGCGGGTCTCCGTGGCCGAGGCCGCTCGGCACTTCGGCGTCCCGGAGACCAGGATCCGCCGCGCGGTCGAGCTCATCGCCGTGTCGGGGATCCCCGGCGAGACGATGCAGTACCAGCACGGCGACCTGTTCGACATCGCCTGGGACGACTTCGAGCAGAACGACATGATCGTGCTGACGAACCTCGTGGCGATCGACGACTCCCCGAGGCTCTCCGCACGAGAAGCATCTGCGCTCATCGCAGGGCTGCAGTACCTCTCCGCGCTGCCGGAAGCCGCCGACCGCGACGCCATCCGGGCGCTGATGGCGAAGCTCTCCCGCGGTGCTGGTGGAGCATCCGCGAACGTCGCCGTCGGCCAGGAGCGCCACGACGCCACGCTCGCCACCATCCGGCAGGCGATGTCCGACGGCCGTGGACTCGTGTTCGACTACGCCGGGCCGCGAACCCAGGGCAGCACGCGCTCGGTGGACCCGCTCCGCGTGGAGTCCATCGACACGGACTGGTACCTCCGCGCCTGGGACCTCGATCGTGCAGCACTCCGCACGTTCCGACTGGACCGGATGTCGGCCGTGCGCGTCGACGACCGCCAGGCGTCGCACTCGACGGACGACGTCACCATCCCCGACACGCTGTTCCAGCAGAGCGCGGACGACGTGATCGTGACCGTGGAGCTCGACGCCTCGTCGTTGCCGCTCGTGGCGGACTTCCTCGCGGACACCGCCGACGTGCCCGACGCCGATCGGCGCGTGCGCATCCGGCTCGCTGCGTCCGCGGGGTTCGACGGTGTGGTGCGTCTCGTCGCCGGCCTGCCGGGGCGGGCCGTCGTGCTCGACCCGCCCGCCGCGCGAGACGCCGTGCGCGCCTTCGCCGCGTCCGCGCTGCCCGCGTCCTGACGCGAGCGGCCCACGACGCGGGCGCGTGGCGACGCGGGGTGGGAGCGGACGCGCCCTGGTCGCGACCATCCACCGGACCGGAGGCTCGTTCCCGGCCCGCACCGTGCCTCCCGTCCGCCGACTGCCCACGGGACCCACAGCGGCCGCCGACCGCGGCGAGTGGTCGCGACACCCCGCGCACCGACCGCCCACCGGTCGCAAACCGTCGGTCGGTGATCCCGACGACGACGGACCTTGACCGGTCCGCGGATGCGAGCGGGGTGTCGTGACCACTCGCCCGAAGGTGCGCTGTGCGTTCGCACGTCGCGCCGCCGACCGAGGGCCGCGCTGCCGTAGGATCGACGCATGGCTTCGACGACCGCGCGCGGGCGAGAGAAGCGGCAGGGTCGCCGTCCGAAGGAACCCGAAGGCCGCATGTCCCTCGGGCAGCACCTCATCGAGCTGCGCAACCGCCTGTTCAAGGCCGTCCTCGCGGTCCTCGTCGGTGCGGTCGGCGGCTGGTTCCTGACTCCGTTCGTGCTCGACTCGCTGCGTGCCCCCGTGTCCCAGCTGGCGAAGGTCGGCGGGCACACCGCCGAGCTGAACTTCCCGATGATCACGGGCGCGTTCGACCTCAAGCTGCAGATCGCGATCACGATCGGCATCGTGATCGCGAGCCCGGTCTGGCTCTACCAGATCTGGGCGTTCATCGTCCCGGCGTTGGTCCGGCGCGAGAAGCAGTACGTGTGGGGCTTCCTCGGCACGGCGATCCCGCTGTTCTTCGCCGGGTGCTACTTCGGCTGGTACGTCCTGCCGCACATCGTCGGGATCCTCGGCAGCTTCGTGTCGAGCCAGGACACCTCCATCGTCGACGCGAAGGCCTACTACGACTTCGTCATCAAGCTCATCGTGGCCGTCGGCATCGCCTTCGTGCTGCCCGTGTTCCTGGTGCTGCTGAACTTCGTCGGCGTGCTCGAGGCGAAGTCGATCATCAAGTCCTGGCGCGTGGCCATCCTCTGCATCCTGGTCTTCTGCGCGATCGTGACCCCGAGCGCCGACGTCATCTCGATGTTCCTGCTCGCGATCCCGATGATGGTGCTCTACGTCGCCGCCTGCGTGGTGACCTGGCTGCACGACCGTCGTCTCGCGAAGCGCCAGGCCAAGCTCGACGCCGAGTACGGCCTGTGACGGACACCGGGCTGAGCGCGGCCGAGCGGTTCCAGGCCGCCCGCGTCCGGAGCCGGTCGCGCAACCTGGAGCTGTTCCGTGCGGACCTGCGGTTCGACCTGGACGCGTTCCAGTTCGCCGCGTGCGATGCGCTCGACCAGGGGCGGAGCGTGCTCGTCGCCGCCCCGACCGGCGCAGGCAAGACGATCGTCGCCGAGTTCGCGATCTGGCTGGCGATGCGGCAGCCGACGGCGAAGGTGTTCTACACGACGCCGATGAAGGCGCTGAGCAACCAGAAGTACGCGGAGCTCGTGGAGGCGTACGGGGAGTCCGAGGTGGGGCTCCTCACCGGCGACACGAACGTCAACCCCCGGGCACGGGTCGTCGTGATGACGACCGAGGTGCTCCGCAACATGATCTACGCGGACTCCGACCTGCTCGACGACCTGGCGTGGGTCGTCCTGGACGAGGTCCACTACCTCGCCGACCGGTTCCGGGGCGCGGTGTGGGAAGAGGTGATCCTGCACCTGCCGACCGAGGTCCGTCTGGTCTCGCTCAGCGCGACGGTGTCCAACGCCGAGGAGTTCGGCGACTGGCTGCAGACCGTCCGCGGCGACACCGACGTCATCGTGTCCGAGGACCGTCCGGTGCCCCTCGAGCAGCACGTGCTCGTCGGCAACAAGATGGTCGACCTCTTCGACTCGTCCGGTGCCGCGGCGACCAACCGCGTGAACCCCGAGCTGCTGCGTCTCGTCGGCGGTGGCTCGCGCAACGACAGTCGTGGCGGCCACCGCGGACGTCGGGGTCGTGGCGGGTACGTCGACCGCCGTGGCCCGCGCACCGAGAAGCTGCACCGCGAGCACATCGCCCGCATGCTGGACGAGCGGATGCTGCTCCCCGCGATCTTCTTCGTGTTCAGCCGCAACGGGTGCGACCAGGGTGTCCGGCAGGTCCTGCGGTCCGGCGTGTCCCTGACCACCCGCGAAGAGCGGAACGAGATCCGCGAGACCGCGGAGTACCACTGCCGGACGCTCCTCGACGAGGACCTCGCCGTCCTGGGGTACTGGGAGTGGCTCGAAGGCCTCGAGCGGGGCGTCGCTGCGCACCACGCCGGGCTCCTGCCCGCGTTCAAGGAAGTCGTCGAGGACCTCTTCCAGCGCAAGCTCCTCAAGGTCGTCTTCGCGACGGAGACCCTGGCGCTCGGGGTCAACATGCCGGCGCGCACGGTCGTCCTCGAGAAGCTCGAGAAGTTCAACGGCGAGGCCCGTGTGCCGATCACGCCGGGGGAGTACACGCAGCTCACGGGTCGAGCAGGCCGTCGGGGAATCGACGTCGAGGGGCACTCGGTCATCCAGTGGACCGACGGCCTCGAACCGCAGGCCGTCGCGTCGCTCGCCAGCCGTCGGACGTACCCGCTCAACTCCTCGTTCAAGCCGACGTACAACATGGCCGTGAACCTGATCGAGCAGTTCGGTCGACAGCGCACGCGTGAGGTCCTCGAGACGTCCTTCGCGCAGTTCCAGGCGGACCGCTCCGTCGTCGACCTCGCCAGGAAGGTGCGGTCGCAGCAGGAGTCGCTCGACGGCTACCAGCGGTCGATGGCGTGCCACCTCGGCGACTTCACCGAGTACGCGGCGCTGCGACGGCGGCTCTCGGACCTCGAACGCACGAGCGTCCCCGGCGGCCGCGAAGCCTCGCACGGCGCCCGCCAGGAACGCCAGTCCCAGATCACCGAGGTGCGGCGCGCCCTGCAGCGTCACCCGTGCCACGCCTGCCCCGACCGCGAAGCGCACGCCCGCTGGGCGGAGCGCTGGTACAAGCTCAAGCGCGTCAACGACAAGCTCGTGCAGCAGATCCGCTCCCGGACCGGCGCCGTCGCGACGACGTTCGACCGGGTGACCGACGTGCTCGTCCAGCTCGGGTACCTCGTGCCGAGCGGGAACGACGCGTCCGCCGGTCCTGACGGCGAGCTCACCGTCGCCGCCGGTGGTCGTCGCCTGCAGCGGATCTACGGCGAGCGGGACCTGCTCGTCGCCGAGTGCCTCGAGGCCGGGGTGTGGAAGGACCTCACGCCGGCACAGCTCGCCGCCATGGCCGCCACGATCGTCTACCAGCCCCGTCGGGAGGACGCCCCGGGGACCGAGCACGCACTGCCGCGCGGCGCCTTCCGCCCGGCGCTCGACGAGACCCTGACGATCTGGTCCCGCCTCGACGACGTGGAGCGCGACGCCCGGCTGTCCGGTTCGCAGCCGCCGACCCCCGCGATCGCCGTCGGCATGTTCCGGTGGGCGTCCGGCTCGGCGCTCGACGACGTCCTGCGGTCGCTCGACCTGGCAGCAGGTGACTTCGTCCGGTGGTGCAAGCAGGTCATCGACCTCCTCGACCAGATCAAGAACGCCGGCGACCCCGAGCTCGCCGAGACCGCCCGACGGGCGACGGACGCGGTCCGCCGCGGCATCGTCGCGTACGCGACGGTCTGACGGGAGGCCCGGTGCAGGTTCCCGAGACCGGTGTGCGTCCGCCGGTTGGTCGCGTCCCATCGAGACGCCGCGGTCCGTCCGAGACGCCGCCAATTCCCGCGGTGTGTGAAGGACTTGGCGGTGTCTCGAGGCCGTCGCCCTTCGCGGCGCTGCGGGTACGGATCGCGCTGCCGCTGGCGGTCATCGGGGGACTCCTGTTCGCACTGTCCTTCCCGTCGCCCGGGTGGTGGTTCCTCGCCTACCCCGCGGTGGCCTGTCTGCTGCTGTCCGCCATGGGACAGGGGTGGCGCCGTGCGGCATGGCTCGGCTACCTCGGGGGAGTCGCGTTCTGGATCCCGGCCATCTCGTGGGCCGGGCGCTACCTGGGGCCGGTCCCGTGGCTCGCGCTCGCGCTGTTCGAGGCGGCCATGTTCGCACTCGGCAGCGTCGCGATCGCCCTCGCGTACCGCTGGGTCGCGCGCGTCGTGCCCTCGACCGCCGGACGCGTGTGGGGCCTCCCGGCCGTGGTCGCCGCACTGTGGACCGGACGCGAGTGGTTCTCCGGGAGCTGGCCGTACGGGGGGTTCGCGTGGGGGCGGGTCGGGCTGTCGCAGTCCGAGAGCCCGTTCGCCCACCTCGTCGCGTACGTCGGCGTCCTCGGGTTGTCGTTCGTCGTCGTGTACTGCGTCGCCGTCGTCGTCTCCCTGGGACTCGTCGGGGGGATCCAGCTCCGGATGCGCGTCGCCGTCGCCGGACTCCTCGTGGCGGCGGTGCTCGCCGTCCCCGCCTGGCCGACAGCGACCGACGGGACGATCCGCATCGAGTCCGTGCAGGGGAACGGTCCCGCCGGGTACTTCGACCGGGCGGCGCCCGGGCAGGTCCTCGAGTCGCAGGTCGCCGCGACCGACGTGTCCGCGAAGGGCGTCGACCTCGTCGTCTGGCCGGAGGCGTCCGCGGAGTTCGACCCGCGCCAGCAGCCCGTGATCGCGAGCGCGCTGAACTCCGTCGTGCAGTCGGTCGGTGCCCCCATCGTCGCCGGCGCGATCACCCAGACACCGTCGGGTGTGCTCCACAACACGTCGTTCGTCTGGACCGCCGACGGATGGCAGTCGTCCTACGACAAGAAGCGCCCGGTGCCCTTCGGCGAGTACGTCCCGGACCGGTGGTTCTTCTCCAAGCTCGCGCCGTCGCTCATCGGACTGCTGCAGCGCGACTACACGCCGGGGACGAAGCCGAACGTGCTCGACGTCGCCGGGATCAAGGCGGGCATCGCGATCTGCTTCGACATCGTCGACGACGGGCTGACGCGGGACATGGCCCACGGCGGCGCGCAGGTGATCCTCGCGCAGACGAACAACGCCGACTTCTCCGGCACCGACGAGAACCTGCAGCAGCTCGAGATCGCGCGGATGCGGGCCATCGAGACCGGCCGGTCGCTCGTGAACATCTCGACCGTCGGCGCCTCGCAGGTGATCGACGCCTCCGGGCGGACGATCGACCGCGTGCCGGAGTACACCGCGACTTCGATGGTGACCGACGTCCCCCTCGGGACCTCCACGACGCCGGCCACCGTCGCGTCCGGACTGGTCGCGCTCGTCCTCTCGCTCGGCGGGCTCCTCGTCCTCATCGCCTGCGCCCCGTTCCACACGCCCCGCCGCCGCTGAGCGTCCGCCCGTCCCGCGGGCCCGCACTGGGAACCCACTGTGAATGCGGATGCTCCGGAACGAACCCGCGTGGGACAGTGTTGCAAGGGGGGAACGAGCGAGAGGAGTCCACCATGGCTGATCGGAGTCTCCGCGGCATGCGGCTCGGGAGCCAGAGCCTCCAGAGCGAAGAGGGCGTCGAGCTCTCTGACCGCAAGCGCGCGGTCTACCAGACCGACTCGGGCGAGACGTTCGACGTCGTGTTCTCTGCCGAGGCAGAGGTCCCGCAGAGCTGGGCCGACCCCAGGAGCGGACGCGAAGGGCGCCTGCTCGGCGACGACGGGGTGCCCGTCGAGGTCGCGGCAGAAGACGTCAAGGCGCCACGTACCCACTGGGACATGCTGCTCGAGCGGCGCTCCCGCGAAGAGCTCGAGGAACTGCTCCAGGAACGACTGCAGTTCCTGCGCGCCCGTCGCGGCGCCTGAGGCACTGGCGAACGACGAAGGCCCGCTCCCCGATGGGAGCGGGCCTTCGTCGTTCCGTCCTACTGCTGCGTGCGGTCGTCGCCGAGCTGCTCGCGCGTGGCCTCGGCCGCAGCGGCGAGCTTCTCGTCGACGCTGCGGTTCGACTCGGCGAGTCGCTCGTCGAGCACCGAGTCCGGGACGATGTCCGCCGCGGTCGCGTTCGGGTTCGCCGCAGCCGCGCCGCCCCCGGGCTCGGTCGCCGCCGTGTTGGCCAGGCTCTCGTTGGCCAGCTTGGAGATCTTCGCGAGGAAGTCGCTCCCACCCGCACCGCCGGCGGCAGGCGCTGCGCCCGAGCGGCTCGTGGTGAAGCCCTTGGCGATGCCGGACAGCGCCTCCGTGAACTCGCTCGGGATCATCCAGAGCTTGTTCGCGGTGCCCTCGGCGATCTTCGGCAGGGTCTGCAGGTACTGGTACGACAGCAGCTTCTCGTCCGGGTCGCCGGTGTGGATGGCGTCGAACACCGTCGCGATGGCCTGCGCCTCACCCTCGGCGCGGAGCACCTGGGCCTTGGCGTCACCCTCTGCGGCGAGGATCGCCGCCTGTCGCTGGCCCTCTGCCTCGAGGATCTGCGACTGCTTGGTGCCCTCGGCCTGCAGGATCGCTGCACGACGGCTGCGCTCCGCTCGGAGCTGCTGCTCCATGGCGTCCTGGATGGACACGGGCGGCTCGATGGCCTTGAGCTCCACGCGTCCGACGCGGATGCCCCACTTGCCGGTCGCCTCGTCCAGCACCACGCGGAGCTGGCCGTTGATGTTGTCGCGGCTGGTCAGTGCCTCTTCGAGGTTGAGCCCACCGACGACGTTGCGGAGCGTGGTGGTCGTCAGCTGCTCGACGGCGCCGAGGTAGTTCGCGATCTCGTAGGTGGCGGCGCGGGCGTCGGTGACCTGGAAGTACACGACGGTGTCGATCGAGACCACGAGGTTGTCCTCGGTGATCACCGGCTGCGGCGGGAACGACACGACCTGCTCGCGCATGTCGAGCAGCGGCCGGAGCCGGTCGATGAACGGCACCAGGAGGTTCAACCCCGGGTTGAGGGTCTTGTGGTACTTGCCGAGCCGCTCGACGATGCCCGCCGTGGCCTGGGGGACGATGCGGATCGCTTTGGCCAGGACGACGATCACGAAGATGACGATGACGACGATCAGTACGAGGAGCACGATCGTCCCGGGTTCGAGGGTCATGAAGCAGCCTTCTGTTGGATGCGGACGACGGCGGTCGAGCCCTCGATGGACTCGACGACGACGTGGGTGCCGAGCGGCGGAGTGCGATCGGGGGCGGCGACGTCGATGCGCGCGCTCCACGTCTCGCCGTTCGCCAGGCGGACCTGGCCGGGGGCGGTGGAGGTGAACGCGACGGCGACCGTGCCGGGCATGCCGACCAATCCCTCGACGCCGGTGCGGTGGGGGTCGGCGTTCCGGCCGAGCGCGACGAGGAGCCGGGGCCGGACGAGCGCGAGGAGCAGGAGCGCGACGGCCGCGGCGATGATGGCGGACAGCCACCACTCAGCGCCGATGAGCGCGGCGATCAAGCCGCCCGCTGCTCCGGCTGCGAGCATGATGAAGATGAAGTCGAGGGTGAACACCTCGACCACCCCCAACACCAGCACCAGAGCGATCCAGACGATGGTCTGGATCCAATCCGAGATGTTCACGCGATCTCCCTCCCTCGGTCGCGCGCGGCAGCGCTGCGTCGCGACGGCCGGTTCAAGTCCGTTCAACATATCAAACGACGTCTGACCGGGCGCACGGATTGGTAGGCTCGACCGGTCCCGATGCACGGTCACGAACTGGAGAACACCACTGTGAGCAGCCCCCTCGCCCCCGGATCCCTCGCCGGCAAGCGCGCCCTCGTCACCGGCTCGTCCCGCGGCATCGGTGCAGACACCGTCGGGTACCTGGCCGAGGCCGGGGCCAAGGTGGTCGTCAACTACCGGAACAAGGCCCGCCGCGCCGAGCAGATCGCCGAGGGCATCGTCGCCGCCGGGGGAGAGGCCCTCGCGGTCGGCGCCGACCTGACCGACCACGCCTCGGTGCAGGCGATGGTCGACACCGTGGTGCAGGCATGGGGCGGCATCGACCTCCTGGTGCTCAACGCCTCGGGTGGGATGGAGTCCGGCATGGGCGAGGACTACGCGCTCCGTCTGAACCGCGACGCGCAGGTCGACATGCTCCAGACCGCCGTGCCGCACATGGCCGCCGGCTCCCGCATCGTGTTCGTCACGAGCCACCAGGCCCACTTCGTCGAGACGGCCGAGACGCTGCCGGAGTACCTGCCCGTCGCGAAGAGCAAGCACGCCGGTGAGACCGCGCTCCGCGAGCTCCTCCCGCAGCTGGAGGCAGCCGGCATCGAGTTCGTCGTCGTCTCCGGCGACATGATCGAGGGCACGATCACGGCGACGCTCCTGAACCGCATCAACCCCGGTGCGATCGAGGAACGCCGCGGGGCCGTCGGCAAGCTCTACAGTGTGTCCGAGTTCGCCGCCGAGATCGCCCTCGCCGCGGTCGAGCCGATCCCCGCGGACAACACGCGCCTGGTCGGCGACGTCAGCGGCTTCACGGCCTGATCAGTCGGGGTAGCGTCGGCCGGGTGACTGCTGCACCCGGGCTCCGCCTGACCTCCCGCATCCTGCTGCTCGACGACGACGGTCGCGTGTTCCTGATGGACACGAACGCCCCGTCGTCCGACGGCTTCCATCGGTGGATCACGCCTGGTGGGGGAGTCGACCCGGGCGAGACGCACCGCGACGCCGCGATCCGGGAGCTCCGCGAGGAGACCGGCATCGTCATCACCGACCCGGGCGAACCGGTCTGGTCGTGGGACTTCGACGTCACGTGGGACCAGGCGGACCACGACCGCGGACACTCCGAGTTCTACGTCGTGCGGACCACCGGGTTCGTGCTGTCGAGCGACGAGTGGACCGACGACGAGCGGGTCGACATCCTCGGTTCCCGCTGGTGGACGGCCGACGAGCTCGACGCCACGGACGAGCCGTTCGAGCCCGCTGAGCTGCCCGACCTGGTCCGGCGGGTCACTCGCGGGGCGTGAGCACGCAGAACTCGTTGCCCTCGGGATCGGCCAGCACCACCCACGGCACGTCGCGCTGACCGACGTCGGCGAGCGTCGCGCCCCGGGCCACCAGGGCGTCGATCTCTGCCTGGTGCGAGTCGTCCGGCGCGGGTGCGAGGTCGATGTGGAGCCGGTTCTTCACGGTCTTGCCCTCCGGCACCGGCACGAAGACGAGCCCCTGCGGCTGGTGCTCGCGCGGCGTGCCCTCCGGGAGTTCGAGCGCGTGTTCCGGCGCGATCACGGCTTCGTCGTCGGACTCGTACACGACCGGCCACGCGAGCGTCTCACCCCACCACCGCGCGAGCGCGTGCGGGTCGTGGCTGTCGACGACGATCGAGTACCAGCGGAGTGCCATGGCGCCAGTATGGCCGTGGCCACCGACGCCGTCCGGACAGCGGTCCGGTCGGTACCCTGATCGGCATGCACACCAGCGACGCGTCGATCGCAGACAGCCACGACCGCATCCGTGTCCGTGGCGCGCGCGAGAACAACCTGCGCGACGTCGACGTGGACCTGCCGAAGCGTCGGCTGACGGTGTTCACGGGTGTGTCCGGCTCCGGCAAGAGCTCACTCGTGTTCGGCACCGTGGCGGCGGAATCCCAGCGGATGATCAACGAGACGTACAGCGTCTTCGTGCAGGGGTTCATGCCGACGCTCGGCCGTCCGGACGTCGACGTGCTCGACGGCCTGACCACTGCGATCGTCGTCGATCAAGAGCGCATCGGGGCCGATCCGCGCTCGACCGTCGGTACCGTGACGGACGCGAACGCGATGCTGCGCGTGCTGTTCAGCCGGCTCGGGCAGCCGCATGTCGGCGGGCCCAACGCGTTCTCGTTCAACCTGGCGACCGTGTCGGCCGGCGGAGCGATCACCGTCCAGAAGGGCACCGACGCGAAGGCCCAGAAGGTCAGCTTCAACCGGCTCGGCGGGATGTGCGCCCGCTGCGAGGGGCGGGGGAGCGTCAGCGACATCGACCTCACGCAGTTGTTCGACGACGCCAAGCCGCTGTCCGACGGCGCCCTCACGATCCCCGGCTACGGGACAGAGGGCTGGAACGTCCGGCTGTACGCCGAGTCGGGGTACTTCGACGCGGACAAGCCCATCCGGGACTTCACCGAGCAGGAGCGGCAGGACTTCCTCTACCGGGAGCCGACGAAGCGCAAGATCGCCGGCATCAACATGACGTACGAGGGCCTCGTGCTCCGCGTCCGACGGTCGTTCCTGCAGAAGGACCGCGAAGCGATGCAGCCGCACATCCGTGCGTTCGTCGACCGTGCCGTGACCTTCACCACCTGCCCGGACTGCGACGGAACGCGGCTCAACGAGGTCGCGCGGTCGTCGAGGATCGCCGGCGCGAGCATCGCCGACGTGTGTGCCATGCAGATCACCGACCTCGCAGCGTGGTTGTACCGCCTGGATGAGCCGTCGGTCGGACCGTTGCTCGACGGGCTCCGCGACGCCGTGGACTCCTTCGTCGAGATCGGCCTCGGGTACCTGTCGCTCGACCGGCACACCGGCACGCTGTCCGGCGGCGAGGGCCAGCGCGTGAAGATGGTGAAGCACCTCGGGTCCTCGCTCAGTGACGTCACCTACGTGTTCGACGAACCGAGCACCGGCCTGCACCCGCACGACATCGAGCGGATGAACGGGCTGCTGCTCCGGCTCCGCGACAAGGGCAACACGGTGCTCGTGGTGGAGCACAAGCCCGAGGTGATCCAGATCGCCGACCACGTGGTCGACCTCGGGCCCGGCGCGGGCACCGCGGGCGGGACGCTCTGCTACCAGGGACCGCTCGACGGACTCCGGGGGAGCGGCACCGTCACCGGGAACCACCTCGACGACCGGGTCTCGGTGAAGCCGTCGGTCCGGCAGCCGACGGGCGCGATCGAGATCCGCGGCGCCCACCGGCACAACCTGCAGGACGTCGACGTCGACGTGCCGCTCGGGGTGCTCACCGTCGTCACCGGGGTCGCGGGCTCCGGGAAGAGCACGCTCATCCACGGGTCGCTCTCGCCGTTGGACGACGTCGTCGCGATCGACCAGAGTGCCATCAAGGGCTCCAGGCGGAGCAACCCGGCGACCTACACCGGCATGCTCGAGCCGATCCGCAAGGCGTTCGCGAAGGCCAACGGCGTGAAGCCGGCGTTGTTCAGCGCCAACTCCGAGGGGGCGTGCCCGGCGTGCAACGGCGCCGGGGTGATCTACACCGACCTCGGGTTGATGGCCGGGGTCTCCACCACCTGCGCGGAGTGCGACGGCAAGCGCTTCGACCAGTCGGTGCTCGAGTACCGGTTCGGCGGGAAGGACATCAGCGAGGTGCTCGCGATGTCGGTCGCGGACGCCGCGGCCTTCTTCGCCGCAGGGGACACCCGCGTCGCCCCGGCCCGGGTGGTCCTCGAACGGCTCGTGGACGTCGGCCTCGGGTACCTGACGATCGGGCAGCCGCTCACCACGTTGTCCGGCGGCGAACGCCAGCGGCTCAAGCTCGCGACGCACCTGGGGGAGTCCGGCGGGATCATCGTCCTCGACGAGCCCACGACCGGCCTGCACCTGGCCGACGTCGAACAGCTCCTCGGCTTGCTCGACCGGCTCGTCGACTCGGGCAAGAGCGTCGTCGTGATCGAGCACCACCAGGCGGTGATGGCGCACGCGGACCGGATCATCGACCTCGGGCCCGGCGCGGGGCACGACGGTGGGCGAGTGGTGTTCGAGGGGACGCCGGCCGAGCTGGTCGCCGCGCGGTCCACGCTGACCGGGCAGCACTTGGCGGAGTACGTCGGGGGCTGAGCGGCCGGGTGCCGGTGCGTGCCGGTGAGTGTGAGCTCCACATCGAGTGCGCGGAAGTTGCGGGCTGGAAGGGGTTCCGGCCTCGTTTTCTGCGCACTCGATCGTCTGTGGTGACGGATCCCGACCGGTCGCGTGCGGTCGCGTGCAGGCTCCACATCGAGTGCGCGGAAGTTACGGGCGGAGTCGTGTTCCGGTCGCGCTTTCTGCGCATTCGCGCGGACGGCCAGGCCGACCACGGGCGGACTGGAGGCGCGGTGCCGGGAGCGAGCCGAGCCTCCAGTCCGGAAGGCGGCGGCTGACGGCCGTTCCAGCGTGGCGCGCGTACGGTCGCGACCATGAGTTACAGCCAGCCGGATCCGGCAGAAGAGACCACACAAGGCGGAGCGCCCGAGCAGCCCGACACCGAGCCCGAGGTGCTCGAGGAGTCGGGGGAGGAGAGCGCGGCGCTCGAGATCGACGCCGACGACGTCCCCACCGAGGACGGGGAGAAGTCGTAGGGCACGTCGTCAGACGGACACGGCGCGCTCGAACGGCGACGGGCAGCATCTCACGAGAAGTCGATGCTGCCCGTCGTCGTCTCGGACCGGTCGAGGCGGTGGCCAGCGGCGCCCTCGTTATGTCAGCTCACGGATGGCCACGAGTCGGCACAAGCTGAGGCGATGGGATCCCTGTCGCGACCGTCGGACTCATCGATCGGACACATCGTCCTACTCGCATGCAACGGCCCCTGCGAGCAACCTCATCGGGGCGGCCGGGCTCTTGGGCCGGGTGTCCACATAAGCGCCGATAATGCATATTATGTCAGCTCGTCCGTTCGCGGACGCTGCAGGACGAACCGGTCTCCCCGCTCGGACTCCGTGTAGACCAGCGCGCCGGGCGCGACCGACACCACGACGCCTCCAGCTTGTCCGGCGTGCTCGTCCAGGGCCGACCGGAGATCCTGGACGAACTCATTTCCGTCGACCGTGAACACCACACACGGTGTGTCCGCCGTCGCGCCGAGCGCTTCGAGCTGTCGCAACACCGCTTCGGGAGCCGGATCCGTTCCCGAGACGACCGGCAAGCGCCGATCGGTTCGGAACGGCTGTCGGAGTGCGACCTCGATCGCGAACTTCCGTCTGGCGGACACCGAGCCGCGGAGTCCGGCGAGCCGGGAGCGCCGGCCCGGTTCCACGAACGAGGTGATCAACGCCTCCGCATGGGCATCGATCTGCTCCGATGTCATCAAGACTCCCCTGGTGGTCCGTTGCACGTTCCGGTCTACCAGGAACGGCTCCGGGGTGCTGAAACTGGACGTGGTCGCGGACGGCGACGAGTTGGCTCGGTTGCAGTGCCGTCGTTCGACGGTCCTCGCCGACGAAAGGCACCTCATGCACCCCGTCAAGTACCTCAGCAGCATCGGTTTCCGCAGTGACTACGCCTACCTCGGAGCGTTCGTCTCGATCGCCCTCTCGCTGATCAGCTGGCTGTTCTCCCGCGGCAACAAGCACCACGACAAGGCACAGTCCGACCGATGGGGCATCTTCGTCGGCCACTGGGCGCCGACGTTCATGGCGCTCGGCGTCGCGCTGACCCTCGAAGAGCGGGACTGACACGACGGCGCGCCCCATCACATGCGTGTGATGGGGCGCGCGACCTGTCTGGGGTCCCGAGCGTGGGCTCAGAAGACCGCGACGGTCATCCCCACCGACGAGCTCGGTCCGTCCATGGCCTGGAGCGCGGCGGGCAGCTCCGAGAAGTCGATCGTCCGTCCGATGGACTCGTCCGGACGCAGTCGTCCGGCGACGACGTCGTCGAGCATCGCGGCGTACTCACCGACGGAGATGCCGTGGCTGCCGAGCAGCTCGAGTTCCTCGCCGATCACCCGGCCCATCGGGATCGCCGGCGCGGCCTCGTCGTCGAGGAGCAACCCGACCTGCACGTGCCGGCCCCGCGC
Organism: Curtobacterium sp. NPDC090217; assembly: GCF_044746705.1. Taxonomy (NCBI): domain Bacteria; kingdom Bacillati; phylum Actinomycetota; class Actinomycetes; order Micrococcales; family Microbacteriaceae; genus Curtobacterium; species Curtobacterium sp. NPDC090217. Next base: position 565,064 of record NZ_JBIVCR010000002.1, on the reverse strand, counting down.
GCGGAGTGACGCAACGGCAGCGACCGAGGTCGCGCGACTGCCGTAGGCGTCGACCGAGACGTGCGCTCCGCCGTCGGTCAGCTCCCGGACCCGCTCCACGGCCCGCTCCCCCGACGGCACGGTCGTCGCTCCGAGGGCCTCTGCGCGTGCGAGCGCACCGGGCGAGACGTCCACGGCGACGACGTGTGCACCTGCTGCGATCGCGATGATCACGGCCGACAGTCCGACACCGCCGCACCCGAACACCGCGACGTGCTCCCCCGCACGCAGGCGGCCGCGGGCGTGCAGCGCGTGGTACGCCGTCCCGAAGCGACACCCGAGTCCAGCGGCCTCGGCGAACCCGACGGCGTCGGGCAACGCCACGAGGTTCAGGTCGGCCTGCGGGACGACGAGCTCCTCGGCGAACGACCCGGGCAGGGTGAACCCCGGCTGCTCCTGCCGCGTGCAGACCTGGGTGGCGCTGTCCAGGCACTCCGGGCAGGTCCCACAGGCGAAGACGAACGGCGCGGTGACCCGGTCCCCCACCCGGTGGTCGCGGACCTCGGTTCCGGCCTCGACGACGACGCCCGCGAACTCGTGTCCGGGGACGTGCGGCAGCGTGACCGAGTCGTCGTGGCCGCGCCACGCGTGCCAGTCGCTCCGGCAGACGCCGGTCGCCGCGACCCGCACCACGACGCCGTGCGGCGGGCACGGTTCCCGATCCACGTCGACGATCGTCGGGGTGGCACCGAACTCCTGGTACATGACTGCGCGCACCGGATCATCATGGCAGGGACAGCAGCCAGAACGAGCGGACGAGGTGGGTGGTGACCGTGGGTGCACTGGTCCTGAAGATGTCGATGTCACTGGACGGGTTCACGAGCGGCGCGGACGGCTCTGACTGGATGTTCCGCGCGAGCACTCCGGACTCGGCGGCCTGGGTGACCGACACTGTCGCGAGCGCCGCGGTCCACGTCTTCGGTCGCCGGACGTTCGAGTCCATCGCCGGGTTCTGGTCGACCGCGACGATGCCCGTCGCGGAGGCGATGAACAGCGTCCAGAAGGTCGTGTTCACCCGGACCGGCTTCGACCCTCGCGCGCTCGAGGCCGCCGCGGTGTGGCGGGACGCGCGGGTCGCGGACGGGGACCTCGCCTCCGAGGTCACCCGCCTCAAGGCCGAGCGCGACGGGGTCGTGCTCGCGCAGGGTGGCACTACGTTCTGCCGGAGCCTCGTGCACGCCGACCTGGTCGACGAGTACCGGCTCGTGGTGTTGCCGGTCGCGCTCGGAGATGGGGACGCCCTCTTCGCCGGACTCCCCCGCGAGCTGGACCTCGAGCTCGTCAGCTCGACGACGTTCGTGGGCGGCGCGATGGCGAACGTCTACCGACCCCGGCGCTGACACCAGCCAACCGGCCGGCCGCGCCCCTGACCTCAGCCGGCCGCCGCCCGCATCGCCTGGTTCACCGCGGTCTGCGCCTGCTTCCAGACGTTCGACCGCATGCTCGCGTACGTGCCGCCCGCTCCGCTCCCGTAGTGCCGGAGGTTCGTCTTCTTCCCGTCTGTGAGCCCCTGCCAGTACGCGGTGACGGCCTGCTTGCTCCCACCGACGAGCCAGATCTGGTCGGCGTCGTCGGTGGTGCCGGTCTTCGCGAACAGTGGCGTGCCGTCCGGTGTCTGCGCGCCGACGGCCGTCCCCCGTGCGACGGTCCCCTGCATCGTGCGGAACGCGGTGTCCGCCACGGCCGGTGACAGTGCCTGCGTGCAGGAGCGCTGCTGCCCGCCGAGCGACTTCCCACTCCGGTCGGTGATGGCATCGATCACGGTCGGGGCGCAGTACACACCGCCGTTCGCGACCGCCGCGTAGGCCGACGCCATGGTCAGCGGGGCGATGTTCGACGTGCCGAGGATCGACGCCGGGTTCGCGGGCAGGTCGCCTCCCGCTGCGAGGTGCACGCCGAGCTTGGCGGCGACGTCGCGGATGTCGCAGAGGTCGAGCTTCGCCGCCATCGACGCGTAGGCCGCGTTCACGGACCCGGCGGTCGCGGCGGCCACCGTGAAGTTGCCGCGCTGCCCTGGGGAGTCGTTCTTCGGGCTCCACGCCGCGGTGATGGTCTCACCGCACTGCGTCCAGCGGCTCGTCGTGTGTGGTGTCCCGTTCACGACGGCGTTCACGCTCCGACCGGCTTCGAGCCACGCGAGCAGGGTGAACAGCTTGTACGTGGAGCCCGGCTGGAAGCCGATCCCACCGCCGCGGTCCTGGTCGACGCTGTAGTTGATGCTCGTGTCCGTCGCCGGTGCGCAGGCGCCCTGGTCCGAGTCGACCGCCGCGCAGGACGGCAGCTGGTTGTAGTTCCGGTTCTGCGCCATCGTCAGCACGCGACCGGTGGACGCCTCGACGGTGTCGAGCGTCGATCCGAGCGCGATCCTGGCCTCGGTGTTCGGGTCGTACGTGTCGAGCAGGCCCTTCTGCTGGCCGTTCAGCTCGAGGTCGAGACTCGTCTGGATCGTGTAGCCACCGTTCCGCCACGCGACGTCCCGTTGCTCCTGGGTCGCGCCGAGTTGCGTCATCGTCTTCACGACCCGAACGGCGTAGTCGCAGAAGAACTGGGATCCGACCCCGGCGGCGGCCACGCACCCCTGCGACGGCGCGGTCAGGTGGACGTACTGGTCCGGCTGCGCCGCGATGGCCTCGTCGTACTGGGCCCGGGTGAGGTGCCCCTGCGCGTGCATCGACCCGAGGATGACGTCTCGGCGCTCGGTGTTCGCCGGGTAGTGCGACGGATCGGAGAGGTTGCGCTTCTCCGGCCACTGCACGATCGCCAGGATCGAAGCAGCCTCGGCCGGTGTGAGGTTCGTCGCGTCCTTGCCGAAGTAGCGCTGCGCCGCGGCCTGTACACCGTAGGTCTGGTCGCCGAAGTAGGCGATGTTGAGGTAGGCGGCGAGGATCTCCTTCTTGGAGTACTGCTTCTCGAGACCGATCGCGAGCTTCATCTCCGCGAGCTTCCTGGACGCCGACGGCTCGATGGCTTCGCGGTACGCGGCGTCGACCTCCTCCTGCGTCGGGAGCTCGAGCGCCTGCTGCATCTTGATGTTGCGCACGAGTTGCATCGTCAGCGTCGACGCGCCACCTGACCCGCCGAGTCCCCCGCTGGCCAGGCTGCCGACGGCGGCACGGACGACCGACGACGCGTCGACGCCGCCGTGGTCCCAGAACCGCTTGTCCTCGCCGTCCACGGCCGCGTACCGGAGGTACTCGCTGATCTCGTCGAGCTGCAGCTCCTCGCGGTTCTGGTCGTACACGGTGGCCAGGTGCACGGGTTGGCCGCCCTGGTACGCGAGCACCTCGTTGCGCTGCGGCAGGTCACCGATCTCGATGTACTCCGGCAGCGAGTCGAAGACGTCGATCGTCGAGGTCGTGGTGACGCCGAGCACGGCGATCGCGGGGGTGACACCGACGGTCACGAGCAGCCCGGCGAGCGTGCTGAACCCGATGAACCCGATGAACGCTCCGACCCCCGAGCGGTTCTCCTGTGTTGCCATGCGCACACTGTCCTGCATGCGACATGACGTGCACTGGGTGATCGGTGTGGATGTCCGGGGTCAGGCTGGCAGAACGCCGTGACGGAGCGTGTCGACGAGGCGTTCGACGCGCGCGCGATGTGCAGCTGCGACGTCGTCACTCGACTCCCCCGCGAGCACGCGGCCGGCGGTCTCGACGAGCACCGAGGCGTACCCGGCGACCACGTACGCCGCTGCCAGTCCTGCGTCCGCCGGGAACGCCGGGTCCGACGACAGCGCGTCGCGGAGCGCGGCCTGGAGTTCCGTGGCGATCGCACGAGCGTGCGCCAGCAGCGCCGGCGACCCGGCGATCGTCCGGAAGAAGGGCACGGACCGTGGATCGAGCCCGGACAGCGGATGGTGCTCGTCGGCGAGTCGGTGGAACAGGCCGGACAGGGCCTCCCCCACCCCGACACCGTCCGCGCGCTCTGTGACGGCTCCGACGAGCAGTTCGCGGGCCTCGTCGGAACGATCGAGGAACAGGTCCTCCTTGCGTGGGAAGTGGTTGAAGACCGTGACGCTCGAGACCCCGGCGGCCCGGGCGATCTGCGCGACCGTCACCGCGTCGAACCCGTGCTCGAGGAACAGCTCCGCCGCCGTCGACGCGATCTTCTCGCGCGTCTGCGGTCCCCCGCGGGTCGCGGTCCTGGGCATGCCGACTCCTTCGTGCCTTGTGTCACTAACTTTAGTCGGTTAACCTAACGACATGTCCACCAACCAGTCCGACGTCATCATCCCGCAGTCTCGCGCCTCGCTCCGTGATGCGTGGGTCGCACTCGCCGGTCTGTCGGCGGTGTTCCTCTTCGAGATGCTCGACAACTCGATCCTCAACGTGGCGCTCCCGACGATCGGGCGCGAACTCCACGCGAGCACGACCGCCCTGCAGTGGGTGACCGGCTCCTACGCGGTGGTGTTCGGCGGTCTGATGCTCGGGTTCGGCGCCGTCGCTGACCGGTTCGGCCGCCGCCGCGTGATGCTCCTCGGACTGGTGCTCCTGGGGCTCGCCAGCCTGGCGACGGTGTTCGTGACGACGGTCGAGCAGCTCGTCGCCGTCCGGATCGTGATGGGCATCGCCGCCGCGATGACGACACCGGGGTCGATGGCGCTGGCCTTCCGGCTCTTCCGCGAGGACGACCTGCGGGTCCGCGCCACCACGGTGATCTCGACGGTCGGCCTCGTCGGACTCGCGATCGGCCCCACGGTCGGCGGGCTCGTCCTCGCGGTCGCCCCCTGGCAGGTGCTGCTGCTCGTCAACGTCCCGATCGCTGCACTCGCGTTCCTCGGGATCCGCACCGGCATCGCTCGCGACGACCCGACGGAGCTCCACCGCGACCCCGTCGACGTGCTCGGGGCTGTCCTCGGCACGGCGGCGATCGTCTGCGCGCTCGTGGCTCCCACGCTCTTCGTGCAGGAGGGCGTCGGCGCCGTCGGACCGTGGATCGCGACGACCGCCGCAGCCCTCGCGGTGGTGCTCTTCGTCGTGCGCGAGCGCACGGCCCGACACCCGCTCCTCGACCTCGCCCTGGTCGCTCGTCCGCTGGTGTCCGCCGGTCTCGCCTACAAGGCCGCGACGGGCATCGCGGTCGCGGGCATGGGGTACCTCGTCACCCTGCAGCTCCAGCTCGCCTGGGGCTGGTCCCCCGCGCTCGCCGCCGTCGGCATGCTGCCGCAGGTCGTCGTCCTGATCGCGGGTGGCCGGTTCGTCGGACCGTTCGTCCAGCGCGTCGGTCTGGGGCGTGCGGCGTGGATGAGCGCCACCTCCGTGGTCCTCGGACTCGCGGTGTTCGCGCTGCTCGGTCGCACCGGTTACGTCGCCGTCGCCACCGCGCTGGTGCTCGTCGCCGCCGGCATGCGCGTGGTCGGTGTCGTCGCCGGCGTCAACGTCCTCCGCGGCCTCCCCGAGGACCGCACCACCATCGGCGCCGCACTCGTCGACACCGCCTCCGAGGTCTCCTCCGGCGTCGGCCTCGCGGTCGTCGGCACGATCCTCGCCGCACTCGTCTCCGGCTCGATCGCGTCGGCGCACTGGACCGCAGCGCAGGCCGCCGGGTTCGACGAGGCGGTCACGGTCGGCAGCGTCGCCCTGACCGTGGTCGCCGCTGCGCTCGTCCTGTGGGCGACGACGCGGACGCGCCGCGGCGCGGCGCAGCCGACGGCCTGACCCGTCACGATCGACCCAGTCGACGGACGGCCCGGTCACGAGGCGGACGGGAGGCTCTGCGCACCGCCGCCACGAGCCTCCCGTCCGGCCATGGTCGAGTGGACCACCGGTCCACTCCGCGGAGATCGGCCGTTGTCGCGCCGCGCCGCGCCTGCTTGGGTGGTCGGATGAGCGACCTGCGGTTCTCCGACGACCCGGCTGATCTCGACTTCGAGCGAGTGCACCGCTGGCTGAGCGAGCAGTCCTACTGGGCGCGTAGCCGGACCCGCGAGCAGCAGCGCGCCGCGATGGCGGGCTCGCGGGTCTTCGGCGTGTTCGACGGCGCGAGCGGGGTCCAGCTCGGGTACGCCCGGGTGATCACCGACGGCGCGACGTTCGGCTGGCTCGCCGACGTCTTCGTCGACCCCGACAGCCGTGGCCGCGGCGTCGGCATCGCCCTCGTCGAGGGCATCACGACGTCGTTGGCGCCGCTCGGACTCAAGCGGATCGTGCTCTACACCGCGGACGCACACGGCCTCTACGAGAAGTCCGGCTTCCGACCGGTGCCGGATCCGGCGAACTGGATGGTCCTGCCCGGCCCGGGGTTCGGCCACGACGTGCACGACTGACCACCAGCCTCCCGGAGAATGGACGCATGCGTCGCATCCTCCAGTCCTCGGTCGCCGCAGCGGTCCTCGTCCTGACCACGCTCGTCGCGACGGAACCGGCCAGCGCGCACTCGGCGCTGACCGCGAGCAACCCCGCCGACGGCGCGACCGTGACGACGCCGCTGGAGCGGGTCGAGCTGACGTTCTCGCAGGCGCCGCTCGCCGGACTCGACGCCGGCCTCCGGATCGAGGTCCGCGACGCAGCCGGAACCGACGTGTCGAACGGCGAGGTGCTCGTCGACGGGACGACGATGTCCACCGGGGTCCGTGTCGAGGACGGCGCGTACTCGGTGCTCTGGCGGTACGTCTCCCCCGACGGGCACCCGATCACCGGCGAGCTCGGCTTCACGGTCGCGCTGCCCGCCGCGTCGACGCCGACGGCGGTACCGAGCCCGTCGTCATCCTCGCTCGACGTGACGCGGTCTCCGACCGCCCTGCCCGTCTCCGGGGCCGACGGCGGATCCCCCTGGTACGCGGGACCGGCGCCGTGGATCGGTGGCGGCGCGCTGCTGCTCGCCGTGGCCCTCGTGCTCGTCGCCACCACCCGCGGACGCCGGACCCCCGACGAGGAATGAGCGGCCGAGGACTGAGCGTCAGTACGCGATGCGTCCGTCGCGGTCGTGGAACTCGCCCGTCGGGCCGCTCTGGTCGAGCGTCGCCCGGGCGACCGTGGCGTCGGTGCCCTCGGTGACGGTCTGGTGGCCGCCGAACCCGTTGAACTCCGTCGCCGTGTACCCGGGGTCGCTGACGTTGACGCGGAAGTCGGGCAGGTTCTTCGCGTACTGCACGGTCAGCGCGATCACCGCTGCCTTCGACGCCGCGTAGGGGATCGACGGCACCGGGTACTCGTCCCGGCCGGGGGTGGTCAGCCAGCGCGCGAACCCGACGCCAGAAGCCACGTTGACGATCACCGGGTTCGCCGACTGCCGGAGACGGGGCAGCGCCGCCTGCGTCACCCGGACGATCCCGGAGACGTTGGTGTCGAGGACGTGCGCGATCGCGTCGGCGTCCAGGTCGTCGACGCCGAACGACGTCCCGAGGATCCCGGCGTTGTTCACGAGGACGTCGAGTTCCGGCAGGGACGCCACTGCCGCGTCGATGCTCGCCTGGTCGGTGACGTCGAGCCGGAGGACGTGCGCGCCGAGATCGCGTGCGGCGTCGCCGGTCGCGGGGTCGCGCATGCCGGCGTAGACGGTGTGGCCGGCGTCGATGAGTCGTCGTGCGGTCTCGAGCCCGAGGCTCCGGTTGGCTCCGGTGATGAGTGTGGTGGTCATGCACCCAGCCTGGACCGCACGCGGTAGGCCTCCCAGGTGCCGGTCGACGGTGGGACCCGGAGTACCAGGCCGACCCGGCCGATCGGGGCGATGATGGGGCCATGAGCGAGTTCGCGAGTGTGCTGCGGTCCTGGCGCGATCGGGTCCGGCCCGAGGAGGTCGGCCTCCCAGCCGGCCCCGGGCGACGCACACCAGGACTCCGTCGCGAGGAACTCGCCGCGCTCGCCGGTGTGAGCGTCGACTACGTGGTCCGGCTCGAGCAGGGGCGCTCGGTGAACCCGTCGCCGCAGCTGCTCGGCTCCCTCGCGACCGCACTCCGGCTGACGACCGAGGAGAGGGACCACCTGTTCCGCGTCGCCGACGCCGCTCCGCCGTCACGCAGCGTCGTCCCCCGCCACGTCACACCAGGGGTCCAGCGCATGGTGGACCGTCTCGGCGACGTCCCGCTCGCGGTGTTCACGGCGGCGCACGACACGCTGCTCTGGAACGACCTCTGGGCGGCGCTCACCGGCGACCCGGAACGCCTCGTGGGCATCGAGCGGAACCTGGTCTGGCGACACTTCATGCTCGGCCACGACGGCATCGAGTACGACGACGACCACCAGGAGGAGTTCTCCAGCGACCTCGTGGCGGACCTGCGCGTCGCCGTGGGGAAGTACCCGGGCGACCGGGCACTCGCCGAGCTGGTGGCCCGGCTCCGACGGGAGTCGCCGGAGTTCGAGCGCCGGTGGGCGGTCGCGCGGGTAGCGGAGCACCGAGCGAGCCGGAAGACCCTCCACACCGCCGTCGGACCGATCACGGTGGACTGCGACGTGCTCAGCGTGCCGGGCGGGGACCTGCGGATCGTGGTCTACACGGCGGTCCCCGGATCGGACGACGCCGACAAGCTCGACCTGCTCCGGGTCACCGGGCTGCAGGACCTGGCGCCCCGCTGACCCACCACGACCGGCTCACGCGGCCGTCAGGAGCAGCGACGCGTTCTGGCCACCGAAGCCGAACGAGTTGTTCAGTGCGGCCCGCATCGGCGCCTGCCGTGCGACGCCGGACACGACGTCGAGGTCGATCTCCGGGTCCAGCCGCTCCAGGTTGAGCGTCGGCGGCACGGTGCCGGTCTCCAGCGCTCGGATCGTCAGGATCGTCTCCACGGCACCTGCGGCGCCGAACATGTGGCCGATCGCGCTCTTCGGCGCCGTCACCACGGCATCCGTACCGACGACCCTGGCGATCGCGGCCGCCTCGCTCGTGTCGCCGACCGGCGTCCCGGTGGCGTGTGCGTTCACGTGGTCGACGTCGGTCCCCTGCAGTCCGGCCATCCGGAGCGCCTGGAGCATCGCGCGTTCCTGTCCGGAACCGTCCGACCGCGGTGCGGTGATGTGGAAGGCGTCGGAGGTGATGCCCCAACCCGCGAGCCGCGCACGCACCCGTGCACGGCGGGCGGCGGCGTGGTCGGCACGCTCGAGGACGACGAGCCCCGACCCCTCCCCGAGCACGAACCCGCGCCGGGCGGCGTCGAAAGGTCGCGACAGGGTGGTCGGGTCGTCGCCGTCCGGCTTCGCGAGCGCCTGCGACTGGGCGAACGACGCCATCGTCACCGGGGTCACCGCCGCCTCCGCTCCCCCGGCGACGACCACGTCCGCCTCCCCCGAGCGGATCAGACGGGCACCGAGCGCGATCGCCTCGGCTCCCGACGCGCAGGCGGAGACGGTCGTGTACGCGCCGGCGCGAGCATCGAGTGCGATGCTGATCTGTGCCGCAGCACCGTTCGCCATGAGCATCGGCACCGTTCGCGGGGACACGCGCCTGGCACCGTTCCGACCGAGTTCGTCGTGCGCGTCGAGGAGCGTCTCGATGCCGCCGATGCCCGTGCCCACCACGACGGCGAGTCGATCGGGGTCGACGTCCGGCGCGCCGGCGTCCGCCCACGCCTCGGCAGCGGCGACGAGGGCGAGCTGCTGGCTGCGGTCGAGACGCTGCGCGCGGACCCGCCCGAGCGCACCATCGGCGTCGAGCGCGGCATCGGCGCCGATGCGGATCGGCACCTGCGCCCAGAGATCGCCCTGCCGATCGAGCGTCCGGACGCCCGACCGACCGGCGACGAGCGCGTCCCAGAGCGGGGCGACGCCGTGTCCGAACGGCGAGACCGCGCCGGACCCGGTGATGACGACGTCGTGGAGATCGTTACTTGTATGCTGCACAAGTTGAGTTGTACCACGTACAATCCGGGCATGGCAAGCACACGCGGCTCGGCGACGCGGGCACGGATCCTCGACACGGCGGCCGACCTCCTCGGTGACCGCAGTCCCCGTGCACTCACCGTCAGCGACGTCGCACGGGTCGCCGAGGTCTACCCGAACCAGATCACGCACCACTTCGGGTCGAAGGACCGTCTCGTCGTCGACGCGGCGTTCGCCCGGTTCCTTCGTGACACCACGCGACTCCAGGCTGCCGGGCGTCGTGCGACGACCCCTGAGGCACTCCGGTCGGTGCTGGCGCGGACCGCGCTGGCGATGCCGTCGACGGCCCTCCTGGTGACGGCGCTCGGCACCGCGCAGGACGACGCCCGCCTCCGCGATCGCACGAGCACGCTGCTCGCGGTGCTCTTCCGGCAGTCCGAGCGCTACCTCGACCGCATCACCGCTGACCACGGCTGGCACAGCGAGCGCGGCGTGGCGCGTGATGCCCGGACGTTCTGGAGCGCGGTGTTCGGTGCCGTGCTGTTCGCCACGGCGGGCGCCGTCGGCGGGCCGTCCGACGTCGACGTCGCCGCGACGATCAGCATCACCGACTGACGGCGACTACTCCCCGAAGCCGGACCGGACGAGCGCCTCGAGCGCGTTCACGGCGTCCCGCGCGTCGCCCCCAGAAGCCTCGATGGTCACCGTGGCGCCCTTCGGCAGGGCGAGCGCCATGATGCCGAGCAGGCTCTTCGCGTCCACGCCGTTCACGCGGACGGCCGCGTCGTACTTCGCGGCGGTCTTCACGAAGTCCGCAGCGGGGCGGGCGTGCAGGCCGGTCTCGTTGACCAGTTCCACGGTCGTGGACGCGGCCACCTCGTCATCGGGGCCGGCCTGCTCGTCCGGCACCGAGCCTCTCCCCATCGGCACGGCCGTCTCGCCGCTGGCGCGTCGATCCGGAACCGGCGACGTGGGCCCAGACTGGTCGCCGTCCACCGGACGGGAGGCAGTGCTCGCGTCCGATCCGGAGGCTGCGGCGGACGCCGCGGCGGTGAGCACCGCGTCGACGTCGCCACCCGTCTGGGCCGCGACGGCGGCGGCGACCGTTCCCTCGACGATCGGGGCATCGGACACGTGCACCCGCGCGCGCACCTCGTCGTCCAGGAAGTCGAGTGCGGTGTCCGTCGTCAGGTACGCGGACCCGAGGTCGCACAGGACGACGACCGCGTCGGCATCGGCGAGCTCCTCGATGCCGGCCGTGATCGCCTCGAACGAGGTGCCGATACCGCCGTCCTCGGTACCCCCGGCGGCGACGAGCTGCACGTCGGCCGCCATCTGGCGGGCGAGCTCGACGGTCCCGGTCGCGACCGCCGCGCTGTGCGACACGACCAGGATCCCGACGGTCACGCCGCGTCCACGGCTGCGCGGAGGATGTAGGCGGTCGACTGCGCCCCCGGGTCGCGGTGCCCGACCGCCCGCTCGCCGAGGTAGCTCGCACGGCCCTTGTGGGCGACGAGCGGCTCGGTCGACTCCGCGCCGGTGACGGCCGCGTCCGCTGCCGCCTCGAGCACCCGCTCCGGGGACTCGCCGGCCTGCGCCGCCGTGGCCGCGGCGTCGACCGCCGGGGTCCACGCGTCGATCATCGTCTTGTCGCCGACCGCGGCCTTGCCGCGGGAGACGACGCCGTCCCTGGCTGCCGTGAGGACCGCGACGAGCGCGTCCGCGTCGAGTTCGGATGCGTCACCCGCTGCCTGGGCCGCCTTGAGGTACGCGGTGCCGAACAGCGGACCCGCCGCACCGCCGACCGTGGAGATCAGCTTCGTGGCGACGGTCTTGAACACGGCGCCTGGTGTGTCGAACGAACCGCCGTCGACGGCTTCGAGCACGGCGCGGAAGCCCCGGTCGAGGTTCTCGCCGTGGTCGCCGTCACCGATCTCCCGGTCGAGCGTCACGAGCTCCGCCCGGTGTTCGTCGATCGTCGCGGCGGTGCGGCGCACCCAGTCGATGGCCCATGCGGTGTCGAGCGCCAATTCTCGTTCCCTTCCTGCGGTCGGTGCGGTGTCAACGGCCCCAGCGCAGTGCTGGGGTCTCCACCGGTGCGTCCCAGAGTGTGGTCAGTTCGTCGTCGAGCACCGTGACGGTGATCGAGAACCCCTGCATCTCGAGGGACGTGACGTAGTCGCCGACCAAACTACGCGTGACCTCGTAGCCGCGGTCGGACAGGACTTCTGCGGCGCGTCGGTAGGCGATGTACAGCTCCGACAGCGGGGTTCCACCCATGCCGTTCACGAACAGGAGCAGGCGTGCGCCAGCCGGTGCGGCGAGGTCGGTCAGGATCGGTTCGAGGACCCGGTCGACGAGTTCGTCGACCGGCGCCATCGCGATCCGCTCACGGCCGGGCTCTCCGTGGATCCCGATGCCGAGCTCGGCCTCGTCGTCGGCCAGGGTGAACGACGGCTCCCCGGCGTGCGGCACGGTGCCCGGCGCGATCGCGAGGCCCATCGACCGCGTGACGTCGTTGACGTGCCGGGCGACGGCGGCGACCGCGTCCAGGTCGTCGCCGCGTTCGGCGGCGGCGCCTGCACACTTCTCCACGACGACGGTGCCGGCGACACCGCGGCGGCCGGCTGTGTAGAGGGAGTCCTGCACGGCGACGTCGTCGTCGACCACGACGGACTCGACGCGGATGTCGTCCATGCCGGCGAGCTCCGCCGCCGTCTCGAAGTTGAGGACGTCCCCGGTGTAGTTCTTCACGATGTGCAAGACGCCGGCGCCGCCGTCGACGGCCTTCGTCGCGGCGACGATGGGGTCCGGCGTGGGGCTCGTGAACACCGGGCCGGGAACGGCGGCGTCGAGCATCCCGTGTCCGACGAACCCGGCGTGCAGGGGTTCGTGCCCGCTGCCGCCGCCGCTGACCAGGCCGACCTTGCCCTGCTTCGGCGCATCAGTACGGTGCAGGTGGATCGGGTCCTCCACCAGGACGACGTGCCCGGCGTGTGCCTGGGCGAACCCGCGGACGGTCTCGATGACCACGTCCTGCGGGTCGTTGATGAGCTTCTTCATGTGTGGCCTCCACGGGTGTCGACGCCGAGACGAGGCCTGCACACCGCCGACGTCGTCCGGAGTGCGCCCAACATACAACGGGCGGGCGTTCGTCCGATCTGCACGTTCGTGCACGGCAGGGTCGTCGCGGGCAGCCCCCGGGGCTGGCGGACGCACATCCCGGATGCACGTTCGTGCACTTTCGCGCAGATCGCTCACGTGTCCATCGCGCGCCGCGAAAACCCAGCAGTATGCTCGCCACAATCACTCGATGGGGAGTGTCGGTGCAGCCCGGGACCCCCAAACCACAGCGCAATGGAGGTCACCGATGGACGGCATCGGAGTCAAGTTCCTGTCTGAGCTCGTCGGCACCGCGATGCTCATCATCCTGGGTGGCGGTGTCGTCGCCGCAGTGTCCCTCAAGAAGTCCAAGGGCTTCGGCGCGGGCTTCCTCATGGTCACGATCGGTTGGGGCTTCGCGGTCTTCGCCGGTGTCACCGTCTCCTACAAGTCGGGCGGCCAGCTCAACCCCGCGGTCAGCCTCGCCCAGGCCATCCTCGGCAACATCACCATCGGCGAGATGTTCCTCTTCTGGCTCGCCCAGATGATCGGTGCCGTGATCGGCGCCGTCATCGTCTGGCTCGCCTACAAGCAGCACTTCGACGAAGAGCCGGACCCGGCTGCGAAGCTCGGCGTCTTCTCGACCGGCCCCGCGATCCGCTCGTACGGCTGGAACCTCGTCACCGAGATCATCGGCACCTTCGTGCTCGTCTTCGTCGTGATCGCCTTCACGAACGGCAAGACCCCCGCTGAGCTCGGAGCCATCCCCGTCGCCTTCCTCGTGATCGCGATCGGTGTCAGCCTCGGTGGCCCGACCGGGTACGCCATCAACCCCGCCCGTGACCTCGGCCCGCGCATCGCGCACGCCTTCCTGCCCATCAAGGGCAAGGGCTCGAGCGACTGGGCCTACGCCTGGGTGCCGGTCGTCGGCCCCCTCCTCGGTGGAGCGATCGCGGCGGGCCTGTCCTACGCGCTCCTCCCCCTCGCCTGAACCCACCGAACGAACCCGTAAGGAGCACCAATGGCCGACTACATCGTCGCCATCGACCAGGGCACGACCAGCACCCGAGCGATCGTCTTCGACCACTCCGGGTCGATCGTCTCGACCGGACAGAAGGAGCACGAGCAGATCTTCCCGCGCGCCGGCTGGGTCGAGCACGACCCCGCCGAGATCTGGGACAACACCCGTGAGGTCATCGGCCAGGCACTGTCCCGCGCCGACATCACCCGCCACGACGTCGCGGCGGTCGGCATCACGAACCAGCGCGAGACCGCGGTGGTCTGGGACAAGACCACCGGCAAGCCGGTCTACAACGCCATCGTCTGGCAGGACACCCGCACGCAGTCGATCGTCGACAAGCTCGCGGACGGCGACACGGACCGGTACAAGTCGATCGTGGGCCTCCCGCTCGCGACCTACTTCGCCGGCACCAAGATCATGTGGATCCTCGAGAACGTCGAGGGCGCCCGTGAGAAGGCCGAGGCGGGCGACCTGCTCTTCGGCACCACCGACACCTGGGTCCTCTGGAACCTGACCGGTGGCGTCGACGGCGGCGTCCACAAGACCGACGTCACGAACGCGTCCCGCACGCTGTTCATGGACCTCGAGACGCTGCAGTGGCGCGACGACATCCTCGCCGACTTCGGTGTGCCGAAGTCGATGCTCCCCGAGATCGTCAGCTCCTCCGAGGTCTACGGCCACGTCGAGTCGTCCAGTCTGCTCCGCGAGGTCCCGATCGCCGGCATCCTCGGCGACCAGCAGGCCGCGACCTTCGGCCAGGCCGCGTTCGACAAGGGCGAGTCGAAGAACACGTACGGCACCGGCAACTTCCTGATCTTCAACACCGGCACGGACATCGTCCGCTCCGAGAACGGGCTGCTGACGACCGTCGGCTACAAGCTCGGCGACCAGGAGACGCACTACGCGCTCGAGGGCTCGATCGCCGTCACGGGCTCGCTCATCCAGTGGCTCCGCGACAACCTCGGACTGATCCAGAGCGCACCGGAGGTCGAGGCGCTCGCGAAGACCGTCGACGACAACGGCGGCGTGTACTTCGTCCCGGCGTTCTCCGGCCTGTTCGCGCCGTACTGGCGTCCTGATGCCCGTGGTGCGATCGTCGGCCTCACCCGCTACGTCAACAAGGGGCACATCGCGCGTGCGGCCCTCGAGGCGACGGCGCTGCAGACCCGCGAGGTCCTCGACGCGGTCAACGCCGACTCCGGTGTGGACCTGACCGAACTCAAGGTCGACGGCGGCATGACCGCCAACAACGAGCTCATGCAGTTCCAGGCGGACATCCTCGACGTGCCGGTCGTCCGACCGGTCGTCGCGGAGACGACGGCGCTCGGCGCCGCCTACGCCGCGGGCCTCGCGGTCGGGTTCTGGGCGAACCTCGACGAGCTCCGTGCGAACTGGCAGGAGGACCAGCGCTGGGAGCCGAAGCTCGACCCGGCGGAGCGTGACCGCACGCTGCGCCTCTGGAAGAAGGCCGTCACGAAGACCTTCGACTGGGTCGACGAGGACGTCCAGTAGTCCTGCAGTCCACTGCACCGCCGGGAGGCCCGGTGCCGGTTCCATGAACCGGCACCGGGCCTCCCGTCTTCGGTCTGGTCCGTACGCGCCTACCAGACGGGCGCTGCGGTCACCCAGTCGGCGAGCTTCTGCTCGGCGGCGCCGGAGTCGATCGCCTCGGCGGCGACGAGGAGCTGCTCGCGGAAGCGGTGCAGGATCGGACGGTCCCACTCGGTCGGGTCCTGCGCGAGCCGGAAGGACACCAGGCCGGCGGCCGCGTTGAGGAGCACGATGTCGCGGACCGGACCGGTCTCCCCCGCCAGGACGCGCCGGACGATCGCGGCGTTGACGTCGGGCTCGCCGCCGAGCAGGTCCTCAATCCGTGCCCGGGGGATGCCGAGGTCCCGCGGGTCGAGGTCGTGCTCCGTGACCCGGCCGCCGGTGACCTCCCAGATGTGGCTGTGACCGGTCGTGGTGAGCTCGTCGAGGCCGTCGTCGCCGCGGAACACGAGCGCCGTCGCGCCACGGGTCTGGAACACGCCCGTGATGATCGGCACGAGGTCGAGCTGGGCGACCCCGACGGCGTTCGCCTCACACCGAGCAGGGTTGACGAGCGGGCCGAGGAAGTTGAACACCGTCGGCACGCCGATCTCCCGGCGGACCGGGGCGGCGTGCGCGAAGCCGGGGTGGAACGCGCTCGCGAAGGCGAAGGTCAGGCCGACACGCCGGAACGTCTCGGCGACGTGCTCGGCGTCCATCGACAGGTCGAGACCGAGTGCGGCGAGGACGTCGCTCGACCCGGACTTCGACGAGCTCGCGCGGTTGCCGTGCTTCACGACGGGGACGCCCGCGGCCGCGATGACGATCGCAGCCATGGTCGACACGTTCACCGTGCCGACGACGTCGCCCCCGGTCCCGACGATGTCGAGCGCCATCGGGTCGACGTCCAGCGGGACCGCCGCGTCGAGGATCGCGTCGCGGAACCCGACCACCTCGTCGACGGTCTCGCCCTTCGCGCGGAGGGCGACGGCGAACGCCGCGATCTGCGCATCGGTGGCCCGGCCGTGCACGATCTCCTCCATCGCCCATGTGGACTGCCTGATCGTGAGGTCCTCGCGCGCCATGAGCGCGCTGATCACTGCAGGCCAGGAGAGAACGTCAGACATACCCAGGATCGTACTGTTTTCGAACGACCCGCCAGTTGCCTGGCAAAACACTGTCCGAGGTTTCGGCCATAATGGACACTGTGACAAGCACCCCTCTCTCCAGACCAGCCAGCGGTACGGTCCTCAACAGGCCGAACCCCGTTGCCGTGGGGACGATCGTGTGGCTGGGCAGCGAGGTCATGTTCTTCGCCGGCCTGTTCGCGATCTACTTCACGCTGCGCAGCACCTCCCCCGAGCTCTGGGCGACCGAGACCGCCAAGCTCGAGGTGCCGTTCGCCTCCGTGAACACCATCGTCCTGGTGCTGTCCAGCTTCGCGTGCCAGTTCGCCGTCTTCGCCGCCGAACGCTTCCAGGTGCACCGCACCAGCTGGAACCCGCGCGACTGGGGCATGACGGAGTGGTTCTTCGTCACGTACTGCATGGGTGCGGTCTTCGTCTGCGGCCAGATCTTCGAGTACGCCAACCTCTGGCACGAGGGCGTCACGCTCTCCTCGAGCGCGTACGGCTCGGCGTTCTACATCACCACCGGCTTCCACGGCCTCCACGTCACCGGTGGCCTGCTCGCCTTCCTCCTGACGCTCGGCCGTGGCTTCGCCGCCAAGAACTTCGGCCACAAGGAGGCCACCACGGCCATCGTCGTGTCGTACTACTGGCACTTCGTCGACGTGGTCTGGATCGGCCTCTTCGCAGTCATTTACCTTCTCAAGTAGGAATCGGACAGCACCCACCGCATGTTCAACAGAACCAAGTCCAAGAAGGGCCGCCGCTCCCCGCTGGCGACCGTGTCGCTCATCGCCGTCGCGCTGATGACCACCGGCGGTGCCTACGCACTGTTCAGCTCCACGGCGAACGCGGACGACAACGTCAGCACGGTCGCCGCATCGAGCCAGTCGCAGGTGAACGAGGGCCAGAAGCTCTTCGCGTCCAACTGCGCCACCTGCCACGGCCTCTCCGCGCAGGGCACCAGCGAGGGCCCGTCCCTCATCGGTGTCGGCGCCGCGTCGGTCGACTTCCAGGTCGGCACCGGCCGCATGCCGATGGCTGCCCAGGGCCCGCAGGCCGAGGAGAAGCCGTCGCAGTTCTCGGACGAGCAGATCGACGCCCTGTCCGCGTACGTCGCCTCGCTCGGCCCAGGCCCGTCGGTCCCGTCCGAGTCGCTCACCAACGGTCAGGACGGCGACGCCGCTGCCGGTGCGGAACTCTTCCGCATCAACTGCGCCATGTGCCACAACGTGGCCGGCGCCGGTGGCGCGCTGACCGAGGGCAAGTACGCGCCGAAGCTGACGGACGTCAGCGGCAAGCACATCTACGAGGCCATGGTCACGGGCCCGCAGAACATGCCGGTCTTCAACGACCTGAACATCACGCCGCAGCAGAAGGCCGACATCATCACGTACCTCAAGTACGTGCAGGACAACTCCTCGCCCGGTGGTTTCGGCCTCGGCGCCCTCGGCCCGGTGGCAGAGGGTCTGTTCATCTGGATCTTCGGACTCGGGGCGGTCGTCGCGATGACCGTCTGGCTGACCGCGAAGTCCAACTGATCGTCCGTGTCGCACGACACTGAAGGGAACACCATGGCAGAGCACGACGACGAGGCACTGAACTCGTCCTCGGCTGTCGAGAAGCACGGCACGAGCACGACGTCGCCCGGTACCGCGGTCCTGCCCGCCGAGCCGTTCGAGAACCCGGGTGAGCCGCCGCACCGCGCACGCCGCACCGACGTCGACCCGAAGAAGCAGCGTCTGGCCGAGCGCCAGGTCGCCACGTTCTTCTACGTGTCGATCGTCGCGAGCGTCCTGTCGATCGCGGCGTACGTCGCCTTCCCGATCAAGGCCGACGACTTCAGCACGGTCCGCACCGGGAACCTCTTCCTCGGCCTGGCCATCGCGCTCGCGCTGCTCAGCCTGGGCCTCGGCGCGGTCTACTGGTCCAAGTCGCTCGTCAGCGACCGCGAGATCTCCGAGGACCGCCACCCCACGCGTGGCTCCGACGCGACCCGTGCGAAGGCCGTCGAGGCCTTCCAGCTGGCGGACAAGGAGTCCGGGTTCAGCCGTCGCAAGCTGATCCGCAACTCGATGATCGGGGCCCTCGCTGCGTTCCCGCTCCCGGGCATCGTGCTCGTGCGTGACCTCGCACCCGCCGCCGACCCGAACGAGCTCCTCCGCCACACCATGTGGGCGAAGGGCACCCGCCTGACGAAGGACCCGACCGGTCTCCCGATCAAGGCGTCCGACGTCACGATCGGCTCGGTCTTCCACGTCATCCCCGACGGGCTGCTCGACAAGGAGGACATGCTCGAGGAGAAGGCCAAGGCAGCCGTGCTCCTGATGCGCCTCGACCCGAAGGACCTCAATCCGGCCAAGGGCCACGAGAACTGGGGCTACGACGGTATCGTTGCCTACTCCAAGATCTGCACCCACGTCGGATGCCCGGTCGCGCTCTACGAGCAGCAGACGCACCACCTGCTGTGCCCCTGCCACCAGTCGACCTTCGATGTCTCGAACAACTGCGAGGTCATCTTCGGACCGGCGGCTCGTCCCCTCCCCCAACTTCCGATCGCGATCGACGACGACGGGTACCTGGTAGCGCAGAGCGACTTCCACGAACCGGTCGGCCCGTCCTTCTGGGAGCGTGCACGCTGATGACCACCACCACGACACAGCAGCCCGCAACCGGCACCAAGCCGGCTCCGGACCGCGGATCCCGCATCATCGGCGGGCTCTCCAACTACATCGACGAACGAACGAGCATCTCCGGGCTGGTGAAGGAGGTCGGTCGCAAGATCTTCCCCGACCACTGGAGCTTCATGCTCGGTGAGGTCGCGCTCTACAGCTTCGTCGTGATCCTGCTCTCGGGCACCTTCCTGACGTTCTTCTTCCAGGCGTCCATGGCAGAGGTCGTCTACGACGGCTCGTACATCCCGCTCAAGGGCGTCGAGATGTCGACGGCGCTGCAGTCGACGCTGAACATCTCGTTCGACATCCGCGGCGGGCTCTTCGTCCGGCAGATCCACCACTGGGCGGCCCTGCTGTTCGTCGCCTCGGTGATGCTGCACATGGCCCGCGTGTTCTTCACCGGCGCGTTCCGCAAGCCGCGTGAGCTCAACTGGGTCTTCGGCTTCGTCCTCTGGGTGCTGGCCATGGCCGAGGGCTTCACGGGCTACTCACTCCCCGACGACCTGCTCTCCGGCAACGGGCTCCGCATCATCGTCGGCATGATCGAGGGCGTCCCCGTCATCGGCGTGTGGATCGGGTACATCCTGTTCGGCGGCGAGTTCCCCGGGACCGCGATCGTCGGCCGTCTGTACACGTTGCACATCCTGTTGCTGCCGGCGATCCTCGTCGCGGTGCTCGGTGTCCACCTCGTCCTCGTGGTGATCAACAAGCACACGCAGTACGCGGGCCCCGGCAAGACCAACGACAACGTCGTGGGTGTCCCGATCCTCCCGGCGTTCGCCGCGAAGGCCGGTGGCTTCTTCTTCATCGTCGCCGGCATCCTCGCCCTCATCGCGTCGCTGTTCACGATCAACCCGATCTGGAACTACGGCCCGTACGACCCGTCCCCCGTGTCCGCCGGTACCCAGCCCGACTGGTACATCGGCTTCGCGGACGGTGCGCTCCGTCTGGTGCCGCCGCACTGGGAGGTCGTGTGGTTCGGCTACACGGTGTCGTTCAACATCCTCGTCCCGATCGCGGTGCTCGTGGGGCTCATCCTCGCGATCTTCATCTACCCGTTCATCGAGGCGTGGGTCACGGGCGACAAGCGTGAGCACCACATCGCCGACCGCCCGCGCAACGCGCCGACCCGCACGGCCTTCGGGGCTGCCGGTGTCACGCTCTACGCCAGCCTCTGGGCGGCGGCGAGCTCGGACATCATCGCGACGCACTTCCTGGTGTCCGTCGACTCGGTGATCCACGTGATCCAGGCGACGACGGTCCTCGGTCCGTTCGTGGCCTTCTGGATCACGAAGCGCGTCTGCCTCGCGCTGCAGAAGAAGGACCGCGAGATCGTCCTCCACGGGTACGAGTCGGGCCGCATCGTCCGTCTTCCGCACGGTGAGTACATCGAGGTCCACGAGCAGCTCGACGAGTACGAGCGCTGGCGTCTGCTGCAGTTCAACGACTACAAGCCGTTGATGATCCGTCCGAACGCCAAGGGACAGATCACTCCCCTGCAGAAGATGCGTGCGAGCGCCTCGCGCTTCTTCTTCGAGGACCGCATCGCGCCGGTCTCGAAGGCCGAGCTCGACGCCGCGCACGCAGCGCACCACGGGCACGGCGTGGAGGGCAGCCACCAGGCCCCCCAGGTCGGCGCTGGTCACTGACGCAGTCCCACCAGAACGCCCCCGATCACGATGTGGTCGGGGGCGTTCTGCGTCCGCCGACACGCCGCCCCCAGTTCACGGGCGGTTCACCGACACGTGCTGGACTCTTCCAGGACGGTGTGGCAACGTGTTGCACCACGCATCTGGAACGGGCGTCCTTCGTGGCTCCCACCAACGGAATGAGAACCCGATGGAACCCCGGACGGCCGAGCACCCCAGGCCGAACCACTTCCTGCTCCACCTCAGCGACACGCACCTCATCGCCTCGGACGGTGATCTGTACGGTGACGTCGACTCGGCGGCACGGTTGTCGCAGATCGTCGAGGAGATCGAGGCATCCGGCACCCGTCCCGAGGCGATCGTCGTCACCGGTGACGTCGCCGACAAGGGCGAACCGGGGGCTTACGCCCGCGTGCGTCGCATCGTCGAACCGGCCGCCGAGCGCATCGGCGCCCAGGTCATCTGGGCGATGGGGAACCACGACGAGCGCGGAGCGTTCCGTCAGGAGCTCTTCGGACTCCAGCCGACCGAGCGGCCCGTGGACTTCGTCTACGACGTCAACGGGCTTCGGGTCATCACGCTCGACACCAGTGTCCCCGGCGAGCACTACGGCACCGTCACGCCGGAGCAGCTGGACTGGCTGGCGGAGGTGCTCTCCGAGCCCGCTCCGCACGGCACGGTCCTCGCGATGCACCATCCGCCGGTACCGAGCGTGCAGGACCTCGCCGTCCTCGTCGAACTGCGTGACCAGCGCGCCCTCGCGGAGGTCGTCGAGGGCAGCGACGTCCTGACGATCATCGCAGGACACCTGCACTACTCGACCAGTGCCGTGTTCGCGGGCATCCCGGTGTCCGTGGCGAGTGCGACGTGCTACACCCAGGACCTCAACGAGTTCCGGGGTGGGACCCGTGGCCAGGACGGTGCGCAGTCGTTCAACCTGGTGCACGTGTACGGCCACGACGTCGTCCACTCCGTGGTGCCGATCGGACAGTACGCCACCGTGGGCGAGCCCGTCTCCGCCGCGGAGACCGACGCACGACTCGCCGCTGCCGGGGTCGTGATCCCGCCGGCGGTCGAGCCGGCACCGGTCACGTCGAGCATCCCGGTCTTCACCCTCGATTCGGTGCCCCTCTCCCCCATCCACCGCTGACCGGTCACGACTCACCGCGTGCGTTCCACCGGGCGGTCAGAACACGTCGTTCTCGATCTGATTCGGCGACGCTACGTGGCCACTCGGCGGAGCTGAGCGGTGTGTTGCGACCGGTCAGCAGGCGTCGGGGGCTTGCCCCGACCGGTCAGCAGTCGCCGGGGGCTTGCCCCGACCGGTCACGACTCCCCGTTTGGGTTGCGCCGAGCGGTCGGAACTCGTCGCCGGCACCGCGTCCAGCCGACGGTTCGTGACCGCTCGGCGGACCTGAGCGGGGTGTTGTGACCGGCGGGCGGGCACCGCGCGGGCGCCGGGCACCGCGCGGGCGCCGGTACCGGGCGGGCGCGCGGGCTACGCCTCGGGCTGCTCCCACGGGGCCGGGAACGGGAAGTAGCGGTCGAGGAACTCGGTGACGCGGGTCGTGCGTTCCTCGTCGGAGACCTCGGGGAAGCTGCCGTCGTTCAGGCAGAAGAAGTCGACGTTCCGTTTCTTGAGCAGGTCGTCGAGTGCCCGGAGCCCGGACTGCATCGTCGTGTCCACGTACCGGACCGGCGCGTTCTCCTGCACGATCGCCCGCCCGGTGAGCAGCGCGTAGTAGTGGTACAGGGAGTTCGTCACCGAGATGTTCTCCGCCGCCCGGAACCGTGACGCCGCCGTCGCGCGGAACTCGTCCGCGAACTCATGCTCCATCTCGGTCATGATGCTGGACCGGAGCGGGGTCGGCGCGTGCTCGAGGTGGCGCGTGGTGACGGCACCGAACCGCTGCTGGAGCAGACGTCGGTTCACCCGCGCGGAGTTCTCGAATCCGCTCCGGCGCGGGTTGTTCGAGCCGAGGCCGATCCGGGTCGTCGCCAGGATGAACTTCGACACGGAGCCCGGGCTGAAGAACACCGAGGGGTCGACCTGCCGACCGAAGAACATGTCGTCGTTCGAGTAGATGAAGTGCTCGCTGATGCCCGGGATGTGGTGCAACTGCGACTCGACGGCCTGCGAGTTGTGCGTGGGCAGCACCGACGGGTCGGCGAAGAACTCCTCGCTCCGGACGATCCGGACACGTGGGTGGTCCGCGAGCCAGGCCGGCGCCGGCGAGTCCGTGGCGATGTAGATCGTCCGGATCCACGGGGCGTACGTGTACACCGAACGCAGCGCGTACTTCAGTTCGTTGATCTGCCGGAACCGGGCGGGGGCGTCGTCACCCTCCCCCAGGACGGCCGAGGACTGCGCGGCCTGACGCGCGCGCTGGTACTCGATCGCGTTGCCGTCGACCCACGAGAACACGATGTCGATCGGGAAGCGGATGTCCGAGACGTGGTCGTCGAACATGTGCTCGACGGTGCGCCAGGTGCGACCGTACCGCTCGATGTCGGTGAGCACGAACTCGTCGACGGGCAGGCTCCTGCGCATCAGGGCGTTCTCGACCGGCGCGAGGACCTCGGTGTCCGTCACCCGCCAGAACTCGAGCTGGACACTGGTCTCGGCACCGTACCGGAGCCGTCCGAGCGGCTCGAGGCGCGGGCGGAACACCCGGAGCACCGGCTGGTCGACGGGGCCCAGCCCGTCATCGACGACGAGGACGGCCGGCTCTCCCGGCGGCTTGGCGTAGAACGGCTCGCCGACGGCGGCGTCCATCACGGCCGACTCGGCGCGCTGACGGTCTCGCTCGTCGACGGCGATGACGGGGCGCTGGTCGTTCCCGCGGATGAGCAGGTGGTCGACGTCGGCCGCGGTGAGCGCGTCGTCGAGGAAGAGGAGGTCCTCGATCATCGACTGCTGCGGCGTCAGGTGGCCGTTCAGCAGGGTGAAGCGACCCTTCCGGAGCACGATGTCGGGGCGGTCGAGACCGCCGGAGGACGGTCGAGGGTTCAGCAGAGGACTCTCGGTCTCCGGCTCGGTCTCGTTGCTCATCCATGCCCTTCTGATCAGGTGGTCAGGCGCTGCACCCGACCGATCCGATCCTACCGGGCAGGCGGCTCCTCCGTCGTTCTGGGCACCTTCACGAGGATCCCGACGACGATGAACAGCGCCGCTGCGACGATCTGCAGTGCTGCCCAGACCTGTCCGGGGATCGGGATCGTCACCAGCGGGTTCCAGCAGACCGCGACCGCCGCCATCAGGACGGCCGCCCACCAAGCACGGCCCCTGGTCGCGAAGACGAGCACGATGAGCGCCAGGACCGTGACACCCCACCGGACGAACACGAACGCCGGCGCGTCGAGGAACGCGATGCACGCGAGCAGCACGATGGCCGCGACGAGCCCCGGCGCCAGGGCCGGGCGCGTGAACGCCGGCGTCCCCGCAGTTCCCGACGACGCGGCGGCTGCGGGGCGGGCACCGGGCGCGGCGGAGTGGAGCGACGACCCGACTGCTGGCCGTCCCTTGCGTGCGGCCATCAGGCAGATGCCTCGTCGAGTTCGATGGCCGTGATCGGGCGGGACATCGGCGGCAGGCCGCGGAGCCGCTCGAGCGCCGGACCGAGCTCTGCGACGTACGCGCGGTAGCCGTCGTCGGTCAGGTGCAGGCCGTCCTCGGTGTACTGCTCGGCGAGGTGGTCGCCGTCGGCGAGGGCTGGCCACGCGTCGAGGTACTGCGCGTGGCAGGTGGCGACGAACTGGCGCAGGTGACGGTTCGTCTCCTCGATCCGCGGTGTGAACTCGGCCTGGCGCGGCAGGACCGACACCAGGAGCAGGCGGACGCCGGGAAGCTCGCGGCGGAGCGTCACGAGGATCGTCTCCACGTTCCGTACGACGTGCTCTGCACTCTTGCGGTGGTTGCCGAAGTCGTTCGTGCCGATGAGCAGGACGATCGCGTCGGGAGCGGCCTGCACGACCTCGTCGAGTCGCTCCAGCACACCGTCCGTGGTGTCCCCGCTGATGCCGAGGTTCAGGGTGCGCTCGTCGGGGAAGCGTTCGTCCCACGTGCCTCCTGCGGTGATGCTGTCCCCCAGGAACAGGACCAGTCCGCGGTCGTCGTCGCTCATGCTGCCTCCTCGTGCGCTGGCGCGCGAGACCCATTCTGCTGCGTGCTGTTGGCCTGCGTCGAGTCGGTGCGGTGGGCCTCGCGTTCGGCGCGAGCCGTGATGCGCTCCACCATGCCCGGGAAGATCACGCCGTGGAACGGCAGGATCGAGTACCAGTAGAGGCGCCCGGCGAGCCCCTGCGGGAAGTACAGTGCCCGCTGGTGGTAGTCGCAGCCGCCGTCGTCCGTGGGCGTGACGGTCATCTCGAGCCAGGCCCGACCAGGGGACTTGAACTCGGCCCGGAGCCGGAGGTAGTGCCCGCGGTCGAGTCGTTCGACGCGCCACCAGTCGAGCGCGTCGCCCTGTTCGAGGCGCTTCGGGTCCCGTCGACCACGGTTGAGGCCGACTCCCCCGGCGATCTTGTCCATCCACCCCCTGGCGACCCACGCGAGCGGGAACGAGTACCAGCCGTTCTCGCCGCCGATCGACTCGACGACGCTCCAGACCGCTTCCGGCGGCGCGGACGTGTGCCGGGTCCGGTCATCGGAGTACACCGTGTGCCCGGCCCAGTCCGGGTCGCTCGGCAGCGGGTCGGCCGGGGTGCTCGACAGCGTCGCGCTCCGCCAGCTCGTCTCGACCTCGGCGGTGCGCATCTTCGTCAGTGCGAGCCGCACGGCCCGGCGGTACGACGTCAGCCCGCCCTCCGGCCGCGGCACGACGTCGTCGATGTCGTGCTCACGCTGGACGCACTCGAACTGCAGCGACTCGATGATCGGCGTCGCGAGCTTGCGCGGGATCGGCGTCACCATGTTGAACCAGTGTGCGGCGAGCCCGGGGGTCATCACCGGCAGCGCGGTGATCGGCCGCTGCGGGAGCTTGGCCTCGACCGCGTACCCGTTCAGCATCTGCCCGTACCGGAGGACGTCCGGCCCGCCGATGTCGAACGTCCGGTTCACCTCCGCCGGGATGTCGAGCGCCTCGACGAGGTAGTAGAGGACGTCGCGGACGGCGATCGGCTGGATCTTGTTGCGGACCCACCGCGGTGCCGGCATCCACGGCAGGACGTCCGTGACGTGCCGGATCATCTCGAACGACGTGCTCCCGGAGCCGATGACGACACCGGCCTGGTACGCGATCGTCGGCACACCCGACCCGAGCAGGATGTCGCCGACCTCCTTCCGACTGCGGAGGTGCTTCGACAGCTCCCCGTCGGGGTGCAGGCCGCCGAGGTACACGAAGCGCCGGACACCGCCGTCGTGCGCCGCGGTGGCCATCGTCTGGGCGGCGTCCCGCTCGGACTCCTCGAAGTCCCCGTCGGCACCCATCGCGTGGGCGAGGTAGTAGACCGCTTCGATCCCGTCGACCGCGGTGGCCACCGCCGAGCCGTCCTGCAGGTCACCCTGGACGACGTCGATCGACTCCCGCCAGGGGACGTCGTCGAGCTTCTGCGGGGTACGGACGAGCACGCGGACGGCGTGCCCGGCTTCGAGGAGACGTGGGACGAGACGACCGCCGATGTAGCCGGTGGCCCCGGTGACGAGGACGCGCATGCGGGGAACGGTACGCCGCGCCCCTCCGGGTACGCTTGTCGGGTGGACAACGCAGCCTTCCCCGTCACCGCCGACGCCGTGCGTCGACTCATCGACCACGCGATCCTGAAGCCCGAGCTGACCCGCTCCGACGTCGATGCGCAGCTCGACGAAGCCGCGACCCACCGCGTGTTCAGCGTGTGCGTCCGCCCGAGCGACGTCCGGCACGCCGTGGAGCGCCTCCAGGGCACCGGAGTGGGCGTCGGGACCGTCATCGGCTTCCCGCACGGCACCACCTCGACCGAGGCCAAGGTCGCCGAGTCGCTGCAGGCGCTCGCCGACGGCGCCTTCGAGCTCGACATGGTCCAGAACATCGGCGCGGCGAAGTCCGGCGATTGGAACCGCGTCCAGCAGGACGTGCGTGCCGTCGTCGACGCTGCGGGCGACACCGTGGTCAAGGTCATCCTCGAGACGGCGTTCCTCACCGACGAGGAGATCGTCGCCGCCAGTCGCGCGGCCGTCGCGGGCGGCGCGGACTTCGTGAAGACCTCGACCGGGTTCGCCGGCGGTGGCGCCACGACGGAGCACATCGCCCTGATGCGCGAGACGGTCGGCCCGGACACCGGCGTGAAGGCATCCGGCGGCGTCCGAGGGCTCGACACCCTCGTCGCGATGGTCCAGGCCGGTGCGGACCGCATCGGTACGAGCGCCTCGGCCCGCATCCTCGACGAGGTCGCACACCGCGTCGAGACCGGCGTCGCCTCCGGCGTCGGCGACGACACCACCTCCTACTGACCCCCGGCCGACCAGGCCCACCCGACCACCAGCACCGAGCCGGTGCGTGACCGACGCGACGCCGCGTCGGGAGCCGCTCCGAGCCTCCAGACCGTCGCATCGGAGCGCGCATGTCGAACACCGACCCCATCACCGACCACCCCGGGTCGCTCGCCCTCGCCGTGGACCTCGGCGGCACCAAGGTCGAGGCGGCCCTGGTCACCGACCAGGGCGTCGTCCTGCCCGGGACCCGGTTCCGGAGCCCTACCGGCCCGCTGCGCAGCTCCGAAGCGCTGCAGGCAGCCGTCGACGAGGTGGTCACGAGCGCCCTCGCGACGCTGCCGACCGACGCGACGCTCGCCGGTGTCGGCATCGGCTCGGCCGGCCCCGTCGACGAGGAACACGGACTCGTCTCGCCGCTCAACATGCCGGTCTGGCGCGGCTACCCGCTCCGCGACCGCGTCGCGGCGCTCGTCCCGGCCGGGACGCCGGTGACGCTGCGGATGGACGGCCTCGCGATCACGCTCGCCGAGCACTGGCTCGGTGCGGCGCAGGGCTCCGACCACGTGATGGGCATGATCGTCTCCACGGGCGTCGGCGGTGGGCTCATCCTGCACGGCCGGACCGTGAGCGGTCCGACCGGCAACGCCGGGCACATCGGTCACGTCGAGTGCGGTGGGTACGACGACCCGTGCGCCTGCGGCGGCACCGGCTGCCTGGAGGCCGTGGCGAGCGGGCCGAAGACCGTCGCGTGGGCGAGACGGCAGGGGTTCACCGGGGAGACGGGCGAGGAGCTGTCCGCCGCGTACGCCGCCGGGGACGAGATCGCCGTCGCGGCGATCAAGCGCAGTGGTCGCGCCCTCGGGCAGGCCATCGCCGCCGCCACGTCGCTCGTGGACCTCGAGGTGGTGGCGATCGGCGGCGGGTTCTCGCACGTCACGCCGGACCTGTTCGAGTACGCCAGGCAGGCCGTCGCCGAACGCGTCGAGTTCGGCTTCGTGACCAAGGTGCGGATCGTCCCGACCGGGCTGTCCCAGGACGGGCCGCTCATCGGCGCCGCGGCGCTCGTGCACCGCTCCCACGTCCTGCGCTGAGCCGGCCCGAACCGGCCCCTGTCGACCTGCGCTGCTGTCCACAGTCGGCTCCGCCGCGCCGGTCCGGTGCGGCAGGATGACCGAGTGCGCTCCTCCCGACTCGTCACCACCGACGACTGGCCAGAAGCCGAACTCCGCGCAGCGGTGCTGGCCGGCGACCTGGTCGCGATCGGCGAGTGCTGGGCGTCCGTCGCGGAACCGACGGACCCGGGGCTGCGCGCGGCGTCGTTCCGCTGGAGCGTGGGCGACGAGCGGATCATCGCATCGGACCGCAGCGCCGCCTGGATCTGGGGCGGGTGCTCGCGACCGCCACTCCCCCACGACGCCTGCATCGACGACGGGCAGCGCGTGCGCCAGCGGGGCGGTGGACGCGTCCGCGAGGTCCGCGTCGAACCATCCGACGTCGCGGTCGTCGCCGGCGTCCGGGTGACGACCCCGGTCAGGACCGCGCTCGACCTGCTGCGGATCGCCGGACCGGCGGACTGGGCGGTCCGCGCCCCCACCGTCCTGGGACTGCTCGCGGCGACCGACACCGCGCCGTCGACGCTTCGGCTCCGCCTCCGGCAGCTCGGGACGGTGCCGATGGTGCGGCAGGCGGAACGGCGGCTCGCCGAGCTGGTGTGACCGCTCCTGGTCAGCCTGCGCTGACGCGGTAGACGTCGTACACGGCGTCGATGCGTCGCACCGCGTTGAGGACGCGGTCCAGGTGCGTCGTGTCACCCATCTCGAACACGAACCGGGACAGCGCGAGACGGTCCGACGACGTCGACACCGTGGCCGACAGGATGTTCACGTGGTGGTCGGTCAGCACCCGGGTGACGTCACTCAGCAGTCCCGACCGATCGAGCGCCTCGATCTGGATCTGGACCAGGAACACCGACTTCGACGACGGCGCCCACTCGACCTCGATCATGCGGTCGGGTTCGTTCATCAGCGACTTCACGTTGGTGCACGATGCCTGGTGCACGGACACACCCTGCCCGCGGGTGATGAACCCGACGATCTGGTCGCCGGGAACCGGGGTGCAGCACTTCGCGAGCTTGACGAGGATGTCGGGCGCCCCGCGGACGAGCACGCCGCTGTCGCTGTTGCGGAGCTGCCGGCTCGTGACCTGCCGCGGGAAGGCGAGCTCCGGTTCGTCCGTCTCGGTCTCGGTCTGGACGCCGGCGAGCACCTTCTCGATCACCGACTGCGTCGAGACGTGTCCCTCGCCGATCGCGGCGTAGAGCGCGGAGACGTCCTCGTACCGCATCGCGGATGCGACCTCCGAGATGGAGTCCTGGCTCATGATCCGCTGGAGCGGCAGGTTCTGCTTGCGCATCGCTCGGGCGATGGCATCGCGGCCCTGCTCGATCGCCTCTTCGCGGCGCTCCTTGGTGAACCACTGCTTGATCTTGTTCCGCGCGCGGGGGCTGCGGACGAAGGTCAGCCAGTCCTGGCTCGGCCCGGAGTCGGGGTTCTTCGACGTGAAGATCTCGACGACGTCGCCGCTCGACAGCGAGCTCTCGAGGGGCACCAGGCGACCGTTCACCTTCGCGCCCATCGTGCGGTGTCCGATCTCGGTGTGCACCGCGTACGCGAAGTCGACCGGGGTCGCACCGGCGGGGAGCCCGATGACCTTGCCCTGCGGCGTGAAGACGTAGGTCTCCTTCGCGCCGATCTCGTAGCGGAGGGAGTCGAGGAACTCGCCGGGGTCGCTGGTCTCGGCCTGCCAGTCGGTGATGTGCGCGAGCCACGCCATGTCGTCGTTCGCGCTCGAGCTGTCCACGTCGCGACCGGCGGCACGCTGCTTGTACTTCCAGTGCGCGGCGACACCGAACTCGGCGCGCTGGTGCATCTCGTGCGTGCGGATCTGGATCTCGACCGGGCGTCCCTGCGGCCCGAGGACCGTGGTGTGCAGCGACTGGTACAGGTTGAACTTCGGGGTCGCGATGTAGTCCTTGAAGCGTCCGGGCAGCGGGGTCCAGCGCGCGTGCACGGAGCCGAGCATGGCGTAGCAGTCGCGAACCGTGGGGACGAGCACCCGGATGCCGACGAGGTCGTAGATCTCGTCGAACTCGCGGCCCCGGACGATCATCTTCTGGTAGATCGAGTAGTACTGCTTCGGCCGGCCCATGACCTCGCCGCGCACCTTGGCGGCCTTGAGGTCCTTCTTCAGCGTCCCGATGACGTTCTGGACGAACTGCTCGCGCTTCGGCTGCCGTTCCTTGACCAGGCTGTCGATCTCGACGTAGAGCTTCGGGTGCAGCACCGCGAACGACAGGTCCTCGAGCTCCAGCTTGATCATCTGGATGCCCAGACGGTGCGCGAGCGGCGCGTAGATCTCGAGGGTCTCCTTGGCCTTGCGCGTGGCCGAGGTGGACTCGACGAAGCCCCACGTCCTGGCGTTGTGCAGGCGGTCCGCGAGCTTGATCACCAGGACCCGGATGTCCTTCGACATCGCGATGACCATCTTGCGGACGGTCTCGGCCTGGGCGCTGTCGCCGTACTTGACCTTGTCGAGCTTCGTGACACCGTCGACGAGCATCGCGATCTCGTCGCCGAAGTCGTGGCGCAGCTGGTCGAGCTGGTAATCGGTGTCCTCGACCGTGTCGTGCAGCAGCGCAGCCGCGATCGTGATGGGCCCGATGCCGAGGTCCGCGAGGATCTGCGCGACCGCGACCGGGTGCGTGATGTAGGGCTCGCCGGACTTGCGCTTCTGACCGTCGTGCGCGCGTTCCGCAACCGAGTACGCACGCTCGATCAGCGTGACGTCCGCCTTCGGGTGGTGCGAGCGGACGGTCCGGATGAGCGTGTCGACAGCACCGGCCGGCTGGGCGCGGGAGAACAGGCGCGGCAGCAGGGACCGGAGGGAGCCGAGGTTGCCCGTGGTGTTCGGGCCCAGGGGCGGGCTGGACGGCAGCGGCGACGGACCGGGGCGGCTCGCGGCGGAGTCGTCCTGCGCCGACGTCTCACGGATGTCCGTCATGCTGCGTCTCCCAGAACTCGAACCGGCCGAACTCGATCCGACCAGACTACGCGCGTGTCGTCAGTGCTCGTGACCACGTTCGCGCTGGGCGTCGGCGCGCTCCACCGGCGCACCGGCGGCTTCCCACGCCACCATACCGCCGGCGAGGTTCACCGCAGGGACGCCGGACTGCTCGAGGGCCGCGACGACCCGGGCGGACCGCATGCCGGAGTGGCACACGATGATCGCCGGGTCGTCGGTCGGCTGGATCTCGGTCCACCGGGTCTGGAGTTCGGACATCGGCACGAGGGTGGCCTGGGGCGCGTGGACCTCGTCCCACTCCCCCGGCTCGCGCACGTCGTACAGACGCGCGCCGTCCTCGATGCGACGCAGGGCCTCGTCGACGGTGATCTCGTCCATTCGGGTCAGGCCTCGACCGGCGCAGCGGTCTCCGCACGCTTGCGCGCGGCGGCGGCCTTCTTCGCGTCGGCCTGCTTGATCTTCGGTTCGTTCTCACGCAGGTGCGCGTACATCGGCGACGCGATGAAGATCGTCGAGTACGTCCCGACGATGATGCCGATGAACAGCGCGAGCGAGATGTCGCGCAGGGTGCCGGCGCCGAGCACGTACGACCCGATGAAGAGGATCGCCGCGACGGGCAGCAGCGCCACGACGGACGTGTTGATCGAGCGGACCAGGGTCTGGTTCACCGCGAGGTTGACCGACTGGACGAACGTCCGGTGCGATTCCTGCGCGGTGTTCTCGCGCACCTTGTCGAACACCACGACGGTGTCGTACAGCGAGTACCCGAGGATCGTCAGGAAGCCGATCACCGCGGCCGGCGTGACCTCCAGCCCGACGATGCCGTACACACCTGCGGTGATCAGGAGGTCGTGGAGCAGCGCCACCATCGCCGACAGCGACATCTTCCACGTGCGGAAGTACAGCGCCATGAACACCGCGGCGAGGGCGAGGAAGATGATCAGACCACGGATCGCCTGTGCGAGCACGTCGGCGCCCCAGGTCGCACCGATGAACGTCGACGCGACCTGGCCCCTGTCGACGTCGTACGCGTCGGCCAGCGCGGACTGGATCTGCGTCGTCTCGGCATCGGTGAGCTGCCCGGTCTGCACGCGGATGCCGTGCGTCCCGAGCTGTGAGACGCGCGGGATCTCGTCGGGGACGATCTTCTCGACCGTGTTCGTCGCGAGGTTCTGGTTGACGGTCTTGACGTCGGAGATCGTGAACTCGGACCCACCGGTGAACTCGATGCCGAGCTGGTACCCGCCGCGGAGCCACGGCACCGCGAGGGAGATCACGATCGCGGCGATCGCGATGATGTACCACGTGCGACGGCGTCCGACGATGTCGTACGAGCGCTTGCCCGTGTAGAGGTCGTTGCCGAACTGGCTGAAGCTCGCCATCAGCTGTCCTTCCCGTTCGGCTTGCCGCCGTTGTCGGTGGTGTCGCCGTTGCCGGCCTTCCGCTCAGCGATCGTCTGGCGGCGCTGTGCCTCGCCGGCGGCCCGCTGGCGCTTGCCGTCCACGACGGGCGCACGGAACTGCGCACGACCGCGGTAGACCGCGCCGAGGGCTGTCGGGTCGAGGCCGCTGAACCGGTGCCCCTCGTTGAAGAAGCGGCGACGCGAGATGAGCTGCAGCATCGGGTGCGTGAAGAGGATCACGACCACGACGTCGATCAGGGTGGTGAGGAGCAGCGTGAACGCGAAGCCCTTCACGTCGCTCACCGCGAGGATGTAGAGCACGATCGCCGCGAGGAAGTTGATCGAGTCGGACGCCAGGATCGTGCGCAGCGCACGCTTCCAGCCGGACTCGACCGCTCCCTCGAGCGCCCGACCGTCACGGAGTTCGTCACGGATGCGCTCGAAGTACACGATGAACGAGTCCGCCGTGATGCCGATCGCCACGATCAACCCCGCGACGCCGGCCAACGACAGTCGGTAGTCGACGCGCCAGGACATGATCGCGATGACCAGGTAGGTCAGGGTAGCCGCGACACCGAGCGAGAGCACCGTGACGAACGCGAGCGCCCGGTACTGGATCACCGAGTAGATGATCACCAGGATGAGCCCGATCAGGCCGGCGACGAGACCGCCGATGAGCTGCGCGGTACCCAGGGTCGCGGAGATGTTCTCGTTCGACTGGACCTTGAAGTTGATCGGCAACGCGCCGTACTTCAACTGGTCGGCGAGGGTCTTCGCCGACTCCGCGGTGAACGAGCCGGTGATCTGGGCCTTGCCGTTCGTGATCGCGCTGTTGGTCTGCGGGGCCTCGATGACGGATCCGTCGAGCACGATCGCGAACTGGTTCTGCGGCGACTGCAGGGACACCAGGCGGTTCGTGACGGCCCGGAACTCCTTCGTGCCGGTGCCGTTGAAGTCGAGGGTCACCGCCCACTCGCCGGTCGTCGTGCCCTGCGAGTTGGAGGCGAGGCCCGAGGTCGCGTTCGAGATGTTGGCGCCGTCCACCTCGACCGGGCCCAGGATGTACTTCGACGTCCCGGACGCGTCACACGTCACGAGCGGCTGGTCGTCCGGCGCGGTGGTGACGTCGTCCGGCGCCTTGCAGTCGTAGTTGGTGTACAGGTCCTGCAGCTTCGGGGTGACCCAGGCGAGGTCGCTCGCGCTCGTCGGCTTCGTGCTCGGCGTCGCCTGCAGCGATGCCGGCGGCGAGTACGGCGTCGGGGACGCGGACGACGACGAGCCGTCGCCGACGGCGCTGTTCGTCGCGGCTTCGGTGTAGAGCACCGGGCGGAACGTCAGCTTCGCAGCGGCCTCGATGCGCGAGATGGTCTGCTGGTCGGGCTTGCCCGGGATCGAGACGACGATGTTGTTCGCGCCCTGCGTGTTGATCTCGGACTCCGAGACGCCGGTGGCGTCGATGCGCTGGCGGATGATGTTCACCGCCTGCTTGAGCTGGTCCGATGTGACGGAGTCACCGTCGGTGCTCTGCGCCGCGAGGGTCAGCTGCGTGCCGCCCTGCAGGTCCAGTGCGAGCTGAGGGACCCAGCTGGCGCCTTCGAACCACTTGCCCGCGTCGTCCTTGGTGGTGCTGGCGAGGATCGACGCAGCCGTGTTCAGGCCTGCGAGGACCGCCATGATGATCACCAACCAGGTGAGCGAGCGCAGCGCTTTCTTGACGGGTGTCGATCGTGCCACCGGTCGTCTCGTCTTTCTGTCAGGACCGTCGACGAGTGCGCCGGCGGACGGAGTGATGCCGCCGGGTCACGAGTGTGCCCCGACGGCCGAGTGGTTCAGTCCTCGGACTTGCGCTTCGCCTGTTCGGCGTCGTCCGCACGCTCGCCGTAGACCGGCTCGCCGTTCAACTCGGCGACGGGCTTCGGCTCGTCTTCCGGGGTGGCGGTCGTCTCGATGTCCGACGCGGTGTCGTCGACGACACGCGAGAGGGTCTGACGGTGGACGGTGACGACGGTCCCCGGCGCGATCTCGACGTCGGCGGTGACCTTCTCGTCGTCGACCGAGAGGAGCGTGCCGTAGAGACCGAAGGACAGCATGACGCGGGCTCCAGGGACCATCTTGGTCGCGAGCTCCGACTGCTGCTTCTTGCGCTTGCGGCTGTTGTAGAACATGAAGGCCGCGAACGCCACGACGATGACGATGAGGATGACTTCTTGACCCATGATTGCGATGCCTTCTCTGGTATTTCGGTTTCGGGCCGTAGCAGTCTAGGGCACGTGGCTGTGGCGGATGCCGCAGACGGGCCTACTCGTCGTCGAACAGCCCCGGTTGGGCGGAACCGGCCGGCTGACCGGGCGTGAGCCCGAAGTGTCGCCAGGCCGCCGGCGTGGCGATCCGACCCCGAGGCGTGCGGGTGACGAGCCCGATGCGGACCAGGAACGGCTCGACCACCGACTCGATGGTCTCGGATTCTTCCCCGACGGAGACCGCGAGCGTGTTCAGGCCGACCGGTCCCCCGTCGAACCGGGTGAGCATCGTCTCGAGCACCGCGCGGTCGAGTCGGTCCAGCCCGTACTCGTCGACGTCGTAGAGCTCGAGGGCGCCCTGCACCGCGGCCATGCCGTCCCGGGTGCCGTGCACGAGGGCGTAGTCCCGGACGCGGCGGAGCAGACGGTTCGCGATGCGCGGCGTGCCCCGTGACCGACCGGCGATCTCGCGGAGCGCGAAGCGGTCGAAGTCGAGTTCGAGCAGGTGTGCGGCGCGGATGAGGACCTGTTCGAGTTCGTCCCGTTCGTAGAACTCGAGGTGCGCCGTGAACCCGAAGCGGTCTCGCAGCGGGTTGGGCAGGAGGCCCGCCCTGGTGGTCGCCCCGACGAGGGTGAACGGGGCGAGGTCGAGCGGGATGCTCGTCGCCCCCGCACCCTTGCCCACCATCACGTCGATGCGGAAGTCCTCCATCGCCAGGTACAGCATCTCTTCCGCCGAGCGGGCCATCCGGTGGATCTCGTCGATGAAGAGGACCTCACCGGGCATCAGCGACGACAGGACCGCGGCGAGGTCGCCGGCGTGCTGGATCGCCGGACCGCTCGACATGCGCAAGGGGCGACCGGACTCGTGCGCCACGATCATCGCGAGCGTGGTCTTCCCGAGACCGGGCGGACCGGCCATCAGGATGTGGTCGGGCGTGCGGTCCTGCATCGCTGCGGCCTTGAGGAGCAGGTCGAGCTGCCCGCGGACCTTGCGCTGGCCGACGAACTCGGCGAGCGACTTCGGGCGGAGCGCGCCTTCGAACGCGAGTTCTTCCGGTGACTGGGCGTCCGCCGCGGTGATCCCGCCGCTCATCGGCCGGCCCCGGTCGGGCGGAGGGCACCGAGCGCGGCACGGAGCAGTGCCTGGGTCCCCATGGCCGCGACGCCGGGTTCACCCGCGATCGTCTCGTCGACCGCCGAACGTGCCGCGTCTTCGCGCCAGCCGAGCCCGACGAGCGCGATGACGACGTCCTCCGACGCGGGGTGCGCCGTGGCGCCCTGACCGGCAGCAGCTGCGGCGGACGAGGTCTCGAAGGCGGTGAGCTTGCCGGACAGCGCGACGATGATGAGCTTGGCGGTCTTCGGCCCGATGCCGGACACCTTCCGGAACGCGGCGTCGTCGTCGTTCGCCACGGCGTTCGCGATCTGTCCAGGGTCCATCGCGCCGAGGACACCGAGCGCCGACTTCGGGCCGACCCCGGACACGCTGCGGAGCAGGTCGAAGACGCGCAGCGCGTCGGTCGACTCGAACCCGAAGAGCAGGTGCTCGTCTTCACGCACGATCATCGCCGTGCGCACGAACACCTCGGCGCCGTGGCGCATGGTGAGTGCGTGTGCCGGTGTCACCGTGACGGCGTAGCCGACTCCCCCGACCTCGATCACGACGGCGGACCCGGCGACGTCGATGCAGGTGCCCCGGAGACTCGCGATCATGCCCCGAGCCTACGTGCAGCCGCCGACGCACCGGACGAGCCACGCTGCGAGGCAGCGTCGACGGGTGCAGCCGCCGACGTCCCCGACGCGGCGCGCTGTGCCCCCGTGCCCGAGCGCCCAGCGGACGCGGCGGCCGCCGCCGCGCGTGCGAGTGGCGAGGACGCCGTGCGCCCTCCGGTCCCGGCCTGCGCGTCGCGCCAAGCGCGCTGCGCCGGCGTCAGACTGCCGGACTGCACGCCGACCTGGTCGGGTGCACCGAGCCTCCAGGCATGACAGACGGCCAGGGCGAGCGCGTCGGCGGCATCCGCCGGCTTCGGGGCCTCGGCGAGACCGAGCACACGCGCGATCATCGCCTGCACCTGCTTCTTGTCCGCGTTGCCGTACCCGGTGACGGCTGCCTTGACCTCGGACGGCGTGTGCAGCCCGACCGGGATGCCGCGCACCGCAGCGGCGTGCAGTGCCAGGCCGGACGCCTGTGCCGTGCCCATCACGGTGCGGACGTTCGCCTGGGCGAACACCCGCTCGACCGCGACGGCGTCTGGGCGGTGTTCCTCGATCTGCTCCGCGATCCCCGCGGCGATCAGGACCAGCCGCTGCTCGAGCGCCATGTCCGACGGGGTGCGGACCACGGTGACCGCGACCATGCGGGCGCGACGGTCAGGGGTGACCTCGACGACGCCGACGCCGCACCGCGTGAGCCCGGGGTCGACCCCGAGCACGCGGAGCACGGGCCCGGGGCGCGACAAGGTCAGTCCTCGTCCTCGTCCTGGTCGAGCTCGGCCTGGACGTCGGCGGGGATGTCGAAGTTCGCGTAGACGTTCTGGACGTCGTCGGAGTCCTCGAGTGCGTCGATGAGGCGGAACACCTTGCGGGCCGTCTCGGCGTCGACCGGGACCTTCAGGCCGGGGACGAACTCGGCGTCGGCGGAGTCGTAGTCGATGCCGGCGTCCTGCAGCGCGGTGCGGGCCGCGACCAGGTCGGTCGCCGAGGTGTAGACCTCGAAGCCGCCGCCCTGGTCGATGACGTCCTCGACACCGGCGTCGAGCACCGCGGTCATCACGTCGTCCTCGGACAGGCCGTCCACCTTCGAGACGGAGATGACGCCCTTGCGCGAGAAGTTGTACGCGACGCTGCCCGGATCGGCCATGGTGCCGCCGTTGCGGGACATGGCGGTCCGGACCTCGGCCGCTGCACGGTTCTTGTTGTCCGTGAGGCACTCGATGAGCATCGCGACGCCGTTCGGGGCGTAGCCCTCGTACATGATCGTCGTGTACTCGATGGACTCACCGGTGAGCCCGGCACCGCGCTTGATCGCGCGGTCGATGTTGTCGTTGGGGACCGAGGTCTTCTTCGCCTTCTGCACGGCGTCGACCAGGGTCGGGTTGCCCGACATGTCGGCGCCGCCCATCTTCGCGGCGACCTCGATGTTCTTGATGAGCTTCGCGAACGACTTAGCACGTCGCTGGTCGATGACGGCCTTCTTGTGCTTCGTCGTTGCCCACTTGGAATGCCCGGACACGGTTCTCCTTGCGTCTTGCGGAAAGTCCAGATCAGTGTAGCGATCTGGAGGCTCGGTGCGGGCCCGGCGCGCAGGCGGCGGTCCCGAGCGGGTCAGGCGGCGGTTCCGAGCGGGTCAGGCGGAGCGGACGAGGTCCAGGAAGCGTCGGTGGAAGCGGTCCTCGCCCGTGACCTCCGGGTGGAAGGCGCTCGCGAGGACGTTGCCCTGCTGCACGGCGACCGCGCGGCCGTCCGGCAGCGCACCGAGGACCTGGACTCCGGCACCGTGCTGCTCCACCACCGGTGCACGGATGAACACCGCGTGCACCGGCGCCTCGCCGAGGTCGGGCATCGGGATGTCGATCTCGAACGAGTCGTTCTGGTTGCCGAAGGCGTTCCGGCGGACCGTCGTGTCGAGCACGTCGAGCGTCTGCTGCCCGGCGGTCGCGTTCGTGATCCGGGCGCTCAGCATGATCATGCCCGCGCACGTGCCGTACGTCGGCAGGCCGTTCCGGATGGCAGCGGACAGCGGCTCGGCGAGACCGAAGATCCGCGACAGCTTGTCCATCACCCCGGATTCGCCGCCGGGGATCACGACGCCGTGCAGGCCGTCGATCTCCTCCGGGCGGCGGAGTGGCACCACGTCGGCACCGAGCTCGGTCAGCGAGACGATGTGCTCGCGGAAGTCGCCCTGCAGTGCGAGCACCCCGATGCGGGGCGCTGCACCACCCATGGGGCTACCAGCCACGCTCGGCGAGGCGGTGGGGCGCGGGGACGTCGGCGACGTTGATGCCGACCATCGCCTCACCGAGACCGCGGGACACCTCGGCGATGACCTTGGGGTCGTCGTGGAAGGTGGTCGCCTTGACGATCGCGGCAGCACGGGCGGCCGGGTCCCCGGACTTGAAGATGCCGGAGCCGACGAAGACGCCGTCGGCGCCGAGCTGCATCATCATCGCGGCGTCCGCCGGGGTCGCGACGCCACCTGCGGTGAAGAGGACGACGGGGAGCTTGCCGGTCTCGGCGACTTCCTGCACGACGTCGATCGGGGCCTGCAGCTCCTTCGCCGCGACGTACAGCTCGTCGGGGCGGAGGTTCCGCAGCGCCGCGATCTCCTTCGAGATGGTGCGGATGTGCTTGGTCGCCTCGGAGACGTCACCGGTGCCGGCTTCGCCCTTGGAGCGGATCATCGCCGCGCCCTCGGTGATGCGGCGGAGCGCCTCGCCGAGGTTGGTGGCACCGCAGACGAACGGGGTCGTGAACTTCCACTTGTCGATGTGGTTGACGTAGTCGGCCGGCGACAGCACTTCGGACTCGTCGATGTAGTCGACGCCGAGCTCCTGCAGCACCTGCGCCTCGACGAAGTGGCCGATGCGGGCCTTCGCCATGACCGGGATCGACACCGCTGCGATGATCTCCTCGATCATCGAGGGGTCGGACATGCGGGCGACGCCGCCCTGCGCGCGGATGTCGGCGGGGACGCGCTCGAGGGCCATGACCGCGGTCGCGCCGGCTTCTTCCGCGATGCGGGCCTGCTCGGCGTCGACGACATCCATGATGACGCCGCCCTTGAGCATCTCCGCGAGGCCGCGCTTGACGCGTGAGGAGCCGGTGATGGACGTGCCGATGGGGTCCTGGCCGGGGGTACTGGTGCTGTCGCTCATGATGGCGATCAGTCTAGTGCTGCGCGGGCCACGCTTCCGCGACGAGCCGGCGGGTGTCCCCGAGCATCTGGGACATCGACTTGGTGCGGGCGATGATCGGGAAGAAGTTCGAGTCGGACTCCCACCGCGGGACGATGTGCTGGTGCAGGTGCCCGGCGACGCCCGCCCCGGCGACCTCGCCCTGGTTCATGCCGATGTTGAAGCCGTCGCAGTGCGAGACCTGCCGGAGGACCCGCATCGCGGTCTGCGTCAGCTCGCCGATCTCCCGGAGTTCTTCGGGGGTGGCCTCGTCGTAGAGGGGCGTGTGGCGGTAGGGGCAGACGAGCAGGTGCCCGTTGTTGTACGGGTACAGGTTGAGCAGGACGTAGGCGTGCTCGCCCCGCGCGACGATGAGCGCGTCATCGTCGGACTTCCGCGGTGCTTCGCAGAACGGGCAGTCGTCCTTGTGCCCGCGGCCCTCGCCCTCGCGACCGGCGTCGATGTACGCCATCCGATGCGGGTTCCAGAGGCGCTGGAAGGCATCCGGGACGGCCGCCTGGGTGGCGGCGTCCCGGATGACCAGCGGCTCGTCCTGCTCTGCCGACATCAGACCTGAGCGCGCTCGCGGATCGCCGTGAGGATGCGCTCGACCGCCTCGTCCACGGGCACGCCGTTGTCCTGGCGACCGTCGCGGAACCGGAAGCTCACCGCACCGGCGTCGCGGTCGTCGCCGCCCGCGATGAGCTGGAACGGCACCTTCGCCTTGGTGTGCGTGCGGATCTTCTTCTGCATGCGGTCGTCCGAGTGGTCGACCTCGGCGCGGACGCCGTGCGAACGGAGCTTCGCGATCACCTCGTCGAGGTAGTCGGCGTACTCCTCGGCGACGGGGATGCCCACCACCTGCACCGGGGACAGCCACGCCGGGAACGCGCCGGCGTAGTGCTCGGTCAGCACGCCGAAGAACCGCTCGATCGAGCCGAACAGGGCGCGGTGGATCATCACGGGACGCTGACGGGTGCCGTCGGCTGCCGCGTACTCGATGCCGAAGCGTTCCGGCAGGTTGAAGTCGAGCTGCACGGTCGACATCTGCCAGGTGCGACCGATGGCGTCGCGGGCCTGGACGGAGATCTTCGGGCCGTAGAACGCCGCACCGGCGGGGTCCGGCACGAGCTCGAGCCCGGACTCCTCGGCGACCTCGCGCAGGGTGTTCGTCGCCTCTTCCCAGACGTCGTCGTCGCCGACGTACTTCGCCGGGTCCTTCGTGGAGAGCTCGAGGTAGAAGTCGTCGAGGCCGTAGTCGCGCAGCAGCGAGAGGACGAACTGGAGGGTGGTGGTCAGCTCCTCCTTCATCTTCTCCTTGGTGGTGAAGATGTGGGCGTCGTCCTGGGTCATGCCGCGGACCCGGGTGAGGCCGTGGATGACGCCGGACTTCTCGTTGCGGTAGACCGTGCCGAACTCGAACATCCGCAGGGGCAGGTCGCGGTAGGACCGTGCCTGCGAGCGGTACGCCAGGATGTGCATCGGGCAGTTCATCGGCTTGAGGTAGTAGTCGGCGCCCTGGCGGGTGACGTTGCCGTCCTCGTCCACCGCCTGGTCCATGTGCATGGGCGGGAACATGCCGTCCTTGTACCAGCCGAGGTGCCCCGACTGCTCGAACAGGTCGCCCTTGGTGATGTGTGGCGTGTAGACGAACGAGTAGCCGTTCTCCTCGTGCCGACGACGCGAGTAGTCCTCCATCTCGCGGCGGATGATGCCGCCCTTCGGGTGGAAGATCACCAGGCCCGAGCCGATCTCGTCCGGGAACGAGAACAGGTCGAGCTCGGCACCGAGCTTGCGGTGGTCGCGCTTGGCCGCTTCCTCCAGACGCACG
Organism: Curtobacterium sp. NPDC090217; assembly: GCF_044746705.1. Taxonomy (NCBI): domain Bacteria; kingdom Bacillati; phylum Actinomycetota; class Actinomycetes; order Micrococcales; family Microbacteriaceae; genus Curtobacterium; species Curtobacterium sp. NPDC090217. Next base: position 523,309 of record NZ_JBIVCR010000002.1, on the reverse strand, counting down.
AGGTACGCCTTGAGCTGGTCCTTGTCCGGCCACGCGGTGCCGTAGATGCGCTGCAGCTGCGGGTTCTTCTCGGAGCCGCGCCAGTAGGCGGCGGCGACGCGCATCAGTTTGGCGGCGTTGCCGATCCACCGGGTGTGCGGGACGTGCGGGCCGCGGCAGAGGTCCTGCCAGACGACGTCCCCGGATTTCGGGTCGACGTTCTCGTAGACGGTGAGTTCACCGGCGCCGACCTCGACGCTCTCGCCGGAGTCGCCGTCGGCCGCGGCGCCCTTCAGACCGATGAGCTCCTGCTTGTAGGGCTCCCCTGCCATCAGCTCGCGGGCTTCGTCGTCGGTCACGACCCGGCGACGGAAGCGCTGGGCCTGCTTGACGATGCGGTCCATGCCCTTCTCGATGGCCTTGAGGTCCTCGGGCGTGAACGGCTCGGCGACGTCGAAGTCGTAGTAGAAGCCGTCGGTGACGGGCGGGCCGATGCCGAGCTTGGCGTCGGGGTTGATCTGCTGCACCGCCTGCGCGAGGACGTGTGCGGCGGAGTGGCGCAGGATGTCGAGGCCGTCCTGCTCGTCGAGGGTGACCGGCTCGGCGGTCTCCCCCGCCTGCACGTCCGCGGCGAGGTCCTTGAGGACGCCGGCGACGCGGATCGCGACGATCCCGCGCACGCCGTCGAAGAGCTCGGTGCCCGTCGTGGTCGTCGTCGCGGTCCGGGGCTCGGGTGCCTGGGGAAGCTCTGCGGGCTCGGGTGCGACTGACTCGGTCACGATGATGGGACTCCTCGGTTGGATGGGGTGGATCAAGACTAGTGCGCGAGGGCGGTCACGCCGGGACCATCCCGAGCGTCGTCACGGGCAGGCGCGGTTCGATGCGCTCCCGGCCCGCGAGCCCGTCGAGTTCGAGCAGCGCCGCGAACCCGATGGCCTGGTATCCGGCACGTTCCAGCAGCGTGATCGTGGCGTCCGCGGTCCCGCCGGTCGCGAGGACGTCGTCCACCACGAGCACGCGCGTACCGGCCGGGAGCTGACCCGGACGGAGCTCGAGCTCGGCCTCGCCGTACTCGAGCGCGTACTGCTCACTGAGGACCTCGCCGGGGAGCTTGCCCGCCTTCCGGATCGTCAGCACGCCGACCTGGTGCTGCGCAGCGATCCCGCCGGCGAGTGCGAACCCGCGTGCTTCGATGCCCGCGACGGCGTCGAACCCGGCGCCGATCGCGAACGGGGCTGCGAGGGCTTCGCAGACCCGGCCGAACGCCACGGCATCGGAGAACACCGGCGTCACGTCACGGAACAGGATCCCCGGCTTCGGGAAGTCCGGGACGATGGCGGTGAGTCGTTCGACGAGGGCAGCAGCGGTTTCGGTCACCCGACAACGGTACGGGTTCGACGACGAACGCCCGGCACACGGGGTGCCGGGCGTTCGTCGTCAGCGCCACACGCGCATGCCGGCACCGAGCATCAGCCACTGGGCTTCACGCTCGGCGCGTTCGCGCTCGAGCTGCACGCGCAGTGCGGGGTCGATCGAGGGCCGGACACGACGGGTGCGGCGGCTCCAGATGATGAGTGCCATCCCGATGCGCAGCGCGACCCGATCGGTCAGCGAGACCGTGCGGGACGCGTCGAGCGCTTCGGGGGGACGGAGGACGGACTTCGTTGACATCGTGGTCACCGTTCGATGAAGAAATGTTGAACAAGAAGCGGGCATGGCGAATCACCCCATGCCGGGCGTGGGGAATGGACCGGACCCGGAATGGATGCATTCGCACCGAATGACCCGGAATCGGTCAGGAGAACGTCGTGACACGGAAATCGTCGCAGCCACCACCGACATTCCCGACGGCATTCCCGGTCGTCGTCGTGCGCCGGACCGTGACCGCGATGCGGCGGTCCGGCGAGCACCGACGGCGGCCGGTCAGCCCCGGATGATCCCTGCGCGAGCGGTGCTCAGCGCGCACACCGAAGGGGTGCGGAGATCAGGCGTGTGGCGGACGTTCCGCGTCAGCGGGACCCGGCGAGCGGGGCGCCGGTGATCCCACGGACTGCACGGAACGGCGTCTGCGTGGTGATGGTGTTGGTGAACATGTCGGCCCCCTTTCGGCACGAGGTCTGGGTGCCGCGACCAGATCGTTCGCGGCGTGAGAACACTATCCACATTCCCGGCAGGAGCGCAAGCAGAAATCGGAAGAAAGGAGAATTGCATTCCCGAACACGACGAACGCCCCGGAACCGATGCGGTTCCGGGGCGTTCGGGATCGAGCTGGACTAGACGCCGACCACTGCCTGCGCGCGCACGACCAGGCCGTCCTCGCCGACGGTCACGCGGACCGTGTCACCGGCCTGCACGGCACCGTCGACCACGAGCGACGCGATGCGGTCGTCGACCTCGCGCTGGATCAGCCGGCGCAGTGGGCGGGCGCCGTACTCCGGCTCGTACCCGTGCTCGGCGAGCCAGTCGACCGCCTCGTCGGACACCGACAGCACCATGTCCTGCGCGATGAGTCGCATCGCGGTCTCCGAGACGAGCAGGGAGACGATCGCGTGCAGCTGCGCACGGTCGAGCTTGCGGAACAGCACGATGTCGTCGATGCGGTTGATGAACTCGGGGCGCATGGCCTCGCGGAGCTTGCCCATCACCCGGTTCCGCAGGTCGTCGTCCGAGTAGCCGCCGTCCGCCGACGCCGAGAACCCGAGCGCACCGGAGCGCGACGCGAGGAACTCGGACCCGATGTTCGACGTCATGATGACCACCGTGTTCCGGAAGTCGACCGTCCGGCCCTGTCCGTCGGTCAGGCGACCGTCGTCGAGCACCTGCAGGAGCAGGTTGAACACGTCCGGGTGCGCCTTCTCGACCTCGTCCAGCAGGACGACCGAGTACGGGTTGCGACGGACGCGCTCGGTGAGCTGACCGGCCTCGTCGTAGCCGACGTACCCGGGAGGGGCGCCGACCAGTCGGGAGACGGTGTGCCGCTCGCCGAACTCGCTCATGTCGAAGCGGAGCATCGCCGACTCGTCGCCGAACAGCGACGCCGCGAGCGACTTCGCCAGCTCGGTCTTGCCGACGCCGGTCGGCCCGAGGAACAGGAAGCTGCCCACCGGTCGGCGCGGGTCGCCCATGCCGGTCCGGTTGCGGCGGACCGCCGTGGCGATCGCGCGGACCGCGTCGTCCTGGCCGACCACGCGTTCGTGCAGCTCGGACTCGAGCGCGGCGAGCCGCGTCCGGTCGCCCTGCGTCAGCCGGGTGGCCGGGATCCCGGTGGCGCGGCTCACCACGGCAGCGATGTCCGCTTCCGTGATCTCGCCGGTCACCCGGTCCTGTTCAGCGGCTCCCGGACGGGAGGCACGGCTGACGTCCGCCGACGAGGCGGCGGTGATCCGGGCCTCCAGTTCGACCGTCTGGTCGCGCAGGCGCGACGCCTCCTCGTACAGCTCCTCGGCGACTGCGCGGTCCTTGTCCGCCAGCAGTTCGGCGAGCTGGTCGCGGAGGGCCTCGACGTCGACCTCGCCCGAACGGGCGAGCCGCCGGCGTGCGCCGGCCTGGTCGATGAGGTCGATGGCCTTGTCGGGCAGGTGCCGGTCGGTGACGTACCGGTGCGACAGCTCGACCGCGGCGCGGAGGGCGTCGTCGGTGTAGGTGACACCGTGGTGCTCGGCGTAGCGCGGGGCGAGGCCGGTCAGGATCGCGACGGCGTCCTCGACGCTCGGCTCCCCCACCGTGACGGGCTGGAAGCGACGCTCGAGTGCGGCGTCCTTCTCGATCCGTCGGTACTCGTTCAACGTCGTCGCGCCGACCATGTGCAGGTCACCGCGGGCGAGGCGGGGCTTGAGGATGTTGCCGGCGTCCATCGAGCCGCCCTCGCCGCCACCACCGGCACCGACGACGGTGTGGAGCTCGTCCACGAAGACGATGAGCTCGTCGGCGTGCGCCGCGATCTCGTCCATCGCCTTCGTGAGGCGCTCCTCGAAGTCACCGCGGTAGCGGGTGCCGGAGAGCATGCCGGCGAGGTCGAGGGAGACGACGCGCTTGCCGTGGAGCAGGGCGGGGACGTCACCGTCGGCGATGCGCTGTGCGAGTCCCTCGACGATGGCGGTCTTGCCGACGCCGGGCTCGCCGATCAGCACGGGGTTGTTCTTGGTGCGACGGAGCAGGATCTCGACGGTCTGCTCGATCTCCTCCGCACGCCCGACCACGGGGTCGATGCGGCCGTCACGAGCGCGCTCGGTCAGATCGGTGCCGAACTGGTCGAGCGTCGGGGTGTCCGACTGCTCCTGCTGGTCCGCCTCGGTCGTTCCCGGCATGGGACGCCCCTCTCGAGCCGCCTCTGCGGCCTGTTGTGCGTAGGACTGCATGACCTGGGGCGTCACGCCGGCGCTCGCGAGGAGCTGGCCGGTGACGGTCTCCTGGTCCATCACGAGCGCGAAGAAGACGTGCTCGGGGTCGGTGTAGGTGCTCCCGAACCCCCGCGCGGCCTGCGTCGCCTCCACGAGGATGCGCTGCGCGGACGGGGTCAACGCCGGGCGCCCGTCGACGCGGACGTCGGACGGGGCGGGGAGTCGCTGCTCGATCTCCTCGGCCAGGCGTTCGGGGTCGACGCCACCGGAGCGGATCACGGCGTCGAAGGGCTGGGTGCGGACGAGCACGTGCAGGATGTGCAGTGCGTCGATCTCGCGCTGTCCCTGCGCCACCGCGAACTCGGCGGTGTGCTGGAGCAGCTCGTGGGTGCGACGGCTGAGCAGTCGCGTGATGTCGACGGGGCGTCCCAGCGAACGGTAGCGCTGGGTGTCACCGTCGGTCTGCGCCGCGAGCAGGCGGGCGAGGAACTCGTCGAACGAGTCACTGCCGCCGGTCGGGCCGAACGTCTCTGGCAACGGGACCTCCTGGGAACTTGACTGCCTTTGACTCAATGCAACGCAGGAGGTGCCGGGTCATTCCCGGTCGTACGAGAAACTTGCGGCGAACTGACTCAGGTCCAGAGTCAGGGCCGCACTCAGGTCCGGACTCAGGTGCGGGCGATCGCAGCGGTCGTGGCCTCGGTGACCGCGAGCAGGTCGCTCGGGGCGATCTCGATGTCGAAGCCCCGACGGCCGCCGGACACGAAGATCGTCGCGTACTCGGTCGCCGACTCGTCGAGCACGGTACGGATCCGGGAGCGCTGGCCGACGGGGCTGATCCCGCCGACGACGTAGCCGGTGCGCTTCTCGGCGAGGGCAGGATCGGCGAGCGTGGCCTTCTTGCCCCCGACCGCTGCGGCGATGGCCTTGAGGTCGAGACGGTTCGCGACCGGGACGATCGCGACCGCCAGGGCCCCGTCGACGGAGACGATCAGCGTCTTGAAGACCTGCTCCTCACGGAGGCCGAGCGCGGCGGCCGCCTCTTCGCCGAAGTTCGTCGCGGTCTCGTGGTGCTCGTACACGTGCGGGGTGAACGGGACGCCTGCCCGCTCCAGCGCGAGCGTGGCAGGGGTGCTCGGGGATGCAACGCTCATGCCGTGATCCTCCCCCGCGCGGGACGCATGCCGTCGGCGGCACGCGGGGTTGCGCCGAACCTCGTGCGCCTCGGTGGAGTGCGCAGCAGTGTTCCAGGCCGGGTACACGGGTCGAATGCGTGGAAAGGGTGGCACGAGGGATCCGGTGGCGGCCACGACTGCGCACTCGATCGCTTCGGGCTCCGGGAGCCGGATCGAGTGCGCGGAACAGTCGAGGCGACTGGGTTCGGGTCGCCACGAGTGCGCACTCGATGGGGTTGGGCGCCGGGACTGGATCGAGTGCGCGGAAACGGTCAGCGTGACCGGGCTCGGGCCGCCAGGAGTGCGCACTCGATCGGGTTGGGACCCGGGGGGGGGCTGGATCGAAGGCGCGGAAGTGGCGGGCGCGAGTGGGATCGGGTCGCCACGAGTGCGCACTCGATGGGGTTGGGGGCCGGGGCGGCGGGATGTGGGGGGTCAGCCCTCGTGCTGAGGGCCCTGGTCGACTGGGTCGTACTCGGTGCCGCGGCCCTGCTCCTCCTCTGGGAGCGGGACGTGGCGCTCCGTGCCACTGCCACCGGGGTTCGTGGCGACGTAGTCGGCCTCGCCGGACTGCGTGTCGCGGCTGACGGGTTCGACGATCTCGGGGTCGGGTTCACGGGATGAGTTCATGGGCCAGGACTACTCCCCCGAACTGGGCGAGCGCGGCGCGCTGCGGAGTGCAACGATGAACGGGAGAGCAGCGGCCGGACTCCGGGAGCACGCATGGCCGACGACGGCGACGACACCAGGGACGCCCGAGCGCGCCTGGAACGTGTGGCGTGGGGTGCGGGGTCGACCGAGGCGGAGGCCGCGAAGGCGCGCATCGCGCTCGCGGACCTCGATCGACGGGCGCAGCGACGCTCGACCACCGTCCGCCGCGAGCCCACGGCAGCGGAGGCCATCCGCGTACCTGCCGCAGGGCCTGTGCCCGAGCCGGCCACGGCGCCGAGACCCGACCCCGTGCCGGACGAGCGGTCGATCGACCAGGGTGAGCCGGGCCTCCAGGCCGAGGTCGACCGATCGACCGAGCCGGACCGCCGGTCCGGTGCGGACGACGAGACCACGGCGCAACCGTCGACGGTCTGGGCGCGCGTGCGGCGGGTGTTCTCCGGGCGGCGTGCCCGACCGTGGATCGCCGGCGGCGTCGCCGCGGCGGTCGTCGTCGCGTTCGGGACCGGACTCGTGGTGGGGACCACGCGTCCGGACATGCCGGCGTCCCCGTCGGTGACCCCGACCGCGGGGACGGTGACCCTCGAGCAGCTCCTCGACGCGCCGCAGACGTACGCGGACCAGCTGCCGGGCTCGTTCGAGGTGCCGGTGAGCCTGCACACGACCCGACTCGTGTTCACGAACCGGTCGCTGAGCGGCGACGACTCGGCGACACCGTGGAACGTCTGGGCGGGCGTCGGATCCGACCGGTCCACGATCTGCCTGGTGGCGACGGCGGACCGGCTGCAGGCCACGACCGCCTGCTACCCGCGGGAGGACGCGTTGCACGGGTCGGTGTCGCTCTCGGCGTCGTCGCTCAGCGGGACGCTCACGGTCAACCTCTCGGGTGGCGGCGTCCAGGGGCTCGTGACGAACGAGTACTGATCGGGAATGCCCGCGCGGCTCCTGCGTTGGAGCGCTCCTAGGACATTCTCGGCAAGGGCCCTCGCCAGGTCCGGTTCATCGTGCAACACTGGATGGATCGCACTCGCCGTGGAGTGACCAACCAACACACCCACAACCCGCGAGCGCGCACTGCCCGACCGACCCGGTCGTGGTGTCGCCGACGTGACATCCCCGTCGCGCGCTCCGCCACGCCTTGAGGAGGTCAGCACCGTGTCCACCAGCACAGCGTCCATCAGCACGACCACGTCCACGGTCTCGACGTCCGTCCTGACCTCGAAGGCCGTCGTCGGCATCGCCGTCCTCGGCCTCGCCACGTTCTTCGCGATCACGACCGAGCTCATGCCCGTCGGGCTGCTCGGCACCATGAGCAAGGACCTCGGCGTCACCGAGTCCACCATGGGCATCGTCATCACCGTCTACGCGACCGCGGTGGCGCTGCTGGCACTCCCGCTGACGTCGCTCACCGCGCGGATGCCGAGGAAGACCGTGCTCGTGTCGACGCTCGTCGGGTACACCGTCTCCAACCTGATGATCGCGCTCGCGCCGTCCTTCGCGATCGTCTGTGCCGGCCGGGTCGTCGGTGGCATCGCACACGCGCTGTTCTTCTCGGTCGCGTCGGCGTACGCCACGCGCATCGTGCCACCGCGGCTCGCCGGCCGTGCCATCGCGTTCGTCTACTCCGGCAGCTCGCTGGGCTTCGTCATCGGCGTGCCCCTCGCGACCGGTGTCGGCGAGTCGATCGGGTGGCGTCCGGCGGTCGGTGCCGTCGCGGTCTGTGCGGCGATCCTGGCCGTCGTGGCCCTGGCGTTCCTGCCCGGTGTCCGCGGCACGTCCTCGCCGCACATCGGGTCGCCCAAGGCATGGGCGCGCAGCGGGCTGCTCGCCGTCGTCGTGGCCGACCTGCTGCTCTTCGCGGGGCACTACATCGTCTACACGTACATCGGGCCGTACGCGATCGACGCCGGGCTCGCCTCGGGCCTCGTGAGCGGGGCGCTGCTGGTCCTCGGCGGCACCGGGGTGATCGGGCTCTGGCTCGCCGGCATGTTCGTCGACAAGGCACCCCGGCAGACGCTCATCGCCGCGGTGGCCACGATGGCAGCCGCCTTCGTCGCACTGCCGTTCGTCCACGGTTCGCTCATCGGCACGATGATCGTCGCCGGCGTCTGGATGGCTGCGAACGGCACGACGGGGACGCTGTTCATGGCGGCTGCGATCCGCACAGGGGGCGTCTCCCCCGACATCGCGGGGGCGCTCGTCAACGGGGCGTCGAACATCGGCATCGCCGGCGGTGCGGCCATCGGCGGGCAGGTGCTCGGGCTCACGGGCATGCAGACGATGCCGTTCGCCGGAGCCGTCGTGCTGCTCGGGTCGCTCGGGGTCGTCGTCGCTGCTCGTCGGGGCTTCCCGCTGCGGACGACGCACCAGGAGCACCTGTCGACCTCGTCGATCGAGGCGATCACGTCGTCGCTCGGGGTCGTCACCACCTCGATGCCGACCATCAGCCGGGCGATCCAGACGATGACGGGGTCCGTCGCGACGATCACCGGGACGACGCGGACGCAGCGCTGACGCTGACGCGGCGGCGCGGTGCCGGGCGGCGCACAGCACCGGAAAACGGACACAGCACCGCGGAAATACGCGGTGCTGTGTCCGTTTCGGGGTTCGCTGGGCGCCGGGCGGGTCAGTCCTGCAGGTGCTCCGCGCGGCGGCGGTTGCGAGCTGCTCGGAAGGTGAGCAGCCCGGCTCCGAGGAGCACGAGCACGCCGGCTGCGATCAGCCCCGGAGTGAGGTCAGCGCCCGTGTAGGCGAGGGCACCGGTGGACGACGAGCCACCCGTCGAGGACACCGGCGTCGTGCCGCTGCCACCACCGGACACCGGCGGAGTCGTCGGGGTCGGGGTCGGCGTGGGCGTGACGGCCGCCGGGACGACGAACGCCAGCGGGGTCCCCGCGCCGGTCGCCGGGGTGGTGACCGTCTGCGGGTCACCGCCGTCGACCACGATCGTGTACTCGGTCTCCGGCTGCAGCCCGGGCAGCGTGAACCTGCCGTCGGCGCCGGTCGTTGTCGTGACCGGGGCGCCGACCTCGGGGTCGGTTGGGGTCGCGACGACGTCGACGCCGCTGACCGGGGCGCCGTTCGTGTCGGTGACGGTACCCGGCTGGTCGACGGTCTGCGGCACCGGGGCGACCGGGCTCGCGAACGCGAAGTCCGCTGTCGCCGGGCCAGCCGTCGTGTCGACCGCGACGTCGCCGCCGCCCGTGGCTCCGTCAGCCGGCACGGCCGAGCGCACCGTGTACGCACCCGGGACGGTGTCGATCGTGTACTTCCCGTCCGCACCGGTGGTGGTCGACACGAGCACGTTGCCGTCGGCGTCGAGCAGGTCCACGACCGTGCCCGCGGGGACCGCCGCACCGTCGAGGGTGACGGTCCCGGTGATGGCCACGAGCGCGTCGGCCGGTGCTGTGATCGGCTCCGGCTCGACCGGGGCTGCCCCCTCTTCGCCCGTGCGGATGACGACGGGATCGGCTCCGTCGACGGTGACGGAGACGTCGGTGTCGGGCGTGAGACCGGAACCGGTGTAGACACCGTCGCTGTTGGTCGTCGTCGACAGTGGGGTTTCCGGGGTGTTCGGGTCGGTGATCACGACCGGCACGTTCGCCGCGGGGTTCCCGGCGTCGTCGACGACGGTGCCGATGACCGACACGGTGCCGTCCGGCGCGGTGAACGAGAAGTCGACGTCCTGGTCAGCAGGGGTGCCGCCGGGCGCCAGGCTCACGCCGGTCACGGTCGCAGTGCCCGATGCGCCGGACGGAGGGGTGATCTCGACTGTGTACCCGCCGATCACCGGCAGGTTCGGGAACGCGTAGTTGCCGTCGGCGTCCGTCGTCGTCGTGTAGGTCGTGCCGCGTGGGGCGGTGACCGTGACCGTCGACCCGGGCAGCGGCGTGCCGTCGAGCGTGGCGGTGCCGGCGATCGCGGCCGTCCGCGAGGCGAACCAGGTCTGGTAGACGGGGAATCCGCTGCGCTGCTGGTAGGAGATCGTCAAGGTCTCGAGCGGGACGGTCGGGGTGAACCACGCGGTCGCTCCCGCGGTGTCCGTGGCGCCGGCGTTCCCGGTCAGCGTGCCGCTCGTGGCATTCCACGTCGGGACGTCCTGCCCCGTGGTGCCATCGGGGTCCGGTGTGCAGGACCACCCTCCGGTGACCGCCGCCGAGCACGAGTTGTAGCCACGATCCGTGGTTCCGGCGGAAGGCTGGAAGCCGAGCTGCGCTGGCGTCGCCGCGCCGCCGCCCTGTACCGTCGCGGTGATCGTCGCCTGGTCGGCATCGATGTCGCCGAGCACGAACGACCAGCTGCCGGCCGGCGTCGGGTCGGCAAAGGTGTACGTGGTCACCGAGGCGGACGTGGCGTTCGGGGAATCCGCGTTCGGGCGCTGGTTCATGTACGTGTTGCCACGGCTTGACCCGTAGAGCTGCCCCGGCCCGGTCGCCGCCGACTGCCACGTCGACGCACCGCTGATCACGGTCGACTGGCGCGAGTTCGACGTGAACGTCGTCGCCGGGAACCCGGGCATCGTCATCGTCCCCGTGTACGCCTTGCCGGTGCCGCTCAAGGTGAACGCACCCCAGTGCTGAGCTGGCAACGCCGACGCGCTCGTCGCACCCCCGAGGGCCAACCCCGTCGCGAGGACGATCCCGGTCAACCCGGCTGCCACCATCCGCCAACGGCGCATGCGTACTCCCCTGTTCGCGCACCGACCGACCTCGATGCCCGCTCAGGCTATCCAGCAACCCCCCGTTCGGGCCAGATCGAGATCCGGTCGTGACACCGCACCCGTCACTCCCGCACCACGTCCGCGAGCGTCGAGAGCGCCGAGAGCGCCGCGACCTGCCCCGCGACGAGCATGGAGCGAGCGGCCTCGATCGGCACCCAGCGGGCGTCGTCGACCTCGGGCACCTCGACGAACCGCCCCGATCCGCGCGGGAGCTCGAGCCGCACCGTGTTCGAGTGCACCGCGTCCACGGCGAACGACGGGGCGTGCCCGGCGAACACCGTCACACGCTTCCCGGACGCCTGTCGGAACTCGCCGAGGTCGACGAGGTCCTCCGTCGGTGCCCCCACCCCGATCTCCTCCGCGAACTCCCGGAGCGCGGCATCGCGCGGCGCCTCGTCGTCGCCGTACTCGCCCTTCGGGATCGACCACGCACGTTCGCGCCGACGCCAGAACGGGCCGCCCATGTGCGCGACGAACACCTCGAGCACCCCGGACGCACCGGTCCGGTACAGCAGCAGTCCCGCACTCCGCACCACGGTGCGAGGCTACGCTCGCGCCATGCAGCGAAGCACCCAGCAGGGAGACGGCCTGCGCCCGGTCCGGCTCGACGACGACCGGACCGTCCTGGTCGACGACACCGCGGACGGCACCGGTGCGCGCCCCGACGCGCCGACCGTCGTCTGGCACCACGAGACGCCGCACACCGGCGCGCACCTCGAACCGCTCCGCCGCGCGGCAACGGACCGCGGCATCCGGCTGGTCGCCGTCACCCGCCCCGGCTTCGGCGGCGCCGACCCGCTGCCGGGCAGGACGGTCGCCGACGGCGCCCGGGACCTCGCGCAGGTGCTCGACGCGCTCGGCATCGACCGCGTCGCGGTCGTCGGCGGTTCCGGCGGCGGCCCGCACGCCCTCGCCGCAGCCGCGCTGCTCCCGGGCCGCGTCACCGCCGTCGCAACGTTCGCCGCACCAGCCCCTTTCGTCGACGACGCCGCCTGGTGGGACGGCATGGCCGACGACGGCGGCCTGCGCAGCGCGCAGGCCGGACGGGAGGCTCGGCTCGCCTGGGCGGAGACGGCCGGGTTCGACCCCGCGCAGTTCACCGACGCCGACTGGGCGGCCCTGGACGGGGAGTGGGCCGCGCTGGGTCAGGACGCACAGGCGGCGGCCCCCACGAGCCTCCAGGGCGGTGCCGACGACGACGTGGCGTTCGTGACGGACTGGGGCTTCGCCCTCGCCGACGTGCGGGTGCCGGCGCTCGTCGAACAGGGCGTCGACGACCGGGTCGTCCCGGTCGCGCACGGCCGGATGCTCGCGGCCGGCCTGCCGGACGCGACCCTGCACGAACGGTCGGGCCTCGGGCACGTGTCCGTCCTCACGGCACTCCCGCAGGCGATGGACTGGTTGCTCCGCGCCGGCCGGGAGTAGTTTCAGCGCCAGGAGCGCCGACCGACGCCCCGCGCTGGCCCCGATGAGGAGGTCGATCGGGATGGACGAGCAGTGGACGAGCGTCACGCTCGCGGCGGATGCGGCACATCCGCACGACGAGGCCGTCAGGTGGATCGCGGCGCGAGCAGGGACCGGGATCCGGCAGGTCCGGGTCGTCGGTGTCGATCCGGCGCTCGAAGGCCGCGTCGGTACGGACGGCAAACGGGTCGCGGAGCACGTCGCGGACGAGACCAGGAGCGCGCTGCCCGGCGTCGATGTCGAGGTCGTCCGGCACGCCGGACCGGCCGCCGCTGCGCTCCTCACCGAGTCGGACACGACGGACTTGCTCGTGATCGGCACGTTCCGGAGCCGGCGCGGGTCCACGGTCGGGGGCGAGGCCGCGCGCGTCGCCGGACGCGCGGCGGTGCCGACCGTCGTCGTGCCGGACGGGCCGCACCCGATCGACGGGGACGTCGTCCTCGCGGTGGAGGATCCGCTCGACGAACGCGCGGTCGCGATCGCCGTCGACGAGGCCCGCCGCACGAACCGTCGGCTGACCCTGCTCCGGGCGTGGGAGATGCCCGTGCTCACCAGGACCGGCCTGACCGACTTCGCCGAGGACCCCGACCGCTGGCGGCTGCAGAACAAGGCGTTGCTCGCGCGGGCGTCGACGGAGATCGCGGGGCGGTACCCGGACGTCCGGTTGCGGTCGCTCCTGGTCGAGGGTCGGCCGGGTCGGGCGATCGCCGCGCACACCAGGCACGCGTCACTGGTCGTGCTCGGGCGGGGGCACGTCCGGGTGCTGTCGGGGTCGGTGCTGCGCGACGTGCTGCACGGGACGGTGTCGCCGGTGTGCGTCGTCCCGCCGTCGGCGCACGAGGCCGCAGCGGTGACCGCCGCGGCGGCCGAGGCGATCGGCTGACCGCTCAGCCGAGCTGGTCGCGGATCGCAGCCTCCGCCCGACGCGCCAGGTACGCGACGCCCGCCGTGTTCGGGTGCAGTGCGCCCGGCTCCAGGTCGATCCGCCGGAGCCCGTTGGTGGAGTCGAGCGTGACCCCGGAGACGTACGGCCGCTTCGTGGCGCAGGCCGAGCGCGCCTGCGTCGACGCGAACACGTCGACGTAGCGGACGCCCGCCGCGGCAGCAGCCGACCGGGCGACGTCGTTCAGTTCCTCTTGGACGCCGTGCAGGTAGCGGACGTCGGTGTTCGTGAACGGGTACGAGTTCGTCGGGAAGGACCCGGTGAGCGTCCCGATGTCGAGCGCCGACCGGAAGCACCCCTTCGCCGGGGTGTGGTCGGCGTCGGGGAAGATCGCCGGGTACCCGAGGAACACGATCTCGGCGTTCGGCGCCGCGTTCCTGATCGCCGCGAGGGTGTTCGCGATGCCCAGTGACACCCGCGCCTGGATCTTCGTGCCGAGCTGGTCCACGCCGTCGCGGACCAGGGTGCTCCGGCAGGACGGGGCGTCACGGCCGGAGAAGACCGGGCCCTTCGCCGAGAGCGCCAAGCACGACGCCGCGGTGCCGAAGAGGTCGGCGTCGTTCCCGCCGATGGTCAGCGTCACGAGCCGCGTGTCCGACGACAGCGCCTCGATCTGCGGCGGCACACCCCGGAACTGGTGCCCGCCGAGGACGTCGGCGCTGGTGGCACCGCCGCACGTGACGTCGTGCAGTGCGAGGCCGAAGCGGGCGGCGATCCGGTGCGGGTAGTCCTGGGCGGACTGCCCGCACGCGGTCGTCGGCAGCCCGGTCGGGTCGCCGAGCCCGTAGCCCGCCGAGTACGAGTCGCCCAGCGCGACGTACTCGCTGCCGACCGGCAGGTTCGCGAGGCGCTCCGGCGGCTCGGCCGACGAACGGTACGGCTGCGGCACGGGCCAGAGCGGCGCCGCCGACGCGGAGGGCGCGGCGATCGATCCGGCTGCGAGCACGACGAACACCGCCAGTGCGGCGACCAGCGTCGAACGGACGGAACGGAGCAGGGCGGGTCCCTCGGGTGTGCGTGGGGTCGGACGGAGGGAGCCAGGCTAGCCGGGCGTCCTCAGCGTCGGCCGAGTCGCCGTTCGCCGTTGCTGCCCGTGCGGTGCTCGAGTCCGTAGTGCGAGTACAGCTCCGGCTCGGTCGCCGCGTCGAGCTCGCCGTCGGTGGGGATCGACGGGGCGTCCTTGATGAGCTTCTTCGCGAACGTGACGTGCAGGTGCTTCGGGGTGACGGTCGCACCGGTGAGCGGGACGAAGACGAGCTTCTGGAAGCCGACGAGGCCGGTCTGCACGGCGCCGAACGCGGGTTCCGAGGTCGCGGTGTCGTAGTAGATGCTCTCGAGCGTCCCGACGCGGTCGTCGCCCTCGTCGACGACCGGCAGGCCGATCCAGTCCCGGATGTTGGCCGCTTCGAACACGGTGCTCCCTCCGCGGTCGCCGGTCGTTCCGGCACCGCTCCTCGACGCTACCGGTCGGCGCCCGCGTCCGCCCGGCCCCGGACGCCGAGCCCGTCGACCGCTGCGAGCACGTCGGCCGCGTGCACGGCGAGGATCGCCGGATCGGGTTCCTCGGAGAACACCTCGCCGCGACGGACCGACGCGTCCGTCAGCACGACGTGCGGTCCGGATGCCGGCGGCCCCCAGCTCTCGGGCGGTGCCGGTCCGAAGAGCACGACCGAGGGGATGCCGTACGCCGATGCGAGGTGGGCCGCCCCGGTGTCCACCGTGACGACGACGCGTGCCGCGGCGACCACCGCGGCGAACGCACGGAGGTCGAGGACGCCGACCAGCACCGCCCCCGGCGGCAGGCCGGCCCCCTCCGCGACCGCGGTGGCGCGCTCGACGTCAGCCGGGCCTCCCGTCAGGACGACGTCGTGTCCGCGCTCGCGCAGTCCGCGCACCACCTCGGCGAAGCGGTCGACCGGCCAGTGCCGGGCGCCGTGGAACGCACCGACGTGCACCACGGCTGCCCCGTCGACGACGGGGGGATCGTCCGGGCGGTCGATCGCGACGTCGTCGGCGTCCGCGTGGAGGTCGTACGCACGGAGGAGTGCGGTCCACCGCTCGCGTTCGTTGACGATGCCGGTGTCCCACGTCGGTCCGCCGGCGCCGTGGTGGAGGACCCGGCGCGCGCCGAGCGCGGCGACGAGGTCCTCGGACTCCGGACCGGCGCCGTGGAGGTTGACGGCCACGTCGGTCACGCCGGAGGGCACCCCGATCGGGTGGTCGAACCCCTGCTGCGCGAGGTGCACGTCGACGGACGGGATCAGCTCGACGAGCGGCGCCAGCCACGCCGTCGTCGCGAGGCTGATGCGGTGATCGGGGAACGCGCGGCGCAGAGCGTGGAGGGCCGGGACGGCGACGAGGAGGTCGCCGAGCTTGATCGCGCGGAGCACGACGAGTTCCGGTCGGCCGTCGGACGGGGGCAGGCGATCGAGAGCGGTCACGAGCGGGACGGTAGCCGAACGTGGCCGACGGGCTCCCCAGGACGCGCTCTGCGGCCTTCCTGCCCGCGCACGCGGCACCCGGTGCGTAGAACTCTGGGCATGGCCCTCTCTGTGGACCGCCCCGTCGGCGGGATCCTGTTCGACCGGGACGACACCCTCGTCATCGACGTGCCCTACAACGCCGACCCGCACCGCGTCGTCCCCGTCCCGGGTGCGCGAGTCGCCGTGCAGCGCGCCCGAGCGGCAGGTCTCCGCGTCGGCGTCGTGACGAACCAGTCCGTGATCGCCAGGGGCGGGGCCACCCGCGCCGAGGTCGACGCCACGAACGCCCGCGTCGACGAGCTCGTCGGGCCCTTCGCGGTGTGGTGCGTCTGCCCGCACGGCCCCGACGACGACTGCGCGTGCCGGAAGCCCCGCCCAGGGCTGGTCCTGCGGGCGTCCGAGGCGCTCGGGGTCTCCGCCGAGGAGCTGGTCGTCATCGGTGACATCGGTGCGGACGTCGGCGCCGCTGCCGCCGCCGGTGCACAGTCGATCCTCGTACCGACGCGCTCGACCCGTCCGGAGGAGATCGCCGCGGCACCGACCGTGGCCGTCGACCTCGCGGAGGCGGTGGCGCTCGTGCTCGCGCACGCGGTCGAACGCCCGTGACCCGCGCTGGTGGTGGGGCGCCCGTGACCCGCGTCCTCGTGGCGCGGCTCGACTCGTTCGGTGACGTGCTCGTCGCAGGACCCGCCGTCCGTGCCGTCGCCGCCGGGGCGTCGCACGTCACGATGCTCTGCGGGCCCCAGGGCGCACCGGCCGCCGAGCTGCTGCCGGGGATCGACGCCATCAGGGTCTGGGCGGCACCGTGGGTCACCGAGACCCCAGGTGCCCTCGACGACGACGCACTCGCGTCCTTCCGCCGGCTCGTCGACGAGGCCGACGTCGACGAAGCCGTCGTGCTCACCTCGTTCCACCAGTCGCCGCTCCCCCTCGCCGTCCTGCTCCGACTGGCCGGCGTCGCCAGGATCACCGGCGCGTCGGTCGACCACCCCGGCACCCTGCTCGACGTGCGGCTGCGGCCGGGAGAGGACCTGCCAGAGGACCTCCCCGAGCCGGAGCGCGCCCTGCGGATCGCGGCGGCTGCCGGGTTCCGGCTGCCGCCGGACGACGACGGGAGGCTCGCGGTGCGTCACGACGCCGTCGCACCTCCGGACGTGCTCGGCCTGGGCCGTTACGTCGTCGTCCACCCGGGAGCGAGCGTCCCGGCGCGTTCGTGGCCCGTAGGTCACCACCGCGCGCTCGTCGCCGCGTACGCGGCACGCGGGACCCCGGTGGTCGTCACCGGGTCGCCGAGTGAACGGGCGCTCACCGCGGAGGTCGCCGCCGGCGGGGCGGGGTACGACTCCCCCGTCCTGGACCTCGGCGGACGGACGAGCCCCGGCGAGCTCGCCGCGGTGCTGGCCGGGGCGGAGGTCGTGGTCGTGGGCAACACCGGGCCGGCGCACCTGGCCGCTGCGGTGGGGGTACCGATCGTCAGCCTGTTCTCGCCGGTGGTGCCAGCGGTGAAGTGGGCGCCCGCCGGGCCGCACGTCGAGGTGCTCGGGGACCAGACGGCGGCGTGCCGGCTGAGCCGTGCGCGGGAGTGTCCGGTGCCGGGACACCCGTGCCTGACCTCGGTGACGGTGTCGGACGTGCTGGCGGCGCACGACCGGCTGCTCGCTGCGCTGGGCTGACGGGGCTGCGGGCTCTTCGCTGCGCTCCGTGGATGATCCGGGGGCAGTCTGCGAAGCACGTCATCTGCCGCTGCGTAGCGTCCTGCTCCTGCTCCACCCCTCGCCACCCGACCGCATCGAAGGGACCGCATGCGCATCCTCCTCTGGCACGTGCACGGCGGCTGGATGGACGCCTTCGTCCGTGGCCGACACGAGTACCTCGTGCCGACGACCGACGCCCGCGACGCCTGGGGGCTCGGGACCGGCGGCCGCGACTGGCCGAACGTGACCGAGATCGACCCCGCCGCGCTCCGCGAGACCGACATCGACGTCGTCGTGCTGCAGCGGACCGAGGAGGCGGCCGCCGTCGCCGAACTCCTGCCCGGGCGCGACCTGCCGACGGTCTTCGTCGAACACAACGCCCCGAGGGTGGACGTGCCGAACTCGCTGCACCCGTTCCGGGACCGCGACGACCTGACCATCGCCCACGTCACGCACTGGAACGCCCTGATGTGGGACTGCGGAAGCACGAGGACGACCGTCGTCGAGCACGGCGTCGTCGACCCGGGTCCGCTGTGGACCGGCCGACTGGAACGGTTCGGCGCCGTCATCAACGAGCCGGTCCGACGCGGCCGTGTGGTCGGGACCGACCTGCTCGAGACGTTCGGGACGGTCGCGCCGGTCGACGTCTGGGGCATGGGTACCGAACACCTCGTGGGCCTCGATGCCGTCTCCGGGCTCGGTGACGTCGCGCCGGACCCGATGCACGCCGCGCTCGCGGAACGACGCGCCTACCTGCACCCGAACCGGTGGACGTCCCTCGGGCTCTCGCTGATCGAGGCGATGCACATGGCCATGCCCGTGCTGGTGCTCGCGACGACCGACGCCGCGCGCACGGTCCCGCCGGAGGCCGGTGCGATCTCCACTGACGTGACGGAGCTGACGCGCGCCGCCCGGCTGCTCGCCGACGACCCGGACGAGGCACGGCGGAGGGGGCTCGTCGCCCGTGAAGCCGCGCTCGCACGCCATTCGCTCACCCGGTACCTGCGGGACTGGGACGACCTGCTCGACGACACCGTCACGCGCCACCGCCGTACCCGTCCCACACCGGCTGGTCTCGCCGGTCACGCCGTCGGAGGGAACGCTCGATGAGGATCGCCATGGTCTCCGAACACGCCAGCCCGCTCGCGGTGCTCGGCGGCGTCGATGCCGGCGGGCAGAACGTGCACGTCGCCGCCCTGTCAGGCGCGCTCGCCGACCGCGGCCACGAGGTCACGGTCTACACCAGGCGGGACGACCCGACACTGCCCCAGCGGGTCGTGCTGCGCCCGGGTGTCGAGGTCGTGCACGTCGACGCCGGGCCGCCCGAGCACGTGCCGAAGGACGACCTGTTCCCCTGCATGGCGGTGTTCGCCCAGGTGCTCGCCGCCGAGTGGTTCGTCGACCGGCCGGACGTCGTGCACGGGCACTTCTGGATGTCCGGGCACGCCGCGCTCGACGCCGTCACCCAGGTACAGGCCCGCACGGGCGGCGTCCGGATCCCGATAGTGCAGACGTTCCACGCCCTCGGGGTCGTCAAGCGTCGGCACCAGGGCGCCGCGGACACCAGCCCGGCGGAACGGGACTGGATCGAGCCCTCCGTCGGACGCGGCGTCGACCAGGTCGTCGCGACCTGTTCCGACGAGGCGTTCGAGCTCAAGGCGCTCGGCGTCCCCCTCCGCGCGATCTCGGTCGTGCCGTGCGGGGTCGACGTCGACCGGTTCCGACCGACGGGTGTCGTCGAGGAACGGGGGCGGACATCGAGGATCCTGACCGCGTCCCGGCTTGTCCGACGGAAGGGCGTCGGGACGACGATCGCCGCGCTGGCCCGGCTCGTCGCAGACGGGCGGGACGTCGAACTCGTCGTCGTGGGCGGAGCCGGCACGGCCGGTGCCGACCTGCCGGACGACCCCGAGTACCAGCGGCTCGACACGCTCGCACGGCAGCTCGGCGTCCGTGACCACGTGCACTTCCGAGGCCAGCTCGGGCAGGACGAGATGCCGTCCGTGTACCGGAGCGCCGACGTCGTCGTGTGCGCGCCGTGGTACGAGCCGTTCGGCATCGTGCCGCTCGAGGCGATGGCCTGCGGCCGACCGGTCGTCGCGTCGCGCGTCGGGGGTCTCATCGACACGGTCGTCGAGGAGTCCACGGGCATGCACGTCCCGCCCCGCGACGAGGACGCCGTCGCCGCAGCGGTCGCCGAGCTGCTCGACGATCCCGGGAAGGCCGACGCGTACGGCGAAGCCGGCCGTGCACGCGTCGAGAACCGGTACTCGTGGACGCGCGTCGCGGCGGACACCGAGCGCGTCTACGAACGGCTGATCGGTCGCACGATCAGCACTCCCGAGCACACCACGCGTTCGGCCAGAGCCGCGCGCGACACCGAGAGGACGGCACGATGACCATCGACCGGCACGGCATCGAGACGACCGAGCGGACGAGCGGCAGTGCCCGTGCGGTGCTCGACCACGTCGCCGCCTCCGTTCCCGTCATCGCATCGCTCGTCGAGCACGGCGACCACATCGCGGCCTGGGCGGACGACGTCGCCGCGCGGCTCGTGTCCGGCCGCCGGCTCCTCGCAGCGGGCAACGGCGGATCGGCAGCGGAGGCGCAGCACCTGACGTCGGAGCTCACGGGCCGGTTCGACGGCGACCGCCCCGCGTACTCGGCGATCTCCCTGCACGCGGAGACCTCGGCGGTCACGGCCATCGGGAACGACTACGGGTTCGACGAGGTCTTCGCCCGTCAGGTCCGTGCACATGCCAGGGCGGGCGACGTCGTCGTGCTGCTGAGCACGAGCGGGAGGAGCCCGAACCTCCTGACCGCCGCAGCAGCCGCCAGGGCCGTCGGTGCCCGGTCGCTCGCCCTGACCGGTCCGCGGCCGAACCCGCTCGCGGACGCCGTCGACGACGCGATCTGCATCGACGGTCCGTCCGCCAACGTCCAGGAGGCGCAGCTGGTGCTCGTGCACGCGCTCTGCACCGCGATGGAACCGGCGCTCCGCCGTGGGGGCCGAGCATGACGGGCAGCGTCCCCGGCGCCGCACCGCTCCGGATCGTGGTCGTCGGGGACACCCTGCTCGACGTCGACGTGTCCGGCACGAGCGACCGCCTGAGCCCCGACGCACCGGTCCCCGTCGTCGACGTCCACACCGACGACCGACGCGCGGGCGGTGCAGGCCTCGTCGCGACGATGCTCGCGCGGGACGGGCACGACGTCACGCTCGTCACCGTCCTCGGCGACGACGCCCGTGCCGCGGAGATCACCGCGCTGCTGCCCGACGTCCGGGTCGTCGCCGGTCCGTCCGGCGCCCCGACGCCCGTGAAGACCCGCGTGCGGGTCGGTGACCACGCCCTCGTGCGCATCGACGAGGGGTGCGAGACCCCGTCCGTGCCCGAGGCGACCCGGGCGATGACCGATGCGCTGCTGGACGCCGACGCCGTCGTCGTCGCCGACTACGGTCGCGGTGTCCCGGCCTCCCCCGCCGTCCGGGACGCGATCGCGGCCGCCGCGCGGTCGACGCCGGTCGTCTGGGACCCGCACCCCAAGGGAGCGACGCCGGTCGCCGGCATCACCGTGGCCACGCCGAACGCGGCCGAGGCCCGACGGTTCACCGGACTGGGTGGCACCGGCATGCCCTTCGCCACCGACGCTGCCGAGGCGTTGCTCGGTGCGTGGGACGTGCAGGCCGTCGCCGTGACGCTCGGCGACCGCGGCGCACTCGTCGGTCGCCTGAGCGGCGACCGGCTCGACAGCCGGTTCGTCCCGGCGACGTCCGTCACCGCCGGGGACCCGTGCGGCGCCGGTGACCGGCTCGCCGCAGGGGTGGCCGTCGCGCTGGCGTCCGGTGCGGACGTGGCAGACGCCGTCGCCGCCGGGGTCGCGGACGCGTCCGCCTACCTCGCCGCCGGCGGGGTGACCTCGCTCCTCACCGACGTCGGCCGCCCACCGGTGGACGTCCCGGGAACCGACCGCGACGCCGTGCGGGTCGTGCACCGCACCAGGAGCGCCGGCGGTGTCGTCGTCGCGACCGGCGGCTGCTTCGACCTGCTGCACGCCGGACACGCCAGGACCCTCTCCGCAGCGCGCGCCCTCGGCGACTGCCTCGTCGTCTGCCTGAACTCCGACGACTCGGTCCGACAGCTCAAGGGGCCGGAGCGGCCGATCATGAACCAGGACGACCGCGTCGAGCTCTTGCTCGCACTCGACTGCGTCGACGCCGTCGTCGTGTTCGACGAGACCACCCCGGACGAGGCGCTCCGACGCTTCCGTCCCGACGTCTGGGCCAAGGGCGGGGACTACACCGCCGACGCCCTCCCCGAGTCCGACACGCTCGCCGAGTGGGGCGGACGGGTCGTCACCGTCCCGTTCCACCCCGGACGCTCCACCACCCGTCTCGCCGCGGCGCTCGCGCACGTCGGCTGAGGCCCACCGAAAGGAACCACATGCCCGTCCCCACCACCCCCATCGGCCGCGTCCTCGTCACCGGCGGTGCCTCCGGACTCGGAGCGGCCGTCGTCGATGCCGTCCTCGAAGCAGGCGGCACCCCGATCGTCCTCGACCTCCGCGTCGACGGCGTCGCCGACGGGATCGACGCCGTGGCGGTCGACGTCACCGACACGGCGGCGACCGAGCAGGCTGTGCGGGACGCCGCCGAACGGCACGGGGGGCTCGACGCCGTGGTCACCGCCGCCGGCATCGACAAGCCGGCGCCGATCGGGGGGCTCTCCGCCGCGGACTGGGAACGGATCGTCGGCGTGAACCTGCTGGGGACCGCCGCCGTGGTCCGTGCGGCACTCCCCTCGCTCGAGCAGAGTCACGGGCGGGTCGTCACCGTGTCCTCGTCGCTCGCACTGCGCGGCGTGGGCGACGGCACCGCCTACTCCGCGTCGAAGTTCGGCGTCCGCGGGTTCTCGCAGGCGCTCGCCGCAGAAGCAGCAGGCAGCGTCGGCGTGACGAACGTGATCCCGGCTGGCATGCGGACCAACTTCTTCGCGGACCGCACCGAGCAGTACAAGCCGGGGCCGGACGCGCAGCTGATCGAACCGTCGTACGTCGCCAATGCGATCCTGTTCGCACTCGCCCAGCCCGCCGGGTGCGAGATCCGGGAGCTCTCGATCATGCCGGCCACGGAGCCGAGCTGGCCCTGACACCCGGGCCGCAGGCCGTCAGCGTGTCCTGAGCAGGTCCTCCACCTCGGTGAGGACCTGCTCGGGCGTGACCTCGTCGACGTAGGACGGGTCGTGCTCGCACCGATCGGCGGTCCAGCCCACCTGGGTCACGTCGACCCCGCAGACCGGGCACCGGGTGACGAACGCCATGAGCACCCGGTGTCGGCCGCGGTCCAACGGCCCGGCGTTGATGACGTTGCCGAACCAGAACACGCCAACCGTCCGCGTGCCGACCGCCACGGCGAGGTGCCGGGGACCGGAGTCGTCGCCCACCATGACGTCGGCAGCAGCCAGCACCGCAGGCAGTTCCCGGAGCGGCAGCGTGCCGACGAGGTCGTGCAGCCGGGATGCGCGGTCCGTGCCCACCGCCGCCACGATCGCATCGGCCGCTGCACGGTCGGAGTGGTCCCCGACGAGGACCACGTCGTCGCCGGCGTCGATCCGCGCCGAGGCGACGGCGGCGAACCGGTCGGGGCTCCAGCGGCGCCGCGGGTCCGTCGCGCCCGGGTGCATCGCCACGAGCGTCCCGACCACGCCGAGCCGCGACCTGACCGCCTGCCGCTCGTCCTCCGACACCGTCAGGCGCGGATCGAGTGTGACCGGTTCGGCCCCGGCGAGTGCGACCACCTCGAGTCCCCTGAGCACCTCGTGCTGGTAGTAGACGTACCGGACCCAGCGCTCGAGGACCTCAGCGTCCTCGGTCGCGGTGCCGACGGTGTGCCGCGCCCCGAGCCGGAGCAGGAACGGGTTCGAGTTGCGGCCGCCACCGTGCAGCTGCACGGCGAGGTCGAACCGGCCGCGGAGCCGGTGGTCGAAGTCCTCGAGGGACGGGGCGTCCACGCCGCGGTCGCGCACGCCCGGCGAGACGGGGAGCTCCTCGAACGCGTGCACCGATGCGGTCCGGCCGACGAGCAGCTCCGCAGCGGCCGGCGTGCCGAGGAGCGTCACACGCGCATCGGGGTAGGCGGCGGCCAGCGCATCGATCGCGGGCATCGCGAACATCAGGTCACCGAGTCCCCCGCCACGGAGCACCGCGATCTCGCGGACCCCACCGAACCGTCGTCCGCCGTCACCGATGCGCACCGAGTGCCTCCCGTTCGTCGATGCCCCTGTCTACCGATGGCACTCCGAGAACACGTCCGGTCAGCCACGGAACGCGTTGCCGTGACCGCGCCCAGGAACCGGGGCGGACCGTCGGAGACCCGCACCGTCCGCGTCCCTGGAAGGACCCGCATGACGCTCGAAGCCCCCACCACGACCGACCGGATCGTCGTCCTCGACCCCGTGACCGGATCGGTCGCGTCGACGACCACCACGGCGACCCCCGACGAGGTCCGGGACGCGGTCGCCAGGGCACGCGCGGCGTTCCCGGCATGGTCGAGGACCGCCCCTGCCGACCGTGGTGCGCTGCTCCGCGATGCCGCCGAGCACCTCCGCGCGCACGCCGTCGAGCTCGCCGAACTCAACACCCGCGAGACGGGCAAGGTCCCCGGCGATGCGCTCGGCGGCGTGCAGGCCGGCATCGGCACCCTGCTCCAGTACGCGGAGCTCGGTCCGCTGCACCGCGGCGAGTCCCTGCGGGGACAGCACGGCGCGGCGGACTGGACCGTGCCGCATCCCCGCGGCGTCGTCCTCGCCCTCACCCCGTGGAACGACCCCGTCGCCGTCGCGCTCGGCATCGTCGGCGCTGCGGTCGTCACCGGCAACACCGTCGTGCACAAGGGCAGCGAGCGGTGCCCGGCCACGATCCAGCGTCTGAACGCGCTCCTCGCCGAGGTCCTGCCCGACGGTGTCCTCGTCGGGGTCGACGGCGACGCGACGACCGGCGAGGCGCTGCTCGCCGAGGACGGCATCGCGGTCTACGCGCACGTCGGGTCCACCGCGACCGGGGACCGGCTCACCGCGGTCGCCGCCACCACACGCGCCCACGTGATCCGCGAGAACGGCGGCAACGACGCGCTCGTGGTCGACGCCGGCGTCGATCCGACGTGGGCGGCCGCGCAGGCAGCGCTCGGGGCGTTCGCGAACACCGGCCAGATCTGCACCAGCGTCGAGCGCATCTACGTCCACCTGGACGTCGCCGAGGCGTTCGTCGCCGCGCTCGTCTCCGAGGCGGACGCCCGCACGGCCGCCCCCGCGTCCGAGTTCGGTCCCCTGGTCGACGAACGACTCCGCGTGCTCGTCCAGCAGCACGTCGACGACGCGGTTCGTCGTGGTGCGACCGTCAGGACCGGCGGCGTGGTGCCGGACGGCGCCGGCTCCTCCTACCCGGCCACCGTGCTCACCGACGTGCCCGACGACGCGCTCGCCATGACCGAGGAGACGTTCGGACCGATCGCGCCGGTGCGCGTCGTCGACAGCTTCGCCGAGGGGCTCCGCCTCGCCGCCGCCGACCGGTACGGCCTCGCGGCGACCGTGCTCACGCCCGACACCGGCAACGCCCTGCTCGCCGCCGCGACCCTCCCCGTCGGGACCGTGAAGATCAACGCGGTCTTCGGCGGAGCACCCGGTGGCAGTGCCGAGCCGCGCGGGGCGTCCGGATCCGGGTTCGGCTACGGTCCGCACTTGCTGGACGAGATGACCACGACGACGGTGGTCCACCTCGAACCTGCCCCGCGCGTCACCCGCGCCGACGAGCGCCCCGCCGATGAACACCTCGCCGACGAGCGGCCCGCCGACACCGCCGCAGCCGAGGGGTACGACCGGTGACCGCCGACGTCCGACTCATCCGCGACGTCGTCGCCAGGATCGACGACCGCGATCCCCTCGTCGTCGTGATCGGCGACCCGATCCTCGACCGCTGGACGATCGGCGAGGCGGAACGCGTCTCGCGCGAGGCGCCGGCACCGGTCGTCCGCGTCACCGAGACGATCGCGGTCCCCGGCGGTGCCGCCAACACCGCCGTGAACGCCCGGGCGCTCGGTGCCCGCGTGGTCTTCGTCGGGATCATCGGCGACGACGAGGCCGGCTCGGTCCTCCGCGCGCGCCTCGACGTCGCCGGGGTGGACACGACGCACCTCCTCTCCGTCCCCGGCGCGACCACGACCACGAAGACGCGCGTCGTCGGAGGCGACCGCGTCGTCGTCCGGGTCGATGAACTCGCCGCGGCGCCGACCACCGCCCACCGCGAGCAGCTCGCCACTGCGACCGCACGCGCGCTGGACGGTGCCGACGCCGCGATCGTCTGCGACTACGGTCTCGGGGTCTCTCCCGAGACCGTCCTGCCCGTGCTGGACCGCGATCGCCCCACTGTCGTCGTCGTGGACGCGCACGACCTCCGGGGCTGGCACGACCTGCACCCGGACCTCGTCACGCCGAACGCGGCGGAGACCGCGGCGCTGCTGGGATCCGACCTCGGCCAGGGGGCCGATCGCGCCGGCTCCGTGACCGCCGCCCGCGCCGACGTGCTCCGGGTGACCGGAGCGCGCGCCGCTGCCGTCACCCTCGACCGCGACGGATCGGTCCTCCTCGTGGCGGGTGACGCCACTGGGCACCGCACCCGCGCCACGCCGGCGTCCGAGCAGCAGGCGTCCGGCGCCGGGGACACGTTCTGCGCCGCGGCGAGCGTCGCCCTCGCCGCCGGCTGCGACGCCCGGGCGGCGGTGGCGTTCGCGCAGGCCGCTGCGGACGTCGTCGTCCGCGAGGCCGGGACCTCCACGTGTGACACCGCCGCCCTCCTCACGTCGGTCGAGGCGCCCGCGGAGACCGTCGTCGACCACGACGAACTCGCCGCCGCGGTCGGACTCGCCCACGAGCAGGGAAAGCGGGTCGTGTTCACGAACGGCTGTTTCGACGTCGTCCACCGCGGCCACACGACGTACCTGCGACAGGCCAAGGAACTCGGTGACCTGCTCGTCGTGGCGCTCAACGACGACGACTCGGTGCGGCGGTTGAAGGGCCCTGAGCGGCCGATCAACACCGCAGAGGACCGCGCAGGCGTCCTCGCTGCCCTCGCCTGCGTCGACCTCGTGACCGTCTTCGCGACGGACACCCCGATCCCGCTCCTCGACCGGGTCCGTCCGGACGTCTACGTCAAGGGCGGCGACTACTCGCCGGAGATGCTGCGCGAGACCGAGGTCGTCCGTGCCTACGGCGGCGAGGTCGTGATGGTCGACTACGTCCCGGAGCACTCCACGAGTGCGGTCGTCCGACGGATCCGGGAGACCGCCAGGGGCGAGACCGACTGAACCGAGCGCGACGTCTTCATGCTCGTCGCCCGCGGCCGGTCGAACACCGAGATCGCCGGCGACCTGTACATCGCCGAGCAGACGGTGAAGACCCACGTGGGCCGGATCCTCGCGAAGCTCCAGCTCCGCGACCGGGTGCACGTGGTGGTCCTGGCGTACGAGTCCGGCCTGGTCGGTCCCGCCTGAGCGGACACCGGCCAGACCGGACCATGCGCATCGCAGGATCAGCGCACGCGGACCTGCTTCGACGCCTGCTTCCCGGACTGCACGCCCGTGAACGTCACGGTCGAGGACCCCTTCGTCGCCTTCCACGCGACCGTCGCGGTCCCGTCGATGACGTCCACCGTGCCCAGGTCGGTCGACCCGACGGCGACCCGCACCTGGCGGTCACCGGCGAACCGGCTGCCCGTCAGCACGACCCGCTGGTTCGGTCGTGGCGCACCGACGGAGAGGTCGATCCGCGCACCGCGGCTCAGCGCCGCCAGGTCGCCGTTCAACCGGAGCCCGTCGGAGATCGTGAAGAACGTGTCCGTCTGGTCGGTGAGTCCGACGACGTTCGCTGCACCGGGACCGAAGGCCGCGATCCGGACCTGCGTGCCGGTGTGCTGCTGCGACGCACCGGCGCCCGCCGTGCCGTAGGAGACCTTCATCGTCGTGCCGTCGGCCGTGACGAGCGCGGTGGACAGCGAGGCCGGCGGGGTGTTGTCGACGATCTGGCTCGAGTGCGCGTGGTCCGCCGTCGCGATGACGAGGGTGTTGCCGTCCTTCTGGGCGAACGCGAGCGCGGCCTGCACCGCCTCGTCGAAGTCGATCGTCTCGCCGATCTGGCCGCACGCGTCGGCGGCGTGGTCCTGCTTGTCGATGCTCGCGCCCTCGACCTGGAGGAAGAAGCCCTTGCCGTTCGACGCGCCGCGGTTCAGCAGCCCGATCGACTTGTTCGTCAGCGACTGCAGCGAGAGGCCGGTGTCGAGGCGAGCCGGGTTCGGCGTGCAGCGCACCGCTGCCTGGTCGGCTCCGCCCACCGTGGCCGTCGTCGGCGCGTACCGGGTCGGGAAGTTGCCCGGCGTGAAGAGGCCGAGCACCGGCTGCTTCTGGTCGGCCTTGCGCACACCGGCGAGCCCCGCGGCGTCGTTGACGACCTGGTAGCCGCGCGCACCTGCCTGGTCGAAGAGCGTCTTCCCCGCGTACTGCCCGGCCTTGGCGGTCTGGGTGAAGCTCGCCGAGCCACCGCCGAGCGTGACGTCGGGGCGGGCGTTCAGCAGCTGCTCGCTGATCGATCCGAGCCCGCCGTTCTGCAGCGCGTCCGACCCGCACGACGCGGTGTCCGGTCCGTAGCAGCTCCGCGCGCCGACGTGGGCGACCTGCACGGCAGGGGTGGCGTCCTGGATCTCCGCCGTCGACACGTTGCCGGTCCGCAGGCCGTTCGCCTTCGCCAGCTCCAGGAGGGTCTGCTGCGGTGCACCGTCGATGTCGACCGAGATCGCGCCGTCGTAGGTCTTGGTGCCGGTCGCCCAGGCGCTGCCGGATGCTGCCGAGTCGGTCACGTAATCGGGCTTGCCCTTGTCCGCGCCGTCCTTCACGAGCGAGTACGTCGTGTACGACCCCGTCAGCGGGAGCGCGTCGAGCCCGGGCAGACGACCGGCGGCGCCGTACTCGTAGTTGCGCGCCACCGTGATCTCGGAGTCACCCATCCCGTCGCCGATGAGCAGGATGACGTTCTTCGCGTTCGCGTTCTTGATCGCCTGCCGGACGGCCTGCGTCTGGTCGCCTGCTGCCCGTTGCGCGCCGCCGTGCTGGTTGAGTGCCAGTTGGTTGACGGCCTCGGCGGTGCCGGGAAGCGCGATCGCGCCGGCGACGACGACGGCGCCGATCGCGAGTGCCGCGCGGCGGCGCTTCGGTGTGTGCTGTTCCATGTCGGTTCCCCTCGTCATGTGCCCCGAACGGGTGCCATCCGAGGATGGCTGTACAGGGGTACAGGCGGGTGAACCCGCGGGGTCCGGTGCGTGAACGGGACGGGGCCACACGCATGACAGGAGGCCCGGTGCCAGCTGGCACCGGGCCTCCTGTCCGGGAGATCGCTGGGTCTCAGGCCGCGAGGTGCGCCTGCAGGAACCAGCGGTCCTTGGTCAGGCCGCGCTCGATCTCGATGACCACGTCCTGGCTGTTCAGGTCGACCTCGTCGAGTCCCTCGACCGCGCGACGGACCTGCGCGAGCGCGGCGTCGATGTCGGCGATCACCTCGGTGATGGTGACGTCGGAGTTCTGGAAGCCCTCGGACAGCGCCGGGATCGTGGTGTTCGCGGCGACGGTCGCGATGCGCGAGTCGACCGGCAGGCCGAGGGCGACGATGCGCTCCGCGGCGAGGTCGGCGTACTCCTGCGCGTGGGCGACGATGTCGTCGAGGAGCTCGTGGACACCGACGAAGTTCCGGCCGCGCACGTGCCAGTGCGCCTGCTTGCCGTTGACGACGAGCGCCTCGAGGTCGATGACGACCGGCGCGAGGAACTGTGCGACACCGGCTGCGAGCTCCGGCGTCGTCGAGAACGGGGACGTGGTGTTCGGGGTGGTCGTGCTCGTGGTCATGTGCTGCTTCCTCCTACCTCGTGAGCGCGAACGGAGCTCGCGCTCCGGTCGTGCCGATGGAACAACCCTGCTCCGCTTTCTTGAACGGCGCAAGGAAGCACAGGCTGACCTTACCCGCCGTACTCCACCTGGACCTGCTGGCCGGCGTCGGTCAGCTCGAGCTGCACCGCCGCACGCGCCTGCTCGACCCACGGGCTGTCCGCGCAGCCGATCCAGACCGTCGTCCGCGGCTCGCAGTCGGCGACGCACCACTCGGCCGCCCAGCCGATGACGGCCGCTGCGAGGGCCTCCCCGTGGTCGGCGAAGACGAGCGGGGCGACAGCGGACGCACGGGCGCTCCGGACCAGCCAGGTGACGGTCACGCGCGGAGGCGCCGGGAGGATGCGGACCTGCTCGTCGAGGGCGACCTCGACGAAGACCTGGCCGTACGCGTTCTCGGGGAGGTCGAGCAACAGGCGGTGGATCTCGACGAGGTCGTCGGAGCTCCCCGCGATGAGGATGCGCTCGCTGGGATGTCGACGGGTCCTGGCCATGGACCCAACGGTAAGGGAAGCCTTACCTCAGTACAACCCCGAGGTGCTGTGCGAGGAACTCCCACATCCAGGTCAGCGCCACCGCGTTGGTCAGTCCGGGGGCGTTCTGGGCGATCTGCGTCGCCACGCCGTCGCTGTAGGCGGCGAGCTTGAGCGCGACGACCGACGGGTCGATGCCGTCCGACGCCACGTCGAACGTGCCCGCGTCGACCCCGCGTCGGATCACGCGGACCAGGCAGGCCTCCCAGACACGGATGCGTTCCGCGTACTCTTCGGCCACCTCTGGACGACGTGCGACCGCGGTCCAGTAGTCGGACCAGATCCGCCAGTGCTGCCGGACCTCCTCGCTGTCGCCGAACAACGGCTCGACGAGCATCCGCAGCGCCGTCGCCGGATCGGGTTCCGCGTCGACGGCGGCGACGATCGCCCCGTAGAAGCGCTCGGTCTCGAGCACGACGACCTCGTTCAGGATCTCCGCGACGCTCCCGAAGTGGTAGGTCACGGTCCCGACGGAGACACCCGCCTCCGCCGCGATGTCACGGAGCCCGGTCGCGCCGAGACCGTTGCGGACGATGACGCTGCGCGCGGCGAGGACGATCATCGCGCGGCGGACCTCGGGTCGCTGGCGCGCCCGTGGCCTCGGCTGCGCCGGGTCCGGTGCCTGCTGCTCGGCGCTCACGCGGACGTCCTCGGCACCTCGTCACGGAACGTGTGCTCGGCGACGAGGTGCTCCTCGGTCCCGACCGCTCCGTCGCGTGCCCACGCGCGGACGGTGTTGACGAGGTGGAACGCCTCGGCGTCCGCCGTCACGTGCGACGTCGTCTCCAGCCGGGCGGCCCAATCGGCGTGCTCGAGACCGATCGCCCAGCGCGAGTCCGCGGTGGCCGACGTCGGGTCGTCCGAACGGATCCGGTAGGTCTCGCGCGCGTCCTCGCTGAACACCAGTCCGTCCGGGTAGACCCGGCCGCCGCCGTACCCGGGGTCGACGTCGAGCGTCCACGTAGCGGCCTCCACGTCGTGGGTCACGGTGCGCTGCGGGAGCGGGTCGCTCGGTTCCACCCGGGTGATCGCGAGCGGGGTCGACCGCTCGGGCGCCTCGAAGCGGATGTCGTCGTCGTCCGACCGGGTCCACACCGGGAGGGTCACCGAGCTCTCCGACGGATCGAGCACGAGGGTCGCTGCGGTCCCGTGCGGCCACACCCACGGCCAGTACGACGTCGACACGGCGACCCGGAGTCGGTGTCCGGCGACGAAGCGGTGCCCGGTGGACACCAGTCGGACGGGCAGCACGGTGGGCGCACCCGGCTCGAGCGGATCGGTCCGGTCCATGCCGTGCCGGCGGGCGGCGTTCAGCACACCACGGGTGACGAGCGTCGAGCTGCCGTCAGGGGCCACATCGCACAGCCGCACGGTGACCGTGGCCCTGGGCTCGTCGCTCGTGACGGCGAGGTCGACGAGGACGTTGCCGAGCAGGTCGAACGACTCGTCGACGAGCAGGTCGAAGCACGCCGAGCGACCGTCCTCCGCGCGCTGGTCCGGCGGCAGGTCGGTCGCGTTGCCGAACGGGAAGAACCGTCCGGCGTCCGTGCCGGTCTCCTGCGGGGAGGAGACCACGACGTCGCCGTCACGTCCGCCGCGCAGCGTGTCGAGCGTGTGCGACACGGTCGCGGTCGTGGTCGACGGCCACGACGTCGCACCGACCCACCGCCCGGTGCGCGACGCGTGGTACGTCGCGGGCGGTTCCGGGTCGTTGATCCACGCGCGCAGTGCCGGATCGGCCTCGACCCCGGTGTCGACCCTCTTGAGCCACCGGTCCCACCAGCGCAGCGTCTCCTGCAGGAACCCGATCGACGGTCCCGGCGCGAGCCCGCGGTCCGGGTACTGGTGCGACCACGGCCCGACGATCCCCTTGACCGGCGCGTCGACGTGCTCGACCAGGCGCAGGACGGCGTCCCGGTACGGGTCCGCCCAGCCGCCGACGGCGAGGACCGCTGCGCCGATGTTCCCGTAGTCCTCCGCCGCGCTGCCGTGCCGCCAGTAGTCGTCACGGGACTGGTGCGACAGCCACACCGGCGTCATCGGCCGGTTCGCGTCGAGCCGCTCCTTCCAGCGCGCGACCCAGGAGGACCCGACGACCTCGGGCCGCGGCGGACGGGAGTTGAACGCGAACATCGTCGCGCCCCACGCCGCCATGTCGATCCCGAGCACCGCGCCGCCGACGTAGTGCACGTCGTTGTCGTAGCGGTCGTCCGTCGAGCACACCGTGACGATGGCCTTGAGCGCCGCCGGTGCCCTGGCCGCGAGCTGCAGGGCGTTGAACCCGCCCCACGAGATGCCGAACATCCCGACCGCGCCCGTCGACCACTCCTGCGCGGCGAGCCACGCGATCACGGCTTCGCCGTCGCGCAGCTCCTGCTCGCTGTACTCGTCGTCGAAGAACCCCTCCGACGACCCGGTCCCGCGGATGTCGACGCGCACCGAGGCGTACCCGTGCGCCGCGTACCAGGGGTGCCGCTCGGAGTCCCGCGGCGCCGTCCAGTCGTCGAGCCGGTAGGGCAGGTACTCCAGCAGCACCGGCACACGGGCATCGGCGGACACGTCCGCGGGGGCCCAGATCCTGGTGTGCAGCCGCACGCCGTCCGGCATCGGGATCCACTCGTCGCGGACGGTGACCCCCTCCGGCAGTCCGGTCGGCACCCCGATCGCCGTCAGCCCGTCCGTCATGCGTCCTCCCAGTTCCTGATCCGGTGTCCGTCCCCGTGGTCGGTCCAGCCGTCGACGTGCCGCCAGCGCTGCACACCGTCGTCGACCTCGGGCAGCGTCGTCACGCCCGGCTCGAGCGTGGCCGCGAGCAGCGTGCTCGTGTACGGGTGGTTCGGGCCGGTGAACACCCGTCCGGTCGGGCCGATCTCCACGATGCGGCCGCCGGTCATCACCGCGACGCGGTCGGCAACACCCCGCACCACGGCGAGGTCGTGGCTGATGAACAGGCAGCTCAGGCCGTTCTCGCGCTGCAGGTCGGCCAGCAGCGACAGGATGCCGGCCTGGACCTGCACGTCGAGCGCGGTGGTGATCTCGTCGGCGATCACGAGTCGCGGCCCGGCGGCGAGGGCCCGTGCGATGCCCACGCGCTGCCGCTGGCCGCCGGACAGCTGTGCCGGCAGGCGGTTCGCGAACTCCGGTCCGAGGCCGACCTGCGTGAGGAGATCGGCGACGCGCTGGCGCGAGGACGAGCCGGTGAAGAGCCGCAGCGGTCTGGCGATCGCGGCACCGACGGTCCGACGCGGGTTGAGCGAGGTGTCGGCGTTCTGGAACACCAGCTGCACGGCGCGGCGGAGCGCGGCGGACCGGGCGGCGACGGGGTCGCGGAGGTCACCCGTCACCGTGTCGTCGGTGTAGTCGAAGCTGCCGGACTCGGCGGGCACCAGCCCGGCCAGTGCCGTCGCGAGCGTCGACTTGCCGCTGCCGGACTCGCCGACGACGGCGAGGGTCTCGTGCGCCGCGATCTCGAAGGAGACGCCGTCGACCGCGGCCGGCAGGCCGCGCCCGTACCGGACCACCAGGTCCCGTGCGGTCACGACGGGACGGACGGGAGGCACGGTGGGCGTGGCAGTGGAGCGGACCGTCCCCGGGACGGTCGCCTCCAGACCGTCTGGACCCGCGCCTCCAGACCGTGTCCCGGCCGTGCTGGTCCCGTTCGGCACCGCGGCCAACAGGGCCCGCGTGTACTCGTGCTGCGGGTCGGCGAAGAGGTCGGCGGTCGCGCGGTGCTCGACGATCTCGCCGTGCCGCATCACGGCGATCTCGTCGGCCATCGCCGACACCACCCCGAGGTCGTGGCTGACGAGGAGGACGGCCATCCCGAGCTCCCGGCCGAGGTCCGCGACGAGGTCGAGGACCGCCGCCTGCGTGACCACGTCGAGCGCGGTGGTCGGCTCGTCGAGGACGAGCACGCGCGGCCTGGCCGCGACGGCCATGGCGATGGCGACGCGCTGCTGCTGGCCGCCCGAGAGCTGGTGCGGGTACCGACGGACGATGGTGTCCGGGTCGGGCAGCCGCACGAGCCGGACCAGTTCGGCGACCCGCTCCGGGCCGTCCGGCTCGCCGTGGGCACGGAGGGCCTCGCGGATCTGCTCCCCGATCCGCATCGACGGGGTCAGCGCCTGGCCCGCGTTCTGCGCGACGACGGACGCGGTGCCGCCGCGGAGTGCCCTGGTCTCGGCGGGCGACAGGGCGAAGACGTCCTGCTCGGCGACCGTGACCGTCCCGCCGACGATGGTCGATCCGGTCCGGAGGTGGGCGAGGAGCGTCCTGGCGACGGTGGACTTGCCACTGCCGGACTCCCCCACGAGACCGAGCGTCCGGCCGGCGTCGATCGTGAACGAGACGCCCCGGACGACCGGGACCCAGGTGCGACCGGCGGCGTAGGAGATGGCGAGGTCGTCGACGCGGACGGCCTGCGTGGTGGTCGTGTCGATGACGGTCATGCGCTCGTTGCTCCCTGCGTGGCGCGGTCGACCCCGAGCGACTTGCTCAGTCCGTCCGCAGCGAGGTTGAGGCCGATCACGAGTGTCGCCAGTGCCACGATCGGCGCCAGCGTGCCGAGCGGCACGACGGTCAGTGCGGTGCGGTTCTCCTGCACCATGAGCCCCCAGTCGGGCGTCGGTGGGTTCGCTCCGAACCCGAGGAAGGACAGCGACGCCACGATGAGCACGATCCACGACGCCCGCATCGCATACTCGACGAGCACGACGTCGAGGACGTTCGGCAGGATCTCGCGGAACACGATCGACAGGGGCTTCTCGCCGCGGGCGCGGGCCGCGGTGACGTAGTCCTGCGTGATCACGGTGCGCGCGGCCCCGCGGACCACGCGGGTGACGGCTGGGGCGTAGACGATCGTCACGGCGAGCACGATCACCCAGAGACCGGCGTCGAAGACCGTGACCACGACGAGGAGCGCCAGGATCGACGGCACGCTGAGCAGCGCGTCCACGACCCGCATGACGACCTCGTCGAACCAGTTGTCCGCGTACGCGGTGACAGCGCCGAGGAACGTGCCGACGGCGACCGCGATCGTCGTCGCGAGGAACGTGACCAGCAGGGCGTACCTGCCACCGTTCAGCGTGCGGGACAGGATGTCGCGGCCGTACTGGTCGGTGCCGAGCCAGTGCGTCCACTCCGGGCCGGCGAGCACGTTCGTCGAGTCGGTCGCGACGGGGTCGTGCATGCCGATGACGGGTGCCAGCACCGCGAGGACGAGGTGCAGCGCGATCAGCCCGAGGCCGATGGCGAGTGCCGTGGAGCTGCGGAGCGGCGCGACGGCGGCACCGATCACGTTGCGCGAGCGCGGGGCGATGGCGGTCATGCGGTGGCCTTCCGTTCGGTGCGCTCGACGCCGGTGGACGAGCGGCGCCTGGTGGTCGGCCGGATCCGCGTCCGTCGCTGCCGGGTGCGGAGCTTCGGGTCGAGGGCGAGCGCGACCAGGTCGGCTGCGAGGTTGCAGACGACGTAGATGAGGGCACTGAGGAGTGCGATCGCCTCGATGGTGGGCAGGTCCCGGTTGAACACCGACTCGAGCATGAGCTTGCCCATGCCCGGGTAGTTGAAGACGTTTTCCACGACGACCACACCGCCGAGGAGCCACGCCACGTTCAGCGCGACGACGTTGAGCGTCGGCAGCAGCGCGCTCGGGACCGCGTGCTTCCACACCACCCGGCGCATCGTCAGGCCCTTGAGCTCGGCGGTCGTGACGAACTCGGACGCCATCACGTCGATCGTCGAGGAGCGCGCGGTGCGGACGATGTACGCGGCCATCGCGAGGGTGAGCACGATGATCGGGAGCCAGATCGTCGGCAGCAGCTCGGCCACGGTGGCGTCGCTGCCGCGCAGGACGACGGCCGGGAAGAGCGGGATGCCGATCGCGAAGAGCAGCACCAGCACGGTCGCGACCATGAACTCCGGCACGCTCATCACCACGAGGCTGACGATCGAGATGACCCGGTCGGTCGGGCGGCCGCGGCGCACGCCGGCGACGACCCCGAGCGTCAGGGACAGCGTGACCCCGACGAGCATCGCGGGCACGGCGATGAGCATGCTGTTCCGGAACGCCGTGAACAAGGTCGGCGCGACCGGCTCGCCGCTGACGAGCGACGTGCCGAAGTCGCCGTGCGCGGCGCCGACGAGCCACTGCCCGTAGCGGAGCCAGACGTTCTGGTCGAGACCGAGCGACTCGCGGAGCTGCTCGACCGCTTCGGGCGTGGCGTTCTGCCCGAGCAGCTGCTGCGCGACGTCACCCGGGAGCGCCTGCACGGCGAGGAACACGAACAGCGAGGCGAGCACCACCGTGAGGAGGGCGATGCCGACCCGGCGGAGCACGGGGAGGAGGACGTTCATCGGCGCAGTCCGATCCGGAGGTAGTCGAACTCGAAGCCGAACTCCGAGTAGTTCACGACGTCACGGGACAACCCCACCAGGCGGTCGCCGAACATCGGGGTCATGTCGGCACCGTCGGCCACGACGAGTCGCTGGGCGTCCTGGTAGAGCGTCTTCCGCTTGGCGTCGTCCATCTCGGCACGCGCCTCGTCGAGGAGCTGGTCGAACGAGCCGTTCGACCACGCGCTCTCGTTGTACGACGACCCGGAGCGGAAGATCTGGTTGAGCAGCTGGTCGATCGGCCGGCCGGTGAACCAGTAGCTCACCATCAGCGGCTTCTGCATCCAGATCTGCGTGTAGTACGAGTCCGAGGAGGCGTTCCGGACCGTGAGGTCGATCCCGGCGTCTGCGACCTGGTCGCGGTACGCGACCGCGAGCGGTGTGAAGACCGACTCGTAGCTGGACGTGTAGATCGACGCGCGCAGTCCCTCCCGGTCGGCCCGCTTCAGCAGGCTCCTGGCCTTGTCGGGGTCGTACTCGCGCGGTTCGTCGAGGAACGCGGCGAGCTGTGGCGGGACCGGGTTGTCCCAGCCGGGCGAGCCGGTGCCCTGCAGGGCGGTCTCGACGATCCGCTTCGGGTCGTAGGCGAGCTTCATCGCCTGGCGCACCGTCGGGTCCGAGAACTCGGCGCTCGTCGCGAGCATCGGGATCGTGTACCACTGCGCGTTCACGGAGCGCGCGACCGTCGCCCGGTTCGATGCCGCGACCACACGAGCCGTCGCGAAGTCGAGGTTCGTCTGCGAGATGAGGTCGATCTGTCCGGCGAGCAGCGCGTTCACGCGGGCCGTGGTGTCCTGGATCGAGAAGAAGTCGATCCCGTCGAGTGCCGGACGACCCGCGAAGTGGTCGTCGAACGCCTCGACGCTGCCGGCTCCGGCCGGGGTGAACGAGGACAGCTTGAAGGGCCCGGTCCCGATCCCGGTGCTGCCGATCGTGCCAACGGCCGACGCCGGGACGATGTAGCACTGGTAGGCGGTCAGGAGCGACGGGAACTCGGCGTTCGGCTTCGTCAGGTCGAAGCGCAGCGTGTACCGGTCGACCGCGCGCATCGAGTTCGCGTCCATCACCTCGCCGAGGACGCCGGCCTGCGGGGAGCCGGTCTTCTCGTCCAGGATGTGCCGGATGCTGGCGATCGCGTCGTCCGCGCCGAACCGGGACCCGTCGTGGAACCGGACACCCTGACGGAGGTGGAACGTCCACACGGTGCCGTCGGCGTTCGCGGACCACTCCCGCGCGAGGTCGGGCACGGTCTCCCCCGACTCGTCGAGCTTCACGAGCCGGTTGTAGAGCGCGCCGAGGTACTCGTACGCGGAGAGGGAGCTCGCGGAGTCGAGGGTCTCGGCGGCGGATGCGGCGGGGCGGGCGATGCGGAGACGGCCGCCGCGCCGGGGGGTGCCGGTCGCGGCCTGCTCGGGGATGCTGACCGTTCCGGCGCTCGCTCCGGAGCTGCATCCGGTCAGGGTGAGCAGACCGAGGCCGGCGAGACCGGCGGCGCCGGTGAGCAGGGCGCGGCGGCTCGGGCGACGGTCCGCTGGGGCGCGGCCGTCTTCGGGTTGGACGATGGGTGGCATTCGGGGTGACCCCTCCTGGTAATCGTTCCGGTGAACGATAGAGGTGCTGCCGCGTGCGATCCAAACGTGTGACGCGTCGGCGGTTCGCGTCTGCGGTGCCTCGATCCGCGGGAATCCGCGGATGCGGCGGCGGATCGGCGGTTTCCGAACGTTTACGAATCCGTTACACAGCGCGGGTCCGACGGGGCCAGGATCGTCTCGAGGCGAGGAGCACCGATGGCGACGTTCACACGCGGATTCGGCGGACGACGACGTGACGAAGACGATCGATTGCCACCCGGTCAGACCCTTGTGCGCGACTGGCCCGTACTGTCCGCCGGCGACACCCCGGACGTCTCCTCCACGGACTGGACCTTCTCGATCCGGACCGAGACCGCGCTGCACGAGTGGACGTGGGACGAGGTGCACGCGCTCGGGGTCGAGGACGTCACCGTCGACATCCACTGCGTCACGCACTGGTCCAAGCTCGCGATGCCGTGGCGCGGCGTCCCGCTCGACCGGTTGTTCGAGCAGGTCGAGACGTCCCTGGACTTCTGCATGGTCCACAGCGTCGGCGGCTACACGACCAACGTGCCGCTCGACGAACTCCTCGACGGACAGGCCTGGATCGCCTTCGAGGCGGACGGCGCGCCACTCGAGGCCGAGCACGGCGGGCCCGCGCGGCTGCTCGTCCCGCACCTGTACTTCTGGAAGAGCGCGAAGTGGGTGCGCGGGATCGTCATGCAGGCCGACGACGAGCCCGGCTTCTGGGAGAACGCGGGCTACCACCTGCACGGGGATCCGTGGAAGGAAGAGCGGTACTGGTGAGCGGCCTGGAGGCACGGGTCGGCACGGTCGCGCCGCCAGCGAACCGCAGACGGCCGGCCTGGCACGACGCGACGGTCGCGGCCGTCCGAGCGGAGACGCCGACGGCGCGCAGGATCGTCCTCGACGTCCCGACCTGGCCGGGCAACGACGCCGGACAGCACCTCGACCTCCGGCTCACCGCCGAGGACGGGTACCAGGCCACCCGCTCGTACTCCATCGCGTCGCAGGGCCCCGGCACCCGTGTGACCCTCGCAGTCGACCGGGTCGACGACGGGGAGGTCTCCCCGTTCCTCGTCGACGCGATCGACGTCGGCGACGCGCTCGAGGTGCACGGGCCGCTCGGCGGGTGGTTCGTCTGGCGCCCGACGTCGGGCGATCCCCGCCCCGTGCAGCTCATCGCGGGCGGATCCGGCATCGTGCCCCTCGTCGCGATGGTGTCCGCGCACGCCGACGCGGGCGACCCGGCCCCGTTCCGGCTGCTCGCGGCCGTGCGGACCCCGGACGACGTCTTCTTCCGCTCCGAACTCGACGCGGCCCTTGCCGCGGCGGCCCCGCTCGAGGTGACCGTCGTGTACAGCCGTCGGGCGCCGGAGGGCGCGGCGACACCGGTGGGACGGCTCACCCGTGCGGTGCTCGCCGAGGCGGTGTTCCCGCCGGACGCGGGCGCGCTGACGTACGTGTGCGGCTCGACGTCGTTCGTGGAACAGGTCCTCGGGTGGCTCGGCGAGCTCGGGCACGACACCGCGGACCTCCGCGCCGAACGCTTCGGAGGCACGTCGTGAGCGTCGTCGACGGCAACGTCCTCGCCGGTGACCTGGCCGACGTGCTCGGGGACGACCCGACGGCGGCCCGGCTCCGCTGCGCGGGATGTGGTTCGTCGGGCCCGCTCGGCGAGGCCCGTGTGCACCGGAGTCCGATGGGGTCCGTCGCACGCTGCCGAGCATGTGGCACGGTGCTCGTGACGGTCGTGCTCGTCGGGGATCGTCGCCGGGTCGGCATGCCGGGGGTCAGGGCCGCCGAGGTCTGAGGCGTCTTCGTCCGCGCACGAGCACTGCGCCCGCTGCGTCCGCGGTAGACCCGGACGGCCCGGAAACCAGAGAACCCCGACCGAGGTCGGGGTTCGTGGGGGGCCGGGTGGAGCCGGCGGTTCCCGAGCGGATGACGAGATTCGAACTCGCGACCCTCACCTTGGCAAGGTGATGCGCTACCACTGCGCCACATCCGCATGCATGACCAGACGGTCGCACAGGGCAAGCATACCCGGGTTCGACCGATCTCCCGACTCCCGGCCGGTACCGGGCGTGTCCGTGTTGGCTGGGCGCATGAGCGACTTCGTGAAGGACACCACCGACGGCACGCCTGCCGAACCCGACTCCCATGGAGTCGACCTCGTCGACGGGGACGCTCCGGCGGTCCGGATCCTGGTGCGCGGCGACCTGCCGCCGACCATCGAGCACGACGGGCGCATGTGGGCGGCGACGGACGAGACACACGACGCCGGTGACGCGCCTGCGATCAGCGTCTACCGGCCGGCCTGACGCCTGACGCCTGACGCTCGGGGTCAGCGTCTCGCCCGGTCGAGGTTCAGCGTCTCGCCGGCCCGCAGGTCGTACGCCAGACCGAGCGCCTGCCGTGCACTGAGGTACCGGAGGTCGGCGACGGTCACGCCGAAGCGGTGTCCGATCGCGTCGAGGGTGTCGCCATCGGCGACGTGGTACCACCTCGGCATGCCGTCGATGCTCTCGACGGTGCCCGTCGCGCCGGGCCGCTGACCGGAGTCGTGCACCGTGAGACCCGGGTGCCGGTCCGGCACGTGCCAGTCCAGCCGCGCGACGCCGAGCACCGTCCACGGGGAGGTCTCCGGCCGGTCGACCAGCACCGCGGTCCTGAGGAAGCTGGGGTCGTCGCCTGCTTCCTGCAGTCGGAACTGCTGATCGGGGACCTGCGCCGTCTCCCCCGGCGCTCCCCAGGCGTCGTAGCCGAAGCTGACCCCGTCGGAGATGGTGTCACCGACCCGCTCGTCGAACTGGCGGAAGAAGATCGCGAGGGGCTGTCCGAGGGTCGACCGGTACGCCGAGGTCTGCACGACGTAGTCGTCGTTGCCGGTGGCGACCACCTGCAGGTGGATCGACGCGCGACCGTCCGCGGTGGCCAGGTCGGTGTCGAGGACGACGGTCCCCGCTGCCGGTGCCGGGCCGGCCGGGTCCGCAACAGCCGTCGGGGTCGCGGACGCGGTCGGACTCGCCGTGGCCGGTCGTTCGTTCGTCGCGGCGTGGTGCGCCGAGCCCGCGGTCGCGCAGCCCGTCACCGTGAGCACGGCGGCGAGACCGAGTGCCGCGACACCCGTTCGGCGGATCACCGCGTCGTCCCGGGCAACGGCGTCTCCTGACGCACCCCGGCGGCGACCGCGACCGAGCGCACCTGGGCTTCGAGCGCCTCGCCGTGCAGGTGCTTCGCGAAGCCGATCACGGTGCGGTAGAGCGGCAGGTCGATGGTCGTCCACTGCCCGTTGTCCACGATGACCCGGAGGGCGTCGACGGTGCCGAAGGTGTACCGGCCTGCGGCCTTCGTCTCGCCGGTCGAGACCGCGCGCACCTGGTTGCGCGGGATCCCGAGGACGAGCCGCGGCGTGGCGCCGCCCACGTAGATACCGATGCCGTTGTGGTCGGCGACGACCGTCGCGTGTCCACGACGCGGGACGTCCGGACCGGGCTCGGCGCCGAGCATCGCGGCGGTGCGGCGGACGTCGGTCGCGAGGTCCTTCGTGAAGAGCGCCGGAGCGAGGTGCGCACCGGGATGGGCGCGGGCGAGTGCAGCCTCCCGTCGTCGGGTCGACGCGTTCTGCACCGCCAGGACGATCTCGATGATCGCGAAGATCGCAGCGGCGTAGAGGAACAGCGTCCCGATCACGGCTCCCGTCGACATGCCGGCCTCGTGCTCGCGCCACGCCAGCACGCCGAACCGCAGCACGAGGTACGCCGCCACGACGATGATGCCGATCAGCCCGCCACGACGCCGACCCGTTCCGTTGCTGTTCCCCACCCGGACACCGTAGCGAGTGCACGCCGCTCGACGGGCAGTCTGGACGATTGCTCAGGTCACGATCCCGCATCCTCCGGTCGGCAAGCCGATCGGCTGCAGACCACCCTGCCTGGTCGGTGTGTGCTGGTCGGTCGTTGCCGGGATCGTGAGCACGAACACGGTGCCGACTCCCGGCGGGCAGACGAGCTCGCCGCCGTGCGCCCGAGCGATGCCCCGTGCGATCGGCAGGCCGAGCCCTGCTCCCCCGCCGCTCGCCGCCCGAGCAGCGTCGAGCCGGACGAGCCGGTCGAAGACACGCTCACGGTCGACCGCCGGGATCCCGGGCCCGTCGTCGGCGACGCGCACACGGCCCACGTCGCCCAGCCGGTCGATCTCGACCACGACGTGCCCGGCGCCGTCGGTCGCCCTGGCGGCGTTCTCCAGGAGGTTGGCGAGGACCTGGCCGATCCGGTCGCCGTCCGCGGACACG
Source organism: Curtobacterium sp. NPDC090217 (assembly GCF_044746705.1). NCBI lineage: Bacteria > Bacillati > Actinomycetota > Actinomycetes > Micrococcales > Microbacteriaceae > Curtobacterium > Curtobacterium sp. NPDC090217. The sequence continues at coordinate 481,050 of NZ_JBIVCR010000002.1, read as the reverse complement.
ACGACTGCGCCATCCGTCTCGGCGACCTGGACGGTGAGGCCCGGCGAGCGGAGCCGTGCACGGTCGGCCTCACTCCTCGCGATGGCGCCGAGGTCCACGGACGCTGGCTCGAGCGCGAGGCCGCCGTCCACCCGCGCCATCAGCAACAGGTCGTCCACGAGCCGCGCCGCCCGACCGGCCTGCCGGACCACGTGCACGGCGAGCTCTTCACGCTCCACCACGTCGGGGCGTGCACGCACCAGGGTGTCGGCAGCAGCGGTGATCCCGGCCACCGGCGTCCGCAGCTCGTGTGCGGCGTCCGACAAGAAGGACCGCATCCGGGCCTCCGCCGAGACGGCCTGTCGTTCCGCACCCTCGACGGCGTCGAGCATCTCGTCGAAGGCCACCGCGACGCGACCGATCTCGGTTCCCTGGCGGGCCGGACGGAGGCGCCGCCCGCGGTCACCGTGCGCGATCGAGCGTGCGGCGTTCGTCATCACGTCGAGCGGGCGCATCGTCCGCCGCACCACGATGACCAGGCCGACCGCCGCCACGAGCATGAACCCGACGGACGCGGCGAGCATCACCCATCGGAGTTCGCCGAGGACCTCGTCGACGGGGCCGGTTCCGGCGGTGAGCCGGATCCGCGAGCCGTCGCTCAGGGTCGACACGAGCGTGACGATCCGGTCGCCCTCGGTGAGCCGCGAAGACCTGATCGTCACGTGCGACGCCGCGCCGGTCTCGGTCGTGGAGGGGTCCGCCGTGGAGTCGCGCGCGGGAGCGGCCGCCGGCGCGGGGAGGGTGCCGGGCTCCGGTGGACCGTGCCGCAGCTGGTCCGGGCTGGGACCGGCCTCCACGGAACCGCCGTCGGCGGCCGTGATCGTCACCGAGAGGCCCTGCATCGACAGCCGGTCGGCGAGGTCCGTTGCGTCGACCGTCCCGACGAGGGCGGCCGCCGCCGAAGCACGGTCGCGCAACCGGTCCTCGACCTGGGCGCGGAGCCGGTCGCCGAGGGTTGCCTGCACGACGACACCGAGCGCGCCGAGGAGGACCGCCAGCAGGACCAGGACCGCGACGACGGTCCGCATCCGGAGCGACCCGGTGCGGAGGACCGACGCGCTGGGCGCCTCGCCGTTCACGCGGCCACCGCACTCAACCGGTACCCGAGACCGCGCACCGTGTGGACGAGTCGTGGGCCGTGCACCTCCATCTTCCGCCGGAGCGCGCTGAGGTGGACCTCGACGAGGTTCGGGTCGACGCTGTCGTACCCCCACACCTGCGTCAGGATCTGCCCCTTCGACAGGGTCCGGCCGCGGCTCTCGGCGAGGAAGGCGAGCAGTCGGAACTCGGTCGCGGTGAGCTCGAGCACGACACCGGCACGACGGGCGACCGCGGCGTCGGGGTCGAGGACCAGGTCACCGACCTCGATCACGGCGGGCACCCGACCACGACGGCGGAGGACCGCGGTGACCCTGGCGACGAGTTCCGCGATCGCGAACGGCTTCACGACGTAGTCGTCAGCGCCCTCGGCGAACCCCCTGAGCCGGTCCTCGACGTCGTCCCGGGCGGTCAGCATCACGATGGCAGCGTCCGACGAGGTCCGCACGCTGCCGGCGAGCTGGATCCCGCTCGCACCGGGGAGCATCCAGTCCAGGACCACGAGGTCCGGGACGAACGCCGCGAGGTCCCGGTGGAGCCCGGAGCCGTCGGGTGCGTCGAGCACGACGAGGCCCTCGTCGCGGAGGGAGCGTGCGACGGAGACACGGATGGTCTCGTCGTCGTCGATGAGCAGGACGCGGGCTGGACTGGGCACGGCGGACACCGTACGTCCGTGATTCGATCACGAAGCCTGGAACGACCTGGGGAGGACCTGTGCTTCAGTCATGCTTCAGATTCGACTTCGACCGTGGTCCACGTCGGCAGCACAGCCGACCCGGCACCGCCGGACGACGAAGTGGAGACACCATGGCGAACGAGAACGAGAACCAGAACCAGCACGACGAACCGACACGGGAGTACCCGCGAGGCGGCTTCGGCCAGGGCGCGCAGCCGACCGAGCAGTTCGCCGCCGCCGAGGCCCCGGCTCCGGCGTCCGCCACCGACCGACCCCGTCGTCTCGGGCGGCGGATCGGGATCGGCGCGGCGATCGTCGCCGTGCTGATCGGCGGCGTCGGGGTGACCGCGGCGGTGGCGGCCGGTGGCGACGGCGGGAGCACGCCGGTGGCAGCCCCGTCCGGCGCACCCTCGGGCAAGCCGTCGGGCGCTCCATCCGGCGCACCGACGGGCGCACCGACGCCGGGTGTAGCAGGACCCGGCGCGGCGGGACCCGGTGCGGCGGGACCCGGTGCTGCGGGCGGACCGGCCGGTACCTGCGCTCCGGGTGCCGGCGGAGGACCGGCAGCTGCAGCACCCACCCCGCCGAAGGACGGGCCCGCACCGGACGGCGCCGCTGCCGCTCCGAACCCGACCGATGCCCCGAAGCCGCCGAAGGACGCCCCGAAGCAGTCCACGGATGCGCCGAGCGCTTCGCCGACCAGCGGTTCCTGACTGGTCGGCAGCCCCTGCCGGACGACGGTCCGTCGGGGCTGCCGTCGGCTCCGCGGGCCGATCAGGGCACCTGTGCCGCACCGGTGGTGACCCAGGAGGACGCACCGGGCGTGGCCCAGACCCTCCCGTCCGCCCCGAAGGCCAAGACGTCGACGTCGACGTCGCTCGTGAACCGACCGAGGTCCTCCTCGTCGCCGGCGACGATCGCGGTGGCGAGCACGTCGGCGGTGACGACGTCGTCGGCGACCACGGTCGCCTGCACGAACGTCGGAGCCGTGCGTCGCCAGATGTGCTCGCCGCGTTCGGCGGTCCCGGAGGTCGCGACCGCACGGCGGGGCGCGTCGAGACGGACGACGCCGACGACCGTGTCGCGGTGCGCCGGGTCGACCACCCCGACGCTCCACGGCTCGACACCGCGGTGCATCCCACGGACGAGCACGTCGCCGCCGGCGCTGATCATCCAGTCGGCACCCGCCTCGTCCAGCACCGCTCCCGCGTCGCGGATGGCGAGTGCCTTCACGACCCCGGAGAGGTCGACCACGCCGTCGGGGCGGTGCGGAGTGAACGCGCCGCCGGTCCGCTCCCGCCAGTCCAGAGCAAGTGCGTACACGTCGCGGACCTGCTCCGGGGTGTCGGGGAGCCGGATCGTGCCGTCGGCCACCCGACTGAGGACCGATGACGGGTCGTAGAGGCTGTACCGGCGGTCGTAGCCCGCGAACACGGCGCGGACCTCGGACGCAGCCGCCGCGGTCGCTCCGCGGAGACTGACGACGGTCCCCATCGTCTCGAAGGTCAGGACGTCGTTCACAGTCCCGCCTTGTCGATCGCGGACTGGAGCGAAGTCGTGTACCCCTCGCTGGTGAAGGTCGCGCCGCTCACGGCCTGGATCGAGGCGGACTGTGCGGCGAGGGCCTCCTGCCGGAGGATCGGTGCCGCCTGCTGGCTGATCTGCACGGATCGACCGTCGTGGTCGGTGAGCTGCAGGGCGGTGACGTCGGTGATCTTGCCATCCGCGACGGTGATCCGGACCTGCACGGGGCCGTACCGGGTCTGGGTGGCATCACCGGTGAACGTGCCCGAGACGGACGACCCGCCGGTGCCCGACGCCGTGCTGCCGGACGACCCGCTCCCCGATGATCCGCTCCCCGACGCGGAGCTGCCGGACGTCGTGCTCTGCGACGGCGCGGTGACGGCAAGCTCGCCGCCGAGCTGCCAGCCGATGACGAGGACCGCGATCGACGACACGATCCCCCCGACGACGGCGCGCGCCCTCATGACTCGAACCGTTCCTGGTGGATCTGGTGTTCGGGGACCCCTGCGAGCCGGGCCTCGCGGACGACGAGGTCCGACCAGGCGCGGGGCCCGCAGACGTACAGGTCCGACTCGAGCAGCCGCGGGAAGACCGACAGCAGGGTGACGCCGCGACGGAGGTCCTCCTCGGGCATCCAGGTCGCTCGGGACCGAGCACGGTGTCCGACCATCGCGAAGAGCCGGCTGCCCGTCGTCGCCGCCAGGTCGGCGGTCTCCCGCCAGAGGTACTGCTGCTGCGCATCGCGTCCTCGCAGGAGCACCGTCGCCTCGCCCGGTCGGAGGTCGGTGTCCTCCAGCAACGCTCGGACGGGCGTGATCCCGATCCCCGAGGCCACGAGCGCCAGGTACGGCGCCGTCCGGGCGCGGCTCGTGAAGAGGCCGTACGGACCCTCGAGCGAGACGAACGCCCCCGGCCGGATCCGACCCAGTCGCGACGACCCCGCGCCGAGGTCCCGGACGGTGATGCGGGCCCGGTCACGTCCGGGCACCGCCGAGAACGACACCGGGTGGGCGTGCCACCAGGTCGTCGCCGTCCAGAACCGCCAGACGCCGTACTGTCCGCCGCGCGCGCCGAGTCGGTCGAGGTCGCGCCCGGCGAGGTGGATCGACACGACACCGGGGGCGATGGGCTCCACGCCGACGACGCGGATCCGGTGCCGGACGGTCACGACGAACGGCACCGCGAACCGGTACACGGCGATGAGGCCGAGCGCGAGGACGTACAGCGCGATCCAGTACGCCCGCTGCCATGTCCCTGCCGCGAGCACGCTGCCCGCGCTCAGCATGTGCGGCAGCGCGACGAGCACCGCCGCGTAGCTGAGCAGGTGGATGACGTGCCAGGCCTCGTACGGCAGGCGCCGACGCACGGCGACGAGCGAGGACACCACGACGGCGACGAACAGGCCGAGCCCGAGGTACGCCAGCGGCATGTCCGGTGTCGAGAAGAGCGCGATCGTCTCGGCGATCGGCCCGGTGCCCGCCGACGCGCCGTAACCGAGCGTCAGGAGCGCTCCGTGCGCCAGCAGCAGGTACAGCACCGGCTTGCCGAGCGATCGGTGGACCGCGATCGCCGTGTCCTGCCCGAAGGTGCGGTCGATGAGCGGCACCCGGGCGGCGAGCACCAGCATCACGAGGACGAGGTCGGTCGCGATCAGCCCGGCGACGATGCCTGCGTCGGTGAGCCACCCACCGATGCCGACGACCGAGTGCGATCCGGGTGACGCGAGCCAGAGCGCCACGGCGACCGCGGCGGAGACCCAGGCGAGGATCCCGAGCAGGTCGGTGGTCGCACTGCGACGACGTCGGGACCGGTCGCGGCGACGCGCCGCGACGGCGAGGGGTTCGGTGGCCGGGGGCGCGGTGAACGGATGGGCCGTGGGCCGAGCGGTGTCGATCATCGGCTCGTTCCTCTCCAGCATGTGATCGGGTGACGCTCAGCATCGACACCGGCCCTTGGGAGGAACCCGGAACGGGACGTGGACTTCGTTCGAGACTTCGAGTGATCAGGCTCGCCGTGGATCGGCGTCGGTGCTGGGCAGCACGACCGTCGCGACCGCGCCGCGCTCCTCGCCGTTCCGGAGCGACGCGGTCCCACCGGCCCGCTCGGCGATCCCACGGACGAGCGCGAGCCCGAGACCGCTCCCGGCGGCGTGCCCGGTCGACGCCGTCCGACGTGCGGTGTCGGCTCGGGCGAACCGCTCGAAGGCCTGTGGCAGGAAGCTCTCCGGGACCCCGTGGCCGTCGTCAACCACGCGCAGCTCGAGCCGACGAGACGGGTCCTGTTCGAGCTGCACCCGGACCACGCCGCGGGCGTCTCCGGCGGCGACGGCGTTGGCGACGAGGTTGTCGACGACCCGCGCGAACGCTGCCGGTTCGACCCCGTACCGCTCGTCCGGAGCGTCGACGGCGACCGAGAAGTCGATGTCGCGGTCTCCCGCGCCGTGTGCCGCCCGCGCCCGGTCGATCGAGCCCATCAGCTCGGTGACGAGGTCGGCGGCGGCGGTCGGCGGCGCCGGCTCCGCCTCGTCGAGCCGGCTCAGCTCGAGCATCGTGTTCGCGAGGGCCACCAGCCGCGCGGCGTCGTCCTCAGCGGCCTGCAGCTCCCGGGCGAGCGCGTCCGCGTCGCCTGCCGACCGGTGCGCCAACTCCAGCCGTGCGGTGAGCGCGGCCAGCGGGGTCCGGAGTTCGTGGCTCGCGTCCGAGATGATCCGGCGCTCCCGCTCGGCGTACTCCCGCTGCCGGTCGATGAAGGCGTTCAGCGTCCGCGCGAGCGCCGCGAGTTCGTCGGCGGACGTCCCGACCGGCAGGTGCCCGCTCGTCCTGCCTGCGCTGAGGTCCTCGGCGGCGCGGCGCATCCGCCCGACGGGTCGGAGTGCGAGGGTCGACAGGAGCCACGCGGCCGCGCCGAACGCGAGCAGCGCGAGGACCGTCCCGACCGCGAGCGACCGGTCGACGCGCGCGACCGTCTCCTCGCCGGCGCGACCGTCGTGCGCCGCCCAGACCACGAAGGCCCCGTCGTCGTTCACCACCGGGGTGCCCACCACGGTCATCACCCGGTGCCCGGCTTCCGTGCGGAGCGTCACTCCGCCTTCGGGGACGTCCGTGGGCAGCACGGACCGCACGTCAGCGGGGAGCGAGTCGACCACCCACCGTCCCGATGCGGAACGGATGCCGACGAGGACACCCTCGGCGGGCCGGTCAGGTGGCTCGTCCGGGTTGTGGAGGAGGTCCGACACGAACGGGGCGGCGTCGCCGGACGCGAGCGACGCGTCCGACGCCAGCGACGCGCGCTCGATCTGCACGTGCAGCACCACGGCGACGCCGCACAGGACGACGGCCCCGACGAGGAGGCTCCCGAGTGTGATGCGGGCGCGGATGGACAGTCGACGGAAGACGTTCATCAGGACGCGACGACCTCCAGCGCGTACCCGACGCCGCGGACCGTGCGGATCGCGACGTCGGCCCCTGCTGCGTGCAGCTTCTTGCGCACGTAGCTGACGTACTGGTCGACGATCGTGGGGTCGAAGTGCTCGGCGCTCCCCCACACCTCCCGCAGCACGTCCGCTCGCGTCCGCGGCGACGGCGACCCCTGGACGAGGAACCGGAGCAACGAGAACTCCTTGACGCTCAGGGGCATGTCACGGCCGCGGACAGACGCCCGGACCGCGACGGTGTCCAGCCGGACCGTCCCCGCCTCCACGATCGTCGCGGTCCCGGCAGCTCGCCGCCGGAGGTGGGCGCGGATGCGGGCGTTGAGTTCGGCGATCGCGAAGGGCTTCGTCAGGTAGTCGTCGGCACCGGAGTCGAGTCCGAAGACCCGGTCGTCCACGGCGTCACGTGCGGTGACGAGCACCACCGGGAAGTCCTCCCCGAGCTCTCGGAGTCGTCGGCAGACCTCGAACCCGGTCATCTCGGGCAGCATCACGTCGATCGCTGCCGCGTCGAACGACTGTGCGCGCGCGGCGACGAGCGCGGCGATCCCGTCGCCCACGACGGTGACCGTGTGCCCCTCGCCGGTCAGCCCTCGTTCGACGAGCGACCGCATCTCCGGGTCGTCCTCGACCACCAGGATGTTCGCCACGTCAGACCCGAGCGTCCCGCTCGACGCCCGTCCCTCCGGTGATCGCCACACGCATACCAGCGATCGTAGGCCCGCATCCGCCGGACGGGAGGCACGGTGCGGGCCGGCACCGAGCCTCCCGTCCGGCGGATGGCCGCGCCGGTCGGCCACCGCGATGCCGGTCGTCAGCCGGGAGGGCTGCGGAACCGCCGTGGGAGCAGGACGAACGCCAGCACCGCGGTGATCGCGTAGGCGGCGGCTTGGACCTCCAGCAGCGGCAGGGTGCCGAGCGGTTCCTGCAGGAGACCGGCGACGGTGATCCCGATCGCCTGACCGACCGCTTGCCCGAGCCCGAGCGCAGCGAACGCCGACCCACGGCCTGCGCCGTCGACCGCCCGCTGCAGCAGACTCGTGAGTCCGGCGCCCATGAACACCGCCGGCACACCGATCGTCGCGAAGAGCACGGCGTAGACCGGCACGGCGTGGGTGACGAACGACGCGTTCCACACGAGGACGGTGATCACCGTGAACGTGCTCGCACCGATGAGGGCGAGCCGGAGCGCGTCGATCCTCGCGCCGAGGACCCCCAGTGCGAGGCCGGCGCCGATCGCCCCGATCGCCTGTACTCCGCGCAGCAGGCCGACGTCTGCCGCGTCCCCACGGATGACGTCGGTCACGAAGAAGACGAACAGCACGAGGAAGAGCCCCTGCGCGATCGACGCGACCGTGCTCACCAGGACCAGGTGCCGCGTTGCACGGTCGCCGAGGGCACGGAGGACGCCGCCGGTGTTCGGTCCGATCGGGATGGGGGAAGCAGGCGGAGCCGGATCGACGCGTCGCCCGTGCGGCACGCTGAGGACGAGGGCAGCGGCGACGACGTACGAGGCCATGTCGACGAGCGCCACCGTGCCGATGGACCCGACCGCGAGCAGCACGCCGCCGAGCGGGCCACCGATGATCCGGCCGAGGTCGTTGTTCAGCCCGACGAGGGCATTCGCCGAGTTCGCCCGATCGAGCCCGACGAGCGTCGGGAGGAGCGCGTTCTTGGCCGGCAGGAAGAACGCGCCGAACGACGCCTGGGCGACGATGACGGCGTAGACGAGCGGCAGCTCCGACCGGTCGTGCACGAGGAGCAGCGGCAGGAGGGTGAGGGCCTGACCGAGCATCGCGACGACCATCACGCGCCGGTGTGGCAGCCGGTCGGTGACCCGCGCGACGACCGGGGCGAGCAGCACGGGCGGGGCGAGTTCGAGGAGGAACGCGAACGACGTCCCGACGGCCGATCCGGTGAGTCGGAGGACGACGAGCGGCAACGCGATGAACATCAGCCAGTCGCCGGTGTCCGACACGAGCCCCGCGAGCCAGAGCCGTCGGAACGCCGCTACCGCCATCGCCGAGCCTGCGAAGCCACGGCGCGTGGCCGGCGGCGTGCTCGTCATCGGTCGGGGCCGAACCCGAGCCGCGGGAACGCGCTGAGTGAGAGGTGGACGTGTTCGGCGTCACCGGGGGTGTTCGCCCGCGTGGCCTGGATGTACGGCCGGACGACGGCATCGAGCCGCGCGACGACCTCGGCGAGTTCGGTCGGTGTCAGCGCGAGCCCGTAGCTGGCGTGGACGTCCGCTGCCTGCCAAACCCCCGGGACCGCGTCCCGACCGCGGAGGTACTCGCGCAGGAGGTGGTGGTCGAGCTCGACCGACGCCGCCAACATCCGGTCCAGTCCCGCCACGTCCGCCGGATCGACGTCGTCGGTGGTGAAGCCGGTGATGCTCGTCCGCCACGGCCTGGACCGGCCGTCGCCCGACGGGTCCGGTTCGACCAGTCCGTGGGACGCGAGCACCCTGAGGTGGTAACTGCAGTTCGACGGCGTGTCGCCCACCGCCCGGGCGCATTGCGACGCCGTCGCGGGGCCCGATGCCGCAAGGTACCCCAGGACGTCGAGCCGTACCGGGTGCGACAGTGCGTCGAGGACGCCGGGATCGGCGAGGTTCGGACGGTTCTCCTGCACGGGGACTCCTCGATCTGAAGTGGATTTTCAGATCGTACGTCCGGTTGTCGCGATCTGCAAATGTCTTTCAGGTCCAGCCTGGGCGATGATCGTTCCTGGACGAAGGGAACATCGTGGACACCATCCCCACCGTCGGCGCCGATCATGCCGAGGACCGCACGTGAACGCCCTCCTCGTGGCCCAGCTGGTCCTCGTCGGGTTGCTCGCCGGCGAGGAGCTGATCGTCCGGTGGGGTGTCCAGCCGGCGATGGCCGCCCTGCCCGACGACGCGCACGTCCGCACGCGCATCGCACTGGTCAAGTCCCTCAAGGTCGTCGTGCCGATCCTGATGATCCCTGCGGTCCTGGCATCCATCGCCGTCCTCGTCGTCGGTGGAACAGGCGACGGGCTCGCGTGGCGGATCGCCGCGGTGATCGCGTTCGTGGCGTCCGCCATCGCCGTCGTCCAGGCCGCGAGCACGTGATGCCCGCGAACCGCCGTCTTCCCCGTCGCGCGGACGATCGCCGGCGGGCGGTGGTGACCCGGTTGCCCTTGTGGCGGACCCCGTGGTGGCATCCCCGCCGGTGGGAGGCCCGGATGTGGGTGGTGCTCACCGCCGCTGCGGCTGGTGGAGTCGCCCGTGAGATCGTGCACCCGTTCTACGAGGACGCCGCCGACGCGCTCGTGCACTGGCTCGGGCTGCTGCCGTTCGCGGTCCTGCTGACGTACGTGCTGGTCGGCCGGTGGAAGAAGGGCATGACGGTGCTGTGGCGGCCGACGTGGCCCGAGTGGCGCCGCCTGCTCGTCGTCGCGCCGCTCGCTCTACTGGCGGCACGGCTGCTCATCGAGGACGACGCATCGTGGAGGTGGCTCTTCGCGGGAATCGCCGCGGTCGTGGTCGCGCTCGCCGTGGCACGCGGCATCTGCGTCGTGCGTGACCGACGCCGACGAACCGACGTGTACGGGAACGTGGCCACGGATCCGTACGCGGCGACGTCGCCGACCCGGTAGCAGGAACGACGAAACCCCCGGCCGAGGCCGGGGGTTTCAGGTGGTGGGCGATACTGGGATCGAACCAGTGACCTCTTCCGTGTCAGGGAAGCGCGCTACCGCTGCGCCAATCGCCCAGAGAGAGTTGAATTCTGGAGGTGGGGACGGGATTCGAACCCGCGTGGACGGCTTTGCAGGCCGCTGCCTAGCCTCTCGGCCACCCCACCATCGAGGTTCACGTCTCCGTGAGTACCCGAACGGTGGGATACCCTCTGGTGAGAAACCGGATCCCGAGGGAACCAGTACTCGAGCGGATGACGAGATTCGAACTCGCGACCCTCACCTTGGCAAGGTGATGCGCTACCACTGCGCCACATCCGCATGTCTGACCCGCTCTCGCGGCGACTCGTAAACTGTATCCGACTCCGACGCGTTTCTCCAAAATCCTGGGTGTTCACCGGGCGTGTCCCCCGAGTTCATGCGGATCGAGGGGCATCGGGTGCGGCTCGGACCGGCACGACGCGCGCGGAGGCACCGTCGTGTTCGGCACATGCCGCGACATCCGCTACTATCGATCCGCACGCAAGTGCAGGGGGCGATTGGCGCAGTTGGTAGCGCGCTTCGTTCACACCGAAGAGGTCATCAGTTCGAGTCTGGTATCGCCCACAACCAAGAGAGCCCGACGCAACCGCGTCGGGCTCTTTTCGTCCCCCAACCGGACACGACCGATCACCAGAGCAAGGGCAGCATGACCGACGTCGACCTCGAGTACGCACGCGTGCGCGCGGTGCTCGACCGCCCGACGCTGCGCCTCATGTCCCGCCCGACGAGCGCCGTCGTGCTCGCGGTGTTCCGCACGGTGTTCGACCGCGACGTGCAGTACGTCCCCGCCGACCGGATGCACCTGCAGGTCGAGGAGCACGTCGCACGACTGCAGGCGACCGGCGCCAGGGTCCCGGCGAGCGAGAACCCGCAGGACGACGACAAGCGCCCGAACGGCCGAGCCCTCTGCCGTGAATGGGTCGCGGCGCAGTGGCTCGTGCGGTCGAACTCCCCCGACGGCGACGAGCAGTACTCCCTCACGAGCCACGCCCTCGAAGCACTGAGCCTCGTCGACGCCCTGTCCGCCGACCGGGCCCTGATCAGCGAGAGCCGTCTGGCGATGATCGTCGACGCGGTGCACCGGTGGGCCGCCAGGGCGGAGCCGGACCCCGACGTGCAGATCCGCCGCATCGACGCACAGATCGCTGAACTCCAGGCAGAGCGCGACCGGCTGGCGACGGGTGACGCCCCGACCACCGTCGACGACGACCGGATGCGCGACGGCTACACGAACATCACCGACCTCATCCGCCAGCTCCCGAGCGACTTCAAGCGCGTCGAGGAAGCCGTCGCGTCGATGCACCGCGAGATCGTCGAGGACTTCCGGAACGAGGTCCGTCCGATCGGCGAGATCCTCGACGACTACCTCGCACGCACGGACACGCTCATGGAGGCCACGCCGGAGGGCCGGGCGTTCGAGGGTGCCTTCGAGCTCCTCCGCGACGACGCACTGCTCCTGCGCCTCCGCGACGACATCGCGACGATCCTCGAGCACCCGTTCGCCGAGTCCCTCAACGCCGCGGAGCGCCGGGCCTTCCGCAACACCGTGAGCATCCTCCGGCAGGGCATCGAGGACGTCCTCGCCCAGCGTCGCCTGCTCACCGGGACGCTGCGCGACCAGATCGTCGCGCACGACGTCGTCCGTGACCGCGAGCTCGACGCGGTCCTGCGGAGCGTGAACCGACGGCTCGCGACGCTGATGGGCGACGGCAGCACCCGCGGCACCCTCCCCCTCGAGCTCCTGCCGCCGGTCGCCGAGATCGGCACCCTGCGCGAGCGCTTCTACGACCCGGACACCGAGGCCGTCCCGCCGCCCATCGAGGAACCGGACGACGACGTCTTCGACGAGATCGACGTCGACTCCCTCCGACGTCACGGCGGCCCGCTCCTCACCGAACTCCGCGCGGCACTGCGGTTCAGCACCGCGGCCACCAGCGACGGCGCGTTCCACGAGCTCCCCCCTGAGCAGCGGCGTCCCGTCGAGCTGTTCGGTCTGGCGCACCTGCTGACCGGTCGGGACGACTTCGAGACCGCAGCCGCAGCCGTCGCGCACGAGACCGTGCGCCCGGACGGCACGGCGGTCGCCTTCACCATGCCGACGGCCGCGTTGACCCCGCGGGATCCGTCCGCAGACGACGACACCACCCTGGAGGCTCGGTGACCGACACGACGTCAGCTCCCGTCGACGAGACGGACGAGTACGACGACCCCACTCCCGTGGAGCACGACGACGAGCGTGACGAGTCCAGCTTCGCCCTCTTCGAGGGCGACGAGGGCCGGCTCGACGAGCTCCAGCGTCGCGCCTTCGTCGCGCTGCTCCGGCACTCGTACATCAGCGCGCGCACACACGCGGACGAGTGGCGCGCGGTCCTCGACGCCGAGTACCAGCTCCGGTCCCGGCTGAACGACCTGTTCCTCGAACTGCACGTCGACCGGGACCGCGAGGTCGCGTGGAAGCGCCAGGCCCGGTCGGAGAGCCAGCGTCGCGGCTTCCCGACGCTGCTCCGGGACGTCCCGTACACGCGCGAGGAGACGATCGTCCTCGTCTACCTCCGCATGCGACTCCGCGCCGACGCCCGACCGGGGCCCGACCAGGTCGTCGTCGACCGGTCGGAGATCCTCGGGCACGTCGCCGGGTTCCGGCCCGCCACCGCGACCGACAGGACGCGCGACGAGGGCCGGGTCGCGAAGGCCATCGACCGCCTCGTGACCGCACGGGTGCTCCTCAAGACGAGCGACCCCGACCGCTTCCGCATCGCGAGCGTGGTCGAGGTCCTGCTCCCGCTGGAGCGACTCCTGGAACTCGATCAGTGGCTGGCCAACGTGACCACCGCAGAACGTGGGCCGGATGACGGCGACGAGCCGAGCCTCCAGACCGACAGCGACGAGACGGAAGACGAGGACGAATCGTGACCGACTTCCGGATGGACACCGCCGGCATGCCGGCGCTCTTCGACACCGTCGCGCAGTGGCGCGCCGAGTCCATGCAGGTCGTCAACTGGGGCGGCTTCCACGGCCACCGCCGGGTCGAGCTGTCCGGTGCCGCGACGCTCATCTCCGGCGCATCGGGAACCGGCAAGTCGACCCTCATGGACGCGTACCTGGCCGTGATGATGCCGTCCGACGTGCCGTTCAACGGCGCCTCGAACGACGCGACCACCGGACGGGCGCGGAGTGCGGACCAGCGCAACCTGCTGACGTACCTGCGCGGCAAGGTCGACTCCCGGCGAGACCCGGAGTCCGGGGCGCTCCGCGACGTGAACCTCCGCGGTGACGAGACGGCGACGTGGGGTGCGGTCGCCGTCACGTTCCGGAACGACGACGAGCGGCAGTTCACGGTGCTGCGCGCGTACATCGTGCCGATGCGTGCCCGTGGTGTCGGCGACATCCAGATGACCATGGCGACCGTGGACGACGACTTCGACCTGCGTCGGCTCGAGGACTTCGTGCCGTCCCGGTTCAGCCACCTCGAGCTCACCGGACGCGTCCCGGGGCTCGTCATCCGCGACACCTACCAGGAGCTCGCGTACACGCTGCAGACGCGACTCGGGATCGGCGACTCCGGCGGCGGGAACCGGGCGATGCGGCTCCTCGCCCGCATCCAGGCCGGGCAGCACATGCCGACGGTCGACTCGCTGTACAAGTCGCTCGTGCTCGAGACCCCCGGCACGTACGAGGCCGCCGACCGGGCGCTCGCCCACTTCGCCGCGCTCGACGAGGCGTACGAGGCGATGGACACCGAAGAGCGCAAGGTCGCGATCCTCTCCCCCATCACCGAGCTGCACCTGGAGATCGAGCGGTCCCGCGCCGCCGCCGAGGCCCTCGACGGCATCGCCACCGGGTCCGAGGTGTCGCCGTTCGCGCACTGGACGGCCACCAGGAAGCGTGCGCTGCTCGACGACGAGGTCTCGCGCAACTCGCGCGCCCGGACCGTCGCACGAGCCGAGGTCGAGGCGGCATCCGCTCGCCACGCCGCGGTCGAGATCGAGCTGCGGGAGGCCGAGGCTCGACTCCGGGACTCCGGCGGCAACGCCCTCGCCCAGCTCGAGGACCGCATCGACCGCGGCACGCGTGAGCGCGAGGTCGTGCTCCGTGCGCGCGAGGCCTTCGAATCGCGGACGGCGCTGCTCGGGGAGGTGCCGACGACCGAGACCGCCTTCGGCACGGCCCAGCGGGACTCGCACGAGTTCCTCGGCACGTTCGGTGCCACCCGCGCAGCGCTCGACGAGCGTCGGGACGCCCTGACGCGGGAGGAGTACCCGCTCCTCGACCGTGAGCGGTCGCTGCGCCAGGAGCGCCAGTCGCTCGAACACCGGCAGGGCGCGATGCCGCTGCCGATGCACGAGGCACGGGTGGCGATGGCGAACGCCGCCGGCATCGACCCGTCGTCGCTGCCGTTCGTCGCCGAGCTGCTCGACGTCCTCCCCGGTGAGGAACGATGGCGCACGGCGATCGAGTCGGTGCTCGCGCCCGTCGCCCGCACGCTGCTCGTCGACCAGGACCAGCTCGACTCCTTCAGCGCCGCGATCGACTCGCTGCGCATCGGGGTGCGGGTGCAGTTCGAGGGCGTCCCGTCCGGTCCGCACCTGGACCTCGACGGCGACCGGTCCATGGTGTCCGGCAAGCTCGCGATCAAGGACTCCCCCTTCAGCACGTGGGTCCGCTCGCGCATCGAGTCCGACCGGATCGACGCCCGCTGCGTGTCCTCCGCCGCCGAGCTGGGTGGTGGCGGCCGCCGCGTGACCGAATCAGGGCAGCTCCGCGACGGCCGACGTGGCGCGCACGGCGACCGCCGCCAGGCGAACGTCATCGGCTTCACGAACGAGGCCCGCGTCGTCGCCGTCGAGACCGAACTCGCCTCCATCGCCGAGGACCTCACCACGCTCGAGGCCCGCCGGACCGACGTCGCGCAGGACATCGCGGCACTCGAGGCCCTTCGCGCCGCCCACCAGCACCGGGTCGACACGACGTGGGAGAGCATCGACGTCGCCGGGGTCGACGCGTCGCTGACGCGCCTGGCCGAGGAACGGGAGGCCGTGCTCGCCGCCGACGACGGGCTGCGGACGCTCCGGGCGTCGGTCGCGAAGCTGCGTGCGGCCCTCGACGAGGCCTCCGACCGTCGATCGGCCGCGCGGCTCACGGTCACACGGCTCGAGGAGCGCCACGCGGTGCTCGTCGACGGGCAGGACGCCGCCGCCGAGATCCTCGAGCGGTTCGAGTCCACGCCGACCGCGGTGCCGGACGAGGAACAGGCACACCTGCTCGAGGAGACGTTCGAGGAGGTCGGCGCACCGGACACCGTCGACGGGTTCGACGACGCGACGAAACGACTGCGCCGACGACTCGAGGAACGACTCTCGCAGGCCCTCGACGGGGCGGCGTCGGCGTCCAACGCCATGACGCTGACCTTCCAGCGCTACCAGGACGCGTGGCACGACCCGAACCTCGGCACCGGCGTCGCGTCGTACCCCGACTACCGCGCGATCCTCGACCAGATCGTGGCAACGGGGCTGCACGCGCGGCGCAGCGAGTGGCGTCGACGCCTGTCGCAGTGGAGTGGCGAGGACCTGGTCCCGCTCGCCGGGGCGTTCGACCGTGCGGTCGTCGAGATCGAGGAGCGGCTGGAGCCGGTCAACGAGATCCTCCGCGACCTGCCGTTCGGTGCGAACCGGGACCGCCTGAAGATCGTCATCCGCCGGGTCACGCGCGAGGACGTCTCGCAGTTCCGTCGCGAGCTCCGTGCGCTGTCGGCCTCGGTCGACGCCGAGCTCACCGACGACGTGCTCGAGACCCGGTTCCGGCGGCTCCGGCGCTTCATGGCGGTCATCCGCGTCGACGCGGATGCGCCGCGAGGACGGACGACCCAGCGCGATGCCGTGCTCGACGTCCGTCGGCACATGGAGATCACGGCCGTGCGGTACGACACCGACGGCAACGACCTCGGCGTCTACTCCTCGCTCGGCGACAAGTCCGGCGGTGAGACGCAGGAGCTCGTCGCGTTCATCGTGGGGGCTGCGCTCCGGTACCAGCTCGGCGACGAGACCCGTCCCCGACCCCGGTTCGCACCGGTGTTCCTCGACGAGGCGTTCATCAAGGCGGACTCGGAGTTCGCCGGGCGTGCCGTGACGGCGTGGCTCCGGCTCGGGTTCCAGCTCGTGGTCAGTGCGCCGCTCGACAAGGTCACGGCGCTGGAGCCCTCGATGGAGCGGCTGCTGTCGATGCGCAAGCACCCGGAGACCGGCCACTCGTCCATCACCGAGATCGTGCGCGTCCCGTCTGCGTCCTGAGCCCGCCGCGGCCAGGTGCGTCGACCGGTCACGACACCCCGCTCACCGCTGCCGAGCGGTCGCATCCCGTCGGAACGAAGCGCCGCGGGCAACACTTCGTGACCACTCGGCGCACCGCGCACGGGGTGTTGCGGCCACTCGAGGCGGGCGGGCGGGCAGGCGGGTGCGGGCAGCACGCACCTGCAGGTGCCGTCCGGGGGTGGCACGGTACGGTGACGGCGTGATGTGGAACCGGAAGCGGCGACCGAGCGACGGCGACTCCGACGGCGGCCGCGGGGCCGGGCTCGGGATCGGGGCACTCGTCCGCGTGGTGGACACCACCGAGGGCGGCGAGCAGTGGGTCGAGGCGGACGGGAGCCCGGAACCGATCGGCCTCATCGTCGCGCCGGGCGGCAACCAGATCGTCGGGTACCCCGGTGTCGGCGAGCCCCTGTCGTGGACCGTCGCGTTCGACGAGCCCGTGTACACGAAGGACGGCCGCGGCCCCTTCGAGCGCGCGACCGTCCTGAGTCGTCAGCTGGTGCCGGTGGAGGCCTAGTACTCCTCGGAACCGCTCTTCATCATGGCGCTGATGGCCATGCACGTGAACACACCACCGACGACGCCGATGCCGATGACGACTGCTCCGACGAGCTCCAGCATGTGATCTCTCCTCGTTCAGGGGGCCGTTGTCCAGCGCGTCGCTGTGGCCACGTCCAGGCTATCGGATCCCGCGCATCAGGCGGAGCACCGGGCGGGCGGACACGAGGAGCAGCACACCGACCGCGACGGCGACGAGGCCGAGGATCGCGAAGTACGGCGCCTCGTGCTCCGGGTCGTAGTACTTCGACAGCACACCGGTGACGGCCGTGCCGAGCGACACGGACAGGAAGAACAGCGCGACCATCTGCGTCTGGAACTTCGGCGGTGCGAGCTTCGTCGCGACGGACTGCCCGATCGGCGACAGCAGGAGCTCGGCGATCGTGAAGACGAGCAGGATGCCGACGAGTACGAGCACGGGCGTGCCGTTCCGCCCGGTGCCGACGAAGGGCAGGAAGAGGAGGAACGCGACGCCCATGATCCCGGTGCCGAGCGCGAACTTCGTCGGGGTGGACGGCTGGCGGTCGCCCAGCTTGGTCCACATCGCCGCGAAGACGCCGGACAGGACGATGATCATGATCGGGTTGATCGACTGCACCCACGACACCGGCATCTCCCACCCGAAGATGCTCCGGTCGAGGCGCTGGTCGGAGTAGATCGTCACGACGGTGAACTGCTGCTGGTAGAGCGACCAGAACACGGCGCTGCCGATGAACAGCGGGATGAAGGCGAACACCCGGGAGCGCTCGTCCTTCGTCAGCCCGCTCGACAGGATCACGACGAAGTAGACGATCGTGGCGGCGATGACGATCCCGACCACGACGAGCGGCAGGTTGTCGACGTTGAGCAGCCCCGTCAGGACGGCCACGACGACGATCGCGAGGCCGACGAGCACGAGCACCCCGACCATCGGGTAGCGGCGCTTCTCGAGTGGGTTCGTGACGTGCCGGACGCTGTCGGGCAGCTTGCCGCGGCGGATGCCGTACTGGATCAGGCCGGCTGCCATGCCGACGGCGGCCAGACCGAACCCGAAGTGGAACCCGAGCGACGACTGCAGCAGGCCGGTGAGGATCGGACCGAAGAACGCGCCGATGTTGACGCCGAGGTAGTACAGCGAGAACCCGGCGTCGCGACGCGGGTCCTCCTTCGAGTACAGCCCGCCGACGATGGTGGTCGCCGTGGCCTTGAGTCCGCCGGACCCGAGCGCGATGAGCACCAGACCGACGCCCACGCCGGTGACGCCTGGCAGCACGGCCAGGGCGATGTGTCCGCACATCACGACGATCGCGCTGGCGAACAGCGTCCGGTCCGCTCCGATCAAGCGGTCGGCGATCCACGCCCCGATGATGGTGAAGAGGTACACGGCGCCGCCGTAGGCCCCCATGATCCCGGCCGCGACGTGCTCGTCGATGCCCAGGCCGCCCCGCGAGACGGTGTAGTACATGTAGATGAGGACGATGCCCTGCATCCCGTAGAACGAGAACCGCTCCCAGAGTTCGACCGCGAACGGTGTGGACAGTTCGAAGGGCTGACCGAAGAACGTCCGTTTGCGCTGCTGCGTGTCGTGCCCGGGGGCGGAGGTGCCTGACATGGCGGCCAGTCTGCCCCGCATCCGGGGGACGCGCCCAATCGTCGAGTGGTCCTCAGAGCACGCGGTTGCGATGCGATTGGAGGGTTCCCACCACCCCGCCGCTCCGTCACCTGCGCCGCGTTGTCGGCCGCGCACGGCTCTCGTGCGGCACTCGGCGTGGGTGCCTAGGTTGGAACAGCAACACCGGCAGCACGAGGACAGAGCAGTTCAGGAGAGCGCAGGATGGTCGACACCGCACCCGTCAGGAACACCGGCAGCACCGGCAGCGCAGGCAGCACCGGCAGCGCAGGGATCCCGAAGGCCGACGCCACCGGAGACCCGGCAGCCGGTACCCCGGAGGTCGGGACCGACACGGACGTGCGCATCGACGTCGACCTGCTCGCGGAGCACCTGCTCGGCCGCTGGGCCGAGGACCGCCGCATCTCCCGCCGTCTGGTCCGCGATCCCGCCCTGCACAAGGTCGAGGGGCTCACGATCGCTGAACACCGTGCCCGCGCGTTCGACCAGCTCCGCATCCTGCAGGAGAACGGCGCCATCCAACGCCCCTACCCGCCGGAGCTCGGCGGCCAGGACAACCACGGCGGCAACCTCGCGGCCTTCGAGGAGCTGACGACCGCGGACCCGTCGCTCCAGATCAAGGCTGGCGTGCAGTGGGGGCTGTTCGGCTCCGCGGTCCACCACCTCGGCACCGAGCGGAACCACCGCGAGTTCCTCCCCGGCATCATCGGGTTCGACGTGCCCGGGTGCTTCGCCATGACGGAGACCGGCCACGGCTCCGACGTGCAGAACATCGCGACGACGGCGACGTACGACGCGGACACGCAGGAGTTCGTCGTCCACACGCCGTTCCGCGGTGCGTGGAAGGACTACATCGGCAACGCCGCGCTGCACGGCAAGGCAGCCGTCGTGTTCGCGAAGCTCGTCACCCAGGGCGTCGACCACGGCGTGCACGCCTTCTACGTGCCGCTCCGCGACGACGACGGCGAGTTCCTGCCGGGTGTCGGCGGCGAGGACGACGGCGTCAAGGGCGGGCTGAACGGCATCGACAACGGCCGACTGCACTTCGACCACGTCCGGGTCCCCCGCACGAACCTGCTGAACCGCTACGGCGACGTCGCCGAGGACGGCACGTACTCGTCGCCGATCGAGTCTCCCGGTCGTCGGTTCTTCACGATGCTCGGCACCCTCGTGCAGGGCCGTGTCTCGCTCGACGGCGCAGCGGTGGTGGCGCAGAAGATCGGTCTGCAGATCGCCCTGACCTACGCGATGCAGCGCCGGCAGTTCCCCACCGGCGGCGGCGAGGAGGGCGTCCTGCTCGACTACGGACGCCACCAGCGCCGGCTCATCCCCCGACTCGCGACGGTGTTCGCACAGTCGTTCGCGCACGAGAAGCTCCTGCGTACCTTCGACGACGTGTTCAGCGGCCGACTGGACACCCCGGAGCGCCGCGAGGACCTGGAGACCGAGGCGGCCGCCTTCAAGTCGATGTCGACCTGGTACGCGCTCGACACCCTGCAGGAGTGCCGCGAGGCGTGCGGCGGTGCCGGCTTCCTCGCCGAGAACCGGCTCACGAGCCTCCGCGCCGACCTCGACGTCTACGTGACGTTCGAGGGCGACAACACCGTGCTCCTCCAGCTCGTCGGCAAGCGGCTCCTCACCGAGTTCCGCAAGCAGGCGCCCCGCGACGCCGCCTCGACCGCGAAGTTCGTCGCCGCCCAGGTCGGTACGAAGCTCGCTGACGCGAGCGGCATCCGTCGCCTCGGGCAGACCGCGAAGGACCGCGGGTCGCTCGCCGCCAGCGTGGCCGACCTCCGTGACCCCGCGACGCAGCGCGACCTGCTCAGCGGTCGCGTGGACACGATGGTCGCCGAGATCGGCATGCGTCTGAACACCGCGGGCAAGGACCGCGCACGGCAGGCCCTGCTCCTCAACCGGTCGCAGCACGAGCTCATCGAGGCGTCCAAGGCGCACGCGGAACTCATGCAGTGGGAGGCGTTCACCGACGCCATCGAGGAGGTGCCGGTCGGCGACACGCGCCGCGCGCTGGTCTGGCTCCGCGACCTGTTCGCGCTCGGGCTGCTCGAACAGCACCTCGAGTGGTACCTGCTGCACGGACGGCTGTCCGCACAGCGTGCCCGTGCGGTGTCGGCGTCCATCGACCGGCTCATCGCCCGGATCCGTCCGCTGGTCCCCCAGCTCATCGAGTCGTTCGGCTACGAGCCGGAGCACGTCCGCGCGCCGATCGCCCTCGGCGCGGAGCAGCGGCGCCAGGACGAGGCCCGTGCGTGGTTCGCCGCAGAGCGCGCCGCGGGACGGCTGCCGGAGCAGGAGAAGAAGCCGCGTCCGTGATCAACCTCAGCGGGTTGATTTCGGCATTATCAACCTTGTATGGTTGATCGCGGAGGTGGCCATGTACGCACTCACCGTCGATCAGGTCGACAGTCGGAACGGCGACGACCGCGTCGAGGGGACCATGCGCGAACTCCTCGGCGCGCTCGACGACGTCGTGCTCGCACCCGAACGCACCGCAGGTGACGAGTTCCAGCTGCTGACGAGCTCGCCGGAGACCACCCTCGACGCGCTGCTGCGCCTGACCCGAACCGGCGGGTGGAGCATCGGGATCGGCATCGGCGACGTGGACGAGCCACTGCCCGCCTCCACCCGGGCCGCCTCCGGTTCCGCGTTCATCCGCGCACGCGACGCCGTGGAGCGGGCGAAGCGCAACCCCGAGCACCTCGCGGTCGAGATCGACCCGGATCGGCGATTGCGGGGGAACGACGTGGAGCCGATCCTCCGACAGACCGTGCGGCTCCGTGCCCGACGATCACCGGAGGGCTGGCAGCTGGCCGACCTGCTCGCGCAGGGGGTCTCGCGTCCCGATGCCGCCGAGGAGCTCGGCATCACCCCCCAGGCGGTCGCGAAGCGGTTCGCCGCCGCAGACCTGCGCGACGAGGACGTCCTGCACGCGGCCCTCGTCCGGCTGCTCGCGGACGCGGACGAGCCGGCATGATCGGCGTGGAAGCAGCCTGGGTCGGCTTCGTGGTCGTCACCCTCGCGGCCGCCGTGTTCTCCGTGCTCCCCCGGCTCGGCCCCGTGGTCCGCGCGGTCCCCGCCGCGGTCATCGTGCTCGGCGCACTCGCCCTCACGGCGTTCGACGTCCGGCCGGAGCCGCCGTCCACCGTCCTCGGCACCCTCGCCGGGTTGAGCGTCGCGCTCCTCGGCATCGTCGCGGGCAGCGCCGTCACGAACGCCGCGCTCCGGCTCTCGACGCGGACCACGATCCCCGCTGGGACGCACGGCGGCATCCTCGTGGTCGCGTCGAGCGGTCCCGCCGCGCGCGGTGCCACCGCGACGGGAGCGACGCCGACGACGAAGGAGGTCCTCCGCGGTGGTGCCGCCATCGGGGACCTCGAGCGCTTCGCCGTGATCGGCGCGGCCGCGATCGGTCACCTGGAGCTCATCGCGGCGGTGATCGCGATCAAGGGGCTCGGCAGGTTCTCCGAGCTCGACAGTGCCGAGGCGCGCGAGCGCTTCATCGTCGGCACCCTGACGAGCATGCTCTGGGCCGGCGCGGCAGCGGCGGCGGTCCTGCTCCGCTGACCCTCAGTCCGAGGTGGCCCTCAGTCCGAGGTGGCCCTCAGTCCGAGGTGACCCTCAGTCCGAGGACGGAGAGGACGGACCGGCTCCGCCGCCGAGTGCCTCGCGCAGTCGCGCCTCGGCATCGTCGGACGCGGTCCGCGTCGCCTCGACGTTGGCCTCGGCCACGGCACGGACGACCTCTTCGCGCTGGATCTTGACGCCGCGGGGCGCATCGATCCCGATGCGCACGCCGTCGCCGCGGGAGTCGAGCACCGTGATGACGATGTCGTCCCCGATGAGGATCCGCTCGCCGACCTTCCGCGTGAGTACCAGCACCCGGACAGCCTAGCGACCGCCGGAAGCAATCCGTCAGAGCACGCGGACCGGCAGGCCGAGTTCGTGCACGGAGTCCGGCGTCGCGGTCTCGGACGCCCCGATCGACAGCACACCGGCCACGGTCACCGCGGACGCCACCGCCGACACCATGGCGCGGCTGTCCTCGGTCTTCCGCCCGGCGTCGACGACGACCCACACCTGGTCGGGCACGAGACCGTCGAGCGTGCGGCGGTCGTCCCACGTCGCGACACCGAGCAGCGCGTACCCCTCGCGGACGCCGTCGGCCCTGGCGAGGATCCCGCCCCGGCGATCGCTGGCGTCCGTCGGGCGCAGGTCGTGCCGCGCCGCGAACAGCCCGGCGGCGGCGTCGACGTCCCCGGCGCGGCCGACGAGCACGACGAGGTCACCGTCGGCCGACAGCACGGCCGGCACCGACGGCCGCCCCGCGGCCAGGACGCGTCGCGACGCGGCCGCGTCGACGTCGGTGACGGTGGACGGGCCTCCCGGCATCACCGCAGCACCGGTCTGGAGGCTCGGATCGGCGCCCACGGGACCACCCGCGCCCGCCACGGGGCCGGGTGCGATCCCGTCGGCGACGAAGCCGTCGAGCACCGACGCGAACGCGTCGGCACGCGTCGACGACGTGCCGTCGGCGGCGGCGATGCGGGCCTCGGCCTCGTCGGCGTCGGCCAGCAGGGCGGCGATCCCGACGCGCACCGCCGGACCGTCGGCGATCGCGACCCGCGCCGTCGGCACGTCGGTGGTGTCGAGCACCTCGACGGTCGCCTCCACGTGCGCACGGCGGAACAGCCCGCCGATCCCGCCGCTCGTGACCTTCTCGGCCGAGACGATCCTGGCGGCGGGGCCGAACTCGGCGCGGACGGCGTCGCGGACGTCGTCGAGCGTCGCGGCGCTACGCTGCAATCGGGTCGGCGGCACGGACCACTCCCACGGTCTCGATGGTGGATCCCGCTGCCGTGGCCTCCTGGTAGGAGAGCACGGGCAGGCCGTTCGACTGCGCGGACACCATCCGGTGCACGGCCGGGCGGAGCTGCGGTGCGCAGACGAGCACGGCGGAGAGGCCCTGCTCCTCGACGTTCCGGACGGCGTCGCGCACGGAGCCCAGGACCTGCTCGATGCGGTGCGCGTCGAGGACGATCTGGGTCCCCTGCTCGGACGGCCGGAGCCCCTCGAGCATCGACTGCTCGAGCAGCGGGTCGATCATGATGACGCGGAGCACGCCTTCCTCGAGGTGGCGTGCAGGCAGCGCCGGGCCGAGCGCGGCACGAGCGGCCTCGACGAGCCCCTCCGGGTCGGTCGAGACCTTCGCCCGGAGGGTCAGCGCCTCGCAGATCCGGCCGAGGTCGTTGATCGGGACGCGCTCGACGAGCAGCCCCTGCAGGACGCGCTGGAGCTCGGCCATCGAGAGCATGCCCGGCACGAGTTCCTCGACCGCGGCGGGGTTGACCTGCTTGACGCCCTCCGTGAGGACCTTGACGTCCTCGCGGGTGAGCAGGCGCGCGGCGTTGTCTCCGATGACCGCCTGCAGGTGGGTGACGAGGACGGAGACACGGTCGATCACGGTGGCGCCGGTCATCTCCGCGGCGTGCCGGAGCTCGGCGGGGACCCATTTGCCGGCGAGCCCGAACACCGGCTCGACGGTGGCGTCTCCCGGGAGCCCGTCGAGCTGGTCGCCGAGCGCCAGGACGCTGCGTGCCGGAGCCGTGCCACGACCGGCCTCGACGCCGGCGATCCGGATCGCGTACGTCGACGGCGGCAGATCGATGCTGTCCCGGGTGCGGACCGGCGGCACCACGACGCCCATGTCCATCGCGATCTTCCGGCGGAGTGCCCGGACCCGGCCGAGCAGGTCGTCCGACGCGCCGGACACCATGTCGACGAGGTCGGGCGCCAGCAGGATCTCGAGGGCGTGCACGCGCATCTGCTCGACGAGGTCCTCCGGGGAGTCGCCGGCGGGTGCAGCGGCTTCGAGTGCCTGCTGCTGCTCCGCCAGCTGTTCGGCGCGGGCGGCGTTCCGCCCGATGCGCCAGCCCGTGAAGAGGAGCGTCGCACCGACGAGCAGGAACGGCAGGATCGGCATGCCGGGGATGAACCCCATCGCGATCGCTGCCACACCGGCGATCATGAGCGCGTTCCTGGACTGTCCGAGCTGCGTCGCAGCCGACGAGCCCATCTCGGACTCGGCACCGGACCTGGTCACGATCATGCCGGTCGAGACGGCCATCAGGAGCGCGGGGATCTGCGTGACGAGCCCGTCGCCGATCGTCAGGATGCCGTACTTCGACAGCGCGTCCGTGATCGAGAGGCCGTTCTGCAGCATCCCGATCGCGATGCCGCCGATCAGGTTGATGACGATGATGAGGATGCCGGCGATCGCGTCGCCCTTGACGAACTTCGACGCACCGTCCATCGCGCCGTAGAAGTCGGCCTCGGCGGAGACCGCGGCGCGACGCTCCTTCGCCTGCACGTCGGTGATGAGGCCGGCGTTCAGATCGGCGTCGATCGCCATCTGCTTGCCGGGCATCGCGTCGAGGGTGAAGCGTGCCCCGACCTCGGCGACGCGCTCGGCGCCCTTCGTCACGACGACGAACTGGATGACGACGAGGATCAGGAAGATCACCGCGCCGATGATGATCGAGCCGGAGACCGCCACGTGACCGAACGCCTGGATCACGTCGCCGGCGAAGCCCTCGCCGAGCACGAGCCGGGTCGACGCGACGTTGAGCCCGAGCCGGAACAGCGTGGCGACGAGGAGCAGCGACGGGAACACCGAGAAGTCGAGCGGCTTCTTCACGAACAGCGTCGTGAGCAGGATCACCAGCGCCAGCAGGATGTTGCAGATGATCAGGAAGTCCAGCAGGAAGGACGGCACCGGCAGGATCAGCAGCAGGATGATGCCGACGATGAAGACCGGGACGGCGAGCTTCGGCAGGTCCTTGCGGTTCATGCTGGCACCTCTTCGGGAGACGGGTTCGTGCGGGGCGTGCGGAGCTTGCGGGGGCGGAGGTCCCCGGTCAGGGTCGCCGGGTCGAGGACGGTGGCGACCTCGTCCGGCGTCGTCGGCCGCGGTGGTGCGTGCGTCCCGGCGGCGGCGCCCTTGGCCTTGAGCGCCATCACGAAGGAGAGCACCCGGGCGACCGGCGTGTAGAGGTCGACGGGGACCTCCTGCCCGAGCTCGCACGCCGCGTGCAGGGCACGGGTCAGCGGGACGTCGCGGACGATCGGCACCCTGGCCTCCAGCGCTCGGTCGCGGATGAGCGACGCGACGGGACCCGCGCCCTTCGCGACGACGCGTGGCGCGGACTTGCCCGGCTCGTACCTGAGCGCGACGGCGTAGTGCGTCGGGTTCGTCATCACGACGTCCGCGGTGCCGATGGACTGGATCATCCGGTTCCGGCTCATCGCGAGCTGCCGGGATCGCCGCTGGCCCTTGACGAGCGGGTCGCCTTCTGCGGTCTTGTTCTCGTCCTTGACCTCGCGCTTGGTCATCATGGTGCGTTTCCGGTTCCGGCGGATCACGACGAACACGTCGAGCGCTGCGAGCACCAGCCCGGCGGCGATGGCGGCGCGCAACAGGGTCCCCGCGCCCTCACCGGCGGCGGAGAGCACGGCGGACAGGGGCAGCGATCCGCTTGTCATGAGCACGGGGACGAGCCCCTGGACGGCGAACCAGAGCACGAGGCCGACGACCGCGGTCTTCACGAGGGCCTTCACGCCGTTCCAGAGCGCCTGGGTCCCGAACACCCGCTTGATGCCCTGCACGGGGTCGAAGTGCTCGGGCGTCGGGGCCAGGGAACGGAAGTGCACGCCGCCCTGTGCGACGGCGGCCGCTGTGACGCCGACGAGCACCACGAGGAGCATCGGGCCGAGCGTCGCCGCGAGCGAGCCCATCGCCTCGTCGAACACCCCGCGCATCGTGCCGATCGTCGGGTCGGCGATGACGACGCGCACGGCGTCCATCTGCGCCTGCCCGGCTGCGGCTGCCTTGCCGATGGTCGCCGGCACCATGAGCGCGGCGACGGCGATGCCGATCCACGCGCCGAGGTCCTGGGAACGGCCGAGCTGGCCTTTCTTGTGGACCTCCTTCATCCGCTTGGCGGTGGCCTTCTCGGACTTCTCACCGGAGTCGGACACGCTCACCCCTTCCCCGTGATCGCCTGCACGGCGTCACCGGTCAGCGACGAGACGATCGACGGCAGCGCCATGAAGAGCGCGCCGGCGAAGATCACGGTCAGGCCGATCTTGATCGGGAAGCCCATCTGGAAGGCGTTGAGCGCCGGTGCCACACGGGTCAGGAGCCCGAGGCCGACGTCGGCGAGGAACAGGACGACCACGAGCGGGCCGGCGATCTGCAGCGTCGCGAGGAACATCTGCGACAGCGCGGTGACGAGCACGGACGCCACCCCGCCGAGCGCGAAGGACCCGTCCACGAGCGGCACCGCGTCGAACGACCGGACGAGTCCGGCGACGATGAGCTGGTACCCGCCCGATGCGAAGAGCAGCGCGAGCGCGGCCATCTGGAACAGCCGGGTGAACTGCGCCCCGTTCACCTGCGACTGCGGGTCGTACGCCTGCGCGAGCGTGAACCCGCCGAACAGGTCGATGAGTGCGCCGGCGGACTGCACCGCCGCGAACACGAGGTACACCAGGAAGCCGAGCACCAGGCCGACGACGAGCTGCGTCACGAGGGCGATGACGAACGCCCCGGTGTCGAGCGACTCGTACCCGGCGGTGACCCGTGGCGCGACGCCGACGGCGAGGCCGAGCGCGAGGATCACCTTGACCGTCGCGGGGAACGCCTTGTACGAGAACGGCGGCGCGATCACGAAGAACGCGATCATCCGGACGCCAGCGAGCATGGTGCCCTCGAGCGAGTCGAAGTCGATGGCGAGTTCCATCAGCCCACCCCGAGGAGCTTCGGGATCTGGTCGAACGCGAAGTGCGTGAACGCGACCATCTCCGAGATCATCCAGTTGCCGCAGACGACGAGCGCGACAGCGACGGCCAGGGCCTTCGGGACGAACGAGAGCGTGACCTCCTGGATCTGGGTGACCGACTGGAACAGCGAGATCGCGAAGCCCACGACGAGCGACGTCACGAGGACGGGCGCGGCGAGCTTGCCCGCGACCATGAGGGCCTGCAGGACGAGGTCGATGACGGCTTGCTGGTCCATCAGTGCACCACCTGGTAGCTCTCGATGAGCGACTTGATGATGAGCCCCCACCCGTCGACCAGCACGAAGAGCAGGATCTTGAACGGCAGCGAGATCATCACCGGCGGGAGCATCATCATGCCCATCGACATCAGCGCCGCGGAGACGACGAGGTCGATGACGAGGAACGGGATGAAGATGACGAACCCGATGATGAACGCGCTGCGGAGCTCGGAGATGATGAACGCCGGGATGACCGTCGTCATCGGCACGTCGGCCATCGTCTTCGGGTTGTCCTGACCGGCAGCGCGGGTGATGAGCGCGACGTCCTCCTCGCGCGTCTGGTGCAGCATGAACGTCCGGAGCGGCTTCGTGCCGATGTCGACGGCCTGCTGGAAGTCGATGTGCCCCGCCAGGTAGGGCTGGAGCGCGTCGTCGTTGATGTGCCCGATCACCGGCGCCATCACGAACAGGGACAGGAACAGCGCCAGGCCCGCGAGCACCTGGTTCGGCGGGATCGACTGCAGCGCGAGCGCGTTCCTGGTCATCGCGAGGACGACGAAGATCTTCGTGAACGACGTCATCATCAGCATCAGCGCCGGGGCGACGCTCAGCAGCGTGATCCCGATGAGCGTCACGACGGCGGAGGACGGCTGCCCGTCCGGCCCGTTCACGCTGACGGAGAACCCGCCGGTGGACGGCGACGCCGGGGCGGACGGCGTGGCCGGAGCGGTGGGCTGGACGACCCCGGTCGCGTGCGCGCCGGTCGCGGTGAGCATGAGGAACCCGGCGACCATCGCCAACCCGAGCAGGACCAGCAGGACGACTCGCCCGGTGCGCGCGGCCGTCACCCGGCCCGCCGGGAACGGAGGGCGGCGGCGGCCTGCCGCCAGGTGTCCGCGGACAGGATCGAGCCCTGCAGCTGCGCCGACGTCGGGACGACCGTGCGCTGGGCGCGACGGTTGCGCGGGCGCATGGGCAGCGGCTCCGCCGCGTCGGACGGGAGGCTCGTGGCGGCGTCCGTCTGCACGGCCAGTTCCTGACGGAACTGCTCCGCCGACGGGGTCGGACGCACGGGCAGCGTGACGGGACCGGTCACGATCGTCAGTTCCGGTGCGGGTGCCGCACCGCTCGTGAGCAGGCTGACGCCGTGCTCGGTCACGCCGAGCACGAGGCGCTCCCCCTCGACGTCCACGACGACGACGCTCGCCTTGCCGCCGATGCCCTGTCGGGCGACGACCTCCACCGCGGCGGAACGACGTCCCCGCGGCTTCTTCCCCGCGCCGAACTGGCCCTTCGACACGCGGCGGTGCAGCACCCACATCAGGGCGAGCACGACGCCGAGCGAGAGCGCGACGCGGAGGGTGATGACGAGCGTGTCCACGTCGGGTCAGAGGCTTTCGGCGACGTCGAGGATCTTCGTGATGCGCACGGCGTAGTCCTGGTCGACGACGACGACCTCGCCGTGCGCGATGAGCCGACCGTTGAGCAGCACGTCGGCCGGGGCACCGGCAGAACGGTCGAGCTCGACGACGGCGCCCGGCTCCATGCCGAGCACGTCGCGGACGGACATCCGGGTGCGACCGATCTCGACGGTCAGCGTCATCTCGACGTTGTTGATCCGGCCGAGGTTCCCGGCGGGGATCGACACGTGCTGCACCGGCGCGGCGCCGACGGTGCCGTTCTCGCGGATGCGGATGCCGAACCAGCCGCCGGGCAGCCCGCCGGCGGTGAGTTCGAACACCACCGTGTCCGGGTCGGCGAACAGCGAGGCGGCGGACTCACGACGGGCCTCGCCGAGGACACCGACGCCGAGCGCCGACACCGCGGCCTCGAGCGACGGACGGAGCACGTCGGTGACCGCCACGAGGCCGTGGTCGGTGCCGCCGGCGGCGGCGATCTGGTCCAGGTCGGTCAGGACCACCGCGAGGTCAGCGGACAGCCCGCCGACGAAGGACGCGACCACACCGTCGACCGCAGCCTCCAGGACGGAGGCGGTCGAGCCTCCAGGCAGTGCCAGCGCGCGGAGGGGCGCCGCCGTCGGGAGCTGCGCGACGAGTGCCTCGGCGGCACCGGTGTGGAGGGTGGTGGTGGCGGTCATGCGGGGAGCTCCGATGTGGTGGTGACGACGATGCCGGCGAGGCGCGAGCCGTTCGCGCCGACGGCGGCGGTGCCGACGGGCTCGCCGTCGACCGCGATGGTGAGGGGACGGTGCTGCGGGTGCGGCAGCGGCAGCAGGTCGCCGACGGCGAGGCGCAGGACCTGCGACGGCAGGACGGCGGCCGGGGCGAAGCGCAGCGAGACGCCGACGGGGACGCTCGCGAGCTGGGCGTCGAGGAGCACACGGGCGTCGGCGGACGACACGGTGGCCGCAGCCTCGCCGAGCTGCGGGAGCACGGCCTCGGCCGGCAGGGCGAGGGTTCCGGGGGCGATGCGGTCGCCGACACGGATCTCGAAGGACGCCACGATCATCAGGTCGCCCTTCTGCGCGGCCTGGGCGAACTGCGAGTTGTACTGGAACCCGCCGACGGTGACGTCGTGCGTGAGGAGTCCGCCGAACGAGTAGCGGAGGTCGTCGAGGGCGTCCTCGATGATCTTGCGGACCAGGGCCTGCTCGATCGGTGTGAAGGTGCGGTCGGGCGTGGGCAACGGCTTCGAGGCGCCGAGCGCGTGCGACACCCACGTCAGGGCGGCGTCGAGCGGGACCTGCAGCACGCCCTTCGGGGTCGTGTCGGCGATCGGCAGCAGCGCCATGCCCGTGAGCGCCGGCAGGGACGCGGCGTACTCGTCGTACGTCATCATCTGGACCTGCTCGCACGTGACCTGGCTGACCACGCGGACCTTGGCGGTCAGCTGGGTGCCCCACTGCCTGGCGAAGGTCTCGAAGGCGAGCTCGAGGACCCGCGCGTGCTCGCGGGCGAGCGTCGACGGGCGCGCGAAGTCGTACACCTCGGGCGCTGGCAGGGTCTCGGTCACGGGTGGGTCTATCGGGTGGACCCGTCCCACCCGTCAGTGCTGTGCCCACTTCTGGGGGCCGGAGGGCGTCAGCCGGATCGCGCCCCGTCCTGCGCCTTCGCCAGCGCCGGCATCAGTGCGCTGACGTCCTGGTCGGCGTTCGACAGCACCACGATGTCGACGCGTCGGTTCAGCGCGAGGTCCTGGTCGGTGCTCCCCTTCGCGAGCGGCCGGCTCGACCCGAACCCGACGCTCTGGATCCGGTCGGCCGGCATCCCACCGCGCTCGACCAGGTCGCGGAGGACCCCGGTGGCGCGGGCGGCACTGAGCTCCCAGTTCGTCGCGTACGGGGCGGTCGAGTTCCGCTGGTCGGCGTGGCCCTCGACGCTGACGTCGTGGTCCGCCGTCTTCAGCACCGGTGCGATCGCGTCCATGATGGCCTTCGCCTGGTCGGACAGGTCGGCGCTGTTGGTGCCGAAGTACGTCTCACTGCCGACCAGCCGCACGGTCAGCCCGCGGGCGTCGACGGTGAACTGCACGTTGGTGGTCTGCCCGGCCTTGTCGAGGTTGGCCTTGATCGCCGCCTCGATCGCCTTCAGGTCGTCGAGCTCCTGCTTCGCGGCGGCGACGTCCTGCTTGGTCGCGCTCGCCGGGACGGCCGGGACCGCGGCCGACGCGGGATCCGTGTTGGTGTCCTTGCTGCCAGACGCCGCGGTGGAGTGGTCGGCCTTCGCGTTGTCGACCGAGTACCCCTTGCCGTCGGTGACCTCGTTCTTCTTCACGACGGTGCCGCTCGCGGTGTCGATCTTGTCCGTCTTGACCTCGCCGAACCCGGTGGCGAGCGAGGTCTTCAGCGCGATGTACTTCTGCTGGTCGACCGTCGACATCGCGAAGAGCACGAGGAACATGCACATCAGGACGGTGATCATGTCCATGTAGGACGCCATCCAGCGCTCGTCGGGGTGCTCGGCCTCGTCGTGACCGCCCTTCTTCGACCGTCCACGACCGCGTCCACGGGGGTTCGCGCTCATCGTCAGGCCGCCAGCTGCTGGTCGTCGACGGACTCGCCCTTGCCGGACTTGCCCTTGCCCTTCGCCGCGGCGGCGTCGCCCCTGGCAGCCGGCGGGACCATCGCCTTGAGGCGTTCGCCGAGCAGCCGCGGCTGGCTGCCGGCCTGCACCGCGAGGAGTCCCTCCATCAGGAGCGTCTGACGGTCGGACTCGAGCTGCGCGAGCTTGCGGAGCTTCCCGCCGATCGGCAGCCAGAGGAAGTTCGCGGTGAGGAGGCCCCACAGCGTCGCGACGAAGGCGCTCGCGATCAGCGGGCCGAGCTCGTCCGGCTTGCCGAGGTTCGCGAGCACGTGGGTCAGCGACACCACGGTGCCGATGATGCCGACGGTCGGGGCGAAGCCGCCGAGGCCCATGAAGAACGAGCTCGCGCTGCGGACCGGCGCGGCGTTCGACTCGATCTCGTCCTCGAGCAGGATCCGGAGCTCGTCGCCGTCGGTGCCGTCGGCGATGTTCTGCAGCGCCTTCTTCATGAACGGGTCCGAGTGCTTGTCGGCCTCCTGCTCGAGCGCGAGCAGGCCGTTGGCGCGGGCGACCTCGGCGAGGCCCACGACGTCGTCGATGACCGACGCCGGCGGGGTGACCTTGCCGGTGAACGCCTTCGGCACCGACTTGAACGACGCGATGGCGTCCTTCAGCGTGGTGCTCGCGATGCCGCAGCCGATGGTCGCGCCGAACACGAGCAGCATCGGCGCGGGGAGGAACAGGCCGGCGAGTTCGACGTGCTCCATCTCGACCATGCCGAACAGTGCGCCGAAGGCGAGCAGGATCCCGACGATCGTTGCGATGTCCACGTCAGCGCTCCCCGTGCAGCGGTGCGACCGGCGCGAGGACCGGCTGCGGGCCGGTGGCACCGCGCAGTTCGGAGGCACCGCGCGGCTCGGTGCCGTACGCCATCGTGACGATGCGGGCGCGGTACGCGGCGATCCGGTCGATCACCTCTGCCATGGACTCGCGGACGATGTACTTCGCGCCGTCGACCATGATGAGCGTCGTGTCCGGCGTCTCCTGGATGCGCTCCACGAGATCGGGGTTGACAGCGAACCCGCTGCCGTTGAGTCGTGTGACGACGATCATGGCCCGTCCTTGGTGTGTCTCGTCCCCGCCGCCGTCCGTGGGGCAGGGTGTGCGACCGCCCTTCCGTGGGTGGTCAGCGGTGTCTATCGGCCGCACGGCGGCGCGCGTTAGGAGCGCGGGCGTCCGCGCAAGTGGGGACCGGCCGTCACCCGATCTCGGGAACGCACGCCGAGCCTCCAGGCCGTGCCCAGGCCGAGTGCACGACCAGCGCAGGTTCGGAGCGCTCCATGGGGTGATGGCCAGATCCCTGCTGACCGTCCCCCTGCTCACCACGACCGCCGTCGCCGCACTCGCCTGGTTCACGCTCGGCCCGGCCGCGGCACTCGCGTTCATCGCGCTCGCCCTGCTCGAGATCGCGATGGCGGCCGACTCGTCGGTCCCGATGGCTGGCATCGCCGGCCGGCTGCACTCCCCGGCGCGACGCCTGTTCCTGTCGCTCGGGATCGTCGCCGGCGTCCTCGCGATGCGGCTGCTGCTGCCGCCGGCCGCCGTCGCCGTCGGCGACGCCTCGGACCCGGCGTCCGCCGTGTCCGAGGCGGTGTTCGCACCGGGCACCTTCGCGGCGCACCTGCAGGACGTGCGTCCCGCACTCGCCGCGTTCGGAGCGTCGTTCATCTGGCTCGTCTTCGCCGAGTACCTGTTCAACACGGACCGTGCGTCCCGCAGGTCCTGGCTCGGCGGACTGGAGGCCCGGCTCGCCGCCGTCGCACGGCCGCGCGTCTGGTCGCTGGTCACCGCTGGGACCGGTGTGGTGCTGACCTCCGTGCTCGTCGGGTCCGCCTCCTCGTGGGAGCCCGTCTCGGTGGTGCCGGCGGTCCTCGGTGGCGTCGCGGGCACCGTCGGCTACCTCGGGTCGAAGGCCGTGGCGAAGTGGGCGCTCCGCTCCCCCGCCGGGACCACGGACACGTCCTCGATCGGGACCGGGCGGGACGCCTGGCGGATCCACGCGTACGCGTCGACCGTCGTGTTCGAGCGCGGGCTCGTCGTGTTCATGCTGTTCGAGATCCTGGACGGGGTGTACTCGCTGTCCGGGTCGGGCCCGCTCGGGTCCGACGGCATCGGTGCGCTCGAACAGGCGGCCGTCGCGGGTGCGGCGATCGCGGTCGGGGCGGTGTTCCTCGCTCGCCTGACCTCGCACCTGGACCAGGCGGCCGGGCTGCAGCGGCTCCGGTACCTCAAGGCCGGGGCCGCGTACGTGCTCGGCGTGCTGTCGGTGCTGCTGTGGACGAGCCTGCTCGTGCCGATCCCCGGCACCGTCGTCGGGTGGTTCGGCTCGGTGGTCATCGGACTGGCACTCGCGACGTCACTGCCGTGGCGGGCGTGGGTCCGCCGTGCGAGAGTTGGCGCGTGAGCACAGCGACGGCGCCGACACCCACCCGACTCCACCGGCTGGCGCTCTTCGCGGTGTCCACCATGACGGGGTTCGGCATCGCGTCGTGGGTCACCCGCACCCCGGCCGTCCGGTCCGACCTCGGCGCGTCGATCGAGGCGATGGGCATCGTCCTGTTCGGTCTGTCGATCGGGTCGATGATCGGCATCCTCGGCGCTGGAGCGCTCGTCCGCGTCCTCGGGACCCGCCCGCTCGTGCTCGTCGGCGCAGCGCTGCCGGTGCTCGGCATGCTGCTCGTCGGGGTCCTGGCACCGGCGCAGTTCGCCGTCGGGGTCTGGGGCGGACTGTTCCTCATCGGCTTCGGCGCGGGCGTCGCCGAGATCGGCCTGAACGTCGAGGCCGCTGCGCAGGAGCGTGCGACCGGCCGCCCGGTCGTGCCGATGCTGCACGCGTGCTTCAGTCTCGGCACCGTCGCGGGCGGAGTCGTCGGGATCGCGATGACCGCCGCGCAGACTCCCGTCGTCGTGCACCTGACCATCGCCACGGCCGTGATGGCAGCGCTCGCGGTCTTCGCCGCGACGAACCTCCGGCCGCTGCCCCGGGCCGAGGTCCCCGCCGCTGACGACACCCGACCCGTTCGTCGCCGCGGTGTCGTCACCGTGCAGCTGCTCCTCATCGCGGTGATCACGCTCGCGATGGCGTTCGCCGAGGGTTCCGCGAGCGACTGGCTACCGCTCCTCATGACGAACGAGCACGACGCTCCGGAGGTCCTCGGCTCCCTCGTGTTCACCGGCTTCGCGCTCGCGATGTTCATCGGCCGGTCCGCCGGGACGCCCCTCGTCACCCGCTTCGGGCGCGGCACCGTCATCCGGGCGTGCGCGACCGTCGGTGCGATCGGGGTGCTCGGTGTCGTCGTAGCGCCGACCCCGCTCCTCACCGCCATCGCGGCGGTGGTCTGGGGCCTCGGCATCGCGCTCGGGTTCCCGCTCGCCGTCTCCGCGGCGGGTGACCACCCCACCGACGGCGACCGCCGCGTGTCCGTCGTCGCCGCAGCTGGCTACATCGCGTTCCTCGTCGGGCCGCCGGCGCTCGGCTTCCTCGGGGAGCACCTCGGGCTGCAGCTCACCATGCTCGTGCCGGCTGCGCTGCTCGTCATCGCGGTCGTCATCGCGCCGGCAGCCGGGGTGCAGCGGACCGCGGCGCGCTCGGCCGGGTAGCCGCGGGTCAGGCGCGCTCGGCCGGGTGGCTGCGAGTCGGGCGCGCTCCGCTGAGTCGTCGGCTGCTGGTCAGTCGCGCTCGCCCTGGCGGAGCAGCCGGGTCTCCTCGGCGTCGTACTCCGCCCGGACCTGGCGCAGCACCAGGTCGTCGATGTCGCCGTCGTCCCGCATCCGGAGCACGGTCGCCGACTTGTGCCGGACGAGCTCGAGTTCGAGCTCCACCGCATCGCCGCGCTTCGCGAGCAACGGGTGGTCGGACTCGTCGCTCTGCTCCGCCCGGACGAGCGCCAGGTGCCCCTCGTAGTCGCCGCGGATGCGCTCGACCACCTCGTCGTCGGCGCCGAGCCGCTTGGCCAGGCGCGGCAGGGCGTCGAGCGCCTCCTCGATCGCGGTCCGTTCGGCGTCCCGACGCTCGTCGGCCACCTCGTCGCGACCGCCGAAGTCCGCCCACCTGACGACCGCGGGGAGGACGAGCGACTGCCCGACGATCGTGACCACGACGACGCCCGCCGTGACGAACACGATGAGGTCGCGGTCCGGGAACGCCGCACCGCTCTCGACCATGCGCGGCACCGCGACGGCCATCGCCAGCGACACCGCCCCACGGAACCCGGTGAAGCCGCTGACCACACGGTCACGGTGTCCCTCTCGTGGCGTGCCGCCGGTGCGCAGCGTGACGAGCTTGACGGCGCCCCACGACGCGTTGAGGAAGGCGAAGCGGAGCACCACGACCGTCACCGAGACCAGTCCGATGAGGCCGAGGCCGAGCCACAGTTCCCGGACGCCGAGCGCGCGGACCGCGATGGTCGCCTCGATGCCGACGAGCACGAACAGCGCGCCGTTGAGCAGGAACGTCGCGAAGGACCAGAACGACCGCACCTGTTGGCGGGTCTCGGCACGGTCGAGCTTCGGGGCGACCTGGCTGACGACGAGCCCCGCCACGACGACGGCGAGGACGCCGGACGCACCGATCGCCTCTGCGGCCAGGAACGCCACGAACGGGACGAGCAGCGTGAGCAGGTTCTCCAGCACGACGGCGTGCACCCGCCGGAGGACCTGCATGCCGAGCCAGGACACCGCGAGCCCGGCGGCGATGCCGCCGACGTAGGACAGCAGCAGCATCCCGCTGACGTTCCACGCCGTCAGAGTCTGCTCGCCCGCCGTCACCGCCACCGCGATCCCGTAGACGACGAGCGTCGTCCCGTCGTTCACCAGGCTCTCCGCGCGGAGCACCGTCGTGTTCCGGCGCGGGAGGGAACGGGTCAGCGCGCCGACGGCCGTCGCGTCCGTCGGGGCCACCGCGGCACCGAGCACCCACGCCGGGCCCCACGGCATGCCGAGCAGGTGCAGGAGCGTCGCCACCCCGCCCGCGGTGACCACGACGAGGAGCGTGCCCATCAGGACGATGCCCCGCAGGTTCGCGCGGATCTCCCGCAGCGAGATGGTCAGGCTCTCCCAGTACAGGAGTGCGGGCAGGAACAGGAGCAGCACGGCGTCCGCCGGGAGCTCCAGTCGGCCGAACACCGGGATGAAGGCGATCCCGGCGCCGAAGACGAGCAACAGCACGGGCGGTGCGATCCGGATGCGCCCGGAGACGGCGGTGGCGACCGCGATCGCCGTGGCGAGCACGACGACGAGTTCGGGTGCGATGAGTTCCATGGGCCTCAGAGCATGGCAGGCGGTGCCTGTGCGCGACTCGCAGCAACGCTGCCGACGATCCTGCCCGAGGCGCGAACCGCGCGCTCCTGACGTCGCCGGAGGGTGTTCCCGGCTTCCGTGTACTGGCAGTGCCTCCTCCCGGCGCCGATCGAGCCCTAGCGTCGAGGGCATGCCAGCTGACGACACCGCCCGCGCGGAGCACGACACCCTCTTCCCGGACCACGTCTCCACCCTCGCGGAGACCGACCCCGAGTTCGTCGCGTTCTTCGACGACTTCGCCTTCGACGAGACGCTCCGTGCCGCGTCGATGAACCGGCACGATCGGCTGGTCGTCCAGCTCGGGGCGATCATCGCGGTCGGTGCGCAGACCGAGTTCCGCACGATGCTCGGCGCCGCGCTCGACAACGACGTCACGCCCGTCGAGGTCAAGGAGGTCGTCTACCAGGCCGTCGCCTACGTCGGCATCGCGCGGGTGGTCGACTTCCTGCGGATCACCAACGCGGTGCTCACCGAGCGCGGCGTCGAGCTGCCGCTCCCCGGCCAGTCGACCACGACGCCGGATGACCGCTTCGAGGTCGGCAAGGCCAAGCAGACCGAGATCGTCGGTGACCGCGTGGAGGCGATGTACGCGAACGCACCGGACGACGCCCTGCACTTCCAGCGCTTCCTTTCCGCGAACTGCTTCGGCGACCACTACACGCGCACCGGTCTCGACGTCCGGATGCGTGAACTGCTGACGTTCGCGATGCTCGTCGGCCTCGGCGGCGCCGACGGTCAGGTGAAGGGGCACGTCGCGGCGAACCTGCACGTCGGCAACTCCCGCGGCGACCTCCTCGACGTGCTCACGGTCCTGCTGCCCTTCGTCGGCTACCCCCGGACGCTCAACGGCCTGGCCGCGGTGAACGAGGGCGCGCCCGCCGCCTGACCGTCGATGCGGTCGGCGGTCAGTCGAGTGGCGCCGGCCGGGTCCTGACGGGTGCGAGGAAGGCCGTGAGCACCGTCGCGACGATCGCCCCGGCAGCGATGATCGCCGCGAGCACGACGATCTGGAAGCGGCCGGCATCGAGCGGTGACACACCACCGAAGATCGCGCCGACGAACGCACCGGGCAGCGTGACGAGGCCCGTCGTCCTGGTCTGGTCGGTCGTCGGGACCATCGCGGCGTGGACCGCGCGGCGCACGAGGTCCGCCGTGGACCGTCGCGGGGTCGCCCCGAGCGCGAGCCACCCCTCGACCTCGTCCCACCGGTCGTCGGCGAGTTCGACGAACCGCCGACCGGAGAGCGTCGCGATGGTCATCGCGTTGCCGATCACGATCCCGCCGACCGCGAGCACGTAGCGCGGTGCGAACGCGACCGCGCCGGTGGCGAACACGACACCGAGCGACACGACGATGCCAGCCGCCATCGCGAGCGCGACCGGCCCGATCCGCTGCCGGAACGCGCCGAGCCGACGGGCCGACGTCGTCGCCGCGACACTGAACATCACCACCAGGGCGATCGCGATCCAGACCGGATCCCGGATGACGCCGGCGAGGACCAGGCTGATCGCGGCGAGCTGCGCGGTCCCACGGAGCACGGCGAGAGCGGGTGCCCACGGAGACGGTGCACGGGTGACGAGCAGGAGCGTCGTCGCGACGGCGACGAGCACGAGGACGCCGACCAACGTCCACACGACGGCGCTCCACTCGATCATGAGTCGACCTTGCCACGTGCCGACAGCACAGTGATCGGCGCGTGTGGCAACCTGTGGAAGACATCGACCTTCCGGAGGCCACGTGACGACCGCGTCCCGACTGCTGCTCGTCGAGGACGACCCGCGACTCGGACCCATCGTCGCCGACGTCCTCGGTGAGGATTGGGACGTGACGCTCGCCACCACCGGAGAGGACGCGCTCCGTCTGGCAGCGGAGCGGATGTTCGCCGTGATGGTGCTCGACCGTCGTCTGCCGGGGATCGACGGCGCCGAGGTCATCGCCAGGCTCCGGGGCCGTCGTGACGCGACCCCGGTGCTCATGCTCACCGCGCTCGGCACCCTCGACGACCGGGTGTCGGGTCTCGACGCCGGCGCGAACGACTACCTCGTCAAGCCGTTCGAGTTCGAGGAGCTCTCCGCACGGCTCCGGGCACTCACGCGTGACTTCTCGTCCGAGGGTGACCCCGTGCCGATCGGCGAGTGGACGTTCTACCCGGCGACGGCGACCGTCTACTCGCCGTACTCCGGGCGGATCCAGCTGACCGACCGCGAGAACGCCCTGCTCGAACTGCTCGCCAAGTCACCGACGACCGCGTTCTCCAGGTCACACATCCTGTCCAGCGTGTTCGGCGCGAGCGAGGTCGAGGGCACCGTCGACACATACGTGCACTACATCCGCCGGAAGACCGACCGTGAGCTCATCACGACGATCCGCGGCATCGGCTACCGGATCGGGTCGCCGTGAGCGGGCCGTGGCCGCGCCGGACCGGTCCGGACCACGACCCCGACCGCACCGCCGTCCGACGGTCGGCGATCCGGATCGGCTGGCAGGTGGCCGCGGTCTCCGCCGGGCTCGTCGTGCTCATCATCGGGCTGGTGCTGGCCTTCGTCCTCTGGCAGTCGACCCCTCGTGAAGAGCTGGAGCAGCACGCCGAGAACGCCACGCGGATCTTCGTCGACAGCGACGAACTCGTCGTCGCGTTGGCGGTGATCGGGGCCGGTGCCGTGCTCCTGGCCGGGGTCGCGACGTGGGTCATCGCGCGCCGGGCCGTCGTCCCGATCGGCGAGGCGCTCCGTCTGCAGCGCACGTTCGTCGCGGACGCCGGCCACGAGCTCCGGACCCCGCTCACCGTCATGGACGCCCGAGTCCAGCAACTCAGCCGGAAGACGTCGGCGGACGACCCGAACCGCGAGGTCGTCGACGCGCTGCGTGACGACACCCGAGCGCTCGTCGACATCGTGAACGACCTGCTGCAGGCGGCGACCTCCACGGACGACGGGGAGACCAGCTCCACACGCGTCGGTGTCGAACTCGACGCGGCGATCAGCGACCTGCAGGTCCTGGCCGGCGACCACGGCATCCGCATCGAGCACGCACCGACCGACGCGAGTGTGACGGTTCCCGCTGTGCCACTCCGCCGGTGCATCGTCGCGCTCGTCGACAACGCGGTCGGTCACGCACCGGCGGACAGCGTCGTCCAGGTCGGCGTCCGGGAACGTGGCCGGTGGGTGGACATCAGCGTCACCGACCACGGTGGCGGGATCCGAGGCGTCGACCCGTCGCGCGTGTTCGACCGCTTCGCCCACGGGACGCCGAACGTCGGCGCCGCGCCCACGCCAGCCGCCCAGTCCACCAGCGCATCGACCAGCACGCCGGGCGGTGCGCCGGTCCGACGGACCGGCTACGGCATCGGCCTGGCGCTCGTGCGGGAGATCGCCGTCCGGCACGGCGGTGCCGTCCGGGTGCAGGAGACCGGGCCGGCCGGGACGACGTTCCTGCTCACGCTGCCGTCGGCGCGCTGACGACGACGTCCGTCACCCGCACACCGGACATCGACACCATGACGGCGGAGAGCGACGAATGCGATCCGGGTTCTTGGAGCCGTCTGGGAACCACCACGCGACGATCGACGCGTGACTCCGCAACTGACCCGCCCGCGTCGCTCCGAGCGGACGCGTACCGGCATCCTCCGTCCCGCCTCCGTCGCCCGCACCGGCATCGTCGCGGCAGCAGCCGTCATCGCCGTGCTCGTCGCCGGGGTGGCGCTCCACGACAGCAGTGCCGACCTGTCGGTGGTGATCTGGTTCAACGCGCTGCACACCGGGTTCGTCGGCGTGGTGACGAACACCGTCTACGAACTGTTCAGCCCTGTGCCAGCGATCCTGCTGACCGTCGTCGCGACCGCTGTGATCTGGACCGTGCGTCGCGACGTGCGGCCCGCAGCCGCGTTCGCCGTCGTGATCGCCGGCACCTGGTTGCCGTCAGCGGTCGTGAAGCTCGTCGTCCACCGCGCCCGCCCCGACGCACTGCACCTTCCCCACCCGTTCTCCCCCGCGCAGGTCGACGCGTCCTACCCGAGCGGACACTCCGTGTTCGTCGTCGCCGCGGCCGTCGCGGTCGTGCTGCTGCTGGCCGACACCCGGGCCGCCGGAGCCGTCCGCGTCGCCGTACCGCTCGTCGTCCTCGTCGTCCTCTGCTCGCTGCTCGTCGACGGGGTCCACTTTCCGACGGACGTCCTGGCGTCGGTCGTCTGGGCCCTCGGCGTCGCGCCGTTCGTCCGGGCGGTGTGGATCCGCGGCATCGCGCCGCGGGTCCGGTTCCTGGCCTGAGCGCGGCGGGTCGCGTCCGGAACGCGGCCACGTGCGGACGGGAGGCAGGGCGCCAGCCGGCACCGAGCCTCCCGTCCGCAACCGGGTGACGCAATCGGTCTCGTCACCCGATCACCCGCTGCTCGTCCTGCGACGTGCGATCGCGCCGCGCGGCCGCGCGACGCTTCTGCCGTGTGCGGAGTGCACCGATCACCACCGGCAGGACGGAGACCACGACGATCACGATCGCGAGGACGTCGATGTGGTCGGCGACGAACGGGATGCCGCCGAGGAGCACGCCGACCATCGTCATGACGACCACCCAGGTCGCCGCACCGACGACGTTCCAGAGCGTGAAC
This sequence comes from Curtobacterium sp. NPDC090217, assembly GCF_044746705.1. Taxonomy (NCBI): domain Bacteria; kingdom Bacillati; phylum Actinomycetota; class Actinomycetes; order Micrococcales; family Microbacteriaceae; genus Curtobacterium; species Curtobacterium sp. NPDC090217. The sequence continues at coordinate 439,086 of NZ_JBIVCR010000002.1, read as the reverse complement.
CGGCGCCAGTGCAGGTCGGCGGTGCCCGCGGCGAGCGGGACGTACGTGCGCACGACGGGTACGAAACGACCGAGCACCAGGGACAGTGCCCCGTACTTCGTGAAGAACGCCTCGGCCTCGCGGAGGTGCGACGTCTTGAGCAGCCGCGCGTCGTCCCGGAACAACCGCCGGCCGAACTCCCGACCGAGCCAGTACCCGACCTGGTCCCCGGCGACCGCGGCGAGGATCCCGACCACGATGATCTGCCACGGCGCGACGCCGAGCGGCGTCGCCAGGATCGCGGCGGTCACGAGCAACGAGTCGCCCGGCAGGAACGGGAACAGCACCCCGGACTCGATGAAGACGACGACGCCGATGCCGAGCAGCACCCACGGCCCGAAGGAGTGGAGCAGCGAGGAGGCGTCGAACAGCGGGATCGCGAGCGGGAGCATCATGCCGGCGACTGTTCCCGACCACTCCCAAGGAACCTCGAAGAATGCGGTGGGGCAGCGCGGACTCCGCAACGCCGCATGTCCGTTCCGATGACGCGGTTCACCCGGCGGGGGTGGTCTCCCGGCGCTCGAAGGTCAGGTGGACGACACCGGACGGCGACGGGGTCGCCTCGATCGTGAAGCGGTCCTCGAGTCCTTCGAGACCGTCCCAAAGCCGCTCGCCCCGTCCGAGCACGATCGGGACGATGACGACGTGCATGCGGTCGATGAGGTCCGCTGCGAGGAACGCTCGGACCGTCTCGACGCCGCCCCCGATCCGCACGTCCAGCCCGGGCGCCGCAGCGCGAGCCTGTGCGAGTGCCTCGGACGGGCTCGCGTCGACGAAGTGGAACGTCGTCCCGCCCGCCATCGACAGCGGTTCCCGGGGGTGGTGCGTCAGCACGAAGACCGGGGTGTGGAACGGCGGGTCCTCGCCCCACCAGCCCGTCCACGACTCGTCCGGCCAGGGCCCGCGGACAGGCCCGAACTTGTTCCGGCCCATGATCTCGACACCGATGCCATCGCCCCACGTGCGCGCGAACCGGTCGTCGAGGTCGGTGCTCCCGCCCGACGCCCCCTGCATCGCGCGGAACGTCTGCGTCCCGAAGAACCACTGCATGAGCCGTCCGTCGGCGTGGCCGAACGGCTGCTCGAGCGACTGGTCGGCGCCCGCGCCGTAGCCGTCCAGCGAGATGGCGAAGTTGTGCACCCTGACGATCGACACGCAGCAACCATACGACTAGAGGGTCGTCGTGAGCACCCCACCGTCGACCCGGAGTGCGGCACCGTTCGTCGCCGACGACCGCGGGCTCGCCAGGTAGGTGACCATGTCGGCGATCTCGGACGGCTCGATGAACCGCTCGAGCAGCGTGGTGCGGTTCTGCGCGATGACGGCGGCCTTCACCTCGTCGACCGTGGCCCCTTGCGACGAAGCGATTGCCTCGACCGCGCTCGCGACGCCGTCCGAGTAGGTCGGGCCGCCGAGCACGGTGTTCACGGTCACCCCGGTCCCCCGCGTGGTCTTCGCCAAGCCGTTCGCGAGCGCGATCATCGCTGCCTTCGTGGTGCCGTAGTGGACCATGTCGGCCGGCACGGCGACACCGGACTCGCTGCTGACGAACACGATGCGACCCCGGCCCCGCGCGAGCATGCCGGGGAGCAGGTGCCGGGACAGCCGCACGCCGCTCATCACGTTCACGTCGAAGTACCGCTGCCACTCGTCGTCGTCGATGTCCGGGAACGCCGTGAGCCCGAACAGGCCGACGTTGTTGACGAGGACGTCGACCTCGTCGAGTTCCGCGAGCAGTCGCTGCACCGACGCCGGGTCCCCGAAGTCCGCGACGATCCCGCGGGGCGACGAGTCCGGCCACGCGGCACGCAGACGGTCGACCGCCGCATCGACGCGGGTCGCCGACCGTCCGTTGACGATGACCCGGACCCCCTCGGCACTCAGCGCGGACGCCACGGCGAACCCGATCCCGCCCGTCGATCCGCTCACGAAGGCCGTCGTGCCGCGCAGCTGCATGTCCATGTCACTCCCGTCGATGACTTGCTCAGGCAAGTCACCGTAGCGAGGCTGACTTGCCTGAGCAAGTACTATCGAGTCATGGAACATGACCAGGCCGTGTGGGCGGCGTTCGCCACCGTCCTCGAGCGCCTCCCCACCGCGCTCGACGCACAGCTGCAACGGGACAGCGGACTCACGCACTTCGAGTACGGCGTGCTGTACGCCCTCGACACCGCCCCCGACCGGACCCTCCGGATGAGCATCCTCGCCGGGTACGCCAGCTGCACGCTGTCACGGCTCTCCCGCGCCGTCACCCGGCTCGAGGGCAAGGGCTGGGTGCACCGGCGACCCGACCCGGGCGACGGCCGGTTCACCCTGGCCGTGCTCACGGACGACGGGCACGCCGCCGTCGCGCAGGCCACCCCCGGCCACCGCGCGCTCGTCGACGAGGTCGTCTTCGGCGCCCTCACCAGCGCGCAGGTCCGGCAGCTCGGTGTGATCAGCCGCCGCATCGCGGCGGCCGTCGGCCCGGAGCCCGTCTGGACCCCACCAGACCAGGGTGACCAACGGCCCTGAATCGGTCGCGATGACGGACTGGAGGCTCCCCACCGGCCCGCACCGAGCCTCCCGTCCGTCGACTGGTGGTTCGTCGACTAGTGGTCCGTCAGGGCCGCCGCGTACGCGCGGACGGAACGGTTGTAGCGCGGGAGCGTCGGCTCGAGCGCCTCGATCACGACACGGAGGGCCTCGTCGTGGCGGCCGGCGCTGTGCAGCGCGAACGCCAGGAACACCCGAGGTGCCGTGCCGGTCGATTCGTGTTCGGGGGCGTCCCGCAGCATCGCGATGGCGTCGTCGAGCCGGCCGAGGTTGCGGAGGGTCGACGCGTACTGCACGACCATCCGGGCTGCGCGATCCGGGTCGACCTCCGCCAGGCCGGCGTCGGCCGCGGCGGCGTACTGCTCGGCTGCCTCGGCCTCGTGCCCGGAGGAGTCGTAGGCGCCGCCGAGCTCGAACGCGCCGAGCGCGGGGTGCGGTGCGGAGCCGGCGAGTTCGCGCATCAGGGCCACGCGGGACTCGGGATCGACGGCTTCGTCGGCCCAGAGCGCGTCGACCAGGTGCTCCCACTCGACGTCGGCGGGCACGGCATCGGGGATGATCGGCATCGCGCCAGGCTACCGAGGCGAAACCGCTCGCACGAAGTCGAGCACGACCCGCGTGGCGTCCTGGTGCTCCTGCGGACGGTGTCCGAGGCCGGCGAGCAGCACGTGCGCCGCCCCGTCGACGTGCGCGGCGATCGTCTCGTACTCGTCGTTCCACCCACCGGTGACGACGAGCGTCGGGACACCCGTGTGCTCTGGGGTGTCGAGCGTCCACGGGCCGGGGAGCATGCGCTGCCGTTCGGCCGCGAGCAGACCCTCGGGCGTGGTCGGCGCCGACGCGTCGGACCGGCCCGACACCGCGTCCCCGAAGGCCACCGCGAAGCTCGCGGCATCGAGCGACCCGGCACGGTCGAGCACGGGCTGCACCCGTCGGACGTGGTCCTCCACCGCGGGGGTCCCCCGTGCGAGTGCGTACGCCGCCGGTTCGAACAGCACGAGCGCCCGCACCAGATCGGGGCGCCGGGCGGCCGCACGCATCGCGACCGGCCCACCGAACGAGTGCGCGACGACCACGGCGCCGTCTGGGCATGCTCGGAGGAGCCGTGACTCCCACGCGTCCTGGTCGAACGGTACGGCCGGGGCCGACTCGGTGTCGTAGCCGGGCATCCGCGCGAACCGCTTGTCCGGCAGACCGGACGCGACCGGCCACGCCCGATCCACCGTGCGGTTCGAGGCGTGCAGGAACACGAACGCGCCGGTCTCCGCCATGGCACGACCCTAGCGAGACCGCAGATGCGCTGACAGGGTGGGACGATGTCGTCCATCCGGAACATCGCCGTCGGACTCCCGGTCCGTGACGGCCACGTGCTGCTGTCCGAGAACCACGACCGCGTCCGAGACCTCCGGTTCCACCGGCCGGTCGGGGGCGGGATCGAGTTCGGCGAGACCGCGGAGGAGGCACTCCGCCGGGAGTTCCGGGAAGAGCTCGACGTCGACCTGGATGTGGTCGAGCCACTCGGCGTCCTGGAGAACATCTTCACGTTCGAGGGACACCCGGGGCACGAGTTCGTGCACGTCTTCGCGGTCGGCTCCCCCGGTCTCGACTCCGTGCCGCTCGACGCCTCGCTCGTCGTGCTCGACGAGGGCAGTCCCGTGCGGTGGGTCCCCCTCGACACGGACGACCAGGTCTACCCCGAGGGCGTGCTCGACCTCCTCCGCTCAGCCTGACGCCGGGGCGTCCCACCCGTCCGGCAGCGCGAGCGGGCGATCGAGTCCGGGCGCGGGCCGGAAGCCCTCCCAGTGGCCGATCGCGTCGACGAAGCCCTCGGGGTCCCGCGCGATCGCCTGTCCGGTCTCCCGTGCAGCCTCGAGGTCCCGCTCCCGGAGGTACTCGGTCTGCACGGCGGCAGCCGCTTCGTCCTCGTCCTTCCACGTCACGACGAAGTCCGGCGAGACGCGCAGGTCGAGGTGCCAGTCCACCGACGTCACGCCGAGGTGGTCGCGCTGCTTCTCGGCCTCGAGGTTCACGTACCACCCCGAGTCGGACCCGACCGGCAACAGCCGACGAACCGTTCAGCGGTCTCCTCGATCCGTCGCAACGGGAACGCGGCCTGCAGCCGACCGTCTGGGTAGCGGTACCGCAGGAGCGTGACGTCGTCGTCCATGGGACCGCAGCCTACGGACCCGGCGCGGCCAGGAGCCGGACTGGAGGCTCGGTGACGGCCGGCACCGAGCCTCCAGTCCGCTAGTGAGTCGCCACCGAACCGGTGCGCGCCTGCAGGAGCGCGTCGAGCCGGTCCACGTCCCGCGGGTAGGTCCGGTAGAGCAGCGTCACGAACGCCGCGTTGACCAGCATCAAGACGCCGGGGATCCAGAACATGACCGCCTTCAGGCCGATCGCCTCGGCCAGGAACCCCGCCGAGAGGTTGAAGAGCGCGTAGGCCAGCCCCTCGAACACGGAGAGCATGAGCGCGAACGCGGCACCGCGGAGCTCCGGCGGCACGACGGACGCGACGATCGGCCGGTTCACACCGGGGTTCAAGCCCTGCATGAACCCCATCACCGACCACAGGCCGGCGAACACCCAGATGGTGCCCCAGTCGAACTGCGTCGCGATCAGCGAGGCGACCGCGAACCCGAGCTGCGCGAACTGCAGCACGGCGATCCGGCCCGCACGCGGGAACCGCCGTTGGAGGGCGTCCGTCACGATGCCGCCGCCGAACGTCCCGACGAGGTAGCCGAGACCGAACGGCAGGGTGACGACCGCTGCGACGGCCGTGCTGAAGCCGTACGTCTGCACGAGGAAGAGGATGCCGAACGACCCGATCAGCAGGTGCCCGGAGATGAGGCGCTGGACGAGCATGAGCGTGAACGTCGGGATCCCGAACATCCGTCGCACCTTCGCCCACGTGATGCGCTCGTTCTCGGCGCGCTGCTCGACCGTCATCATCGCCGTCGTCGGCTCGCTCGCGCCGAGGCCGGGATCCGTGAAGCAGAACAGGAGCACGAGCGAAGCGACGATGGTCAGGCCGCCCCAGATGAAGAAGCCGTAGCGCCACCCGTCGTGCACGTTCGCGAGCTGCCCGATGAGCGGACCCGCGATCGAGCCGAGCAACGAGATCGCTCCCCAGGTGTAGCCGGAGGCGCGGCCGCGGCTCTTCTCGTCGAAGAGGTCGGTCGTGATCTCACTCACGATCGGCAGCGCGGCCGCGATGAACACCGCGGACAGGCCGTAGAACAGGATGATGTGCGCGTAGTTCTGCGCCAGGCCGGTCAGCGCCGTGAGCACACCGGTGATGGCGGTCGTGATGACGAAGGTCGCCTTCCGGTTCGTCTTCCGGGCAACGAACGCCCAGAACGGGCCGAAGAGGATGCTGATGAACTTCGCGATCGAGGTCAGGACGCCGACGGCGGCGAGCGGCAGCGAGATCGCCGCGATGATGACCGGCGCGAGGGTGCTGAGGATGCTGCCCTCGTTGTTGTCGGCCCAGAGCGGGGCGACGACGGCAGCGAGTCGTCGCCACCGCCTCGGGACGATGACGGACGGCGGTGTCGCTGGTGCGTCGGTCGGGGTGGCGGCGTGTGGTGCCTGCTGTGCCATCGGAACTCCTCGTCGAGATACCTGGTGCTGGGGTCGGGTGGTGTCGGGCCGGGGCCCTGGGTGGTTCGGCTGCCGGTCAGGAGATCGCCGCGAGGCGCGCGTCGATGCGCCGGATCGCGGCGGCGCGGAGCGCCGGGGTGAACGGGGCGAGGTCGAGCAGGGTCGACGAGCCGGTCTGGGCGGCGAGCTGGCCGACGACCGGGCCGAGCGCGTCCTCCAGGACGGCACGTGCCTGCGGGACGGACAGGAGGCTCGTGATCGGGGTGCGCACACTCGGCCGGTCCGTCGGGAACTCGCCAGCCGCCGGGATCGGCTCGAGTGCGGCACGGTACCGGTCGAGCTGGGCGCGGGCGAGCAGGTGCGAACCGTCGGCAGGGCCCGCCTGCGGCAGGCCGAGGCGTTCGTACTGCGACGGCGGGGCGTCGTTGGCGCGCATGGCGTCGAGCAGCAACCCGACCATGCGGAGCTCGAGCGCGTCGTCGATGACTGGGTGTTCCTGCTCAGGGTCGGTCGCGAGGTCGAACAGGACGGTCCCGAAGGACGACGGGTCGCCGAACGCCGAGCCGGGGACACGGAGGACCGGCACACCGCGGGTGAAGTCGAACGGCGGGACGAGTTCGGCGTCGCGCAGCTCGGCCGGGGTGAAGCGCGAGTTCATGTGGGTCGGCATGAGGGTGTGTTCGTGGAGCGGAGCGTTCTGGGCGGCGGCGGCACGCATGTAGACGTACCGGCCGTCGGTGATGTTCACGTGGCCGCCGAACGAGCCGAACATCGCGGTGGTGCGGACCGAGTCGTCGCGGTCGGCATCCGCGGGGTCTGCGCTCGCGCGGACGATCGGCAGGATGGAGCGGCCCTGCATGCGCTCGGTCCGGTCGACGCCGAAGAGGTCGAGCAGCGTCGGGCCGAGGTCGATCGTCTGGACGAGGGCATCGGTGGCGGTCCCGGCGGCGCGGGACACCGGGTCCCAGAGGAACAACGGCGTGTGGATGTTCTCGTCGTACCAGGGCTGGATGTTCTTGCCCCACCAGCCGTGCTCACCGAGCAGGAAGCCGTGGTCGGTGCACACCATGAGCAAGGTGTCCTCCCAGAGACCTTCCTCGTCGAAGCGGTCGAGCACCCGGCCGAGGGACGCGTCGCACATCGACAGCAGCGCCGCGTACTCCTCCCGGGTCCGCTCGATCACCTCGGGGGTCTCGTCCGCGCGCTTGTAGTCGGGCCAGTCGACCGTCGCGGTGCCGGGTTCGTCGAGCGAGCCGTAGTGACGGCGGTACTCGCGGTACGAGAAGTACGGCTCGTGCGGGTCGAAGCACTCGATCTGCACCATCCACGAGTCCTCGTCACGGTTCGTCGCCATGAACTCCAGGCCGGCGTCGACGGTGAGTGTCTGGGGGTGGTCGGCCTCGTCCTGCAGGTACTGCCGGTTCACCAGGTCCTGCCGCCAGAGCGCGTGACGGACGCGTCGGGTGCTCGCCGGGACCTCGGGTTCGGCGACGTGCCCCTTCCACGCGTCCCCCTCCTGCCCCCGGAAGAACTCGAACGTGTCGAAGCGGTTGTGGTACGTCGCTCCCCCGTCCTCCCAGTAGTGCGGGTGGTCCGTGACGAGGTGCGTGTACACACCGGCGTCGGAGAGCATCGCGGGCACGGAGTCGTCGAACGGCTCCAGCGGCCCCCAGGACCGGTGCAGGAAGTTCGGGCGGCCGGTGTGCAGCTCGCGCCGGGCGGGCATGCACGGCATGCTGCCCGCGTAGCAGTTGTCGAACCGCACCGTCTGGCGTGCCAGACGCTCGAAGTTGGGGGCGTGCACCCAGTCGGCCCCGTAGGGCGGGAGGAACTTGCGGTTCAGGCTGTCGAACAGCACCATCACGGCTCGCATGCCGTGACTCTAACCTACTAAGTACTTAGTAAGTCAAGCCGGGTCATCCCGTCGGTACTGCTCGAGCATGCCGACGAAGGCGCGCACCGACTCGATCCGGTCGACCGAGCCGGGGTTGAGGAGTTGCTGCAGCCGGAGTCCGTCCGCCAGTCCGACGAGCCACTGACTGACGGTCGTCGCTGTCACCCCCGGCGGCAGCTTCGCCGGGTCGAGGAGCCGGTCCATCTCGTGCGATGACGTCTCGGCCAGCACGCGGTAGCGCTCGACGAACCAGTCGTGACCTGGGTGGTCGCGTGTGATGCTCTCCGCGGACAGCAGCGCGAACAGCTGCACGAGCGCCGGGTGGTCCTCGTTCTGTTCGAGCCGGCCGACGAACGTCTCGAGCCAGTCCTTGCCCTCGGCCCGCAGGGACTCGTCCACCTGTCCGTTGCGGGTCTCGCGTTCCTGCAGCACCGCGATGAGCAGGGCGTTCTTCGTCCCGAAGTGGTGCAGGAGCCCGGCCGTCGTGATGCCGACCTCTCCCGCGACGTCGGCGACGCTCACGTCGGTGAAGCCCCGCTCGGCGAACAACCGCAGCGCGACGTCGAGGATCTGACGGCGGCGTTCGTCGCCTCGTGGTCGAGTCGGTCGGCCCTGAGCGTTCACCCGACCACCCTAGCCAGTCGGTACCGGCCCGCTCTCGTGGGCAGGGGCCTCCGGATCAGCGGGCTGCGGCCGCGACGCGGCGGACGACTGCGGCGGACACCCACTCGACCGTCGCGTCCGCCGTCTCGTCGATGCCGTGGAGCGACGTGTCGAAGGTCGCGAACCGGTGCGGCGCCCGTGCCGCGGCGTCGCGGAGCTCGCGATCGACGGCGACGTGCTTCTCGGGGTGCTGCCACGCCCCGCCGTACCCGCGCTCGACGACACGGTGACGGATCGCGTCCGGGTCGCACACGAGCGCGAGCATGTCGACGCGGAGCCCGGCGACGTCGGCAGCGGGGAACACCTGCCCCGGCATCCCGATCCCGCAGATGACGGGGACGAGCCCGTTCCGGAGCACATCAGCGCAGACGCGCATCGTGAAGGCCCAGTACTCGTCGTAGTCCCACGGGCGCCGAGCCGACGAGAGCGTGTCGCCGTCGATCGCGCACGCACCGGGGACCCGTCCGGCGATGGCCACGCACGCAGTGGACTTGCCGGCGCCGGCCGCTCCCGACAGCACCAGGACCTCGGACGTCGTCGTCATCGCGTCAGCGTACCGACCCTGTCGACATGGCATGCTCGAACACGATGGACACCGCACGAGCACCCCGCGACGACGCGGGTCGATTCGAACCAGGGACACCGGTCGCCCTCAGGAGCATCAACGAGTACGGACACCACGGCCGCGCCGTCGGGTTCACCGTCGCCGGAACGGTCGTCGTCGACTCGGACGAGTTCTCGGTCGTCGCCACGACGCCCGACTCCGAGGTCCGCAACCGCGCAGGGGTCGGCAGCGGCCCGAACGGACGACTCGTGCTGCCCGACGACTGGGACGGTTCGTACCGGGAAGCGACGTGGTTCGGATCCACCGTGGTCCGGGTGCACCAGCGAGACGTGCCGTGGTCCGTGTGGCGCTGGCACGACGGCGTGCAGTGGGAGCCGGACTGGTACGTGAACCTCGAGACGCCGTGGGTCCGATCGGACGTCGGGTTCGACACGCAGGACTGGACGCTGGACGTCGTCGCGCGGCAGGCGGCCGACGGCTGGCAGGTCTCGTTCAAGGACGTCGACGAACTCGCGTTCCTGGAGTCGTCGGGGTTCTGGTCCGCGGAGCGCGCCACGAGCATCCGGGCGGCGGGCGAGGCGGCCCGCGATGCAGCGTCCGCACGGTCGTGGCCGTTCGACGCCGAGTGGGAGGCCTGGTTGCCGAGGGACAGCACCCCGGTCGCCCTCCCGACGGGTTGGGAGCGGGTGGCGTGACCGCCCGACGAGCTCGACGCCGACCGGACGTGACGACCGTCGAGATCGTCGGCGGGCCGGAGGCGATCGAGGTCTCCCTCCACGACGCTGACCCCGCTTGGGCCGACCGCTACCGCGAGCACGAGCGGCGCATCCGACAGGTCCTGCCCGGGCCGGAGACGGGGATCGAACACATCGGTTCCACTGCGGTGCCCGGCCTCGCGGCGAAGCCCATCATCGACGTGCTGGTCACGGTCGAGGACATCACCGCCGAGGAGGACTACCTCGACCAGCTCCTGGCCGCCGGCTACGAGCTCCGCGTCCGTGAACCCGGGCATCGGCTCGTGCGCACGCCGGCTCGGGATGCCCACGTGCACGTCTACGAGCACGGTGCGCCCGCGGTCGACGAGTACCGGCTCCTGCGCGACCACCTGCGCGCCGACGCCGCGGACCGGGCGCTCTACGCCGAGACGAAGCGTGCACTGCTCGACCGGCAGTGGGACGACATGAACGACTACGCCGATGCCAAGACCGAGGTGATCACCGCGATCAAGGCGCGAGCCCGGGCAGCCCGCGGCTGGTGATCACGCGAACGAGCTGAGCGCTGCCGCGTAGCCGTCCGGCTCGCTCCTGGTCTCGGCGGTCACGAGGAGACCGTATGGCCCCACCCGTCTGGTGAACGTCCCCCGGCACGGGATCTCGACGATCGTCGTCAACCCCGCTCGCCACGCTGGGACGAGCTGCTCGAGACGCTCGCGTTCCGGTGACCGTCGCAAGACCTCCGGCGAAGTGATCTCGTCGAACCGTGCCGATGTCCACTCGTCGTACCGCCGGGTGAACGCAGCATCGCCGAACTCGTCCCGCCACGACGGTCCGGACACCTGTTCCAGCAGGGCACGACGCTCGGCCTGTGGGATCGACGGGTCGTGCAACCGCTCGATCGCTCGCGGATCGGGCTGCGAACCGGCATGGGCGAGGCATGCGCCCCACAGCGCGGGCCACGCCACCGACCACCTCGCGCGATCGGCTCCGGATCCGCCAGTCTCCCGATCCGGCGTGTCGACGAGCACCGGCGGCAGATCCTCACCGACCGGGTCGAGCGCCCACGCCTCTCGGACCCAGAGCAGATCGAGCAGCGTCTGCGCGCCGTTCTCGATCGTGAGGAGCATGTCGCGCGGCCACGGGTTCCCCGGGTCCGGCGTCGTCGAGATCACTGAGTCCCCCATCCGTCCGGTCCAGCGAACCACGCAACCGTCGCCGCCGTAACGGGGACCGGACGACGGACGGGAGGCTCGGCGCCAGCTGGCACCGAGCCTCCCGTCCGGCCCGTGTCCGGGCCTGCATCACTCGGTCGTGGAGACCCAGTCGATGAGGAGGTTGCCGTCGTCGCCCCAGTTGCCGGTCTGGAACATGAAGCGGTGCGCGGTCGTCGGCACGTCCTCGGTGAGGGTCTGGAGGACCTGGCCGTCGACGCTGTAGGTGACCGACTCGCCGGGGACCCAGTCGATCGTGTACGTGTGCCAGTCACGCCACGAGACGCCGGTGCCGACCTGGACGCGCTCGTCCTCCTGCCCCGGGGTCATCGAGTGCTGGAACGCGGACGGACTCGACTCGAAGTTGCCCTCGGGGAAGTCGATCTCGCCGTCGGACCAGACGTTCGAGCTCGGCCAGAGCATGAACGCCGCACCGTTGCCGTCGCCGCCCGTGGCCTTGGCCCGGACGGAGAACGAGCCGCCGACGTGGTCCCACGCGCCGTCCTTGGACCCGAAGGTGCCGGCAGCGCCCGCACCGCCGAGCTGGACGTCCATCACGCCGTCGTGGACGGACACCGTCTTGCTCGGCTCGTAGATGCCGGACGTGCCGTCGGGGTAGGGCTGCCACGACTGCGGGTACAGGGACTGGACGAGGCCGGTGACCGCGGACGTCGTGAAGTTCTCGACGAACGACGAGTCGGGTGCGACGGCTGCGTCGTCCGCGACGGGCTCAGGCGCGGCCTGCTCGGGGGTCGCGGAGGGGGCGGGCGTCGGAGCGTCGGTCGGCCCAGCCGTCGGGGTCTTCGTCGGGGTCTCCGTCGGGATGTCCGTCGGATCGCCGGACGGCTCGTCGCTCGATGTGCTCGTCGGCTCGTCGGACGGTGTGCTCGTCGGCTCGTCCGACGGGGCGGGCGACACGACGGGCGGTGCGTGGTGCCACCGGCCGCCCCAGCCCCACGCGTGTGCGGAGGCAGCGGTCGGGATCCCGACCAACAGGACGGAGGCGGTGGCCGCCGCGAGGACGATGCGCCCGCGCTTCACCGCTGGTGCCGATCGATGGTGGGCGTGCTGGACGTGGAGGTCGTGCCGCGCATGGGCGTGCACGTGATTCGGGTGTGGATGTCGTGCTCCTCGAGGGCTTCGGGTTGGGGAGTCGTCAGGGGCGGACGCACGTCCCGAGGGGAATCGGTGACGTGTCCGCGAACATCCTGCATCATCCTGTGCCCCGTTTGGGGGTCACCGCGAGATCGTCCCCCGAATTCCCCGCTCGGAGCGCGGAGCGGCCACTCGTGTACCCCGAGGTGCTCGGTCGACGTTCAGCGCCCCATCGCCCCGGTGAGCACGTCGACGAGGGCCATCAGCCCGAGGACGACCACGACCACCGACAGCAGCCAGACGAACCCGAGCGCGTACTCGCCCACCGCACGGAGGAACGTCCCGTCGGCACGACGGCCGGTCAGACGGTCGAGACGTCCACGACCTCCTGACCACAGCGCGGGAACGAGCGCGACGACATGCAGACGCCGATCGATCACGAGCCCACCGTGGACGACGCCCGTCTGATCGAGCAGGCGGAACGGGAGCACGAAGGCGCCGGGCACCAGGATCCGCCGGTCACCGAACACCGTCGGCGCGACGAGTGTGTCCCCGTCCCGCCAGCATGCGTCAGGCGAAGCGGCGAGTCCACTGACCCACTGCCAGGCGATCCCGACGACGAGCACGAGCAGGAGCGTCGTGTTCGGCACCCAGCTCACCGGGAACCCGTCGGCGTCGTAGCCCTGTGCGGTCCACTCCGCACGCGTCGCCCGGGTGAAGACGACCGCCAGGACGGTGACGACGAGCAGCAGTCGTCCGGCCCAACGCGCCACCGTGAGCCACGGCGTCGGGCGTTGCGCCCCTCCGGCAGGCAGCACCGAGTCGTCCCGGTGACGCGGAGGAGTCGTGGTGTCCATGGCAGTCGTCATCATCCCCCAGCCCGGTTCGGGCCGCGTGCCCCAGCGGAGGGCACGGTGGCCGTCGCGCTCCCTCGTCCACGGCCGTCCCCCGGTCGAGGACCGGGCGAAGTGCACTGCCCTCGCTGAATGGGCACGAGCGGTGCCGGACTCACCGGCGGTCCTCACGGCCAACGCCGAGGAGGACACCCACATGCTCGCGGTGAACACGTCGATCGGGTTCGAGCCGGCCTGGTGGTCCGGCGCGTGGCAGAAACACGTCTGACCGATCTCGCGGCATGGAGTCGCGTCCCACCGCACAACCGGGAGCAGTCCGCACCACGGCGAATCGTGGTGCGGACTGCTCCCGGGTTGGTCGAACGGCGGCGCCCGACGCCACGGCGCCGCCGAACGGCTCAGCGCTTCAGGTTCGTCAGCTCCTGCAGGACCTCGTCCGAGGTGGTGATGATGCGCGCGTTCGCCTGGAACCCGCGCTGCGCCACGATGAGGTTCGTGAACTCCTGCGACAGGTCGACGTTGGACATCTCGAGCGTGCCGGACGCCAGCGACCCCACACCGGCGGAGCCGGGCGCACCGACCGTGGCCTGGCCCGAGTTCGCCGTCGCGCGGTAGCCGGACGCACCGGTCTTCTCGAGGCCAGCCGGGTTCGCGAACGTCGCGAGCGCGATGCGGCCGATGGCGAGCGAGGACCCGTTCGAGAACGTGCCGACGACGGTGCCGTCCTTCGAGATCGAGTAGCCCTGCAGCGACCCGGCCTCGTGCCCGTTCTGCGACGAGATCGATGCGGTGTTGAGCGCCGCGAACCCGGACAGCTGGGTCATGTCGACGGTGATGCCGCCGACCGCGAGCGTGCCACCGGACGCGACGGAACCGTCCGCGGCGAAGGTGATCGCGCCGGTCGCCGAGGTCCCCTGCCCGTTCGACGCCGTGACGCTCCACCCGGTCGTGGTCCGCGTGTACGCCAGGGAGAGCGTGTGCTTGCTGCCGTTCTGGTCGAACACGGTGGCGTCACGGTTGAGTGTCTCACCGACGGCGGTGTCGGACGGCAGGTTGCCGGTGACGGTGGCCGAGGAGGTCGCGGTCGCCGGTGCGGCGGCGTCGAGCGGCAGGACGATGTCGGTGAGCTGCCCACCGTCGTTGATCACACCGTTCGTCGCGGAGTACCCCTGGACGATCTTGCCGTCGGCGCTGACGAGTCGGCCGTTCGCGTCGAAGTCGAACGCGCCCGCACGGCTGTAGATCGTGTCGTTGCCGAGCCGCGTGACGAAGAAGCCGTCGCCCGAGATCATCAGGTCTGTTGCCTTGCCGGTGGCCTGCGCCGACCCCTGGGCGAAGTTGGTGGACACGCCGGCGACCTGCACGCCGAGTCCGATCTGCGCCGGGTTGGTGCCGCCGATGCCGGTCTGCGGCCCGCCGGCGCCCTGGGTCATCTGCGACAGGGTGTCCTGGAAGACCGTCGACGAGGCCTTGAACCCGACGGTGTTGACGTTGGCGATGTTGTTGCCCGTGACGTCGAGCATCTCCTGGTGGGAGCGGAGTCCGGAGATACCGGAGTAGAGCGAGCGGAGCATGGTGTGTTCCTTTCAGAACGAGACGGAGGGAGAAGCGGAGGGAGCGGGTCAGGCGGTCTTGATACCGGAGATCACGTCGAGATCGACCTCCTTCCCGTTCACGGTCACGGTCGGCACGCTGTTCGCGTACGACACGGCGCTCGCGGTCCCGCTGACCGAAGCGCCGGAGGACGCGTCCGTGTAGGTGACCTGCTTGCCGACGAGGTTCGCCGCGGCGATGCGCATCTGCAACGAGAAGTTCTCGTTCCCCGTCGTGGTCTGGTTGGTGATCTGCTCCATCATCGCGAGCTGCGTCTGCTGGCTGATCATCTGGTTCGTGTCCATCGGCGAGGACGGGTCCTGGTTCTGCAGCTGCGTGACGAGCAGCTTCATGAACACCTCGGAGTCCATCGTCTGTGACTTCTTCGAGGCGGCGTTCGCGGCGAGGGCTGCGGCCTGCGTGGCTTGGTCCACACTGCCGGTGATCGAGTCGATCGGCATGGTTCTTCCTTGTCGTGGAGCGGCTCAGGCGAGGACGTCGAGTCCCGCGGTGCGGACGGTGGAGGGGACGGACCGGAGGGTCCTGGCGGAGGCGGGTCGGGCCTCCAGGTCGTCGCCGACCGGCGGACCGGCGGCCGGCCGCCCGTCGCGACCGGCGGACTCGCCCGCCTGGCGATCCGGGTGGTTCTGCGACGACAGGTCGAGCGTCGTCGCCACGCCGGTGGTGGCCGCGTCGCGCCGGAGGTCGGGCAGGACCTGCCGCACGGCGTCGCGCCCGGCGTCGGAGGCGGCGAACAGCTCGACGTGCATCCCCTGCGCCGTGACGTGCGCGCGGACGGTGACCGGGCCGAGCGTGTCCGGCACGACCTGGACGGTCACCACGTGATCCCCGTGGCCGGCCTGCGCGAGCGTGAAGACAGGCCGCGCGAGCTGCTGTGCGAGCGGTGCCGGCTGGGCAGCGGGTGCGGCGGTCGGTGCGGTGGTGGTCGGTGCGGTGGCCGTCGGTGCCGGGAGCGCGAAGGTCGCCTCCGGCGTCCGTCCGGTGGGGCTGGCCTGGAGGCTCGGCTCGCCCTGGGTGCGGACGATCGCGTCCGCCCCGTGCTGCGGCGCGGTCGTCGGCCCGGCCGCGGGAGTCGGTGCGGTCGGTGCGGTCGGTGCGGTGACCGTGGGCGAGACTCGGGCTGCGCGACCGTTCTCGGCGTGCGCGGCCCGAAGAGTGTCGCTCGGCACGAGGCTCGGCGCGCCGGTGGCCGGAGTGGCCGGGAGGCCGCCAGCGACAACCGGCGCCGGGTCGCTCGGCGCCGTGCCGGCCGCAGCCGCGCTGACGGCCGCAGCCGCGCCGCCGGGCGAGACTCGGGCTGCGCGACCGTTCTCGCCCTGCGCAGCCCGATGGGTGTCGCCCTCCGCGAGACTCGGCTGCGCGGCGCGCCCGGACGCCGGCATCGCCGCACCCGCCAGCTCCGCGGCCGAGTCTCGGGCCACGCGACCGTTCTCGCGCTCCCGAGCCCGAGAACCGTCGCCCACCGCGAGACTCGGGGCGTCGGCCGCGAGACTCGGGGCGGCGTCGGCCGCGAGACTCGCGGCGCCGTCGGCCGCGAGACTCGGGGCAGCGGCGGCCGACGGCGCCGCGGCGGGCGCGGCGACCGGGAGACCGAGGAGCGCGGCGAGGGCACCGGCATCCGCGGCTGCGGGTGCGGGTTGCCCGGGCACGGGCTGCGTCGGCACGGTCTGCGACGGTACGGGCTGGCCCGCGGAGAGCTGCGTGGCGTCGGCGGCAGCACCGGACTCGGCACTGGTCGTGCTCGCCGTCGGACGTCCGTCCTCGCCCCTCGCCGGACCACGCCCGGCGGCAGGCGCTGCGGCGTCCGCGGCGGTCAGCGCGGCGGCGAACCCGGTGCTCGCTGCGGGGTCGTCCTTCGCGGACGAGCCGGCACGGGCGGGCGCCGCAGCGATGGGCGCACCCTGGGCGGTGGGCAACGTCATGGTCATGCGGCGGCGCTCCCGGACTGCAGCAGGGACATCAGGGCAGCGGTCTGCAGGTCGGTCCCGGACGAACCGGCCCCGGCAGCGGAGGCGGCCTTCGTCGCGGCGGCGTCCTGGGCCGACGGCACGATGCGCCGGATGGTCGCGATGTCCGAGTCCTTGTACCAGTTGTCGACGATGCGGACGTCCTTGCCGGGGCGGGGCGCGTGCAGCACCTTTCCGTCGCCAACGTAGATGACGACGTGGCCCTCGCCCTTCGGGATGATCAGGTCGCCCGGCTGCGCCTGCGCGAGCGACGGCACCGCGACGCCCATCTTCGCCTGGTCCGGCACGACGCGCGGCATGGTGACGCCGAGGTCCTTGAAGACGGTCTGGACGAGTCCGGAGCAGTCCATGCCCGAGGTCGTCGTGCCACCGAACACGTAGGGCACGCCGAGGTACTTCTTCGCGTCGGCGACCACGTCGTCCCCGGTCGCACCGCTGCCGGTGGCGACGGTCCCCTTGCCCGCGTCGACCGACGTGGCCGGGGCGGTCGTCGGTGCGGCGGTGCCCGAGGCCTCGGCGAGTGCCGATGCGAAGGCCGTCGACGACGCCGCCGAGTCGGCCGAGGACGTCGACGTGGCCGCCGTCGACGTGGCGGTCCCGCTCTGCAGCGTGTCGATCTGGGAGCGGATCTCGGAGATCCGGCTCAGCACGGTGTCGAGGCTCATCGGCCGTCTCCGTTCCCGAGGTCGCGCGGGCTCCGTGCCGCGATCTCGTCGAGGGTGGTCTGTTCGGTGCGCAGATCCTCGGCCGCGACACGGGAGTCGTGCTGCGTCTCGAGCTTCTCGAGCCCGAGCGCCGCGCGACGGGCGGCGTTGTACGACCCCTGCGCGGCATCGGCGTCGGCGCGACGGTGCTGCACCACGGCGTCGAGTTCCTCGAGCATCCCGCGGGTCGCGGCACGAGCTGCGGCGACCGCGCTGAGGGTCGCGGCGTCCTCGATCGGCATCGCGGCCTCCTGGTCGCTCAGGTTCCGGCGCGCGGCGATCCGGGCGTCGGCGGCGTCACGGACGCGTTCGTTCGCGGCGGCGAGGACCGCTGCGGCCTGGTCCTGTTCCGCGTGCCGGAGTCGGAGGAGCCCGGCGAGCGGGAAGCGGCGCGCCATCAGACACCCCCGAGCTGCTGGACGAGTGCTCCGAGGCGATCCCACGACGAGTCCGCGGTCGCACGCTCGTCCATGCCCTGGCGGAGGAACGCGTCGATCGCGTCCTGGTGGTCGACAGCCGCGTCCACGAGCGGGTTCGTCCCGCGCTGGTACGCCCCGACGTCGAGCAGGTCCTGCGCGGCCTTCCGTGCGGCCATCACCTTCCGCAGGCCCGTCGCAGCGGCGCGCTGGTGGTCGGTGGTGACCTTCGACGCCACGCGGGAGATCGACCCGAGGGCGTCCACGGACGGGAAGTGCCCCGTCACGGCGAGTTTCCGGTCGAGGACCACGTGCCCGTCGAGGATGCTCCGCGCGGAGTCGGCGATCGGCTCGTTGTGGTCGTCACCGTCGACGAGCACCGTGTAGAGCCCGGTGATGCTCCCGACGCGGTCGGTGCCGGCGCGTTCGAGCAGGCCGGCGAGGACCGAGAACGTCGACGGCGGGTAGCCCCTGGTGGCTGGCGGCTCCCCCACCGAGAGCCCGATCTCACGCTGCGCCATCGCGACACGGGTGAGCGAGTCCATCATCAGCACGACGTCCTGCCCGGCGTCGCGGAACGACTCCGCGATGCGGGTGGCGACGAACGCGGCACGCAGACGCATGAGTGCTGGTTCGTCCGAGGTGGACACGACGACGATCGAGCGTGCGAGGCCCTCGGCACCGAGGTCGTCCTCCAGGAACTCCCGGACCTCGCGGCCGCGCTCCCCGACCAGTGCGATGACGTTGACGGCCGCGTCACTCCCCCTGGCGATCATCGACAGCAGCGACGACTTGCCGACGCCGGACCCCGCGAACAGGCCCATGCGCTGCCCGCGCCCGACGGTCGTCAGGGTGTCGAGCACCCGGACCCCGAGCTGCATCGGCGTGTCGATGCGCGTGCGCGCCATGGCGTTCGGCGTCGCGTGGTCGAGTTCCACCCAGTCGTCGGCGTCGAGCGGGCCACGATCGTCGATCGGGCGGCCGAGGCCGTCGAGCACCCGTCCGAACAGGCCGTGTCCGGTCGGCACGAGCACCGGGCGCCCTGTGGGTCGAGCCGGCGTCCCGGCGGTGATCCCGGTGAGGCGCCCGAGCGGCATGCAGCGGACGGCCGTCGCGTCCGTCGCGACGACCTCCACGGCGGTCTGCGGTCCGTCGTCGTGCCCGACGAGGACGACCTCGCCGATGCGCGCGTCGAGTCCGGCGATCGTCAGCCCGAGGCCGACGGCGCTCGTGACGACGCCGACGCGCTGCGGTGCGGCGAGGGCCACGGCGGCGTCGAGGCCGCGCGGACGGAGGAGCGTCGCGGTCATGCGGTCACCCCCAGCGCGTCCTTGGCGCGGGCGAGTGCGACACCGATGCGGGCGTCGAGGATGCCGTCCGGCAGGTCGACGACCGCGTCGCCGTCGGCGAGGGTCGCGTCCGCGCGCACCGGGACCGGCAGGTCCAGTCCGGCGACCGCCCCGGCGTCGGCCGGGCTGAGCCGCACGGCGGTCGCGACCGTGTGGTCGACGGACGCGAGCGCACGGCGGACCGTCGCCTCCGCGCCGGAGTCGACCCCGGCCTCCAGGACCGGACGGGAGGACCGGATCGCGTACCCGACGGCGGCGTCGGCCAGTTCGACGGCGGCTTCCACGACGGATCGCTCCGCCGACTCCAGCACCGGCACCGTGCGCGCGACGAGCGCGTCGGTCATTGCGCCGAGCACGGCCAGCCGCCTGGCCGTCTCGGCCTCGAGCTGCGCGGCGCGGTGGTCGTGCGCTGCAGCGAGCTCGGCGCGCAGTGCGTCCGTCTCGGCCTGCGCGGCCCGGAGCCCTGCTGCGTACCCGGCGGAGTGCCCGCGGACCTCGGCGCTGGCGACGCGGTCACGGAGCCCGGCGTCGGCGACGACGGGGAACGCGACCCGTTCGAAGGTGGTGTCACTCAACGAGCTCGTCCTCCTCCGCGCGGTGGACGGTGATGACGCCCTGCGCCTCGAGCTCGCGGACGGAGCGGACCACCTCGGCGCGCGCCTCCTCGACCTGCGAGACGCGGACGGGGCCCATCGCCTGCAGTTCGTCGTCGAGCAGTTCGCGGTTGCGCTCGGAGACGTTGGCGCGGATGGTCTCGACGACCGGTCCGGCAGCGCCCTTCATCGCGGTGGCGAGGAT
Source organism: Curtobacterium sp. NPDC090217 (assembly GCF_044746705.1). Classification (NCBI taxonomy): domain Bacteria; kingdom Bacillati; phylum Actinomycetota; class Actinomycetes; order Micrococcales; family Microbacteriaceae; genus Curtobacterium; species Curtobacterium sp. NPDC090217. Next base: position 419,063 of record NZ_JBIVCR010000002.1, on the reverse strand, counting down.
CTTCGAGTCGATGCCGCGGAGCACCTGCTGGATGTCCCGCGCCTCGAGCTTGACGATGTCCTCGAAGGTGAGCATCCGGGAACGGATGTCCTCGGCGAGCTCGGGGTCGCGCGCCTCGAGACCGTCGAGCACGGCCTTCTCGGTCGCGACGTCCGATCGGTTGATGATGTCCACGAGCGGCTGGATGCCTCCGACGACCTCGATGCTCTCGCGCGGCGACACGACGGCGCCGGCGCGCTGCCGGAGGACGCCCGCGACGATGCCGACCGCCTCGGGGGTCGCCGACCCCATCGTGGCGAACGCCTGCGCGACGTCCGTGCGGGCGCGCTCGTCGACCCCGGCGAGCACGGCGCTCGCCTGGGCGGGCTTGAGGTGTGCCAGCACGAGGGCGATGGTCTGCGGGAGCTCGCCCTCGAGGAGGGTGATGATCTGGCCTGGTTCGGCGTCGTCGAGGAAGTCGAAGGACTGCCCGGCGAGGTTCGAGGCCAGCCGGTCCATGACACCCGCGGCGCGCTCGGCACCGAAGGACGCCTCGAGGAGCCCGAGCGCGGTCTCCTTGCCGCCTCGACGCTGTGTGCGGCCGGTCAGCGTCATCCGGTGGAACTCGGTCAGCGTCTTGTCGACGACGGTGTCCTCGACCCGGCGCATCCGGACGATCTCGGCGGAGATCTCCTCGGCCTCGAGCTCGGAGAACTGCTTCATCACCTCGGCGGCACGCTCGGTCTCCATCTGCATGAGGATGAGCGCGACCTTCTGCGCACCGGTCAACGCGCGGTCGCCGGACGCTGGGGCGGCGGCGTTCACACCGTGGTCCGGTCGTCGAGGAGCCCGCGGAGGAGCTCGGCCGTGCGCTTCGGGTCGCGCTCGGCGAGGGCGGAGATGTCCTGACGGCGGCGCTCGGCGGTGATCTCGTCGGTCGTGAGGACCTCGGTCGGGGCGTCATCGTGCGGCAGCGTCGGCAGCGCGACGGTCGGGGCGTCGCCGGCGGACGAGAGCCCGGCGCGCTGCTCGGCTGCATCGACCGCCAGCGGCAGTTCGAACGCGCTCCCGAATGCGTCGAGCTCGCCGACGTCGACGCTCTCGCGCTCCTGCCGCCGACCGCGCTTGACCAGCACGATGATCAGCGCGATGAGGGCCAGAGCGATGCCGATGACGATGCCGGCGGTGCGGATCGCCGACCACATCGCCTCCTGCTGGTCGGCCTCCTGCTGTGCCTTGAGCGCCTTCGCGGCCTCGTCGGCGGTGCTCGTGTCGAAGTCCATCATCGCGACCTTCACCTGGTCCCCACGGGCGGTGTCGGCACCAGCAGCGGCGGACACGAGGTCGTTGATGCTCTGCAGGTTCGCGTCCTGCACGGACGTCGCCTTGCTGTTCAGCGCGACCGACACGGTCTGGCGCTGCACGCCACCCGACGGGATCTGCGTCGTCTCGGTGGTGTGGTCGACGGCGTTGTTCTTCGTCGCCGACTCGTTCGTGTAGCCGCCGTCACCGGTGCCGCTCGTCGCGGAGCCGTTCGGGACGGCGATGTTGTCCGGGCCGAGGACGCCCGTCGCGCCGCTGGACGCTCCGGCGCCGGAACCGTACTGCTCCTTCGTGGACGACTCGTTGAGCGCGACCGGTCCGGAAGTCGGCGTCGTGTACGACTCCGACGTGCGCGTCCCGGTGTTCTGGTTCATCGTCGCGGACACGACGACGCTGGCGTTGCCGGCTCCGAGGGTCGTGTCGAGCAGGTCCTGGATCTTCTTCGACGTCGACGCGTCGTAGTCCGCTGCCTGGTCGGCACCCGATCCGGTCGCGCCGGTGCCGACGGCGGACAGGGTCTGGCCCTTCGCGTCGACGACGGACACGTCGGTGGGCTGCATGCCCTCGACCGCGGCGCTCGTCAGGTGCACGATCGACTGCACCTGGTCGGTGGTGAGCTGGACGCCGTTCTTCGTGGCGATGAACACCGACGCCGTCGGGTCCTTCTCCTCGGACACGAACACGGACTTCTCCGGGATCGCGAGCTGCACGGTGGCGGTCTGCACGCCGTCCATCGCCGAGATCGTCTTCGCGAGCTCGCCCTCGATCGCGCGCTTGTAGGTGACGTCCTGCTGGAACTCGGAGCTCGTCACGCCCATCTTGTCGAGCAGCGAGTATCCGCCCTCGTTCGACGACGGCAGGCCGTTCGACGCCGCCTTGAGCCGCTCGGTGTACACCGCGGACTGCGGCACGAGGATGGTCGCCCCGCCGTCGGTGAGCTGGAAGGGCACACCGTCGGTGGTGAGCTGGTCCGTGACCGAGCTCGCGTCCGCAGCGGCCAGCCCGGTGAAGAGCGGCGCGTACGACGGCTTGCCGAGCCAGGACGCGAGCGCGATGCCGCCGAGGACGAGCGCCGCGACGCCGAGGATCGCGATGGTGCGCTGGGCGGCGGAGAAGCCCTTGACGTAGGCGCCGAGGCGGCCGAAGACGTTCTGCAGTGCGGCGGGCATCAGGCCTGCATCCTCATGATCTCGTTGAAGGCGTCGACGCCCTTGTTGCGCACGGCTGCAACGAGCTCGAGCGTGACCTGCGCACGGGTGGACGCGATGGTGGCGTCGTGGATGTCGTCGAGGTTGCCGGTGACGGCCTTGAGCGCGAGCGTCTTCGACGTGCTCTGCAGCTCCTGGAGTCCGTCGACGGCGTTGCCGAGACTCGCGGCGAAGGACCCGTCGGTACCAGTGGTGGGCTCGGCGGTGGTCGCGGGCGTGGTGGCCTGGTTCGTGCCGAACACCCCGGAGAGGGCGTTCGTGGTCACACCGTTCACGGCGTCGATGGGCATCAGTTCTTCCCGATCTGCAGTGCCGCTTCGTAGGCGGTCTTGGCACGGTCGACCACGGCGGCGTTCGCCTGGTAGCCGCGCTGGGCCATGATGAGGTCCGCCATCTGCGTGCCGAGGTCGATGTCCGGCATGCGGACGTACCCCTCGGCGTTCGCGAGCGGGTTGTCCGGGTCGTAGGTCACCCGGCCGGCGGCGCTGCCGAACGCGGCGCCCTTGACGTAGGCGCCGGAGACGCCGTTGCCCTCCTGCACCTCGACGTACCGGGCCTGGAACGCGGTGTCGTCCATCGACTTGACGGTGTTGACGTTGGCGATGTTGTCGGAGATGGCGTCGAGCCACTTCCGGTGCACGGTGAGGCCGGTGCTCGCGATCCCGATCGCGTCGAAGGTCGTCACGAGTTCGTCCGCATCGCCGCACGGACGCTGGTGAGCTCGGAGTTCATCGCCTGCGTGGCGAACTGGTACCGGAGCACCGTGTCGATGTTGGAGAGCGTCTCCTCATCGAGGTTGACGTTGTTGCCGTTCGTGTTCGTGGGCTCGAGGCTGCGCGCGATGGTCGGCGTCGTGCTGCCGTTGCCCTCGACGACGGACTTGGCGAGGGCGTCCTCGAACTGCACCTTCTCGGCGTGGTAGTTCGTGGTGTTGATGTTCGCGATGTTGTTCGCGATCACGCGCTGGCGCATCGAGAGCCCGTCGAGCGCGCTCTGCAGCGCCGCCGACGTCACGGAATCGAACACGGAGGTTCCCCTCGTCAAGGTGCCGTCGTCCTGTGCGACGACACCGTGCGGTGGTGGCCGATCCGTGGCCGGGTGGTCGAGCGATCCGTGCTCGTCGGGCGCTATCGGAGCGCGGGTCCCGGGGTGTTAGCGGTTGCCCCGAACGGGGGGCTCAGGCGGAGGCGTCGAGGTACACCGAGCGCTGCGGCTCGCGCGTCGCGTCGACGGCGCGGAGCGCCCCGAGGTGCTCGAGCGTGCTGCGTCGTTCCTCTTCGAGGACGGCGATGCGGTCGCGCTGCGCGGCGAGCAGCCGGGAGGCCCGCCCCACCAGGTCCCGCGGCACCGGTCCCAGCCCGGCCGGCTCGTGCCACGGGGCCGGGTCGTCGGCGACCGCCGCCTGTTCCAGGGACGTGAGCACGGCCTCCCAAGCGGCCCGCTGCTCGTCGCGCGTGGTCTGCTCGTCTGGCCCCGTCTGCTCGTCGTCCGTGGTCTGCTCAGGCGACACCGAGCGCTCCGCCGATCGTGTGCTGCGCCGGTGCCGGCGTCGCCGGCAGGGCGGCCGCGGCGTCGTGCCAGGACTGTCGCAGGGGCTCGAGAATCCGGATGCAGTCGCGGGTCGCCTGGACGTCCCGGTGCACGTTCGCCGTGATCAGCGAGGTGGACGCGTAGTTGTAGATCGCCAGGAGTCCCTCGCCGCCGTCCCACGCGTCGATGCGGAGGGTCGCGGACAGCTCGCCGACGATCGCCTGGGCGTGCAGGAGCTGCTCGCGCGCGGCGTCCCAGTCGTTCGTGGTCTGCGCGGCCTCTGCACGGTGCAGGTCGAGGAGCAGCCGGTCGTAGAGCATCGTGACGAGCTGTGCCGGCGTCGCGGAGAGGACGGCCTCGCTGGTGTACTGCGCGCGGCGGCGCACGGTGTTCTTGTCGTACATGGTGTCTCCTCGCTCAGCTCGACGTCGACAACGTGGAGAGCTGGCTGGTGAGCCAGCTCGACTGCGACTTCAGGGAGCTGAGGCTGGTCTCGAGCGCCGTGTACTGCGCCTGCAGCGTCGCTCGACGCATGCTCAGGCGGTCCGTCCAGGCATCGATCTGGTCGTTGAGGTCCTTGACCACGGACTGCTGCCCGGTGATCGAGGTGGTGATGGAGCCGGTGTACTTGTCGCTCGCCGCGTTGGCTGCGTCGGCGACGTTCTGCGCGACCCCGGACAGGATGGCCTGCGTCCCTGCGGGGTCGGCGGCCAGGGCCTTCTGGAACACGTCCTGGTCGAAGTCGAACGTGCCGTCCTTCTGGATGACGATGCCGATCGTCGACGGCGACGTGCCGTTCACCGGGGTCGACATCGCACTGCCCACCCGCTGCATCGCGGAACGGGTCGTGGCGTCCCCGAGGAGCACCCCTGCGGTGGTGGTCGTCGTCCCCGTGGTGGGGCTCGTCGTGCTCGTCACTCCGGTGTTCTGGGAGTAGTACGACGAGATCGCGGTGAAGGCGTCGACGAGACCGGAGGCGACCGACTGCGCCTTGGCGGCATCCCGGCCGATCGTGACCGTGACGGGGTCGGCGGACGTCGTGCTGACGCTGACCGACACGCCGGGGAGCAGGTCGGCGAAGCTGTTCGACGCACTCGTGATCGTCTGCGCGGCGGCGGTCCCCGTGTACAGCGTCACCGCGGCGTCGGTGGCCTGACGGACCACGGCGGCCCCGGGCTGCGTGAACACGTCGATCGCGGTGCCGGCCTCGACGTCGGCGGCGCTCCCGCGGAACAGCGAGAAGCCGTTCGCCGCACCCGTCGCGTTGGACGAGACCTGGAGGCGGTAGAGCTTCGTGCCGTCGGCCGCGGTGCCGGATGCGACCTTGGTCGCCGTGACGCCCGCCGCAGCTTTGTTGATCGCCGACACCGTGTCGTCGAGCGAGCCGGACGCCGGAGCGAGTTCGACCTGCGTGCCGTCCGGCTTGACGAGTGTCAGCGGTGACGCCTGATCGGACCACGTCGCCATCGCGGCGGTGACGCCCACCTTGGCGGCGGCCGTGGCGTCGACGGTGAAGGACACCGAGCCGGTGGCGGCCCCGTTTCCCGTGCTCGCCGTGACCGAGGACGACGAGCTCGTCGCCGTGAACAGCGACATGGACGTCGGTGCTGCGGCCGCGGTGGCCTTCGTCGCCAGGCTCTGGAAGAGGCCGTTGATCGTCTGCAGGGACGAGATGAACGAGTTGGTCGAGGTGACCTTCGTCTTGAGCAGGGTCTGCGGGACCTGCTCGATGGTCATCAGCGAGTTGATCAGGTCGGTCGTGTTGAGGCCGCTGACGAGGCCGTCGATCCCGAGACTGGACATCGCCGGGGCTCCCTGCTGGCTGCTGGTGGACGGGACGAGGGGTGCTCCGCCCCGACCGGCACCCGAAGGGCCGGCGGGGGCGGAGCGTGCTGCGACGAGACGGGCCCGTCAGAGCGTGTTGCGACTAGCGGAGCAGCGACAGGACGCCCTGCGTGCTCTGGTTCGCCTGCGCGAGCATCGACGTGCCGGCCTGGCTGAGGATGTTGTCGCGCGTGTACTTGACCATCTCCTCCGCCATGTCGACGTCGGTGATGCGCGAGCCGGCGGCGGTGAGGTTCTCCTTGGCCACGTTCGTCACGTTGATGGCGTGGTCGAAGCGGTTCTGGATGGCACCGAGGTCCGAGCGAGCCGCGGACACCTTGGCGATCTGGTCGTCGATCGTCTTGATCGCCGCCTGCGCCTCGGCTGCGGAGCCGAAGCTGATGCCCTTGGCGGTGCTCGCCACGCCGTTGTCCAGGGCGGCGTCGTCGGACGTGACCGTCCCGCCGTCCTTCGCAACGATGGTGATCGCCGTGCCGTCGTCGCTCGCCGTGGCCGTGAAGGCACCGGAGAACTTGCTGTCGGCGTTGAGTGCGGCCGCGTACTCCTTGGTGTCGGCGTACGCGCCACCGGTCCCCGTGCCGGCCGCGAGGGTGCCGGTGGTGACCGCGGTGCTGACGCCGTCCTTCGCCGAGGTGAAGGTGGCGGAGGTCGCGAGCGCGGTGGTGTCGGTCGGCGTGAAGGTCTCGCCGTTCGGTGCGGAGAGGGCCTTCGCGATGTTCGCGACGTTGGCGCCGGACAGGTCGACCGCGATCTGGCTGCTGGCGTCACCGTTCGCACCGACCTGGAACAGCAGCTTGCCGTCCTTGGCCGTTCCGGCGGAGCCGTCGAGCAGGTTGATCCCGTTGAAGTTCGTCGACTGCGAGATGCGGCCGAGTTCCTTCTGCAGCTGCCCGACCTCGGTGCTGATCGCTTCGCGCGACGTCGCGTTGTTCGAGTCGTTGCCGGCCTGCACGGCCAGGTCGCGCATGCGCTGGAGGATCGAGTGGGTCTCGGTGAGGCCACCTTCAGCGGTCTGCACGACGGAGATGCCGTCCTGCGCGTTGCGGGCGGCGACCGTGAGGCCACCGACCTGGGACTTCAGCCCCTCGGAGATCGACAGACCGGCCGCGTCGTCGGCAGCACGGTTGATGCGGAGACCCGACGAGAGCTTCTCGAGGGACTTCGACAGGTCGTTCTGCGTCGAGTTGAGGTTCCGGTACGTGTTGAGTGCCGAGAGGTTGGTGTTGATGGACATACCCATGGTGGTTTCCTCCGTGAAATCTGGGTCTTCGTCAGCCCGTCCGTGGGCTGACATGGTGTCCTCTCGGCCGGGCGGCCGGAGGCGTTAGGGAAACCGTCCGGATTTCTCCGAGCGGTTCCCACGGCTCAGCTGGCGACCACGTGGTGGCCGGTCGCGGCGTCCTGCACCGCACGGGCGACACCGACCGCGGCGTTCGCGGCGACCTTCGCCAGGTACGCGCTCCTGCGAGCCGCGGTGGTACGGGACACGGGCTCCGGGGTCTCGCCGCCGTCGCCGTAGTGCGTGGCCAGACCGTCGCGGAGCAGCCGCATCGCCTCGGAGCGCTGCTGGGACACGGCGGAGTGGGTGATGCCGAGCTCGGCGGCGACGTCTGTGACCGAGCGGTCCCCGAAGTAGACGGCCTCAACGACGAAGCGCATCCGCTCGGGCAGTGCCTCGACGGCAGCACGGAGGTAGCGGCGCCGCTCGGCCTCGACGAGGTCCTCGCCGGGGAGCGGCAGGTCGGCGGCGACGGTGTCGTGCACGGTCTCGTCGATCGGCGTCACGACCCGGCCGGCGTCGCTCATCGCGTCGGCGGCCGTCTGGCGGTCGACACCCATCACGTCGGCGATCTCCTGCACGGACACCGTGCGACCGAGTCGGGAGGACAGCGCCTCCTGCGTCGCGAGGGCCTCGCGGATGCGCTTCCTGGTGCCGCGGCTCGCCCAGTCCGCCGAGCGCATGTCGTCGGCGATCGCGCCGGTGATGCGGGTGCGAGCGTACGCGCCGAACGGCACGCCGAGGGTGGGGTCGAAGGCGTCGGCGGCCGCGACGAGCGCGAGCGAACCGACGGCGGCGAGGTCGTCGCGGTCGAGGTGGGTGGCACGTGCCCGGACGTCGGACACGATGTAGCCGACGAGCGGGAGGTGCTCGACGATCATCGCGTTGCGTTCGGTGCGGTCCATGCTGATCCCCTGGTCGTCTCGACTGGTGTGACCCGTCCGTGGGCGCGGCGATGACCGGCCGCGTGGAGGCCGGTCGGTACGCCGAAAACCCGCCCGGATCCTCCGGGCGGTGCACCCGCGTCCCTGCGACGCGTTCCGGTTTGTCCCCCGGGGTGCGTTCTGAATGTATCGGCTGGCAAAGCCCTGAACACCCCCTCACACGTCCCCAAAGCGGGGGGACACGGGGTGTTCCCCGGTCGGCATTTGGGGGGACCCGAGTGCGGGAACGGTCGTTCCTGTCCCCCGGAGTGGAGGCACCGGGAGGAGACCGTGCCGACTCGTGCCCCGCCGCCGCCGGAGTCGCGCTTACGGGGCACCCCGGGCTGCCGATAGTCCCCGCTGTCCGCAGGATGACCGACACACAGTCGGACCGACACCGGGAGGAGATGATGAGCGTGAACGACCTGTCCGCCGTGCTCTGGCGCGAACGAGAACTGCTCGAACTGCTCACCTTCAAGCTCGAGGAGGAGCAGCTGCTGCTCGCCGCCGGGCGCTCCCGCTGGGTGTCGCACGCCAGCCGCGAGGTCGAGCAGGTGCTCGAACGGCTCCGCGCCACCGGACTCGAACGGAGCGCGGAGAGCGCCGCCGTCGCCGAGGAGTGGGGCGTGGACCCCGACGCTCCCCTGCGCGAGGTCGTCGCCGCGGCGCCTGGTGGCCCGTGGGGCGAGATCCTCGCGTCGCACCTCAACGCGATGGTCGAGCTGACCACGCAGATCGGGGCCCTGCGGGACGAGAACGACCGCTTCCTCCGGACCGCGGCGCAGGCCACCGAGGAGACCCTCGCCGGCACGGTCGGCGACACCGCGACGTACGACGCCACCGGGACCTCGGGCCACGCGACGGGCGAGGCCCGACTGTTCGACGGGACCCTGTAGAAGATGGTCAGCACCTTCGGCTCGCTCGCCACCGCGTACTCCGGCCTCGCCGCAGCACGTGCCGGCATCGACGTCACCGGGCAGAACATCGCGAACGCGGGCACCGCCGGGTACACCCGCCAGCGCGTCACGCAGACGTCGATCCCCGCGGCGCAGACCGGCTTCATGCGCGGGACGGCGGCCCTCGCCGGACAGGGCGTCTCCGTCGACGGCATCGCACGACTCGGCTCCCTCACGCTCGACGCCGGCGTCCGCGCCGCTGCCGGGTCCTCCGCGTACGCCACGGCCAGGGCAGCCGGACTCGACCAACTCGAGACCGGGCTGAACGAACCGGGCGACGACGGGCTCTCCGCGAAGCTCGACGACTTCTGGTCAGCGTGGGGCGACCTCTCCACGCATACCGACGACCCGGGTGCGTCCACCGCGCTGCTCGGTGCCGCGAAGACCGTCGCGTCCACCCTGGCCGCCGGGTCGAAGGCCGTCGACGCACAGTGGACCAGTGTGCGCGGCACCGTCGCCGGACAGGTGTCGCAGCTCAACGACGCGGCGAAACAGGTTGCCGACCTCAACGGCCGCATCCGCACCGCACTCGCCGGTGGCGGTAACGCGAACGAGCTCATCGACCAGCGTGACCAGCTCACCGAGCAGATCGCCTCCCTCGCCGGGGGCACGACCCGCGCGAACGCCGACGGCACCGTCGACGTGCTCATCGGCGGCAACCCGCTGGTGCAGGGCTCGGATGCCCGCTCGGTCGCGCTCGGCGGCGGGACCCGGCTCGCGGACGGCGCGCCGGTCACCCTCAGCTGGACCTCAGGTTCCGGTTCGGCCGTCGCCCTCGACGGCGGATCGATCGCCGGCAACGTGTCCCTGCTGGCACCGGCGAACGCGAACGGCACCGGCGGTGCGCTCGCGCAGGCGTCCGCCGCGTACGACGCGATCGCGACGACGATCGCCACACAGGTGAACGCCGTGCACGCCACCGGTACGACGGCGAACGGGACCACCGGTGCCGCCTTCTTCGCGCTCACCGCCGGCGTCCCGGCAGCGCAGGGCCTCACCGTCGTCCCCACCGACGCCGGCGGCATCGCGACGCGGAACGCGGCCGGCGAGTACGACGGCTCCGTGGCGGACGCCCTCGGCGAGCTGGGGAAGGCCGCGGACGCACCCGACAAGGCGTGGGCGACGTTCGTGGCGGGCGTGGGCACGGCCTCCCGTTCGGCGACGTCGGAGGCGACGCTCACCGGCCTCGCCCTCACCAACGCGCGCACCCAGCAGCAGTCGGGCGCCGGCGTCGACCTCGACGAGGAGAACGTCAACCTGCTCAGCTACCAGCACGCCTACCAGGGCGCGGCACGTGTCCTGACGGCCGTCGACGAGATGCTCGACACCCTCATCAACCGCGTCGGCCTCGTCGGGAGGGGATGACCGTGATCACCCGTGTGACCACCCAGATGTCCATGGCAGCGGCCACGAGCCGGCTGCAGGCCGGTGCCGCCAAGCTCGCACAGCTCACCGAGCAGGCCACCACCCTGAAGAACATCGGGAAGCCGTCGGACGACCCGGTCGGCACCGCGTCGTCGATGCAGGTCCGCAAGGAGCAGGCCGCGAACGCGCAGTACACCAGGAACGCGAACGACGCGGTCGGGTGGCTGGCGAACACCGACAGCGCGCTCGGCGACGTCTACTCGGTCCTCTCGAAGGTGCGGGACCTCACCGTGCAGGCGGCGAACTCCGGCACCATGAGCGACACCGACCGCGACGCGTTCGTCACCCAGTTCCAGGCGCTGTCGTCGGACCTCGCCGCGAGCGCGAACGCCACGTACGGTGCCCGGTCCGTCTTCGCCGGGTCCTCGACCTCGTCGACGGCGTACGACCCCGCCGCCGGGTGGGCGCCGTCCACCGCGACCGTCGACCGGCGCATCGGCGACGGGACCACGGTGCGGGTCGACACCTCCGGGGCTGCGGTGTTCGGTTCCGGGTCGACCTCCGTGTTCTCGATGATCGACTCGATCGTCGGTGACCTGCAGAACGGCGTGAACGTGAACCCCCGCATCAACGACGTGGACGCGCACCTCCAGACGGTGCGCGGCGCGCAGGCGGACGTCGGTGTCCGGCACGCAGCCGCGATCGCCGCGCAGGACTCCCTGAAGTCGTCGTCGACGACGCTCGAGGGACGCCGCTCGTCGATCGAGGACAAGGACCTCGCGAAGGCCGTCCTCGACCTGCAGGTGCAGCAGACCAACTACCAGGCAGCCCTCGCCGTCACCGCGAAGGTCCTGCAGCCGACTCTGATGGACTACCTCCGATGAACATCGACCTCACCTTCGCCGTCGCACCGTTCGGTCTCGAGCCCCTCGTCGCGTTCACGCTGACGCCGGTCTCGGGTGCCGACGGGCTCTTCACGCTCGTCGGTGCGGGGACCACCGCGTCCGGCGTGTCCGCGCCGAAGATGTTCCTGCTCGACGCAGCGGTGCACCTGCCCGACTACGCGCCGGCGCTGTCCGACGAGCAGGCGGCGACGATCGGGCTGACCGCGCCGTCGGACGCGATGCTCCTCGTCGTGGCGACCCCGGGTGACGCCGGCACAACGGTGAACCTGCTCGCGCCGGTCGTGGTGAACGCGCGGACGTCGGTCGGCGCGCAGTTCATCCTCGAGGACCAGGACCTGCCGTTGCGCGCGGAGCTCGCCCGGCGGTAGGGGGGCTGCTCCTGGCTCCCCGCTCCTGGCTCCCGGCTCCCCTGCCCGGATTCCGACTCGGAACGACAGGATCGCTGTCGTACGACAGCGATCCTGTCGTTGGGCGGCGTGCGCAACAGTTGCACACGCGGGGTTGCGACAGAGTCGCTGTCGTACGACATCGACGTTGTCGCAGGTTGCGCACGCACGAACCCTCCACAGCCTGGAGGCTCGGCTCGTCGTCCACAGATCGACTCGCCTCCGCCCCGTGGGCAGGTCACGAGCGGGATCGTTTCCGCATGCACGATCACGTCATGCAGACACCACTGATCCGCACCGCAGACCACGACAGCGCCGAGCGACGCGCGCTCCAGCGTCGTGCTCGCCGTGGCGAACTCGTCGCGGTGCGCCCGGGGGTCCTCGTCGAACCCGACGCCCTCGACGCCCTCAGACCGGAAGCGCGGCACCTGCTGCTCCTCCGCGCCACCGCCTCGATGATCCGCCCACCGCGGGCGATCTCGCACGCGTCCGCGGCGGCGGTCCACGATCTGCCCTTCGTCTCCCCACCTCCGGCAAAGGTGCAGGTCACGGATCCGCGACGGACCCACGCCGACGCGACACGGTTGACCAGCGTGCACGTCGAAGCCGATCGGACCGGCCCGGTTCCCCGGTACGCCGGCAGCCCACCGACGATGCCGACGGAGTTCTGCGGCGCGCACGTGACGGCGCTCGTCCGGACGCTCGTCGACGTCGCTGCGACCGAACCTGCATTCGTGTCGGTCCCCATGCTCGACGCGGCATTGGCTGCACGTCAGGTGTTCCCGGAGATGCTCCTCGACGAACTCGCGGCGGCGCCGCCGAACGCCGTGCACCGTGCCCGCGTGGCCATCGAGATGGCGTCGTCATTGTCGGACTCCCCCGCGGAATCCATCGCACGGGTCCGGTTCCGGCAGCTCGGGACACCGGAACCGGTCCAGCAGCACGTCTTCGCACGACCAGGTGTTCGGCGCGCCGTCGTCGACTTCTGGTTCCCGGCGCAGGGCGTCGTCGTCGAGGTGGACGGGCGTGCCAAGTACGGGGACGGAGCTGCCGCCGCCGAAGCGCACTGGGACGAGAAGCGTCGAGAAGACTTCGTGCGCTCCTTCCCAGAAGTTCGAACGGTCATCCGGTTCAGCTGGGCCGATCTCATGGACCCGGAGGTGATCCGTGCCGCGCTCATCCGTGCTGGCGTTCCACTCCGGTAGCCAGACGCTGCCACGTCTCGACGACGCTGTCGGGGTTGAGCGACATCGAGCTGATGCCGCGCGCCATGAGGTGCTCGGCGAGGTCAGGGTGGTCGCTCGGCCCCTGCCCGCAGATGCCGACGTAGGCGCCGCGAGCACGGCAGGCATCGATCGCCATGTCGATCAGGCGCAGCACGGCCGGGTTCCGCTCGTCGAACGACTCCGCGACGATGCCGGAGTCCCGGTCGACGCCGAGGGTCAGCTGCGTCAGGTCGTTCGAGCCGATCGAGAAGCCGTCGAAATGGTCCAGGAACCGGTCTGCGTCGAGCGCGTTCGAGGGGATCTCGCACATCATCACGACCTGCAGCCCGTTGCGTCCACGGACCAGTCCGTTCGACGCCATGCGCTCGACGACGCCGGACGCTTCCTCGACCGTCCGGACGAACGGGATCATCACCCGCACGTTCGTGAACCCCATCACGTCCCGCACCGTCCGGATCGCCTCGCACTCCAGCGCGAACGCTTCGGCGAAGTCGTCCGACAGGTACCGGGCGGCGCCGCGGAACCCGATCATCGGGTTCTCCTCGTCCGGCTCGTACGCCGCGCCACCGAGCAGGTGCGCGTACTCGTTCGATTTGAAGTCCGACAGCCGCACGATCACCGGCTTCGGGTCGAACGCCGCCGCGAGCGTGCTGATGCCCTCGGCGAGTCGGCGCACGAAGTAGTCTCGCGGCGCCCCGTACGCCGCGATGCGGTCCTCGATCTGCTCGCGCAACTCGGTCGGCTGATCGGCCAGGTGCAGGAGCGCCTTCGGGTGCACACCGATCTGCCGGTTGACGACGAACTCCATCCGCGCGAGCCCGACGCCCGCGTTCGGCAGCGCCTGGAACCCGAACGCCTGCTCCGGCGACCCCACGTTGAGCATCAGGTCGACGCCGAGGTCCGGCAGGGCATCGACCTCGACCCGTTCTGTGACGACGTCGAGCATCCCGGGGAACACCCGCCCGGTCTCGCCCTCCGCGCAGGACACCGTGACGGCGTCCCCGTCGGTGAGCACGGACGTCGCGGAGCCGGTCCCGACGACGGCGGGGATGCCGAGCTCACGGGCGATGATGGCGGCGTGGCAGGTGCGCCCACCGCGGTTCGTCACGATCGCGGACGCTCGCTTCATCACCGGCTCCCAATCCGGATCGGTCATGTCGGCGACCAGTACCTCGCCCTCCTCGAACTCGTGCATCTCGTGCGGGGATGCGAGCACTCGCACCGGGCCGGCACCGATCCGCGCGCCGATCGCCCGGCCCTCCAGCAACGGTGCCTCCGTTGGCGCCGCGGCAAGGCGGTGCCGCTCGACGACACCGGCGAGGGACCGGGACGCCACCGTCTCCGGCCGGGCCTGCAGCACGTAGAGCTGTCCGTCGAGTCCGTCCTTGCCCCACTCGATGTCCATCGGGCGGCCGTAGTGCCGCTCGATCGCCACGGCCGTCCGCGCGAGTTCGGTGACCTCGGCGTCGGTGAGCGAGAATCGTCGACGGTCGAGCGGGTCGGTGTCGACGAACGCGGTGGTCCGTCCGACGGCGGTGTCCTCGGTGAAGACCATCCGTGTCGCCTTCGCTCCGACGAGCCGGGAGAGCACGGCCGGTCGGCCCGCCGCGAGCGCCGTCTTCGACACCGTGAACTCGTCCGGGTTCACCGCGCCCTGGACCACGCCCTCACCGAGTCCGAACGCGCTCGTGACGAAGACGGCCCGGTCGAAGCCGGTCTCGGTGTCGAGCGTGAACATCACCCCGGATGCGGCCAGGTCGGACCGCACCATGCGCTGCACACCGACGGAGATCGCGACCTCGTCGTGCACGAACCCGCGGTGCACGCGGTAGGCGATGGCCCGATCGGTGTACAGCGACGCGAACACCTGCCGGATCGCTTCGAGCACCGACTCGACACCGCGGACGTTGAGGAACGTCTCCTGCTGCCCGGCGAACGACGAGTCGGGCAGGTCCTCGGCGGTCGCGCTCGACCGCACCGCGAAGCTGACGCCGTCCGGCATTCCTCGAGTCAGGCGTTCGAAGGCCGCGCGGACGGACAGCTCGAACGCGATGCCGAGATCGGTCGTCGCGATCCGTTCCCGGACGGCCCGGCCGACACGCGCGAGCGCTCGGGTGTCCTCGACGTCCAGGCCCTCCAGCTGCCGTGCGATCCAGTGCTCGAGCCCGGACGTCGCCAGGTGCCGGCGGAACGCGGCGGCGGTCGTCGCGAAGCCGTCGGGGACGCGGATGCCGGCGGAGGAGAGCGAGCGGATGAGCTCCCCGAGCGACGCGTTCTTGCCGCCGACCGCCGCCAGGTCCTCGAGACCGACTGCGTCGAACGACACGACGTCCACGGTCGTGGCGGTGGTTCGGGGTGCTTCGGTGATGGTCATCGGTGGCGCCTTTCGTCAGGTCGTCGTTGCACCGCCCGGTCGTCAAGACCGCGCTGTGGAAGCAGTCTCACGGCCGGACAGCACCCAAGAGTCTCGAGAACGCTGTCAAGATCGGCACTTCTTGCCGGAACGTGGAGCCGCGCGTACCGTGAGCCCATGGACGACGACCTGGACCGCGCCGGCCTCCTCGGCGCCCGGATCCGCCACTACCGGACGACGGCGGGTCTGACGCTCGATGCTCTCGGCGCCGTGCTCGGCATGAGCGCGAGCCGCCTCTCCCTCATCGAGAACGCACGGCGCGAACCACGCGTGTCCGAGCTCCAGGCGTTCGCGGATGCCCTCGGCGTCGGGGTGACCGACCTGCTCCGTGACGAACCGCCGAACGACCGTGCTGCCCTGGAACTGGAACTCCGTCGGGCGCAGGCCGCCCCCGTCTACGCGGCCACCGGCCTCCCGACCGTCCGCCCCGGGCGGAGCCTCGGCGACGATGCCCTGCGGGCGCTGGTCGGCCTCCATCGCGAGCTCGAACGGCGGGCGTCCGAGGCCATCGCGACACCGGAGGCAGCACGGCGCGGGAACACCGAGCAGCGTGCCCGGATGCGTGAACGAGACAACCACATCGCGGAGATCGAGGCCATCGCCGAGGAGTGCGTGCGCTCCGTCGGCCACTCGTCCGGTGCCCTCACCCACCGGGAGGTCAGCCGGATGGCAGAGACCATGGGATTCGACCTGTTCTTCGTGGACGACCTCCCCCGATCGGCCAGGAGCGTCACGGACATCGCGAACGGCCGCATCTACCTACCGCCGTCGTCGATCCCCGGCGGACACGGCCTCCGCTCGATGGCGCTGCAGGCGATGGCGCACCGGATCCTCGGGCACCGGCCGCCGCACTCGTACGCCGATTTCCTGCAACAGCGGCTCGAGATCAACTACTTCGCGGCGTGCTGTCTGATGCCCGAAGCGCAAGCGGTGGCGTTCCTCGGGCAGGCGAAGCGCGCGAAGGACCTGGCGGTGGAGGACTTCCGCGACGCGTTCGGCGTCACGCACGAAGCCGCGGCGCTGCGGATGACGAACCTCATGACGCGGCACTTCGACATGCGCGTGCACTTCCTCCGCGTCGGTGACGACGGCGCGGTCTACAAGGCGTACGAGAACGACGGACTCCCGCTGCCCGTCGACGTCACCGGTGCCGTCGAGGGCCAGGTCGTCTGTCGTCGCTGGGGTGCACGTCGCGCGGGCGACCGGGCGAACCGGACGACCGAGTTCCACCAGTACACGGACACCCCGACCGGCACGTTCTGGTGCTCGACGCAGACCGGATCGACACCGGAGGGTGGGTTCTCGATCACGTTCGGCGTGCCGTTCGACGACGCGAAGTGGTTCCGCGGGCGGGAGACGACGCATCGGGAGACCTCGCGCTGCCCGGACGAGCAGTGCTGCCGGCGGCCGTCACGAGCGCTCGAGGACCGGTGGGCGGGGTCGGCGTGGCCGAGCGCGCGGCTGCACGCGCAGATCCTCGCGCCGCTGCCGTCCGGCCGCTTCCCCGGGGTCGACGACGGGGAGGTCTACGCGTTCCTCGACCGGCACGCCGCATCTTGAGACACGGCGACGTCACCAGCCGCAGCGGCGCCCGCGTCAGCAGCCGTACCCGCGTCAGCAGCCGTACCCGCGCCCGCGCCAGCAGCCGCACCCGGGTCGCCAGCCCCACCCGAGTCGCCAGCCCCACCCGGCTCGCCAGCCGCACCCGGGTGGTACGCCCGCTGCCGCTCCACCACCCACGGCCCCGCCCCGACCGCCACGACCTCACCGACCGCCAGCCGCGCACCGTGCACCCGCCCCGCCCCCTTCACCACGGCCCCCCGACGGTCCGGATCGGGCTCCGCGTGCGTCCCGCCCCCGTCGAGCACGACGTCCCGCACCGCCACCGAACCGAGCACCTGCGCGCCGTCACCGATCTGTGCCGGTCCCTCCACCTGCGCACCGCCGAGGACGCGGCCCCCGGCCCCCACCACCACGTCGGCACCCTCCGAAGCGGTGATCGTCACGGCACCCGGCCCGATCTGCGCATGCGCACCGATGCGTACCGTGCCGCCGTCCGCGACGACACCGACCGCGCCGGGTCCGAGCCGGGCTCCTGCCCCGACCTCGACACACCCGGACCCGCGGGTCTCGAGCACCACGCCGGGGTACAGCACGACGTCGTCGGCGAGCACCACGCCGCGGCCGACGAGCACCGACCCAGGATCGAGCACCGCGACGCGGGGCGCGAGCGCAGCGGTCTCTCGCACGGTGAGGAACCCTGCGGCACGACGGACCTCGTCGAGCGCGTGTTCCGGAGACGAGGCAGGCACGAGATGGTCCACCCAGCGAGCCTCCCACATGCCCGGCGTAGCGTGGCGGCCATGGCCCCGAAGCAGAACCACCAGTCGGACCAGGCGATCGTCCCGCTCCCCCAGGCCCCGGTCGACCGGACGACGAGCGCGGAGGTCTCCACGACGACGAGCGCGAAACTCCCCACCACCGCGAAGGGCTGGGAGCGCTGGCTCGATCGCCTCCTCGACGTGCAGCGTCCCGTCGTCGTCGCGCACGTCAACGGTGTCCGACGCCGCCACCCCGACGCCTCTCCCGCAGAGGTCATCCAGATCCTCGAGCGGCACTACCTCACCGCTGTGACCTCCGGTGGCGCTGCCGTCGGTGCGAGCGCGGTGATCCCGGGCATCGGCGTCGCCGCGAGCTTCGGGCTGACCGGCGTGGAGACGATGGGCTTCCTGGAGACGACGGCACTCTTCGCACAGTCGGTCACCGAGGTGCACGGCATCGCCCTCGACGACCCCGAGCGCTCACGCACCCTGGTGATGGCGATGATCCTCGGCACGCCGGGCACGCAGCTCATCAAGCAGCTCGCCGGACAGGCCGCCGGTGGCCAGGCACGCACGGCGTTCTGGGGCGAGATGGTCACCTCGTCGATGCCCAAGCAGGTCGTGAGCGGGATCGGCGGGCAGGTCCGGGACATGTTCATCAAGCGGTTCGCCGCACGACAGGGCACGTCGATGCTCGGTCGGGCGCTGCCGTTCGGCATCGGCGCTGCTGTCGGGGGGCTCGGCAACCACGCGCTCGGCCGTCGGGTCATCCAGGCCTCGCGGACCGGCTTCGGTCTGCCGCCGGCGCACTTCCCGATCGTCCTGCAGCAGCAGGAGCCGAAGCAGCGTCAGCTGCCGTGGCGCCGCCGCGGCGGGAGCACGGACGGGCAGCAGGACAGCAAGCGGCCCGACACCGCGCTCTGAGCGCGACCGGACGGCGGACGGGAGGCTCGTGGCGACCCCGCCACGAGCCTCCCGTCCGCCGTCCGCGCGAGCCCGGTCAGCGCGCGCGGACCGGCGTGATCACGACCTGGTCGGGGTCATCACGACCTGCCCGGCGTGGGCGAACCCGCCGCCGAACCCGAACAGCAGCGCCGGGACGCCCTCGGGGAGGTCTCCGCGCGCCCAGGCCTTCGACAGGCCGAGCGGCACGCTCGCGGCCGAGGTGTTCCCCGACTCGACGACGTCCCGGATCACGAACTTCGATTCGCCACCGAGTGCTGCGACGAGCGGCTCGATGATCCGCAGGTTCGCCTGGTGGAACGCGAACACCTGGATGTCGTCCATCGTCAGTCCAGCCTGCTCGACGACCCGGCGGGCGTGTCCCTCGGCCTCGGTGATGGCCCAGCGGTAGATGGAGCGGCCTTCCTGCGAGAAGCGCTCCGGCGTGCCGGACACGAGCACGGCCTGCTCCAGGTGCGGCACGCTTCCCCAGGACACGGGCCCGATCGACGGCGTGTCGGAGACACCGACGACCGCCGCACCGGCTCCGTCGCCGACGAGCACGCAGGTCGACCGGTCGGTCCAGTCGACGATCCCGGACAGCAGCTCCGACCCGATGACGAGCACGGTGTCGGCCGAGCCGGTGCGGATCGCCTGGTCGGCGAGGGCCATGGCGTACTCGAAGCCGCTGCACGCGGTGTTGATGTCGATCGGCGCGGGTCCGTTCGACATGCCCAGCGCCGCGGCGACCCGACCGGCCGTGTACGGCGCACGGTCGCGGTGCGTGGTCGACGCGACGATGACGAGGTCGACGTCGGTGGGGTCGATCCCGGCGTCGGCGAGGGCGGCACGACCGGCCTCGGTCGCCATGGACGTGACGGTGTCGTCGGGCCCGGCGATGTGTCGCGTGCGGATCCCGGTCCGGGTCACGATCCACTCGTCGTTCGTGTCGACCATCGTCGAGAGTTCGTCGTTGGTGAGGACGCGCGAGGGCTGGTGGTGGCCGAACCCGAGGATCCGGCTGCCGCGCAGCGGTGCAGGGGTGATCATCTCCCGCACGTTACCCCTCCCCGCGACCTCCGCATTCCCCCGCCGGAATACACGTGGAGAACCCGGGACGGGGTCCGTGACCGGTACTCGCAGGGCCTCTCACGGTCCGGCCGTGGCGGCGTAGACACGACCCATGGACTACACACACCTCGGACGGACAGGGTTGTCGGTGTCGCGAGCAGTGCTCGGCACGATGAACTTCGGACCGGAGACCAGCGAGGACGACTCGCACGCCATCATGGACCGGGCGCACGAGCTCGGCGTCAACTTCTTCGACACGGCCAACGGCTACGGCGGCTCGGTGGGCAAGGGTGCCACCGAGGAGATCATC
Source organism: Curtobacterium sp. NPDC090217 (assembly GCF_044746705.1). Lineage (NCBI taxonomy): Bacteria > Bacillati > Actinomycetota > Actinomycetes > Micrococcales > Microbacteriaceae > Curtobacterium > Curtobacterium sp. NPDC090217. The sequence goes on along the minus strand of NZ_JBIVCR010000002.1, from coordinate 399,081 downwards.
GGCCGCTGGTTCGCGAAGGGCGGCGGCCGACGCGAGAAGACCGTCCTCGCCACGAAGGTCTACGGCGACATGATCGACTGGCCGAACGGCGGGAAGCTGTCGGCGTACAACATCCGCCAGGCCCTCGACGCGTCGCTGCGACGTCTGCAGACCGACCACATCGACCTCTACCAGATGCACCACGTCGACCGTGACACCCCCTGGGACGAGATCTGGCAGGCGATGGAGATCGCGGTCGCGCAGGGCAAGGTGCTCTACGTCGGCTCGTCGAACTTCGCCGGGTGGCACATCGCGCACGCGCAGGAGGCCGCGAAGCACCGCAACTTCCTCGGACTCGTCAGCGAGCAGTCGATCTACAACCTCGTCGTCCGCGACGTCGAGCGCGAGGTCCTGCCGGCCGCCCGCCACTACGGCCTCGGCGTGATCCCGTGGTCGCCGCTGCAGGGCGGTCTCCTCGGCGGCATCATCGAGAAGACCGAGCAGGGCTCCCGGCGGCTGAGTGGCCGGAGCGCCGAGTACGTCGAGGGGCACCGCGACCAGCTGACGGCGTACGAAGCGCTCGCGAAGGAACTCGGCCACACCCCCGGCGAGCTCGCACTCGCCTGGCTGCTGCACCAGCCGGGCATCACGGCGCCGATCACGGGACCGCGCACGATGGAGCAGTGGGAGTCGGCCGTCAACGCCGTCGACATCCGTCTCGACGAGTCGGCGCTGACGCGCCTCGACGAGATCTTCCCGGGGCACAAGACCTCGCCGGAGGACTACGCCTGGTGAGCTGAACCACGGACGGGAGGCTCGGTGCACGTCGGACGCGCACCGAGCTTCCCGTCATGTGGTCGCGTTCAGAGCGCGCGGATCTCGTCCTCCGTCAGCCCGATCCACCGCAGGTAGTCCTCGACGCTGCCCCAGCGCCGCTCCAGGTGCCCGATGACCGTCGTCATGACCTCCGGGACGCATCGCTGCGCCACGGCCGTCGCCTCGGGGTCGGTGCTCACCGCGCGTTCGGCGGCGAACCGCTCCGCGAGTCCGTCCGCGCTCGCTGCGTAGTCCTCGCCGACGCGGTCCATGGACGCTCCCCACAGCCGGGCCAGCAGCGCGCTGATGACCCCGGTGCGGTCCTTCCCCGCTGAACAGCAGACCAGCACGTCCCCGTCGGTGTCGGCGATCGCCCGGAGTGCGTCTGCGATCCCCGTTCTGTGCCGGGTCAGCCAGTCGACGTACTGCTCCTCGAGCTGCACGGCGTCCGCCCCTGACTCGACGGTGGACGGGTCGAAGAGCGGCACGCCCCGGTAGCCGGGATCGCTCGCGAGGGGATGCGGGACCCGCGCGATCTCGTCGTCCCGCCGCAGGTCCACCACGGCGACCCCGGTCGGGTACACGCTCGCGGGGAGGTCCGGCTCGGTGTTCGCGCGGTACACCCGGCGCGCGCGGCCGTCCTGGAACCCAGCTCCCCCGACCTCGCGGAGGTTGGTCAGCATCGACGTCGTCGTCATGCTCCCACCCTCCCACAGCACGCGCTGGCGCCCGCCCGCCCCCGCGCCCGCCCCGCGCGCCGCCCGCGCCGCCCGCCCCACCAGCACCCGCGCCGCCCGACTCGGAACGACGAAGTCGCTGTCGTACGACGACGATCGTGTCGCTCCTTGCGCACGCCGTCATCCGCGGGTGCGAACCGACGACAACGCCGATGTCGTACGACAGCGACGATGTCGTTCCGAGTCGACAAACGCCCGCACCCTCGCCCGCACCTCGCCCCCCCCACGCACGACGACGGCCCCCGCGCGGACGCGGGGGCCGTCGTTCGAGAGGGTCGAGCTAGCGCACGGAGACCGGGGTCTCGTCGCGCTCCTCGTAGAGGACGTAGCCCTCTTCGCCGTGGACGGCCGTGTCGATGCCGGCGACCTCGTCCTCGGTCTTCACGCGGAAGCCCATCGTCTTCTCGATGATCCAACCGATGATGAAGGCCAGGACGAAGGAGTACGCACCGACCGCTCCGGCGGCAGCGGCCTGCTTGCCGAGCTGCGCGAACGAGCCCGAGTAGATGAGGCCGGTGTCGTTGGCGAAGAAGCCGAGGTACAGCGTGCCGACGATGCCGCCGACCAGGTGCACGCCGACGACGTCGAGCGAGTCGTCGAAGCCGAGACGGTACTTCCAGTCGATCGCGAAGCAGCAGATGATGCCGGCGATGAAGCCGAGCAGGATGCCCCAGCCGGGGGTGAGCGCTGCACATGCCGGGGTGATCGCGACGAGACCGGTGACGGCGCCCGATGCGGCACCGATCGACGTGGCCTTGCCGTCCTTGAGCTTCTCGACGAGGAGCCAACCGAGGATGGCGGCAGCCGGGGCGGCGAGGGTGTTCACCCAGGCGATCGCGGCGATGCCGTCAGCAGCACCCTCGGACCCGGCGTTGAAGCCGAACCAGCCGAACCAGAGGATCGCGGCACCGAGGAGGACGAAGGGCGGGTTGTGCGGCTTGTGCGCGCCCTTGGCGAACCCGACGCGCTTGCCGAGGACGATCGCCAGCGCGAGACCCGCCGCACCGGCGTTGATGTGCACCGCGGTCCCACCGGCGAAGTCGATGACGCCCCACGTGGCGGCCCAACCGGAGGTGAGGTTGAAGACCCACGAGGCGACGGGGAAGTAGACGACCGTGACCCAGACGCCGGCGAAGACCATCCACGCGCCGAACTTGGCACGGTCGGCGATCGCGCCGGAGATGAGGGCGACGGTGATGATCGCGAACGTGGCCTGGAAGCCGACGAACGCCATCGAGGGGTACGCGGCGTGGATCGTCGAGGCCTTGGCCTCCTCGAACGCCTGCCCGAGGCCGATCTGGTTCCAGTCGATGCTGAAGAAGCCGACGACGCCGGAGACCGCGGTGCCGTCACCGTGGTTGGCGAAGGCGATCGCGTAGCCGTAGACGACCCAGAGGACGCTCACCAGTGCGATCGCCCCGAAGGACATCATCATCATGCTGATGACGGACTTGGCCTTCACCAGTCCGCCGTAGAAGAACGCCAGGCCGGGTGTCATGAACAACACCAGCGCTGCCATCACCAACACGAAGGTCGTGTTGCCTTGATCAAGCATGTCTCACCTCTCGATTGCAGTGCGGTCACCACGTCGGCGGTGCTTGCTGTGCATCGGGGCACCGACGTGTCCGCCTCGGGTAGGACAGAGTCTGGCGACGTGACGTTTCGCGAGGGAGCACGATGTGTTTCGCGGGTGTAACGCGACGGGTTGCTTTGTAAACGTCGTGTTACCGGGGCCTCTCGACCCCCTGGACGGGGGCCAGGAGTTCGCGCAGTCCGTCCGGACGGTGCCCGACAGGCGTCGCGCAACCCGCCCTGGAGGCCCGGCGCGGCCCCGGTGTGACCGTTCTGCTGAGCGGGTGGCTCAGTCCACGGCGCGGGTCAGGGCAACCACGCGGCTCGCGGCACGCAGGTACTTCTTGCGGTACCCGCCGTCGAGCATCGACGAGGGGTACACGGCGTCGAGCGGCGTCCCCGACGCGACGATCCGCACCTGGGCGTCGTACAGCCGGTCGACGAGCGCGACCCACCGGAGCGCGTCGGTCTGGTCGGTGAACGCCGCGACGTCGGTGAGGCCGACCGCGTCGAGCCCGTCCACGAGCGCGACGTACTTCGACGGGTGCACGGTCGCCAGGTGCGCCACGACGGCGCGGAAGTCGTCGAGCGTGACCTCGCCGGACGACGGCAACGACGACGACACGTCCGACACGACCGCGGCGGACTCGTCGACCGCGCGTCGGCGGTAGTCGAGGCCGTCGATCCGCATCGTCTCGAACCGGTCCGACATCGCCTGGATCTCGCGGAGGAAGTCCTGCGCGGCGAAGCGCCCCTCGCCGAGGGCCCCTGGTGGCGTGTTCGACGTGGCGGCGAACCGCGTGCCGGACTCCGTCAACTCCTTGATGAGCCGCGTCATGACCATGGTGTCACCAGGGTCGTCGAGCTCGAACTCGTCGATGCACACCAGCGAGGTCCCGCGGAGCAGGTCGACCGTGCCCTGGAACCCGAGCGCACCGACCAGCGCGGTGTACTCGATGAACGTGCCGAACGTCTTCCGACCGGGTTCCGCGTGGTAGGCCGCGGCGAGCAGGTGGGTCTTGCCGACGCCGAACCCGCCGTCGAGGTACACGCCCGACTTCGGCGCCTTGTCCGTGGTCGCAGCGCGTCGGCGTCCGAACAGCCCCCGCTTCGCCGGTTCCGGTCGGGTCGCGACGAACGACTCGACCGCGTCGCGGACCGCTGTCTGCGACGGGTAGTCCGGGTCGGGGCGGTACGACGCGAACGACGCGTCCGTGAACTGGGGTGGGGGCACCAGCGCCGCGGCCATCTGCTGTGGGGAGACCGATGGGTCGCGGTCGACCAGGTGCTGGGGCATGCAGTGCCTTCCGGGAAGCGTGTCGTGCGGTGTCACGTTGCATCGGGGACGAGGTACGTCCGCGTACCGTTGCTCCCGACGCCGAGCACCGATCCTAGTCCGGCGCCACCGCACCCAGGAGGTAACCACGATGACCGCACCGGTCGACCCGTCCGCCGAGTTCCGCGCCTACGCCCACCCCGAACGACTCGTGTCGACGGCATGGCTGCAGGAACAGCTCGACGCCGGAACGCAGGACCTCGTGGTCGTCGAGTCAGACGAGGACGTGCTGCTCTACGAGACGGGGCACATCCCCGGCGCGGTGAAGATCGACTGGCACACCGACCTCAACGACCCGGTGCAGCGCGACTACATCGACGGCGAGGCGTTCGCCAGGCTCGTCGGCGGCAAGGGCATCGGCCGCGACACCACCGTCGTGGTCTACGGCGACAAGAACAACTGGTGGGCCGCGTACGCCCTCTGGGTCTTCGAGCTGTTCGGCCACGAGGACGTCCGCCTCCTCGACGGCGGCCGCGCGAAGTGGATCGCCGAGGACCGTGCACTCACGACCGACCGCACCGAGGCCGCACCGGTCGTCTACCCGGTCGTCGAGCGCGACGACACCGTGGTCCGTGCCTTCAAGGAGGACGTCCTCGACCACCTCGGCAAGCCGCTCGTCGACGTCCGCAGCGCACCGGAGTACAGCGGCGAGCGGACGACCGCACCCGACTACCCGGAGGAGGGCGCCCTGCGCGGCGGGCACATCCCGACCGCGGTGAACATCCCGTGGGCGACCGCCGCGGCTCCGGACGGCACGTTCAAGCGCCGTGACGACCTCGACGCCGTGTACCGCGACGGCGCCGGCATCGGCGCCGACGACGAGGTGATCGCCTACTGCCGCATCGGCGAGCGGTCGAGCCACACCTGGTTCGTGCTGCGGTACCTGCTCGGGCACGAGAACGTCCGCAACTACGACGGCTCCTGGACGGAGTGGGGCAGCGCGGTGCGCGTGCCCATCGTCCAGGGAGCGGAGCCGGGTACCCTTCCGAACCGATGAGCACCGAACTCCCGGAACCCACACTCCCCCGTGCCCTCGCCGAGATCCGCGACGACTTCCTCGAACTGTCCCAGGCTGACCGGCTTCAGCTGCTCCTCGAGTTCTCGAACGAGCTCCCGGCACTGCCCGAGCGACTCCGAGGACACGAGGACGAACTCGAGCGCGTCGAGGAGTGCCAGTCCCCCGTCTTCATCACGGTCACCGTGGGCGAGGACGGCGACGCACCCGACGTCGCCCGCATGCACGCGACCGCACCGCGCGAGGCCCCGACGACCCGCGGCTTCGCCTCGATCCTCGCGCAGGGTCTGTCCGGCCTGACGGCCGAGCAGGTGCTCGCGGTGCCGTCCGACTACCCGCTGACGCTGGGCCTGTCCGAGGCGGTCAGCCCGCTGCGGATCCGCGGCATGGTCGGCATGCTCGGCCGGGTGCAGCGCCAGGTGCGCGCGCAGGTGGCGGTGCGCTGAACGCGAGCGAGCGCGGACAGGAGGCCCGGTGCCGCTGGCACCGGGCCTCCCGTCCGTCTCGGGCCGACTACCGGGCGGTGGTCGCGCCCTGCGGCCGGACCACCTCGGTGAGCCACGCGAGGATGCGGGCGTCGAACCAGTCGGCGTCGTGGTTCCAGAGCTTGGTGTGCCGCGCGACGTGCGCGACCTCGAGCCGGACCAGGTCCGGCCGCGCCCGCGCGAGTGCGTGCGAGGCGGACGACGGGACGAAGCCGTCGTCGTCGCTGTGCAGCAGCAGGATCGGGACGGTGAGCTCGTCCGCTCTCGCGACCATGTCGAGCTCCCGGAGGTCGACCGGGTGCTTGAGGCCGGCGAGCCGGTGCAGGACCGGCGTCCGGAGCACGCGCTGTGCGACCTTCCGGACGACCCGCGGCAGCCGCATCGCCTGGCTCTGCGACTTGAGGACCGCGTGCCAGTCGACCACGGCCGACTCGAGCACGACGCCGTCGACGAGCCGCGCGAAGGACGACCGGAGCAGCGTCTGCAGGACGACCGCGCCGCCCATCGACCAGCCCATCAGCACGACGCTCGTCGCCCCTTGGCCGTCGACCCAGCGGAGCGCGGCGTCGATGTCCTCCCACTCGGTGCTCCCGAGGCCGTACCGACCGTCGTCGCTCTTCGGGGCGACGCCGTCGTTCCGCCACGAGGCGAGGAGGACCGAGTAGCCGGCGGCGCGGAACACCGGGACGGCACGGATGGTCTCGGCACGGGTGACGCCGCGACCGTGCACGAGGACCGCCCACGGCGCAGCGGGGTCGTCGGCGCGGACGACCCACGCAGGTGCCGGACCGTTCGGTGTCGGGACGTCGATGTCCTCCACGGGCACGTCGAGCTCGCCGGGGGTGAGGTAGAACCAGCCACCCCATCGACCGCGACGGGCGCTCGTGGGGTCGCCGGCGTCGACGGCGATGATGCTGCGGGTGACCGTGGTCGGGGTCGTCCCGAGGACGTCGCCGACGCGCATGTGCCCGGTGCCGCCGCCGAACCAGAGGCTGTAGCGCCCCTGCAGCTCGGTGTCGGGCGTCCGCTCCAGCGTCACGGTCTTCCGGACCGGGTCGACGGCCACGATGGGCACTCGTTCGGTGCGCTTGCGGTCGGGAGTGACGACCATCCGGGCGATCGCGGCGACGAAGCCCCCGACCACCGCGGTCCCGACGGCGGCGGCCGCGATGCCGGCTCCGAGGGCGACGAGCCCGGCCGACCTGGCGGTGTCCTGGACCGGCTCATCGGCGGGTCGCGCGGAACGGGACATGGTCCGGAGCCTAGTCTGCATTCGTGTCCGAAACCCGAGAGCCCGAGGCCTTCGCGCAGCTCCGCGCGTTCGTGTCCTCGGGCGGGACCCGCACCGAGACGACGGTCACCGAGATCCCGTCCCCGAGCCGCATGGCCCCGTTCTCGATCGCCCTCGCGGCGGACGTCTCCGGGGCGGCGCACGGGGTCGACTCGGACCTCGGCACCGGGCGGTTCATCGCGCTGTACGACCCCGCCGAACCGGAGGGCTGGCACGGGCCGTTCCGCATCGTGACCTTCGCGCAGGCCCCGCTCGAACCGGAGATCGGCGTCGACGAGTTCGTCGCCGACGTCACCTGGAGCTGGCTCGTCGACGCACTCGAGGCGCACGGCGCGGCGTACGACCACGCTTCGGGCACCGCTACCAAGATCATCTCCCGCGGCTACGGCGAGCTCGCCGCCCAGGGCGACGGCGCACAGCTGGAGCTCCGGGCATCGTGGACCCCGCACGTCACGGACGTCGACGGCACCGACCTCGTCGCGCACGTCGAGGCGTGGGAGGAGATCGTCGCCATGCTCGCAGGACTGCCCCCGTCGTCGGACGGCGTGACGCTGCTCGGCCCCAGGAGGCTCGCGAAGTGACTGACCCCGTACCGAACCCCGTCGTCCCCTCGTTCGAGGAGGGACACGACGCGGTCAAGGTCATCGAGTCGCGTCCGGACTACCTCGACGCGGTCGCCACGATCGCTTCCGGTCACGGCCCGGTCGCCGTCGACGCCGAGCGCGCCAGCGGCTACAAGTACTCGCAGCGCGCCTACCTGATCCAGGTCTTCCGCCGGGGCGCTGGCGCGTTCCTCTTCGACCCCATCGCGATCGGCTCGTTCCAGGAACTGCAGGACGCGATCGTCGACGAGGAGTGGCTCTTCCACGCCGCGTCGCAGGACCTGCCGTGCCTCCGCGAGGTCGGACTCGACCCGTCGCGCATCTTCGACACCGAGCTCGGTGCCCGCATCGCCGGGTTCCCCCGCGTCGGCCTCGGCGCCGTCGTGGAGCAGCTCCTCGGCATCACGCTCGCGAAGGCCCACTCCGCGGCCGACTGGTCCACCCGACCGCTCCCGCAGTCCTGGCTCGTCTACGCCGCACTCGACGTCGAGCTGCTCCCCGACCTCCGCGACGCCCTCGCCGCGAAGCTCGAGGAGTCCGGCAAGACCGAGATCGCCCGGCAGGAGTTCGACGCGGTCCTGCACCGGGCGCCGAAGCCCCCGCGTGCGGAGCCGTGGCGCCGCCTGTCCGGCATGCACGCCCTCCGTGGACAGCGGGCCCTGGCGATCGCCCGCTCGCTGTGGGAAGCCCGTGACGCCTTCGCGCAGGAGACCGACGTCTCGCCGGGTCGCACGATCCCGGACTCCGCGATCGTCGCCGCCGCCGCAGCCGCTCCGGAGACCCGCAAGGACCTCGCCGCACTGAAGGCGTTCACCGGCCGCGCCAGCCGCTCCGAGCTCGACCGCTGGTGGGCCGCCGTCGACGCCGGGCGCACGACCGACGACCTCCCGCGACTCCGGGGCAAGGGGGAACCGACCCTCCCGCCGCCGCGTGCGTGGGCCGATCGCAACCCGGAGGCCGACCGCCGGTACAAGGCAGCGCGCGCCGCGATGACCGCCCGCGCCGAGGAGCTCGACCTGCCGCTCGAGAACCTGCTCACGCCGGACACGCTCCGCTCCATCGCGTGGGAGCCGCCCACACCGGCCACTGCCGAGTCGGTCGCGGCGGCGCTCGTCGCGCTCGACGCACGGCCCTGGCAGGTCGAGGAGTCCGCGTCGCGGATCGCCGACGCCTTTGTCGCAGCCGGACAGGAGTCGTCCACCGAGGATCCTGCCTCGTCGTAGGAACCGACCAACCGAGGTGCGTCTCCTCAGCCGTGGGGCATAGCGTCGGTTGCGTCGTCGGGGTGCGCCCCGACCAGGGCGGGACGACCCGATCGTCCGGCTCGATCGATGTTGATCTTCTGGAGGCCAGCTTTGCCAAAGGCATCAGACGTCGTCTTCGTTGACGGCGTGCGGACACCGTTCGGACGTGCCGGGGAGAAGGGGGTGTTCTGGCGGACCCGCGCCGACGACCTCGCGGTGCACGCGATGCGCGGTTTGCTCGATCGGAACGCCTCACTCGACCACGCGGCCGTCGACGACGTGGCGGTCGCTGCGACGACGCAGCAGGGCGACCAGGGCCTGACCCTCGGACGCACCGTCGGCATGCTCGCCGGCCTGCCGAAGTCCGTGCCCGGCTACGCCATCGACCGCATGTGCGCCGGCGCGATGACGAGCGTCACGACCCTCGCCGGCGCGATCGCGTTCGGCGCGGCCGACATCGCCATCGCGGGTGGTGTCGAGCACATGGGACGCCACCCGATGGGCTTCAACTCCGACCCGAACCCGCGGTTCATCGCCGAGCGCATGGTGAACGCCGACGCGCTGGTGATGGGCAAGACCGCCGAGCGGCTGCACGACCGGTTCCCGGCGATCACGAAGGACCGCACCGACGCCTACGCCGTGCAGTCCCAGCAGCGGTACGCCGCCGCGTGGGCCGCCGGCAAGCTGCAGCCCGACCTGGTGCCCGTCGAGGTGAACACCGGCGAGGGCTGGGACATCGTCTCCAGCGACGAGCCGCCCCGCCCGGGGACGACGCTCGAGGCACTCGCGGCGCTCAAGACCCCGTTCCGACCGCACGGCCGGGTCACCGCAGGGAACGCCGCCGGTCTCAACGACGGCGCGACGATGAGCCTCCTGGCCTCCGACGCCGGCGCGAAGCAGTTCGGGCTGGAGCCGAAGATGCGCATGGTGTCCTTCGCCTTCGCGGGCGTCGACCCCGAGGTGATGGGCGTCGGTCCCGTCCCCGCGACCGACAAGGCACTCGCCAAGGCCGGGCTGTCGATCGACGACATCGGCCTGTTCGAGATCAACGAGGCGTTCGCCGTGCAGGTGCTCGCCTTCCTCGACAACTACGGCATCGCGCAGGACGCCACGAACGTGAACGCCTGGGGCGGTGCGATCGCCGTCGGGCACCCGCTCGCATCGAGCGGCGTCCGCCTGATGACCCAGCTCGCGGCGCAGTTCGCCGAGCGTCCCGACGTCAAGTACGGCATCACGACGATGTGCATCGGGCTCGGCCAGGGCGGTACCGTCATCTGGGAGAACCCGCACTTCAGCAAGTCAGCGGCACGGAAGGCGGCATGACCATGACCCTCGTCGACAACGACCGACTGCTCGCCCTCTCCGAGGACGAGGTCGTCACGCACTCGTACCTGAAGCACGTCGCGCTGCCGTCCGGCGGCACGCTCGGGCTCATCACGCTCGACAACGGCAAGGACTACAAGCGTCCGTCGACCCTCGGGCCGCGCACCCTCCAGGAGCTCTCGGGTGTGCTCGACACGCTCAAGACGGAGGCGGCCGCCGGCACCGTGCAGGCCGTCGCCGTCACGGGCAAGGAGTACTGCTTCGCCGCAGGGGCGGACCTCTCCCAGGCGGCGTCCGTGCCGTCGCGGGACGTCGCCCACGACCTCGCGGCGCTCGGGCACGCCACGCTCCGGAAGTTTGGCGACCTCGGCGTCCCGTCCTTCGCCCTGATCAACGGCATCGCGCTCGGCGGCGGTCTCGAGATCGGACTGCACTGCACCTACCGCGCGTTCTCCTCGGCGGCGCAGGGCATCGGCCTGCCCGAGGTGTTCCTCGGCATCATCCCCGGCTGGGGCGGCGCGACGCTGCTCCCCCGCCTGATCGGTCCGGAGAAGGCGCTCCGCGTCATCGTCGAGAACCCGTTGAAGAACAACCGGCTGATGGACGGGCCCGCCGCGGTGGAGCTCGGCATCGGCGACGCGCTCATCCCGTCGGTGACGTTCCTGCCGTCCGCCGTGGCGTGGATCGACGGCGTCGTGTCCGGCACCACGAAGGTCGCCAGGAAGAACGAGCCCGGCGTGCTCGAGAAGGCCGCGTGGGGCACGGTCGTCAAGGTCGCCCGCTCGCAGGTGGCGTCGAAGATCGGCACGGTGCCGAAGTCGCCGTTCCGCGCGCTCGACCTGGTCGCTGCGGCGAAGTCCGGCTCGCTCGACGAGCGGTTCGCCGGCGAGGACGACGCCCTCGCCGACCTCATCTCGGGCGACCAGTTCGCGGCGTCGATGTACGCGTTCGACCTCGTGCAGAAGCGAGCGAAGAAGCCCGTCGGCGCACCGACCGACGTCGAACCGAAGAAGATCACGAAGGTCGGCGTCCTCGGCGCCGGGCTCATGGCGTCGCAGTTCGCGCTGCTCTTCGCCCGCCGTCTCGGCGTCCCCGTGGTCATCACCGACGTCTCGCAGGAGCGCGTGGACGCCGGCGTCGCGCGTATCCGCTCCTCCGTCGACGAGCTGCTGGCGAAGGGCCGGGTCTCGCAGGACGACGCCAACCGGATCAGCGCGCTCGTCAGCGGTTCGGTGTCGTACGACGCGTTCGCGGACGCCGACTGGGTGATCGAGGCCGTGTTCGAGGAGATGTCCGTCAAGCAGGAGGTGCTCGCCGCGATCGAGAAGGTGGTCGCCCCCGATGCGATCCTCGCCACGAACACGTCGTCGTTGTCCGTCGGGTCCATGGCGAGCGTGCTCGAGCACCCGGAGCGCCTGGTCGGGTTCCACTTCTTCAACCCGGTGGCCGTGATGCCCCTGGTCGAGGTCGTCCGCGCGTCGCAGACCTCGGACGAGGCCGTCGCCACGGCGCTGGCCGTCGCGAAGACGCTCAAGAAGACGGCGATCGTCACGGCCGACCAGCCCGGCTTCGTCGTGAACCGAGTCCTCGCCCGTGTTCTCGGCGAGGCCATGCGCGGCGTCGAGGAGGGCACGCCGTTCGAGGTCGTCGCCGAGGGTGCTGCACCGCTCGGGCTGCCGATGTCTCCGTTCGAGCTGCTCGAGCTCGTCGGCCTGCCGGTCGGTGCGCACGTGCTCGACTCGCACCACGCTGCCTGGCCGGAGCGCTTCTACCCCGGCGACGGACTGAAGCGGATCGCCGAGTTCGGACACATCCTGACGCGGGACAAGAAGGGCAACGCGACGGGCTACGACCCCGCTGCCGTGAAGCTCGTCGCACCCGCGAAGAAGGACGCGAACGCCGTGGACGCAGGCACGATGCAGCAGCGTTTCGAGGACGCTCTCGCCGACGAGCTGCACCGCATGCTGTCGGACGGTGTGGTCGAGCACGTCGAGGAGATCGACCTCGGGCTGATCCTCGGCGCTGGGTACCCGTTCCAGGCCGGCGGGATCAGCCCGTACCTCGACCGCTCCGGTGCGTCCGAGCGCGTCTTCGGCGGCACGTTCCACGACCCCGCGATCGTGGGCCCGGCGTCCCGCTGACGCGGCGGTAGCGGCCGACCGCACCCCTTCACGAACATCGCGCCCCGTCACGACGGGGCGCGATGTTCGTAGAGGGGCGCCACGCCGCCAGGACCCACGCCGATGACGGCAACGACCTGCGGCGTACCGTCCGGGACATGCAGGACTGGTGGGCACCTCGGACGAGCGGCGGTCCGTCCGTGGTGCTGTCCGTACCCGTCGCCGACGTCCCAGCGCTGTTCAACCAGGCCGTCGAGGCCGTCCCGGGTGCCGCCGCGATGGAGGTCCGAGCCGACGGCGCGGTCGTCGGCCGACGGACGTCCTTCGCACTCCGCGCGGAGAACATCGTCCTGTCCTTCGAACGGGTCGACGCCACCCACTCCCGCGTGCGGATCCTCCGCGAAGGCCGCGACGGAGTGGACCTCAGACGGGCGCTGTTCTTCAGTCCGATGGCCCGCGCGCTCCTCGCCGCACTGCGGGAGCAGTCGCCGACCTAGCGAGCACAGCACGTCGCGCCCCTGGGCGAACATCGCGCCCCGTCACCAGGGGGCGCGACGTTCGCACGGGGGCGCGATGCGTCAGCGCTCCGCGCTCGGCGCTCGGCGCTCAGCGCTCGGCGGACTCCCGCGACCGCGCCGGCTTCGCCTGGGGCAGCTTCGTCCCGACGACCTGGTCGATGACGTCACGGGCGATCGCCTGCGCCGTGAGCCCGGCGTCGTCGAGGATCTGCGTGCGTGTGGCGTGGTCGATGAACTCGTCCGGTAGCCCGAGCTCGTTCACCCCGGTGTCGACACCAGCCGCGCGGAGGTCCTGCCGCAGGCGCGTCCCGACACCGCCGACTCGGACGCCGTCCTCGATCGTGATGACGAGCCGGTGGTCGCGCGAGAGGTCGATGAGGGACGCCGGGATCGGCACGACCCACCGGGGATCGACCACGGTGACGCCGATGCCCTGCGCCTCGAGCAACGCGGCGGCTTCGAGCGCGACGGGCACCATCGACCCGACGGCCACGATCAGCACGTCGTCCGACGCAGCAGCCGCGTGCAGCACGTCGACGCCGTCCGACAGCCGTGCCACCGCGGGGATGTCCGGCCCGACCTGCCCCTTCGACCAGCGGAGCACCGTCGGCGCGTCGTCGATCGCCACCGCCTCGCGGAGCTCCTCGCGGAGGGTCGCCGCATCACGCGGTGCCGCGATCCGGATCCCCGGGACGACCTGCAGCAGTGCGAGGTCCCACATCCCGTGGTGCGACGGCCCGTCCGGACCGGTGACTCCGGCGCGGTCGAGCACGAACGTCACTCCGGCGCGGTGGAGCGCCACGTCCATCAGGACCTGGTCGAACGCGCGGTTGAGGAACGTGGCGTAGAGCGCGACCACCGGGTGCAGGCCGCCGTACGCGAGTCCCGCGGCACTGGTGACGGCGTGCTGCTCGGCGATCCCGACGTCGATCACCCGCGAGGGGTGCCGCTGCTGGAACAGGTGCAACCCGGTCGGCCGGAGCATGGCCGCCGTGATCGCCACGATGCGCGGGTCCTCGTCGCCGAGGTCCGCGAGCGACGACGCGAACACCGAGGTCCACGACGGACCCGATGCGGTGTCGAGCGACTCCCCCGTCTCCGGGTCGATGTGCCCGACGGCGTGGAACTGGTCCGCCTGGTCACGGAGCGCCGGCTCGAAGCCGTGGCCCTTCTCGGTGATCGCGTGCACGATGACCGGGGCGCCGTACTCCTTGGCCTGCCGGAGTGCGCTCTCCATGGCCTGCTGGTCGTGTCCGTTGACCGGGCCGATGTACTTGATGTCGAGGTTCGAGTAGAGCGCCTCGTTGTTCGTCAGCCGGGACAGGAAGCCGTGCAGACCGCCGCGCATCCCGCGGTACACCGCACGCCCCGGAGCACCGAAGCGAGCCGCAGCCGCCTGGGTCTTCTCGTACAGGGCGCGGTACTCGCGACGGGTGCGCACCGAGTTCAGGTAGCGCGCCATGCCACCGATCGTCGGGGCGTATGACCGGCCGTTGTCGTTGACCACGATCACCAGGCGGCGGTCGTTGTCGTCCGAGATGTTGTTGAGCGCCTCCCACGTCATCCCGCCGGTGAGCGCACCGTCACCGACCACGGCGACGACGGTCCGGTCGTGCTGCCCGGTCTGCCGGAAGGCCCGGGAGATCCCGTCGGCCCAGGAGAGCGACGACGACGCATGCGAGGACTCGACGATGTCGTGCTCCGACTCGCTCCGTTGCGGGTAGCCGGCGATGCCGCCGCGCTCCCGGAGGTGCGAGAAGTCCTGCCGCCCGGTGACGATCTTGTGCACGTACGACTGGTGGCCGGTGTCGAACACGAACGGGTCGTTCGGCGAGTCGAACACCCGGTGCATCGCGAGCGTCAACTCGACGACGCCGAGGTTCGGCCCGAGGTGCCCACCGGTCTTCGCGACCTCGGCGACGAGGAACCGCCGGATCTCGGCGGCCAGTTCCGTCATCTGTGCGTCGGAGAGACGCTTCAGGTCGCGCGGTGACGTGATGCTGGCGAGCAGACTCACGGGCGCTCCTTTCGTGCGGCGAAGGCCCCATGCTATTCCGGGCACATGCACCCGGCCTCGCAGGCTCGGTCGGCGCGTTTTCGCGTGCCGCTGGCGCGTCACGAAGCAAACAAACGCGCTGGAGGCTCGGTGCGGGTCGCGCAACGAGCCTCCAGTCCGTCGTGTGGTCGCGTCAGCGACCTGTGGTCACCTCGCTCAGACGAGCGAGCGGAGCACGTACTGCAGGATGCCGCCGTTGCGGTAGTAGTCGGCTTCACCGGGGGTGTCGATGCGGACGACCGCGTCGAACTCCACGGTCTCCTTGCCAGCGGGCGAGTGCTCGCTCGGCGTCGCGGTGACGTGGACCGTCTTCGGCGTGCGGCCCTCGTTCAGCTCCGTGAGGCCCGAGATCGAGACGACCTCGGTGCCGTCGAGCCCGAGGGACTCGATCGACTCGCCGACCGGGAACTGCAGCGGGACGACGCCCATGCCGATGAGGTTCGAGCGGTGGATGCGCTCGAAGCTCTCGGTGATGACGGCCTTGACGCCGAGCAGGTTCGTGCCCTTCGCCGCCCAGTCGCGCGACGAGCCGGAGCCGTACTCCTTGCCGCCGAACACGACGAGCGGGATGCCCTGCTCCTGGTAGTGCTGCGATGCGTCGTAGATGAACGACTGCTCGCCGTCGGGCGTGGTGAAGTCACGGGTGTAGCCGCCCTCCACGCCGTCGAGGAGCTGGTTGCGCAGGCGGATGTTCGCGAACGTGCCGCGGATCATGACCTCGTGGTTGCCGCGGCGCGAGCCGTAGGAGTTGAAGTCCTTGCGGTCGACACCGTGCTCGGCGAGGTACTTGCCGGCCGGGCTGTCGGCCTTGATCGAACCGGCTGGCGAGATGTGGTCGGTCGTGACCGAGTCGCCGAGCTTCGCGAGGACGCGGGCGCCGGAGATGTCGGAGACGGCGTCCGGCGTCATCGTCATGCCCTCGAAGTACGGGGGCTTCCGGACGTAGGTCGACTCGGTGTCCCACTCGAAGGTGTCGCCCGTCGGGGTCGGCAGGTTCTTCCAGCGGTCGTCGCCCTCGAACACGGAGCCGTACTCGTGGGTGAACATGTCGGTGTCGATCGACGCGTCGATGACCTGCTGCACCTCGGCCGTGTCGGGCCAGATGTCGCTCAGGTAGACGTCGTTGCCGTCCTGGTCCTGCCCGAGGGCGTCCTTGTCGAAGTCGAAGTGCATCGACCCGGCGAGGGCGTACGCGATGACCAGCGGCGGGGAGGCCAGGTAGTTCATCTTCACGTCGGGGTTGATCCGGCCCTCGAAGTTGCGGTTGCCCGAGAGCACCGCGGTCACGGCGAGGTCGTTGTCCTGCACGGCCTGCGAGATCTCCTCGGGCAGCGGGCCCGAGTTGCCGATGCAGGTGGTGCAGCCGTAGCCGACCGTGTAGAAGCCGAGCTGCTCGAGGTAGGTGGTGAGACCGGCCTTCTCGTAGTAGTCGGTGACGACCTTCGACCCGGGCGCGAGGGTGGTCTTGACCCACGGCTTCGCGGTCAGTCCCTTGTTCGCGGCGTTCCGGGCGAGGATGCCCGCCGCCATCATGACCGACGGGTTCGACGTGTTCGTGCACGACGTGATCGCGGCGATCGCGACGGCGCCGTGGTCGATCGTGAACGGGTCGGAGCCGTCCATCGCGACCTTGGTCGGCTGCGACGCCGTGGACGGAGCGCTCGAGACGTAGACGTGCTCGTGCGTCGTCGTGTCCTCGCTCGTGGAGCCCGCGGCGATCGGGTCGGACGCCGGGAAGGTGTCCTCGACCGCGTCGTCCAGGTCGGTCTGCACGGCCGGGTCGGTGTAGGTGGCGAGGTCGACCTCGAACTGGTCCTTCGCCTTCGACAGCTCGATGCGGTCCTGCGGGCGCTTCGGGCCGGAGATCGACGGGACGACGGTGGAGAGGTCGAGCTCCATGTACTCCGAGTACGCCGGCTCGACCGAGGCGTCGTGCCAGAGGCCCTGCGCCTTCGAGTACGCCTCGACCAGGGCGATCTGCGCCTCGTCGCGGCCGGTCAGACGGAGGTAGTCGAGCGTGACGTCGTCGACCGGGAAGATCGCCGCGGTGGAGCCGAACTCCGGCGACATGTTGCCGATCGTGGCGCGGTTCGCGAGCGGCACGGCGCTGACGCCCTCGCCGTAGAACTCGACGAACTTGCCGACGACACCGTGCTTGCGGAGCTCCTGCGTGATGGTCAGCACCACGTCGGTCGCGGTCACGCCCGCGGGGATCTCACCCGAGAGCTTGAAGCCGACGACCTTCGGGATGAGCATCGACACGGGCTGGCCGAGCATCGCTGCTTCTGCCTCGATCCCGCCGACGCCCCAGCCGAGCACTCCCAGGCCGTTGACCATCGTGGTGTGCGAGTCGGTACCGACGAGCGTGTCGGGGTAGGCGTAGGTCTCGCCGTCGAAGTCACGCGTGTAGGTGACCTTCGCCAGGTACTCGATGTTGACCTGGTGGACGATGCCGGTTCCCGGCGGGACGACCTTGAAGTCCTCGAATGCGGTCTGACCCCAGCGGAGGAACTGGTAGCGCTCACCGTTCCGCTCGTACTCGAGGTCGGTGTTGCGCTGGAGTGCGTCCTCGCGGCCGAAGAGGTCGGCGATGACGGAGTGGTCGATGACCATCTCGGCCGGCGACAGCGGGTTGATCTTGTTCGGGTCGCCGCCGATCGTGGCCATCGCCTCGCGCATGGTGGCGAGGTCGACGATGCACGGCACGCCCGTGAAGTCCTGCATGACGACGCGCGCCGGCGAGAACTGGATCTCGGTGTCCGGGTCGGCCTCCGGGCGCCAGTTGCCGAGCGAGCGGATCTGGTCCGCCGTGACGTTCTTGCCGTCCTCGGTGCGGAGGAGGTTCTCGAGCAGCACCTTCAAGCTGTACGGGAGCTTCTCGTGACCGGGGACCGAGTCGATCCGGTGGATCGCGTAGTCGACACCCCCAACCGACAGTGTGTCCTTCGAGCCGAAGCTATTGACTGCAGCCACCGTGCCGCCTCCCTACTGATCGGTTTGCCCTCATCCTCGCGGGCCGTGGACCGTCCCACCAGCAAGGCAAACCTAAACCCCCGACGCTGCGGTGCCCCGGGGAAAACTATCTCGATGTCGAGATAACTCTACACCGTGGCCGGGTCGTCGTCGTGCTGATCACGCCGGTCGTGCCGGAAGACCGTCCGGACGAGCAGCCACGTCACCCAGAGCAGTGCGGCGTAGAGCGGGACACCGGTGATGAGCTTGATCGCCGCGAGGAGTTCCACCTGTGCTGCGAGGTACAGCGGGATCTCGATGACCAGTCGGAGCGCGAAGAGCCCCACCCACATCCACGTGGCGACGGTGAGCACCCGGCGCTTGGCGGGGTCGGCACGCCAGTCCATCGGACCGCCGTCCTCGCCCTGCGCGAGCAGCCCGACGATCAGCCCGATGAGCGGACGCCGGATCGCCAGCGTCACGAGGAGCACCAGCAGGCAGACCAGGTTGATGATGATCCCGGGGATGAAGTTGCTCTCGGCCTTGCCCGTGATGAGCGCGAGACCGGCGGAGACGGCGACGCCGAGGATGCCGGCGAACGACATCGCGAGGGACTGCCGCTGCAGCAGTCGGAGGACGACGAACACGAGCCCGACGACCACCGGGATCACGACGCTCGGGACGAGTTCCTTCGTGATCGCGTACACGACGAGGAAGGCGAACCCGGGCAGCACCGATTCCGCGAGCCCCCTGGCACCGCCGACGGCGCCGATCAGTGCCCTGCCGGACGGTGCCTCACCGGGAGCCACCTTCGCGATTCCGGCGTTCCGGACGGCGTCGCGGAGCTGGGCGTTCAGCGACAGGGGTTGCTCGCGCTCGTCAGCGAAGCGGTCGTCACGGTCGTCGTGCTGCTCGGGCAACGGTGCTCCGGATCAGATGGCCGACTGCGTCGACTTCGGCATGTGCAGCGGGATCAGGTCGCGCGGCGGCATCGGCGTGGTGCCACGGACCACCACGACGCTGCGGAACAGGTCCTCGATCTCCTCGGCGTCGTCCGGCTGCTCAGCGGCCTTGCCCGCGATCACGCCGCGGAGGAACCAGCGGGGGCCGTCGACGCCGATGAACCGCGCAGGACGAGCGCCGGCGGCACCGCCGTCACCGTCCACCACGACGGGCACCGATGCGCGCAGCTCGGGACCGAACGGCCCGTCGACCTCGGTCACGGAGCCGCCCTGGCGCTCGATCTGCTCGGCGATCTGCGCGCGGATCTCGTGCCAGAGACCGGTCGACCGCGGCGCGGCGAACGGCTGGACCTGGAGCGTGGACTCGTCGTAGTCGAGCCCGACGGCGACGACGCGCTGCGAGCCCTCCTCGACCTCGAGCCGGAGGTGCAGGCCCTCGCGCGGCAGGATCCTCACGCCGCCGAGGTCCACGTACGGCCGGACCGGGTTCGCCTCGGTCTCGTCGAGCGGACCCGCTTCCTCGCGGTCGTCGGGAGCGGACTTGCCCGTCGGGGCGAACTCCACGACCTCGTCGAGTCCCGAGTCCGCCTCGTCGGCGAGCTCGACCTCGGGTGTCGTCTCAGCGACCTCGACGTCGGCGGCGACCTCTGCGGCCACCTCGACCTCGTCGCGCTTGCGTCGGCCGATCCTCATGCTCGCGTTCCTTCCTGCTGGTTCGTGACACCGTAGCCCGACGAGCCGAAGCCGCCCTGGCCACGGACGCTGTCCGGGAGCTCGTCCACCCGCGAGAACGTCACGCGCGGCACGGGCATCACGATCATCTGGGCGATGCGGTCGCCGACGTGCACCTCGTACGGCTCGGCGACGTCGGTGTTGAGCAGGGAGACCTTGATCTCGCCGCGGTACCCCGAGTCGACGGTCCCCGGCGAGTTCACGATGGTGATGCCGTGCTTCGCCGCGAGACCACTGCGCGGGACGACGAACGCCGCGTACCCCTCCGGCAGTGCGATCGAGAGCCCCGTCGGCACGAGGCGTCGCTCGCCCGGCGCGAGCACGAACGCCTCGGTCGAGACGAGGTCGGCACCGGCATCACCGGGGTGGGCGTAGCCGGGGGCGTTCTCCCCGGTCCAGAGCACGTCGACTGGTTCGGTCACGTGTCGAGGGTAGTGCAGACCGTGACCGTTCCGTGACCTGCCCCGAGTCGTGATCGAATGGGGTCGTGACCCTGTACCGCGAGCGCCTCTGGGCGCCACCGATCCTGTACCTGGCGACGGCGCTCGTCATCCCGGCGAGCCTGCTCGTCTTCCTGCCGATCAACATCGCGACGGGCATCATCGTCGCGGCGTGCATGGAGATCGCCGTCCTGGTGCTCCTGTGGGTCCTCGCACCCGTGATCGAGGTGACGGAGACCGAGTTCCGGGCAGGACGCGCACACCTGCCCCGCACGCTCGTCGGCGAGGTCGCCGGCTACACCGGTGCCGAGGCGACGACGCAGCGCGGCCCGAAGCTCGACGCGCGTGCCTGGACGCTCTTCCGCGGCTACGTGAAGGGCGTCGTCAAGGTCGAGGTCCTGGACGACGCCGACCCCACGCCGTACTGGCTCGTCAGCGTGCGGAACCCGCAGAAGGTCGCCGCCGCACTGCAGTCCTGAGACGCGCCCGCCCGGATCGAGTGCGCAGAAACGGGCCTCCGTTCCCACCCCGCGTCGCCACATCTGCGCACTCGTCCTGCCGCCGCCACCGGACTGGAGGCACGGTGCCGGCCCGCCACGCACCTCCCGTCCCGCGGCCCGCACGTCCGGCGGCCAGTCCGCCGGATCGAGTGCGCAGAAGTGCCGCTCTGGCCCCGCCGCGCGTCGCCGCATCTGCGCTCTCGCGGGGCGAGGCCGCCCCGCAGACGTCGAACGGCCCGCATCCCCTCGGGGATGCGGGCCGTCCTCATCTGCGTGTGACTAGAGCGCCGCGCACTCCGCACAGACCGGGCCGAGCTTCGACTCGTGGTCGAGCTGCGAGCGGTGCTTCACGAGGAAGCACTCCACGCACGTGAACTCGTCGACCTGCGGGGGGAGCACGACGACGTCGAGGTCGACGTCGCTGAGGTCCTGACCGGCCAGCTCGAAGCTGCCCGGGTTGTCGGAATCATCATCGACGACCCCCGACATCTTGTCGGGCACGCGCTCCTTGAGGGCCTCGATCGACTCCGAGTCGGAGTTGTCGTCGGTCTTCCGGGGGGCGTCGTAATCGGTGGCCATGCCCATCCATTTCTCGTATCGAGAGGTCGTCGCCGGAGATCGGCGGCGACAGTATCCAACACGCGCCGCCCTGATGCAAACTGAACGTCGGGTGGCTCGTCGTGCCCGTGCAACCAGGCATTGGCCCGATCCATTCCCGTCGGCCACGAAACGCGCGGCGACATCCACGATCCGATGACGGCGCGCGGCGCGCGCCTCCCCGGAATCCGGTCCGACGCGCTGCATACTTCCCGGGTACGAGGCACGACCGTACGCGACGCTGGGAAGGCGGAACCATGCAAGACGTGAGAGTCATCGGGGTGGAATCCGGGGCACTCCTGCTCGCGACCGACGGCGGCAGCGAGTTCCGGTTGCCCGTCACCTCGTCGCTGGCGGGGCAGGTCCGGCAGGCGAACCCGGACGGCACGCCGCAGAAGCGCGTGTCCCCGAAGGACGTCCAGGCCCGCATCCGCGGTGGTGCCGACGCAGCAGAGGTCGCCGCAGCGCTCGACGTCGACGTCGAGTACGTCCGCCGCTTCGAGGGACCCGTCCTCGCGGAGCGCGCGTTCATCCTCGATGCCGCGCACCGCGTCCCGGTCACGCCGGTCGACGACACCACCCCGGACACCTTCGGCGAGGCGATCACCGCCAGGCTCGAGTCGGGCGACGCAGCCGGGGTCGCGTGGTCGAGCTGGAAGCACGCGGAGAACGGCTGGCAGGTGCAGGTCCGCTACACCGCTGCCGAGGTCGAGCACGACGCCCAATGGCACTTCGACCCGAAGACCTCGACGCTGACGCCGGACAACGGCGACGCGCACCGGCTGTCGCACACCGAGGACGAGGGGCTCGCACCGCGGCTCCGCGCCGTCGAGTTCGACCAGCAGGACACCGACGGCACCCGGTTCGACTCCGGCGCGTTCCGCGTCGACGAGCCGGACGAGGACGTCACGAACCCGGAGGTCGCCGAGCGCGCCCCGCTCCGGGCGCCGCTCCCCCGCATCGGTGCGGCCCAGATCGAGGAACGCGCGCCAGGCAACGAGACCGCCGACCTGCTCGAGGCGCTCCGCCGTCGCCGCGGAGAGCGCGAGTCCGTGTCGCTCGCCGACCAGCAGCAGGACGAGTCGCGCGGGTCGATCAGCGTCGTCGACATCCCGCTGCAGGGCTTCGAGGACCAGTCGGACACCGCACCGCAGGCAGACCAGCGTCCGTCCTCCGCACCGGAGTCGGAGGGACGGCAGGAGCGCAAGAAGCGCAACCGCCGATCGATGCCCAGCTGGGACGAGATCGTGTTCGGCACCCGCCCGGAAGAGGACTAGCCCTCCCGCCGCGGACTGTCTAGCCGGCGAACGCCCCTGCGAGGCGCAGGGGCACGCCGACCTCGTCATCGGTGAGCGCGCCGTGCTGGCCGATCATCCGCTTCGGGTCCTTCCGCGGGTCGAGCTCGCGGTCGTCGTTGAACGCCCAGGAGCCGCGTGCGACGACGACCACGTCGCCGATCCGCGGCCGGACCTCGTCGGCGACGGCGCCGAACCAGTTCGCCGCGATCGCCTCGTCCTTGCTCGCGACGTACGCCCGCTTGCCGTACTTCGTGCGCCAGGCCTCGACGAGGGCCGACACGTCGGTGCCGGGCGCCACGGTGAGCTGCCGGCAGCGGGGGTCTCCTGCGACGCCGATGACGTCCACGAGCAGGTCGGGGTCGATCGCGATGTTCGACTCCTCCGGCACGTCGAGGATGCCGTGGTCCGCGGTGACGACGATGCCGACGTCCGCCGCGACGCGTGCGCCCAGTCGTGCGAGTTCCCCGTCGAGTGCCTCGAGCGACGCGGTCCATCGATCGGACTGCCACCCGTGCTTGTGGGCGATCGAGTCGAGCTCCGGGACGTAGAGGTACACGAGCGACCTGCCGACGAGGGTCTCCTCGATCGCGGCGTCGACGCGCTGGGCGATCGTGTCGGCGGGGACGTAGCGCGCGCCGCCGAGCACGTTCGCCGTCATCCCGGACGACCGGTACCGCGCAGGGCCGACGACGACGGGGTCCACGCCGACCTCCGACGCCGCGGTGAAGAGGGTCGACGACCGGAGCCAGCCAGCCGGGACCTCGTCGTCCCACCCGCCGAGCATGTTCATGACCACCTCGGCGTCGGGGTTCCACCCGCTGTACCCGACGACGCCGTGCGTGCCGGGAGACCGACCGGTCGTCAGGGTCGACAGCGCGGCTGCGGTCGTCGTGGGGAACCCGCTCCGCAGGCGCTTCCGGGAGGCCGCGAGGAACCGGGCGTGCCCGGCACGCGCGCCGAGCGCACCGGCGCCCAGACCGTCCACCAGGACGACGACCGCGGAACGGGCGGGACGGAGGGTGATCCGGGCCTCCAGTCCGTGCTCACGCACCCATGCGTCGTCGACCGCACCGAGCGCCACCAGGCAACTCGGGAGCACGTCGGCGAGGTTCGCGGTGTCGTCGGGGGCCGTCGGTAGGCTTTGGGGCACCCCCCGATCCTCCCAGAAAGGTCCCATGGCACGCACGGACGCAGTCGGTCTGCCCGACGGTGAGCGCATCGAGGACGTCGACGTCTCCGAGGAGATGCAGGGCTCCTTCCTCGAGTACGCGTACTCCGTCATCTACTCGCGCGCGCTCCCGGACGCCCGCGACGGACTGAAGCCGGTGCAGCGCCGGATCCTGTACCAGATGGCCGAGATGGGCCTCCGGCCGGACCGCGGCCACGTGAAGAGCGCCCGCGTCACCGGTGAGGTGATGGGCAAGCTGCACCCGCACGGCGACGGCGCCATCTACGACGCCCTGGTGCGGATGGCGCAGCCGTTCACGATGCGTGTGCCGCTGGTGGACGGACACGGCAACTTCGGGTCCCTCGACGACGGCCCGGCCGCTGCCCGGTACACCGAGGCGCGCCTGGCGGAGCCCTCGATGGCGATGACCGAGGGCCTCGGGGAAGACGTCGTCGACTTCGTCCCGAACTACGACAACCAGATCATGCAGCCGGGTGTGCTCCCGGCCGCGTTCCCGAACCTGCTCGTGAACGGCGCATCGGGCATCGCGGTCGGCATGGCCACCAACATGGCGCCGCACAACCTGGGCGAGGTGGTCGAGGCCGCCAAGCACCTGCTGATGAACCCGCAGGCCACGCTCGAAGAGCTGATGGAGTTCGTGCCGGGCCCGGATCTCCCCTCCGGCGGCACGATCGTGGGGCTCACCGGCGTGCGCGATGCCTACGCCACGGGGCGAGGGACGTTCCGGACGCGCGCCAAGGTCGCCGTCGAGAACCTCACCCCGCGGAAGACCGGCCTCGTCGTCACCGAGCTGCCGTACCTCGTCGGCCCGGAACGCGTGATCGAGAAGATCAAGGACGGCGTCCAGTCGAAGAAGCTCGTCGGCATCTCCGACGTCAACGACCTCACCGACCGCAACCACGGGCTCCGGCTCGTCATCGGCATCAAGTCCGGGTTCAACGCCTCCGCCGTGCTCGAGCAGCTGTACAAGCACACCCCGCTCGAAGAGGGCTTCGGCATCAACAACGTCGCGCTCGTCGGCGGGTCGCCGCGCACGCTCGGGCTGCGCGAGCTCCTCGACGTGTACGTGCAGCACCGGCTGGCGGTCGTCACGCGGCGCTCGGAGTACCGGCTTGCACGCCGGCGTGAGCGACTGCACCTCGTCGAAGGCCTCCTCGTCGCGATCCTCGACATCGACGAGGTCATCGAGGTCATCCGGTCCTCGGACGACTCGGAAGCCGCGCGCTCCCGTCTGCAGGACGTCTTCGACCTGTCCGAGGTGCAGGCCGAGTACATCCTCGAGCTCCGCCTCCGCCGCCTGACGAAGTTCTCGCGCCTCGAGCTCGAGGGCGAGCGCGACCAGCTCCTCAGCGAGATCGCGGCGCTCGAGGAACTGCTGGCGTCCGACGAACGACTCCGTGCCCAGGTCGCGCTCGAGCTCACCGAGGTCTCGGACAAGTTCGCGACGCCGCGCCGCACGCTCCTGACCGAAGCCGACGCTCCGGTCCGCGGTGGCAAGAAGGCGGTGGTGAACCCCGAGGACCTGCAGGTCGCGGACTCCCCGTGCCGTGTGCTGCTGTCCACCACCGGCCGGCTCATCCGGGTCGACATCCCGACGTCGGAGCTCGGCATCGTGCGGGTCCCGAAACGGTCCAAGCACGACGCCGTCCTCGCCACCGTGGTCAGCACGGTGCGCGGGCAGGTCGGCGCGCTGACCTCGACGGGACGCATCGTGCGGTTCTCCCCCGTCGACGTCCCGGCCGTCCCCCCGGCAGCGGTACGACTCGACGCGGGTGTCCGGGTGAACGACTACCTCGGCATCCCGCGGAACGAGGCCGTGGTCGCGATCGTCGACCTCTCCGGCGCCACCGAGCACTCGCTCGCGATCGGGACCGCGCAGGGCGTCGTGAAGCGCGTCGTCCCGGGGGCGTGGCCGGACAAGCCCGAGTTCGTCGCCATCGGCCTGAAGCCAGGGGACGCCGTGGTCGGTGCCGCCCAGTCGCCGGAGTCCGACGACCTGGTGTTCATCACCTCGAACGCCCAGCTGCTGCGCTTCGGCGCGTCCGTCGTCCGCGCGCAGGGGCTCCCGGCGGGCGGTGTCGCGGGGGTCTCCCTCGCTGCCGACGCCCGGGTCATCTGGTTCGGAGCCGTCGCCCCGTCAGAGGATGCCGTCGTCGCCACGGTGTCCACGTCGTCGTCGGCGCTGCCCGGTACCGACACCGGGCGCGCCAAGGTGTCGTCGCTGTCGGAGTTCCCGTCCAAGGGCCGCGCGACCCAGGGCGTCCGGGCACATGCGTTCCTGAAGGGCGAGGACGGACTCAGCGTCGCGTGGGCGGGCATCGCTCCCCCGCACGCCGTGGGGGCGGACGGGGCTGCGCGGACCCTGCCGGACTGGCTGTCGAAGCGGGACGGGTCCGGGAGCCCGCTCGAGGCCGTCATCGGCTCCATCGGCGGCAGCGCGGCGACGCTCGACGGCACGCGCGGCGAGGCGTAGGCGCCGCGCGCCCGGCGCCGCGCGCCCGACGCCGCGCCACGCGCCGCTGCCGCGCCTCGGGCCGGTTGGTGCCGGCAAGGCGACGCTGTCCCGTCAGGCTGCGCGGATTGTGCCGCGAGAGCGACAGGGTGTTGCCGAAAGAACGCGGGGCGCTGTCGCTTTCGAGGCGCGCGCTGGACAGTCCCGCGCCGCTACACGTCGATGCGGTCGTGGTCGAGGCCCTCGCCCGCCAGGATGAACTCCTTGCGGGGGGCGACGTCGTTGCCCATCAGCAGCTCGAACACCTTCGCGGCACCCTCGGCATCGGACACGTTCACCCGACGGAGCGTCCGGTGCGCACGGTCCATGGTCGTCTCCGCCAGCTGGTCCGCGTCCATCTCGCCCAGGCCCTTGTAGCGCTGGATCGGCTCCTGGTACTTCTTGCCCGACTTCTCGAGCTTCTTCAGCACCGACTGGAGCTCCTGCTCGGAGTAGGTGTACAGCGTGTCGTTCGGCTTGCCGCGGTTCACCACGACGACACGGTGCAGCGGCGGGACGGCGGCGAACACGCGACCCTGCTCGATCATCGGCCGCATGTAGCGGAAGAAGAGCGTGAGCAGCAGCGTGCGGATGTGCGCGCCGTCGACGTCGGCGTCCGACATGATGATGACCTTGCCGTAACGGGCCTGGTCGAGCTCGAACGTCCGGCCGGAGCCGGCGCCGATCACCTGGATGATCGACGCGCACTCGGCGTTCGAGAGCATGTCGGAGACCGACGCCTTCTGGACGTTGAGGATCTTGCCGCGGATCGGCAGCAGCGCCTGGTACTCGCTGTTGCGCGCGAGCTTGGCGGTGCCGAGCGCGGAGTCGCCCTCCACGATGAAGAGCTCGGTACCGGCGACGTCGTTCGAGCGGCAGTCGGCGAGCTTCGTCGGCAGCGACGAGTTCTCGAGCGCGTTCTTCCGGCGCTGGGTCTCCTTGTGGGCGCGCGCGGAGATGCGGGACTTCATCTCCGAGACGACCTTCTCGAGCAGCGTCGCCGCCTGGGCCTTCTCAGTGCGCTGTGTCGACGTGAGGATCTCCGTCATGCGTTTCGACACCACTTGGTCGACGATCTTGCGGACCGCCGGAGTGCCGAGGACCTCCTTCGTCTGTCCTTCGAACTGCGGTTCCGGCAGCCGGACGGTGAGCACGGCGGTCATGCCGGCGAGCACGTCGTCCTTGTCGAGCTTGTCCTGGCCGACCTTGAGCTTGCGGGCGTTCGCCTCGACCTGGGCCCGGACGGCCTTCATCACGCCGCTCTCGAAGCCGGCCTGGTGGGTGCCGCCCTTCGGGGTCGCGATGATGTTGACGAAGCTCCGGAACACCGTCTCGTACCCGCCGCCCCAGCGGAGTGCGAGGTCGACCTCGCACGAGCGTTCGACGTCGGTGGAGACCATGTGGCCCTTGTCGTCGAGCATCGGGACGGTCTCGGTGAACGTGCCGGTGCCCTGAACGCGCCAGACGTCGGTGATCGCGGAGTCCGGCGCGAGGTGCTCGACGAACTCGCTGATGCCGCCCTCGTACCGGAAGCGCTCGACCACGGGACCGGCCGTCGCTTCGACACCGGTGGCCGACGCACGCGCCGCTGCGGCCTCGATCGCGGCTGGGCGTTCGTCGGTGATCGTCAGCCCGAGCCCGGGGACCAGGAACGCCGTCTGGCGCGCCCGGTTCACCAGGTCGGACATGCTGAACGCGGCGTCCTTGGTGAAGATCTGCCGGTCGGCCCAGTAGCGGATCCGCGACCCGGTCACGTTCTTCTTGACCTTGCCGACGACCTTCAACTCACTGCCGGAGGTGAACGGTGTGAACGGCGCGTCCGGTCCGATCCCGGCGGCGTCGTCGAACACGCCGGGCTCACCCCGGTGGAACGACATCGCGTAGGTCTTCCCGTCACGGTCGACCTCGACGTCGAGGCGCTCCGACAGCGCGTTCACCACCGAGGCACCGACGCCGTGCAGCCCGCCGGAGGCCGCGTACGATCCCGAACCGAACTTGCCGCCGGCGTGCAGCTTGGTGAAGACGACCTCGACACCCGTCAGGCCCGTCTTCGGTTCGACGTCGACCGGGATGCCACGAGCCGTGTCCGAGACCTGCACGGATCCGTCCGGGAACAGCCGGACACCGATCTCGTCACCGTGCCCGGCGAGGGCTTCGTCGACGGAGTTGTCGATGATCTCCCACAGGCAGTGCATCAGCCCGCGGGAGTCGGTCGACCCGATGTACATGCCGGGACGCTTCCGTACTGCCTCGAGCCCTTCGAGGACGGAGAGATGGCGTGCGGAGTAGTCGGAGCTCACCTCCTGAGCCTACCGAGCACCCCGGACAACGCCGTCCGGACACTCGGACTGGGGACAGTCGATCCGCGCTGAGCGAAATGGGGGGTCCGCAATGCGACGTATCCAGGCAGCACGTGTTGAAATGGGTGGACCATCAAGGCACCACCTGCGATCCGTGAGGAGCACAGCAATGACCCAGACCGTGCAGGACCCCTCCATCGACGAACTCAGCAGCCACCAGCTCACGGCTGCCGACCGCTGCGACAGCTGCGGGGCGCAGGCCTACATCCGAGCCACCATGGCCAGCGGTGAACTGTTCTTCTGCGCCCACCACGGCGCCGAGTTCAAGGACAAGCTCGCCGCGACCGCGATCGAGTGGCACGACGAGAGCAGCCGACTCTACGAGTCGAAGTAGGTCGTGTCCGACGCGACCGCACAGCGAACGGGAGGCCCGGTACCAGTTGGTACCGGGCCTCCCGTTCGTCGCATGGCCGCTTCAGAACGCGCGGTTCAGCGCCCAGGCAGCGCCGCGGTAGCTGTTCGGGCCCCAGATGCCGTCGATCGGACCGCTGTACTGGCCGTGATCCGCCGACCACCGCTGGAGCGCAGCGATGGTCAGGGGATGCTCGGATCCGTAGAACGAGCCCGATTGGTAGTAGCCGCCGACCGCCAGGCGCTTCGCGACGAAGAACCAGGCGTCGGACCGCATCTTGCCATCGATCTCTCCTGAGTAGCCCGCCATGCTGCCGAGACACTGCAGGCGCTTGGAGAAGATCGTGCCCGGGACGCCGTCGAACTCGGTCGTGGTCGTCGGGACCGATCTGCAGGCGTCGGCGATCCGTGTCGTCGCGGCTTCGGCGGCCGCTGGCTGGATGACTGCCCCCGCGGTGGTCAGGGTCACGACGAGAGCGCCGACCGTTGCCATCGGGAACGACGGAAGGCCGAGCCCGATCGGCCCGGCCTTCCGTCGTCAGCTTCGATGACGCACCATCGTCACGCGATGCGCTTGAACGCCTTGTCGACGTAGCGGTCGACGGTCGCACGCGCCTCGCGCGCGTAGCGGTCGATCGTCGCGGTGCGTTCCGTGTCGGGGGCGTACTCCCGCCCGACACGTGCGGTCGCCGCAGCGAGGACGGCATCCGTCAGGTCCGGGTTGAGCGGCAGGAGCGGTCCCTGCGTGTGCGTCCCGAACGACGTTCCGGTGATCGCGCCCTCCACCGCGGAACCCGCCTGGTTGCCACCGCCCGAGACGACGTCGGCGAACGGTGTGACACCGGCGCCGAGCTCGATCCGGGTGGCGTGGTCCTCGAACCCGGCGAGCCGCTTCGCGGCACCGGGCAGGAGCGGGTAGCGCGTCTCGAGCACGAAGTAGTTGACCCGACGCTCGGCACCGCGGACCGCCCGGGCGTCGAACACGCCGAAGCCCGCGAGCGGCGAGCCGTCGGTCGGGACGATCTCGTTCGTCGCCAGGTCGAACCCGCCACCGACGGCCACGACCGGCACACCGGCAGCCGCGAACTCGCGGAGCGGGGCACCGATGCGCGCCACGTCGTCGCCGAGGGAGCGCATCGCGCTGAGCGGACCGTTGCCGATCACCACGACGTCGGCCGCGGTCGGCAGGGCGTCTCCCGGTGCGTACTCGAGCACCTCGGTGGGGATGTCAGCGGCGTCGGCACGGCGGGTCAGGGCCACGACGTTGCCGCGGTCCCCCGACACCCCCATCTGGCGCGGGTAGACGTGCAGGATGGTCAGGCGATCGGCCGTCATGCGGTCTTCTCCATGTCCGGGTGGCCGAGGGCCTTCCGGGCGATCATCATGATCTCGTAGTTGACGATGAAGTTCTTCGTGCCGCTGGTCGTCGCACCGAGGCCCTGCATGAGCGCGATGGCCGCTTCGACGTCGGGCTCGACGGTACCGATGCGGACACCGGCGTGCTCGAGCGCGATGGCGATCTGCCACGCCTTGTCACCGGAGACGACGTCCACGTGGTCGAGCTTCGAGAAGTCGATGTCGTAGATCCAGGAGATGTCCGGCGTGCCCTCGTCGATCGCCATGAGCACCTGCTCGGGGTGGTCCGGCAGCGCGTCGAGGTTCAGCTGGAGACTGGCCGCGTTCTTGAACATGGTGAACTCGGCCGACTCGCCCGCGATGGGGAGTCGTTCGCCGCGGCCGTACGCCGGCTTCATCGTCGTGAAGGCCTTCGTGACGGCGTCCGCGCGGAACTGCGTCCCGAGCGCGGCGCTGGCCGTCGCGGTGGCGGCAGCGGCGTCGACCGCGTAGTGCAGGCCGCGCGCCGGGAGCCGGACCGGGATCGTCGCCCCGTCGAACGCGATGGTCGCCGCGTCGCCGCGGTTCTCGACCACCTCGGCGTCAGCCGAGGTCGCCGCACGATCGGCCGATGCGAAGTCGTCGGCGTTCTGCAGGCCGTTCGGCGCAGCCGCCACGACCTCGGCGCTCGCGCCGAAGCGGAGCACACGCTGGCCGTCGACACCGGTGTAGGCGTCGAGGAACTGGTCGTCGTGGTTCGTGATGACGTTCGCGGAGGACAGCGCCGCCGTGTCGAGCATCATCGTCGCGACGCGCTCGGTCTCGAAGAACCGGTACAGCTGGTCGACCTGGACGTTGAGCATCGTGACGGTCGACGGCGACAGGATCCCGGCGAGCTCGACGGCGAAGGCCTCGTCGACCTCGAGGATGCCGATGTCCGCCTTGAGCCGGCCGGTCAGCGACACCTCGGACAGCAGCGCCGACGCGATACCCTGCGGCAGGTTCGCGCCGGAGGGGTTCGTGAAGACGCGCAGGCCGTGGGCGCGCACGATCTCGGAGATCATGTGCGTCGTCGTGGACTTGCCGTTCGACCCGAGCACGAAGACGACCCCGTTCGGGAACTGCTTCGTGACGTGCTGCAGGAAGTCCGGGACGAGCTTCAGGACGATGAACCCGGGGTACGCGGATCCCCCGCCCCGCGCACGAGCGAGGGCACGGAGGATCCGCCCGATGAGGATCGGGATGAAGAAACGCACCTGACGGCCTACTCGAGGTAGTCGCGCAGCGACTGCGACCGCGACGGGTGGCGGAGCTTCGCCATCGTCTTGGACTCGATCTGGCGGATGCGCTCACGCGTCACGCCGAACGTGTCACCGATCTGGTCGAGCGTCTTCGGCTGGCCGTCACCGAGACCGAAGCGCATCCGGATGACACCGGCTTCGCGCTCCGACAGGGAGTCGAGGAGGCTCTCGAGCTGCTTCTGCAGCATCGTGAAGCCCACCGCGTCGGCCGGGACGACCGCCTCGG
Source organism: Curtobacterium sp. NPDC090217 (assembly GCF_044746705.1). Taxonomy (NCBI): domain Bacteria; kingdom Bacillati; phylum Actinomycetota; class Actinomycetes; order Micrococcales; family Microbacteriaceae; genus Curtobacterium; species Curtobacterium sp. NPDC090217. The sequence goes on along the minus strand of NZ_JBIVCR010000002.1, from coordinate 367,253 downwards.
TGTCCTCGATGAGGTCACCGAACTCCGAGTCGCCGTCTTCACCCAGCGGGGTGTGCAGCGAGATCGGCTCGCGGCCGTACTTCTGGACCTCGACGACCTTCTCCGGGGTCATGTCGAGCTCGCGGGCGAGTTCTTCCGGAGTGGGTTCGCGACCCAGGTCCTGCAGCATCTGCCGCTGGACGCGCGCGAGCTTGTTGATGACCTCGACCATGTGCACCGGGATGCGGATGGTGCGGGCCTGGTCGGCCATGGCGCGGGTGATCGCCTGGCGGATCCACCACGTCGCGTAGGTCGAGAACTTGAAGCCCTTGGTGTAGTCGAACTTCTCGACCGCACGGATGAGGCCGAGGTTGCCTTCCTGGATCAGGTCGAGGAACTGCATGCCACGACCGGTGTAGCGCTTGGCGAGGGACACGACGAGACGCAGGTTCGCACCGAGCAGGTGCGACTTCGCGCGCTGACCGTCACGAGCGACCCAGCGGAGCTCGCGCTCTTCCGGCTTCGACAGGCCCGTCGAGTGCTGCAGCTTGTCCTCGGCGAACAGGCCGGCCTCGATGCGCATCGCGAGCTCGACCTCCTGCTCCGCGTTGAGGAGCGCGACCTTGCCGATCTGCTTCAGGTAGTCCTTGACCGGGTCGGCGGTCGCACCCGTGATCGTGGTCGAGTAGACCGGCGCTTCGTCGTCGTCGGACTGCGAGATGACGAGCGCCCCGGCTGCGACCGCGTTGGCGGCTTCGGCCGCGGCGGTCGCCGGCTTCTCCTCGGCGTCGTCCTCGGTCTCGTCCACGTCGACCGGTTCGACGGTCTCCTCGTCCTCGACGTCGTCGTCAGCGGCCTTCTTGGTCGCCGGCTTCTTGGCCGCCGCCTTCTTCGCGGGCGCCTTCTTGGCGGGGGCCTTCTTCGCCGCAGCCTTCTTGGGCGCGGCGGTTCCGTCGGTGTCCTCGGCCGCAGCCTGGTCCACCGTGTCGGCGTTGTCCTTCGTGGGATCGATCGTCGTGCTCCGGGCAGCCATGCGATCACCTCTCTCCTCGTGCCACGTTCCTGGGGTCGTGGCGCCCCTCGCCGCTCAGGGCTTGCGCCGCAGTCCCCCGCGTCGCCGGCTCAGTCGTTCCTGGCGGCACTGCCTCTCCGGGCAGCACTAGGACCCATGTCAAGTCCCCCAGCGAATCCGGCGCTCCGGAAGAGCACCTGTACACGGAGGACCCGAACGGGTCCGGGTTCATTATTGCACGGTCCGCTTCCGCAGGCGTGCAACCAATGCAACCCACAGCGGGGCCACCCGTATTCCGTCCTCGGCGTGCATCACCGCGCGGGTCCGTCGACGGGCGTGCAACAGCATCCCCACGCCGATCCCGACCACGACGTACTGCACGGTGAGGGCGATCCGGAAGTTCGACCACGCGAAGACCGTGTCGCCCGTGACCCGCGAGACGGCGTCGAGCAGGGTCCCGATCAGGAACATCATCACGAAGGCCGCCAGGAAGCCGCCGACGTTCACGACGCCGTTCGCCGAACCCAGTGAGCCCATCGGGTTGAACGACCGCGCGAAGTCGAACCCGATCAGCGACCCTGGCCCGCCGATGCCCATCGCCACGACGAGCAGCACGAGCAGCCACGTCGGCGGGTGATCAGGCCAGAGCAGCACGGCGGTCCACACCACACCGAGCACGACGACCACGCCGAGGACCAGGTTCGACCTGCGGAACGGGAACCGGGCACACAGCACGCCGAGGATCGGACCGACGACGAACCCCACGACGACGATGACGGTCAGGAACGCAGCGGCCTCGGTCGCGGAGTAGCCGAGCCCCCGGAGCATCGGGACGCCCCAGAGCAGGCTGAAGACGGTGCCGGAGGACTGCGTGACGTAGTGCGACCAGAAGCCGAGCTGGGTACCCGGTCGACGGAGCGCGTGCCAGAACGTCCGGAACGCGCCGCCCCACGAGTGCGGCAGCGGGATCGTGTCGGTGCGCACCGGCACGGGTCCGTTCCGGACGAACACGAACGCCAGGACCAGCCCGACGGCGCTGGCGGCCGCGGCGACACCGAACGCGATCGACCACCCGGCGGTGTGCAGGAGCAGGGCGAACGGGAACGCGGAGGCGATCTGCCCGACCTGCCCGAGGTTGCCCGTCCACTGCGAGATCTGCGGCAGGATGCGCCCGCTGAACCACATCGGGAGCAGTCGGATCACCGAGATGAAGGTCATCGCGTCCCCCGCACCGACGAACACCCTGCCGACGATCGCCGGCCCGATCGTCGGTGAGACCGCCACGATCGCCTGCCCCACGACGAGGAGCAGTGCCCCGAGCAGGACGAGTCGGCGCGGGCCGATGCGGTCGAGCGCGATCCCGACCGGGATCTGCAGCCCCGCGTAGACGGCGATCTGGACGACCGCGAGCGTGGAGAGGACCGCAGCGGAGACCGCGAAGCGGTCCTGCGCGTCGACGCCGGACACACCCAGCGAGGACCGCTGGACGACCGCCAGGACGTACGCGAGCACCGCGACGCCCCAGACGACGAAGGCACGGCGGGAGTTCACCCGACCAGGCTATCGGCGCGGCCCCGCCGCCAGGACGGGCTGTGGAGAACGCGCGATGCGCGCCCGACGGGTGCACAGCCTCCAGGACGGACGGGAGGACCGGTGCACGATCGCGACGTCCGTCGCGGACCGCAGCTGGTCCGGTCTCAGTCCTCGCTCGCGTCGCCGTCGACACGACGGTCCGCCAGGAAGCGTTCGAGCTCTGCCGCGATCGAGTCCGCCGTCGGCACCTCGCCGTCGACGTTGGTCAGCGGCGACGAGACGGAGTTGCCCTCCATGTACGTGTCGTGACGCTCCTCGAGCGCACTGACCAGACGCTGCAACTCGGCGTTGCCCGCCACCTGCTCGTCCACCCGCGCGATGAACTCGCGCCCTTCCTCGCGGAGGGCGTCCGTCGGGAAGATCAGCCCCGTCGACGCGGAGATGCCGGACAGCGCCGCGACGGCCGCGTCCGGGAACTCGGTGTCGGACAGGTAGTGCGGGACGAGGAGGACGAGGCCGGTGACCTGCTGGTCGAGCTCGGTCAGCCGGTGCTCGACGAGGTGCAGCACGTTCGCCGGCGCCTGCGTCTGCGGCTTCCAGACACTCATGGACTCGATGAGGTCGGCCCGCGTGCCGGACACCGTCAGGCTGATCGGCCGGGTGTGCGGCACCGGCATCGGGATCGACTGCACCCACGTGGTGTCGACTACCCGGAGCTCGGCGGCGAGTTCGGTGACCGCGCGCACGAACCGGTTCCACTGGAAGTCGGGCTCGTACCCGGAGAGGAAGAGGAAGGGCTGGCCGAGCTCGTCACGCACGAGGTGCAGGGCGAGGCGCGGCGGTTCCACGTCGCTGATGTGGTCGTGTTCGAAGGTGATGACCGGCCGACGCGCGCGCCAGTCGAGCAGGACGTCTGGGTCGAACTCCGCGACCAGGCGGGTGTCCAGCCGCTCGAGGATCGACGTCGTCACCTGGGCGACGGCCGAACCGGCGTCCGCGAACCCGGTGAGCCCGGCGACGAGGTGCAGGCCTGCTGGCACCGTCGGGGCGGACTCGTCGAACGTGTAGAGGTCCTCGGGGTGGTTCACCGTCCCCATGCTAGGCGGGCGGTTCGTCCACACCTGCCGTGCAACCCACGCCGACAGCGAACACCGCGTGGATAGGGTTGGAGCATGGTCCGACCGACGCTCTCCACCGACAGTTCATCCCCCTCCTCGATCGCCGCCGACGTGCTCGTCGTCGGCGTCCGTCCGGGCACCGACGGCGCTCCGGCGACCGTCGTGTCGCCCACCACGGGCGCGGTCGCCGCACTCGACGGGCTCGACCTCGCCGCGATCGGCGCGACGGGTTCCAAGGACCAGCTCGTCCGCATCCCCGCGACCGGTGTCGAGGCGTCGAGCATCGCGCTCGTCGGTCTCGGTTCCGGCACCGACGCCGCGGCCCTCCGTGCCGCAGCGGGCAGCGCCGTCCGCCAGCTCCCCCATGCGTCGTCGATCGTGCTCGCGCTGCCGACCGACACCGACGAGCTCGTCGCCGCCGCGTTGGAGGGTGCTGCGCTCGGCGCGTACTCCTTCACCCGGCACAAGGGCACGGGGACGACCGGACCGCAGCGTGGCGACCAGTCGATCACCGTGCTGGCCACGTCGGCATCGGCCGATGCCGCCGTCCGTCCGGCGATCGTCGCCGACGCGGCCGCGCTGGTCCGCGACCTCGTCAACACCACGGCGGGCGACCTCGGCCCGTCCGAGGTGGCAGACGTCGCTGCGTCGTTCGCCGAGGACCTGCCGCTCACCGTCGAGGTCCTCGACGAGACCGCGCTGGCCGAGCAGGGCTTCGGCGGCATCCTCGGCGTCGGCGCGGGGTCCGTCCGTCCGCCGCGACTCGTCGTCGTCCGGTACGCGCCGTCGACCGCGTCGAAGCACCTCGCGCTCGTCGGCAAGGGCATCACGTTCGACTCCGGCGGCCTCTCCCTGAAGCCCGCAGCCTCGATGCTCGGCATGAAGACCGACATGACCGGTGCCGCCACCGTGCTCGCCACCACCGTCGCGGCCGCGCGCCTGGGCCTCGACGTCAAGGTGACGGCCTGGCTCTGCCTCGCCGAGAACATGCCGTCCGGTTCGGCCACCCGCCCCGGTGACGTGCTCACGCTCAAGAACGGCAAGACGGTCGAGGTGACCAACACCGACGCCGAGGGCCGCCTCGTCCTCGGTGACGGTCTCGTCGCCGCCACGCTCGAGCAGCCGGACGCCGTCGTCGACATCGCCACGCTCACCGGCGCGCAGGTCGTCGCACTCGGCGACCGGACCACCGGCCTGATGGGCACCGACGCGCTCGTCGCGCAGCTGCAGGCGGTCGCGGCGTCCGTCGCGGAGCCGATCTGGCCGATGCCGCTCCCCGAGGAACTCGACGCGCGACTCGCCAGCGAGGTCGCCGACATGGTGAACGCCACGGTCGGCAACCCGGCGGGCGGCATGCTCCTCGCCGGCAAGTTCCTCGAGCGGTTCGTCGAGGGGGACGTGCCGTGGGCGCACCTCGACATCGCCGGCCCGTCCGAGAACAAGGGCGGCGGCTACGGGTGGCTCGGCAAGGGCGCCACCGGCGTCATGGTCCGGACACTCATCGCACTCGCAGAAGAGCTCCAGTCCAAGTAGTAGGTTTGGTTCCGGCGGGGCGGGCGTGTTCTGCGCGTCCCCCGTCGGAACGGACGGGACGGGACCGGAACCATGCGGTCCGACCGTCGGGCACCGCCGCCGCGGTGTCCATGCACGGGCTCGAACCCACCAGAACCGGGCCCGGGCTCACACGCACGAGGGAGTTGCACCAGGTGACGGAACAGACTTACGACGTCGTGGTCCTCGGTGGCGGCAGCGGCGGGTACGCCGCAGCGCTGCGGTCGGCCGAGCTCGGCATGAGCGTCGCGCTCATCGAGGGGGACAAGCTCGGAGGGACGTGCCTGCACCGCGGCTGCATCCCGACGAAGGCCCTCCTGCACGCGGCCGAGATCGCCGACGGCACCCGTGAGGCCGAGAAGTACGGCGTCATCGCCGAGTTCGCCGGTGTCGAGGTCCCGAAGGTCATCGAGTACCAGCAGGGCGTCATCAACTCGAAGTACAAGGGTCTGCAGGGCCTCATCAAGGCCCGCGGCATCACCGTGGTCGAGGGCTGGGGCAAGCTCACCTCGCAGAACACCGTGCAGGTCGGCGACCAGACCATCACGGGCAAGAACGTCGTCCTCGCGACCGGCTCCTACTCGAAGTCCCTCCCCGGGCTCGAGATCGGCGGCCGCGTGATCACCTCCGAGACCGCGCTCCGCATGGACTACGTCCCGAACAAGGTCGTCATCCTCGGCGGCGGCGTGATCGGCGTCGAGTTCGCGAGCGTCTGGAAGTCCTTCGGCGCCGAGGTCACCATCGTCGAGGCGCTCCCCCACCTCATCCCGGCCGAGGACGAGTCGATGTCGAAGCAGCTCGAGCGGGCCTTCCGCAAGCGCGGCATCGAGTTCTCGCTCGGTGTCCGCTTCCAGGGTGTCGAGCAGCACGAGAACGGCGTCGTCGTCACCCTCGAGGACGGCAAGACCTTCGACGGTGACGTGCTCCTGGTCGCCGTCGGCCGTGGCCCCGTCACGCAGAACGTCGGCTTCGACGAGGTCGGCGTCACGATGGACCGTGGCTTCGTCACCACGAACGAGCGCCTCGCGACCAACCTGCCGAACGTCTACGCCGTGGGCGACATCGTCCCCGGCCTGCAGCTCGCCCACCGCGGGTTCCAGCAGGGCATCTTCGTCGCCGAGGAGATCGCCGGCCTGAACCCGGTGATCATCGAGGACAAGAACATCCCGAAGATCACGTACTCCGACCCCGAGGTCGCGTCCGTCGGACTCTCGCAGGCCAAGGCCGAGGCCGAGTACGGCGCCGACAAGGTGGACTCGTACGAGTACAACCTCGCGGGCAACGGGAAGAGCCACATCATCGGCACCTCCGGGTCGATCAAGGTCGTCCGCGTCATCGACGGTCCCGTCGTCGGCGTCAGCATGATCGGCGCCCGAGTCGGCGAGCTCATCGGTGAGGCACAGCTCGCCGTGAACTGGGAGGCGCACCCCGAGGACGTCGCCCCGCTCATCCACGCGCACCCGACGCAGAACGAAGCGCTCGGCGAGGCGTTCCTGCACCTCGCGGGCAAGCCGCTCCACGCACTGTGAGCGCGCGCACCGTGACAACGACACCAACCACCACGAATCACCCCTGCGAAGAGGAGTCCCACCGATGAGCGAATCCGTCAACCTCCCGGCGCTCGGCGAGAGCGTCACCGAGGGCACGGTGACCCGATGGCTGAAGAACGTCGGTGACCGGGTCGAGGTCGACGAGCCGCTGCTCGAGGTCTCGACCGACAAGGTCGACACCGAGATCCCGTCGCCGATCGCCGGCGTCGTCGAGGAGATCCTCGTCCAGGAAGACGAGACCGTCGAGGTCGGCACCGCGCTGGTGAAGATCGGCGACGGCGCGTCCGACGGCGGGTCGTCCGACGGCGGCTCGTCCGACGCCGGATCGTCCGAGTCGAACGAAGAAGCTGCCGAGGAGGCCGAGCCCGAGGCCGCCCCGAGCACCGAGCAGGAGTCCGAGACGCCCGCTCCGCAGCCGACCGAGCCCGAGCCGGCCCCCGCCGGTCAGACGCAGCCCGCCGCCCCGGCGGCTCCGGCAGCGCCGCCCGCAGCAGCCCCGGTCCCCCAGGCAGCTCCGGTCCCGCCGCCCGCGGCAGCCCCGGCCCCGCCGGCAGCCGTCCCGGCTCCGGCCGCCGCAGTCGCCAGCGCGCCCACCGCCTCCGCTGCGGTCCCGAACCCGACGCAGACGGGTGCCGCCTCCGGCTACGTCACGCCGCTCGTCCGCAAGCTCGCGAACGAGCAGGGCGTCGACCTGTCCACCGTCACCGGCACCGGTGTCGGCGGTCGCATCCGCAAGGAGGACGTGCTCGCCGCCGTCTCGGCCGCTCCGGCAGCCGGTGGCTCGGCAGCACCCGCTGCCGCGTCCGGCCCGTTCGTCGCGGAGGTGTCGCCGCTGCGTGGCACCCGCGAGAAGATGACCCGCCTCCGCAAGGTCGTCGCCGAGCGTGCCGTGCAGTCGATGACCTCGACCGCGCAGCTCACCAGCGTCGTCGAGGTGGACGTCACCAAGGTCGCCCAGTTCCGGGACGCCAACAAGGCGCAGTTCCTGGAGAAGACGGGTTCGAAGCTCTCCTTCATGCCGTTCTTCGCCCTGGCGGCATCCGAGGCGCTGAAGGCCCACCCGAAGATCAACTCCACGGTGGAGGGCGAGGAGATCGTCTACCCGGAGACCGAGAACGTCTCGATCGCGGTGGACACCGAGCGCGGTCTGCTCACCCCCGTGATCAAGGACGCCGCGTCGCTGAACCTGGCGCAGTTCTCGCAGTCGATCGCGGACCTCGCCGAGCGCACGCGGAACAACCAGCTCAAGCCCGACGAGCTCGCCGGCGGCACGTTCACGCTGACCAACACCGGTTCGCGCGGCGCGCTGTTCGACACCCCCGTCGTGTTCCTCCCGCAGTCGGCCATCCTCGGCACCGGCATCGTCACGAAGCGCCCGGCGGTCGTGAAGGTCGACGGGCAAGAGGCCATCGCGATCCGTTCGTTCGTGTACCTGGCGCTGTCGTACGACCACCGGATCATCGACGGTGCGGACGCCTCGCGGTACCTCGTCGCGGTGAAGAACCGCCTCGAAGAGGGCAACTTCGGTCCGAACCTCGGGTACTGACCCGCGGCTCCGGCCCGACCGACGGCCCCGTCTCCCCTCGTGGGAGCCGGGGCCGTCGGCGTTCGTGTGCGGTTGCCTCCCGCGCTGTCCGCTCACGGGCTCGAGACCGCGAACACACCGGCCACGGCGAGACCGGTCGCGACCACCAGTCCGACGACCGCCCGCCGCACCGGGAGCTTCCCGCCACCTGGTACCGGGACGCCGTCGACGATCCAACCGCGGAGACGCGCGACCACGTCGTCACCCGGCGGCGGGGTGGGCTCGACGAAGTCGAAGTCGTCACGGGGCGGATCCCATCGCACCGGTCGCGGCGCCGCCGTGCTCCTGACGACGCGCAACAGCTCCCGGGCTTCTGCGACACCCCCGCCGATCGCGTCCGCCATCGCGGCGTCGAGGACCGCACGACACGGAGCGCGCGGGTCGACCCGCTCCCAGACCGTCCGCGCCGCGTGCAGGAGCGCGGTCGCGCCCGCGGCCTCCGAGGTCCGGACGATCCCGCTGCCCGTCAGGTCCACGGCGTCCGGCGGATGGTCGACGAGCACGGTGGCACCGGCGTCGTCCACGAGGACGTCGTCCGCGCGTGCGACCCCGAGCACGATGGCCCCGGAGACGGCGTCGACGACGAGGTCGAGCAACGGCACCGTGAGCGTCACCGCGACGCCGACGGTCGGCTGCCCGATCCGTTCCAGCGCATCGGGCAGCGGGGCCCCGCGGACGGGCCCGGTGTGCACGACGAGCCGCCCGTCGGCACCGCGTCCGACCTCAGTGACGCGGACACAGTGGACCGGGTCGGCCGCGGAGCGGTCGGCGACCCATGTCGCGAAGGGACCGGAGTCGGGTCCGGTCCACCAGTGTTCGAGCGTGATCGCGTCCATGGTGACCAGCGTCGCGGAGGCGGGACGGGCCTCCAGGCCGGGTCTTGGCGTCTGTGGAGAACCCCGTTCGCCCACAGCCTGATCACGGGCGGTCCACGGGAAGCCCGTCAGGCCGTATCCTGGGAGCATGGCACGCAGCAGTTCGACGGACACGAAGGCGAAGGAGCCGGGGCGTCTCAAGCAGATGTTCCAGGTCTTCCAGATGACGCGTCGGGCAGACCCGACGTCGATCTGGTGGTTCGCAGCGGCGTTCGTCGTGCCCGTCGTGCTCGGTGTGCTGCTCGCACTCCTGCTGCCGGGGCAGAACTGGCTCGCGGTCGTCCTGTGGATCGTCGCCGGGGTGCTCCTCGGCGTGCTGCTGTTCCTCATCGTGCTCGGGCGTCTGGCGGAACGCGCCGCGTACTCGCAGATCGACGGGCAGCCGGGTGCTGTCGGCGCCGTGCTCTCGAACTCCCTCCGTCGCCAGTGGCGCTCCAGCGAGATGCCGGTCGCGGTCCACGGTCGTTCGCAGGCCGCCGTCTACCGTGCCGTCGGTACCCCCGGCGTCGTGCTCATCACCGAGGGCCAACTCGGCAACCTGACGCGCCAGGTCGACGAGGAGCGTCGGAAGGTCCAGCGCATCGTGCCGAACGTCCCGATCCACGTCGTCCACGTCGGCGACGGCAAGGACGCCGTGACCCTGCACAAGCTCCCCCGTGCGATGAACAAGTTCAAGAAGTCGCTCAACCGCAACGAGGTCCTCGCGGTCGCGAACCGTCTCGACTCGCTCACGCAGAACCCGGCGTCCGCGATCCCGAAGGGCATCGACCCGACTCGGGTCCGCGCTGGTCGCCCGCGTTGAGTCGTACCCCACACACCACGAACGCCCCCGGCCGCAGCGGCCGGGGGCGTTCTGCGTGTGGAGGCGGGCAGCGCGGTCACGGACCGCCCTTCGTCAGCGCGGTGTCGCCCACCAACCGTCCTCGGCGCGGTCCCACACGCGCACCGGCACCGGCACCGGCACCCGCACCGGCACCCGGCGATCGGCACCGGCACCCGGCGATCGGCACCGGCACCCGGCACCGGCACCGGGCGATCGGTCAGAACACCCCGCTCACGTTCGTCGATCGGTCGCAAGTAGTTGGTCGCGCGTGTCCGGCCCGACGGCTTGTGACCGATCGACGGCGAACCGGCGGGATGTCGTGACCAGTCGTCCCCGGCAGGACGCGACGGTGCAGACCGCAGCGCGGCGCAGCGCGGCGTAGCGCAGCGCGGCGCAGCGCGCGTCAGCGGCGGACGAGCACCGTGCCGGCCGCGGCGTCGTGCAGGGGCCGACCGTCCTTCGCGTGGATGAGGACCGGGATCACGACGCACAGCAGCACCGTGCGGACCACCGGGCGCCAGACCCCGACGTAGCCCCCGCGGATCGGGACGACCCGGAGCCCGACGCACACGTGCCCGAACGAGCCGGACAGCAGCGCGATGAACAGCACCTGCAGCACGGCGAAGATCCCGAGCGTCACGAAGTTGCCCGCCGCGCCGTACGTCCCGATCGCGAGCGAGATGACCGATGCGAGCGCCCAGTCGATCGCGAGCCCACCGAACCGCCGACCGAACCCGCCCATCGAGCGGGGCCCGGATTCCGGCAGCCCCAGGACCTTGCCCGGCCAGTCCCCCGCACCGTGTGCGGCGGCGGCTGACGAGGACGGAGTGGAACGGGCCATGCTCCAAGGGTAGGCGACAGCAGGCGCGTAACACGCCGGAAACAACGCAGTCACGTCCGGGAAACCCCGTGTCAATAGCCTCGTCGGAGAGTGCACCCGCTGCACCTCCACATCACCCAAACCCCCAGGAGATCGACACACATGTTCAGCGATTCCTCCGAGGTCCTGGCCTTCATCAAGGACACGGACGTCAAGTTCCTCGACATCCGATTCACCGACCTGCCCGGCGTGCAGCAGCACTTCAACATCCCGGCTTCCACGGTCGACGAGGACTTCTTCTCGGTCGGTCAGCTCTTCGACGGCTCCTCGATCCGCGGCTTTGCGTCGATCCACGAGTCCGATATGCAGCTCATCCCTGATGTGACGACGGCGTACATCGACCAGTTCCGCGCCGAGCGCACGCTGATCATGATCTTCGACATCTACAACCCGCGGAACGGCGAGATCTACGGCCGCGACCCGCGCCAGGTCGCCAAGAAGGCGGAGAAGTACCTCGCGTCGACGGGCATCGCGGACACCGCGTTCTTCGCCCCCGAGGCCGAGTTCTACATCTTCGACGACGTGCGCTACTCGGTCACCCAGAACAAGTCCTTCTACTCGGTCGACTCCGAAGAGGGCGCCTGGAACACCGGCCGCGAGGAAGAGGGCGGCAACCTCGCCAACAAGACCCCGTACAAGGGCGGCTACTTCCCGGTGTCCCCGGTCGACAAGACCGCTGACCTCCGCGACGACATCACCCTCAAGCTGATCGAGGCGGGCTTCGAGCTCGAGCGCTCGCACCACGAGGTGGGCACCGGCGGCCAGCAGGAGATCAACTACAAGTTCGACACGATGGTCCACGCCGCGGACGACATCCTGAAGTTCAAGTACATCGTCAAGAACACGGCCGACCAGTGGGGCAAGGTCGCCACGTTCATGCCGAAGCCGCTCTTCGGTGACAACGGGTCCGGCATGCACACCCACCAGTCGCTCTGGAGCGACGGCAAGCCGCTGTTCTACGACGAGAACGGCTACGGCGGTCTCTCCGACGTGGCGCGCTGGTACATCGGCGGCATCCTGAAGCACGCGTCGGCGCTGCTCGCGTTCACGAACCCGTCGATCAACTCCTACCACCGTCTGGTGAAGGGCTTCGAGGCCCCGGTCAACCTGGTCTACTCGGCCGGCAACCGCTCGGCGGCGATCCGCATCCCGATCACGGGCACCAACCCGAAGGCCAAGCGCATCGAGTTCCGCGCGCCCGACGCCTCCGGCAACCCGTACCTCGCCTTCGCGGCGCAGCTCATGGCTGGCCTCGACGGCATCCAGAACCGCATCGAGCCGCACGAGCCGGTCGACAAGGACCTCTACGAGCTCCCCCCGGAGGAGGCCAAGGGCATCCCCCAGGTCCCCGGCTCGCTCGACGAGGCGCTCGACGCACTCGAGGCCGACCACGAGTTCCTCACGAAGGGCAACGTCTTCACCGAGGACCTCATCCAGACCTGGATCGACTACAAGCGCGAGAACGAGATCCTCCCGCTCGCGCAGCGTCCGCACCCGTTCGAGTACGAGCTGTACTTCGGCGTCTGAGTTCTGCTCGTCAGGCACTCGCGCTGTGCGCACGGGCGTCTAGTCCGGCCGCACACGAAGGGCCCCGCACCGTCAGGTGCGGGGCCCTTTCGCGTGGTGTCCGAGTCTCGCGTCGCGCTGTGGACGCGACCAGCCTGGAGGCCCGGTGCCGGTCCGGCGGACCGCCACCGGGCCTCCAGGCTGTCGCGTTTCGACCCATGGCGGCTGCGCTGGAAAGCGGAAACGCGCGTAGGTGGCCCGGAGTTCGGGCCTCCTACGCGCGTTTCGACCTCCTACGCGCGATCCGGCCCACGACGGGGGGCGGGCGGGGGCCGCGCGCGCGAAACGGGGTCCGTGCCGCCCCGGCACGGACCCCGTCTGCTGCGGCGACTAGCGGCTCGTGGCCAACGTGTCGTTCGTCCCCGCGGCGACGCTCACGGGTGCACCCGCGATCGGAGTGGGCCGTCCCAGGGAACGGACGGTCCAGCCCGCCTTGACCCAGTTCTCGACCGGGAGGCAGTTGCGCGCATCGATGACGACCTTGCGTCCGACGAGCTCGCCGAGCACCGCGGGATCTGCGCCGATGATGTCGTCCCACTCGGTGAGCACGAGCACGATGTCCGCACCCTCGAGGGCCTCGGGCATCGACGCGGTGTAGCTGAGCGTCGGGAACGACCGCTTGGCCGTGTCCATCGCCTCGGGGTCCCACAGCGTGACCTGAGCGCCACGGAGGTGCAGTGCGGCGGCGACGTTGAGCGCCGGCGAGTCCCGCACGTCGTCGGTGAGGGGCTTGAACGCTGCGCCGATGACCGCGATGCGACGGTTCAGGACCGAGCCGCCGGCGGAGTCGATCGCCATGTCGATGACCCGCTGGCGCTGGCCCATGTTGATCTCGTCGACCTGCTGCATGAGGCCGACGACCTGCCCGGCACCGATCTCGTTCGCGCGGTACATGAGCGCACGGATGTCCTTCGGCAGGCAGCCGCCCCCGAAGCCGAGCCCGGCGTTCAGGAACTTGCGACCGATGCGGGCGTCGTGCCCGAGGGCGTCCGCGAGCGTCGTGACGTCGGCACCGGTGATCGCGCACATCTCGGAGATCGCGTTGATGAACGAGATCTTCGTGGCCAGGAACGCGTTCGCGCTGACCTTGACGAGCTCGGCGGTGGCGAGGTCCGTCGTGATGACCGGGGTGCCCTCGCTGATCGGTGCGGCGTAGACCTCGCGGATGACGGCGTCGGCCGCGGCGGACGCGCCGCCCCAGACCAGGCGGTCCGGGTGGAGCGTGTCCTCGACGGCCTTGCCCTCGCGGAGGAACTCGGGGTTCCAGATGAGTTCGGCGGTGATCCCGCTCGGCGTGAACTCGCGGACGATGCCACGGAGCCGCGCTGCGGTGCCGACGGGGACGGTCGACTTGCCGACGATCAGGCCGGGGTGGGTGAGGTTCTCCGCGACGCCACGCGTGGCGCTCTCGACGTAGGCGAGGTTCGCGGCGTGCGAGCCGGCCTTCTGCGGGGTGCCGACGCACACGAAGTGGACGTCGGCAGCTGCCACGGCCTCGGCGATGTCCGCCGTGAACCGGAGCTTGCCGCTCGCGACGTGCTTCGTGATGAGCTCGGGCAGCCCGGGCTCGTAGAACGGGACCTCGCCGGCGGACAGCGCCGCGAGCTTGGCGGGGTCGACGTCCACGCCGATGGTCTCGAAGCCCATCTCGGCCATGGCGGCCGCGTGGGTGGCGCCGAGGTAGCCGGTGCCGATGACGCTGATGACGGGGGCCGGGCGGCTGTCCGCGTTCTTCTTGGGAGCACTCACTGGGTTACCTCCTGCAGGTCGAAGTCGATGTCGGTGCGCTTGATGCCGTCCACGAAGGCCTGGAGGCTGTCGGAGCGCGAGTTGAGTCGCCAGTCGTTGGTCGAGCGGACACCGTCGACGACGGTCGTGGCGGTCTCGCTGAAGTACGAGAAGCCGATGATGTCGTCGTTCGCGGGATCGGCCAGCGCGTCGAACAGGGACGTGATCCACTTCGACTTCTGCCCGTTGGACACGGTCGTGCCGGTCTCGGTGGCGCCGATCTCACTGAGGAGGATCTTCTTCCCGGGTGCCACCTGACGGAGCTGCCCGACGGTCGCACCGAAGGTGTTCGCGAAGGACGGCGTCTCCGAGGCGGTGCGGTAGTAGCCGGACATGCCCACCCAGTCGACGTAGTCCGCGCCCGGGTAGTAGTTCTTCATGTAGTCGAGCGTCTGGTACTTCGCGTTGCCGAGCTTGTCGATGCGGCTCGGCGCCCAGTTCCACACCACGTAGTCGTTCGCGCCGTTGGCCTGGAACACGTCGTGCACGTGCTGCCACATCTTCACGTAGGAACCGGCGGCGTTCTGCTGGGCGTCGCCCTCGGACCAGTTGTACCAGGAGCCGTTCATCTCGTGGTCGAGACGGATGACCATCGGTTGCCCGTTCGCCTTGAGCGCCTGGGCGTACTTGGTCAGGTACGCGTCGAACTTGCCGGAGATGATGTCCTGGTTGGTGTAGCCGGCGACGTACTTCTCGTCGTTGCCGGTCTGCGCGGGGGCCGACTCCCACGTCATCATCGGCAGGCGACCGTTGGCCCACGAACGCTGGACGGCGTTCGCGTTGAAGTCCTGGTCGAAGCCCTGGAAGAACCCGACCATGTTCGTGGCCTTGCCGACCTGCTGGGACACCTGGTCGTACTCGGACCAGTTGAAGGGCGACTGCGCGGTGTAGAGGCCGTACCAGCGCGTCGGCTGGTTCAGGATGTCCGCCTTGGACGGGACCGCGACCGGGGTCGTCGGGTTCGGGTCCTTCGAGGGACCGGTGTTCGGGTTCGTGACGCCGTGGCCGGTCGAGGCGTTGTGCGTGCCGGACCCGGAGGAGCCGGAGGAGCCCGAACCGGACGAGCCGGACCCGGTCGACCCGGAACCGGACTTCGACCCGGCTGCCGCCTGAGCCTTCGCGGACCCGAGCTCGGACTGCAGCGAGGCGATCTGCGCCTTGAGCTGCGCGACCTGGTCGCCGCGGGAGCCGGACTGGGCGGTCGAGGACTTGAGCTGCCCCTCGAGCTTCCAGATCTGCTTCTGGGCCGCGGTCAGTTTGGCCTGCAGCGCCTCGGCGTCGACGGCCTTCTCTTGGGAGGTCTTGACGCCGAGGGCGTGGTGCACCGCCGTCGAGACCGGGCTGGACGGCGAGATCCACACCGACCACGTGATGAGGCCGAGCGCCACCACGATCGCGGTCGTCCCCACGGCCGTGCGCTTGGCGTGCTTGCTCGATGGTGCCCACCACGAACTGGTGGAACGGAAGAGGTCAGACAATGGTGAGAGCCTCCAGGGCGAAGATCGCGATCCCGATGCAGTACGGGATCGCCGCGTAGGGGTTGTACCGACGGACCTTGGTGGGCTTCGCCGCTGCGGCCGGAGCCGTCGGCGCTGCCGCGGCTGCCGCAGGCGCTGCCGCGGCGGCTGCCGAGCGCCGGGTCGCCAGGACCGTCGAGGTCGAGTTGGTGGTGACGTCGAGGCCGTCGAGTCCACGGGCGTTCGGCCCGAAGAGGTCGTCGAAGGCCCGGTCCGCCGCCAGCTGGTCGTCGGTCAGCGCGGCATGCGCCCCGGCGTCCGCCGTCGTGTACCCGGCAGCACGGTCGATCGGGCTGACCGGCGTCTGGGTGGCGACGGCCTGCGGCTGTGCCGGGTCGGTCTCCATCGGTCCACCGGCGTAGGCCCCGGCACGGGTCCCCCAGCCACTGGCGTGGGCGAGCCGGAAGAAGCCGATGAGGCGGATCGGCATGAGGAAGAACGTCGACACGATGATGAACATCGGCAGCCGGAAGAAGTCGCTCGGCTTCTCGGCGAGGTGCCGCATCTGCCGGATCGCCATGCTCAGGACGCTGGACACGACCATGAGTGCCGCGACGTAGATGAATCCCGTCGAGAACCCGTACTGGTGCAGGATCCCCTGGTAGAGGTTCTCTCCCTGACCGGTGAGCGCGCGGTAGATCCAGCCGGCGATCACGCCGAAGAGCATGAACGGCAGGATGATGTCGGTGATGAAGAACAGCGCCAGCACGGGTGCGTGACCGAGCATCCACGGCATCATGCGCAGCGTGTTGTACTGCGAGCCACGGGCCCAGCGGAGCTGCTGCTTGAAGAGCTTCTTCACCTGCAGCGGAGCGTCCGTGTACACGAGCGACGTGTACTGGTAGACGGTCCGGTAGCCCTCCTTGAGGGTGAGGTTCGTCAGCGTGCGGTCGTCCGAGACCTCGAGGAAGACGCCCATGAACTTCTCGTGCATGAAGCGGTCCATGACGCGCATCAGGATGTTCCGGCGGAACGCGATCGTGCGGCCTGGCAGGCAGCCGATCTGTCCGAGGACGCTCTGTGCGGGCATCGAGTAGAGCGCACGCGAGTTCTCGAGCCAGTCCGCCCAACGGGTGATCCACGAGCGCTCCGGCTCGAGGATGCGCTGCCGGGTGGTGACACCGCCCACGGACTCGTCGGCGAACGGCTTGAGGAGCTCCTCGAGCGCACCTGGGGTCCACACCGTGTCGGAGTCGACGAGGACGGTGATGTCCCCGTTCGACATCTCGGTGCCGACCTTGACGGCGTTGCGCTTGCCGGGGATCGGCGTGTGGGTCCAGCGGACGAGTGGGGCGAACTCCTCGCAGACCTCCTCGAGCGCTTCGTTCCTCTTGCCGTTGATCACGACGATGATCTCGCCGGGGCGCTGCTCGACCATGCGGCCGATGACGTCCCGGAAGAGGTCCAGTGGCTCGTCCACGACGGGGACGACGACACTCGTCGTCCCGACGTAGGTGCCGGTGAAGGGGCGGTAACGGGCGGACAGGACGACCTTGAGCAACCAGAGCAACCAGATCACCGCGGAGTACACGGCGAAGAGGTAGAACTCGGGGTGTCCGTCGACCATCTGCCTGATCTGCAGAATGAAGGTGAACATCGATCCCTGCTTCAACGTTCGGGGTGGTGATTCCGCGCCATCGGGAAATCGGGGGTCGGTTCGGGTGAGACCCATTGACGCATCTCCGAGGCGACCGCTGCAACATGACCCCCGTCCGGGGGCGTTACGAGCACGTTACGGGGTACACCGAAGTCCCCCGCCGGGCGCACTCCTCCTGTCCCCTCGGTTGCTGTCAGCACATGTGCGGACTGCTTTCACCCCGCCGGTCACCCCGACGGGGTGGACGAGCAGACGGGAGGCCCGGGTCGCGTCTCCGTGAAAGCCCAGTTCAGAGCATGGTCACCGGGCGGGTCGCGGGCCGACCCCGCGGGGCGCGCTGCGGTCTTCCACATGCTTCGTCACAGCACGGTAACGGCGCAGCATCCGTTGCTGAGAGGGGTACAGGACGTCCGATTTCGGGGGACGACCTGCGACACGAGGAATTAACCTTCGACGACATGTCACCTTCGCGACGAGAACGACATCCCGGGCGTGTCGGGTCTGGGTCAGGCGCCGTAGAACTCGCGCTCGAACACCTGTCGGGCACGTCGGGTGACGCCGAGGTAGTCCTCTTCGAGCTGCGTCGCCGACCCCGGCGGGTACTCCATCAACCGCGCGACACCCTCGAGCTGGATGCGGTCGACCGGGAGCACGTCAGTGGTCTTGCCCGACCACAGCACGAGCGCGCTGCGGGTCCTCGATGCGAACCGCCACGCTGCGGCGAGACGTTCTCCGTCCTCCGCCGCGACGAGTCCCTCGGCGACGGCTCCGTCCAGGGCGTCGAGCGTCGACGTCGTGCGGAGCGCCGGCACGGAGAGCGCGTACTGGAGCTGCAGGAGCTGGACGAACCACTCCACGTCGCTGAGCGACCCGCGACCGAGCTTCAGGTGGCGCGCCGGATCCGCACCGCGGGGCAGCCGCTCAGACTCCACGCGGGCCTTGATGCGACGGACCTCGCGGACCTCGCGCTCCTCGATGTGCTCAGGGTACCTGGTGCGGTCGGCGAGGTGCTCGAAGTCGCGGAGGAGCTGCTCGTCCCCGACGGCACCCCTGGCACGGAGGAGCGCCTGTGCCTCCCACGTGAGCGACCAGCGGGCGTAGTAGGCGCCGTAGGACTCGAGGGTGCGCACCACCGGGCCGTTCTTGCCCTCCGGACGCAGGTCGATGTCGAGGTCGAACGGGTAGATGGCGTCGTCGGTGAGGCGGTTGAGCTCGCGGACGATCACCTGTGCCGCACGGGAGGCGGTCTCGCCCGTGCCCTCGGGCGCGCGGTAGACGTAGAGGACGTCGGCGTCCGACCCGAACCCGAGTTCGCGCCCGCCGTACCGTCCCATCGCGATGATGCCGAACTCCAGGTCGTCCGGAGCGTCGCGTCGTGCCAGGTCGAGCGCGCCGGTCAGCGTCGCCTCGGTGATGTCGCTGAGTGCGGGCCCGAGCTGGTCGACGTCGAGCCTGCCGAGCGCGGCCGCCATCCCGAGCCGCAGCGTCTCGCGCCGGCGGATCGACCGGATCAGGGACGACGCCGCTGCCACGTCGTCGCCGTGCCGCGCCGTGGTCGCGCGCACCTCGGACAGCAGGGATGCGATCGGTCGCGGCTGCAGGAGCGACTCGGGTTCGTCGAGCCAGGCCACCGCCTCTGGGAAGCGCTCGAGGAGCCCGGACAGGAACGCGGACTCGGACAGGACGGTCGTCAGGCTGTGCGCGGCGCCTGACGAGTCGCGGAGCATGCGGAGGAACCAGCTGGACTCCCCCAGGGTGTCGCTCAACCGGCGGAACGCCAGGAGCGCGCGATCGGGTGCCGGGCCCTCTGCCATCCACCGGAGCAGCACCGGCAACAGGTTCCGCTGGATGGTCGCACGACGCGACGTGCCAGGCGTGAGCGCGCGGATGTGCGCCAACGCACCGTCCGGGTCGACGAAGCCGATCGCGCCGAGGCGGTCCCGCGCCTGGTCGTTGGTCAGGACGATGTCACCGTCGGACGCGGCCACGGCGGACAGCAGCGGGCGGTAGAACAGCCGCTCGTGCAGGCCGCGGACCTCGAGCTTGACGGCGCGCCAGCGGGTCTCCAGCGCGCTCGCGGACGTCGCGACGCCGCTCGAGCGCGCGAGGACCCGGAGTTCGTCCTCGTCCGCGGGCATCATGTGCGTCCGCTGCAGCCGCCGCAGCTGGATCCGGTGCTCGAGGACCCGCAGCAGGGCGTAGTCGGGACCGAAACGTGCGGCTTCCGGTCGTCCGACGTACCCGGCCGCGGTGAGGGCGTCCATGGCCTCGAGCGTCGACCGCACGCGGACGCTCTCGTCGTCGCGCCCGTGCACCAGCTGCAGGAGCTGCACGGTGAACTCGACGTCGCGCAGGCCCCCCGGACCGAGCTTGAGCTGCCGGTCGACCTCGGCGTCCGGGATGTTGTCGGTCACCCGCTCGCGCATGCGCTGCACGGACTCGACGAACCCGGGACGCTTCGACGAGTTCCACACGAACGGCGCGACCGCAGCGACGTAGCGCTCCCCGAGGTCCGGCGTCCCCGCGATCGCGCGGGCCTTCAGCAGCGCCTGGAACTCCCACTCCCTGGCCCAGCGCTCGTAGTACGCCACGTGGGAGTCGAGGGTGCGGACGAGCGCGCCGTCCTTGCCCTCTGGCCGGAGGTTGGCGTCCACCTCCCACAGCGCCGGCTCGACGGCGAGGTCGGTGATCACGTGCGTCGCGGCGATCGCGATGCGGGTGGAGATCCGGACGGCCTTGTCGGTGTCGACAGTGTCCGTCGCCTCGGTCACGAAGATGACGTCGACGTCGCTGACGTAGTTGAGCTCGCGCGCACCGGCCTTGCCCATCGCGATGACGGCGAGCGGGGTGGCGGCGACGTCGGCCTCGGAGAACGGGACCTCTCGCCTGGCGACGTCCACGGCGACGTCGAGCGCAGCGCCCGCGAGGTCGGCGAGCCCGGCGGCGACGGCCGGGAACGCGCTCGTCGGGGACGGGTGCAGGACGTCGAACAGGGCGATCTGCGCCAGGTGCCGTCGGTAGCGCACCCGGAGCCGCAGCCGGGCGTCCTCACCCGTGCCGTCGTCGACCGCCTCGGTCAGGGACGCCGTGTACTCCTGCTGCGACCACGGTGCGGTGACCGGGTCGAGCAGCAGTGCGAGCTCGGCGGGTCGGCGCTGGAAGAAGTCCCCCAGGCCGACCGAGGCCCCGAGCAGGCGGACGAACCGCTCGGTGGCGTCGTCGTCCGCCAGGACGATGCTGACCTCGTCCGGGTGGGCCTCCATGAGCCGTTCGATGCGCCGGAGCGCGCCGTCAGGGTCGGCCGTGGACTCCCAGAGCCCCGGCCGCTCGCTGACCGGCAGCCGCATGTCGGAGCCGAACCGGGCCTCCAGGTCGGCCAGACGCTCGAGCGTCTCGGAGAGCTCCGCGAAGCCCAGCCGGGCCAACTCGGAACGCGACGTCTTCGTCCTGCCGGTCATCTCCTGCTAGAGCATCCCCAGGTTGGTGTCGAGCTCGAACGGCGTGACCTGGTCGCGGTACCGCTTCCACTCCTGCCGCTTGTTGAGGAGCACGTAGTTGAACACCTGCTCGCCCAGCGTCTCGGCGACGAGCTCGGAGTCCTCCATCAGCGACAGTGCGTGGTCGAGGCTCGCCGGGAGCTGCGCGTACCCGAGGGCCTTGCGCTCCGAGTCGGTCAGGCTCCAGACGTTGTCCTCGGCCTCGGCCGGGAGCTCGTAGCCCTCCTCGATGCCCTTGAGCCCGGCGGCGAGGATGAGCGAGTACGCCAGGTACGGGTTCGCCGCCGAGTCGATGCCGCGGTACTCGACGCGCGACGACTGGCCCTTGTTCGGCTTGTACAGCGGGACGCGCACCAGGGCCGAGCGGTTGTTGTGGCCCCAGGTGACGAACGAGGGGGCCTCGTCGCCGCCCCAGAGCCGCTTGTACGAGTTCACGAACTGGTTCGTGACCGCCGTGATCTCCGGCGCGTGCTTGAGCAGGCCCGCGATGAACTGCTTCGCCGTCGGGGAGAGCTGGTACTCGCCGCCGGGCTCGTAGAACGCGTTCTGGTCGCCCTCGAACAGCGACACGTGCGTGTGCATGCCCGAGCCGGGCTGGCCGGAGATCGGCTTCGGCATGAACGTCGCGTAGACGCCCTGCTCGATCGCGACTTCCTTCACCACGGTGCGGAACGTCATGATGTTGTCCGCCATCGTCAGCGCGTCGGCGTAGCGGAGGTCGATCTCGTTCTGGCCGGGGCCCGCTTCGTGGTGGCTGAACTCCACCGAGATGCCGAGGTCCTCGAGCATGCGGACGGCGCGGCGACGGAAGTCGTGGGCGCTGCCGCCGGGGACGTTGTCGAAGTAGCCGGCCTGGTCGACGGGCTTCGGGCCGCCGTCCTTCCAGTCGCGGTCCTTCAGCAGGTAGAACTCGATCTCGGGGTGCGTGTAGAACGTGAACCCGCGCTCGCTCGCCCGCGCCAGCGTGCGCTTGAGGACGTTGCGGGGGTCGGCGACGGCTGGCTGGCCGTCCGGCGTCGCGATGTCGCAGAACATCCGCGCGGTCGGGTCGATCTCCCCGCGCCACGGCAGGATCTGGAACGTCGAGGGGTCCGGGTGTGCGAGCACGTCGGCTTCGTAGGAGCGGCTGAGGCCCTCGATCGCGGAGCCGTCGAAACCGATCCCCTCGGCGAACGCGCCCTCGACCTCTGCCGGGGCGATCGCCACCGACTTCAGGGTCCCGATGACGTCCGTGAACCAGAGTCGGATGAACTTGATGCCCCGCTCCTCGATGGTGCGGAGCACGAAGTCCGTCTGCTTGTCCATGCACGCCCTTTCCGCGTTCCACCACGGCCGTACGACGACCGTGGTCAATAGGCTAGTGGTCATGCCCCGTCTCCGCTTGGCACTCGCCCAGACGAACCCGGTGGTGGGCGCGTTCGCCCGGAACACCGCCGGGATCGTCGACGCCGTCCGCTCCGCAGCTGCACGGGGTGCCGACCTCGTCGCGGTCGGCGAGATGGCGATCTCCGGCTACCCGATCGAGGACCTCGCGTCACGTCCGTCGTTCCTGCGGGCCGCGCGTGCCGCGGTGGTCACGCTCGCCGCACGGCTCGCGGACGAGGGACTCGGTGACGTCGCCGTCGTCGTCGGGCACCCGGACGGGCCGTTCGAGCCGCGGGCCGTCGACGTCAGCACGGCCCCGACCGCGATCGCGAAGAACTGCGCGAGCGTCCTGCAGCACGGACGCGTCGTCGCCACCACCGCGAAGTACCACCTGCCGAACTACTCGGTGTTCGACGAGTACCGGGTGTTCATCCCCGGTGACGACCTGCTCGTGGCCAGGATCGCGGACGTCGACGTGGCGATCATCATCTGCGAGGACCTCTGGCGCGACGGCGGCCCGGTCGCGCGGGTGCTCGACGCCGACGCCGGGCTG
Organism: Curtobacterium sp. NPDC090217; assembly: GCF_044746705.1. NCBI lineage: Bacteria > Bacillati > Actinomycetota > Actinomycetes > Micrococcales > Microbacteriaceae > Curtobacterium > Curtobacterium sp. NPDC090217. The sequence goes on along the minus strand of NZ_JBIVCR010000002.1, from coordinate 344,464 downwards.
CTGCTCGTCGTGAACGCGTCGCCGTGGGTCGCGGACAAGGACGAGGTCCGGCTCCCGCTCGTGACCCGTCGTGCGACCGAATCCGACACGATCGTCGCGTACGTGAACATCGTCGGCGGCCAGGACGACCTGGTCTTCGACGGCGACTCCGTCGTGGTGGACGAGCAGGGCACGATCCTCGCCAGGGCCCCGCAGTTCGAGCCGCACCTGCTCGTCGTCGACATCGACCCGGCACCCGCCACGGACCCCGTCGAGACCGACCACGTCCAGCGCATCGTCCTGGACACGCCGAACACGACGCCCGGCGAGCTCCCCGGGCGCCCGGCGCTGCCCCTGGACATCGCGGCACCACTGGACGACACCGCCGCGATCTGGGACGCGCTCGTGCTCGGCACCCGGGACTACGTGCAGAAGAACGGGTTCCGCTCGGTGGTCCTCGGGCTCTCCGGCGGCATCGACTCGGCGGTGTGCGCCGCCATCGCCGTGGACGCCATCGGCCCGTCGAACGTCTTCGGCGTCTCGATGCCGTCGCGGTGGTCGTCTGACCACTCGAGGTCGGACGCGGACGACGTCGCCGGCCGGCTCGGCCTGCAGTACCGCACGGAGCCGATCGCCGACCTCGTCGCACCCTTCGACGAGCAGCTCGCCCTCACCGGGCTCGCGGCGGAGAACATCCAGGCCCGGGTCCGTGCGCTCATCCTGATGGGGCTGTCGAACCTCGACGGGCACCTCGTGCTGACGACGGGCAACAAGACCGAGCTCGCCGTCGGGTACTCCACCATCTACGGCGACTCGGTCGGCGGGTTCGCCCCGATCAAGGACGTCGCGAAGACGATGGTGTGGGAGCTCGCCCGCTGGCGGAACGCGGTCGCCGCGTCACGTGGCGAGACCGAACCGATCCCGGAGAACTCGATCACGAAGCCGCCGTCGGCCGAGCTCCGCGACGGGCAAGAGGACCAGGACTCGCTGCCGCCGTACGAGGTCCTGGACGCGATCCTCGACCTCTACGTCACGCAGGCGCAGGGCGCGGCGGACATCGTGGCGCGTGGGTTCGACGCGGCCACCTTGGCCGAGGTCACCCGCCTGGTCGATCGGTCCGAATGGAAGCGCCGACAGGGCGCCATCGGTCCGAAGATCTCCGGCATGGCGTTCGGTCGTGACCGGCGGCTGCCGATCACGTACCGCCCCTGACCGTGCTTCCCGTCCGTCAGCGATCACGTCCGGATCGCGCCCCGCTGCGCACAACGCGCCCCGTCGTGACGGGGTGCGGTGTCTGCGCCGGGGTGCGACGCGTCACGCGTCCTCGTCGTCCCACTTCTCGTTGTTGGCCTTGATGCGCTCCAGCGCGTGTTCGGCCGCTTCGCGGGTCTCGAACGGGCCGATCCGGTCGCGCTGCGGGGACTGCGGTCCCTGCTCGACCGCGTGGGTCTTGTCGTTGAACCACCACTGGGACTCGATGCGCTCGTCGCTCATGCCGCCAAACGTACCCTCGCCGTCCGCGGCACGGGCGGCACGGGTCGTCGTCCGCCGCGGCTAGAGTGGTCCGCATGCCCCGGGACGAACACGGACACCTGACCGCCGGCCGCATCTCCCCCCAGCGGCCCGTCCCGAAGGACATCGAACGCCCCGAGTACGTCGGCAGGGTCGAGCCCCACGAGCACGGGCTCGGCGACACGTACTCCGCGTCCGAGATCGAGCTGATCCGCACCGCCGGGCGCATCGCGTCCCGGGCGATCGACGCGGTGGCCGCCGCGATCCGCCCAGGTGTCACCACCGACGAGCTCGACCGCATCGGGCACGAGTACGTCGTCGCGCACGGTGCCTACCCCTCGACGCTCGGCTACCGGGGCTACCCGAAGTCGCTGTGCTCGTCGGTCAACGAGGTCATCTGCCACGGCATCCCGGACGACACGGTCCTGCAGGACGGCGACATCGTGAACATCGACATCACCGCGTACAAGGACGGTATGCACGGCGACACGAACCGCACGTTCGTCGTCGGGCAGGCAGCGCCAGAGGTCGCGGACCTGGTCGAACGCACGCGGATCGCGATGGAACGCGGCATCAAGGCCGTCGCCCCGGGTCGGCAGGTGAACGTCATCGGCCGCGCCATCGAGTCGTACGCGAAGCGCTTCGGCTACGGCGTCGTCCGCGACTACACCGGGCACGGGGTCGGCCGGGCGTTCCACTCCGGCCTGATCATCCCCCACTACGACGCGCCCCAGTACGACACCGTCATCGAGACCGGCATGGTGTTCACCATCGAGCCGATGCTCACGCTCGGCGGCATCGAAGCGGACATCTGGGCCGACGACTGGACCGTCAGCACCCGCGACAAGTCCTGGACCGCACAGTTCGAACAGACCCTCGTCGTCACAGAACGTGGCGCCGAGCTCCTCACCGTCTCCTGAAAGGCAACCGCTCCTCATGACCTCACTCGCAGTCGGCGTCGACATCGGCGGTACGGGCATCAAGGGCGCGATCGTCGACACGACGACCGGTGAACTGACGACCGACCGGATCAAGAAGGCCACCCCGGAGGGCGGGAAGCCGCACGACATCGTGTCCGTCGTCGTCGAGATCCTCGACGAGCTCGGCCCGGACCAGGACGTCCCCGTGGGGGTGTGCTTCCCCGCCATCGTCCGCGACGGCAAGACCATGTCCGCGGCGAACGTGTCGAAGAAGTGGATCGGCTTCGAGGCCGAGGCGCTCTTCGAGAAGGAACTCGGCCGCTCCATCCACTTCGTCAACGATGCCGACGCCGCCGGGTTCGCCGAGCAGCAGTTCGGCGCCGCCAAGGGTCGGGACGGCCTCGTCATCATGACGACGCTCGGCACGGGCATCGGCACCGCGCTCATCAACGACGGCGTGCTCATCGTGAACGCGGAGCTCGGCCACCTGGAGATCGATGGGGTCGACTACGAGACGAAGGCCTCGTTCGCGGCGAAGGAGCGGGACGACCTCTCCTGGAAGCACTGGGCGAAGCGTCTGCAGAAGTACTACTCGCGGCTCGAGGCCCTGCTCTCGCCCGAGCTCTTCGTGGTCGGTGGCGGCGTGTCGAAGCAGTACGACGAGTTCCTGCCGCTCCTCGACCTGCAGGCGGACATCATCCCCGCGACGCTCCGCAACAACGCCGGCATCATCGGTGCCGCGACCCTGGCGTTCAACTCGAAGTAGCGCCCGGCGCGAGTGTGCCGTCGAGCGGTCGCAACACGCCGTTGACGCTTCGCTGAGTGGTCACGAACCGTCGTCCGGCGAGTCTGGGAGCGACAGTTCAGGACCGCTCGACGCCCGCACGCGGCGTGTCGCGACCACTCGGCACCGGTAGACTCGGCACTGCGAACGGGTCGGTGAGACGGTCGCGTCACTCCCCCGGGAGTGCCGAGGAACGTCCGGGCTCCACAGAGCAGGGCGGTGGGTAACACCCACCCGGAGCAATCCGCGAGACAGTGCCACAGAAAGCAGACCGCCGGCGGCGACGTCGGTAAGGGTGAAACGGTGGTGTAAGAGACCACCAGGGGTCCGGGTGACCGGACTCGCTCGGTAAACCTCGCCCGGAGCAAGGTCAGACAGAGGACGTCGAGGCTGCTCGCCGAGTCCTCGGGTAGACCGCTGGAGGCCGACGGCAACGTCGGTCCGAGAGAGATGGCCGTCACCGCTGCGAGGCGGGACAGAACCCGGCGTACGGCCGGCCCGTTCGCACCACGTCACGAACGGGAGGCCCGGTGCCAGCTGGCACCGGGCCTCCCGTCCGGTTCGACGTGCGTCTAGAGGCCGGACTCGGCCGTCCGGACCAGGATCGCCTCGCTGTCGGGGCAGAGCACGACGTCGTCGGGCGCGGCCGCACGGACCGCCTGCAGGTCGGCGCCGGTGAGCGTGACGCCGGACGCCGTCGACACACCGCCCTGCAGGAGCGACGCCCCGAACCCGTACCGCGCACGCTGGCGCTCGTACAGCGCGAGGAGGTCGTCCGGGACCTTCGCCGCGACGTCGGCGCGGCTCTGGGTCGCGGAGACCCGGTCGCCCTCGAGCCGCTCGATCTCGGTGTCCCGCTCCGCGACGAGGGCGGTGCGCTGCGCCTCGACGTCGGCGAGCTTCGCCTCGACGTCGCCGACCCGCGCACGGAGGACGTCGAGCGTCTCCATGATCTCCAGCTCGGACGTCTCGAGGTCCCCGATGCGGCGCTGCAACGAGTCGAGTTCGTTCTGGAGCCCGGCGGCGTCCTTGGCGCTCGACACGTTCTGCAGCATGGTCGTGTCGCGCTCGACCCGGGCCTGGGCCGTCGCGGTGTCCGACTCGAGTCGGGCGAGGTCGCGCTCGGCGTCCTCGACCTTGCCGGTCGCGGCGACGAGTTCGCTCCGGAGACCCGCCGCCGTCGTGCCGAGCTCGGTCAGCTTGGCGCCCTCCTGCAGCGAGCTGATGCGGTGCGCGATGCGGGTGATGTCGTTGTCCAGACGCTGGACGTCGAGGAGGATGGCCTGGTCCTCGGGTGCTGCCTTCATGATCAGGCTCCTTCGTTGTGGTGCTCGGTGGTGGGGGCGGAGGCGTTCGGCAGGACCGCGAAGTCCCACGGGTCGGTCCGGAGGTCGCTCACCGTCACGTGGACACCGGCGGCGCGACGGAGTTCTTCGGCGGCGACGTCGAGCCAGAGCCACTCGGTGGCCCAGTGGGACGTGTCGATGAGTGCCGGGCCGCCTGCGAGCATCGCCTGCTCGCGGAACTCGGATGCCGGGTGGTGACGGAGGTCGCTCGTGACGTACACGTCGGCGGCCTGCACGAGCGGGTTGCCCAGCAGGGAGTCCCCGGCGCCGGCGCAGAGCGCGACGGTCCGGACGGGCTGGTCGTACGCGCCGGACACGCGGACCCCCGACGCGGTGGCGGGCAGCACGTCGACGATGCGCCGTGCGAGCGCCCCGAGCGTGACGGACTCCGGCAGGACGCCGACCCGGCCGATCCCGGTGTCCGCTGCCGCACCGGACTCGAGCGGACGCAGGTCGGTGAGCCCGATCCGGTCGGCGAGCACGGCAGAGGTGCCGGAGCGCACGACGTCGGCGTTGGTGTGTGCGGCCACGAGCGCGCAACCACCGCGGACGAGCGTGGCCAGCACGGACCCCTTGTAGGTCGACTCCGCGATCGTGGTCACGCCGCGGAGCAGCAGCGGGTGGTGCGTGAGGAGCAGGTCGGCACCGACCGCGACGGCTTCACGCGCCGTGTCCGGCACGGCGTCGACGGCGAGGTGCACGTGCTCGACGACCGCGTCCGGGTCCCCGGAGACGAGGCCGACGGCGTCCCAGGACTCCGCGCCGTCGACCGGCCAGAGGGACTCGATCACGGCCTGGAGATCGCGGAGCGTCGGCATCCGGTCAGTCTACCGAGGAGCGGCAGTCCACCGGGCTCAGCGGCGGACGAGCCGGAGCACCGCGGCGACGACCCGGGACCACCAACCGGACCGCGCCGGCGCATCGGTGGTCGCCACGGGCTGCGACTCCGGTGACGGTGCGACCGCCGGGAGCTCGGCCGCGTGCTCCGCGGCGAACACGACCGGCGTGCCGGCCGTCTCCACGCGGTGCGCACGGAGGACGGCGGCGAAGGCGTCGCGGTCCACGACGGTCGGACCGGTGGCGGGCTGGACGAGCGGGGTCGGGCGGGTGTTCGCGGACACCGGCGACACGGCCGGGAGGCGCAGCACGGGTCGTGCGGGCTCGTCACGCTCCGTGGACTCGACGTCCAGGTCCTCGACCCGGTCCGCGGTGACGGGCGCCGCTGCAGGCTCGACCAGGGCCGGCGCCGCGGTCGGCGTCGTCACCACGGCGACCGAGCCCGTGGTCACGACTGCGACCGCGCCCGTGGCCGCTGCACGGCGGGCGGCGGCACGGTCACGGCGGTCGTTCTCGTCGGCGGCGTCGGCGAGCAGGTCGGCGAAGACCGAGTGCGCGTACGCACGAGCGGCGTCGACCTCGGGGTCCGCGAGGTCGGCGACGACTGCTTCCCAGGCGGACAGGCGGGCGAGGTCCTCGTCGCGACGGCGGACCTCGTCCTCGAGGATCACGATGCGCTCGATCACCGGACGGCCGCTCTGCGCGGACACCTCGACCTCGAGCTCGTCGATGCGGAGCGCGAGCCGCTCCGGGGGTTCGGGGAAGGACGGCGCGCAGACCGAGGCGTGACGCCCACGGTCGCGGGGGCGACGGAACGCCGTGTCGTCCGAGGGTGCCGACGACGGCTCCTCGGTGGCGTGGTCGCGCTCGGGTGCGGCGTCCGTGGTGGCGTCCGGTCGCTGCACCGGGCCCGTGACGGGTGGGACCACGAGGTCCGACACGTACGGTGACCGGGTCGCCGGTGCGTCACGGAGCCACTCCTCGAGCTCGCGACCGAAGGGGTCGACGAGGGGGGTGCGTGCACCGGACTGCGTTTCCATGAGGGAAGTATGAATATCGCGCGCTCGATCCCGTCGGACATCCGCGGAGTGTCGCGGCATCGCGTGCCATATCGCCCCGAACGTGAACGGCGTGTCGTCCGGGCCTGCACCGCTCGGCTGCGACCGGTCCTACAGGCCCGCGGCGAAGTCCTCGAGCAGGGTGCGCCCGGCGTCCCAGTCCCCCACGCCGCTCGCCACGTTGACGTGCCCGGAGGCGCCGATCCGCTGCACCCCCGCGCCGAGCGTCGAAGCGATCCCGAGCGCACGGTCAGCGGTGCAGTACGGGTCGTCGTCGCTCACCACGAGGACGGTGGGCGTCCGCACGCCCTGCGTCGGCACCGTGAAGCCGGCCGCGGCGGCGGGGAAGCCGGGGGCGTCCGGGTCCGGCGGCGCCACGAGGAAGGCGCCGGCGACGCGGCCGTCGTCGTGCGCCGCGAGCCACGCCGCCACCGCCAGCACGCCGAGGCTGTGCGCCACGAGCACGGGCGGTTCGTCACAGGCCGCCACCGCACGGTCGATCGCGGCCGACCAGTCGTCGGGATCCGGCTCGGACCAGGACGTCGGCGCGATCCGCACGGCGTCCGCTCCGCGGGACTCCTGCCAGTGCGACTGCCAGTGCTCGGCGTCGGAGTTCCAGATGCCGGGGACGATCACCCAGGGTCGAGGTCGGCTCACTCCTGCAGCGTACGGGGATCGTCCGCCGCGGTCGATCAGGCCTGCAGCGTGTCCCGCGGGTACTCGCCGAAGCGCGAGGCGTACGCAGCCGAGAACCGCCCGAGGTGTGCGAACCCCCACTTCACCGCCACCGACGCGACCGTCAGCTCCCCAGGCGATCCCCGGCGGAGCTCCTCCCGGATGCGGTCCAGTCGGATCCCGCGGAGCATGGCGTTCGGGGCCGTGCCGATCTGCCGCTGGAAGGCCTGCTGCAGACCGCGGACGCTCAGGCCGACGTGTTCCGCGACGTCGGTCGTGGAGATCGGCGTGTGTGCGAAGGCGTGCATGTACTCCACCGCCCCGCGGACCCTGCCGGTCGCGCCCTGCGGCAGCGGGACGTCCGGCGTGAGCAGCCGGTGCGGGAAGGTGCGGAGCAGCGTCGTCGCGGTCTCGCGGGCGGTCTCCGCCAGCACGAGCGGCGAGACCGGTGCGCTGCCGAGCACCGTCGCGGCGGCGGCCTGGACCTGCCGGTTCCACACCCGCACGTCATCGGCTTCGAGGGCGGCGGCGTGGTCGAACACGAGCGGCCCCGGCTGCGCGCCGTGGAACTCCGCCGCGACGCCCTCCAGGTAGCTGCGCTCGAACTGCACCAGGCTCTGCCGGATGTCGGCGAGGTCGAAGACGTACGGGCGTCCGGTCGGGAACATCATCGGCGTCCCCGGGACGAGTGTCACCTCGTCGCGGCCGATGTCGACCTGACCGCCGCCCTCGGCCGTCCACATCACGACGTACTCGTCACGCACCTCGACCTCGCCGGACACCCGGGCGTCGAAGCGACTCGACCGGAAGGACATCGTGTCGTCACCGACCACGCGGAACCGGTACGAGAAGTCGCGCTCCGTGTACTGCGCGACGAAATCGGTGCCCTCGTACGCGTCCTCGTACATGCGGAGCGCCGCGCCGAGGTCGTCACCAGACGTCTCGAAGCTCATCCTGGGGTCGGACTCGACTGTCATCGACCGGATCGTGACACGCGCCGGTGACCCCGACGGAATCGCCGTCGGAGCCTTGCGGGTTCCGGCTCACCCAGTGCGCGTTCTGGACAGTCAGGCGGTGCTGGAGGACCGGCCGCGGCGTACTGTCCAACGGTTGCGGTCGCCCTCGCGTTCGTACCGCAGCTCGTCGACGACCATGCCGACCAGCGCCAGACCGCGACCGCTCTCCGCGGACCCGTCCGGCAGCACGGCGGCCGCGGGGTCGACGGACGCAGGCCGACCGTCGTCGGTGAGCCGTGCCTCCAGGCCGTCACCGGTGACCGCGAGGGCCAGCGAGCACGCGACCCGGTGGCCGCCACCCGCGTGCTCGACGACGTTGGACGCGAGTTCGACGAGCGCCAGCTCGAATGCCATGCGGTCTTCGGCACCGACCGACGGCTCGGTGCCCCACACCTCCGCGAGGAAGTCGTGGACCGCGTTCACGTCGTCCGGCGGGGACGCGAACTCGAGGCGGTGCTCGCCCACTGCGGGCCCGCTCATCCCCAGTTGGACACCGCGGCGTCCCCGTCCGGGTACGTCCGCAGGATCTTGTCGATGTTCGAGAGCTTCAGCACCATCGAGACCTGGTCGGACGGCGCCGCGATCCGCAGGTCGCCGCCCGCCTGCCGCGCGGTCTTCAGGCATCCGACCAGGGCGCCGAGTCCGGACGAGTCCATGAAGTCCACGGCGGAGAGCTCGACCACCACACGGTGCCGACCGTCCCCGACCACCTTGGCGACGGTCTCCCGGAACGCGGGGGCCGAGACCATGTTGAGTCGCCCCTTGCACTCCAGGACCGCCGCGTCCGCCTGTGCCTCGTGTACGACGATCTCCATGCCGGTGGTCCTCCTCAGGTCGGTGCGCGTGCTCCACGGACCCTATCGGTTCGACTCCGCCCACCGTCGGTACGGTCAGCGAGTTCTCCGTGTCGCCACCGTCTGCACGACCACCGCCGCTGCCATCAGCACGACCATGACCGCACCCATCGCGAGCGCGGTCCCGCCGAGCACCCCCGCGAGGGGCGTGCCGAGGCCACCGAGCCCGAACGACAGTCCGCCCTGGAGCGCCGCGGCCGTCCCCGGGTGCGCGGCGCCGACGTGCTGCGTGCGGGTCATCGCGGCCGGCAGGACGAACCCCCATGCGCCCGTCACCACGGCGAGCGAACACCAGACCGGGACGGGACCGAGGCCGAGCAGCGCCGAGGCCAGCACCCCGGCCCCACCGATCGTCCCGACGACGAGCCCGAACGTGAGCAGGCCGTCCTCGGAGAAGCGCCCGACGACCCGCCGGAACACGAGGGTCGTGATGATCATCATCGTCGCGTTCGTGGCGAACACGATCGTGTACAGCCCCTCCGAGAACCCGAACTGCGTCTGGAACACGAACGAACTCGTCGCGATGTACGCGAAGAAGCCGATCGTCGAGAGGACCCCGGAGAGCAGGTAGGCGCGGAACCGCGGGATCGCCAGGAGCTCGCGCATCCGGTGCCAGCTCGCGCCGAGGCCGATGCCGCCGCGTGCCTCCGCGCGGAGGGTCTCGGGGAACCGGGCCACCACCATGGCGAAGAACACCGCGCCGAGGACCGCGAGCACGACGAACATCACGCGCCATGTCCCGACCGTCAGGACCGCTCCCCCGACGAGCGGCGCCACGACCGGCCCGATCGCGTTGATCGCCGCGAGGGTGCCGAACACCTTCGCCATGACCGCCCCGTCGGTCACGTCGGACACCATCGCCCGCCCGGCCACGGCAGCGGCGGCTCCGGCGAGGCCCTCCACGACCCGGGCGACGACCAGCGTGACGACGTCGGGCGCGAGGGCGCACCCGAGCGAGGCGACGGCGAAGAGCGCGGTGCCCCAGAGGAGCATCGGCCGGCGACCGATGCCGTCGCTGACCGGGCCGGCGAGCAACTGCCCGACCGCGAACGCGACGAGGAACGCGGTCAGGGAGAGCTGCACGGCGCTCGGCGTGGTCCCGAGGTCGCGGGCGATCGCCGGCAACGCGGGGATGTACATGTCCGTCGCGAACGGCGAGACACCGACGATGAGGGCCAGCGGGACGATCGGCGGCAGGGTCGTCGAGATGGTCCGGGTCCGCATGCGCTCCGTCGTCACCCGCGCAACGCTACCCCGGACCGAATCGATTCGACAGTGCGGACTGGCTGGTCACGAAACCCCGCTCGCGTTCGCCGAGTGGTCGCGGGACGTCGGGTGTCTTTCGGCCGGACGACCATCCGTGGCCGGTCGGCGTCGGGCTGGCGGGGTGTCGCGACCACTCGAGGAGGGTCACCGGCCGGTGACGGGTCGCGCCACGCGATCGACGGGAGGCGCGGTGCCAGCCAGCACCGCGCCTCCCGTCCGCCGGTGCGTTCGGGGGTCAGCCCGTGTTCTGCAGGCCGGCGGCGATCCCGTTGACCGTCAGGAGCAGCAGCCGGTGGTCGGCGTCGGCCGGATCGGTGCTGCCGGTGCTGCGGATCGCACGCAGCGCGCGGAGCTGCAGGTGCGACAGGGCGTCGACGTACGGGCTGCGGAGTCGCACGGCGCGGGCGAGCACCGGACGGTCCTCGAGCACGTCGGCACCGCCGGAGACCCGGAGCACCCACTCCCGCGTGCGGAGCATCTCGTCGAGCACCTTCGCCGCGAGGTCGTCGCGGTCGGCCAGCTCGAGGTATCGGCGGGCGATGTGCTCGTCCGTCTTCGCGAGCGACATCTCGACGTTCTTGATCATCGCGCCGAAGAGCGGCCACTCGGCGTAGGCGGTGCGGAGGAGTTCCTCGTCGCCCACAGCCTGGAGCGCGGAACCGAGGCCGTACCAGCCGGCGAGGTTGATCCGGGCCTGCGTCCACGAGAAGACCCACGGGATGGCGCGGAGGTCCTCGAGCGACTCGACCGACAGTCCACGGCGCGCCGGACGGGATCCGAGCGGCAGCAGCCCGATCTCCTCCATCGGGGTCACCGTGGCGAACCACGGCGCGAACCCGTCGGCCTTCACGAGGTCGTAGAAGGCGTCGCGGGAGACGTCGTCGAGCTGCTGGGCGAGGTCGGCGAACCGATCGGCAGCGGCCTCGGTGAGCGCCTCGTTCGACGGCGACGACGCGAACAGCGTCGCGGAGGCCATCTGCTCGAGGTGCCGGGCGGCGATGTCCTGGTCGCCGTACTGGGCGAAGATGACCTCACCCTGTTCGGTGAGCTTCAGCCGACCGTCGATGGACCCTGGTGGCTGAGCGAGCACGGCCTCGTTCGCGGGACCGCCACCGCGGCCGAGCGACCCGCCGCGTCCGTGGAACAAGGTGAGCTCGACGTCGTTCCGCCTGGCCCACTCGGCGATCTTCGCCTGCGCGTCGTAGAGCGCCAGGTTCGCCGACACGGGGCCGACGTCCTTCGAGGAGTCCGAGTACCCGAGCATGACCTCGAGCTTGCGACCGGTCGCGGCGAGGCGTCGCTGGAACGCCTCGGTCCGGACGGCCTCGTCGAGGATGCCGACGCTCGCGTGCAGGTCGGCGAACGTCTCGAACAGCGGGATGACGTCGAGCACCGGCGCCGCCTCGGCGGACCCGAGCGCGGCGGCGGCGAGTTCGTGGACGTTCGCCAGGTCCTCCGCCGACTGCGTGAACGACACGATGTACCGGTTGGAAGCGCGCACGCCGTACCGACGCTGCAGGTCCGCGATGGTCCGGAAGACGGCGAGGACCTCTTCGGTCGTCTCGCTGAGCTCGCCACCTGCACGGATCTCGGCGAGGGCGTTCCGGTGCACCTGCGAGTGCTGCCGGACCTCGAGCTCGGCGAGGTGGAACCCGAAGGTCTCGACCTGCCAGATGAGGTTCTGCAGCTCGCCGTACGCGGGACGCGCCGCGCCGGCCGCGACGAGCGATGCCTGGATGGTGCGGAGGTCCGCGAGGAACGCCTCTGGTCCGTCGTACGCGAGCGCGGCGTCGCCACGACGGGTCGCGTCGATCCGAGCGGCGGTGAAGAGCAGCGCACGGCGGTGCGTCTCGTTCGGCGCGCGGATCCCGATGCGCTCGGCGATGCCGGGGTCGAGGGTCTCCTGCGCCGCCACGAGCGCGGTCAGTCCGGCGTCCGCCGGGGTCTCGCTGCTGTCGAGGGTCAGGGTGCTGCCGATGCGGGTCGCCGCGCGCATCAGGCCGAGCAGGATGTGCTCCGCCGCGATCTCGGCCGCCTGCCGGGTCACGTCGGCCGTGACGTGCGGATTGCCGTCGCGGTCGCCGCCGATCCACGTGCCGAACCGGACGAACGCCGGGGCCTTGGCCGGAGCGCTGCCAGCGGCGTCACCCTGGAGCCGGTCGTCGAGCAGGCGGTAGACCTGCGGGACGATCTCGAACAGCGTCTGGTCGAACACGCTCATCGCCGTGCGGACCTCGTCGAGCGGGGTCGGCCGGGTGGTGCGGAGCGGGGACGTGCGGAGGAGGTTCGTGATCTCCTCGAGCAGCCGCCGTTCGTTCTCCACGAGCGCCGTCGAGTTCTTCGCCCGGTCGCGCTCGTCGATGAGGTCCGTGATGCGGCGGACGGCCGTGGTCACCGCGCGACGGCGGGCCTCCGTCGGGTGCGCGGTCAGGACCGGGTGGAAGCGGAGCGCGTCGAGTCGCGTGGCCGCCTGCTCGGCGCCGACCTCGTCGACGAGCTGGGCGTACGTCGCCGGGAACGAGTCCCCGGCGACACCGCCGTCGTCCCCGCGCAGCCGGAGCACGCGCACACGGTGGTGCTCCTCGGCCAGGTTCGTCAGGTGGAAGTAGGTGGTGAAGGCACGTGCGACCTCTTCGGCGCGTTCCGCCGAGAGTCCGGACACGACCGCCTCGGCACGCGCCGCGCCGTCCGCGTCGGCGCCCTCGTACGCCTCGATCACCGCGGCACGCAAGGCCTCGACGTCGCGCAGCAGGTCGTCGCCGCCGCTCTCGCGCAGCACGCGCCCGAGCAGCTTGCCGAGGTAGCGGACATCCGAACGCAGGTCGCTGTCGACCGCTCCGCTCACATCGTCGCGCGCGCTCCCGAAGCGCGTCGATCCGTCGATCGCCGTCATCTCGTCCTTTCGGGTCGGCCCGGTATACCGCTTCCGGGTCCAGAGCAGCGTATCGGCAGCCGGGCTCCGGTGACGACGACCGTCCGGACGGGCGGCGTGGATTCGCATCGCGTCCGGACGCACGTCGGGGTCCGTTCGTAGAATCCGGGGGTGTGAGCGACACTGCGGAACCGGCCGAGGGCGCCGAAGCGGCCATCGACGAGACGGGGGCCGCCCAGGTGGCGCACGACGAGCCTCCTGTCCTGGAGGGCGACGACGGACGGGAGCCGCCCGTCAAGCGCTGGGTGTTCTGGCCGGCAGCCGGCCTGGTGCTGGCGTTCGTCGTCGTCGCACTCATCGCGCCGAAGCAGACCGAGGCCGTCTTCGCCACGGTGCAGGACGCGATCGTCCGCGACTTCGGCTGGTACTACGTCATCGTCGCCGCAGGGTTCGTCCTGTTCGCGATCTGGATCGGGTTCAGCCGGTTCGGCGACATCGTGCTGGGCAAGGACGACGAGCAGCCCGAGTTCTCCACGATGTCCTGGCTCGCGCTGCTGTTCGCCGCCGGGATGGGCATCGGTCTCGTCTTCTACGGCGTCGCCGAGCCGCTCAGCCACTACGCCTCCCCGAGGCCAGGCGTCACCGGCAGCGACGAGCAGCTCGCCCAGCGCGCGATGTCCCAGACGTTCCTGCACTGGGGGTTGCACGCGTGGGCGATCTACGTCGTCGTCGGGCTCGCGCTCGCCTACGCGATCCACCGCCGCGGTCGCCCGGTGTCCATCCGCTGGGCGCTCGAGCCGCTCCTCGGCAAGCGGGTCACGGGCGGCTGGGGCAACCTCATCGACGTGGTCGCCCTCGTCGGGACGCTGTTCGGCGTCGCGACGTCCCTCGGCCTCGGTGTCCTGCAGATCGGTGCAGGACTCGACTACACGGACATCGCGGCGAACACCCGCGGCCTGCAGATCGGGCTGATCGTCGTCGTCACGCTGATCGCCATCGGGTCGCTCTTGAGCGGCGTCGGCAAGGGCATGAAGATCCTGTCGAACATCAACCTGCTGCTCGCTGCGGCGCTGCTCCTCGTCGTGCTCGTCTTCGGGCCGACCCAGTTCCTGCTCGGCGAGTTCGTGCAGTCGATCGGGCAGTACCTGCAGGGCTTCGTCGGGCTCGCGTTCGACACGAGTGCCTTCGCGGGCAGGGCCGGGCAGGAGTGGCAGGGCGCTTGGACGACGTTCTACTGGGGCTGGTGGATGTCGTGGGCCCCGTTCGTGGGGATCTTCATCGCCCGCATCTCCCGCGGTCGGACCGTGCGACAGTTCGTCCTCGGCGTGCTCTTCGTCCCGACCCTGCTGACCTTCCTCTGGTTCTCGATCATGGGCGGGAGCGCGCTGTGGGACCAGCTCAACGGGAACGGGGACCTCCTCGGCGCCGGCGGGACCGTGAACGTCGAGCAGGTGCTCTTCCAGATGCTCGGGGACCTGCCGGCCGGGTCGGTGCTCGTCATCGGCGCGATCGTCCTGATCGGGGTGTTCTTCGTGACCTCTGCGGACTCGGGGGCACTCGTGATGGGCATGATCGCGACCGGCGGGCAGATCGAGCCGAAGAACTGGATCCGGGTGTTCTTCGCCGGGGTCACGGCGCTCGTCGCCGTCGCGCTGCTGCTCGCCGGCGGGTTGAACGCGCTGAAGACGGCCGCGATCACCACGGCACTGCCGTTCAGCGTCGTGATGGTGCTGATGTGCTGGTCGACCGTCGTCGCGTTCACCCGGGAGCGTCGGGCGTACCTGCGCGCGGAGCGCCGGGCGATGATGGTCGACTTCGCGGACTTCTACCAGCAGGAGGTCGAGGACCCGTCCGAGCGCGCACCCCGGACCGGCCCGATCCAGAAGCTGGCGCGGCGCATCCGGCGGTAGGCGCCGCGCACTCGTCGAGACACGTTCCGGTCCGCGAGACGCCGCGGATTCCGACGGCGTCGCAGCGGGACAGCGGCGTCTCAGCGGGACAGCGGCGGGACAGCGGCGGCGGGAGCCCTGGCGGCTAGCTCGGCTCGGAGAGCTGCGCCTGCGCGGCGGTGTGCACCTCGACGATCTGCACACGGGCGGATCGTCGATCGGTGAGCGGCGTCGTCCACGGCACGATGACCTGTTCCACGTCGCCGCCGTCGAGCTGGGCGATCCACACCCCGGCGATCGCGTCGATCTCGGTCATCGTGGCGGCGACGGCGGTGGCGGCGCCGTTCGCCCGGACGATCACCAGGTTGTCGCCGGCGTGGTCGCCGTTCATGTGGTGCAGGATCGCCGCTCGGGCATCGTCGTCGAAGGGCTCGGAGGCGCCGGCGCTCACGCGGTCACCGCCACGTCCGAGCGACGACCGGCATCGAGCTCCGCGAGGAGTCCGTTGTTCAGCTCGTACGCGAGCTCGACCTCGGCGATCACCCGCTCGCGCTCGTCGTCGTCCCACGGCGCGGCGTCGAGCTGGCCGCGGTAGGTGTCCTTGAACGCGGCGGGGTCGGCGACCTGGTCGAAGATGTAGAACAGCACGCCGTTCGTGTCGAACCCGAACTGCTCGGAGAGCATCCGGCCGATCATCTGCCCGCCGGACAGGTCGCCGAGGTACCGCGTGTAGTGGTGCGCGACGAACCCACCCGGCCACTGGGCGGCGACCTCGTTGAGCCGTCGCACGTAGGCGGTCGTCGCCGGCAGCGGACAGACCAGCTCGGACCAGTCCGAGCCGATGAGGTACTCGAGGTCCGATCGGATCGCGGGCATCCGGGTCAGCTGCGCGGTGACGAACGGACTCGCGACGGGGTGGTCGGCCATGCGCGCGGCGGCACGTTCGAGAGCGTCGTAGACGAACGAGTACTGTCCGAGCAGCGCGGCGTAGTCGGCGACGTCGCACTTCCCGCCGAGCAGGTCGTCCATGAAACCGTTCCCCGCCGAGGAGCCGTGCGAGCGACGGGTACGCTTCCGCAGCAGCTCAGAGAACGGGATGACGGGACTGTCCATGAGGTAAGGCTAACCTTACTGAGCCGGACGTCAAGCACTCCGTCGGACTTCCAGGCGATTGCGATCCCCCGAGAGGAAGCTCCACCACGATGAGCAAACCGAACCGCCCCCAGCACGTCTTCGTCGTCGAGCGCACCGAGCGCCTCTCGCCGCACATGGTCCGGGTCCACCTCGGCGGCCCCGCGTTCGAGGACTTCGTCCACGCGGCCGACCCCGAACGCCTCGAGACCACGGACAAGTACGTGAAGCTCCTGCTCGCGAAGCCATCGCTCGGGCTGCAGCCGCCGTACGACCTCGAGGCACTGCGCGAGACCCTCCCGAAGCAGGACCGTCCGGCACGCCGCACGTACACGGTCCGGGCGATCGACCACGATGCCCGCACGATCGCGATCGACTTCGTGGTGCACGGTGACGAGGGACTCGCCGGTCCGTGGGCGGCCGCGGCGGAACCGGGCGACACGCTCGCACTGTCCGGCCCGGGCGGCGGATACGCACCGAGCACCGATCCGGCCGTCGCGCACGTGCTGCTCGGTGACGACAGCGCACTGCCCGCGATCGCGTCGGCACTGGAGGCGATGGACGACTCCGCGACCGGTGTCGCCCTGGTCGAGATCGCCGGCCCCGACGACGAGCAGGACATCCCGCACCCTGCGGGGATCGCGCTCCGCTGGCTGTACCGCGACGCCGCCGGCGCCGAGCCGGGCACGCTCCTGCTGGAGGAGGCCAGGAAGCTGCCACGAGCCTCCCGTCCGGTCCAGGTCTTCGCGCACGGCGAGCGGACCGCGATGAAGGCGATCCGTCGACTCCTGCAGGACGAGTGGGAACTCGAGAAGTCGGACATGTCCCTGTCGGCGTACTGGGCGCTGGGTCGCGCGGAGGACCGCTTCCAGGAGGAGAAGCGCGAGCCGATCGGCGTGATCTTCGACTGATCCTGTTGTACAGCATGGTTGTACAACTGCGCTGAGGAGCGTACGGTGGCGGCATGTCCGCCAGCACTGCCGCGCGCACCGACCGGTTCGACCGGCGGCTGCTCGCACCGATGATGCTCGGGTCGATCCTCAACCCGATCAACTCCTCGATCATCGCCGTCGCCCTCGTGCCCATCGCGTCGGCGTTCGGCGCTCCCCCGTCGCAGACGGCGTGGCTCGTGTCGGCGCTCTACCTCGCGACGAGCATCGGGCAGCCGCTCGTCGGACGGCTCGTGGACACCTTCGGGCCGCGACGGCTGTTCCTGATCGGAGCCGCACTCACCGGCATCGCGGGCGTGCTGGGTGTGTTCGCGCCGAACCTCGGGGTCCTCATCGCCGCACGGGTCGTGCTCGGGTTCGGCACCTGCGCCGGCTACCCGGCGTCGATGTACCTGATCCGCTCGGAGGCGGACCGCACCGGGATCGCCTCCCCCGCCGGTGTGCTCACGGCGCTGTCCGTCGCCACCCAGACCATCGCGGTCATCGGGCCGACACTCGGCGGGCTCCTCATCGGGCTCGGTGGGTGGCGTGCGACGTTCGCGGTGAACATCCCGCTCGCGGTCGCGTGCCTGGTGCTCGGGGCGCTGGTCCTGCCGCGCACGGCGCCCGCGACCCCTGGTGCCGGCCGGCTCCGGATCGACCTGCTCGGCATCGTGCTGTTCGCCGGCACGCTCGTCTCGCTCCTGCTCTTCCTCATGTCGATCGGTGTCGAGACGCTCTGGCTGCTCGGGCTCGCCGTGCTGTTCGGCGCCGCCTTCGCGTGGCGCTCCCTGCGCGCGCCCGACCCGTTCATCGACGTGCGGGTCTTCGCCGGCAACGTGCCGTTGCTCGTCACCTACGCCCGCGGCGTGCTGGCGGCCACGGTGTCGTACTGCTTCCTCTACGGGTTCACGCAGTGGCTCGAAGGCGGTCGCGGTCTCTCACCGTCGCAGGCGGGGCTCGTCCTGCTGCCGACGTTCGCGACGGGGATCCTGGTCGCGACGCTCACCGGCCGACGTCCGGAGATCCGCGGCAAGCTCGTGGTCGGTGCGGCGGCCCAGGTGGTCGGGTGCGTCGTCGTCCTGTTCGCGGGGTCCGCCTCGCCGATCGCGCTGCTGCTCGTCGTCGCGATCGTGCTCGGCATCCCGCAGGGGCTCGTGAACCTGGCCGTGCAGAACACGCTCTACCACCAAGCGGACCCCGCGCGCGTGGGTGCCTCCGCAGGGCTCCTCCGGACGTTCATGTACCTCGGCGCGATGATCGCGTCGTCGGCCAGCGGGGCGTTCTTCCACCACGGGACGACGGACGCGGGACTCCACGACCTGGCGTGGTTCATGGCGGGGACGGCGGCACTGTTCCTCGTCATCACCCTGGTGGACCGGTCGCTCGCGCGGGTGGACCGCGCGGCACAGGGGTCGTCCGAGCCGGCCGCGGCGTCCTGACGGCGGTCCCCCGACGGGAGGCAGTGGGAGCGTCGGACGTCGCCGGTAGCGTTCGGCGCATGGTCCAGTCCTGCTGCGTCCCGGGCTGCGCGGGCCCGATCGCGTCCGGCGCGCCGGTGCCGCTGTGCGAGTCGCACGTGGGGCTCGTGGCCGACTTCGCCGCTTCCGCCCGTGGGACCGAGGACCGCCTGCCCGGCCCGTGTCTCGTCTGCGGATCGCGGCTCGGCGTGCGGTGGCCGTCGGGATCGGTGTGCGCCGTGTGCGAGTGGCCGTACGGGGACGTGCCCGACGGCGACCTCGCTCCCCCGCGGGTCGACGTCGTGTACTACCTGCGGCAGCGGGACGACGTCGGCGACCGGATCAAGATCGGCACGACGGCGAACCCGCGGCAGCGGCTGGGGCGGATCAGCCACCAGGACCTGATGGCGTTCGAGCGGGGCGACCGGGTGCTCGAACGGCGTCGGCACGGGCAGTTCGCAGCGACGCGGTACCCGGGGACGGAGTGGTTCCGCACCACGCCGGCGTTGCTGGCGCACGTCGAGGTCGTCGCCGCCGGCGTGCCGGATCCGTGGGCGGCGCACGCGCGGTGGACGAGCGAGGCCCTGGCGCTCCGCGGGTGAGGGGTGCGGCGGGCGTGGCCTGCCCGGCCGTTCGCGCCCCCGCGTGGAAATCGCGCCCGGTCACGGCGGGGCGCGATGTCCACGCGGGGGCGCGATGTCGGCGGCCCCGGGCGGCCGCGGGCGATCAGCGCGCGTAGGCGTCGACGAAGAGCGCGCCGCGGACGTCACGGAGCGTGTCGACCAGGCTCGCGATGGTCCTGCCGGAGATCCCCGACACCTGCAGGTCGTGGGGGCCGAGTGCAGGCAGCCGACCGGTCCGGATCCGGATCACTTCCCACCCGACACCGCGGATCGCCCGGTCCTTGCGGCGGTCGGACGCTTCGCGGGGCCCCACGTGCTCGAGGCCGTGCCGTCCGGTGGAGTCGTACTCGATCGCGACGCGGAGCTCGGGCAGGATGATGTCCGGCCACGCCTCGACGTGGTCGTGGAACGGGCGGTCGAGGCGGATCGCGTTGCGGTCGAACGTGAAGTCGAAGCGGTCGGACAGCGCCTGGCGGAGTTCGGCTTCCACCGCGGAGGCCGTCGCGGGCGCACACACGCTGACGAAGGCGTCGCCGGAGGGCAGTCGCGGGGTCTTCTGGCAGATGCGACGAGGAGCCGCCGAGCGAGAGGGAGCCGCCGAGCGAGAGCCGGACGACCGGACCGCACCGGGCCGACGGACACGCTCGGACGCCACCGCGCCGGTCGGCATGCCCGACGACGTCCCGGGAGCGCCGATCCCACGGCCGGGCGCGGCCGGCAGGGTCTGGCGACCGGTCAGCGGCACCGCACGTTGGGGTGCGGGAACGGCTTCGGGCCACTCGTCGGGCAGGGTCGGCCAGCGTTGCGGCTTCGCCATCAGCGCGCACTCGGGGCACCAGACGGAACGACGACGCTCTCGCCCGGGCCGCCCGCGCTGTTCCGCCGGGGTCGCGACGAACACGTGGCCGACGTCGCACTCCCAGGTCAGGAGCACGTCGGCCGCCGGTGGGATCTGGGTGAGGACGATGCCGGCGTTCCACTCCGGGTGGTACTGCCGGACGAGCACCGGGTAGGACGCCCAGGCGGCACGGAACTCGCCGACGGCGTACGGCATCGGCACACCGCGCGACCACTGCCGGCGGCGCCACCACGCGTCGACGGGTTCCACCACGACGGTCACGGTAGGGCGCACCACCGACAGTCGACCGCGAGCGGACCGGCAGTCGTGGGGCGGCCCCGGCCGCATGACATACCCTGGTGGGGTACCACTCGACAGGAGGCGCCATGACCGAGCACCACCACGGTTACATCTCGTCCAAGGACGCGTACCTGAAGCGTCTCCGGCGCATCGAGGGCCAGGCTCGCGGGCTGCAGCGCATGGTCGAGGACGAGCAGTACTGCATCGACATCCTCACCCAGGTGTCTGCGATGACGAAGGCCCTGCAGTCGGTCGCACTGGGCCTCGTCGAGGACCACCTCAGCCACTGCGTCGCCGATGCGATGGCGGACGGCGGCGACCCCGAGGCGAAGATCAAGGAAGCGTCCGAGGCGATCGCACGACTCGTCCGCTCCTAGCCAGACCCCGCTCCTAGCCAGACCCGGCGCCGCCGTGCCAGGGTCGGTGTCGTGTACACGGACATGACCGGGCCCGAGCTCCTCGCCTACCGCGGGAGCGTCGTCGAGCCCGATGACTTCGACCACTTCTGGACCACCACCCTCGCCGACGCCCGGCAGCACCCGATCGACGTCGCCGTCGACCGGGTCGCGACGGGCCTCACGACGCTCGACACCTACGACGTGAGCTTCGCCGGCTGGGCCGGGCAGCGGATCCACGCCTGGCTGACCGTCCCCGCCGGCACGAGCCCGGACGCGCCGCTCCCCGCGGTGGTCGAGTACATCGGTTACGGCGGCGGGCGGGGCCTCGCGACCCAGCAGCTGCTGTGGGCGTCCGCCGGGTACGCGCACCTGCTCATGGACACCCGCGGGCAGGGGTCCGGCTGGTCCGTCGGCGACACCCCGGACCCGGACGGCTCCGGCCCGGCGGTCCCCGGGGTCATGACGCGCGGCATCGAGTCGCCGGAGACCTACTACTACCGTCGACTCACGACCGATGCCGTCCGTGCCGTCGACGCCGCGCGGGCGATCGACCTCGTCGACCCCGCCCGCATCGCCGTGCTCGGCGTCAGCCAGGGCGGCGGCATGGCGATCGCGGTGTCCGGTCTGGTCGAGGGACTCGCCGGGGTGTTCCCCCGCGTGCCGTTCCTCTGCGACTTCCCGCGGGGCACGACGATCACCGACGCGTACCCCTACCGCGAGATCGCGCAGTACCTCACGGTGCACCGCACGAAGCGTGACCAGGTGTTCGGCACGCTGGCGTACTTCGACGGGGTCCTGCACGCCGCCCGCGCGACGGCTCCGGCCTGGTACTCGACCGCGCTGATGGACCCGACATGCCCGCCCTCGACCGTCTACGCCGCGTACAACGCGCACGCGGGCCCGAAGGAGATGACGGTGTGGGAGTTCAACGGCCACGAGGGCGGCGGCGCGCACGAGGACGTCGAGACGCTCCCACGGCTGCGGTCCGTCCTCAGCTGAGGGCGTTCTTCACGTACCCGACGAGGGCGTTCGCGTGACCGTGCCCGAGTCCGTGCTCGGACTTCAACCACGCGACGACCTCCATGTGCCGGTCGGTGTCGAGCCGGTCGGCCACGAGGTCGAGCCACTCCTGGACGGGGCGGCCGTAGGTCTTCTCGATGCTCGGGAAGTACGACGCCGGTCCCTTGGGCTTGCTGCCGTCGGCCGGTGGCTCCGGTGCGGTGACGCGATGGGCGCTCATGGGCTCACCATAGCGAGCCGCGCACACCGCTGACGCGTCACGGAAGGTCATCCACCACGCCGACGTGACGTTGGGTTCCGTTCCGTGCCGCTGTGTTGCGCAGGGCGTTGTCGGGCGGCACGGACCCCTCGTACGGTCACGCCATGACCGACACGGCACACGCGACGGGGCACCGGCACGGCGCCCTCGCGTTCCGCACCGTCCGCCCCGACGATCCGGCAGCGGCACCGATGCTCGCGGACCTCGAACGCGAGTACGACGCCCGCTACGGCGACCACTTCGGTGAACCCGCCTCCACCGAGATCAACCGGTACCCCGTCGAGCACTTCACCGCGCCGCTCGGCACGTTCGTGCTGCTGTACGAGGACGAGCAGCTGGTGGCCGGCGGCGCGTTCAAGCCGTACGACGCCGACACGATCGAGCTGAAGCGGATCTGGACGGCTCCCGAGGCGCGCGGCCGTGGCCTCGCCGGGGTCGTCGTCGAGGAGCTCGAGGCCGAGGCCGGACGACGTGGGTTCGGGCGCGTGTACCTGACGACCGGGCCACGCCAGCCCGAGGCGGTCCGGCTCTACACGCGGCTCGGCTACACCCCGCTGTACGACGTGACCAAGTCGTCGGAGGAGGTGGGGATCCACCCGTTCGAGAAGACCATCAGGACCGACGCGGCGGAGCCGACCCGAGCCTCCCGGCCGACCGGAACCGACACCACGAACCGAACCGACGCGAAGACGGCGACCGACGCGACGGCAGCCGCCGGACGCGCCGCCCTCGACCGCCCCGTCATCCCGCTCCGCCACCCGCTGCGGTGGATCGCTGCGGCGGTCGTGCTCGTGCTGCTCGCGAACCTCGTCGAGACGCTCTTCACGAACCCGTCCTGGGAGTGGCCGCGGGTCGGGAAGTGGCTGTTCAGCCCGGCGATCCTGACCGGCCTGCAGCTCACGCTCGTCGCGACGGCGCTCAGCGCCGTGATCAGCTTCGCCGGCGGCATCGTCGTCGCGATCGCCCGCCTGTCGCGCAACCCGGTGCTGTCGAGCCTGGCGTGGGGGTACGTCTGGCTGTTCCGGTCCGTGCCGCTGATCCTGGTGCTCGTCTTCCTCTACAACCTCGGCAACCTGTACCCGACGATCGGGATCGGCGTGCCGTTCGGCCCGCACGTCGAGGTGCCGACCGCGAACGTGCTCGGTGACCTCGCGATCGGCGTGATCGGGCTGAGCCTCAGCGAGATCGCCTACGCGTCGGAGATCGTCCGCGCCGGGGTCCTCGCCGTGGACCACGGGCAGCACGAGGCCGCGCAGGCACTCGGGCTCCCCCGGCACCGGCAGTTCCTCCGCATCGTGCTGCCGCAGGCGATGCGCTCGATCGTCCCCGCGTTCGTGAACCAGATCGTCGGGCTGCTCAAGGCGAGCTCGCTGCTGTTCTACGTGTCGCTCCTCGACCTGTTCGGGGTCGTCCAGAACCTGTCGAGCACCTACCCGACGGACATCATCCCGCTGCTCGTCGTCGCGACGCTCTGGTACCTCGCGCTGACCAGTGCCGTCTCCATCGTCCAGTACTACGTCGAGCGGTGGACGTCCCGCGGTTCGGTGCGCACGCTGCCGCCGACGCCGTTGCAGCGGGTCCGCGCCGCCTGGCGGCGGATCCGGACAGGAGGCTCGGCTCCGGTCCGGTCGTCGGCGCCCGCTGGCCGTCCGGTCACCGCAGACAACAACGACGGAAGGGTCATCTCGTGAGCGCGACGATCAGCATCCGCGGGGCCGTCAAGGCCTTCGGTGACAACCGGGTCGTCGACGGGATCGACCTCGACCTGGCGGCCGGGAGCGTGACCGCCGTCCTCGGGCCGTCCGGGTCGGGCAAGTCCACGCTGCTCCGGGCGATCAACCACCTCGAGCCGCTGGACCGCGGCGTCGTCACGATCGGCGACGAGACGATCGGCGTGCGGCTGGTGCCGGGGAGCGGTCGCTACAAGGAGCTGCCAGAGCGAGCGATCCTCCGGCAGCGCGCCCGGATCGGGTTCGTGTTCCAGCACTTCAACCTGTTCCCGCACCTGACCGCGCTCGAGAACGTCATCGAGGGGCTCGTCGCCTCCGGTGTCCGTGTCGCGCCCGCCCGGGTCCGCGGCATCGCCCTGCTCGAGCAGGTCGGACTGGGCGACCGCGTCGACGCCCGTCCGAGGCAGCTCTCGGGCGGCCAACAGCAGCGCGTCGCGATCGCCCGTGCCCTGGCCCTCGAACCAGAGGTGCTGCTGCTCGACGAGCCCACCTCGGCGCTCGACCCCGAGCTCGTCGGCGAGGTGCTCGGCGTCATCCGGTCCCTCGCCGCGTCCGGCACGACCCTCGTGATCGTCACCCACGAGGTCGCCTTCGCCCGCGAGGTCGCCGACCACGTCGTGTTCCTCGACCACGGCCGGATCGTCGAGCAGGGTCCGCCGTCGCAGGTCCTCGACGCGCCCCGCCACGACCGGACCCGCGCGTTCCTCAGCCGCCTGCGCTGACCCCGACTCCCCACCCCCCACAGCACCCGACCCCAGGAGAACCATGGCCATCACCACCCTGTCCCGCTGGCGCAGCACCGGCGCCCTCGTCATCGCCGCAGGCGCCGTCGTCGCCCTGGCCGGCTGCGCCGCGGGAGCGAACGCCGGCACCGGCTCCGGCTCCTCCGCCAACGGCACGGTCACCGTCGGCGCCGCCTCGAACGGCGCAGCGAAGGAGACGACGCTCACCGTCGCCGAGGACGAAAAGCTCCACGACGCGCTGCCGTCCGACGTCAAGAAGTCGGGTGAGCTCGTCATCGGCATCGGGGCACTGCCCTCCGGGTTCCCGCCGCTGGCCTACACCGGCGACGACCAGAAGACGCTCACGGGTGCCGAGCCCGACCTCGGTCGGCTCGTCGCCGCGAAGCTCGGGCTCGACGCGCAGGTGAAGAACTCGACGTGGGACAACCTGTTCGTCGGCATCGACAGCGGCTCGGTCGACGTCGGGTTCTCGAACGTGACGGACACCGAGCAGCGCAAGGAGAAGTACGACTTCGCCTCGTACCGCGAGGACAACCTGGCCTTCCAGGTCCTGAAGTCGAGCGACTGGACGTTCGACGGCGACCCCTCGGTGCTCGCGGGCAAGACCGTCGCCGTCGGGTCCGGTACGAACCAGGAGAAGATCCTGCTCGAGTGGAAGGACCAGCTCGAGGCCGCCGGCAAGACCCTGACGGTCAAGTACTACCCGGACACGAACTCGACGAAGCTCGCGCTCGACTCCGGCAAGATCGACGCGTCCTTCGGCCCGAACCCGAGCATCGCCTACCAGAACACGCAGAGCGCGGGCAGCGCGAACCCGACCAAGACCGCGGGGACGTACTCCGGTGCGGGTGGGTCGTTGCAGGGGCTCATCGCCGCGACGACGAAGAAGGACAACGGACTCGTGGAGCCGGTCCAGAAGGCGATCAACGAGCTCATCGAGGACGGCACGTACGCCAAGTGGCTGCAGGCGTACAACCTGTCGAACGAGGCCGTGCAGCAGTCCGAGATCAACCCGCCGGGGCTGCCGCTCGACAACAGCTGAGCCGGGTCGGTCGGCTCGCCGTGTCGGTCGGCTCGCCGGGTCGGTCGGCTCGCCGAGCCGGTCGGCTCGCCGGGCCGACTCAGAACGACACCCTCGACGTCGTACGACGTCGAGGGTGTCGTTCATTGCGGACGCAACACTTGCACGCGCGGCACAGCGACAGGGTCGCTGTCGTACGACAGCGACCCTGTCGCTCCTTGCGGACGCAACCATCGGCGGCGGACTCGGCACGCATCGGACGGGAGGCTCGTGGCCAGGCCGCCACGAGCCTCCCGTCCGGCGTGTGGCCGGCCCCGGATCCGCGCGACGAGTGCGCAGGGGCGGTGCGCGATCCAGCCGGGCCCGCCAGCGGACGGGACGAGTGCGCACGAAAGGCGGTTCCCGGGTCGGGTGCGACGCCACGTCCGCGCACTCGACGCCGGACGGGAGGCTCGGGTCCGGCCGGCCGAGCGCGCAGAAGGTGCGATCCGAGACGCGGACCAGCCACCACTTCCGCGCACTCGACGCCGGACGGGAGGCTCGTGACCGGACCGTCACGAGCCTCCCGTCCTGCATGTGGCCGGGCCGGGCATCATGCGACGAGTGCGCACAAAGGCCGATTCCCGGGGCGGGTACGACACCGCGTCCGCGCACTCGGCCGGGCGGTCGGCCGGTCGGCCGGTCGGCCGACGGCCGAGTGCGCAGAAGGTGCGATCCGAGACGCGGACCAGCCACCACTTCCGCGCACTCGACGCCGGACGGGAGGCTCGGGTCCGGCCAGCCCTGAGCCTCCCGTCCGGCATGTGGAGGGCCGGCCCTCATGCGACGAGTGCGCACAAAGGCCGCTTCCCAGGTCGGGTGCGACGCCACGTCCGCGCACTCGGCCGGGAGGTCGGTCGGCCGACGGCCGAGTGCGCAGAAGATGCGATCCGAGACGCGGACCAGCCACCACTTCCGCGCACTCGATGCAGCCGACGCCCGGCGCCGAGCGCGCCGAGCGCGGCGCGCTCAGCGCGCGGCGACCGCCTCGGGGGCGGACTCGTGCGCTGCCCACGCCTCGGCGAGGAGCTCGTACGAGCGCACGCGGTCGGCGTGCTCGTGCGTGATCGTCGTGACGAGCAGCTCGTCCGCTCCCGTCACCCGGCGGAGCGTCTCGAGCCGCGAGACCACCTCCGACGGCGCGCCGACGAACCGGGTCGCCAGCCGGTCACCGACCGAGGAGGCGACCTCGGCGTCGAGCACCGCCCCGTCGGCCGGCGACGGGTACGCGATCGCTCCGACGCCCGAGCGGATCGAGTGCACCCACGCCGCGTAGCCCGAGCCGAGGCGCGCGGCCTCGGCGTCGGTGTCCGCGACGACGACATCAGCCGACACGACGACGTGCGGCGCCGGCAGGACCCCCGGCCGGAACGCCGAACGGTAGGCCTCCACCGACGCCAGGACCGTGCCCGGCGACGTGTGGTAGTTCGCGCCGTAGGGCAACCCGAGCGCGCCGGCGATCCGCGCGCTCTCCCCACCGGTCGACCCGTGCACCCAGAGCTCGACGTCGGCGCCGGCAGCGGGCGTGGCGTCGACGACCGACCCGCCGTCCGCGCCACCGGGCTCGTAGGTGCCCGCGAGGAAGGCCCTGAGGAGCGACACCTCACCCTCGAACGCGTCGACGTCGCCGGGGACCCGCCCGAGCAACGTCCCCTGGAGGGCGAACCGGCTGTTCGGCGCGATCCGGAAGTCGAACGGCGCGGGGACGAGCAGCCCGTCCACGACCTCGTCGGACCGCGGGGCGAGCGACGGCGGCTTCGGGGCCCCTGGTGCCGGAGCACCCGACCGGCCGAGCCCGAGGTCGAAGCGCGGGCCGTACAGCCCCGTGAGCGTGCCGAACGTCTCGGCGATCTGCAACGCGCGCTGGTTCCCGACGAGGGTGGCGGCGCTGCCGACGCGGATCGTGGACGTCGCCGCGGCGATCGCCCCGATCACGACGTTCGGCGCGCTGCCGGCGACCCCGGGGTTGAGGTGGTGCTCCGCGAGCCAGTACCTGGCGTACCCGGCATGTTCGGCGCGCTGGGCGAGGTCGAGGGTGTTGCGGAGCGCCTCGGCGGGGGTCGAACCGGCGCCGACCGGGACGAGGTCGAGGACGGCGAGGGGAGTGGTCACGCGAGGACCTCCCGCCCCGTCCGGATGCCGGGCAGTCCGAGGGTCTCGCGCAGGGTGGCACCGTCCTCGTACGACGAGCGGTACACGCCACGCTCCTGCAGCAGCGGGACCACGCGGTCGACGAAGTCGTCGAGCCCGTAGGGGTTCGTGTGCGGCACGACGACGAACCCGTCGGTCGCGCGCTCCTGGACGTACCGGTCGATCTCCGCCGCGATGTGCGACGGCGTCCCGACGAACCCGCCGCGGGTCGAGACCTCGATCACGAGGTCCCGGATGGACAGTCGCTCGGCCTCGGCACGGTCCCGCCAACCCTGCACGAGCGCGGGGACGTCCCGGGTGTGGCGTGCGCGACCACGGGTGATCGCGGCGCCGTCGAGGTCCGGCTCGACGTCGGGCAGCGGGCCGTCGACGTCGTAGGAGGACAGGTCGCGGTTCCACACCTGCTCGAGGAACGCGATCGCCGTTGCCGGGCTGACCTGCGCCCGTCGGATCGCCCAGGCTCGTTCCTCGGCGTCCGCCGCGGTGTCGCCGAGCACGAAGGTCGCGCCGGGCAGGATGAGCAGCTCGTCCTCCGAGCGGCCGACGCGTTCGAGCCGAGCGGCGATGTCGCGGTAGAAGCCCTGCGCGTCGGCGAACTCGGTGTGCAGCGAGAAGATCACGTCGGCCCGGCTCGCGGCGAGGTCCCGGCCCTCGTCGGAGTCACCGGCCTGCACGACCACGGGGTGCCCCTGCGGGCTCCGCGGGACCGGGAAGGTACCGCTGACGTCGAACTGCGGGCCGTGGTGGTCGACGTCGCGGATCCGGGACCGGTCGGCGAACCGTCCGGCAGCGCGGT
Organism: Curtobacterium sp. NPDC090217; assembly: GCF_044746705.1. Taxonomy (NCBI): domain Bacteria; kingdom Bacillati; phylum Actinomycetota; class Actinomycetes; order Micrococcales; family Microbacteriaceae; genus Curtobacterium; species Curtobacterium sp. NPDC090217. The sequence goes on along the minus strand of NZ_JBIVCR010000002.1, from coordinate 316,018 downwards.
CCGCCACGACCGCGTCGGTGCGCCACGAGTCCCAGAGCTCGCGGGCGACGTCGACGAACTCCGCGGCCCGCGTGTACCGGTCAGCCGGGTCGAGGAAGCCGCCGCGACGGAAGTTCGCGCCGTGGAAGGCATCGGAGCTCGTGACGACGTTCCAGCCGGCGCGGCCCCCGGTCAGGTGGTCGAGGGTCGCGAGCTGCTTCGCCAGTTCGACGGGTTCGTTGAACGTGGTCTGCAGCGTGCCGACGAGCCCGATGTGGTCGGTCACCCCGGCCAGGGCGGCGAGGATCGCGAGCGTGTTCGGTCGACCGACGACGTCGAGGTCGTGGATGCGGCCCTTCTGCTCGCGGAGCCGGAGCCCCTCGGCGAGGAACAGGTAGTCGAAGAACCCGCGCTCGGCGTTCGTCGCGAAGTGCTCGAACGACGAGAAGGCGATCTGGCTCTCGGCCCGGTCGTCGCTCCACACGGTGGTGTTGTTGACGCCGGGGAAGTGCGCGGCGAGGTGGACCTGACGCTTCGTGGTCATGCGGAGACCCCTTCGGTGCTGAGCGTGCGGGACGTGCGGACCGTGCTGTGACGGCTGACGGCCGGGGCGATCCCGAGCCGGGTGCGCAGGTCGGCCGCCGGCCGGGAGGCGACGTCGGCCCGGAGTCCGGCCGTGACGAGCGCCGGGACGAGCTGCCGGGCGATCGCGGTGCTGTCCGTCGGGATGCGCAACGGGCGGAGCCGCACCCCGGCGTAGCCGAGTTCGCGCAGCCCGGCGATCCGCGAGACCAGGTCCGGGACCGTGGTCGCCAGCACCGACGTGTCCGAGACGTACGGGGTCCCGGCCAGGTCGTCGAGGGCGGCGAGTTCGTCGGCGGCGGCAGCCGACGACGAGCCGATGAGCACCGCGAGGTCCGCGAGGACCGGGCGCGGGGCGGTGGACCCGGCCACCTGTTCGAGGTGACGGACCTCGGCGAGCAGTTCCCGGTCCTCCCGTCCGTCGAAGCCGGGCGTGACCAGCACGACGTCCGCGACGTCCACGGCCAGTGCGGCCGCGTCGGACCGGTGGGCCAGCGAGAAGACCGGCGGCCGGCCCTGCGGTGACCGCGGGACGATCGACGCCCCGTGCACCGAGACGTGCTCCCCCACGAACTCCGCGTTGTGGATCCGGTCCCGGTCGATGAACCGCCCGGTCGTCACGTCGCGGATGATCGCGTCGTCGTCCCAGCTGTCCCAGAGGCGGTCGACGACCTCGGCCACCTCGCGCGCCTCGGCGAAGAGTTCCGCGACGGTGGCGTCGTCCGGCGTGGCCGGCAGGGTCCTGCGCCCGAAGAGTGCGGCCTCCCGCGCCGTCGGGCTCACCTGGAGCCGCCAGCCGGCACGTCCGAGCGACACGTGGTCGAGTGTCTGCAGGCTGGTCGCGACGTGGAACGGCTCGGTGTGCGTGACGCTCACGGTCGGTACCAGGCCGATCTGCCGGGTGGCGGGAGCGACCGCGGCGGCGATCAGCAGGGCGTCCAGGCGGCCGACGACGGTGGTCGTGTCCAGGTCGCCATCCCGCTCGGGTCCTGCGGTGAACGAGTCCTCGATGGTCACGGCGTCCACGCCGAGCCGGTCCTGCTCGACGACGATGTCGCGCCAGTGCCGGAGCGAGGTGAGCCGCTCCGCGTCGGAGTCGGCGGCACGCCAAGCGGCAGGATGCCACCCGGCACCCTGCAGCGCGGTGACGAGGGTGATGCGATCGGGCACGGTGGGCTCCGTCTCAGTGGGTGTGTGCGGGGGACGCTTCGGATCCGAACTTGAAGCCGAGGCGGCCGTGGGCGAAGCCGCCGCCGGCGCGGATCGCGGTCGCGACCCACGCGGCCTCGGCGAGTTCGGCCTCGGTCGCGCCGGCCTGCACGGCGCGCTGCGAGTGCGCGTCGATGCAGTAGACGCACTGCGTGGTGATGCCGACGGCGACGGCGATGAGCTCGCGGAACTTGAGCGGGATCGCCCGGTTCTCTGCCTGGAACACGGCACCGTCGAACTGCGCGAACGCGGCGAGGATGTCGGGCGTCTCACGCTTGTAGACGGCGGTGTAGGTCTTGTCGTGCTCGCGGTCGAGGAAGTCGGTCATGGCTGCGACGCTATGGCGGCTCGCGCCGATCAGCGACGGGTGTTGCAGTCCGTGACCGGGGATTTCGTCACGTGACGTCGGCCGGCGGGGCGCGCGTCACGTGGCGTCACGCGGCGGGGGCGGGCGCGGGGCGGGGCGGGGCGGGGCGGCGGGCCCGACTCGGAACGACAGCGCCGCTGTCGTACGACATCGGTCTTGTCGCTCCTGCGCGCCTGCAACAGTTGCACACGCGGCGAAGCGACAGGGTCGCTGTCGTACGACAGCGACCCTGTCGCCGGTTGCAGACGCAACGACAGGCGGACGGGAGGCACGGTGCGGGCCCGACCCGCGCCTCCAGTCCGGCGCAGGCGGACGGGAGGCACGGTGTGGGCCCGACCCGCGCCTCCCGTCCGGCGGTCACGCGGCGCGACGGCGCGCGGCCAGGCGGCCGCGCAAGGTCACGTCCTCGTACTCACGGTGGAACACGCCGCGGCGCTGCAGGATCGGCACGAGCTCGTCCACGACGGTCTCGAGCCCTCGGGGGAACTCGTCGATCATCAGGTTGACGCCGTCCGCGGCACCGGTGCGGTACCAGTCCTCGATCGTGTCCGCAGCCTGCTCCGGTGTGCCGACGACGATCCGCGCGCCGTACCCGCCGAAGCCCCGCAGGACGTCGCGGAGGCTCGTGTTGTTCGCGCGGACCCAGCGGACGACGGTCTCGTGGTAGCCGAGCGACGGGCCGTACGCGACGGGGTCGACCTCTCGGTCGAGGATCGACGACGAGATGGGGGCCGCCGGGTCGAGACCGCTGAGGTCGGCGTCGAGGTGCGTGCCGAGCGCCCGGAGTGCGTACCCGTCCGGCGCCAGGGACTCGAGGTGGTCGAAGCGGGCGTGGGCCTCGGCCTCGGTGCTGCCGAGGACGAGCGAGAGCCCGGGGACGACCGTGACGTCGGAGGACCGCCGGCCGTACGTCTCGGCGGCGCGCTTCACGGCGCGGAGGTGCTCCCGAGCCGGCTCCGGGGTGAGCTCGACGGCGAAGACGCCCTCGGCGACCCGGGCGGCGAGGTCGCGGCCGTGCGGCGATCCACCTGCTTGGAAGACGACCGGGTGCCCCTGCGCGGACGGTGGTGTCCGCAGCACACCGTCGTGCGTGAGGAACTCGCCGCGGTGGTGCACGGTCGCCCCGGTGGCGGCGGACGCCCACAACGCCTGGACGAGGTCGACGAACTCCCCCGCGCGGGCGTAGCGCTCCGGCCGGTCGGGGTTCCGTGCGACGCCGAAGTTCCCGGACACCGAGGGGTCGTACGTCGTCACCGCGTTCCAGCCGACCCGCCCGCCCGAGACGGTGTCGAGCGACAGGGTCCGCTCGGCGAGCTCCACCGGGTCGTTGTACGTCGTCGACGCGGTGCCGACGAGCCCCAGGTGCGTCGTCGCGCCGGCGATCACTCCGAGGGCGACGAACGGCTCGAGCAGCCCGTACGCCCGGACGTTCGGGTCGCTCCAGGCGGGGTGGTCGGCGAGGAAGACCATGTCGAGGAGGCCTCGTTCGGCGGTGCGCCCGAGGTCCTCCCAGAACGCCGCGGTGAGGAGGTCGGTGGCCGCGACGTCCTGGGTCCGCCACGCGGCCGGTCGCTGCCCGAAGCCCTGCAGGTTCACGCCGAGGACCAGGCCGGCGTCGGCGTCGCGGCTCATGGGGCGGTCGCCGAGCCGGGACGCGCAGCGTCGGCCTGCGGGACGTCGTTCGCCGACAGGACGTCGTTCGCCGGCAGGACGGGGGTCGCGGCGGAGAGGCGCAGGTCGGCGTCCGGCAGGTCCACGTCGTCCCAGACCGCGAGCACGGGTGAGCCACCGGGACGCGACGGCGTGGTCAACGGGCCACGCACGCGGTATCCGTCGGGGCCGCCGTCGTGGTCGAGCGGCCGGACGCGGTCGGTGTGCGCGAACACCCCGGTCGAGCGGTCCCCCACGATGCTTTCGAACGGCCACGTCGCCCAGAGACCGCGGACGACCCGTGCGAACTCGGCGGGGTCGTGCGAGCGTTCGTCGTCAGCAGCGGGGTCGTGCGCGCCGTGGTCGTGGGCACCGACGAGCAGCCCCACGCGACCGCCGAGCACGTGGTCGAGGGAGAGCACCCGACGGGCGACGTTGTACGGGTGGTCCCGTGTCGGGGCGACGGCGATCAGGAACCGGTGCGCCGGCAGCGCACGGCCGAGGGCGAGCGCCGCCGACGTCGGGTCGACCCGAGGTCCGTCGGCGTGTTCCTGGACGAAGCGGTCCGCACCGAGGACGACCGTGTCCGCGTCGGTGCGCCGGATCCGGTCGGCGAGTCCGGCGATGCCTCCGGGCTCGTGGACCGCGGTCGCGAGGTCGGGGTCTGGCACGCGGATCGGCGATGCGATGCGTGTGCTGGTGTCCGTCATCTGTCCTCCGGGAATCGGGAGCGGCCCGCCACCGTCGCCTCCCCAGCGCCGGGTGGCGGGCCGTTGCGGACGACCGTACGGGTCGCGACGAGCCCGCTGCTCGTGGGCGTCACCGCGTTGCGCGGGATGACGGGGCATTACGCCTCGGCCGTCGCAGCGCGACCGGACGTTACGCGGACGCGGCGTCAGCGGTCGACGGGGCGGCGGCTGCCGTCGGGTCCCGGCGGTCGAGCGGGCTCGCGCCGTTCACCAGGTGGTCGCCGACGATCCGCCGCTTGTGCACGCGCGGGTTGTGCGACGACAGGGTGCGCGCGTTCCGCCAGTGCCGGTCCAGGCCGATCGATCGGAAGGTCCCCGACGACCCGAGGGCGTCGAACACCACGGTCGTCGCGTCCAGCACCGAGTCGGTCACGACGGTCTGCGCCTGGGCGACCGTGATCCAACTCCGCTCCAGCAGCCCGGTCAGCGTCTCGTCCCCCGCCGGTTCCGCTCCGGCTGCGCGCAGTTCGGCGTGGCGGTCGACGGTGTCGTCGATCGACCGGAGGCTCGCGACGAACGCCGCATCCGCCGCGTACACGCGCGCGGCGACGGTCCCGACGACACCGAGGAGCTCCGGGTCGTGTGTGGGACGGGCCTCGGTCCCGTTGTGGTGTCCACGGGCACGGGCGCGCAGGGCGGCGACACCGTCGCGGAGCGCCGCACGCCCGATGCCGACGAGGATCGCGTGCATGAAGGTCTGGTAGTACTGCTCCTGGTACGGGTACCGCGTGGCGAACGGGTGCACGCGCTCGTCCGGGACGTGCACGTCGGTGTACCGCACGCTGCCGCTGCCGGTGATGCGCTGCCCGAAGCCGTCCCAGTCGTCACCGACCACCACGTCGGGGTCCTCGGCGTCGACGAGCGCCACGACCTGCTCCCCCGCCTCGTCGATCGCCATCACCGTGATCCACCTGGCGTAGACGCTGCCCGTCGAGTAGAACTTCGCGCCGCTGATCCGCCAGCCGCCGTCCGGGTCCCGGCGCGCGGTCGTGGTGATGCGCTCCCCGCTGGCGTTCGGCGTCTCGCTCCACCCGCCCCCGACGACCTCGCCGCCACCGAGCCGCCCGACGAGCTCCCGGTCCGCGGCGCCGCCGTCCGCGTGCACGCGGTCCTCCACGAACGAGAAGTGGTTCCGCCACACGTGCGCCAGGTTCGGGTCCACCTCGGCGATCTCGGCGACGGCGCGGAACAGGTCGGAAAGCCGAGCGCCGACGCCGCCCCAGTCCTCCGGGGTCCGCCACCGCGCGAACCCGGCGTCGACGAGCCACCCGAGCTGCTCCGTCGCGAGGCGCTCGTCACGCTCCCGCTCGAACGCGTCGAGTCCGATCCGCTCGATCACGGGCCGGAGCGGCGCGATGAGCTCGTCGTACCGGTCGTCTGCTGGGATCTCACTCGGGCACATGCGGCGCACGCTACCGACCGCGCGCACAGCCGGACACCGCTGCCGCAACCTCGTGCAACGCGGCGAAACCGGGCGTCACACCGGAGCGGCACGTCGTTCGTGTCAGCGTTGACGGACACGACGACCGATGTTACGTTCGACGGACACGCCGCCCCATGTCACCCTCGACGGACACGGAGACCTCATGATCGCAGATCGCGTCATCGACTGGGCGAACATCGTCCGGGAACGACGGACTATGCTCGGCGCGACCCAGGCGGACGTCGCAGCCGAGTTGGGGACGAGCCGGCAGTGGGTGTCGAACTTCGAGAACGGTCGATCCACCTCGGTCGCCGAGCTCGCCACCGTCTTGCGACTCCTCGCGGTCCTCGACCTGACCGCCTTGCTCACCTCGGAGCCGGCCGATGCCTGACATCGACCTCGGCGTGTACCTGGGGGGACGACGCATCGGGTCCGTCGCCGAGTCCGACGGTGCACACCGACTGACCTTCGACGACGAGTGGAGACGGTCCTCTGGCCGGCTCGAGTTGAGCGCAGGACTCGTGAAGTCACAGCGCGTGCACGAAGGTCCGCGGGTGTCGGCGTACCTGCAGGGGCTCCTCCCCGACGACGCGCGGGTCCGCAGCCGCTGGGCAGCCCGGTTCCAGACGGCGAACACGCCGCTCGGCCTGCTCAGGCACATCGGCCTGGACTGCGCGGGCGCCGTGCAGTTCTCGACCACGACGAGCGACGACCTCGATCTCCCCGGCGGTCTCGAACCCGTCGACGACGCCGACGTCGCCGAGCATCTCGCGGCCCTGCGCGGTGATCCGTCGGCCTGGGCGATGCCAGCGGACCACGGCGGCTACTTCTCGCTCGCCGGGATGCAGTCGAAGTTCGCCTTGCGACGCACGGATGACGGGTGGACCGTCCCGTGGGGCAGCGAGCCGTCGACGCACATCCTGAAGCCCGGGATCTTCGGCCTTCCACACCAGGGGGTCGTCGAGCACCTCACGCAACGGGCAGCGCGTGCCGTCGGGATCGACGCTGCGGCGACCACGATCGAGCGCTTCGGCGACGAGGTCGTGCTCGCCGTGGAGCGGTACGACCGGGTGCGTCGCCCCGACGGCACGGTCGAGCGTGTCCATCAGGAGGACCTCGTCCAGGCGCTCGGCATCGACCCGGAGACGAAGTACGAGTCCGACGGCGGGCCGGGCATCCGGAGCTGCGCAGGCCTCCTCCACGACGCCCTGCGCGGCCGGGCAGCCACCGAGGGCATCATGCGGTTCATGGAAGGCGTGGTCTTCCACTGGGTCGCCGTCAGTACGGACGCGCACGCCAAGAACTCCTCGCTCCTCCACACCGCGCGGGGAAGCGACCTGGCACCGATGTACGACGCGGCGTCGGCCCTCGCGTACGAACGTGTCGACGGCATGCACCCGAAGCAGGTCAAGCTCGCGATGAAACTCGGTTCCGACTACCGGGTCGACTCAACACAGGCGCGGCACGTCGCCCGGACGGCGGCAGAAGTCGGCGTGGACCCGCAGTGGGTCGTCGAGCGCGCCCGTTCGATCGCGTCGGCGTTCCCCGACGCGATCTCCGACGGGTTGCGCGCGCTCGCGGGCGCCCAGGTCGGCGTCGACGACTCGTTCCGCACCGCCTTCCTCGACGCGGCAGCACGCCGCTCGGCTGCGGTCATCCGATCGATCGATCAGATGGGGTCGCTTCCCGCTGCGGGGACGCAAGCCGCGGCCCGAACCGCTTCCGGGCGGTTCGCCGCGAAACGGGGAGAGTAGCGTCGACGCGATGACCATCCACGACCTGACCGCGCCGTTCGCCGGACAGGGGCTGGTGCAGATCGGCGAGGTCCTGCTCGCGTTCGCCCTCGCGTCGCTCATCGGACTCGAACGGCAGCTCCGGTCGAAGAGCGCGGGCATCCGCACGCAGACCATCGTCGGCACGGCCTCTGCCCTGATGCTGCTCGTCAGCAAGTACGGCTTCAGCGACGTCCTGCTCGCCGGCCACGTCGTCCTCGACCCGTCGCGCGTCGCGGCCCAGATCGTCTCAGGCGTCGGGTTCCTCGGCGCCGGGCTGATCCTGACGCGCCGTGGAGCCGTCCGCGGGCTCACCACCGCGGCGTCCGTGTGGGAGACCGCGGCGATCGGCATGGCCGCCGGCGCCGGACTCTGGCTGCTCGCCCTCGTCGTCACCGCCCTGCACTTCGTGGTGGTGTTCGGCTACACGGCACTCATCCGCGCGCTCCCCCGTTCAGCGGAGTCGTCGTTGACGCTCGACGTGCTGTACGACTCGGGCCGAGGCGTGCTGCCGAAGGTCCTGACGCTCGTCACCGCCAGCGGCTGGCACGTCGGCCGGCTCGTCCAGCAGGAGAGCGACCGTGACGAGACGACCGCGGTCCGGCTGGAGGTCACCGGACCGCGGGACTCCGGCATGCTGCTCGCACAGCTCGGCGAGGTCGACGGCGTCCGCGCGGTCGACCCCACCGCGGCCGACGACCTGGAGTGACCTGCCGAGGACCAGTCACCACGAGATGCGTGCGAACTCCTCCCGGAGCCGTCGCGCCCGCCCCGGGTGCACCTGCTCGACCCATCCGATCCGCCCGAGCAGGTGTTCGCGGAAGGCGGGGTGCCCTGATCGGTTCTGCGATGTCGGACCGTGCACGACGCAGTTGTGCAGTTCCGCGTGCAACCGATCGACCTCTCGCCGACCGGGTGCGGTCCGTGCGTTCACGACCACGCCCGTGACCGACTGCCGCACACCGTGTCGGCGGACACGGGTCTTCCGTGGGTTCAGTCGATGGCCCTGTTCGCGGACGATCCTGTCGACGCCGCGGAGGAACGCATCCGTCCGGCTCGCCAGGCGATCACCACCGCTGAACACCAGATCGTCCGCGTAGCGGGTGTAGGTCGCGTCCACCGCCGTCGCCCAGCCGTCGAGCCGCGCGTCCAGGTGCCGGAGCGCCAGGTTGGCCAACGCGGGGGACGTCGGTGCGCCCTGCGGCAGGTGCGCTTCGGCGAGGGATCGTCGGAGCGCCGCCCGCTCGTCCGGGTCGCCGCCGTCCGGCATCGCCGTGAGCACGTGGGGCGGGACCCGGTGCGTGCAGATCCCCGTGAGGACGTGGGCGAGGGGTTCGGCGAAGCCCGCCGCACGGAACACGCCGTAGACGGTGGGAGCGCGGACCGACGCGAAGAACGAGGTGAGGTCCGCGGAGACGACGACCTCCCGTCCCACGTGCGCCCTCGCACCGGAGAGCACGCCCCTGCCCGCGACGAACCCGTGCGCGGCGCCGTGGACGGGCAGCGCGACGAGCAGCTCGTCGAGGATCGTCCGTTGCGTCCGCTTGAGCATCTCCATCGGCTTCTCGAGCAACCGAGGCGCGCGTCCAGGACGTCGCACCCACTCGTGCCGGTGGTGGTGCAGTGGGCTCGACGGCCCACGGCTCCGGTTCCACCCTCTGGTGTCCGCGAGCCACAAGAGCCGCCCGACGGTGAGGTCCAGCGCCCGGGCCAGTTCCGGCAGCGTGTCGACCAGCAGCCGACTCGCCGTCTCGGGCCGTGCCCGCACCGGGACCGCCTGCCGTGCGAGGACCCGAACGGGCCGCACCTGCTCCCGCGACCGGTGCAACGTCGCCAGTCGGGGCGCACGGGCGAGCACCGCCGCGAGCTGCCGCGGTGCGTCCACCGGTGGCCGTGGGTACGCGTCGAGCGCGGCGGCGACCGACAGGCCGACGTACGCCCGCTCGACACCGAGGACGTCGTACCCCGCGACGGTCAACGCGTCCGCGGTCCACTCCTCGGCAGCCAGGAAGGCGTCGGCCAGCGCGGCGGCGACGACGGCGAGGGGCGTGGCGTTCCCGGGGGACCTGTCGGTGCCTCCGTGAGGATGAGCGCGCGGAGCGCGCCGTGCCTCTCGGGGCGTGTCGTCCTGCTGGTCCTGCGTGCCCCGGGGTGACCCCGGAGAGGTCGACGCGTCACGCGCGCCGTCCGCCTCCCCCGGGAACTCCACGCAGTCACGATACGACAGCCCACTGCCATGATCGACGGATGCCGTCGTTCTTCCTGACCCATGCCGAGGTCGTCGTCGATCCCGCTGCGCCGATCGAGTCGTGGCACCTGTCCGACACCGGTCGTGCCCGCGCCGCTGCTGCACACCGCCACGCGTGGCGTCCCGGCACGGCACGGATCGTCTCGAGCGGGGAGCGCAAGGCCCTCGAGACCGCCGACCTCCTCGCCCGGACCGTCGGCCTGGCCACGACGGTCGACCCACTCCTCGGCGAGATCGACCGGAGCGCGACCGGCTACCTGCCGCCGTCGGAGTTCGAACCGGTCGTCGACGCCTTCTTCGCCCGCCCCGCCGAGTCGGTCCGGGGATGGGAGCGCGCAGTCGACGCGCAGGCCCGCATCGTCGATGCCGTCCGTCGGCACACCGCGGACGGGGCCGACGTCACGATCGTCTCGCACGGCGCGGTCGGCGCGCTCCTCCTCGCAGACCTCACCGGGGCGGCGATCTCCAGAGACCTCGACCAGCCGGGCATGGGCAGCGTCTTCACGTTCGATCCGCGCGCGTGGCGCGCGACGTCCGGATGGACGCGCGTGACGCACTGAAGGTACCCACCCACCGGACTGGAGGCTCCCCCTCGGCCCGCCCCGCGCCTCCAGTCCGACCGGTGGTCGGTTCCCCCCGTGCCACGTCGCGAGCTTACGGTCGCGGCCCCGCCGGCAGCGTCCTGGTCCGGGCGGATGTGTCCGGAGACCCACTCGGGTGTCCGCCGACCCGCTCAGGCCGGGAGCTGCTCGCCCGCCTCGACCGCGACGTCGAGCCGGTTCTCGGCCGGTGGCAGCGGGCAGGTGGCGTGCGCCGTGTAGGCGCACGGCAGGTTCGTCGCACGGTTGAAGTCGATGCGGGTGCGGCCCTCGGCATCAGGGGCGTCGATGTTGAGGCTCCGGTTCGCCGCGGACGTCGTGACGCCGCTCGTCCGGTCGGTGAACAGCACGTGCAGCCCGGCGCCGTGCCCGTTGAACGCCAGCAGCGTCCGCGGCCCGTCGAGGTCGAACGACAGGGTCCCCGGTGCGGCGTACACGTGCTGGAGTCCGTCGACGACGGAACCGACCGTGACCTCGCGCGGCTCGTCGAACGGGGTGAACCGGGCGTCGACGACGAAGCGCTCGTCCGGTGCGTACGCCGGTGTACCGCGGTACCCGGTGCGGATCGGGCTCGACGGGTGCCTCGGGCGGACGATGTCGCTGCCGCCACGGCGGGCCACCTCGACGACGGTCGTCTCGTCGTCGGTGCGCCACACCACGGTGGTGGACGAGCGCTCCGCGAGCGGCCCGAACCGGTGCGTGCCCGTGACGACGGCGCCGTCGACCTCGAGCGACTCCCCGTCCGCGAGCACCACGACGGGGCCGTCGTCACTCGTCGACCACTCGCCGGGGGCGTCGTCGAAGCGCTCGGGCGTCCACGTCAGCCAGTGGATGCTCGTGACGGCGAGGAAGCCGTGCTCGTCGGCACGAGCGGCCTCGTGCGCGTCGTGCCACGCACGCCAGTCGGCTGCGAACGCGGTCTCGGTCGTCGTGGTCATGCTCCAGACGCTACGTCGTCCCGGGCCGCGCGGCGACCCGTCCGACATCCGGCGTCACCGGCGGCGGCTGCCAGCGACCAGGGCCAGCACCGCCCCGACCGCGCCGACGACGAGCAGCGGGCGCGTGACGCGCCGTCGCTTCGCGACCCACCCGCCGTCGGTGGCGTTGCCGGACTCGGCCGGCTGCCACAGGTTGCCGTCGGTGGGCTCGCCCTTCCCGCGTAGCGCGAAGGTCTCCACCATCGGTCCCGTGATCGCGTGGAACAGGCCGGGGAAGACGTACTGCAGCGGCACGAGCGACGCCTGGATCCGTCCGACGAACCGGTACCGCTTCGGATGGGCCGCTGCACGCAGCACGGCCCGCCCTGCCCGCTCGACGGACACCGTCGGCGGCAGCGGGTGGGACCGCTTGCCCGTGTAGTTGGCGCCGTTCTGGTAGATCGGCGTGTCGATCGTCGAGGGCATCAGCGTGGTGAACTCGATGCCGGTGTGGGCGAACTCGTCGCCGAGCACGTCGACCAGTCCGAGCGCCGCGTGCTTGCTCGTCACGTACGCGGACTGGTACGGCGCGGACAACAGCGACTGGATGCTCCCGACGAAGACGTAGGTGCCGCGGCCACGCTGCCGCCAGTGCGGCAGGAGGTGCGTGATCGCGTTGAGGTGCCCGTACAGGTTGGTGTCGACGACCCGCTTGAACGACTCGGTGGGGGTCTGCTCGAACAGGCCGTAGACGAACAGGCCCGCGTTCCCGACGAAGACGTCGATCCGTCCGAACCGGCTCGTGACGGTGCCCACGAGGTCCGCCACCTGCTGCTCGTCCGCGACGTCCGTCGTGATCGCGAGGGCCTCGGCACCCAACCGTCGGCACTCCTCCGCGGCGGCCTCGAGACTCTCGTGGCTGCGCGCAGCGAGGACCACCGTCGCGCCCGCTCGTGCGAACTCGTGTGCCGCCGCTCGCCCGATGCCGCTCGAGGCTCCGGTGACGACGACGACCTGACCGCGGAATCGATGTGCCATGTGCCCGTTCGTACGCGCACGGCGCTGTCCATCGACCGTGCGGGCCGTCCCCCGGTAGCGTGAGGTCGGCAGGGTCGAGGAGGTCACGTGCACGGCGACGCAGTGGACACACTGGGCATCGACAGTGTGTGGTTCGACCCGCTCTGGCGCATCGAGGTCCGGCTGACGCCCCTCGAACGGACGGTCCTCACGACGTGGCCGGTCCGGCGGCTCGCGTTCATCGCCCACGCGGGCGCGGCGTCGATCACCACGACGCAGACGTACACGCGCCTCGAGCACTCGCTCGGGGTCCTCGCCCTCGTGGCGCACTTCGCCCCGGACGATGCGCTCGCCCGGGTCACCGGTCTGCTGCACGACGTCGGGCACCTGCCGTTCAGCCACACGCTCGAGGGGCTCGGCGGCCTCGACCACCACACGCTCGGTCGCGCGGCGGTCCGCGGGCTCGCCGACGTGCTGCACGACGGCGGCATCGATCCGGAGGCCGTGATCAGCACGGACGACGGCGCACTGCCGTCCCCGCTGACGAACCGGCGCGGCGGCCTGAAGCTCGACCACCTCGACTCGTTCCTGCGCAGTGGTCAGGCGCACGGCCGGACGACCTCGCCGCCCGCGGAGCTCCTCGGCCGGCTGCGGCTCGTCGACGGCACCGTCGACACCGACGCCGCGACCGCCGCCGCGGTGGTGGACCTCGCGGTGCGCGAGGCCCGGGCGCAGCGGTCCGAGGCGAACATCGTCCCGAACGTCGTGCTCCGGTCGCTGGTGACGCGCGTGCTCGACGCGGGGACGCTCACCCCCTCCCGGTTCGCCGGGCTGACCGACGACGAGCTCTGGGCGGTGCTGCTCGCCGACCCGGCCACGGTCGACGAGGCCGTCGAACTCCGTCGGAACCCGGAGCACTGGCAGTTCGCCGACGGACACACCCCGCCGTCGGACGACGCCCTCGCCCATGTGGTCCGACGGACCTACCTGGACCTGCCGACCGTCGACGGCGCGGTCATCACGAGCGAGGACGTCATCGAGCTGCAGCGCGGGATCCCCCTCGACCTCGCCGTGCAGCGCACCCGTGTGCCGAGCGCGCTCCGGAGTGGGACGATGACGTCATGACCGGTCCCGGGAGCACGAGCGACGGGCTGTCCCTGGACGAGGCAGCCGCGATCGCCGAACACGCGCGCGAGGGCCGTCTCGACATGGACGACCCGCAGATCCGGCAGCTCGTCGGCGAGGCGAACCGGATGATGGTCCGCACGCAGATGTGGGGCGAGCAGCCGGCGACGCCGAGGCGGCGCTGGAAGCGACGCGGCCTCGCGATCGGCGCCGCCGCCATCGTCGCGATCTGGGTGATCGGCTTGCTGGGCCCGCTCCTCCTCCGCCTCGGCGTCTGAGACGGACGCTTCCGCGACCGCCTACCAGGGGTGGGCGATGTCCCGGGGCCGAGCCGGGCCTCCCGTCCGGACCTGCCGCACCGCGGGGGCGACGGGACCGGCCGGGGCGGACGTGAGCAGCACGGCGCACGCCGCGCCGCGGGCGACGACGTCCTCACCGAGCGCCGTGAACGCCACCGCTGGCGCGCGACGCGAACCCAGGCGTTCGAAGAGCCGCGCGTGCAGTGCGTCGAGGAGGGTCGCGCCGCCGGCGAGTGCTGCGCTTCCGCCGACGACCACGCGCTGCACGTCGAGGAGCTCGACGACGTGGACGAGTGCCGACCCCAGCGCCGCGCCGGCCTCGGCGAGGAGCGGCCGTGCCGCAGGCAGCGCGCACAGCTGTTCGAACGCGGCCCGGACGGACGCCGGGTCCTCGGCGACCGGTGGGAGCAACCCGGCGCCCACCCCGCGCCGGACCTGCTGGAGGGGCTGACAGGCCTCCCAGAGCTCGGTCCAGCCGCCGTGCGCGTGCACGGGGATGCCGCCGAACTCCCCCGCGTTTCCGGTACTGCCGCGGACGACCTCGCCACCGACCACGATGCCCGCTCCGACGCCGTGCCCGAGGTACACCGACACCAGGTCCTCGGTCGACCGCGCCGTCCACCACTCGGCGAGGGCACTCGCGACGACGTCCTTCTCGATGCGGACGGGGAGCCCGGTGCGCTCCGCGAGTTCGGCGGCGATCGGGACGCCGGACCACGAGGCGAGCTGCACGGGAGCGCCGAGCGCCGCGCGGTCCTGCTCGATGGGGCCGGGTGCCGCGACACCGATGCCGGCCACGCGCGCGCGGTCGATCCGAGCGGCTGTCACGAGGTCGTCGACCGCGCCGGCCATCGCGTCGAGCGTCGACGAGGGATCGTCGACGTCGGCCGCGCCGAGGTGCTGCTCGGCGACGAGCCCGCCTGCGAGGTCCAGGAGCACCGCGGAGACCTGCGCGGGGTCGAGGTGGACGCCGACGGCGAAGCGACCGTCCGGCGCGAGTTCGAGGCGTCGGCCGGCGACCGGGCCGGCAACCCGGACCGCCGCGCCGGTCTCCCGGACTGCTGCGCCGGTCTCTCGGACTGCGGTGCCGGTCTCCCGGACCAGGCCGTCGGCGAGGAGTCGGGCCGCGATGTTCGACACGGTCTGGGCGGTCAGTGCCGTCCGGGTGGTCAGCGCCGACCGGGTCACGGGACCGTCGCGACGCACGACGTCGAGCACCACGGCGCGGTTGTGCGCCGCGATGTGGGTCGCGTTCTGCCCTGCAGACATCTCAGCGACCCGGTGCTTGACGAAGCTCGTGCATGGTCCCTAGCATTCCTGACCAAGCGAATTTGTCAATCAATTGGATTGAACCCATCCGGACGGGCAGATCGCCGAGTGACCACACCGAGGTGGTCGCGCCCGTCGTCACACCGCTGTGCGACGGGAACTCGAAGGGACGCCCGTGACGACGACCGCTCGCCCGGCCACCACAGCGCGACCCGCTCCACCGACCGAGCGCACCGGTCGACGAGCGGGGAAGAAACACCCCTGGACCGCGGCGGAGAAGCGACGCCTCCGCATCGGTATCGCCTTCATCTCCCCCTGGATCGTCGGGGTCCTCGTGTTCATCGCGTACCCGCTGATCTACTCCTTCGTGATCAGCCTGACGCGGTACTCCGGCATGAACGCCGCGACCTTCGTCGGGTTCGGCAACTACATCGCCGCGTTCATCGACCCGCTCGTCCACACCGCCGTGGGCAACACGCTGTTCTACGCGGTGATCGCGGTGCCCGTCGGCATCGTCGTGGCGATCGTGATCGCGCTGGCGATGAACCAGGACGTCAAGGAGATCAGCTGGTACCGGACGGCGCTGTACATCCCGTCCCTCATCCCGACCTTCGCCCTCGCGTTCATCTTCGTCGTGCTCGTCAACCCGCAGACCGGCATCGTGAACCAGGCGATGAAGCTCGTCGGGATCCCGGCGACGAACTTGCTCGGCGACCCGACGACCGCGAAGCTCGTGATCGTCGCCCTCGCGCAGATGGGTGCCGGCAACGCGGCGCTGGTGTTCCTCGCCGGCATGCGCGGCATCCCGAAGACCCTGTACGAAGCAGCACGCGTCGACGGCGCCGGTCCGGTGCGGCAGTTCTTCGCGCTGACGCTGCCGCTGATCTCCCCCGCGATCCTGTTCAACCTCATCACGGGGATCAGCAACGGCCTGCAGGTGTTCACCGAGGCGTACGTGATCTCGTCCGGCACCGGCGGACTCGGCTCCCCGGACAACGGGACGTTGTTCTACATGCTCTACCTCTACAAGAACGCGTTCAGCTACGCGCAGCTCGGGTTCGCGAGTGCGATGGCCGTGCTCCTGTTCCTCGCCGGGATGATCCTCTCCGGACTCGTCTACTGGCTGTCCAAGCGGTTCGTGAACTACGACGTGAGCGGGGAGTGACGCCATGACGATGCAGAAGGACCGACCGACCGTCACCAGCTCCCTGGAGACCGTCCGCCCGAAGAAGCGCGCCGGCGAGCGCTCGCGCAACGCCGACGGCTCCGTCCGCTCCCCGTGGTCGTCGATCGGTGCCCGTGTGGTGCTCATCGCGATGAGCCTGCTGTTCCTCATCCCCATCTACTGGATGGTGATCTCCGCGCTGAAGAGCAACAGCGAGCTCGGCGCGTTCCCCCCGACCTGGTTCCCGCAGTGGCTGGACTGGTCGAACTTCGGCGAGGCCGTGAACGCGATGCCGTTCTTCACGTTCTTCCGGAACACGCTGATCATCACCGTGCTCGTGACGCTGTTCTCGATGGTGTCGAACCTGATCATCGCCTACGGGTTCTCGTGCATCGAGTGGCGTGGCCGCGACCGGATGTTCTACGTCGTGCTCGCGACGCTGTTCATCCCGTTCCCGGTGACGCTCATCCCGATGTTCGACCTGTACGCGCGGCTCGGCTGGATCAACACCTTCCTGCCGCTCGTCGTCCCGAGCCTGTTCGGGTCCGCGTTCTACGTGTTCCTCCTCCGACAGTTCCTGCTGCAGATCCCGAAGGACCTGCTCGACGCCGCACGCATGGACGGCGCGTCCGAGTGGCGCATCCTCTGGCGGATCGTGTTCCCGCAGGCCAAGGCCGCGCTCGTCACGGTCGGCATCTTCGCCGCGGTGGGTGCCTGGAACGACTTCCTCGGCCCCCTCATCTACCTGCAGGACGAGAACGTGCAGACCCTGTCGATCGGCCTCCAGGTGTTCCGCCTGAACAACAGCGCGGACTTCCAGTTCAACCAGCTGATGGCGGCATCGATCCTCATCATCCTGCCGCTCGTCATCCTGTTCTTCTTCTTCCAGCGGACCTTCCTCAAGGGCATCCAGATCGGGAGCTTCAAGTGAACGCGCGACACAACGGCGCCGCCTTCGACCGCCGGACCTTCCTCCGTGCCGCCGCCGCGACGGGCGGTGCCGGTGCCCTCGCGTTGCTCGCCGCCGGGTGCGCGACGGGCGGTGCCGGCAGCAACCCGAACTCGGTCTCGATCTGGGGCGTCACTGGCACCTTCGTGCCGTTCCAGACCAAGGTCATCAACCAGTTCAAGCAGCTGCACCCGGAGATCGACGTCCGCGTCAACCAGGTGCCATCGCAGGGCACCGGCGACGCCACCAGCGTCATCACGGCCGTCCGCGGTGGGACAGCTCCCGACCTGTGGCTCCTCGACCGGTTCAGCGCGGCGCAGTACGCGGCGATCGGGCTCATCGAGCCGATCGACGAGCTGATCGCCGAGTTCGAGGACGTCTCCAAGGAGGAGTTCCTGTCCTCCTGGCTCGGGTTCACCGTCGGCGAGCTGACCTACCAGGGCAAGACGTACGGCCTGCCGCACGACACCGACGCCCGCGGGATGTTCGTGAACCGCACGATGCTCCGCGACGCCGGGCTCGACCTGGACGAGTTCGACTGGGAGCAGAACGGCCCGGTGACGATGGACCGGATGGCCGAGGTCAGCGACAAGCTCACGGAGAAGGAGGGCGGCAACTACAGCAAGATGGGCCTCCTCCCCTGGTACGGCGAGGGCTGGCCGTTCACGTGGGGGCTCGGACTCGGGGCGTCGTACTTCGACCAGGCCGACTCGCAGATGACGATGGACTCCGGCAGCGTCAAGAAGATCTACGAGTTCTACGACGAGTGGGCGCAGCGCTACGGCTACCGCGCCGCGGACACGTTCATCGCCACGTACGAGCCCACGGGACACCCGCCGGGGCAGACCGCGTTCCTGGCGAATCGCATGGCGTTCATGGTCAGCGTTCCCTCGACGATCCAGACGTTCGACAACTACGGGCCGAAGGACCTCGACTGGAACATGGCGTACCTGCCGACCCAGGCCGCCGGTGACGACAAGTACACCTGGTCCGGCGGCTTCGCGCTCTGCCTGCCGAAGGGCTCCAAGAAGAACAAGGCCGTGTGGGAGCTGATGAAGTACTTCACCGGCAAGCGCGGCCAGGAGACCTACATGGTCCCCGCCACGAGCGTCCCGTCGAACATCGCCGCACTGAAGGACCCGAAGGGCTCCGCGAAGTCGATCCGCTTCTTCGTCGAGTCGATGCCCGACTCCACCTGCCGCCCGCCCCTGCCCGTCGGGGGCGCCTGGTGGGACTCCCTCGCGGACGCCAGGTCGAGCGTGCTCCTCGGCACCGCGTCGCCGCAGGAGGCGGTCGAGCGCGCACAGGCGCGGGTCAACCCGATGATGCAGACCTACTCCCCGTTCAAGCTGCCCAAGGACTACGACAAGGTCCGGGTCTAGCTTCCCCGGGCCGGATCACGCACCACCACCACGAAAGGCAACCATGCCCAGCACCACCACCCCGATCCGCGTCGCCGTCCTCGGCTTCTGGCACGTCCACGCCGGTGACTACGCCCGCCAGACCGTCGAGCACCCGGGGACGGAGCTCGTCGCCGTGTGGGACGACGACGTCACCCGTGGGCGCGAGGGCGCCGAACAGTTCGGTGTCGAGTTCACCGACGACCTCGACACGCTGCTCGCCCGCGACGACATCGACGCCGTCACGATCACGACGTCGACCGACGTGCACCGCGACGTGATCACGCGCGCCGCCCGGGCCGGCAAACACGTCTTCACCGAGAAGCTGCTCGCCCCGACGGTGGAGGAGTGCGAGGAGATCATCGCGACCTGCGACGCCGCCGGCGTCAAGCTGATCGTCTCGCTCCCCCGGCTGTACCACGGGTACACGCAGGCGATCCTCGAGGAGATCCGGTCCGGCCGCCTCGGCGAGGTCAACCACGCCCGCGTCCGCCTGTCGCACGACGGCGCGGTCCGGCCGTGGCTGCCGGAGCGCTTCTTCGATCCGTCGACCGCGATCGGCGGCGCGTTGACCGACCTCGGCTGCCATCCGGTGTACCTCACGCAGCTGTTCCTCGGCGCCCGCCCGGACTCGGTCGAGGCCGTCTACCGCTCCGTCACCGGCCGCGCCGTCGAGGACCACGCGGTCGTCACGGTCGGCTACGCCTCCCAGGCGATCGGCATCATCGAAGCCGGCTTCGTCGCGGGCACCCCGTTCACGATCGACGTGGCGGGCACCGGCGGGTGGCTCGCGTTCTCCGACCAGGAGGCCCGGCTCACCGCCGGCGGGTCGGCGTACGGCGACGAGCCGGTCACCATCCCGGTCCCCGAGGACGGTCAGGACGCCTTCGGACAGTGGGTGGACCACATCACCTCCGGCACGCGTGCCGACGACAACATCGCCCGCGCCGTCGAGCTCACGAGGCTCGTCGTCGCCGCGAACGCCGCTGCGCGCACCCCCGTCGCGGCCTGACCGGCCGCGCGATCGACCGACACCAGCAACCCAGCACGAAACCAGGAGTCACCATGTCCAACGACACCATCCGCGTCGGACTCATCGGCGGCGGCGGCATCGCGTCCGCACACATCGCCGGCTACGCCCAGCACCCGGACCTCATCCGCATCGCCGCGGTGGCCGATGCGTTCGCGTCGACCGCCGAGGCCCGCGGCGCCGAGCTCGGCGTGCCCCACTTCACCGACTACCAGGAGATGCTCGACCGCGCCGACATCGACGCCGTCGACATCTGCCTGCCGCACCACCTGCACCGCGACGCGATCGTCGCCGCGGCACGGGCCGGCAAGCACGTCCTCTGCGAGAAGCCGCTCTGCCTCACCCCGGAGGAAGCGCGCGACGTGCAGGCCGCCGTGAGCGAGGCGGGCGTCACGCTGATGTGCGCGCACAACCAGCTCTTCATGCCGGCGGTCGCGAAGGCGAAGGAGCTCATCGAGACCGGCGTCCTCGGCACCGTGTACGAGGTCCGCACGACGGACAGCTTCCGCAACGACTTCGACCCGGAGAACATGGGCTGGCGTGCACACGCGTCGAAGAGCGGCGGCGGCGAGCTCATCGACACCGGCTACCACCCGAGCTACCTGCTCATGCACCTCGCCGGTGGTGTACCCGTCCAGGCGACGGCGCTGCTCTCGACCCACCGCCTGACGTTCATGGAGGGCGAGGACTCGGCGCAGGCCTTGTTCCGCTTCGACAACGGCGCCGTCGGCCAGCTCGTCACGAGCTGGGCGTACGAGCCGGCCGCCGGCACCGAGCGCTTCAGCGCCGTCGGTGAGCTCGGCTCGCTGACGAGCGACGGCACCACGCTCCGCTGGGACCTGCTCGACGGCACCAGCGAGACCGTGACCTACGAGGACGTGGACACGTTCGCGGCGGAGATCGGCGCGTTCGGCGCGTGCCTGCGGGACGGCATGCGTCCGATCCACACCGAGCGGGAGGGCATCGCCGTGCTCGGCATGATCCTGGCGGCGTACGAGGGCGCCCACAGCAGCACGATCGCGTCGGTGCTCCAGCTGGAGCCGGTCTCCGCGTGATCCTCGACGACGAGACCACCTCGGTGCTCCGGGCCGCCGCTGACGCGGTCCGGGGCACCGCCGGTGTCGGTGTCGGCGACCGGGTCGAGGAAGCCCTCACCCGCACGCTGACCGACACCATCACCCTCGACGACGACGGCACCGCGTTCGTCATCACCGGCGACATCCCCGCGATGTGGCTCCGCGACTCGACGACGCAGATGCTCCCGTACCTGCGGTTCGCCGCCGACTCCCCCGCGATCGCCGACGTCCTGACCGCGGTCGTCCGGCGGCAGTTCCGGTGCATCGACCACGATCCCTACGCCAACGCCTTCAACCGCTCGGCCACCGGCGCGCACCACGATGCCCGGGACCTCTGCGACGACCCGTCGGTGTGGGAGCAGAAGTACGAGGTCGACAGCCTCGCCTACCCGGTCCAGTTCGCCCACCGGCTGTGGACCGCGACCGGACGCACCGACCTGTTCGACGAGCGCGCCCACCGGGTCCTCCGCACGATCGTGGACCAGTGGCGCGCCGAACAGGACCACGACGCGTCCGCGTACCGGTTCGTCCGGGACGTGGGCATCGCGACCGAGACGCTCGAACGCGACGGTCGCGGCACCCCGGTCGCCGTCACGGGCATGACCTGGTGCGGGTTCCGGCCGTCGGACGACGCATGCACGTACGGCTACAACGTCCCGGAGAACCTGCACGCCGCGCAGGCGCTGCTCGACCTCGCCGAGATCGCCCGCGACGTGTACGGCGACGAGCGGCTCGCCGACGACGCCGACGCACTGCGGTCGGCCGTCCTCGGCGGGGTGCGTCGGCACGGCATCGTCGAGCACGACGGCGAGCAGGTCTACGCGTACGAGGTCGACGGGCTCGGCGGCGTCGTGCTCATGGACGACGCGAACATGCCGTCGCTGCTCTCACTGCCGTTCGACGCGCCCGACGTCATCGACCCCGAGGTCACCGCCGCGACCCGACGCCTGGTGCTGTCACCGGCGAACCCGTACTGGTTCAGCGGAACGGCGGCCGAGGGCATCGGGAGCCAGCACACCGAGCCGAACCGGGTGTGGCCGATCGCGCTCTGCGTCGAGGGCATCACCGGGACGCCGGAGCGCCGACGGGAGCTCCTCGCCGTGCTGCTCGCGACGGACGCCGGGACCGGGCGCATGCACGAGTCGTTCGACGTGGACGACCCCGCCGCGTTCTCACGGGAGTGGTTCTCGTGGGCCGACGCGATGTTCTGCGAGCTCGCGCTGACCGTCGCGGATGACCTCAGTGGTCGCGGAGCGCCTCGATCAACTCGCTCTTCCGCTTCGACGAGTACCCGGTGAGTCCGAGCTCCTTCGCACGCTTCCGGAGATCGGCGACGGTCCAGTCGTCGTAGGAGCCGGACTCCCCGCCCTTCTTCCCGACCGCCCGCTTGCCCTTCGCGGCCGCGGCGTTGCTGATCCGCGCGGACTTCTCCTTCGAGTTGCCCGCTGCGCGGAGTTCCTCGTACATCTCGGGGTTCTTCACGCCCCGCATCTGCTGGTTCGGCATGGCCGAGACCGTACGCCGCCGAGCCTCAGTGCTTCTCGGGGTCGTTGCCCCAGTTCATCAGCGAGTACCGCCATGCGGTGTCGTGCACGTCACCCTTCGGCCGCTGCTTCGCGTGCCGCGCGACGTACCCGACGACCTTCCGCATGTGCGCGTAGTCGGCGTCCGTGTAGTCGGCCTGCTTCTTCTCGAGGATGCGGACGATGTGCCGTCCGCTCTCGTGCCCGGTGGACTCGGTGCTCCCGCCGGACTTCTGCCCGACCTCCTTGGACTCGTCGGTGTCGAGCCACTTGCGGAGCTCGGACGCGGTCATGTTGACCGCGTCGGCGAAGTCGGCCCTGGTCTGCTGGTCGTCGTCACTCATGGCACCACCATCGTCCGGATCGCTGAGCGTCCGACGAATCCGGATCACGCACGCTCCTGACCACCTCTCAGGCGTCGACGGGTTCGGTGGGTGCATGCCGCACGACCAGTACGAACCCGCTGACCCACGCACCCGCTACCCCGACGTCTCGCCCGAGCCGCAGACGCAACCCGAGCCGGGCCTGCAGTCCCGGATGACGCCCGTCCCGGACCTCGGCGAGGACACCTACCGCGGGACCGGCCGCCTCGCCGGCCGCAAGGCGCTCATCACCGGTGCCGACTCCGGCATCGGCGGCGCCGTCGCGATCGCGTTCGCCCGCGAGGGAGCCGACATCGCACTCGCGTACCTGCCGGAGGAGCAGGAGGACGCCGACCACGTCATCGAGCAGGTCCGCGCCGCCGGATGCACCGCTGTCGCGATCCCCGGTGACCTCCGCGACCGCGAGTACGCCGGACGCCTCGTCGCCGAGGCGGTCGAGGGGCTCGGCGGCATCGACGCGCTCGTCAGCGTCGCGGGCAAGCAGGTCTGGCAGCCCGATCTGCTCGACATCACCGACGAGCAGTTCGAGGCCACGTTCGACGTCAACGTGTTCGGGTTGTTCCGGCTCGTGAAGGCTGCGCTCCCCCACCTGCACCCGGGATCGACGATCACCACGACGGCGTCGATGGAGGCGTACAAGCCCGCACCCGACCGGCTCGACTACGCGGCGACGAAGGGCGCGATCAACAACTTCTCGAAGGGCCTCTCGCAGGCACTCATCGAGCAGGGCATCCGCGTGAACGTCGTCGCGCCCGGTCCCACCTGGTCGGTGCTGCAGGTCACGAGCGGCGTCGACCCCGAGACCCTGCCGGAGTTCGGCAGCAGCGAGTCGCCGATGGGCCGCGCGGGTCAGCCCGCCGAGCTCGCGCCCGCGTACGTGTTCCTGGCGTCGCACGAGTCGAGCTTCGTCGCCGGCGAGACGCTCAACGTGAACGGCGGCATGGTCACGCCCTGACGAAGGGCCGTGTCGGACGGTCTCAGCGGCTGTCGCGCTCGTACCGCGCCGTGTACACGAGGAACGTGATGTGCCCGAGCAGCGCGATCCCGAAGAACACCAGTGCGACGGCCCACACCCGGTCCAGGCTGCCGTCGCCGACGAAGAGCATCACGATGCACGCGATGACCGCCGCGGAGAGCAGACCGACCTGCACGGTCGACCAGGTCTTGCGCCAGCGGGGCTGCTGCGGCTGTGGGTTCACGAGACACCATCTTGCCGCACCGCGCGTGGCTCGACCTGGACACCGGACGTGCGCGCGGCTCGCGACGCGACCACGGGACGGACGGGAGGCTCGGTGCGGGCGCGCACCGAGCCTCCCGTCCGGCGGTGCGTACGTTCAGTGCCGCGGCCCGGCCGCCGGAGCGGAGACGAGTCCGACCAGGGCCGCCAGTGCGAACGCCGTCACCGCGCCGGCGACGCCGATCACGGCGCCGGCCGCGGCGGCACCCAGGGCCTGCCCGAGCACCAGGGTGACGAAGAGCATGGAGGTCCCCGCCGACGCACGGTCCGGATCGATCTCGGTCGTCCAGGCGATCAGCGCCCCGGTCGCCGCGGTGTAGCCCCACCCGAACACCAGGCAGGCGACGAGCGCGACCTGGACGGTACCGGGCACCACGGCGAGCGCGAGGGATCCGACCACGACCGCGGTCACGCTGATCCCCCAGAGCCGAGCGGGTCGCATGCCGCCCGTCCACCGGCTCGTGACGACGACCGCAGCACCTCCGAGGCCGAGGGCGATCCAGGCGGTGATGGAGGCCTCCCGATCGACACCGGCGTCGACCAGGACCGATCGGCCGTAGTTCCAGACCGCTGCGGAGCCGGCGCCGAGCAGCAGTGCCGCGAGGAGGAGCCGGCGGTGCGCGAGGAACCACGACCCCGTCGGTCGATCTGCTCGGTCCACTCGTCCCGTCGGGTCGTCGTGACCGTGTTCCGTCGTGTCGGCGTGACCGCGGTGGTCGGTGAGGAGCACGGCGGCCCCGGCCAGCACGGAACAGGCCGCGGCGACGAACCAGGCGGTGCGCCACTCGGGCAGGACCGCGAGTGCGAGGAGCCCGGCGGCGACGAGCCCGGGTCCGGTCCCCGCGTTCACGACCGCCTGTGCGCGAGGCACCCGATCCTGTGCCGTGTTCCGCGCGACCAGCCGGACGAGCGCCGGCGATGCAGCGCCGGCGCCCGTCGAGCTCAGGATCGCCGCGACGCCGAACGTGGTCGCGTCGTGGCTCCACGCCATCCCGGCAGCACCGACCGCCGCGGTGCTCGCCGCCATGACCACGAGCGAGCGCGGGTGCCTCGTCGCCGCGAGGAACCCGATCACCGCGCCGACGCAGTACATGGTCGACGCCCCAGCGGAGATCCACCCGGCGAGCGCCGCGCCGAGCCCCAGGTCCGCCTGCACGTCCGGCAGCACCAGTCCGTACGCGAGGCGGACGAGCCCGTAGGTCACCGCGACGAGGGCTGTGCCGGAGGCGGCGAGCCCGGTTCCTTTCGAAAACGATCGTTTCACTTTTCGGAGTCTAGGGTGCTGACATGGCCATGCGTGCAGGAACCGAGCAGAAGCTCCTCGACGCCGCCGAGGACCTGTTCTTCACGCAGGGCATCGCGGCGACCTCGGTGGACGCGGTCCTGGAGCGTGCAGGGGTCTCGTCAGCAACGCTCTACCGGGGGTACCCGAGCAAGGAGGCGCTCGTCGCCGCGACCCTCGAGCGGCGCCGGCTGGACTGGGAGGCGACGTGGACTGCCGCGGTCGAGCGGCAGACCGGTGATCGTGCCCGGCTCCTGGCGGTCTTCGACGCACTCGACGACTACCGCACCCGCTCGGCGGCGTCACGGTGGTGCGCGTTCCTCGGCACCGCGTCCGAGTTCGCCGATGCGCCGTCGGAGATCCGCGTCGTGCTCGATGCCGAGTCGTCGGGCCTCCGCACGCGGCTCACGGAGCTGGCGGTGCCCCTCGTGGGTGATCGGGCAGGGACGCTCGGTGAGCAGTTGACGCTCGTCGTCTCCGGCGCGCTCGCCATGCGCCTCCGGGACGCCGATGCCGACACCGGTGTGGCACGGGCGGTCGCGTCGAGCCTGCTCGACGGGCGCGGCATCGAGTGACGCGGACGTCGGCCTCCTGGCAGCATGGCCGGCATGAGGCTCACCGCGGATTCCCACGTGCACAGCGAATGGTCGTGGGACGCCGCGACCGACCCGGCGTCCGTCGGGCTGATGGAGCGCACGTGCGCCCGGGCCGTCCGGATCGGCCTGCCCGCGCTCGTCTTCACCGAGCACCTGGACTTCGAGGACCGATGGCGGGTCGAACCAGGGGACATGGGCGACCACGCGCAGGCGTTGGTCGACGAGACGAACCACGTGCGCCTGCCGCCCTTCGACCTCGACGGCTACCTCGAGTCGATCGACCAGTGCCGCCGGGCGTTCCCCGCGCTCCGGATCCTGACCGGAGTGGAGTTCGGGCAGCCGCACGTCTGGGACGCGGCGGCGGCCGACGTGCTCCGGTCGGGGACGATCGACCGGGTCAACGGGTCGTTGCACATGCTGCCGTTCACCGACGGTGACCGGACCGAGCCCGTCACGCTCTACCACCGTCGCGATCCCGACGAGGTGATGTGGGCCTACCTCGACGAGATCCCCCGCATGGTCGCCGGCTCGGACTCGTTCGAGGTCTTCACCCACATCGACTACGCGGTGCGCTCGTGGCCGTCGGAGTCGGCCGGGCCGTTCGACCCGCGGCGGTTCGAGGAGGGATTCCGGGCGGCGATGCGCGCGATCGCCGGGTCGGGGCGCGCGCTGGAGATGAACACGAGGCGGTTGTGGCCGTGGGTTCCCGAGTGGTGGCGTGACGAGGGCGGTCGCGCCGTGACGTTCGGGAGCGACTCGCACGCGGAGGGGACGCTCGCGGCGCACTTCCCGGAGGCGATGGCGATGCTCGAGCACTTCGGGTTCCGCGAAGGGACACGACCAGAGGATCCCTGGACGACGGGAGCGACGCCGTGACCGGCCCGGGCGCGGTCCTCCTCGACTTCTTCGGCACGACCGCGGTGCACCGGTCAGTCGACGACTGGATCGACGCCGCGGCGACGGGCGATGCGCCGTCCGACGCCGAGCGAGCAACGGCGCGGGAACGGTTGGGCTCGGTGTGGGCGGATGCTGCTGAGTCGTTCCCCGCAGGGTCCTGGGACCTCGACCCGGACACCCATCGCCAGGCCTTCGTCCAGACGATCACGCGGACCGGCGGGGTCGGAGCAGACTTCGCGACCAGGCTCTACGAGGCGATGCCGGACCAGGTCTCACCGAACGAGGGCGTCCTGGAGTTCGTGGCGACCGTTGCGGGACACGGAGTCCCGCTCGCCGTGGTCTCGAACACCGGGATCGACGTGCGACCGATCCTGCGCCGGTGGGGCATCGAGCGGTCCTTCGAGGCGGTGGTGCTGTCGTTCGAGGTGGGGTGCGTGAAACCGGACCCGCGGATCTTCCGACTCGCAGCCGATGCGCTCGGGGTGCCGGCGTCCGGTTGCGTGATGATCGGCGACTCCGTCACGGATGACACGGGAGCCGTGGCGGTCGGCATGCAGTCGATCACCGCGCGACCCGGGGACATGTGGCGCGCGTTCGACCTGGTCGCGAAAGCCGTCCGACCGTAGTCGACCGCTCGGTCAGGCCTCTCCGGACTCCGCCGCCGCCCGGAGGATCCACGTCCGGAACTCGACTGCGAAGTGTTCGAGGTGCTGCTCCACCACGTCGGGTGCGCACGTCACCGGGAGGGTGACCGACAGGCGGACCGTGAAGCCGTCGTGCTCGTCCTCGAAGACGTTCGCGATCGAGCCGACGACCGTGCCGTCGCCCAGGAGCATGTGCGAGCGGCGGCCAGCTGGGACGTCGTCGATGCTGTCCGCCCATGGCCGCATGAAGAACGAGCAGACCTGGTCGTCGAGCGTCTCGACGATGTTCACGAGCCGACCGGGTTCGGCGTGGATCGCGTAGTGCTCCGGGTGGCCCGCGAGCATGACGTCCTCCCGTGCGAATGCGGCGCCGAGCCACCGGCCGAACGCCGCGGCGGTCATGCCGGATGCGCGGAGGGTGGTCGTGCCGGTCGCCTCCGCCCCGGCCGATCGGGTGAGGTGGTCCCGCAGGAACGCCTCGCCCTCGGCGGTCTCGTCCCCGAGGAGCTCGAGGAGTCCGTCGCGGCCGACCTTCCGCTTGAGGAGCTCGAGCGCCCGGCGGGCGGAGAACAGCTCGTACCCGTCGATCGTGACGTCGGTGTCCTCGTCCGCCAGGCGGACCGTCGCGGCGGTCACCGGGCGGTCCGGACGGGGAGCTGGAGGTACGAGGCACGTTCGCCACCGGTGTGCACGACGTGCGTCCCCGCGTTCGCGCCGACGTACTCGCGGATCGCAGGCATGAGCGTGCCGAGGAGGTTGCGGGAGCTCACGACGAACCGCAGCTGCTCGCCGGCGTGGAAGCGCAAACCGATCGGCGACAGGTCGATCTCGATCTCGGCGATCTCGCCCGGGGTGAGCTTCTCGACGCGATCGAAGGTGTGCGCGGGCACGTCGACCGTCGTCAGCTGCTCGTCGAGGTGCCGGGCGGACACCCGGAGCCGTCCGTCGGAGCCCTTGTAGCGGAGGATCGTCGCGCCGTGGTCGGTGAGGTCATGGGCCATCGCGCCCTGGTTCGGCACGGTGAAGGCCTGCAGCGGAGTCCCCCAGCGGTCCAGCTTCTGGACGAGGACGAACAGGTCCATGTCGTCGGCGCCACGTGCTTCGACGAACAGGTGTGCCTTGGGGTAGCCGACCAGGACGGTCTCCTCGTCGAAGCGGGTGAGGAAGGAGACGGCGTCCGGGTTCGCGGCGACCGCGTAGGACGCCTCAGTCGCGTCCGAAGGCGCGGTGGTCGCGAGCGTCCGGGTGCGCGCGTCGAGGAAGTACTTCGTCGACGTGGCATCCGCCGGCGGGAACGAGTCCGCGGGGATCGCCACCTCGTCGCCGCCCTCGAGGTCGAGGACCGAGTACCGGACGGTCGGCGTGGTCTCCCACCCGTTGTCCGCTCCCTTCAGGAAGTGGTCGAAGAACCGGCGGAGGTCCTCCACGTTCGCCTCGTCGTAGTAGTCCGGCCATTCCTGGCTGTTGTGGATCCGGAGCCACTTCTCGGTGCTCGCCATACGCCGCCAGGCACGGAACGTCCCCGCGGTGTGCAGGGTGTTCGAGTAGCTGGCCACGACGTACGCGGGCACGGTGATCTTCTCGAAGTCCGGGATCTTCTGCTCCCACAGGTCGGTCATCAGCGGGAAGGCGTCGACCTCGGCGAGGACGTCCTCCTTCTGCCCGTTCCCGAAGAAGCTGCCCTCCTGGAGTTGCCGCGCGAACCCGGTGTCGGGCATGCCGCCGCGCATCACGAGGTCGCGGTAGACGTCGCTGACCCCTTCCCACGGGTTGATCGCGACGAGGTGCGGGGGCTGCTCGGCGGCGGTGAACCACTGCGACACGGCGAGGTAGCTCGTGCCGCTCATCCCGACCTTGCCGTCGCACCACTCCTGCTCGGCGAGCCACTCGATCACGTCGTACGCGTCCCGACCGTCCTGACGATCCCAGAGGACGCTGTCACCCTCGGACTGGTCGATGCCTCGGTGGTCGACGTTGCAGATCGCGTAGCCCCGCTCGACCCAGTAGGCCGGGTCTGCTCCCTCGAACTTCTCCAGCCCGGACACCGTGCTGTTCGGCAGTCCGACGAGCCCGAAGACCCCCATCACGCTGATCGACGTCCCCTGCGCCTTGCCGTAGGGGCTCCAGGCGACGATCACCGGCACCGGTTCAGTGCCGACCGGGCGGAACACGTCGAGGTGGATCGTCGTGCCGTCGCGCAGTCGCATCGCGACGTCCTTGTCGAACACGGTGTCCACCGTCAGCGGCCGGAACTGCGGCGCGACCCGGAACCCGGCCTCGAGCGTGCGGGTACCGGGCTCGAACGGCGTGAGGACACCGGTGCGCGCTGCGGGCAGCGGCGTGGAGGGGACGTACTTCGTCTGGTCGGCCATCGTGTGCTCCTTCGTCCCGGAGTCCTTCGCGGGCTCGTCGTCGGGCCGAGCGTACGTCGATCTCCACCATAACTCAACACGCGTTGAGAAATTGCCGACGTCGGGTAGATTCGGGCCATGGCAGCGCAGGACGACACGATCACGACCCCGCGCGTCGGACGGCGCCCCGGGTCCTCCAGCACCAGGACGACCGTCCTCGCCGCCGCCAGCGCCCGCTTCGCCAGCGACGGGTTCGCCGCGACGACCATCCGCCGCGTCGCCACGGACGCGGGCGTGGACCCGTCCCAGGTGATGCAGTTCTTCGGCTCCAAGGACGGCCTCTTCGCGGCGGTGATGGCCGTCCCGGACACGGCGCTCGCCCGGTTCGACACCGCCTTCGACGGGCCGGACGAGCACCTCGGCGAACGTGTGGTGCGCGCCTACCTCGACGCCTGGGAGGGGCCTCCGGCGGAGTCCGAGCCCCTCATGGCGATGTTGCGCGGCGCGATCGCGAACGACAACGCCACCACCCAGCTCCGCGACTTCATCCAGTCGCGGCTCGAGCACGGCGCCTCCGGTCGCGACGGCGCGGACACGACCCTCCGAGCGGGTGCCGCCGCCGCGATGCTCGTCGGCATCGTCACGGCCCGTCGCATCGTCGGGGTCCCGGCCCTCGTCGACGCCGACCGCGAGGCCCTCGTGGCGACGATCGCCCCTGCGATCCAGGCCGTCCTGGTCACGGGGTGACCACAGGACGGACGGGAGGCACGGGGCGGGCCCGCCCCGAGCCTCCCGTCCGCCTTGGGGTGTTCTGTCCGTGACTCCTTCCGCGTGGGCCGCGTCCGTAGCGTGGATCCCGACGACAGGAGCACGCATGCACACCAGGACACTCGGCCAGGGCCTCGAGGTCTCCGCGATCGGACTCGGTGCGATGGGCATGTCCCAGAGCTACGGCCCCAACCCCGGCGACCGCGACGACATGATCGGCGTGCTGCGGTACGCCGTCGCGCACGGCGTCACGTTCATCGACACGGCAGAGGTGTACGGCCCGCACGACAACGAGGAACTCGTCGGCGACGCGATCCGGCCGATCCGCGACCAGGTGGTCCTCGCCACGAAGTTCGGCTTCGACATCGTCGACGGCAAGTCGATGGGCGTGAATTCGCGCCCACAGCACATCCGCGAGGCAGCCGAGGGCTCGCTCCGCCGGCTCGGCATCGACGCGATCGACCTGTACTACCAGCACCGCGTCGATCCGGACGTACCGATCGAGGACGTCGCCGGCACCGTCGGGGAACTCGTCGCCGAGGGCAAGGTCAAGCACTTCGGGCTCTCCGAGGCGGCGGCGGAGACCATCCGGCGCGCGCACGCCGTGCACCCGGTCACCGCCGTGCAGAGCGAGTACTCGCTGTGGACGCGCGACCCGGAACCAGCGGTGCTGCCGACCTGCGCGGAGCTCGGCATCGGGTTCGTGCCGTTCAGCCCGCTCGGCAAAGGATTCCTGACCGGCACCATCGCCGCGGGGACGTCGTTCGGCGAGGGTGAGATCCGCGGGAAGGTGCCGCGGTTCGAGGCCGAGAACCTCGCCGCGAACCAGGCCCTCATCGACGCGGTACGGACTCTCGCCGAGACCCGTGGTGCGACGCCCGGGCAGATCGCGCTCGCGTGGCTCCTCGCCAAGCACCCGTTCATCGCGCCGATCCCCGGGACGCGCCGCACGGAGCGCATCGACGAGAACGCCAGCGCGACGGCGATCGCGCTCTCCGCCGACGACGTCGCCGACCTGGACGGGCTGGCCGACCGGATCGGCGTCGCCGGCGACCGCTACGACGCCGCGGGGATGGCCGCCGTCAACCGCTGATCCGAGACCGGCTGATCCGCTACCCGCCGCTCAGGCGTACCGGATGCCGTCGCCGGCGATGACGGCGCGGTACCCCTCGCGGTAGGTCGGGTACCGGAACGAGAACCCGGAGGACTTCAGGAGCGCGTTCGACAGCCGCTTGTCGGTCACCGGGACGTCGGCGGACGCCTCGGGCAGGGGTCCGGCACCGAGCTCAGCGGCGAGGAACCGCAGCACCTCGTCGCGGCGGACGGGCTCGTCGTCCGTGCCGATGACCAGTGGCGGCGCGGCGTCGAGCGTCGCGAGGTGCACCAGCGCCGCTGCGGCGTCGTCGCGGTGGATCCGGTTCGTCATCGGCGAGCGCCCCGGGCCCGGGACGACGGTCGCCCTGCCCGATCGCACCTGGTCGATCAACCGCGTGCGCCCGGGTCCGTAGATCCCGGAGAGGCGGACGAGCGTCGCGTCGGGCGCCCGCTCGCGGAGCATGTCCTCTGCCTCGAGCAGGACGGCGGTGGTCTCGGTGCCTCCAGTGGCCGGGATGTCCTCGGTCACGATGCCGTCGCCGCCGTACACCGCTGTCGAGGACACCACGAGGAGGCGCGGAGAGGAGCCGGACGCGTCGACGCCGTCGAGCACGTGCCGGAGTCCGTCGACGTAGGTCGCGCGGTACGTGTCGGTGGCCCTGCTGCCAGCGGCGAGTGCGACGACCACGACTCCGGTGTCGGCGCTGATGACCGGCGCGTCGTGCCGCAGGTCGACGGCGCGTCCCTCGATCCACGCCGGGAGCAGTTCGGGGCTGCGGCGCAGACCGACCACGGTGTGACCGGCCTGGTGGAAGCGGAGTCCGGCGGCGGTTCCGAGGTCGCCGCAGCCGGCGATGACGACGTGCACGCGGTCGACTCTACGGCCGGCGACCTGGGGCTCTACGGTCAGAGCGAGAAGCCGCCGTCGCTCGTCAGCACCTGCCCGACGACCCAGCCTCCGGCCGACGTCGACAGCCACGCGATGAGCTCTGCCGGGTCCTCGGGACGTCCGACCCGGCCGAACGGCGTGCTCGCGAGGTACTCATCGAGGCCCTCGAGCGAGCGGTCCGTCGTCTCCGGGTCCATGTACCCGGTGTTCACCGGACCCGGGTTGACCGTGTTGAGGACGATCCCGAGTTCCAGCAGGTCGGCGGCGACGGTAGCGGTGACCCCGGCCAGTGCTGCCTTGCTCGCGGCGTAGGCGACCTCGCCGCGCATGGCGCCGTGGATCTGCCCGGACGTCATCCAGAACACGTGCCCCTGCGGCTCGGCGTACGGGCCGTTGCCGGTGATCCGGTCGCCAGGACGCCGCTGCTCCCCGGTCTGCGGCGCCCGACGGCGGGCGAACTCCGCGGTGAGCAGCATCGTCGCCCGGGTGTTCACCTCCCAGAAGGCACTGAGCCGCTCCGGAGTCATGTCGAGGATGCTGCCGTCATCCCCGCTCTTGGCGTGGTTGCACACCAGGACGTCGAGCCCGCCGGCGAGCCCCTCGGCCGTGTCGATCACACCGGCGATCGTCGACGGGTCCGACAGGTCCGCGGCGAGGTCGGCGAACCGTGCACCCTCGGTCAGGTGGGCGCGGATCCCGTCGCTGACGGCGTCGAGGTCGTCACCGCCCCACGGCAGGTCGAGGTCGTGCGGGCGGTGGTGGTGGATGGCGATGCTCGCTCCGAGCGAGGCGAGCTTCGTGGCGACGGCGAACCCGATGCCGCGGCGTCGGGAGACACCGGTGACGAGGGCGGTCTTGCCGTGCAGGGGCAGGTGTGCGGACATGGTGAACCTCTCGAACCGCGCCGGATCGGCGCACAGATGGGAATCGAAGACGGTTCAGCGGCACTGCATGCCCCTCACCGTACCCATCCCCGTCGCGCTCGACAACCGCTCCGAACAAGAACCGTAGGATCGGGGAACCTCACTCGTCGACGTCGCCGGAGGACCGCATGACCACCACCCACACCGCACCCGCCGTCCGACCGACCCGGGCGACCGCGTCGGTCGCCGCGATCCTCGCCGAGTCCGCCGCGCGGTACCCCGACGACGTCGCGGTCATCGTCGGCGACCGCAGCACGACGTACGCCGAGCTCTGGTCGCAGACGCTCGCCTACGCCGGGGCACTCCGCGACCGAGGCGTTGGCGAGGGATCGCGGGTCGCGATGCTCGTCCCGAACGTCGAGGACTTCCCGCGCGTCTACTACGCCACCCTCGCCCTCGGCGCGGTCGCCGTCCCCGTGCACGCGTTGCTCAAGCGGCACGAGATCGAGTACATCCTCCGGGACAGTGGCGCGACGCTGCTGGTGTGCGCGGCCCCGCTGCTCGGCGAGGGCGCACCCGGTGCGGAACTGGCCGGCGTCGACGTCCTGACGGTCCTCGCACCGCCGGCGTCCGACGACGGGGCCCCGGTCCACGACCGGCTGGAGGCCCTGGCGTCGTCGAGCGAGCCGCTCACCACCTACACGCCGCGAGACCCGTTCGACACGGCGACGATCCTGTACACGAGCGGGACCACCGGGAAGCCGAAGGGCGCGGAGGGATCGCACTTCTCCCTGCTCGAGCAGGTCAACACGAATCTCATGACGACGTTCGACATGCACCGCGGCGACGTCCTGCTGGGGGCACTGCCCCTGTTCCACACGTTCGGACAGACGTGCACGATGAACACCGGGTTCCGGGTGGGGGCGACGATCGTCATGCTGCCGAAGTTCGACGGCGACTCCGCCCTCGCCGCGATGGTCGAGCACGGCTGCGAGGTCTTCATGGGCGTGCCCACGATGTACATCGCCCTGCTCGACGCCGTCACCCGCTCCGAAGCGCGCCCACACCTGCGCTACGCGATCTCCGGCGGTGCCTCGCTGCCGTTGGCCGTCCTGGAGCGCTTCGAGAAGGTGTACGACGCCCCCATCCACGAGGGGTACGGCCTCACCGAGACCTCCCCGGTCGCCACGTTCAACCACGTCGGCGTCCCACCGCGGCCCGGCACCATCGGGACCCCGGTCTGGGGCATCGACGTCGAGATCGCCGACCCCGAGGTGCACGACGCGATCGTGCTGCTGCCGCACGGCTCGATCGGCGAACTCGTCATCCGCGGGCACAACCTGATGAACGGGTACCTCGATCGGCCGGAGGACACCGCCGCGGCGATCGTCGACGGGTGGTTCCGGACCGGAGACCTCGGGACGAAGGACGACGACGGCTACCTGACGATCGTCGACCGGACGAAGGACATGATCATCCGGAACGGCTACAACGTGTACCCGCGGCAGGTCGAAGAGGTCCTCGCCACCCACCCCGACGTCACGATGGCCGCCGTGTTCGGTGTTCCCCACGAGCTGCACGGGCAGGAGATCGAGGCCGCCGTCGTGCTGCGTCCCGGAGCCACCGCGACGCCGGAGGAACTCATCGGCTTCGTCGCCGGCGAGATCGCGGCGTACAAGTACCCACGTGCCGTGCACGTCCTCGAGGCGCTGCCCCTCGGTCCGAGCGGCAAGGTGTTGAAGCGGGAGCTCGTCGACCGGTTCGGGACGAGCACGGAGCAGACGAGCACGGTGGGCCCTGCCGGTATCGAACCGACGGCATCCACGGTGTGATGGTGGCCGGGAACCAGGCAGCCGCGGACGTGATCCCAGACTACTCCACGGAGCCGTGGACCCAAGCGACGACCGCGATCGCGACTGCGAAGAGCGTCGTGGGTGCGCCGATGCCACAAGCCGATCGGCATACGGCCGCCAGGCTTGGGGGTACTGCAACGCAGCGAGGTCTCATCCGTCGAGGACGAGGAGGGGGCCCTTCGAGCGTGAGACGCATGGGTAGATCCGATTGCCGTGTTCTCGGTCGGTGCCGGTGAGGATGTCGTCACGGTGATCGGGCCTGCCGGCGAGTATCCGCATCTCGCAGCTGCCGCAGATCCCGGTCTCGCAGGACCCCGGCAGTTCGGGCAGCACAGGGCGGAGTGATTCGAGGACGGTCTTGTCGGCGGGGATGTCGATGAGCTCGCCCGCTCGTGGGAGGAAGACCTGGAACGCGCGGTTGTGGCTGTCGTCCCGGGCAGTTGCTGCGAAGCGTTCGAGGTGGAAGGTGATGTTCGGGTGTGAGGACCCGATCCTCTGGTCGAGGGCGTCCATCATCGACGACGGTCCGCAGCAGTACACGGCTGATCCGTCTTCCAGGTCGGAGAGCGCGGCGTCGAGGTCTGGACGGGCATCGGTGTCAGCGGCGGAGACGACGACGTGGTCAGGGTGATGGTGGGAGAGCTCGTCCGCGAACAGCATGTCGGCGCGGGAGCGGCCTCGGTAGATCAGCTCCCAGGGCTTTTCCGCACGATCGACGGCTTCGAGCATGGGCTTGAGCGCGGTGATGCCGATCCCGCCGGCGACGAACAGGTAGCGCGGCGCGTCCACGAGGGGGAAGTTGTTCCGTGGGCCTCCGATCCCGATCTTCGAGCCGACTGGGAGGTCGAAGATCTCGATGGACCCTCCCCGGCCTTCGGCTTCCCGCACTACCGAGATGTTCCAGCCGGCGCGATCGCGGGGGTTCCCGTGCAGTGAGTACTGACGGACCTTCCCAGATGGCAGGACGAAGTCGATGTGCGCCCCCGGTTTCCAATCCGGCACCGGGGAGCCGTCCACGGCTGCGACTCGCAGCTGGACCACCGAGTCGGTGACTTGTGTGCGTTCTGCGATCACTCCGTCGAGAACGCGTGGCGAGGCGTCGCTGCGCCGACCACCATCCTCGGCTGCGACGGCAGGGGTGCT
The DNA here is from genome assembly GCF_044746705.1 of Curtobacterium sp. NPDC090217. Classification (NCBI taxonomy): domain Bacteria; kingdom Bacillati; phylum Actinomycetota; class Actinomycetes; order Micrococcales; family Microbacteriaceae; genus Curtobacterium; species Curtobacterium sp. NPDC090217. Next base: position 279,669 of record NZ_JBIVCR010000002.1, on the reverse strand, counting down.
GCCTTCCGAGGCGAGTTGCATCCGCGCACGTCGGCGCACGACGAGCGCGATGACGAGCATGACGGTGGACGCACTCGGCAGTGGGATGCCTGTGACGAGGCCGACGGTGAGGTCGACGAGAGCGGCGAGGAAGAGACCCGCGACCACAGGGGTCGGGGCGGGCGCGAGTCGGCCGAGCGCTCCTTGCACCTGCGCCCGTCTCCCCCATCGCGTTCGGCCCCACGGCTTCGCGATCGACAACCACACCTGGAATGCTGCGCCGGCGGCGACGAGGCCGACGGCGATCGTGGCCAGGACGATGGGGCCGTTCTCCCCATCGAGCGCGGCGGCTTCGAGCTGCGGGTACGCAGCACCGGCGATCGATGTCCCGGTGAGGATCTGCGCAATGGTCATCACGAACTTCGTCGTCACCCACCGGCTGCGGAAGTACCCCCACGTCGTCGTGGCGGACAGACCGAAACCCGTCCACGCGGCAGTGATCGCCGAGTAGCCCAGGATCTTCTGATCGAGCAGGTCCGACGCCAGCACCGTGCCGATCTTGAGATCGCCGGAGCCGGACGTGGCACTGATGATCAGCAGGACCGTCACGGCCAGCGCCTGACCCATCCAGCACACCGCGGCGACGACATGCAGCCACAGCAGCAGAGCCCGCCAGGTCTTCGACGGGTTCCGTGTCTCCGCTCGTTTCGATGGGGTCGTGGTCACGGTTCTCACTCCTCGGCTTTCCTGGCGGTGCTCAGACCACGCGAACTGACGTCGGCATGTGCTCGCCCGGGACGCTACACCAGAAAGTTCACACTGTTACCTTTTCTTGGTCGACAGGGCCGCGCGCGCTACCGTGGGCCGGTGGAGTCCGTGACGCCAGGTCTGCGAGAGCGCAAGAGGCTCGCGCTCCGTGCCCGCCTCTCGGACACCGCGACCGCCATGTTCGCCGAGCACGGGTACGACAGCGTCCGGGTCAGCGACATCGCCGAGGCGTGTGGAGTCACCCCGAAGACGCTCTACAGCTACTTCCCCACGAAGGAATCGCTGCTGTTCGAGCGCGGCGATGCGCTCTCTGCCGTCCTGAGCGAAGACCACAACGAGGACGGTCTCCTCGCGGCTGTGCTCGACGCGATCGGGCGAGAGATCGACCAGCTCGCGACGACGTCACCGTTGGCGACCTCGGGCGATGACCTGGTCCGTGGTATTCGCGGGTTCGTTGCACTCGTGGACGCGACACCAGCGCTCCGAGCGGTCGTCGCCCAACGAGCCGACGCGCTCACCGCCGACGCGGCTGCAGCACTGTCTCGGCGCAACGGGCTTCCCGTGACCCACCCGGACAACCAGGTTGCAGCAGCCGCCCTCATCAGCCTGTGGCGGATCCACCTGACCGCGCTCTTACAACACAGCAGCACCAGCGACGACCTCGCCGAGCTGCGTCGACGCACGATGTCCGACGTCGACCGAGGCGTCGAGCTGGTCGCCCCGATCGTGGCACGGGTCAGCGAGCCCCGACCGCCGTCGCGCAGTGCGGATGACTCCTGACCGTCACCGACTGACCCGCGAGGCGGTGGTGTCGATCGCGGCTTCGAGCGCCGCAATGACCTCAGCCGCAGTATCCAGGTCAGCAGCGGAAAAGCGCTTCAGCGCAGCATCCATCGCTGATGCGAGCGGCGCGTAGAACGCCGTCGCCGTTTCGTGCACGGTGTCGGTGGAGCGGAGGCTCACGCGTCGGCGATCGTCGTGGTCGTGACTCCGGACGATGTGGCCGGCTGATTCGAGTCGACGTAACAGGGTCGAGGTGGCACCGGTCGTCAATCCGATCTTCGCCGCCAACCGCGCCGGTGTCAGCGTGTCGCCACGCTGCTCCGCAGTGAGGATCTCCACGACCGCGGCGGCGTCCGTCGGATGCATGTCGTGCGATCGCGCGAACTGGCGTCCAAGCTCCGAGTCGCGAGCCCCGAACGTACGAAGGGCGGCGATCACCTGAGCGCGCTGCTCCTCATCCGCGGGCGGTGCTGCGTCGACCATGGCCTGAACCTAGCATCCTGGAGTAGCTTTACGGCGTAACTACTTTGCCGTGTGAGCATTGGAAGGATGCAGTGCAGACGAAGACCAAGGAAGAAAGCGTCGTGTCGCGCGACGGCACCCGGATCGGGATCGTCCGTCAAGGGACGGGACCAGCGATCGTGCTGGTACAGGGTGCGATGGCGGACGTCCACGCATACCGGGACCTCGCCGACGATCTGTCCGAGACGTTCACCGTCGTCCGCGCCGAGCGGCGCGGACGCGGTCTCAGCCCCCACCCGTACGACCCGGCACATGACATCGCGCGCGAGGTCGACGACCTCGACGCCGTGATGGCAGCCACCGGCGCACGGGCGCTCTTCGGACTGAGCTCCGGGGCCGTGATCGTCCTCGAAGCCGCGCGCACACTCCAGCATGTGGAACACGCGATCGTGTTCGAGCCACCGTTCTACGCCGACGGGATCGACCGGAACCGGCTGCGACGGCTCTTCGACGACATCGACCGCCGCCGCTTCGGAGCGGCACTCATCGGAGCGCTCACCACCGCCGGCACGGCGCCTGCGGCCATCAACCATCTCCCGAGGTGGCTCGGTCGGCTCCTGGGCCGGATCGTCCTCACCGTGCAGGGATTGGCTCCTGGCCCGGCGACGTCGCTCCGCAGACTCCTCCCGGGCGTCCGCTACGACTTCCACGACGTGGCCCAGGTCGATGGTCACCTCGACGCCTTCGCAAGCATCACCCAGCCCGTCCTGCTCCTGAGCGGCACCGCCAGTCCCCGTTTCCTCCAGGACGCCGTCCGCGCCGTGCAGCGCGTCCTCCCACACGCGTCGCACACGGAACTCCCCGGGCTCGGGCACGACGGCCCCTGGAACGGCGGCAATCCGCGGGCGGTGGCCGCCGAGATCACGACGTTCCTCCGACGCCAGCGGGCAGACCACCACCGACCAGGAGAAGCTCCGTGAACCTCAACCACGTCAACCTCTGCAGCAGCGACGTCCCGGCACTCACGGCGACGCTCGAGCAGCATTTCGAGTACCGCATCATCCAAGCCGGGACCGTCCCCGACGAAGCGTGGGCCGCCAACCCCGGGAGCCACTTCGCGATGCTGACCGGCGGAGACGGATCGAACATCGTCATCACCGAGATCCGCCCCACCCCGGACGGCCGGTCCGCGTACCCCAGCGGATTCCACATCGGCATCATGCAACCCACCGCCCAAGCCGTCATCGAAAAGCACGAGGAACTCACCAAAGCCGGCTATCAACCCGGGCCGCTCAGCGACGGGTTCGAAGCAGTCGGAGCCACTTGGACCGCGTTTTATTGCCCCGTCGGCGACGGCCTCGAGATCGAGGTCAACCATCGCACCCGTTCCCCCGTCCTCGACAACTGAAGAGCTCCACTTTGGCCAGAACACGTCCCGATGGCCGATGGGCTGACGGACGACCTACAGTCACCACTTGAGCGCTACCCCCGTCATGGTTCGTCAGTCGACGACCGCCGTGGCTTCGATCTCCACGAGAATCTCCGGTCGGAACAAGGCCTGCACGCCAATGATGGTGATGGGCGGCATCGGGTCAGCGAGCTCGTCGGTGTTCTGGACTCGCGAAACGCCTTCGAGAACGGCTTCCCACTTGGACAGCTCCCAATCGACGACATAGCAGGTGAGCCGTGCAACATCCCGGAGAGTCGCACCGCCCCCGCCGAGTCCGATGGCGACGTTTCGCAACGAACCCTCGACCTGACCGGCGAGATCTGAGGCGGTGAGCGTTCCGTCCAAGGCGGAGGCTGTCTGACCGGCAAGGAGCAGCAGTCGTGATCCCGTCGTGACCGCAAGGGGTGCGTAATCATCCTGCCGCAGCAGCTGGTCCGGGTGGCTGAGTTCGACGGTCATCTGGATCTCCTATCGCAGGCAACGCGCCGGAATGCGGCGCATGCTCCTACTCAACGCCCAACGGCTCCCGCCTGGATCGTTCACCCGACGGCCCGGTACGCCCCCGATCGCGCAACGCCTGTGGCTCTGCACGGTCAGTTGTGGCGAGGGCCCAGGCTGCGTTTCGAGCGCCGCCGATCCCGCCGCCCCTGACCTTCCGCGTCACCCAACGCTCCTGACCCGCACCAGCTCGCTCAGAGGCGCGTCCGCTTCGTGCGGCGGCGTCCGACCCTTTTATAGGTGATGTCGAGCGGTCATGGTGGTGGTGAGATGGCGGTAGACCTGTCGGGCGATATAGCGCTTGAGCATGCGCTTGACATCACCTACAGAAGGGTCGGGACTGATCTAGCCTCGTTGGATGGTGGACCTCGACCCTCGTCTTGTCGCGTTGTACGACGAGGACAACCCCCGACGGAGCCGACAGCGATTTCTATCGAGCGCTCTGCGCGTCGACGGGCGCACGTTCCGTGATCGACCTCGGATACGGGACCGGGTCACTCGCCGTGAGCTTCGCCGCAGCCGGGCTGACCGCTGTTGGGATCGATCCATCAGAGACGATGATTGACTACGCCAGGCAGCGGCCTAGCGCTGACGGTGTGACGTGGGTCGTAGGGGACAGTCGCACCCTGCCGGTCATCGATGCCGAATTCGCCGTGATGACCGGCAACGTTGCGCAGCACATACCCGATGGAGACTGGCAGCGGACGCTCGCCGATCTTCACCACGCACTTCGCGCCGGCGGGATCCTCGCATTCCGGAGTCGTAACCCCGCCGCGGGAGCGTGGCACACGTGGTCCACGTCAGAGCGCTCCGTGCGTGAGACCGCGAGCGGTCCCTTGGAAGAGTGGTCTGAGGCGGAGGAGATCACGCCGGGAGTTGTCCGCCTGGTCGCCCACAACGCCTTCGTCGGTACGGGTGAACTCCTCACGTACACAAACTCCTCACGTACACAGAGGACCTGTTCTTCCGGGAGCTGAGCGAGCTCGAGCATGAACTCGACATCGCGGGCTTTGACACCGCTGCGGTGTACGGCGACTGGCAGCGTGGTCCGGTTACCGAGTCGTCCGAGGTCCTAGTGCTGGTGGCCACTGCCCGGTAGCCGATCCTTCACCGGGAACGCTCGTCGAGCAGGTGGATGCGGCCGCTGGCGAGGCTGTCGAGGAGTCTCGCGGCAATTTCTGGTGGTCGGTCGCCGCGTCGAGGTTTGGTGGTTCTGCTGTGGAGGAGTTGCAGGCCGGCGACGAGTGCGGCGGGTTGCACCAGCTCGCGCAGCAGTGCGTCGGTAGTCCTCGCCAGGTACCCGGCGACGCCGGCACGACTGAGCGCAACCGGCGATCCCGTGTGAGCGATGTCGAGGAGGGCTATGAAGGCTAACCGCCCGACGTCGACACCGACCGGGGAGAGCGAAGCGCTTTCCCAATCGAGCAAGACGCCTTCGACCTCGTCGCAGAGGAAGTTCCCCGGCCCGGGATCACCGTGCGTGACCACGAGGCGGCCGTCACCGAGCTGATGCGCTGCTCCACGCACCCGCTTCACCGTGTTGCTGTCCAACGCGTGCTCAACAGTCGTAAGCATCGTTGCGTGTCGAGCCATGAAGCGCTTCCCGTCGATGACGGGCAAACCGATCACGTCGGTGGGTACGTCGAGGAGGGCGGCGAGTTGCCTGCCGAGCTGGTTCCAGGCGGCCGGGTCCGTTGGAGGGTGACCGGCGACCCTGTGCATGACCAACGCGTCACGGCCGTCGGCGGTGGGACCGCTCTCGACGACTGTCGGCACGGGGACGCCATGTTCACGGAGCGCCGCCAGGGCGTTCCGTTCTCGATCGAGCTGACCCGGGCCGGCGATCTTGATCACCACCGGCGTCCCCGACGTCGCTACCGCATGCCACGTCTCGTGATTCGATCCTGCCGTTGCTCGGTCGCGCAGCGTGTAAAGGTTCAGGCCGACCTTCAGCTCAGGCATTGGGACGGACGCGAAGCATGTTCATCGCGATCAACGTCATCACGGGCTCGTGCCGATCGTTCATCGTCGTGATCCGAGTGCGCACGATGCCGCGATCCGGCTTGGACCGCGATAGCCGAGACTCGAGCACCTCGAACCTGACCGACAACACGTCCCCCGGCCGGACGGGCCGAATCCATCGCAACTCATCGACACCCGGCGACGCCAAGCTCGCCGCGTCATTCAAGAAGTAGCTCGCGAAGACACGCATCATCAGTGCGGCCGTGTGCCAGCCAGACGCGATCAAACCACCGAACGGGCCGACAGCAGCCGCCTCCGGATCAAGATGGATGGCCTGCGGATCGAACTCTCCCGCGAATCGGAGCACGTCCGCCTCGCTCACCACCTCGGATCCGTACGTCACGTCGACCCCGACCTCGTAGTCGTCGAAATAGCGATCGCTGAGGGATCGTGAGAAGTTCGCCATACGACCACTCTTCCGGATGCCCTGCCCAGCTGCCATGCACGACGTCGACAACACCTGCCCCGCGTATCCGACCCGTACGACCCCTCTATAGGTGATGTCAAGCGGTCATGGTGGCGGTGAGATGGCGGTAGACCTGCCGGGCGATATAGCGCTTGAGCATGCGCTTGACCTCTTTCGCGGTCTTCCCTTCGGCGAGGCGACGTTGCTTGTAAGCGCGGGTGTCGGGGTCGTAAGAGAGCCGGACACGTGCGACGGTTTCGAGCGCCGAGTTCAGCCGCCGATCGCCGTGCCGATTCAGGCGATGTCTGGTGGTGTTGCCGCTGGAGGCGGGGATCGGCGCCGCGCCAGCGAGGGACGCGAACGCGGCTTCGCTGCGGACTCTGCCCGCGTGCGAGTACGCGGTGAGGAACACTGCCGCTGAGACGGGCCCGACGCCGGCGATGTCCAGCATCGTCGGAGCGAGAGCGGACACGTGCAGTCGGAGCGCGTCGTGGTTGGCTTCGAGCTTGACGGTCAGGTCAATGACGTCGCGGGCGAGGCGGACCGCTTCGGCGCGCGCAATGACCTTGTCGATGTCGTCGCTGGGGTGGTGCCGCCATGCTGCGATCGAGGTGATCTGCGTATCCGTCAGCGGGCGCCGAGCATCGATGCCGAGGTCGATGGTGCGCAGCAGCGCGGTGAGCGCGTTGCGGCTCGCGGTGCGTTGACCGTCCATCAATCTCCGGGCCGCCACCAGGATGCGGAGCGCCGACCGGATCTTGCCGGTCCTGGGCCAGGAGAGCATCGCTGTGTCTGTGCGTAGCACGGCACGAGCCGCTGCCTCAGCATCGATGGGGTCGGACTTCCCGCGAGCTCCACGGTCGGCTCGTCGTGGTGGTCGCGCTTCGACCACGGGGATATCGGCCTGCTGCAGCGCTTCGGTCAAGGATGCCCCGTAGGAGCTGGTTCCCTCGACGGCTGCGAGCCGTCCAGCGGATGTCCGACGGTCGATCCATGCCAGCGCGCGGGCGAGACCTGCCGGACTCGTCGGGAACGTCGCAGTATCGACGATGCCGCCGGTGCGGGTATCGAGGACGACGTAGGTGTGTGTTCTGGTGTGCGTGTCGACGCCGATGACATGCGTGTACTCGTCTGCGACGATGGGCATTGCGGGACTCCTTCCAAGACGGGAACCGTGTTGGTGCCCGGCCCGGGGAGAGTCGGTGCGGGGCGGATCTCTAACGAGTCACAACCAGGTGGCTGGTTGGACGACCTTCTATCAAGCCATCGCAGCGGACGGGCCGGCACCAGCCCCGCTGCCCGCGGTGGACGAGTCGGACGAACGATCACGTCATAGGGACGGACAGATAGCCGATCGTCTACTGAGACACCGCCGTTGCGATTGCCGCTCACGCTGCTCGACCGAGTGCGCGCCCGAGAGACCTGCGGCCGCGTGGCCGTTCAGCGACGGACTGCTGGTCTCGCGACTGGGGTGGCGAGGGTGTCATGAAGCCGCTGCGCGGTGACGTCCAGGTCGGCGAGCCACGGGATGCTGCCGACGAGTTCCTCAGCGAGTTCTACGACGCTCCGGGCGCGGAGAACGCGACGTCCGAGTGCGGGCGTCATGAACACCGTTTCCGCGTGCCGGTTGTGCCAGTTGTCGAACGCGCGGTAGCCGGACTCCCCTTCGTCTTCCGCCTGCTGCTGCAGAGCGAGGATGTGAGCGTTGCGCTGCTGTTCCAGAGCGGCCGTGACTTGCACGATGCGGACACGGCTCGCCCATCGGAGCGGCAGTTCCGGGGCGAGGGCGAACGCGGCGACGTTGATGCCGTACTCGCGGCGGATGTTCCCGACCGACTCGGAGACCCACTTCGGGTACTGCCCGGGCAGCAGGTACAGGCCTCCGAAGATGAGGTCGTCGAGCACCGGTGGCGCCGGCGACCACACGACGGTTCCGACTGATGACCGGCCCGGGGTCCGGTCGACGTACTCGTCGAGGCCGAGACCAACACGACGCCACCACGGCATGGGTTTCTGGACCTCGACGCCGAGCTGCAGCACGAGTGCACGGGACGCGTGCCGGTACGAGTCGAGCTTCTCGTTCAGCGACCGTTCCACGTCGCCCCACGTCAGCGGCTTTTCCCTCGTCGAACCGGAGAGGTATCCGCCCGCGGCACGCCTGGCGCTGAAGTCTGCCAGCGCCTGATCCCGCAGATGCTGAAGCGCGACGTCGAAGGGCAGCACCGGCGGCGCGTCGATGGGTCGGGTTGGTACGAGGTTCGGCAGTCGCCGGAAGGTCGCGTCGAGCGCTTCTGTCCATCGAGTCATGCGGGGTTCAGTCCCTCCTGACCGCCGACTCTATGGACGGTCAGGAGCAGAGCGGCAGCCCCACGTTCGGGGAAATGGAGTGCCCACCGGACGGATCGACGGGCACACAGCGAACCGCTCTCTGCACCTCGCCGCGAAGGCCGATCCGCTCCGAAGACTCTGACAAGAAGTGGGAAGCGGGCCGAGGCACGGCAAGATCGAGCGGGGCGTCGGGCTCGACGTCTGTCTCGTGATGCAGGGGGATCGATGACGATCGAGATGTTGTGGGCGCAGGACGACCCGGCTGAAGTGCTCCGAAACCGTTTCGGCTTTGCGAACGCGGAGGCAGTGAGCGCTTGGGTCAGGTCAACGGTCGAGCGTCATTGGGGTACGCGTGTCGGATCGCCGGAGCGGGTCGTGATCAGCGACAGCAACGCGCTTGCATGGGTGCGCAGCGGCGACCAGCGCCTCCTGTTGAAGTGGTCGGTAGCGCCTGACCGATTCGAACGCCTCGCGCTTGCCGCCAAGCTCACTGCTTGGCTCGGTGCGCTTCAACTCCCCGTCTCGGCACCGATGCCGACACTTTCGGGTGAGGTCCAGGTGACGAGCGACGGCGTCTCGATGGGACTGCAACGCGTCATCGACGGCGCCCACCTCGACGTCGAGGACGCCGATCAGGTTCGTGGAGCGGGAGCGACACTCGCTCGGCTGCACAACGCACTGCGTGCGTACCCCCTGAGCAACTCGCGACCCGAGGTCCTTCCCGTGCCGGCACCGCTCGCCGAGCAAATCGGAGGCTGGGTTGCTTCTCATCCGTCGACGCTGGCAGTGGAAGCCCGAGACGTTCTCGGGCGGCTGCTCGAACGAACGCCGTCGGATCTCCCGCCCGTCCAGATCGTGCAGGGCGACTACCGCGCCGCGAACATCTTGTGCGCCGAAGGCGCTGTCGTCGGCGTTCTCGACTTCGAGGAGCTTCGAATCGACCATCGGATCGTCGAGCTCGCTCGTTCAGCGGTCATGCTCGGCACACTGTTCCGAGACTGGGGACCCGTTGCACCGTCAGTTCGGCGGGAGTTCCTGGACGGATACCAAACGGTCCATGCACTCACCGATGCGGAACTCCAATGGTGGCCCATCCTCGTGCTCTGGTACTCGCTCGCACTCGTGCCTCCCGGGGACGACCCCACGGGGTGGGGTCGAGCAGCAATCGAGGTACTCGACGAGCACGGAGCGAGGTAGGAGAACGCAGTCTTGAGAGCCGATCCTTCAGCGGACGGCGGGCAAGCGGGCCAGCGTGGTGAGGGTCTGCACGGTGAGCGTTGCTGGTGGTGGGTTCCGGTCGAGCGCGATGTGCAGGGCTGCGCCTTCGATGTAGGCGTCGAGCATCCGCGCCACCTCGGGCGGAAAGTGCTGGTCCAGCGCGGTCCGGCTCGCCCGCATCCACTCCTCGGCACCTGGCGTTCTACGCCGGCTGGCCGAAAGCCATGTCCGCCATTCAGATCGCCAAACAGGTCTTCGCCGAGTAACCGCACCGGTCGATATCAGCCCGGGCCGTCGCCGACCTCGAGGGCGACCCCTGACCCACCATGTCCCCCGGGCAAGCGTTACACGCCTTCAGCTCTGGGATTCGCGCGGAGCAGCATCCCCCGACGAACATCCAGTCCGAAGAAGTGTCCTCGATCCGAACTTGCGAATCGCGCGACTCAGCGATCATCCGCCGGCTGTAAGACAGTCCGGGTAGCGAGCTGACGACGCGGCGTTGACCGGACAAGTGAGCCCAGCGCGTCCAGACGAGGAGCGTCCAGTACCGTCGACCGGCACCGGGCGATGCGGTCATGTTGCGCGCCGCTGTTAGGGCATGCGACAGATGATCGGTGACGAGCTACGTGCTCGGTGTGCGGCGACTCGGCCCGTATGTGAGCTGCAGAGCGTGCGCGTGCACCCCAACGGGCGGAAGTCGCGGGACACGAAGACGCATAGGCGTTCGGATTCGCTTACCGAAGGTCACCAGTTCCCCTGCCCCCCTCAATCCGCTCACGGATACGCGCCGTGGTGATCTTGAGGATGATCACCGCTATGCCTGTTGCTGCGATTGCGCCACCGATCCATGCCAATGGCGGCAATGTCACGATGACCAGCGCACCGATCACGAAGCAAACAGTTGCCGCGACGAACCACCATGAAGATGGGAACAGTGGTCGGTACGTACGCGCTCTCATCGCGATGAACCCAGCGGCAGCTACTGCTGCTCCCAGCATCCACAAAAGGCCGAAACCATCTTTCCCGCGCAGTTGGAGGCCGCCGAGCGCTCCGACGAAGGCGAACCCTGCTATGACTGCGATGGCGGACAAGAAGACTCTGGCGTTCATCAGTAGCCTCCCGCGGTTGCCACGAACTCTTCCTGGTGCGTTGCGTAGAGGTCGGGCATCTCGCGCGGCACGTAGCCTATGACGCATGCAGCGGCATAGGCCACGCCGGCCAGACCGGCAGTGTCGGCCGTTGCCTCACTTCCGATGGTGGCGGCGACATATGTACCTCCCGTTACTCCGAAGCCCACGAGGGGTCCGCACACCTGATCGAATGTGTCGTCGTACGTCGAGGCGCCCGTCGGATCGCTCTGGATGACAGGCGCGTCTCCTGCGTAGGCGTATCGGTCTGCGTTGGCGGGGTCGAGAGGCGAGTCGAGGCTGTCTTGCTGCGTCCAGGCCCCAACGGCCGTGAGGTACCAGCGGAGTCCGAACTTGACGAGCTGGTTCTGCGCGTCCGAGGTGCGGATACCCGCCTTGAACCCGTACGGGTTCTGTGTCCAGAACGACCCGGTCGAGCCGCTGCTCACGGTTGCCGTCCCATAAGGGTCGTAGCTGACCTGGAACGCATTCGTCCCGGTGTCGGTGAGGGCGCCGACCTGGTTGGCGATCCCGTCGACCAGGAACGCAGCGGTGGACCCGGCCGCGTTGGTCAAGTCAAGCGCCTGCCCGGTGACGGCGTCAGAGAGCACCCGAGACGTCGAGGTCCCGTTGGTGGTTTCCGTGTCGATCTCAGGCACACCCGTTCCGTCCGTCCTGCCGTACGTGTAGGTGTACGCCGGACCTCCGGCTGTGGTTTCCGACAGCAACTCCGCCCAGGTCTACTACGGTGACCGTCTCGATAGCTGATCGGTGAGCGGGAGACTCAGTCCTCTGGGGGCTTGTCTGCCAGCGCGGCTTTCCTCGGTGGGCCCTGCCGGGATCGAACCGACGACATCCACGGTGTAAACGTGGCGCTCTACCAGCTGAGCTAAAGGCCCTCGAGATCCATCGTAGCGGCCGGTCCGTCGGGAACAGCGCGCGATGCGTCGCATCGGTTGACCACCGCAGGCCGGCACCCGGGGCGAACCCGACAGACGGCTCCAGGCGGCGGTCGCCGGGCGCGCCCTGTGGCGGACGGGAGGCTCGGTGTCGGCTGGCACCGAGCCTCCAGTCCGCAGGATCCGCGGACCGAGCCGACGGATCAGACCGACGCGGCGGTCGCGATCTGCGTGTGGAGGCGGACCAACGCGGGGTGCCGCGGGTCCGGGAACGCCTGCACGGCGAACGACTCGATCGCACCCGGTTCGAAGACGAGGCACTCGGTGGACCCGCCGAACTGGAAGTACCCGAGCTCGTCGCCCTTGTCGACGTGACGGCCGGGCTCGATGCCGTCGCCGATGACGCAGGAGGAGACCTCGATCATCCCGACGGGGACGACCGCGACGTGTCCGAGCGACGGGTTGTCGGCTTCGATGATGATGACGGCCCGCGCGGCGACGTGTGCGAGGTACCCCTGCGAGTCCTTCGGCTCCACGGCGTCCGAGCCCTCGGCGTCGGCTTCGGAGAAGTACGTGCCGGGCTGGACGAAGGCGCGGACGATGGTGCCGGCGACGGGTGCGTGCCAGCGGTGGTAGTTCGTGGCGCTGAGGAACGCCTGGTACACGGACCCGCCGACGAACCGGTCCACGGACTCGTCGTTCGCGAGGAAGTCCTCGAGGGAGTACAGCTGCTGCTTCACCCAGAACTCGTCACGACGTTGCACGTTCGTCGCGATCGCGTACGGCGTGGACTCGCTCGAGCTGACCACGACGGTGTCGTCGTCGGGGGCCGCGACGGGGCGCTGGCCGTCCTTGAACCGGCGGATGAAGAAGTCGTTCCAGGACGTGAAGCCCCAGTGCTCGGCGTCGGGGTCGTGCTGGAACTGGTCCATGCCGACGACCTGCTGTGCCTGCTCCGACTTCCACCCGTCGGGTGCGTCGACGATCACGGACAGCGAGGCGGGGCTGTCGAGGTACTCGGCCCACGCGTCCAGGACGTCCTTCAGTGCGGCGTTGACCTTCGGGTCCCGGTAGACGGCGAACCCGGCCGGGGTGGCCATCGTCCAGTCGAGGATCGCGGCGAACGGGGTGGTGACCATGCCGCCGTCGCTGAACGCCGGAGCAGTCGTCATGACCTCGTTGACGAGGGAGAAGAACTCGTCGATGTCCTCGATGTGCCGCTTCCGGTACTGCTTGCCGTGCGGGACCTGCTCGATCATGCGGGTCATCCCCATCCGGATCACCGGGTCGGTGTCGAACAGGTGCCGGAACGCGGCGACGGCGGGGTGCAGCGGGCGGTCGCGGTGGGCGCGAGCGCGTTCGCGGTGCCCTTCGATCCAGGCTTCGAGGTCGTCCTGACCGGGGAGCCACCCGCCCCGGCGTTTGTGGTCGGTCTCTGCGGGTGTCGTCATGTCCCGAACGCTACCCACCGGGCCGGGGCGTACGACGGACGCCCCCGGCGAATCCTCACAGGGCACACGTCTGGCTGGCGTCACCCGGCCGCCGGCGGGTCCTCCGGCATCGGGTGCTCCCCCTGCCAGATCGCGTCCACGGCGCCGAACTCCCTCGGGTAGCACTGCGTGTCGAAGACCTCGCTCCCGTCGGACGGCGTGGTGTACAGGAACCAGGGACCGATCCCCCGCCCCTCGCCGTTCCACCCGCCGTCCGAGTACCAGGAGAGCGGGACGTCGGCCATCGGCTGCCCGGCCTGTGCCTGACACGCGAGCAGCCGGTTGAACGCCGTCCGGTACTCGTCCAGCGTGACGACGCCGTCGGACGTCTCGGCTTCCTGCAGCGCCGACGGACGAGCGATCTGCGGCGACCGAGCCCAGGACACCCACACGCCGTACCGGTCGGCATCGTCGGCGGAGACGGTCACCGTGGCGTCGCCGGACGCCGGTGCCGCGGCGAGCGCCCATCCGATCTGCTCGGACTCCGGGTCAGCGCGACGACCACACGCGGTGCCCTCGACCGGGCGACCTCCCACCTCGACGGTCGGGGCACTGCCGTCGAGACATGCCCACGCCACGGCGACGCGGTCCGCGCCGGATGGTCGGGAGGACAGGGTCAGCGCGGTGTCGCCGTGTGTGACGCGGAACGTCGGGGTGCCGAGGAGCCGGCCGTGGTTGACGTCCTCGACCATGGAACGCGTCGTGGCACCGAGCGAGGCCTGGACGGCGGTGTCCGGGTCGTTGCCGGGGAGCGCTGCGGCGGTGAGCCCGCCGGTCAGGCCCCCACCGACCAGGAACGCTGCGACGACGGCTGCGACCGTGGCCCGGGTCGGTCGACGCCGACGGCGCGCTCGGGCCGCAGGAGTGGACACGACCTCGGCGACGAGGGCATCGCGCATCGCGGTCAGTCGTGGGGAGCGTTCGTCGTCCCAAGAAGGGCGTTCGTCGTCCCGAGAAGGGCGTTCGTCGTCCAGTGGGGAGCGTTCGTCGTTCACAGTGCGCCTCCGAGGGGTTCCGCTGTGGCTGTGTACTGCTGGTGGAGCCGGGCCTTCGCCCGGTGGAGTCGGGACTTGACGGTCCCGGCGGGGACGCCGAGTGCCGTCGCCGCCTCGCGTTCGCTGAGCCCCTCGAGGACGCAGAGCGTGAGGACCCGTTGGTCGGCGAGCCCGAGGCCGCGGAGCGCGGCGACCGCGTCCCCGTCGGTGAACCGCTCGGCGGGGTCGGGAGCGGGGTCGTCGACGGGGAACCGGCCGAGGAAGCTGCGGTGTCTGCGGGTCGAGCGCGTGAGGTTGTGCGCCGCGTTCGTCGTCGTCACGAGCAGCCAGGGCAGCAGGGAGTCGTCGACGAACCGGACGTGGTCACGTCGCCGCCAGGCTTCGAGGAAGGCGATGGCGACCACGTCGTCGGCATCGGCAGGGGTGGGGACGAGTCCGACCGCGTGTCGACGGAGCCGTGGAGCGTGCCGGTCGAACACCCGCCCGAACGCCTGGCCGTCGCCCGCGGTGCTCAGGGCCCAGTCGGCGCGGTCCCCCGTGATCTGGTTCATGTCCTGTGGTGTCCGCAGCCCCGCGATCGGTTCCCTCGTCGGCGTGTCGCGGGCCGCACAGCCGTGGTCGCGCACGATCCGGAGCCTAGGCCACCGGGTCCGGCGGCACCGGCCGACCGTCCGGCAGCGCGACGCGGCCCGACGACCGGCCGGGGC
Source organism: Curtobacterium sp. NPDC090217 (assembly GCF_044746705.1). Lineage (NCBI taxonomy): Bacteria > Bacillati > Actinomycetota > Actinomycetes > Micrococcales > Microbacteriaceae > Curtobacterium > Curtobacterium sp. NPDC090217. The sequence goes on along the minus strand of NZ_JBIVCR010000002.1, from coordinate 264,537 downwards.
ACGTACGATCTCGGCATGACCGCCGTCCGCACCGGGTGCGACCTCGCCGCGGTCGATGACGTCCTCGCCGGGATCAGCGCGCACGGCGAGCGGTACCTCGCCCGGGTCTTCACGGTCCGGGAGCGCACCGACGCTCACGACGACCCAGAGCGCCTCGCCGCGCGGTTCGCCGGCAAGGAGGCCGTGATCAAGCTCCTCCGCCCCACCGACGGGCAGGCGGTCCCGCTGCACGACGTCGCGATCGTGCTCGACGGCCACGGCGCCCCGGTGGTGGAGCTCACCGGCGCGGCCCTGACGCTCGCCGAGGCGCAGGGGATCACCGTCGTCGACGTGTCCCTGTCCCACGAGCGAGGGCTGGCGCTCGCGACGGCGGTGGCACTGGCAGACCGGTGAACGGGCCCCGCATCGGGACACCCTGAACCGCTGTTCAGCCCCGGGCGGGTCGTTGCGGTTTCGCGCATCCGGACGGCGGCTTTCCGGCGCATCCCCGTCCCTAGGGTTGCTCGCATGCAGCCGGACCAGAACACCCTCGCTGACACGACCGAACAGGCCGTCCGACGCGCACTCGCCGACCACGGGCGGCTCACCGTCGACGCGTGGGACGTGGCACCGATCGCGGATCTCTACCTCCTCGGGCTGACGTCCCACGCGACCGTCAACGTGATGCTCGCGATCGAGAACGACCTCGACGCGGAATTCCCCGACCACCTCCTGCATCGAGCGACGTTCTCCTCCGTGGAGTCGTTGACCACCGCGGCCGCGCAGGTGACGGCGTGACCACGCTGCAGCCGGAGTCCCCGACGCGGTCCGCGGTCGCGGCCGGATCCACCGCGGACCGCTTCGCCGAACGCACCGCCGCCGTCGCAGCCGTCGCCGCGCAGTTCGCGGACGAGGTCGACCGGGACGCCCGGCCCCCGCGCGAGGCGATCGCCGCGATGCGCGAGTACGGCCTGCTCGCCGCCGCGGTCCCGGTCGAACACGGTGGCGAAGGTGCCTCGGTGTCCGAACTATCCGCGATCGCGACCGAGCTCGGCGGTGCGTGCGCGGCGACGGGGATGGTGTTCGCGATGCACCAGGGCCAGGTGATGGCGCTCTGGCGGCACGGCGGCGACGCTGCCGGCGTGCGCGCGATGATCGACCAGGTCCTGGGTGGCGCGCTCGTCGCGTCGTCGACCACCGAGAAGGGCGTCGGTGGCGACGCTCGACGGTCCACCTGCGCGATCGAGGCGTCCACCGAGGCACCCGGTCGCATCCGTCTCCGCAAGGACGCCCCCGTCATCTCGTACGCCACGGAATCCACCGCGGTGTTCGTCACCGCTCGCCGCGACCCCGACGCACCGGCGTCCGACCAGCGCCTCGTGATCTGCGACACCGCACGCACCGTGCTCTCGCAGACCTCGATGTGGGACACGCTCGGACTCAGGGGCACGTGCAGCAACGGGTGGATCCTCGACGCCGAAACCACCCTCGACCACGTGTTCCGCGACGACTACGCCACCATCTCGGCACAGACGATCCTGCCCGTCTCGCACGTCCTGTGGGCGTCGGTGTGGCTCGGCATCGCGGCCTCGGCAGCGGAACGCGCACGCTCGGCCGTCCGCAAGCAGGCACGGGCCAGCGTCGGGATGACACCACCCGGTGCGCTGCGGCTCGCGGAGCTCCTCGTCGACCTCCAGGGGCTCGCCGACGGCGTCCGGCACGCCGCCGAGCGGTTCGACGCCGTCGCCGACGACCCCGACACCCTCGAGTCGAGCGCCTCCGCCCTCGCCGCGAACGCGCTGAAGATCGGCGCCTCCCAGAAGGTGACGGACATCGTCACCGCAGCGCTCCGCATCGTCGGGATCGCCGGGTACGCCGCGTCGGGACCGATGAGCATCGCCCGGCACCTCCGAGACGCACACGGCGCCGCCGTCATGGTGAGCAACGACCGTCTCCTCCAGAACGACGCCGGCCTGGCACTCATGAGCGGAGCGATCCTGTGACCATCACCGAAGCACCCGTGACCGCGACGCCGCTCGACCACGCTCGCGCAGCACTCCGGGCACGACTGCTCGCCGATCGCGTCCTCATCGACCTCGGCTCCCCCGGGCTCTACGGCCGCACCGGTGTCTTCGAGCGCGTGTACACCGCCGTCGACACCGCTGCCGTCCGCTCGATGGCGGACCTCGACTCCGAGGTCCTCCGCTTCCCACCCGTCGAACCGCTCGCCGCGTTCGAGCGCACCGACTACATCGCCTCGTTCCCGGACCTCGCGGCGTCGATCTCCGGCTTCACCGGCGGCGACCGCAAGCACCGCGAGCTCCTCGCGGCGCGGGAACGCGGCGAGCGCTGGGAGTCCTTCCTGGAGCCGGCGGACCTGATGCTCGCCCCAGCGGTCTGCCACCCGGTCTACGGCCTGGTCGGTGACACGGTGCAGCAGGCCGGCCGGTCCTTCGACATCGTCGGCGACTCGTTCCGGCGTGAGCCATCGCTCGACCCGATGCGGCTGCAGGCGTTCCACATGCACGAGTTCGTCCACATCGGCACACCCACATCGGCGAAGGCGCACCGCGACGGACACATCGCCGTGATGCGGTCGCTCCTGGAGGGCTTCGGGCTGGACATCGACGTGGTCCCCGCGAACGACCCGTTCTTCGGCCGCGTGGGCAAGATCCTCGCGCGCAACCAGGTCGAACAGGCGCTGAAGTACGAGTTCGTCACGCCGGTCTACGGTGACGCGGGCGAGGCGACCGCGATCAGTTCCGCCAACCTCCACGAGGACCACTTCGGCCTGTCCTTCGGGATCCGCACCGAGGACGGCGAGGTCGCCCACAGCGCATGCCTCGCCTTCGGCCTGGAGCGCATCACGATCGCCCTGTTCGCCGCGCACGGCACCGACCCCGCCGCGTGGCCATCGGCTGTCCGTCGCGCGCTGACGCTGTGACCACCACGCACGGGTGGTCGGGTTCCCCGGCTTCCCGGGTCGCGGTGCAGACGCCGCCGTCGGTGCGCGCCGGGGTCGTGATCTGCACACCGCTCGGACAGGAGGGCGTGCTCGCGTACCGCACGTTCCGCCTGCTGGCGGACCGCCTGGAGGCTCGTGGCGTGGCTTCGGTGCGCTACGACCCGTCCGGCCGTGGCGATTCCGAGGACGACGCCGACCCCGACGCGCCGGTCCGGTCCGCTCGCAACGCGGCGGCCGTGCTCCGCACGGCCGGGGTCGAGCGGATCGTCTTCGTCGGACTCGCCTCAGGCGCGCTCATCGCCTCCGCAGCCGCGACCGAGGGCGACGGCCTGGTGCTCTGGGACGCGCCCGAGTCCGGCCGCGCCTGGCTGCGTCGACAGCGTGCGCTCGCGACGCTGACGATCGAGGCCACCCGTGTCGTCGACGGCGTCGAGACCCTCGTGGGGATCGACCTGGACCCGGCGCAGGCCGCAGCCGTCGCCGCGCTCGTGCACGTCGAACGGGACCCCCGCTCCACGCTCGTGCTGGTGCGGCCAGGGGCGCGAGGCCCTCGAGCGGTCGGTGGTCTCCCGGTCGTCGAGGTACCTGGGAGCGCAGAGCTGCTCGACGAGATGAGCATCCACGCGCGCATGCCGGTGCAGGCGGTCGACACGGTGGTCGCATGGGTGGACGAACACGTTCCCGCGGCGACGGTCGCGTCGAGACCGCCACGTGTCGACGCGGTCCTCGACCTCGACTCCGGGATCTCGGAGCACGTCGTGCACCTCGGACCGGAGTCGCTCTTCGCCGTGGAGACGGTCCCCGCCGGCGCGACGGACGACGCTCCCGTCGTCGTCCTGCACACCGGCGGCGCCGAGCACCGCGTCGGCGGGAACGACTACCAGGTCGCGCTCGCCCGGGCGCTCGCCGAGGACGGTGCCAGGGTCGTCCGGGTCGACCGCCGGGGCACCGGGGAGAGCACGGCGGTGTCCGCCGGTGAGCACAACCACCTGTTCGCGCAGACGTGGGTCGACGACCAGGACGCGGTCGTGTCCGCCCTCGGGGTCGACGGCGACCGGCTCGCACTGGTCGGCATGTGTGCCGGTGCGTGGCTCGCCGGCCGCTCGGCGGCGCTGTCCCCGCGGCTGGTCGTGGAGATCAGCCCGAACGACTTCCGCCGGCGACCCGCCGCACCGGGGGGCCACAGCGCGGCGGCCGCGTGGTCGCCGTCGCCCGCCCGGCTGTGGATCCGGTCCTGGTACGACCGTGTCGTGCCGCAGGTCGTCCGTGCGCACGTCGAGCGGAGCCGCACCGGGGGTGTCCTGCAGCACGTGCGACCACTCGTGGCGGCCGGCACCGAGGTGGTGGTGATCGCGGCGCCCGTCGACATCGCGACGTTCGAGCGTCTCGGTGGCCGCGCGGCGCTCGAGCGGTACGCACCAGGGCCCCACCCCGGCTCGCTCAGCCTGGTGCCGGTGCCCGACGGAGACCACGCGCTGTTCTCCCAGGGCATGCGGCGGACGGTGGTGTCCGAGGTCCGATCCCGGGTCGCGGCACTCGTGCCGGAGCGCGTCTGACCGAGTACACACGGAACAGTGCGAGGAGCAACGGCGACTGCGACCCTGACGGCCGCCACGCTCGTGGTGCTCCTCGCGGGGTGCTCGGCGGTGCAGGACGGTCCGCCGTGGCCGCGCCCGACCGACCTCGCGGCACGGGCCGAGGCCGCAGGGCTCCACGACGTGTGGGGACAGCGACTGGCCGAGCACGTCCACACCCACGTGACGATCACCGACGGTGACGAACCGGTCGTGATCCCCGCGGACATCGGCCATTCGGACCGTCGGCACTTCGCCGCGGAGATCCACACGCACGACACGTCGGGCATCGTCCACGTCGAGTCACCGGTCCGTCAGGACTTCACCCTCGGGCAGTTCTTCGACGAGTGGGGCGTCCCGTTGAGCGCCTGGGGTGTTGGCGGTCTGCACGGGGACCTGACCGTGTGGGTCGACGGCCGCCGGTACCTGGGGAACCCGCGGTCGATCGAGCTGGAGGACCTCGGCGAGGTCGACCTCGTCGTCACGACCGTCGGCGAGGTCCCACGTCGTCCGCCCGCGTTCGACTGGCCGCCGCAGTACCACTGAGCGCGGCGACCACCGCTGCCGGGTGCTCGACGTGGGCGAAGTGCCCGCAGTCGTCCAGGAGCACCGTCCGCGTCTGCGGCACCACGCGTGCCAGGTCCTCGAGGTCCCGGACGCGGGCGAAGACGTCGTCGCGCCCGGAGACCGCGGTCACGGGGCACCGGATCCCCCGCCAGCGGTCCGTGTCGTAGGCGGCGCCCGATCGTGCGGCGGCGAGGAAGCCCGCAGGCCGGAGCTCCTCGACGAAGGCGTCGAGCACGCTCCGGTCCAGGCGCCGCACGTGGGTGAAGACGGGTGCGGCGAGCAACCGCAGGAGACCGATGCCGGCGAGCACCCGGAGCATCGGGACGGCCGCGCCGCGCGTGACGGCGAGGCCGGCCCGCAGCAGTGTGAACGCGGGGACGGTCAGCACGCCGCGCAACGGGTGCCGAGCGGCGTCGATCGCGGCGAACGTCGTCCCGGAGACGAGCGTCACCGAACGGGTCCGGTCCGGGGCGGCGACCGCGAGGTGCATGCCGACGAAGGCGCCCATCGAGTGCCCGACGACGTCGACGACCGGGACGCCGAGCGCATCGAGCACGGCGGTCAGCACCACGACGGCGTCGTCGACCGACAGCGGCGTCCGAGGTGCGGGCGACGACCCCCAGCCGGGCAGGTCGACGAGGACCAGCCCGCGGCTCGGGAAGCCGTCGGCGGCCTCGAGCAACGGGGTCCACGTGGTCCAGGAACCGGCGACCCCGTGGAGGAACAGCAGGGGCCGGTCTCCGCTGCGGGCGTGCACCACGACGGGACCGTGCACGGTCGGGACGACCGTCCTGCGGAGCGACCACCTGGCGGCGTCAGCCGTCACCGGGAACGGCGCGTACGCGTCGGTCGTGCCCGCCCGCGGTGTTGCGGCGGTGTCGATGGCGTGCACCGAGCCTCCTGTCCGGTGCCTGCGCACCCAGGAGGTGTTCGGAACCGGACCGGTCGACGGTTGGTGCGACGGACCGCCCGTCAGGCGACCGACTGTCAGGCGACCGGGACGGGCGCCGTGCAGGCGGCCAGCCGGTCGAGCGCCGCGCGGTACTCGGTGACGTCTCGGGCGACGCCGGGCTCGGAGATGATCGAGGCGCGGATCCGGCCCTGGACGTCGATGACGAAGGTGGCGCGGTTCGCGAAGCCCTTGTGCTCGAGGAAGACCCCGTACTCCTTCGAGACGGCGCCGTGCGGCCAGAAGTCCGCGAGGAGCTCGAAGTCGTAGCCGTTGAGGTCGGCGAACGAGCGGAGCGTCGCCTTCGAGTCGACCGAGATGCCGATGAGCTCGACGCGGTTGTCCTGGAACATCGCGATGTTGTCCCGGAGGGCGCAGAGCTCGCTCGTGCAGGTCGACGAGAACGCGAGCGGGAAGAAGACGAGTGCGACCGGGCGGGAACCGCGGAAGTCGCTGAGGCGGACGTGCTCTCCGAACTGGTTCGGGAGTTCGAAGTCCGGCGCGAGTGAGCCGATCTCCAGTGCCATCGTTGCGTGTACTTCTTCCTCGGGCTGCGGGTGTGCCCGTCGATCCATGCACGCGCAGGGTCGCACGGGCACGATCGGCAATCGTACGCCGACGACACGCGAATGCAAGCACGTGTTCACGAGCGTGCGGACACACGTCACCATCAGGGTGCTCGTCGGTCGTGGGGCCCAGACGTGTTCCGTGTGGACGGCGGCTCCCACAGGCGACTGGTCGGCAGTGGGGCCTAGAGTGGACGGCGGCTCCCACCGCTGGTCGTGACCCGACCGACCGGTGCGCCACCATGTCCACCACCACGAGAACGAACCGAGGTCAAGGGTGACGGTGAACGACCAGGACCCGTACAGCAACGGCAGCACGGACCAGGACCCGGAGGAGACCGCCGAATGGCGTGAGTCCCTCGACGGACTGGTCGCCGCACACGGTCACGAGCGTGCGCGCGAGATCATGCTGAGCCTGCTCAAGCGGTCCAAGGAACTGCACCTCGGCGTGCCGATGGTCCCGACGACGGACTACGTCAACACGATCGCGCCGGAGAACGAGCCGGAGTTCCCCGGCGACGAAGAGCTCGAGCGTCGCTACCGCCGCTGGATCCGCTGGAACGCGGCCATCACGGTGCACCGCGCGCAGCGCCCCGGCATCTCGGTCGGCGGCCACATCTCGACCTACGCGTCGAGCGCCGCCCTGTACGAGGTCGGCTACAACCACTTCTTCCGCGCGCAGGATCACGCGTCCGGCGGCGACCAGGTCTTCTTCCAGGGCCACGCCTCCCCCGGCATGTACGCCCGTGCCTACATGGAAGGCCGCCTCGACGAGAACCAGCTCGACGGATTCCGCCAGGAGAAGTCGCACGAGGGCGGCGGACTGTCGTCGTACCCGCACCCGCGCCTCATGCCGCACTTCTGGCAGTTCCCGACCGTGTCGATGGGCATCGGCCCGATCAACGCGATCTACCAGGCGCAGCAGGCCAAGTACCTGTCGAACCGCGGCATCAAGGACGCGTCCGACCAGCAGGTCTGGGCGTTCCTCGGCGACGGCGAGATGGACGAGGTCGAGTCCCGTGGGCAGCTGCAGGTCGCGGCGAACGACGGGCTCGACAATCTCAACTTCGTGATCAACTGCAACCTGCAGCGTCTCGACGGCCCGGTCCGCGGCAACGGCAAGATCATCCAGGAGCTCGAGAGCTACTTCCGCGGTGCCGGCTGGAACGTGATCAAGGTGATCTGGGGCCGCGAGTGGGACGACCTGCTCGCCCGCGACACCGACGGCGCGCTGCTCAACCTGATGAACGTCACCCCCGACGGTGACTACCAGACGTACAAGGCCGAGAACGGCGCGTACGTCCGCGAGAACTTCTTCGGGCGCGACCCCAAGGCGCTGCAGCTCATCGACGGCTACAGCGACGACCAGGTCTGGAACCTCAAGCGCGGTGGCCACGACTACCGCAAGGTCTACGCGGCGTTCAAGGCCGCGACCGAGCACAAGGGCCAGCCGACCGTCATCCTCGCGAAGACGGTCAAGGGCTACGGCCTCGGCCCGAGCTTCGAGGGCCGCAACGCGACCCACCAGATGAAGAAGCTCACGCTCGACAACCTCAAGCAGTTCCGCGACGAGATGCGCATCCCGATCTCCGACGCGCAGCTCGAGGAGAACCCCTACACGCCGCCGTACTACCACCCGGGGAACGACGACGAGGCCATCCAGTACATGCACGAGCGACGTCAGGCACTCGGCGGGTACGTCCCGGAGCGTCGCACCAAGTACACGTCGATCACGCTGCCGGACGACTCGAAGTACCAGGTCGTCAAGAAGGGTTCCGGCAAGCAGGAGATCGCCACCACCATGGCGTTCGCCCGTCTGCTGAAGGACCTGCTGCGCTCTCCGGACTTCGGCGACCGCGTGGTCCCGATCATCCCGGACGAGGCACGTACGTTCGGCATGGACGCGTACTTCCCGACGGCGAAGATCTACAACCCGAACGGGCAGCACTACACGTCCGTCGACCGCGAACTCCTCCTGGCGTACAAGGAGAGCCCGCAGGGCCAGATCATCCACGTCGGCATCAACGAAGCCGGTGCCCTCGCGGCCTTCACCGCCGTCGGCACGTCGTACTCGACGCAGGGCGAACCGCTCATCCCGGTCTACGTCTTCTACTCGATGTTCGGCTTCCAGCGCACCGGCGACGCCATCTGGGCCGCCGGCGACCAGATGACCCGCGGGTTCATGATCGGCGCGACCGCCGGCCGCACGACGCTCACGGGCGAGGGCCTGCAGCACGCCGACGGACACTCGCTGCTGCTCGCGGCGACGAACCCGGCCGTCGTGTCCTACGACCCGGCGTACGGCTACGAGATCGGGCACATCGTGCAGTCCGGCCTGGACCGCATGTACGGCACGAACGAGGACGGCTCGCCCAAGCACGCCGACCCGAACGTCATGTACTACCTGACGGTCTACAACGAGCCCATCGTCCAGCCCGCCGAACCCGAGGGCGTCGACGTGGACGGGATCGTCAAGGGCATGTACCTGCTCAAGCCGAGCGAGCACGACGGCCCGAAGGCGCAGCTCCTGGCGTCCGGTGTCGCGGTGCCGTGGATCCTCGAGGCACAGCAGCTCCTGGCCGAGGACTGGGGCGTCTCCGCAGACGTCTGGAGCGTCACGAGCTGGGGTGAGCTCTACCGCGACGGCCTCGACGCGGAGCAGCACGCCTTCCTCAACCCGAACGAGCAGCCGCGCACGCCGTACGTCACCGAGCGCCTGCTCGCGACCGAGGGTCCCGTCGTCGCCGTCAGCGACTTCATGCACCAGGTCCAGGAGCAGATCCGCCCGTTCGTGCCGACCGACTACGCCACCCTCGGCGCCGACGGCTTCGGCTTCTCGGACACCCGTCCGGCCGCCCGTCGCTTCTTCCACATCGACGGCCCCTCGGTCGTCGTGCGGACGCTGCAGCAGCTCGCCCGCCAGGGCAAGATCGACGCGGCGCTCGTCCAGCAGGCGATCGACAAGTACCGGCTGCACGACGTGACCGCCGGCACGACCGGTTCCGCCGGCGGCGAGAGCTGACACCGGCGGTGACGACACCCCGCACCGACCCTGCCGTGGGCCGGGAGAACGACCGCGAACGCGCGCTCTCCTGGCTCCGGCAGGTGTCGGGCGAACTCTCGACCGCCACGATCAAGCGGCTCGAGGACACGCTCCCCTGGTACAGCGAGATGCCCCCTGGTCGACGCTCCGCGGTCGGCATGGTGGCGCAGGCCGGCATCACGTCGTTCATCTCGTGGCTCGAGGGCAGCGCGTCGACACCGTGGATCGCCGCGGCCGACGTGTTCGGTTCCGCGCCGCGGGAACTCCTCCGCTCGGTGAGCCTGCAGCAGACGCTGCAGCTCATCCGCGTCGTCGTGACCGTGGTCGAGGAGCGCGCCAAGGACGACGAGATGCTGCAGGAGGCGATCCTGAAGTACTCGCGGGACATCGCGTTCGCAGCCGCCGACGTCTACGCGCGTGCTGCGGAGGCCCGCGGGCTCTGGGACGCGCGGCTCGAGGCGCTCGTGGTCGACTCGATCCTGTCGGGCGAGTACGACGACGAGCTGCCGTCACGGATCGCGGCGCTCGGCTGGCACGGTCACGGCGAGGTCGCGGTGCTGGTCGGCACGGCGCCAAAGCAGCTCGAGGTCGACCAGGTCCGCCGTGCTGCCCGCCACATGGACGCCGACGTGCTCATCGGTGTGCAGGGGTCGCGGCTCGTGGTCGTCATCGGTCGCTCGACCCCGCGGGACGACGTCCCCGAAGGCGAAGAGCCCGTCTCGTTCATGGCCATCGCGCAGGCACTGGAGCCGATGTTCGGCGAGGGGCACCTGGTCCTCGGCAACGAGGTCCCCGGGGTGGTCGACGCCTCGACCTCGGCGAAGGCGGCCCTCGCCGGGTTCGCCGTCGCGCGTGCCTGGCGCGGCGCTCCCCGTCCAGCGCTCGCGGACGACCTGCTCCCCGAGCGAGCACTGGCCGGCGATCCCCTCGCCCGCTCCGCCCTCGTCCAGCGCATCTACGTCCCGCTGAAGGACCAGTCCACCGAACTGCTCCAGACCCTCTGGTGCTACCTGGACACCGGTCGGTCCCTCGAAGCCACGGCCCGCGAGCTCTTCGTGCACCCGAACACCGTCCGATACCGGCTCCGTCGTGTCGCCGACATCATCGGGTGGGACGCCACACACGCCCGCGACGCCCTCATCGTGCAGTCGGCGCTCATCCTCGGCGCGATGTCCGAGTCGGCCTCTGGTCGACGCCGGATCGGACGCCGGTGACCTCCGACCGTAGGGGTCCCACAATGTCTCGAGCGGATTCGTGTCGGGAGTCCACACGGGGCGCACGCGTCGCGGCAGACAGGATTGTCCGGTGATCGTCGTCGTCGCGCCCGGACAGGGCTCCCAGACTCCCGGCTTCCTCGCCCCGTGGCTCGAGGACGCCGCCGTTCGTGAACGTGTGGGGCAGTGGTCCGAAGCGATCGGCGTGGACCTCGCCGTGCACGGCACCGAGTCCGACGCGGACACCATCAAGGACACCGCGCTGGCCCAGCCGCTCATCGTGGCCGCCGGCATCATCACCGCCAACGCACTCCTCGCCGACGGCCGCCGTGCCCTGGTCGGAGGCGTCGCCGGACACTCGGTCGGCGAGTTCACCGCCGCTGCCGTCGCCGGCATCCTGCAGCCGACCGACGCCGTCTCCCTCGTCGCTGCCCGCGGCCGGGCGATGGCCGACGCCGCAGCGCTCGAGCCGACCTCCATGGCGGCCGTCCTCGGTGGTGACGCCGACGAGGTCGCCCAGGCCCTCGAGGCACACGGCCTCGTGCCCGCGAACCACAACGGCGGCGGGCAGACCGTCGTCGCCGGCGCTGCCGCAGCGATCGCGGCACTCGCCGAGAACCCGCCGGCGAAGGCCCGCGTGATCCCCCTCGCCGTGGCCGGCGCGTTCCACACCCGGTACATGGCCCCCGCGGTCGAGCGTGTGGCCCCAGTCGCCGCCGGCACCACCGCAGTGGACCCGACACTCCCGATCTGGACGAACGCCGACGGTTCGCGCGTGGACGACGGCCGGCAGTTCGTCGACCTGATGGTCCAGCAGATCGCGAACCCCGTGCACTGGGACTCCGTGATGGAGTCCTTCCAGCAGGCCGGTGTCACCGGCATCATCGAGCTCGCACCGGCCGGTGCGCTCGTCGGACTCGCCAAGCGCGGCCTGCGCGGCACCCCGACGGTCGCGATCAAGTCCCCCGAGGACCTGCCGGCCGCGATCGAGCTCCTCAGCACCGCGGAGGTGTCCGCATGACCGACGTGTCAGAAGCCGTCGAGCCGACCGGCCGGCCCGTCCTCGCGCAGCGCAGGGGCCACGAGTTCAGCCGCATCATGGCGTTCGGCGCCGCGCGCGGTGAGCTCACCGTCCCGAACGACGACCTCGTCGGACCGATCGACTCCTCCGACGAGTGGATCCGGCAGCGCACCGGGATCATCACCCGGATGCGCGCCGGAGAGGGCGTCGAGGCGGTCGACCTCGCCGAGACCGCGGCGCGCGAAGCGATCGCGAAGGCCGGGCTCACCCCCGACCAGATCGGTGTCGTCCTGGTCAGCACCGTGACGCACACGGTCGCGACGCCGTCGATGGCGTCGCTCCTCGCCGAGCGCATCGGCGCCACCCCGGCTGCGGCCTACGACATCAGCGCCGCGTGCGCCGGGTACGCCTACGGCATCGCCCAGGCCGACTCGTTCGTGAAGTCCGGCATCGCCGACCACGTGCTGGTCATCGGCGCCGAGAAGCTCAGCGACATCGTCGACCCGACCGACCGGTCCATCTCGTTCCTGCTCGGTGACGGCGCCGGCGCGGCGGTCGTCGGCCCGAGCGACTTCCCCGGCATCGCCCCGACCATCTGGGGATCGGACGGGTCCAAGTGGGACGCGATCGGCATGACCTCGACCTTCAACGAGTGGGAAGCGGGGGCCGCGCGGCCGACGATACGGCAGGCCGGTCAGACCGTGTTCCGCTGGGCCGTCTGGGAGATGGTCAAGGTCGCCCGCGAAGCGCTGGAGACCGCAGGCGTCCGCCCCGACCAGCTCGCCGCGTTCGTCCCCCACCAGGCGAACATCCGCATCATCGACGAGTTCGCCAAGCAGCTCGGCCTCCCCGAGTCCGTGGTGATCGCCCGCGACATCACGACCACCGGCAACACCTCGGCCGCGAGCATCCCGCTCGCCACCCACCGCCTGCTCGACGAGCACCCGGAGCTGTCGGGCGGACTCGCCCTGCAGATCGGGTTCGGCGCCGGACTCGTGTTCGGCGCGCAGGTGGTCGTGCTCCCCTAGTCCACCGACTCACCCACAGGCCTGCCAGGCTGCGGGCACGGGACCACCCCGTGCCCTAGGCTGGTCCACGGTCAAACGACACCCCCCTCAAGGAGACACCATCATGGCCCTGTCCAACGAAGACGTCCTCGCCGGCCTGGCCGAGCTGATCAACGACGAGACCGGCATCGCGACCGACACCGTGCAGGCGGACAAGTCGTTCACGGACGACCTCGACATCGACTCGATCTCGATGATGACCATCGTCGTGAACGCCGAAGAGAAGTTCGACGTCAAGATCCCCGACGAAGAGGTCAAGAACCTCAAGACCGTCGGTGACGCCGTCGACTTCATCGTCAAGGCCCAGGCCTGATACCCACAGCCCTGGCGCGAACTTCCTGAACGCCGCGGTCCGGCTCGACCCTTCCGGTCACGGGCCGCGGCGCTCTTCATGTCCACCTCAGAAGAAACAAGTCGTTCCATGACCAACAAGACCGTCGTCGTCACCGGGATCGGTGCGATCACCCCTCTCGCCGCGACTGCCTCGGAGACCTGGGACGCCCTGCTCGAGGGCAAGTCCGGCATCACCAGGCTCGAAGACCCTCGCTACGCCGAGCTCGACATCCCCGTCGAGTTCGCGGGCCAGGCCCGGAAGTTCATCACCGACCAGCTCACCCGCCCGGAGACGAAGCGGTTCGACCCGTCGTCGCAGCTCTCGCTCATCGCCGCGCGCGAAGCCTGGGCCGACGCCGGCATCGACAACGAGACCGTCGTCCCCGAGCGTCTCATCGTCGACTGGGCGACCGGCATCGGCGGCGTGAACACCCTGCTCGACGCATGGGACACCCTGCGCGAGAAGGGCCCGCGCCGCGTCCTCCCGATGACCGTGCCGATGCTCATGGCGAACGGTCCGGCAGCGGCCATCGAGATGGAGTTCGGTGCCCGTGGCGGCGCTCGGACGTACCTCTCCGCATGTGCGTCGTCCACGGAGTCCCTCGCCGAGGCGTACCGGCATGTGGCCACGGGTGAAGCCGACATCGTCATCGCCGGTGGTGCCGAAGCAGCGCTCCACCCGATGCCGCTCGCGTCCTTCGCCGCGATGCAGGCGCTCTCGCGTCGGAACGACTCCCCCGAGACCGCCTCGCGTCCGTACGACGTCACGCGCGACGGCTTCGTGCTCGCAGACGGCGCGGCTGCCCTCATCCTCGAGACGAAGGAGCACGCCGAGGCCCGCGGCGCGAAGATCTACGCCGAGGTCGCCGGCGCCGGCATCACGTCAGACGCCTTCCACATCACCGCTCCGGACCCCGAGGGCAGCGCGGCCGCCCGTGCGGTCCTGACGGCACTCGAGCACGCCGGTGCCTCGCGCGACGACGTCGCGCACGTCAACGCGCACGCCACATCGACCCCGGTCGGCGACATCGCCGAGTACCACGCCATGCGTCGCGTCTTCGGTGACCACCTCGACTCCGTCGTCGTCTCGGCGACCAAGGCGTCCACCGGGCACCTGCTCGGTGGTGCCGGTGCGATCGAGGCGATGTTCACCGTCCTCGCGCTGCACAACCGGGTCGCGCCGCCGACGATCAACCTCACCGAGCAGGACCCGGAGATCGTGATGGACGTCGCGACGGCTCCGCGCGAGCTGCCGGCGGGCGACCTGCTCGCGGTCAGCAACTCGTTCGGCTTCGGCGGCCACAACGCCGTCGTCGCGTTCCGCACGGCCTGACACCGATCAGCCAGGAGGCCCGTCTCGCGTCTGCGGGGCGGGCCTCCGTCGTCCTGTGGACGCGTCCACATCGCGAAAGCGACAGTTCCCCGCCGGTGATCGGCGGGGAACTGTCGCTTTCGCAGAGGTGTCGGAGTCCTGGAGCGCCGGACTGACGCTGTGGCGGGGTCAGCCCACGCGGTGGAGCCAGACGACCGGGTTGCCCTCGGCAGCGTGGCGGAACGGCTCGAGTTCGTCGTCCCAGGCCTGGCCGAGCGCCAGTCGGAGTTCACGGTGCAGTTCGAGGGCGTTGCTGCCGGCGACCTCCATCGCGTAGCGCACGCGGTCCTCGGGGATCACCATGTTGCCCGTGACGTCGGTCTGCGCGTAGAAGACGCCGAGGTCGGGTGTGTGCATCCACCGGCCGCCGTCGGACGCCTCGGTGGGCTCTTCGGTGACCTCGTAGCGGAGGTGCTCCCAGCCCCGCAGCGCAGAGGCGATCGCGGCACCGGTGCCGACCTGCCCGGTCCACGTGTACTCGGTGCGTCGGGAGCCGTCCTGCGCGGGCTGGTCCAGCCAGGAGAAGTTCACGGCGCGACTCATCGCGCGACCTGCTGCCCATTCGACATGGGGGCAGAGCGCGCGCGGGGAGGAGTGCACGTAGAGCACTCCTGACGCAGTCCCGGTCATGATTCCTCCGATCATCAGGTGCGACTTCCCCATCGACCTGCGGAGGATCCGGTGACCAGAGCCATCGATATCCGATTGTGATGTCCTTGCGGACACGCCCATTATGCAGCGTCTCCGCTGGGAACGGCAAGGACACGGGCCGGATCCGCCCGTGTCCGGCCCCGGATCAGTGGAAGACGGCCCCGTCCCGATCGATCGGGTGCCGCTCCCCCGCCGTCACCAGGACCGACAGGCGGTTCTCTGGCGGCGGGATCGGGCAGGCGTACTGGTACGAGAACGCGCACGGTGGCAGCACCAGTTCGTTCCAGTCGAGCTCGACGTCTGCGGCGGCGCCCGGGTCGGTGACGAACAGGAACCGCCCCATCGAGTAGCTGCTGTGGACGTCGCCCTCGGGGAGCGCACTCGTCGCGTCCTGGACGATGAGCTGCAGCCGCGCCGCTCCCCGGAACGGTGCCGACCGGACCGCGACGAGCGTGACGGCCGCGCCACCAACGGTCGTCGACACGGTGCCGGCGACCACCAGCGGATCGCCGGCGGCGTCGAGGACGTCACCACGAGCCTCCAGGCCGGCCACGTCCCGTGCCGGCGTGAAGCGGCCGGAACCGACCCAGTCGTCGGACCGTGGGAACCGGTCGATCGCGGCGAAGCGGGCGATCGCCTCCGATTCCGGGTCCCACACGCGGAGGGTGCGTCCGGCGACCGTCCCGGCGAACCCGTCCGGGAAGGCGACCGTCGACGGGACGACCGCCTCGTCACCTGCGACGAGGACCGTTCCGTCGACCGGGACTCCGTCGACGACCACACCGTCACCCGCGGCAGCGGTCACGATGAGTCCGCCGACTGACGGTGCCCACGTGCCGGGCACGGGCCAGACGGCCTGCGGGTGATCGACCCGCTGCGCGTTCACCAGGGCAAGCGGGCCTCGCGGACCGACCGCCCAGCGCTCACGCGCGGAGGACGTCATGCCTGCTCCTGCCTCGGGTAGATGACCTTCTGCACGATGATGATCACGGACGCGGCGATCGGCACGGCGACGAGGGCGCCGAGGACTCCGCCGATCGTCGCTCCGGCGACCGCGGCGATGACGACGAGGGCGCCGGGGACCTGCACGGCACGGGACATGATGCGCGGGGAGATCACGTACGACTCCACCTGCATGTACACGAGGTAGTAGATCGCGGCGGCCAGCGCGGTCGCCGGCGAGGCGAAGAAGCAGAGCAGGGAGATCACGATCGCCGCACCGAGCGTCCCGACGAGCGGGATCAGCGACCCCATGAACGCGAACGTGGCCAGCAGCACCGGCAGCGGCGCGCCGATGATGAGCAGGAACACCAGGCTGAGGATCCCGTTGATCGCAGCCTGCGAGATCTGGCCGACGACGTAGCGACCGACCGAGGACGTCACCTCTTCGCTGACGTCGACGAAGTTCTGGCGACGCGAGGCCGGAACGAAGCGGTACAGCATGCTCTTCATGCTCCGCATCGACGCCAGGAAGTAGAGCATCAGGATGAGCACGATGAGCACGCCGGTCAGCCCGGACAGGATGCCGGTGCCGACCGCGAGGATCCCGCCCCCGAGACTCAGCAGGTTGCCCGGATCCTCGGCGAAGGACTGGACCGACTGCAGCGCGTGCGTCAGGTCGAACGAGCCGGCGAGCTGCTTCGACAGGTTCTGCACCCAGTCCTGCTTGGAGATGTCCTCGACGATCTCCGGGAAGTTGTGCACCAGGTTCGTCGCCTGGTTGACGACGATCGGCACGACGGCGAACACGATGCCCACGAACGCCCCGAGCACCACGACGACGACCGCCAGGATCGCGGCCCACCGCGGGATGTAGCGCTCGAGGAACGTGACGAGCGGGTCGAGGCCGAGGGCGATGAACAGCGCGACGCCGATGTAGACGAGGACGGTCGACAGCTGGCCGATGAGGGCGCCGGCGAGCAGCGCGACGAGGACGCCGATGCCGCCCATGAACCCGATGCGGAACGCGTTGACGCGCACGCCGGTGCCCGACCGGGACGCCTCGAACGTCACGTTCGGGGTCGGGCGGGGCGTCTGGTCGTCGTCGTTGTTCCGCTTGCGTGTGGGGAGGTGCACGTGGGGCGGGCCCGCCTTTCGAATCGTCTTGAACCCGCGGTGGGTTGCGACTACGTGGGGCGGGCGGGACTCGAACCCGCGATCGTTCCGTTATGAGCAGACTGCCTTGACCAGCTTGGCTACCGCCCCTCGTCGGGAGCCTAGGCCACCGGCTCCCCACGATACAGCGACTCGAACGTCGCGAGCGTGCGGTTGATGTCGTGCGCCTCGATCATGGCCAGACTGCGCTCTCGGAGACCGATGTAGTCCTCGTCCGAGGCCGTCAGGACCTTCGCGAGCTTGTCGGCGAGATCGCGCTCGTCACCGGGCTCGAACAGGTACCCGTTGCCGTCGACCAGGTGCGGCAGCGCCATCGAGTTCGCGACGACGACCGGCAGACCGGACGCCATCGCCTCGAGCGAGGCGATGCTCTGCAGCTCGGCCGTGGACGGCATCGCGAAGACCGTGGCGTTCGTCAGGGTGCGGAACTTCACCTCGTCGGAGACGAACCCGAGGAACGTCACCCGGTCCTCGATGCCGAGCTCCTTCGACAGCGCGGTCAGCTTCGGGATCATCTCGCCGTCACCGACGATCGTGATGCGCGCGCCGAGCTCGGCTGGGAGCAGCGGCAGCGCCCGGAACAGGACGTCGAGGTTCTTCTCCGGGGCGACGCGGCCGACGAAGACGATCTCGTTGTTCGCCGGACGACCTTCCCGCGCGACGTACCGCGAGGCGTCGATGCCGCACGAGATCGCGAGCACGCGCTGTCCGGCGATGGCTTCGCGGAGGTAGTCGGCGGCGAGGTTCGTCGGCGTCGTGATGGCGTCGGCGAGCCGGTAGGTGCGGGCGGCGTCGTTCCACGCGATCTTCAGCGCGATCGGCAGCGTGAAGCGACCGAAGGGCGTGTACTCGAGGAGGTTCTCGGGCATGAAGTGGTTCGTCGCGATGATCCGGATGCCCCGGTCGTGTGCTTCCCGGGCGACGCCGCGGCCGACGATGATGTGCGACTGGATGTGCAGCACGTCGGGCTTGATCGCATCGATGATGGGCGCGGTGTGCTTCCGGACGCTCCAGGGCCACGCGAAGCGCAGCCAGGCGTGCAGCGGCCACTTGTACGACTTGAGCCGGTGCACGACGAGGGTGACCCCGCGGTGTTCCTCGTCGAAGGTGCCGTGGTGCCGGCCCGCGGCCGGGGCGATGATGTGGACCTCGTGGCCGCGCTCGGCGAGGCCGACGGCGAGCTGCTCCGTGAAGGTGGCAGCGCCGTTGACGTCCGGTGAGAAGGTGTCTGCGGCGATGAGGATGCGCAGCGGGCGTCCGGTGGGGGTGGCGTCTCCTGACACGGTGGGCGTCGTCCTCTCCTGGGCCTGCATCCGGCGGGTCGCTGGTCCGACGTGCCGGGGTTGGTCTGGGCCTGAAACGCTACCGTACGCCGATGCGCGGCCGCGTCAGCCGCGCGGTGGACGGGGTGCCCGCCTCCAGGGGGACGGCGACGGTCAGCGTCTGGCTTCCGGGTGGTACTTCGCGAGCATGAAGACACCGGTCACCGCGATCGCTGCGGCGACGACGAACCCGACGACGGCGAACGCGGGTGCGCCGGCGGCCTCGTCGAGGACGATCACGCCGATGCCGACCGCGACGATCGGGTCCACCACGGTCAGGCCGGCGATGACCAGGTCCGCCGATCCCGCCGAGTAGGCGTTCTGCACGAAGTACCCGCCGAGGGATGCCGCGACGATGACGCCGATGATCGCCAGGACGGTGAGCCAGTCGAACGTGTGGTTGACGAACCGGTTCAGCGTGACCTTCGCCAGGGTCGCCACGAACCCGTAGAGCACCCCGGCGCCGATGATGTAGTAGAGCGCGCTCTTGTGCTTCGCGACCACGCGGAACGACACGAGGACGAGCACGAGGACCACCGCGAGGATGATCAGCACGGTCACGAGCTGGGCACGGGTGATCGGGCTCTCGTGCCCGACGAACGCCGCGATCGCGACGAACAGGCCGACGCCGATGATGCACGTCCAGACCGCGCGCCGCGCCGGTCGCCCGAGGGGGACCCCGGAGGACCGCGACGAGAACCAGGTCGTGATGACGAGCGCCACGGCGCCGAGCGGCTGGACGACGATGAGCGGCGCGTAGGTGATGCTGATCAGCTGCAGGACCACCGCGACACCGAGCATGATCGTGCCGAGCACCCAGTACCCGCTCGAGATCAGCCCGAGGATGTGCCGGACACTCAGGCCCTTCGACTGCTTGCCGAGGCGCGCTTCGACCCGCTTGACCCCGCGGGCCTGGAACTGGGCACCGAGCGACAGGAAGACCGCTCCGATGAGCGCGACCGGGATCATGAGCGCCTGGAACGGGGTGAGGTTGTTCACCGCGTCCGGGAGCTGGAGGTCCGTCGTCACGCGTCGAGGCTATCCGACCGCTCCCGATAACCTGGGTGAATGGCCGTTCTCCCCATCCGGATCACCGGTGAACCCGTCCTGCACGCCCGCGCCGAGGAGGTCACCGTCTTCGACGACGACCTTCGCTCCCTGGTGGCGGACATGTTCGAGACGATGGACCTGGCACCCGGTGTGGGGCTCGCCGGCCCGCAGGTCGGTGTCGGCAAGCGGCTCTTCGTGTACGCATGGACCGATGATGACGGCGTGCTCTGGCGCGGCGCAGCGGTGAACCCCGTTCTGTGGATCACGCCGGCGGTGCCCGAGTCGGTGGAGGAGCTGGACGAGGACGATGAGTCCGAGGGCTGCCTCTCCATCCCCGGTGATCGGTTCCCGCTGCGCCGGAGCGAAGGTGCCCTGCTGCGCGCGGTCGACGAGCACGGCGAACCGTTCGAGATCGAGGCGCACGGCTGGCTCGCGCGCATCTTCCAGCACGAGTACGACCACCTCGACGGCGTGCTCTACGCGGACCGCCTCGTCCACCCGTACGCCAAGCAGTCCCTGAAGTCCGTCAAGAAGCAGAGCTGGGGCGGACCGGGCAAGTCCTGGCTGCCCGGCCGCGACCACCCGGAGGGCTGACGGCGCGTCGGGTCCGGCCTGGAGGCTCGGCTCAGCCCCGGTACGCCGCGATCGCGTCGCGCAGGTGGTCCATCTCCGGATGCCCCGGGCAGTAGATCGCGAGCCCTGCGGCCGTCCGCGCATCGGCAGCCGACTCGATCGGGGTCGTCCACGGGGCCGTCCCGGACACCGCGCACGTCGCCGCGAGTTGCTCGATCGTCGACTCCCCCGCCGCGGCGTCCACCGCGTCCTGCTGCTGCGCCGACGCCTCGGTCCCCGTGATGCGCTGCGCCCGGCAGTCGGTCCGCCCGGCTTCCCAGACCGCCGAGTAGGTCGTGAACGTCTCCGTGCGGCCCGACACCCCGTCGTCCCGGCAGACGAACGCGAACACCATCGGTGCCGTGCCCGATGCCGCGACCGAAGACGACGGCGTGCTGTCGACGGAGTCGTCCGGCTCGGACTCGGCTCCCGCAGTACACGCAGCGACTCCGCCCATGACCACGCCCGCCACCACGAGGCAGCATGCCGCGCGGACGGTTCGATGGAGGAGATGCACCTGTGAACGCTAACAGCATCCACTCCGGCGTCCGCCGTGAAGGATCGGCACGATGCACGGGAAAACGAGAAGGCCCCCACCGCGGACGGTGAGGGCCTGACGCTCCCCGAGTTGGACTCGAACCAACAACCTGCCGGTTAACAGCCGGCTGCTCTGCCAATTGAGCTATCGAGGATCAGTCGTCATTCCGGGAGACCCGGTCTGAACAACGGGTAACAGCATAGCAGGACAACGGACGCTCCCCGCGCATCCGGCACGCACCCCGGGCGCGCCGCGCGTCAGTACCCGGCGACCGGGTCCACGACGCCGACGAAGCCGGATCCCGACTCCGCGAGGAACGCCTCCACGTTCGCCCGCACCCGCTCGGCGAGCAACGGCGCCACCATCTCCGGCGTGTCCGCCTGGTGCGGCGTGATGATCGCGCCCGGCGTCTCCCACAGCGGGTGACCGTCTGGAAGGGGCTCCGGGTCGGTCACGTCGACACCGGCGCCGGCGATCTCCCCGGCACGGAGGGCGTCGACGAGCGCGTCCGTGTCGACGAGTCCGCCGCGGGCGATGTTCACGAGCCGCGCGGTCGGCTTCATGCGCGCGAACTGCGCCGCGCCGAAGAGCTTCGCGGTCCCGGAGGTCATCGCCGCGGCGATCATCACGACGTCGGCGGACGGCAGGACGTCGTCGAGGTCGTCGGTCGTCACCGTGCGGGACGCACCCGGCACCGGGGAGGTCGACCGGCGGACGACCGTCACGTCCACGTCGAAGGGTGCGAGCAGCCGCATGTACTCCAACGCGATGCCACCAGCGCCGATGACGAGCACGTTCCGGCCGTACAGGGACACGCCCTCTGGCTCGGTCGCCCACGACGTCGCCCGGGCCCGCGCGGGCAGGACTCGCAGCGTCGCGAGGGTCAGCGCGAGGGCGTGCTCGGCGACGGGCTCCGCGTACGCCCCCTTGGCCGAGGTGAAGAGCACGCGGTCCCCGTGCGCGGAGATCAGGTGCGCGAATGCGTCGACCCCGGCGAACGGCAGCTGCACCCAGGTGACGCCGGGCGCGGAGTCCAGCGCGGACTCGAGGCCGGAAGGGTCACGCGGGTCGAGCCACACGATCCCTCGCGTGTCGCCGTCGAGCGGGGCGACGGTGCCACCGGCGTCGGACACGGCCGACACGTGGAGCTCGGCCGGCGAGGGCAGGATCGCGATCGGACCGGACGTCGGCGGTGGCACCGGCAGCGGCGCTCCCGAGTCGGTCAGCACTGCGCGGTGGCCACGTGACGTCACGCGTTCTCCTGTCGGTCGGTACGGGGGCCGGTGCCGGCGGTCGCCGGACGGCGTGGAGCGGACGAGCGGCGCGGCGCACCAGCGGCACCGCCGGCACCAGCGGCGGGTCGGCGCTTCACCGGCCGGGCAGCGGTCGCGGCGAGGGTCTTCACGTAGGGATCCACGGGGCTGTCGAGGACCTCGTCGAACGTCCCGAGCCCGACCAGGCGTCCCTCGTTCATGACGGCGACGCGATCGGCCAGGGCGCGGGCCTCACGGAGGTCGCTCGACACGACCACGGCGGAGAACTGCCGGCCCTGCTGCAGGTTCGCCAGGGCCTCGAGCACGGACTGGCGGACGAGGACGTCGACGCCGCGGGCGGGCTCGTCGGCGACGAGGAGCTGCGGTTCGAGGACGAGCGCCTGCGCGAGTGCGACCCGTTGGCGCTGCCCGCTGGAGAGCTCCCACGTGTTGAGCCGCATCACGCCGAGCGGCAGGTGCACGGCGTCGACGAGCCGCGCGACGATGAGCCCGGCTTCCTTGCGGTCGAAGCGACGGTCACGGGCGTAGATCGGTTCGGCGATGGCCTCGCCGACGGTGAGGTCGGGGCTCAGGCGGTCCGCGGCGTCCTGCGAGAGGTACCCGATCCGCCCGGTCAGCCGGGCGAGCCGGCGCGACGAGGCCCGGAGCCCGCGGGTCTTCTGCCCGAGGACGGTGAGCTCGCCGCCGACGATGTGCCGACGCTGCGCACCCTCGCCCTCGCCACGGGCGCCGAACTGGCCGGCGACCGCCGCCGCGAACGTCGACTTGCCCGAGCCCGACTCCCCTAGGAGCGCCAGGATCTCGCCGCTGCGGACCGTCAGGCTGACGCCGTCGACCGCCCGGATCGGTCGGGCGCCTGACACCCGGTACTCGATGGACACGTCGTCCGCGACGACCGCCGGGCCGTTGACCCCGATCATGGAACCCCTTCCGCGCCGCCCCCTGGCGGCGCAGCGCGGACGGAACGCGTCCGCGCGTCGTACGTGGTGCAGTGGAGCCGACCGCCCTGGAGGCTCGACCAGCGTCGACGACGCAGGCCGGGCCTCCAGGGATGGCCGGTCCGTCGGATCAGGACCCGACGTGCTCCAGTTGCTCCAGCGTACGCCGTCGCTCGGCCTGCTCGGCCGGGTCCGGTACCGGCAGCGACGCCAGCAGGCGCTGTGTGTAGGGGTGCTGCGGTGCGCCGAGGACCTCTGCCGTCGTGCCGGTCTCGACCAGGTCGCCGCGGTACAGCACCGCGATCCGGTCGGACAGCGCGCCGACGACCGCGAGGTCGTGGCTGATGAACAGCGAGGCGAAGCCGAAGTCCTGCTGCAGCTCGAGGAAGAGCTCCAGCACACGGGCCTGCACCGACACGTCGAGTGCACTCGTGGGCTCGTCGGCGATGAGCAGCTTCGGCCGGAGCGCGAGCGACCGGGCGAGCGATGCACGCTGGCGCTGCCCGCCGGAGAGCTCGTGCGGGTACCGGTCGCCGTACGCCGCGGGGAGCTGCACGGCCTCCATCAGCTCGTCGACCTGCTTGCGCGCCGCCCGCGGTGACGACGCGACGCCGTGCACGATGAGCGGTTCGGCGACGCACTCGGCGATCGTCAGCAGCGGGTTGAACGACGTCGCCGGGTCCTGGAACACGAACCCGATGTCCTTCCGGACCGGCTTGAAGTCGCGCTCCTTGAACCCGAGCATCTCGTGTCCGAGCACCTCGAGCGACCCGCCCGTCACCCGCGTGAGACCGGCGATCGCCCGTCCGATGGTGGTCTTGCCGGAGCCGGACTCCCCCACCAGGCCGAGGACCTCGCCCGGACGGATCGCCAGGTCGACGCCCTTGACCGCCTTGAACGCGTGCGAGCCGAGTCGTCCGGGGTACTCGATCTCGAGCCCCTTCGCCTCGACGACCGGTGCGACGTCCTCGGTGATGATCGCCCGACGCGCAGCGCCGGTCGACGCCTCGAGCCGGGGCACCGCGGCGAGCAGCCGCTTCGTGTAGTCGGCCTGCGGGTTGCCGAACAGCTCCGCGACCGGGGCCTCCTCGACGATCTCGCCCTGGTACATCACGGCGACGCGATCGGCCAGGTCGGCGACGACACCCATGTTGTGGGTGATGATGACGATCGCCGCGCCGAACTCGTCGCGGCAGCGGCGGAGCAGGTCGAGGATCTCGGCCTGCACCGTGACGTCGAGCGCCGTCGTCGGCTCGTCGGCGATGATCACGCTCGGCTCGAGCGCCAGCGCACTCGCGATGACGACCCGCTGCTTCTGGCCGCCGGAGAACTGGTGCGGGTAGTGGTCGACGCGGACCTCCGGGTCCGGGATGCCGACCCGACGGAGGTAGTCGATCGCCTTCGCGCGGGCCTCCTTCTTCGAGACACCACCGTGGGCGCGGAGGCCCTCGGCGATCTGCCACCCGACGGTGAAGACCGGGTTCAGTGCGGTCGACGGTTCCTGGAAGACCATCGCACCGGCGGTCCCGCGGAGCTCACGGAGCTTCTGCGCGCCGACGGACACGACGTCGGTGCCGTCGAGCAGCACCGCCCCGCCGAGCGTCGCCGTCTCCGGCATCAGCCGCAGCATGCTGCGGGCGGTCACCGACTTGCCGGAGCCGGACTCGCCGACCAGGGCGAGGACCTCGCCGGGTCGGACGTCGATGCTGACGCCCTTGACTGCGTCGACGGCGCCGCCGTCCGTTGCGAAGGTGACGGTGAGGTCGTCGACGACGACGACCGGTTCATTCCGTTCGGATTGGAGGCTGTTGGTCGCGTCGGTCATGCTGCTGCCCCTTCCGCTGCTGTCGCCTTGTCACGCGTGGAGACCAGCTGCTTCAGCCGCCGGCGCGCACGCAGGCGGGGATCGGAGATGTCGTTGAGGCTCTCGCCGACGAACGTGACGCCGAGCACCAGCACCACGATCGCGACACCCGGGTAGACGCCGGTCCACCAGACGCCGGACGCCACGTCGGAGAGCGCGCGGCTGAGGTCGTAGCCCCACTCGGCGCCGGCGGTCGGACCGATGCCGAACCCGAGGAACCCGAGGCCGGCGAGCGTCAGGATCGCGTCGGACGCGTTGAGGGTCAGGATCAGCGGCAGTGACCTGGTCGAGTTGCGGAGCACGTGGCGCGTCATGATGCGCCACGGGTTCGTGCCCATCACCCGGGCGGACTCGACGAACGCGTCGTTCTTCAGCCGGACGGCCTCTGCTCGGACGACGCGGAAGTACTGCGGGACGTAGACGACGGTGATCGAGATCGCCGCGGCCGTGATGCCGCCGTAGTAGCTCGAGTTGCCGCCGGAGACCACGATCGAGACGACGATCGCGAGCAGCAGGGACGGGAACGCGTAGATCGCGTCGGCGACGACGACCAGGATGCGGTCGAGCCATCCGCCGATGTAGCCGGAGACCATGCCGAGCAGGACGCCGACGATGATCGAGACGACCACCGCGACGATGACGACCAGCACCGCGGTGCGGGCGCCGAACACGACGCGGCTGAACACGTCGAAGCCGCCGACCGTGGTGCCCCAGATGTGCTCGGCGCTCGGGGCACCGGTGCGGGGGAAGTTCGCCCCGTCGGCACCCTGCAGCTGGCCGAAGCCGTACGGGGCGATGAGCGGTGCGAACACCGCGACGAGGAGGTACAGGGCGCAGATGACGACGCCCGTGATGAGCATGGCGCGCTGCCAGCCGGTGCTCCTGCGGAGCTGGACGACGACGGGGAGACGCTTCCAGAGCGGCTCGTGGCGGTCGACGAGGGACGCATCGGTCATCGTCAGAACCTCACTCTCGGGTCGATCAGGGCCGCGACGACGTCCACGATGAAGTTCGTCACCGCGACGATCACCGCGAGCATCGCGACGATGCCCTGGACCGCGACGAAGTCACGGGCCGACAGGTACTGGTTGAGCTCGAAGCCGAGGCCGCGCCAGCCGAACGTCGTCTCGGTGAGCACCGAGCCGCCGAGGAGCATCGCGATCTGCAGGCCCATCACCGTGATGATCGGCACCAGGGCCGGGCGGAACGCGTGCGTCCGGACGAGTCGGGACTCGCGGACACCGCGGGAGCGGGCCGCGTCGACGTACTCGGAGCCGAGCGAGCCGATCATGTTCGCGCGCACCAGGCGCAGGAAGATGCCTGCGGTGAGGAGGCCGAGCGTCAGCGCGGGCAGCACGGCGTGCAGCAGCACGTCGCCGATGATCTGGCCGTTGCCGGTGCGGAGCGCGTCGATGATGTAGATGCCGGTCGCACCGGGAACCTGGTCGAGCGCGAGCTCCACCCGGGTCGACGCTCGGTCGCCGAGAGGCAGCCAGCCGAGCCACACCGAGAAGACGAGCTTCATGAGGAGACCGCCGAAGAACACCGGGGTCGCGTAGGTGAGGATCGCGAGCGCGCGGAGCAGCACGTCCGGCCACTTGTCACGGAGGTACGCCGCGAGCATGCCGAGCGGGATGCCGAGGACGAGCGCGACGATGAGCGCGTAGAACACGAGCTCCGCGGTCGCACCGCCGTACGTGACGATGATCTCGGTGATCGGACGGTGGTCGGTCGCGGTCGTGCCGAAGTCGCCACGGGCGATGTTGCCGAGGTACTCGAGGTACTGGACGATCACCGGGCGGTCGTACCCGGCGGCGTGCAGGCGTTCCTGCAGCTGCGCCTGGGTCAGCCGGCCACCGACGGACGCGACGATCGGGTTCCCGATGATGCGCATCAGGAAGAACACGAGCGTCACCAGGATGAAGACGGTCGGGAAGATCAGGAGGAATCTGACGAGGACGTACCGCCCGATGCCACCGCCGGACTTGGCACTGCGTTGTGCCGCCGGCTTCGTGGGCTCGGTGTCGATCGCCTCTGGGGTCGTGAGGGTCACTGGGTGGGTGCCTTTCGGGTCCTGTGTGTGGACCGGTGGTCCTGCGCGGCCGAAGGGGGCGTTCCGGCCTGCGGAACGCCCCCTCCGGGGTGGTGCTTACTTGCTCAGCGTTGCGTAGCGGAACTTGAACGACGCGTCGAGCTTCAGGCCCTTGACGTCCTTCGACGCGACCGCGACGGACTTGCCCTGCAGGAGCGGCAGCGTCGAGATCTGCGTCGCCTCGCGCTCCTGCGCCTGCTCGATCAGGTCAGCGCGCTTGGCCGGGTCGGACTCGGCCTGCTCCTTCGCGATGAGGTCCTGGATCGTCGGGTCGTCGTAGTGGTTCTGCACGAAGTTGTCCTTCGTGAAGAACGGCGACAGGTAGTTGTCGGCGTCCGAGAAGTCCGGGAACCAGCCGAGCTGGTACTCCGGGTAGGAGTCCTTCGTGCGCTCCTGGGCGTACGTCGTGTAGACCGTCGACTGGATGTTCACGGTGAACAGGCCCGACTTCTCGAGCTGCGTCTTCAGCAGGGCGTACTCGTCGTCCGACGCCGAACCGTAGTGGTCGGGCGCGTACTGGATGTCGAGCTGGATCTTGCCGTCGACACCGGCGTCGGCAAGGGTCTTCTTCGCCTTGTCCACATCCGGTGCGCCGTTGCCGTCGCCGTACATCGACTTGAACGGCGTCGCAGCACCGGTGAGGCCGTCGGGCACCATCGAGTACAGCGGCGTGTACGTGTTGTTGTAGACCTCCTTGGCGAGCGCGTCGCGGTCGACGACGTCCGCCACGGCCTGCCGCACGGCGAGGGCCTTCGCCTCGTCGGAGTCGGACTGGCCGGTCCCGAAGGGCTGCGACTTGAAGTTGAAGACCAGGTAGCGGATCTCACCGCCGGGGCCGTCGGTGACCGTGAGCTTGTCGTCTTTGCGGAGCGACGCGATGTCGGTCGGCGTCAGCGAGCGGTACGCCACGTCGACGTCGCCCTTCTGCACGGCGAGCTTGAGGTCGGTCTCCTTCGTGTAGTAGTTGGCCGTCACCTCGTCCGTCTTCGCCTTGCCGAGCAGCCCGTCGTACTTGGGGTTGGCCTTGTACTGGATGAGCTGGTTCTCCTTGTACGAGGTGATCTCGTACTGCCCGGCGAACGCCTTGCCCTTGACGATGTCCGCGGCGGGGGTGAGCTTGTCCGCCGAGAAGACGTCCTCGTCGACGATCGGACCGGCGGGGCTCGAGAGCACCTGCGGCCAGGTCTGGTCGGCGTGGTCCAGGTGGAACACCACGGTCGTGGCGTTCGGCGTGTCGATGCTCTTGAGGTTCGCGAGCAGCGACTGCGGGCCGTTCTCGTTGTTGATCTTCAGTTCACGGTTGAACGAGAACTTCACGTCGCTCGACGTGAGCTTGTTGCCGTTCGCGAATTCGAGCCCCTTCTTGAGCGTGACCGTGTAGGTCGTCGGGTCGGTGAACTCGCCCTTGGTCGCGATGTCCGGCTTGACGTCCGGGCTGCCGACCGGGGTGTTCATCAGGAACGGGAACACCTGGTTCTGCACGGCGAACGAGCCGTTGTCGTAGGAGCCCGCCGGGTCGAGCGACGTGATCGAGTCGGTCGTGCCGATGATCAGGCCGTTCAGGTCGGTGGACGAGCCGCTGCCGCCGCCCGCGCAGCCGGTCAGCACCAGCGCCGTCGCTGCTGCTCCCGCGCCGAGCGCGATCGTGCGCTTGCCCCACGTGGCTGTGCGCTTCTTGAACACGGATGCCATGTCCGATGCCTCTCTGCTGTTGGTTGCAGGAGCCCCTGGGTCGGTGGTGGAACCGCTGTGTACCGGCCCGGGACACTCATTGAGAGACACCCTGCCATGGAACTTCTTCCGGCGGGGCCGCTTTTTTTACACCGCTGTAACGCAGGAGTGCTGCGCATGCCGCATCATCCGGCCGTCGCACGCGGCGCGCCACGCACGAAAGTTGCGCACGACAACACGACCGTGCGCGGCCGAGTGACGTGTACGGGACGAGTGACGTGCACAGGACGAGTGACGTGCACAGGACGAGTGACGTGCACGGGGACGAGTGACGTGCACGGGGACGAGTGACGTGCACGGGGACGAGTGACGTGCACGGGCCGACGGGTCAGGACACCCGCACGCACCTCGCCGACCGGTCAGGACACCCCGCACGCACCTCGCCGACCGGTCACAGATCGTCGCTGCACGTGCGCACGACCGACGAATCGAGACCGGTCGGCGAACTTGAGCGGGGTGTCGTGACCGCTCGTCGAGCGTGGGACAAGGAGCACGCGGCACAGGACGACGAGGCACAGGAGCACGCGGCACAGGACACGGCAGCAGGGCGTGGAGCCCAGGACGGCGGGTCAGGCGGGGTCGGCGTCGGCGCGGAGCCGCATGCGCTGCGCGTCGATGTCGACGAGCTGGCGCTGGATCTCGCCGCGACGATCGGCGTTCTCGTTCGGGTCGGCGCGCTGGAGCTGCCCGAGCAGGGACGCCTTGCGCGCGAGCAGGTCCCGCTCGACCAGGGCCACGACGATCCCCCGGCAGTAGATCGCCAGGTCCTCGTCGTTGCGGGCGGGGATCGGCGCGAGCGCGAGCTCCGACACGAGTCCCCTGACCGGGGCGGGCACGTCGGCGGTCAGGCGGTCCAGCCAGTCCGACCGTCCGAGCGAGTCGACGTTGGCGACGACGGCGTCACGGACGACGGCGAGCATCGGCGCGGAGAACGTCGCGGCGGCCGCCAGGCCGAGCAGGGGTGCGCCGACCGACGTCGGCTGCTGCACCATCGCCATCACGGCGTCGCGCTCCATGCGGGTGATCGGGTCGTTCGGGAGCGACCGGATCCCGGCGACGGGTTCGTCGAGCGGGGCGACCATCTGTCCACCGGGTCCGGCCTGGCCGACGGGCACGGACGACGAGCGGGAACGAGCGCCCTCGACCGCCCGGCGGACGTCGCCCATCTCCATCCCGAGCCACCCGGCGAGCTCGCGGACGTAGCCCTGCGTCAACGAACGGTCCCGGATGCCGGCGAGGACCGGTGCTGCGGAACGGAGCGCAGCGACCCGCCCCTCCACCGTCTCGAGGTCGTGCCCGTCGAGCGTTCGCCGGATCATGAACTCGAACATCGGCCGCTTGTTCGTGACGAGCCGCCGGATCGCGTCGTCGCCCCTGGCCAGTCGGAGGTCGCACGGGTCGAGCCCACCTGGCGCCACCGCGACGTAGGTCTGCGCGGCGAACCGCTGTTCCTCGGCGAAGGCGCGGGATGCCGCGCGCTGCCCGGCTTCGTCCGGGTCGAACGTGAAGACGACCTCCCCGTTGGCGTTCGGGTCGGCGCCGCTGACGTCGCCGAGCATCGGGCGCAGGACCTTGATGTGGTCGACGCCGAACGAGGTGCCGCACGTGGCGACGGCGGTCGTCACCCCGGCGAGGTGGCAGGCCATGACGTCGGTGTAGCCCTCGACGATGACGACCTGCTTCTGTTTCGAGATGTCGCGCCGGGCGAGGTCGAGCCCGTAGAGCACCTGGCTCTTGTGGTAGATCGGCGTCTCGGGGGTGTTGAGGTACTTCGGGCCCTTGTCGTCGTCGAGGAGCCGACGGGCGCCGAACCCGATCGTGGCACCCGTGACGTCGCGGATCGGCCACATCAGGCGCCCGCGGAACCGGTCGTACGGTGAACGGTCCCCCTGACCGACG
Source organism: Curtobacterium sp. NPDC090217 (assembly GCF_044746705.1). Taxonomy (NCBI): domain Bacteria; kingdom Bacillati; phylum Actinomycetota; class Actinomycetes; order Micrococcales; family Microbacteriaceae; genus Curtobacterium; species Curtobacterium sp. NPDC090217. Next base: position 233,801 of record NZ_JBIVCR010000002.1, on the reverse strand, counting down.
AGCCCGGCGGAGATGAGCTCTTCCATCGTGAAGCCGCGGCCCTTGAGGTGGTCCTTGAGCGCGTCGTAGGACTTCGGCGCGAACCCGACGCCGAAGTGCTGTGCGGCGGACGGGTCGAAGCCGCGCTCCCCCAGGAACCGGCGTGCTGGATCCGCCTGCGGGGACGTGAGCTGGGCGACGTAGAACTGCTGCGCTGCTTCATTCGCCGCGATCAACCGTGCGCGCGTGTTGTAGTCGGTCCGCGGCCCGTCGCCCTCTTCGTAGTGGAGGGTGAAGCCGATCTTGGCCGCCATCCGCTCGACCGCTTCGGAGAACGTGGTGTGGTCCTGCTTCATGATGAAGCTGAAGACATCGCCGTCCTCCCCACACCCGAAGCAGTGGTACCGACCGACCTGCGGGCGGACGTGGAACGAGGGAGAGCGCTCGTCGTGGAACGGGCAGAGCCCCTTCAACGACCCGACTCCGGCGGACTTGAGCGTGACGTAGTCACCGACGACGTCGGCGATGTTCACGCGTGCGCGGACCTCGTCGATGTCGTTCCGCGCGATGAGTCCAGCCACCCCTCGATCCTAGTTCGCCGGACCGACCACGCCGACCGCTCAGCACGAGCTGTGCACGGCCGCGCAGCACGAGCAGTGCAGCCGCGCAGCACGAGCCGTGCACAGCCGCGCAGACGGCTCAGACGGGGATGTGGACGGCTTCCCGGTCGCCGACGACGAGCCGCCGGTGCCATGCCAGGGCGCCCTGGTCGGTCAGGCTCGCGACCTGGTCGACGACCGCGCGCAGCCGTGCAGCGTCGTCACGTGCATCGCGCCAGTCGGCGGCGAAGCCCGGCTCGAGCGCGGACACGCCGCGGTCGGCGATCGCGTCGAGGAGCTCGGTGAGGATCCGCCGCTGGTCCTCGTACACGGGCTGTCGGTCTCCGTGGGTCATCACGAACGCTGCGACGATCCCCTTGAGCACCGCGATCTCGCCGATGATCTCCGGCGGGGTCACCACCGACGCGGCGAACCGGACGAGCGACCCCGACGCGTACGCCTGCCGGGTCGCCGTGGTCGCCGTCCTGGCGAACCGACCGATGAGCTGCGACGTCAGGTTCTTCAGGCGGGCGGCGTCCTGCCGGGAGCCGTCGTAGGACGTCATCCACAGCGGCAGCGATCGCAGCCGGTCGAACGCCTCGAGGAGTTCGTCACGGCTGAGGTCGTCTCCGACCCAGGCGTGCATGGCGGACACGATGTCGTTCTCGCCAACGCGGTCCCCCAGCGCGGCGACGTCGATGAACCCGGCGACGACGGCGTCCTCGAAGTCGTGCACGGAGTACGCGATGTCGTCGGAGAGGTCCATCACCTGGGCCTCGATGCAGCGCTGTCGGCGGGGAGCACCTGCTCGGAGCCACTCGAAGGCGTCGTGGTCGTCGTCGTAGAAGCCGAACTTGGTGCGTCCGGACGAGGACTCGGCGACACCCTGCGACGCGGGCCACGGGTACTTGCACGAGGCGTCGAGCGAGGCCCGCGTCAGGTTCAGCCCGTAGGCGCGGTCCGTGTCGGGCCCGGAGCCGTAGACCTTCGGCTCGAGCCGGGTCAGGAGCCGCAGGGTCTGCGCGTTGCCCTCGAACCCACCGATACCGGCGGCCCAGGCGTTCACGGCGGTCTCGCCGTTGTGGCCGAACGGCGGGTGGCCGATGTCGTGCGCCAGGCAGGCGGTGTCCACGACGTCCGGGTCGAGGCCGAGCGAGTCGGCGAGTTCCCGCCCGACCTGCGCGACCTCGAGCGAGTGCGTCAGGCGGTTCCGGGCGAAGTCGAGACCGGTCGTCGGGCTCAGCACCTGGGTCTTGGCCGCGAGCCGGCGGAGCGCACTGGAGTGCAGCAGCCGGGCGCGGTCACGGGCGAAGTCGCTGCGGCGGTTGCCGTGTTCCTCGGGCAGCCAGCGTTCCGCGTCGGCCGGCCCGTACGAGCTCGTGGCGCTCATCCGCCGCTGTGGTGCAGCTCGGCGGCGGCGAGGACCTTGCGGAACTCTGCGTCGACGTCGCGGCTCTCGAGCCAGCGGTCGGGCAGGGCCGTGCGCTTGGGGTGCCCGGCACGACCACGGGGGCCTTCGGCATCGGCACCCGGGTACGGCGCGTCGTGGTCGAGCTGTGCGAGCAGGTCGTCGATCTCCTGCAGGCTGGACGCCATGGCGAGCCCGGACCGGACGTCACCGCCGATCGGGTACCCCTTGAAGTACCAGGCGACGTGCTTCCGGATGTCCCGGCAGCCGTGCTCTTCGGACCCGAAGAACTCGACGAGGAGCTCGGCGTGCCGACGGAACCCGACCGCGACCTCTCCGAGGGACGGCATGTACCGCAGGCCCTCGCCGCGGAACGCCGCCGCGAGGTCGCCGAAGAGCCACGGCCGGCCGAGGCACCCACGCCCGACCACGACACCGTCGCAACCGGTCTCGTCGACCATGCGGAGCGCGTCGGCAGCCGACCAGATGTCGCCGTTGCCGAGGACCGGGATGTCGGTGACGGCTTCCTTCAGGGTCGCGATCGCCGACCAGTCGGCTTCGCCGGAGTAGTGCTCGTTCGCGGTGCGCGCGTGCAGCGAGACCGCGGCGACACCGGCGTCGCGCGCGATGCGGGCGGCGTCGATGTACGTGAGGTGGTCGGCGTCGATGCCCTTGCGCATCTTCACGGTGACCGGGACGTCACCGGCGGCACGGACGGTCTTCGTGACGAGCTCCTTGAAGAGCTCGGTCTTCCACGGCAACGCCGCGCCCCCGCCCTTGCGCGTGACCTTCGGAACCGGGCACCCGAAGTTCAGGTCGATGTGGTCGGCACGGTCTTCGCCGACCAGGATCGTCGCGGCTTCCGCCACGGTGTTCGGCTCGACGCCGTACAGCTGGATGGAGCGAGGGGTCTCGGACTCGTGGTGCTGGATGAGCTGCATCGACACCGGCGTGCGCTCGACCAGAGCACGGGAGGTGATCATCTCGCAGACGTACAGCCCGGCACCGTACTCACGACAGAGCCGGCGGTATGCCATGTTCGTGATGCCCGCCATCGGCGCGAGCACGACGGGCACGTCGACCTCGATCGGGCCGATGCGCAGGGGCTTCCGGGGGGCTTGTGTGATCGTCATACGGGTTCCATTCTCCCACGTCGGCACGCGCCGGTAGCGTTCTCCACATGACGACCGATGCCATCGCCCGATTCGACGCCGACGCCGCAGCCCGCGGACTCCGGGTCGAGGTGGTCGAACGCCCGGCCGCGAACTCCCTCGCCGAGGCAGCAGACCTGCTCGGCATCACCCCGGGCGACATCGTCAAGACCCTGGTCGTCAAGCGCCACGACGGCGACTTCGTCTTGGCGCTCGTCCCGGGCGGCCGGAGCATCGCGTGGAAGAAGCTCCGGGCGCTCGTCGGCGTGAACAAGCTGTCGATGCCCGACGCCGCGACCGCGCTGCAGGCCTCCGGCTACGAACGCGGCACGATCACCCCGATCGGCGCGACGGGCGACCTGCCGGTCTTCGCCGACGAACGCATCGTCGGTCGCCGGGTCGCCCTCGGCGCCGGCCGCCACGGTGCGAGCGCGTTCGTGGACGCCGACGACCTGATCGCGGCCTACGGCGCGACGGTCGCGGACATCACCGACGAGGAACCCCAGCGCTGAGGCGGCGCCCCTAGTCGGGGACCTCTGACCAGTCGCCCTCCGCCCCGGGGACGAAGCACGAGTCGCCGTCGCAGACGACGGCGTCCGCCAGCAGGGGCTGCAGTCCCGGCACGGCCTGGAGGCTCGGCGCGGCCTGCGCGCGCACGTCGAGGTCCGTCACCGGGTCGCCTCCACGTCCGCGCTCGCGTCGTCCGCAGCGCGCTCGGTCGCCGCGGCCACTTCCTCCGGCGTCGACTCGCGCAGCGCGACGACCTGGCGGAGCACCTGCTCGAACGCCGCGGGGTCCTGCGCACCGGACACGCCGTACTTGCCGTCGATCACGAAGAACGGCACGCCGTTGATGCCGTACGCCTGGGCCTGCGCCTGGTCGGCACGGACGTCGGCGAGCTTGGCGTCGTCGCGCAGGGTCGCGAGCACCTCGTCACGATCGAGCCCGACCTCGGCGGCCAGGTCGGCCAACGAGGACTCCTGTCCGACGTGCTCACCTCGTTCGAAGTACGCCGCGAAGAGCCGCTCCACCATGTCGAGCTGCTTGCCGTGCTGCTTCGCCAGGTGGACGACCTGGTGCGCCTTCACGGTGTTGGTGTGGTGCATCGACTCGAAGTCGTAGTCGAGTCCGACGGACGCGGCGATCCCGGTGACCTGGTCGAGCATCTGCTGCGCCTGGTCGACGGGCATGCCCTTGTGCCCGGAGAGGAACTCGGCCTCGGTGCCCTCGAAGTCCACCGGGGTGTCCGGGCTCAGTTCGAAGGAGTGGTACTCGACCTCGACGTCGCCTCCGAACGCGCTGACGCCCGCCTCGAACTTCCGCTTGCCGATGTAGCACCAGGGGCACGCGATGTCGGACCAGACATCGACCTTCACGCTGTCGTTGCTCATGTTCAACGACAACGCGGCCGACCCCGGAGCATTCCCGGAGTCGACCGCGTCGGTCGTGCTCGGTCGTTAGGCGCCGACGAGGCGCTGCGCGAGGTAGCCCTGCAGCTGGTCGAGGGCGACGCGTTCCTGCGCCATGGTGTCGCGTTCGCGGACGGTGACGGCCTTGTCCTCGAGCGTGTCGAAGTCGACCGTGATGCAGAACGGCGTGCCGATCTCGTCGTGGCGACGGTAGCGGCGGCCGATCGCCCCGGCGTCGTCGAAGTCGACGTTCCAGTTCTTGCGCAGGTCGTCGGCGAGCCCACGGGCGACCGGCGAGAGCTGCTCGTTTCGGGACAGCGGCAGCACCGCGGCCTTGACCGGGGCGAGGCGCGGGTCGAGACGCAGGACCGTGCGCTTGTCGACGCCGCCCTTCGCGTTCGGGGCCTCGTCCTCGTGGTACGCGTCGAGCAGGAACGCCATGAGCGCCCGCGTCAGGCCGAACGACGGCTCGATGACGTACGGGACGTACTTCTCGTTGGCGGCCTGGTCGAAGTACCGGAGGTCCTTGCCGGAGGACTCGATGTGGTTGTTGAGGTCGAAGTCGGTGCGGTTCGCGACGCCCATCAGCTCGCCCCACTCCGATCCCTGGAAGCCGAAGCGGTACTCGATGTCCGCGGTGGCGTCGGAGTAGTGCGCTCGCTCGCCGTCCGGCACGTCGAAGCGACGGAGGTTCTCGGGGTCGATGCCGAGGTCCGTGTACCAGGCGATCGAGTCCGCGATCCACTGCTCGTAGTGGGTCTCGGCATCGGCCGGCGGGACGAAGTACTCGATCTCCATCTGCTCGAACTCCCGCGTCCGGAAGATGAAGTTGCCGGGCGTGATCTCGTTGCGGAACGCCTTGCCGACCTGGCCGATGCCGAACGGGGGCTTCATGCGGCTGGTCGTGACGACCTGCGCGAAGTCGGTGAAGATGCCCTGCGCCGTCTCGGGACGGAGGAAGTTCAGGCCTTCCTCGGACTCGACCGGGCCGAGGTAGGTCTTCAGCATCCCGGAGAACTCGCGGGGCTCCGTCCACTGGCCGCGGGTCCCGCAGTTCGGGCAGGCGATCTCCGCCATGCCGCCCTCCGGTGCGCGGTTCTTCTTGGCCTCGAAGGCCTCGATCAGGTGGTCCTCGCGGAAGCGGTGGTGGCAGTGCAGGCACTCGACGAGCGGGTCGGTGAAGGTCGCGACGTGGCCGGAGGCCTCCCACACCTTGCGGGGCAGGATCACGGCGGAGTCGAGACCCACCATGTCGCCACGGCCGCGGACGAACCGCTGCCACCACTGGCGCTTGATGTTCTCCTTCAGCTCCACGCCGAGGGGCCCGTAGTCCCATGCGGAGCGGGATCCGCCGTAGATCTCCCCCGACTGGAAGACGAACCCACGGCCTTTGGCGAGGGCGATGACCGAGTCGAGACGGGAGGGCTGAGCCAAGGAGAACTCCGTAAGGTCGCCGAGCTGGATGCCCGGTTCGGGAAACGTACCCGGCAAGACTAACGGCCCAGCACCGCCGCCACTGCGTCCACGTCCGACTCGTCGTTCCAGTGGTGGAACGCGAGCCGGAGTCGCCCCGCCCTGCCGGACGCCGTGATCCCCGCCGCGGCGAGCGCGGCCAACCCGGCGCCGGACGGATCCGGCACCGTCATCACGGCCTGCGACTGCCCGGCGACCCCGAGGCGGGCCGCCAGTCGGTCCGCCAGACCGGTGCCGTGCCTCCAGACCGTGTCCATGTCGAGCGACGCGACGTGCCGCAGGGCGGCGACCGCCCCGGGCCAGGCCTGCCATGCCGGCGACACGTCGAACCGGCGGGCGTCGTCGGCGAGCCGCATCTCAGGGCCGTAGCAGGAGGACCAGACGTCCTCGCCGGCGTACCAGCCGGCCTGGACGGGGCGAAGCCACTCCTGGGCGGCGGGGGACACCGTCAGGAACGCGACACCCCGGGGCGCGCAGAGCCACTTGTAGGCGTGGGTGACGGTGACGTCGAACGGTGCGGCCGAGATCGGCAGGATCCCCGCTGCCTGGGTGAGGTCGCAGAGGGTCCGCACGCCGACGGCACGGGCGGCGGCCACGACGGCGTCGTTCTCGGCGACCGCGCCGGTCGCCGACTGGACCGCCGACCACGCCACGAGTGCGGTGTCCGGGGTGACGGCCATCGCGAGCGATGCGAGCGGGACGCTCCGGACGCGGACCCCGCGGTGCGCCTGTGCGAGGAACGGGAAGACGATCGAGCTGAAGTCCCCCTCCGGGACGAGGACCTCGGCGCCGTCCGGCAGCGACGACGCGACGACCGCGGTCATCGCGGAGGTCTGCGAGCCGGTCGAGACCCGGCTGGCATCGATGCCGACGATCTGCGCGAACAGGGCTCGCCCCTCCTCGACGAGGTCGCCGTACCGGATCGGACTCGATCCGCCGGTGCCCCACTCGTCGAGGTCGGCACGCATCGCCGCGAGGGTCCCTCGTGTCGGGAGCCCGGCGGTGCAGGCGGCGAGGTAGCCGTGGCCGTCGACGAAGGAGTCCATGCCGATCATGCTCGTGTGCGACGACCCATCACACCAGAGCAGTTCTGTTTGCATCGCCATAGCATTGCGTTATGGACGATCTCGACCCGCAGCTGCTCCGCGCGCTCCGGGCGATTGCCGACGCCGGGTCGATCACCGGCGCCGCAGCCGCCCTCGGGTACAGCCAGCCAGCCGTCAGCCAGCTCCTGCATCGGGCCGAGCAGCGACTCGGGCACGCGCTGCTGCTCCGGGGCGCACGCGGCGTCACCCTGACCGAGGCGGGACAGGTGCTCGCCGACCACGCGTTGCACGTGCAGGCAGCCCTGACCGCTGCACAGGAGGACCTCGACGCCGTCGGAGGGCTCGCTCGCGGACGCGTCCGGATCGCCGGCTTCCCGAGCGCCTCGTCGACACTGGTGCCCGCGGTGCTCGCGTCGATGGCGGCCGCGGTCCCCGGGGTCACGACGTCCTACGTCGAGGTCGAGCCGCCGGAGGCGCTCGAACTGGTCCGGCGCGGCGAGGTCGACGTCGCGCTGACGTTCACGTACGTGGGTGACGACGTCGCGACCGACGCCGGGCTCGTCACACGGGCGCTGGGTCGCGATCCGCTCGCGCTGGTCCGGTCGGGAGGCTCGGGGCGCGCCCGCCCCGCCGGCTCGGCTGGTCCGATGGCCGGCTCGGTCGTCGACCTCGCCTCCCTGCACGGTGCGCGGTGGATCGGCGGCTGCCCGCGCTGCCGTGGGCACCTGCTCGCCTCGTGCGCGAGCGCCGGGTTCACGCCGGACATCGTGCTCGAGACCGACAACGCCGCAGCGGTGGTGGGCCTCGTCGCCGCCGGACTCGGGGTGGCGCTCCTTCCCCGACTGGCGCTCGCGACGACGGTGATCCCGTCCGGGGTGTCGATCGACCCCGTCGACGACGAGCTCGCTCGGCGGGTCGAGGTCGTCGTCGCACGCGGTGCCGAACGCGTGCCGAGTGTCCGGGCGGCGCTCGAGGCGGTGCGCGCGGCAGAACCGTTGCTGGCCTGACCCGGTGCGCGCCTGACCCGTTGTGTGTGTGCTGCGACTACGTGGTGGGGGCGTCCACGGCGCCGCCGTAGCGGCGATCGCGGCTCGCGTACTCCTCGATCGCGCCCCACAGGTCGGAGCGTCGGAAGTCCGGCCAGAGCCGGTCGAGGAACACCATCTCGGCGTAGGCGGACTGCCACAGCAGGAAGTTGCTGGTGCGCTGTTCGCCCGAACTCCGGAGGAACAGGTCGACGTCGGGCATCTCCGGCACGTACAGGCGCTTCGCGAGGGCCTTCTCGGTCACCTGGCTCGGCTTGAGACGGCCGGCTGCGACGTCTTCGGCGAGCGATCGGACCGCGTCGGCGATCTCGTTGCGACCGCCGTAGTTGACGCACATCGTCAGGGTGAGCACGTCGTTGCCCGCCGTCATGCGCTCGGCGGTCTCGAGTTCCTCGATGACGCTGCGCCAGAGCCGTGGGCGCCGTCCGGCCCAGCGGACGCGGACGCCCCACTCGTTCAGCTGGTCCCGACGGCGGCGGATGACGTCACGGTTGAAGCCCATAAGGAACCGGACCTCTTCCGGGGAGCGCTTCCAGTTCTCCGTCGAGAACGCGTACGCCGAGATGTGCTTGACGCCGATCTGGATCCCGCCGGCGACGACGTCGAGCAGGGAGGCCTCTCCCGCCTTGTGTCCCTCGATGCGCGTGAGCCCGCGACCGTTCGCCCACCGGCCGTTGCCGTCCATCACGATCGCCACGTGGTCCGGGACGAACCGCGCGGGGATCGCCGGGGGCGTCTCGCCGGTCCAGTCGATCGGCTTGAAGGACTCCGGTTCGACGGAACGACGGGGGCTCATGCGGTGCGGGTCCCTTCGGGGGCGCTGAGGTCGGGGGTCGGTGGCGGGGGTGCCGGGGTGGTCGCGACCGCCCTGGCCGTCGCTTCCGGTCCGCCGTGCGTGGTCGGAACCGGCACGGGGTGCTCGGTGCGGTCGACGTGCGGCAGGGACTTCAGCGATCGTTCCAGGTGCCACTGGGCGTACGCCGCGACCACGCCGGAGGCCCGGGACCTGCTCCGTTCGTCGGCGGCGTCGACCGTGCGCCAGTCCCCCGCGAGCAGCGAGCCGAGGAGCGACAGCGTCGTCAGGTCGAGCCGGGGCGATCCGGGAGGCGCGGCCCCGTCGGCGACGACCCCGCCGAGCTGGACGACGAACGCCGAGTGCGGGCCGGGCTCCCCCGTGACCGCGCAGTCCGAGAACGAGGGCGCCCATCCAGCGATGCTCATCGCGCGGAGCAGGTACGAGTCGAGCGTCGCGCTCGGCACGTGCTCGCTGCGGGCGAGGGAACGGAGGGCACCGACGAGCAGCAGGTACTGCTGGAGTCCGGCGTCGGCTTCGCTCAGGCGATCGGCGGTCTCGACCATGGCGCTGGCGGCCGTGTACGCGCTGTAGTCGGCAACGATCTGCGCGCCGTACGACCCGAGGGACTCCGCCTGGGTCACGATGTCGAGCGAGCGGCCCTCGTAGAACTGGGCGTCGACGACCATGAACGGCTCGAGCCTCGACCCGAACTTCGATGCCGTTCGCCGGACGCCCTTCGCGACGGCGCGGATCTTGCCGTGCTGTCGGCTGAGCATCGTGACGATGCGGTCCGCCTCACCGAGCTTGTGGGTGCGGAGCACGACACACTCGTCCCGGTACAGCGGCATGTCCCCAGTATCCCCCGTGCCCCCGACACGGCGCGCCGCGGGCGGGGTCCGCCCGCGCGTGCCGCGGGGCCTCCCGCGTGGGAACGCGCCGGGGTTGCACCCCCGCACGCACATCGCGCCCCGTCGTGACGGGGCGCGATGTGTGCAGCTGGGCGCGATCCGGCACTCGGTGCGCCGGTGGCGGACCGGCTAGGCGGAGACGAGCTCCGGGGAGGCGCCGGCGGCAGCGCCCGCACGGACCGCACGGTTCACGGCGGACACGATCGCCTTCAGCGACGCGGTCGCGATGTCGGCGTCGATCCCGACGCCCCAGAGCCGCACGCCGTCGACGTCGAGTTCCACGTACGAGGCCGCCTTCGCGTCACCGGAGGCGCTCATCGTGTGCTCCGAGTAGTCGTACAGCGTGACGTCGACGCCCTGCTCGCGCATCACGGAGAGGAACGCGTCGATCGGGCCGGTCCCGACGGCATCGGCGTCCACCGATCCGTCGTCCACGCGCATCGTGACGGCGAGCTTCGTGGTGCCGTCGAAGTCGCTCGAGGTCGCGGTCTTCGTGATCTCGTACCGACCCCACTTGTCCGACTCGTCATCGGCCGGCAGGTACTCGTCGCGGAAGAGGTCCCAGATCTTCTCCGAGGTGAACTCGCCGCCCTCGGTGTCGGTGCGCTGCTGCACCACACCGGAGAACTCGATCTGCAGCTTGCGGGGCAGGTCGATCGCGTGGTCCGTCTTGAGCAGGTACGCGACCCCGCCCTTGCCGGACTGCGAGTTGACGCGGATGACGGCCTCGTACGAACGGCCGATGTCCTTCGGGTCGACGGGCAGGTACGGCACCGCCCACTCGACGTCGTCGATGCTCGTCCCTGCTGCGGCCGCCTTGGCCTTCATGGCGTCGAAGCCCTTGTTGATCGCGTCCTGGTGCGACCCGCTGAACGCCGTGTAGACGAGGTCGCCGGCCCACGGCTGGCGCTCCGGCACGGGCAGCTGGTTGCAGTACTCGACCGTGCGCTTGATCTGGTCGATGTCCGCGAAGCTGATCTCCGGGTCGATGCCCTGCGTGAACAGGTTCATGCCGAGGGCGACCAGGTCGACGTTCCCGGTGCGCTCCCCGTTGCCGAACAGGCACCCCTCGATGCGGTCGGCGCCGGCCATGTATCCGAGCTCGGCGGCGGCGACGGCGGTGCCGCGGTCGTTGTGCGGGTGCAGCGACAGGATCACGTCCTGCCGGTGGGCGAGGTGGCGTGACATCCACTCGATGGAGTCGGCGTACACGTTCGGCGTCGCCATCTCGACCGTGGCCGGCAGGTTGATGATCACCTTCCGGTCGGGCGTCGGCTCGAAGACCTCGAGCACGGCGTTGCAGATCTCGAGCGCGACCTCGAGCTCGGTGCCCGTGTAGGACTCCGGCGAGTACTCGTAGTAGACCGTCGTGTCGTGCTGCAGCGTCGCCTCGGCGGCCTTGCAGAGCTTCGCGCCGGCCACCGCGATGTCGACGACGCCCTGCACGTCCGTGCGGAAGACGACCTCCCGCTGGACGATCGACGTCGAGTTGTAGAGGTGGACGATGGCCTGCTTGGCGCCGTCGATCGCCTCGTACGTGCGCTGGATCAGGTGCTCGCGCGCCTGCGTCAGGACCTGGATCGTGACGTCGTCGGGGATCGCGCCCTCGTCGATCAGGCTACGGACGAAGTCGAAGTCCGTCTGCGAGGCGCTGGGGAACCCGACCTCGATCTCCTTGTAGCCCATGCGCACGAGCAGGTCGAACATCGCGCGCTTGCGCTCGGCGTCCATCGGGTCGATGAGGGCCTGGTTGCCGTCACGCAGGTCGACGGCGCACCAGCGGGGAGCGCGATCGATGCGCTTCGTCGGCCAGGTGCGGTCGGGCAGTTCGACGGTGATCTGCTCGTGGAACGGGACGTACTTGTGGATCGGCATCCCGGAGGGGCGCTGGGTGTTCTGCATCGGTCGTTCGCTTTCGGTTCGTCAGGTGGTGTCGGCCGACGACGAGACTCCGCGACGAGGTGGGCCGGTGTGTCAGGCCTCGTCGCGGCAGCGAAGGAGGAGGAGCGCCGAGTACATAGCTCCCTCACCGTAGCACCGGTCCGCCTCGTGTGACGCGTCGGTTCCGCACCACCGCCACCGTCAGTCGACCGCGAGCGCCTCGGTCGGCGGGACGCGCATCGCGCGCCGGACCGGAGCGACGGTGGCGACCACCGCGAGGACGAGCGCACCAGCCACCACGATGACGATCGTGGTCGGCGGGAGCACCGGGCCGACAGGGTCACCGAGCGACCCGAGCAGCGTCTGCCCGCCGACCCATCCGTAGAACGTCCCGAGCACGAGCCCGGTGAGGACGGCCGCGACGACCATCTGTACGGCTTCGGTCACGATCATCCGACGCACCTGCGCACCGGTCAGCCCGAGCACGCGCAGCAGCCCGAGTTCTCGCCGCCGCTGCAGCACGCCGAGCGCGAGCGCGTTGACGACACCCACCGCGGCGATCACCGCGGAGAAGCCGACGATGACGCTGACGACGCCGTTCACCTGGACGAAGAAGTCGCGCATGCCCTGCAGCTGCTCAGGGCTCCCGCCCTGGAGCTGCCCGCGGAGCTGTGCTTCGAGCACCTGCTGCATCATCCCGAGCGCGACGGCGAAGGTGACGAGCAGGGTGACACCGATCACGAGCCCGATGGTCGCCCGGGACGACCGCCCCGGCGCACGCATCGCGTTCCGGCCGGCGAGCAGCACCACCGGGTCCTTGGCACCGATGCGCCCGATCAGCGACAGGACGGGCGGCATCACGATGGTGGCGCCGACGGCGATCCCGGCGAACGACACGAACCCGCCGAGTGCAGCCGGGAGGACCGCGAGGGGCGATGCGCTGCTCACGGCGAGCCCGACGAGCATCAGCGCTCCACCGCCGGCGATCAGCAGGATCGACCAGACCTTGCGTGCCGTGCCGGACCGGACGTCGTCGTGGCTCGGCTCGACGCTCGAGGACAGCGCCTGGAGTGGCGTGACCGTCACGACTCGACGGGACCCCACCGCGAACGCGCCCCATGTCGCCAGCACGACCGCGACGATCGGCAGCACGAGCTGCCACGGGATGAGCGTGTACGACGTGTCGGGCAGGAACCCGTTACCCCGGAGGACGGCGACGAAGAGCGCGGAGAGCCCGGTGCCGACGACCGCACCGACGAGTCCGCCCACGACACCGACGACGAGTCCCGCCCGGGTGATGCGGGACCGGAGCGTCGCGCCGGTGGCACCGACCAGGCGCTGGAGCGCGAGGACCCGCGTCTGCCCGGCGATGAGCGTTGCGCAGGTGTTCGCCGTGACGATCGCCCCGACGTACAGTGCGATGCCGAGGAACAGCCAGCCGATCACGTCCAGGATCGCCTTGATCGGGCCGAGGTCGGAGAGGCCGGCGGCCGTCAGCGCCTGGGTGACGATGCCGGGTGCGATGACCAGGGCGGAGCCGAACGTGGTGCCGAGCGCGGCGACCAGGACGGTGGGCGAGAAGTCGCGGAGGGCGTTCACGCTGCTGCCTCCATCCCCAGCATGGTGGTCGAGATGTCCGCGGCGCTCATCGCCGGGCGGTCCCCGACGATGCGCCCGTCCGCGAGGAAGAGGATGCGGTCGGCGTTGGCGGCGGCGACCGGGTCGTGGGTCACCATGACGACGCTCTGCCCCCACTCGGCGACGGCACCGCGGAGGATGCCGAGCACGTCACGCCCGGTTCGGGAGTCGAGTGCGCCGGTCGGTTCGTCGGCGACGACCACCGCCGGACGCGATGCCAGCGCGCGTGCGATCGCGACCCGCTGCTGCTGACCACCGGACAGCTGGTGCGGCCGGTGTGTCAGACGGTTGCCGAGTCCGAGCATCTCGACGAGCCGGTCGATCCACGCGGATTCTTCCGCTGATGGCTTGTGCCCGCCGAGCAGGAACGGCAGCCGGATGTTCTCGGCGACGTCGAGCGTCGGGACGAGGTTGAACGACTGGAACACGAACCCGAGTCGACGTCGACGGAGTTCGGTGAGCTCCTTGTCGCCGAGCTGCGTGATGTCGGTGCCGTCGATCTGGATGTGCCCGCCGGACACCGTGTCGAGGCCGGCTGCGACGTGCATGAGCGTGGACTTGCCGGAGCCCGACGGGCCCATCACCGCGGTGAACTCGCCGGCGCCGATGTCGACGCTGACGTCGTCGAGCGCCGTGACGCGGCGCGCGGCGTCGCCGTAGTGCTTGGACACGTGGTCGAGGCGGATGATCGGTGCGTGGCTGGTGGTCATGCATCCACCTTGACGATCAGGAGGCCCGGTCGGCGTCGGTCCGTCGGCTCCCGTGGATCGTCCGCTCGACTCGGTTCGCTGTGGACGGGTCATCCCACCGGATGACACCGTGCGGCGCCGGGCGCTGCGCGCGGTACCCGATCGTCAGTCCTTCGTGACGAGCCCGTGCTGGTGCGCGAAGACCACGAGCCGCACACGGTCCCGCAGTTCGAGCTTCGTGAGCACCCGTGAGATGTGGGTCTTCACCGTCGCCTCGCTGACGAACTCGTGCTGGGCGATCTCGCTGTTGCTGAATCCCCTGGCCGCGAGGTCGAAGATCTCCCGTTCCCGGGGCGTCAGTTCGGCGAACGCAGCCGGGACGTTCGCCGCCTGCTCCTGCGCGTCGTCGTACCGTCGGAGGAGTTCACGGGTCGCCGAGGCCGCGAACACGGCCGTCCCCGCGTGCACCGTCCGGATCGCCGCGAGCAGGAACTCCGGGTCGGCGTCCTTCAGCACGAACCCGCTCGCGCCGGCACGGATCGCCTTCGCCGCGGCCTCGTCGAAGTCGAAGGTCGTGAGCACCAGGACCTTCGCGCCGTCCGTCCCGCCGTCCTCGACGATCTTCGCGGTCGCCGTGATCCCGTCCATGACCGGCATCCTGACGTCCATGAGCACCACGTCCGGGCGCCCCGTGCGGACGAGTTCGACACCGGCGGCACCGTCGCCGGCCTCTCCCACGAACCGGAGGTCCGGCTGCGAGTCGATGAGCATCCGGATCCCGGTGCGGAACAGGGCCTGGTCGTCGACGAGCGCGACGCGGATCGGGGTGTCGGTCATCGTCCTGTGTGCTCCTGGTCGGTGGTGTGGTCCGTCGGCTGCCTCGTCGTGACGAGCCCCCGCGGCATCTGCCCGCTCGCGGGGTGCGCCGGCATCCGGACCGCGACGGCGAAGTCGTCGCCGCGGGGTCCAGCGGTCATGCTGCCCCCGGACATCGTGGCACGCTCCCGCATGCCGACGAGCCCGTGTCCGGTCCCCGGTCCCGCGTGCCCGTGGTCAGCGCGGCGGTTGATCACGTCGATCTCGACGGTGTCCGGGCGGTACGTCAGGGTGGCGTGCACCGGGGTGCCGTGCTCGCCGTGCTTGTACGCGTTCGTCAGGCTCTCCTGGACGATGCGGTAGACGGCGAGCTGGGTGGTGGTCGGCAGCGTGGTGGCGTCACCGTTGCGTTCGACCCGGACGTCGAGGCCGACGGCACGCATCTCCGTCACGAGGAGCTCGATGTCGTCGATGTCCGGGGTCGGCGCGGTGCCCTGCTCGTGCCGGAGGGCGCCGAGCAGCTCCCGCACGTCGCCGAGTGCCCGCCTGGCGGTCCCGGAGATCGTGCTGAGTGCCTGGTCGGCAACGGCTGGATCGGCCTTCAGTGCGTACCGGGCACCGTCCGCCTGCGCGATCACGACTGCGAGGGAGTGCGCCACGATGTCGTGCATGTCGCGTGCGATCCGCACCCGCTCCTGCTCGACGGCGACCGCACGGTCCGCGCGGGCCGCGTCGCGTTCGGCGAGGAGCAGGGCCTCACGACTCATCCGTGCGGCTCGACGGGTCCGCACGACGACGCCGGCGAGCCACGGCAGCAGGAGCAGCGCGAGGATGACCACGAAGTACGCGATCGTGACCTGCATCGACTCGCGCGCCGGTGTCGTCGCGGTGTCGATGGTCAACCGTTGGGCGTAGTCCTTCGCGCCGACGTACACGGCGGCCGTGACCGCGCCGCCGATCGCCGAGACGAGTCCCGCCAAGCGGACGCGTCGGCTGCCGTACGCGCTCGTCGTGTAGACGATCGCGGCGATGAACGCGTCGGCACCGTCCGGGTTCTGCCCCGTCACCATCTGGAAGACCGCTGTGACCCACGCGACGGTCAGCGCGAGGCCCGGCGAGAGCCGCCTGAGCGCGAGCGCCACCGTCAGGCCGAGAACGGTCAGGTAGGCGAGCGGTCCGTCGATCCCCCGAGTCGACGTGACCGCGACGAGCACGCCGAGGACGCCGGCGACCACGAGGTCGACGACGATCTGGGCGCGCAGCATGGGACGGAACACCCGTCCACGCTACGGCTGCGCGCCCTCGTGCGCGTCAATCCACGGAATGACCCGCGTCAGAACCCGAGTCGGCCGAGCTGCTTCGGGTCGCGCTGCCACTCCTTCGCGACCTTCACGCGGATGTTCAGGTAGACGTGCCGTCCGCCGAGCAGCGACTCGATCTCGGCACGTGCCCGGGAACCGACGTCCTTCAGCCGTTCGCCCTTGTGCCCGATCACGATCGACTTCTGGCTGTCGCGCTCGACGAACAGGTTCGCGAAGATGCGCAGCGGTCCGTTCGGGTCGTCGTCGGGGTCCGGCTCGACCATGTCCTCGATCAGCACCGCGAGCGAGTGCGGGAGCTCGTCACGGACGCCCTCGAGCGCGGCCTCGCGGATGAGCTCGGCGATGCGGTCCTCGCTCGTCTCCTCGGTGACGGCCTCGGCGTCGTAGAGCGCCGGCGACTCCGGCAGCAGCTTGGTGATCTCGCCGAGCAGAGCCTCCAGCTGGGTCCCCTCGGTCCCCGACGTCGGGACGATCGCGTCCCACTCGCGGAGCTGCGAGACCGCGATGAGCTGCTCGGCGATCTTCTCCTTGCCCGCGCGGTCGACCTTCGTCACGATCGCGATCTTCTTCGCACGGGGGAAGTGGTCGAGCGTCTCGTTGATGAACTTGTCGCCGGGCCCGATCGGCTCGTTCGCCGGCACGCAGAACCCGATGACGTCGACGTCGGCGAGCGTGGACTGCACCAGGTCGTTCAACCGTTCGCCGAGCAGGGTCCTCGGCCGGTGCACACCCGGCGTGTCGACGATGATGACCTGCCCGTCGGGTCGGTGCACGATGCCGCGGATCGCCCGGCGCGTCGTCTGGGGCTTGGACGACGTGATCGCGACCTTCTGCCCGACGAGCGCGTTGGTCAGCGTCGACTTGCCGACGTTCGGTCGTCCGACGAACGAGACGAAGCCGGCTCGGAAGGTGGGGGTGCTGTCGGTGTCGCTCATGCTGAGGTGGATCCCGTCGTGGTGGGTGCGGTGCCGTCGAACGCCTGCTCCGCGCCGGCGAGGGCGTCGGTGCGTTCGGCGAGCACGGAGATGAGGTGTCGGCGCTTGCCCTCGACGCGGTCCGCCGTCAGCACGACGCCGGACACGGTGACGGACTCGCCGGCGGTCGCCAGGTGACCGAGTTCCTTGGTGAGCAGGCCGCCGGCGGTGTCGACGTCGTCGTCGTCGAGGTCGACGCCGAAGAGGTCGCCGAGGTCGTCGATCGGCATCCGCGCGGAGATCCGCCAGACGCCGTCGGAGACCTCGACGCGGTCGATCACGGTGCGGTCGTACTCGTCGGAGATGTCACCGACGAGCTCCTCGATGAGGTCCTCCATCGTGACGAGCCCCGCGACGCCGCCGTACTCGTCGACCACGAGGACCAGGTGGTTCTTCGCGGCCTGCATGTGCCGCAGTGTCTCGTCGGCGTGCTTCGACTCCGGGACGAACTCGGCCGCCCGGAGCAACGAGGTCACGACCCGGCCGCCGGCGCTCTCGTTCTCGTACAGGGCGCGCGCCAGGTCGCGGAGGTAGACGACGCCGAGGACGTCGTCGCTGTCCCGGCCGGTCACGGGCATGCGGGACACCCCGGCGGCGAGGAACTCCTCCATCACCGTCGACACGGTGTCCGCTGCGTCCGCCGTGACCATGTCGGTCCTCGGCACCATGACCTCGCGCACGAGCGTGTCGCTGAACTCGAACACCGAGTGGATCAGCTCGCGGTCGTCCGCTTCGAGCACGTTGCTCTCGGTGGCCTCGTCCACGAGCGACAGGAGCTGCTCCTCACTCGACACGCTCGACGTGCTGCCGTTCCGCCCGGGCGTGACACGGTCGCCGATGAGCACGAGCAGCCCGGCGAGCGGCCCGAGGACGATGCGTACCGCGTGCACGAGCCCACCGGTGACCCCGATGAGCCGGTCCGCGTGGGCTCGGCCGACGCTGCGGGGGCTCGACCCGACGAGCACGAAGGACACCGCGGTCATGATCGCCGCGGAGACGAACAGCGCGAGCCACCACGTGTCGAGGACCGAGAACAGCGCGATGGTGACGAGCACGGCCGCTGCCGTCTCGGCGAGCACCCGGAAGAAGTTCAGCGCGTTGACGTGGGCGCCGACGTCGTCCCCGATCGCCTCGATGGCACGGCGACGCTTGCTGCCCCTGGCGATGTCGTCGAGATCAGCGCGGGAGAGCACCCCGAGCGCGGCGTCGGACGCGGCGAGCAGCCCGCCGAGGACGACGAGCACGAACGCCACCGCGAGCAGGACGGCGACGAGCAGCACTGCGGTCACCGCCCCCGGCGCTGCGCGGCGAAGGCGGTCAGGATCTCCCCCTGCAGCCCGAACATCTCGGCCTTCTCCTCCGGCTCCGCGTGGTCGAAGCCGAGCAGGTGGAGGATCCCGTGGCACGTCAGGAGCAGGAGCTCGTCGGTCGTGGAGTGCCCGGCGGTCTTCGCCTGCGACTCGGCAACCTGCGGGCAGAGCACGATGTCGCCGAGCAGTCCGGCGGGTGTCGGGTCGTCCTCGGTACCGGGGCGGAGCTCGTCCATCGGGAAGCTCAGCACGTCGGTCGGGCCCGGTTCGTCCATCCACCGGACGTGCAGCTGCTCCATCGCCCCCTCGTCGACGAGCACGATGGCGAGCTCCGCGTCGGCGTGGACGTGCAGCGCGTCGAGCGCGAAGGCCGCGAGACGCTGGACCGCGTCGTCGTCGATCTGCACACCGGACTCGTTGTTGAGCTCGATGCTCACCGGGTTCCTCCTCGAGGATCGTTCTGGGGGTAGGGGCTGGTCTGGCGGTCCTGCGGGACCCGGCCACGGCGCTCGGCGCGGTTCGCACCGGCTGGGTTCCCTGCCGGGGCCGTGCCACGGCCTCCAGGTCGGTGCCCGGCCTGTTCGGCGAGCCGCTGCTCGTCGTAGACCGTGTAGGCGTCCACGATGCGGCCGACGAGCGTGTGCCGGACCACGTCCTCACTGCCGAGCCGGGCGAAGTGGATGTCCTGCACCTCGGAGAGGATCTGCGTGACGAGCCGGAGCCCCGACACGTTCCCCGGCAGGTCCACCTGCGTGATGTCGCCGGTGACGACCATCTTCGAGCCGAAGCCCAGACGCGTCAGGAACATCTTCATCTGCTCCGGCGTGGTGTTCTGTGCCTCGTCGAGCACGACGAACGAGTCGTTGAGCGTCCGCCCGCGCATGTACGCCAGCGGAGCAACCTCGACCGTGCCGGCCGCGAGCAGCTTCGGGACGAGCTCGGGGTCCATCATCTCGTTGAGCGCGTCGTAGAGCGGCCGCAGGTACGGGTCGATCTTGTCCGTCAGCGTGCCGGGGAGGAACCCGAGCCGCTCGCCGGCTTCGACCGCGGGTCGGGTGAGGATGATCCGCGTGACCTCGCGACGCTGCAGGGCCTGCACGGCCTTCGCCATCGCGAGGTACGTCTTGCCGGTGCCGGCCGGGCCGATGCCGAACGTGATCGTGTTCTCGTCGATGGCGTCGACGTAGGCACGCTGGCCGTCCGTCTTCGGCCGCACGGACTTGCCGCGACTCGACACGATCGGCGTGCCGAACACGTCGGACGGGCTGCGCTGCTCGTCGATGATGCGGGCCGAGGTCGGGATGTCGGCCTGCCCGACGTCCTGACCGCGCTTGACCATGCCCACGAGCTCGTCGACGAGCGCGCGGGCGCGGGCGACGTCGCGATCCGGCCCGGTCAGGGTCACCTCGTTGCCGCGGACCAGGACCCGGACACCCGGGTACTGGCGTTCCACGGTCTTGAGGAGCCGGTCCTGCGGGCCGAGCAGCTGCACCATGGCGATGCCGTCGACACTGAGTTCCGAGACGGCTTCGGTCTCGGCGGATGCGGTTTCGTCAGCTGGCAATGTTGCCTTCCTGCAGGTCGCCTGCGAGTACGTGCGCGTGCACGTGGAACACGGTCTGTCCGGCGGCTTCGCCGGTGTTGAAGACGAGTCGGAACTGGCCGCCGGCGCGCTCGTCGGCGATGCGCTGGGCGGTGGCGACCACGTGCGCGAGGAGATCCGGATCTCCTGCGGCGAGTTCGGCCACGTTCGCGTACTCCTCGGTCTTGGGGATCACGAGCACGTGGACGGGCGCCTTCGGGGCGATGTCCTCGATCGCGATGACTCGGTCGTCCTCGGCGACGACGGTCGCGGGGATCTCACGGTCGATGATCTTGGTGAACACGCTGCTCATCGGTCCATCGTAGAACGCACCGGTCACCAGCGGCCGAGCCGCGACTGCAGCACCGCCAACGCGGCGGGTCCCGCGGTGGACGTCCGGAGCACGGTGTCACCGAGCCGGACCCGGACGGCACCGGCAGCCGACAAGCGGTCGAGTTCCGACCCGTCGATACCGCCTTCGGGGCCGACGACCAGTGAGATCGACGTCGCGTCAGCAGGCGGCTCCCACGTGGCGAGCCGTTCGGTGGCGGTCGGGTCGAGTACGAGGAGCACGACACCGGCCGACGACGCGGACGCCGCGAGCGCTGCGGTCGTCACCGGGTCGGACACCGACGGCACCCACGACCGGATCGCCTGCTTCGCCGCTTCGTGCGCGATCGCCTGCCAGCGTGCACGGCCCTTCGCGACCTTCGCGCCCTCCCACCGGGAGACACTGCGTGCCGCGGACCACGGCACGACGTGGTCGACGCCGACCTCGGTCGCCGCCTGCACCGCCATCTCGTCCCGGCCGCCCTTCGCGAGGGCCTGCACGAGCGTGAGCGACGGCACGGGGCGCGACGACACCAGGACGTCCGACACCGTCAGCGACAGCGAGTCGCGGCCGAGCGACGAGACCGCGCCGACGACGACCGTGCCCTGCCCGTCCGAGAGTCGCAGCGTCTCCCCGACCCGCACCCGCGACACCGTGACGGCGTGCCGGCCCTCGGCCCCGTCGAGCGTCACCGAGCCGCCGACGGCCACACCGTCGAGCGACTCGACCAGGTAGAGCGACGCCATCAGAAGTTGAAGAAGCGATCGCGGAGCTTGCCGAACATCCCCTGCTGGAACCGGGCGAGCTGCGGCGGCGACGCCTTGTGCGACTTCGCGAGCTGCTCGACGAGCTGACGCTCCTTGTGCGACAGCTTCGTCGGGGTGACGACCTGCACACCGACCCGGAGGTCGCCACGGCCGTTCCCTCGGAGCTTCGTGACGCCGCGGTCCTTCAGCACGAGTACGTCGGCGCTCTGCAGACCAGGACGGATCTCGAGCTCGACCGGGCCGTCGAGCCCGTCGATCGTCGTCGTGGTGCCGAGCACCGCGTCGGTCATCGAGACCTCGAGCGTGGCGAGGAGGTCGTCCCCGTCACGGCTGAAGACGTCGTGGTGGCGCACGCGGATCTCGAGGTACAGGTCGCCGGACGGGCCGCCGGCCGGGCCGACCTCGCCCTGACCGGGCATCTGCAGGCGCAGACCGGAGTCGACACCGGCGGGGACGTCCACCGGGATGGTGCGACGGGCGCGGACGCGGCCCTGGCCCTGACAGGTCGGGCACGGGTTCGGGATGACGGTGCCGTGGCCGCGGCAGGTGCCGCACGGGGCGCTCGTCACGACGTTGCCGAGGAGCGACCGCACCTGGCGCTGGATGTGGCCGGAGCCACCGCAGATGTCGCAGGTGCGCGGGCTCGTGCCGGGAGCGCAGCACGAACCGCCGCACGTCTCGCAGAGGACCGCCGTGTCGACCTCGACGTCCTTGTGCGTGCCGAAGACGACCTCGTCCAGGTCGACGTCGATGCGGAGCAGGGCGTCCTGTCCCCGTTCGGCACGGCTGCGCGGACCGGTGCCCCGGCCGCCGCCCCCGCCGCCGCCGAAGAAGGCGTCGAAGATGTCGCTGAAGCCGCCGGCCCCACCGCCGAACGGGCTGTCGGCCTGCGGGCCGGCGTCGTACCGTCTCCGCTGCTCGGGGTCGCTCAGCACGTCGTACGCGTGCGTCACGTCCTTGAAGCGCTCGGCTGCGTCCGGGCTCGGGTTCACGTCCGGGTGGAGCTCGCGCGCGAGGCGTCGGTACGCCTTCTTGATGTCGGCGTCGGCCGCGTCACGCGGGACACCGAGGACGTCGTAGTGGTCTGCCACGTATCCCTCAGTTGGTTTCGTCGGTCGTCTGGTCGGTTCGGCCTGGAGGCCGTGGTCACGTCGCGCGGTCGGCCCGCGTCGCCGCTGTGGTCGGGCTGGCACGGTCGGCGTGCACTGCGGCGGTCGTCAATTCTCTCCGAGCAGTCTGGACAGGTACCGCGCGACCGCGCGGACCGCGGCCATGTTGGAGCCGTAGTCCATGCGGGTCGGTCCGAGGACGCCCAGTCGGGCGACCTCACCACCTGCGGCGACGTACCCGCCGGCGACGATGCTCGTCGCGTCGAGGCCGTACTCCGCGTTCTCGACGCCGATCCGTGCGGTGACGGACACGTCGTCGAGCTGCATCTCCCCGAACAACCGGAGGAGGGTCACTTGTTCCTCGATCGCTTCGAGCACCGGGAAGAGTCCGCCGGAGAAGTCCTGTTCGCTCTTCGCCAGGTTCGCCGCGCCCGCCATCACCAGGCGGTCCTGCCGGTTCGCCGCGACCTGTTCGATCACGGTCGCGACGACGACGCCGGCGAGGGTCTGCGACTCCGGCCGGATCTGCGCGGGGATCTCCCGCAGCGCCGTCGGGACGTCGTGGAGCAGGAGTCCGACGGTCGCCGCGTTGAGCACCGTGCGGAGTTCGACGAGCGCGGATTCGTCGAGCGCGACGTCGGTCTCGACGACGCGCTGCTCGACCCTGGCGGTGTCGGTGATGAGCACGACCATCAGCCGGGAGTCCCCCAACCGGACGAGCTCGACGTGCTGCACCCGCGCCCGCACCATCGAGGGGTACTGGACGAGGGCGACCTGGTTCGTCAGCTGACTGAGCAGCCGGACGGTCCGGCCGAGGACGTCGTCGAGGTCGTTGGACGCGCCGAGGAAGGTCTCGATGGCGTGCCGCTGGGCGCTGGAGAGCGGACGGGCGGCGGCGAGGTGGTCCACGAACACGCGGTACCCCTTGTCGGTGGGCACCCGCCCGGACGAGGTGTGCGGCGCGATGATCAACTGCTCGTCCTCGAGCAGGGCCATGTCGTTGCGGATCGTCGCGGCGCTGACCCCGAAGGCGTGGCGCTCGACGATCGTCTTCGACCCGACGGGCTCGCGCGAGGCGACGTAGTCGCGCACGATGGCCTTGAGGACCTCGAGGGAGCGTTCGCTGACCAACCCGGACCCCTTCCATTCGTGCTGGCACTCGGACGTGTCGAGTGCTGATCCTACGCCCGTGCACCGACGTCCCGACACTTCTCCACATCGGATCGCTACGCTTCCGGCATGACCTACGGACAGCAGCCGGGCAACGGACAGCCGGGCGGACCCTGGGGCCAGCAGCCCGGCGGACCGCAGGGCCCCGGCCCCTACTACCAGCCGCCGCAGCCGATGACGCCGGAGGACCAGCGCCTCTGGGCCACGCTCACGCACGTCGGCCAGATCTTCTTCAGCTTCATCGCCCCGCTCGTGGCGTACTTCGTCCTGCGCGACCGTGGCCAGTTCGTCCGCGAGCACACCCGCGTCGCGCTGAACTTCTCGATCACCATGGCGATCGCGGACGTGGTCGGCGTGATCACCAGCTGGCTCGGCATCGGCATCCTGATCATCCTCGCGGTCCGCGTCCTGACGATCGTGTTCGGCATCATGGCCGCCGTCGCCGCGAACCAGGGCCGTTTCTACCGCTACCCGCTGTCGATCGAGTTCCTCAAGAACTGACGGACCAGGGCTAGTCGAGCAGCTCCCGGACCACGGCGTCCGCGAGCAGGCGGCCCCGCAGCGTCAGGTCCAGGCGACCCGGCGTGCCGGGCGCCCCCAGGGCACTACGCCCGTCCACGAGACCGCGGGCGATGAGCCCCGCGACCCGGCCACGAGCCTCCTGGCGGAGTTCGGACGTCCGGAGCTCGCCGCGGACGCGCGTGGCGAGCAGCACGCGCTCGACGTACCGCGTCTCGTCGTCCAGGGTCTCGCGCCCGGCGGCCGGCGACTCGTCGGCGAGCACCCGGTTCGCGTACGCGGCCGGGTGCTTGACGTTCCACCAGCGCGTGCCGGCCACGCTCGAGTGCGCGCCGGGGCCGACACCCCACCAGTCGTGGCCCTTCCAGTACGACAGGTTGTGGCGGCTGGCGTGCTCGTCGCCCTTCGCCCAGTTCGAGACCTCGTACCAGCCGTACCCGGCATCGCCGAGGACCCGGTCCGCGAGCTCGTACATGTCCGCGGCGACGTCGTCGTCGGGCGCCGGCAGCTCACCGCGCTTGACCGCGCGGCCCATGGCGGTGCCGTCCTCGACGATGAGCGAGTACGCCGACACGTGGTCGGGCTCGCACGCGATCGCCGCGTCGAGCGAGGTGCGCCAGTCGTCGAGGGACTCCCCCGGCGTCGAGTAGATGAGGTCGAGCGAGACGTCGAGTCCCAGCTGCTTCGCGAGGTCGACGACGAGCGGCACGCGTTCCGGGTCGTGGGTGCGGTCGAGGGTGGCGAGCACGTGCGGCACCGCAGACTGCATGCCGAAGCTCATCCGGTTGAACCCGCCGGCGCGGAGCGTCTCGAGCGAAGCCGCATCGACCGAGTCCGGGTTCGCCTCGGTGGTGACCTCGGCCCCCGGCAGGATTCCCCACGTGTCGTCGATGGCGCGGAGGACCATCGCGAGGTCGCTCGCCGGCAGCATCGTCGGCGTCCCTCCGCCGAAGAAGACCGTCGAGACCGGACGACGCGGCACGCCCGAACGGTCGAGCACCTGCGCGGCCCACTGGATCTCGCGGACGGCGTGTCCTGCGTAGTCGTCACGACGGACGCCGCTGAGCTCGGAGGCCGTGTACGTGTTGAAGTCGCAGTAACCGCAGCGGACGCGGCAGAACGGCACGTGCACGTAGACGCCGAACGGCACGTCACCTGCGCCGGGCCCGGGGATGATCAGGCCGTCCACGGGGGCCGGGTCGGCGATCGGCAGAGCACTCGGCATGGAGTCCATTGTCCGTCATGATGGAGTCATGGAGCACCACCCCGTCCCCACCACGGTGCTGTGGGACATCGACGGCACCCTCGTCCGCAACGCGACGTCGCCGGGCAACCTCTACCACCTGGCCCTCGAGCGGGCGATCGGGCGCGACCTCCCCCAGCTCGTCGGGCACCAGCACGGCCGCACCGACGCGGGCATCATCGCGGAGCACGTCCGCGCGCACGACCTCGACGACGGGGTCATCCCGACCGTCAGCAGCCACCTCCGCGATCTGTCCGAGGAACGACACCGCGCCGGCGACCACCGGACGCCGGCACCAGGTGCCACGGCGTTGGTCGCGCGCTTCGCCGAGATCGGCTGGCGCAACGGCCTGCTGACCGGCAACTCCGCGTACCGGGCCCGCGTGAAGCTGCTCGGCGCCGGGTTCGACGTCGACGCGTTCGACTGGGAGCACTCGTACTTCGGCGACGAGGAGATCGAGCGGGCGGGCGTCACCGCCCTCGCGGCCACCGCACTCGCCGGCACCCGCGCCGTCATCGTCGGCGACACCCCCAGGGACGGCGAAGCGGCCGACGCGGTGGGGATCCCGTTCCTGGCCGTCGCGACCGGGGTCTACGACGTGGACGCGCTGCGGCACACGAACGCCGTCGCGATCGCGCGCGACTGCGTCACGGACGCTGCGCTGATCGAGGACGCGATCGCAGCGTTGCCGCCGCTCCGGCCGGTCGACGAGGACTAGTCGCCGCGGAGTGCCTCGAGGTACTTCTCGGCCATCACGCGCTGCTGCCGACGCAGGAGCGGTGCGACGAACTGCCACTTGCGGCTCGCCGGCTGGGAGAACTGTCGGACCTGCAGCCACACCGAGCCGTCGGCGGTGCGCTCCACCACGAACGACTCCTCGCCGGAGAGCGGGTGCCCCTCGAGCGTGCCGTACGCGAACCCCTTGCGGTCGGGCTCGTCGATCACGGACACGACCCGCACCGGCGCCTGCACCGTCCGCCCGAACGCGTGCATCGTCAGCACGGCGGAGGTCCCCGCGGTGACGAGCGGCGTGCCGTCCGGCGCGAACTTCTCGACCCGGGGAGTGCCGATCGAGGCCGGCGCGATCGGGACGCCCTGCTCGTCGAACGTCACCGGGTTGTAGCGGACCTCGTCGTCGTCCGGCGCTTCCTCCACGTGGACGCGGATGCCGCTGCGCTCCTGGATCTGCCACGTCAGCGCCTGCGTCACCGCGGTCTCGAACCGCTGGTCGCCGTGGCCGATCCGCGAGCGCGACTCCGCCGGGACGAAGCCCTCCGGCGGGTAGGTCATGAGGTCCGGCGCCTGCGTCGCACCGACCGCTCCGTAGGTCAGGGCGGTCAGGTACCCTCCGCGGCTGCTCATGCGGCCATCGTACTGGGGCGCGGAGCACGGATCGAACCGACCGGCCCGGACCTCGCTCGGGTCGCCGTCCGCTTTCCGCGCACCCCGAACTGGAGGCCGTGGTCGCCCCCGCCCCGCCCCTATCGTTGGCGCGTGCCCACGCCCGAGCCCACCCGCCGCCGGTCCGTCGACCGCCGGGTCGTCGTCCTCGCCATCGCCACGCTCGTGGCGTTCGCGGTCGCCGCCGCGGCACGGGTCACGGTCGACCAGGCCGTCGCCGAGTACGGCGCGTCGTCGCGCTACTCGACCGGGGCGGCGAGCGGCTGGACCCCGTTCGACACCGTCAACGTCGTCGCCGGCATCGGGGCGTCGGCGGCCGGTGCCGGCGTGCTGCTGTTCGGGGCGACGCTCGTCACCGCGGTGCGACGCCACCACCACCCTCGGCTCCCGGTCCTGCTCGGCGGGACGACCGTCCTGTTGGCGCTCGGTGCCGTCGTGGCCGCGGTGGTCGCGACGTCCGCGACCGACTTCGCCACGGTGTCGGAGGCGACCATCGTGCGGACCGCACTGGCAGGACTGGCGGCTGCGAGCCTCCCGTCGGTTGCCTTGGCCGCCTTGCGGGCCCGCGCCCGCCGCTGAGTCGGTCCCGGTCCCGGTCACGCGAAAGCGACAGCCTTCCGCCCGAATACGGGCGAACACTGTCGCTTTCAAGGAACCAGCTTCACGGTGCCGGCGCAGACTGTCGCTCTCGCGCTACTTCTTCTTCTCTTCGACGTCTCCGGAGAGCGCGGCGATGAAGGCCTCCTGCGGGACCTCGACCCGGCCGATGGTCTTCATGCGCTTCTTGCCCTCCTTCTGCTTCTCGAGGAGCTTGCGCTTCCGGCTGATGTCACCGCCGTAGCACTTCGCGAGGACGTCCTTGCGCATCGCGCGGATGCTCTCGCGCGCGATGATGCGGGCGCCGATCGCCGCCTGGATCGGGACCTCGAACTGCTGGCGCGGGATGAGCTTGCGGAGCCGCTCGGTCATGAGCGTGCCGTACGCGTAGGCCTTGTCGCGGTGCACGATCGCGCTGAACGCGTCCACCTGGTCGCCCTGCAGCAGGATGTCGACCTTCACGAGGTCGGCCGCCTGGTCGCCGGTGGGCTCGTAGTCGAGGCTGGCGTAGCCCTGCGTCTTGCTCTTCAGCTGGTCGAAGAAGTCGAACACGATCTCGCCGAGCGGGATCTGGTAGCGGATCTCGACGCGGTCCTCGCCGAGGTACTCCATGCCGAGCAGGGAGCCACGGCGCTGCTGGCAGAGCTCCATGATCGCGCCGACGTAGTCCTTCGGCGCGAGGATCGCGGCGCGGACCATCGGCTCGCGGACCTCGACGATGCGGCCGGTCGGGAACTCCGACGGGTTCGTCACCTGGACTGTGGTGTTGTCCTCGGTCGTGACGTCGTAGATCACGCTGGGCGCGGTCGTGATGAGGTCGAGGCCGAACTCGCGGCTGAGTCGCTCCGTGATGATCTCGAGGTGCAGCAGGCCGAGGAAGCCGCAGCGGAAGCCGAAGCCGAGCGCCACGGACGTCTCGGGTTCGTAGACCAGCGCCGCGTCGGACAGCTTGAGCTTGTCGAGCGCGTCGCGGAGATCCGGGTAATCCGAGCCGTCGATCGGGTAGAGGCCGGAGAACACCATCGGCTTCGGGTCCGTGTAGCCGGGCAGGGCGTCGGTGGCGGGCCGCTGCGCGCTCGTGACGGTGTCGCCGACCTTGGACTGCCGGACGTCCTTGACGCCCGTGATCAGGTAGCCGACCTCACCGACGCCCAGGCCCTTGGTCGGCTTGGGCTCGGGGCTCGACACCCCGATCTCGAGGATCTCGTGCGTCGACTTGGTCGACATCATCTGGACCTTCTCGCGCGGGGCGATCGATCCGTCGATCATCCGGACGTAGGTCACGACGCCGCGGTAGCTGTCGTAGACCGAGTCGAAGATCATCGCGCGAGCGGGGGCCTCGGCGTCGCCGACGGGGTTCGGCACGGTGCGCACGACACGGTCGAGGAGCTCGGGGACCCCGACGCCCGTCTTGCCGGAAACGCGGAGGACGTCCTCCGGCTTGCCACCGATGAGCTGCGCGAGCTCGGCGGCGTACTTGTCGGGATCGGCCGCGGGGAGGTCGATCTTGTTGAGGACCGGGATGATCTCGAGGTCGTTCTCGAGCGCCAGGTACAGGTTCGCGAGCGTCTGGGCCTCGATGCCCTGCGCCGCGTCGACCAGCAGGATCGCTCCCTCGCACGCGGCGAGGGAACGGGAGACCTCGTACGAGAAGTCCACGTGGCCGGGCGTGTCGATCATGTTCAGCGCGAACGTCGTGCCGTCGAGCTCCCACGGCATGCGGACCGCCTGCGACTTGATCGTGATGCCGCGCTCGCGCTCGATGTCCATGCGGTCGAGGTACTGCGCACGCATCGCACGGTCCTCGACGATGCCGGTGATCTGCAGCATGCGGTCGGCCAGCGTCGACTTGCCGTGGTCGATGTGCGCGATGATGCAGAAGTTGCGGATCGCCTCGGCCGGAGTCGCGGCGGGCTCGAGCGGAGCGGATGCTTGTGGGCTCACGGTTCCTCAGGTGGGTCGGACGGTCGAACGATTGTCCCACGGTTGTGCGTGCTCGGCGTGCGGGGCGGGTAGTGCTCCGAGGCCGTGGCGCAGGTCGTCCGGCGTCGCGGCGAGGCACACGCGGATCCAGCCCTCGCCCGTGCGCCCGAACGCACTCCCGGGTGCGACGGCGATCTTCTCGCGCTGCAGGAACCCGAGCGCCCACTCCGCGACGTCCCCGTCGGCGGCGTGCGACATGTCGATCCACAGGTAGAACGCACCCTTCGGGTCGTTGTACCGGATCCCGGCGGCGTCGAGCACCTCGGTCGCGACCTGGAGGTTGGCGCGGTAGTGCTCGCGGGCGTCCCGGACCGCGGAGTGATCGCCGACGATCGCCGCGAGGGCCGCGTACTGGTCGGGCTCCGCGACGCAGCTGATCATCGCTTCCTGGGTCGTCCGCATGGTCGCGCCGAGCCCCTTCGGCGTCACGAGGTACCCGACGCGGACGCCGGTCATCGCGTACGTCTTGCTCAGCGAGAACGCGGTGAACACCCGGTCGTCCTCGTCGAGGGCCGCGAGGCTGACGTGCCGCGTGTCGTAGGTGAAGTACTCGTAGACCTCGTCGCTGATCACCCACAGGTCGTGCCGCTTCGCCAAGGCCAGGATGCTGCGGAGCGTCGCCTCGCCGAACACCGACCCGAGCGGGTTCGACGGCGAGTTCACCACGATCGCCCTGGTGCGCTCGGTGATGCTCGCCTCGAGCGCGTCGAGGTCGGGTTCGAACCCGTGCTGCGGCTCGAGCCGGTACGGCACCGGGGTCGCGCCGAGGATGTGCGCGTTCATCGTGAACGTCGTGTAGCCGGGGTCCGGCACCAGGAGTTCGTCGCCGGGGCTCAGCACCAGGGTCATCGCCTGGAACAGCGCCTGCGTCGCGCCGATCGTCATCCAGATCTGCTCGAGGTCCACCTCGATGCGGTTCTCGCGCAGCAGCTTCTGCTGGATCGCCTGGCGCAGCGGCAGGATCCCGCCGTTCGGGGTGTAGTCCGTCCGGTCCTCGGTCCACGCCCGCTTCGCCGCGTCCCCGATGTGTGCGGCGACCGGGACGTCGGGCTCCCCCACGACGAGCATGGTCACGTCTGCACCGCTCTGCTGCAGCAGGGCGGCCTGTTCGAAGACCCGGCGGATGCCGGAGGGCGGGACGGTGTCGATCCGGGGTGCGAGGGACGGCATGTCCGTCACGGTAACGGAGCCGTGTTTCCGCGCGGTGACACGGGTCGTGCGCGTTGAACCGGATGCCCCGTCCTGGTAGTGTTGCTTGCTGGCTTGCGCGTTCCCCGCCCACGGGTGGAACGCGAGACGACCAAGGGCCCCTCTACCCAGCGGTCGCATTCACCCGTACGAGACGAAGCAGGAGCACCACGCATGGCGAACATCAAGTCGCAGATGAAGCGCATCAAGACCAACCTCAAGGCCACCGAGCGCAACAAGGCCTACAAGTCCGAGCTGAAGACGTTCATCCGTCACACCAACGAGGCGATCGTCGCCGGCGACAAGGAGAAGGCCACCGCCGCTCTCGCCGTCGCGTCGAAGAAGCTCGACAAGGCCGTGAGCAAGGGCGTCATCCACAAGAACCAGGCCGCGAACCGCAAGTCGGCCATCGCGAAGAAGGTCGCTGCGCTCTGACGCACCGACCCCCTCGAAGGCCCCGCACCGTCCCGGTGCGGGGCCTTCGTCGTTGCGGGGGTCCGATTGCGCCAGACACGCCCAAGTCCGCGAGACGCCGTCAGAATCGGCGGCGTCTCGGTGAGAGAGCGGTGTCCCGGTGGGAAGGCCGCGCCGGGCGGACGGGAGGCTCTGGTCGGGTCAGCGGGGTTCGCCGCGACGGGCGATGGTGCGGACCATGACCTCGAGCGCGTAGTGCGCGTCGCGCGACCCACCCTTCACCGCGGTGTCCGCCTCGGCGATGCTGATGATCGCGTTCGCGAGCCCGGCTTCGCTCCACCCGGCGACGTCACGTTGCGCACGCTGGACCTGCCACGGCGCCATGCCGAGCGCGGACGCGGCCTGGCCGCTCGAGCCACGGTAGGCGCTCACCTTCGCCATCGTGCGGATCTTGCTCGCGAACGCGGCGACGATCGGCACGGGTGCTTCGCCGGTCGACAGGGCGTGCCGCAGCTCGACGATGGCCGGTGCCGATCGACCCGCGAGTGCGATGTCGGCGACCTTGAACGCGTTGGTCTCGACGCGGCCGCCGTAGTACTTGTCGACGACCTTGTCCGTGATCTCCTGCGCTTCGTCGGCGAGGAGCTGCCGGCACGCGGCCGCGAGCTCGGCCAGGTCGTCCGCGAACGCCGCCACGAGGGTACGGACCGCGGACGGTGCGATCTTCCGACGTGCGGCGCGGAACTCGGCGTTCACGAAGTCGATGCGGTCGGTCTCACGCTTGAGTTCGTCGCACTGGACCTCGATCCCGCCGCCCGACCCGCCGCGGATCGCGTCGAGGAGCTTCTTGCCGCGGACTCCCCCGCCGTGCCGCAGCACGAGGGTGACGTCGTCCGCCGGCGCGCCGAGGTACGAGATGGTCTCGGTGATGAAGGCGTCCGTGCACTTCTCGACGTTGGTGACCCGGACCAGGCGCGGCTCACCGAAGAGGGACGGGCTGGCGAGCGTCGCCAAGAGCCCGGGTGCGTACTGGTCGGCTTCGAGGTCATGGACCTCGAGCGCGGGGTCTTCGCCGACCAGCAGATCCCGCAGCATGCCCGTCGCCCGCTCGGCGAGGAACGTCTCCGGCCCGGTCACGAGGACGACGGGCGCTGGACGGATGCCGGACCACGGGACCTGGTCGATCTTCGCGGCGGCGCGCGCGGGCTTCTTGGCGGGCATGCGTTCCTTCCGATGGTGCGGGTCCGAGTCTACGGGCCACCGCCGACCCTCCCGGTGCCCGTCCCGAGGGCGCTTGCCCCGAGAGTGCTTGGTCCGAGGGCGCTTGGCCCGGGGGCGCTTGCTCCGGGGACGCCCGCTCGGTCCACACCTCCGGTCCTGCCGTTCCCCGGCGCACGACGACGGTCCCCTGCAGGTCGGTGCGGAACGGTGTCGTCCCCGCTGCCGCCAGCATCGCGAGTGCTCGGTCGGTCGGGTGCCCGTAGGTGTTGTCGGCGCCGACACCGATCAGCCCGACGCGTGCGGCGAGCTGTCGGTAGAGCTCCGGGTCCTGGTCGGCGGACCCGTGGTGGGAGACCTTGACGACGTCGACGGGTCCGGGAGCCACTCCGCGGAGGCGTCGTTGCGCGGACCGGTCGAGGTCGCCGAGCAGGACCGCCGAGAGACACGACCCGCAGGTGTCCGGCGCCTCGACCGCCACGACGATGCTCGCGTCGTTGCCGCTCGCCCGCTCGCCGGCCCGCGGCCAGAGCACACGCCACGGGACGTGCCCGAGGGTCCCAGCGGTCCCGTCGTCCGCGCGGCGGACGTCGGCACCGGCACCCGTCAGGCCGCGGACGACGGATTCGTCCGCTGGACGCCCGACCGGTCCGGTGAGCGCGACGTCGACGTCACCGGCGACCTCGTCGACCGCACCGACGTGGTCCCGGTCGAAATGGGTGAGCACCAGGAGGTCGAGCTGGCCGACCCCGAGCAGGT
This sequence comes from Curtobacterium sp. NPDC090217, assembly GCF_044746705.1. Classification (NCBI taxonomy): domain Bacteria; kingdom Bacillati; phylum Actinomycetota; class Actinomycetes; order Micrococcales; family Microbacteriaceae; genus Curtobacterium; species Curtobacterium sp. NPDC090217. The sequence continues at coordinate 201,075 of NZ_JBIVCR010000002.1, read as the reverse complement.
CGAGACACGCGCGGAGGCGTTCCCGGTCGTCGCCGGTGTCGACGAGCGCCGTGCTCGCCGCGCTGCGGAGGAGCACGGCGTCCCCCTGCCCCACGTCGCACATCGCGATCGCCCAGTCGGCGGGTATCCCGACGCGGACGACGACGAGCGGGACGACCACGGTACCCGCGCCGATCACCGCGACCGTCGCCGCCGCCACGACGAAGCGCACCCGTGCCGCCGCGGGCCCGAGCACCGCGCCGACGAGTGCTCCGGACACCAGCACGGCTGCACCCACGCCGACGAGTCCGGCCGGCCACGGCACCGACGCCGCGGGGAGCGCTGCGGCGCCGTGCGCGATCGCGCCGATCGCCGATGCGGGCAGCCAGGCGACCGCGGCGACGACCGACGCACCTGCGGGCCAGATGGGAGCGAGCAGGCAGGCGAGGAGCCCGACGACGGTGACGACCGGCGCGAACGGCTCGGCGAGGAGATTCGCCGGTACCGCGTACGTCGGGAGTGCCGCAGCGAGCGGGATCGTCAACGGCCAGCACGCCATCTGCGCCGAGACGGGGACCGCGATCGCCGCAGCGAACGGCGTCCAACACCACCGCGTGAGGAGCGCGGTCAACGGTGGTCCGAGCACCACGATCCCGCTCGTCGCGAGCACCGACAGCCCGAACGCGAAGGAGCGGGCGAACCACGGATCGACGACCAGCATGCCGCTGACCGCGAACGCGATGAGCGGGACGCCCCGGACCGGACGCCCGGACAGATGCACGACGAGCACGACGACGGCCATCACGGTGGCCCGGAGGATGGACGGATCCGGGCGGACCAGCACCACGAACCCGACCAAGAGCGTGATCGCCACGGCGGCGCGGACGGCACGCCCGAGTCCGAGCGCACGACTGACCAGGACGACCACCGCGACGATGACGGCGCAGTTCGACCCCGACACGGCCGTCAGGTGGGTCAGCGCACTCGTCTCCATCGCCGTCTCGGTGTCGGGATCGAGCCCGCTGCGGTCCCCGATCGCGAGTCCGCGGAGCAGCGCGCCGCCGGGTTCGGGCAGTGCAGCGGTCACGTCTGCGAAGGCGCTGCGGGCCCGGTCGGTCCCGGCGAGGAAGCCCGACGGCGCCTCGGTGTCGACGGCACCGCGGAGGAAGAGCACGGACGCCGTCGCTGCACCGGGTTCGTCCGGTTCGACCACCGCACGCGCTGACATCCGAGTGCCCGCCGCCAGTGCGCGCACGACGCCCGCGAACCGGTCGGGAACCACGCGGACCGGCACGTCAACCGTCGTTCCGTCGACGTGCGACAGCGTGCCGATGACCGAACGGTCACCGGCGGCGAGGTCACGGTCCAGGACCACGTCGACCTGCACGGGCGTGTGGCCCACTCCGTCGAGCACCGGCGGCGTCCGCCGGACGTCTCCCACGGCCACCGCCACCGCCACGAGTCCGACCACGGCTGCCGACGTGATCACCGCCGTGACGACGACCCGGACGACGACGGCCGGCGAGCAGCACACGAGGACCACCCCGGTTGCGAGGACCGCGCTCGAGCCCGCCACGACGAACCACGCCACCTCCGGCTTCCCGACGAGCACCGCCGCGACCACCCAGCCGATCGCCACCGGGACCGCGACCCGGAGGTCCGTCCGGTCGACCGCGAGGTTCACACCCGCACCCGATCGCGCAGGTCGGCCAACCGCGCGTCACCGATCCCGCTGACGTCGAGCAGGTCGTCGACGCTCGCGAACCGACCGTGCTCGTCGCGCCAGGCCAGGATGCGCCCCGCGAGTGCCGGTCCGATGCCAGGAAGGGTCTCGAGCGCCGCCTGGTCCGCGGTGTTCAGGTCGACCAGGTCGCCGACGTCAGCCGCACCGCCGCTGCCACCGCCGCCGCCATCGCCACCGCCACCCGCACCGGCGCCGCTCGCGGTCCCCTCACCGCCACCCGCACCGCCGTCGAGCTCCTGCGGCACCTCGACCTCGCCGACCCGCGGCACGTACAGCCGCTCGCCGTCCTGGACCGGCCGCGCGAGGTTCAACCGCGCGAGGTCGGCATCGTCGGCCGCACCACCTGCCGCCGCCAGCGCGTCCGTCACCCGGCTCGTCCCCGGCACCGTCACGACCCCCGCCCGGTGGACCGCACCGAGCACGTGCACCACGACCGAGGGAGCCGGCGACGACGTCGCATCCGGGGTCCGTGAGCCGTCCGACGGCCGATCGGACACCACCGGCGCACCCGTCACCGTGGCGACACCCCCGGCGCCGCTCCCCCGCGCCCCGAGCAGGACGACGACCAGCGCGACCACCACGACGACGCCAGCCAGCACGAGTGCGGCGCGCGGCGAGAGCGAGAAACGGGACATGCCGAAACGCTAGAGAGCCCGGCCGACCGGCCGGGCTCTCGCGGTGTGAACGGTGCACCGGCAAGGCCGGCGCACCGCTGTGGAGGAACTACGCCTTGATCGCGATGTTCACGAGCTTCGGCGCCCGCACGATGACCTTCACGATCTCGCGGTCCCCGATGTACCGCTGCACGTTCGCGGACGCGCGCGCGAGGGCCTCGAGCTCCGCCGGGTCGATCGACTTCGACACCTCGAACGAGTCGCGCACCTTGCCGTTGACCTGCACGACGGCCGTCAACGACTCCTGCACGAGCAGCGTCGGGTCCGCCTTCCGCCACCCGTAGGTCGCGACGGAGCCCTCGTAGCCGAGCTTCTCCCACATCTCCTCACCGGCGTACGGCGCGAAGACGCTCAGGCCGAGCGCGATCGTCTCGACGGCCTCGCGCACGGCGGGGTCACCGGCGCCCGGTCCGTTGTCGATCGCCTTGCGGGTGACGTTCACCAGGTCCATGAGCCGCGCGATCACGACGTTGAACTTGAACGACTCCATCAGCCCCGGTGAGTCCGCGAGGAACCGGTGGGTGACCTGCCGCAGGGCACGGTCGCCCTCCGCCCACACCGCGTCCGGCGTCGAGGTGACGTCGGTGGCGAGGCGGTAGGCGCGGGCCAGGAAGCGGGCGGAGGCCGCCGGCGAGACGTCCTCCCAGTTGATGTCGTCCTCCGGCGGACCGGCGAAGCCCATCACCATGCGGATGGCGTCGACACCGTGCGCGTCGAGCTCGTCGCCCAGCGAGACGCCGCCCTTCGACTTCGACATCTTCGAGCCGCCGGACAGGACCATGCCCTGGTTGAGCAGCGCCGAGAAGGGCTCGGTGAAGTCGAGGTAGCCGAGGTCGAACAGGACCTTCGTGACGAAGCGCGCGTAGAGCAGATGGAGGATCGCGTGCTCGACACCGCCGATGTACTGGTCGACCGGCGCCCACTTGTTGACGAGCGAGGGGTCGAACGCCTGCGTGTCGTCGTTCGCCGACAGGAACCGCAGGAAGTACCACGACGAGTCCACGAAGGTGTCCATCGTGTCGGCGTCACGCTTCGCCGGGGATCCGTCCACGGGGTTCGGGACGTTCACCCAGTCGGTCGCGCCACCCAGCGGCGACGTGCCCTTCGGCTTGAGGTCGAGTCCCTCGGTCGACGGCAGCACGACGGGCAACTGGTCCTCGGGGACCGGGTACTCGGTGCCGTCCTCGCCGTGGATGATCGGGATGGGGGTGCCCCAGAAGCGCTGGCGCGAGATGAGCCAGTCGCGCAGGCGGTACGTCTTCGCGGCACGGCCGGTGCCGCGCTCGTCGAGGAGTTTGATCGCCGCGGTGATCGCGTGCTGCTTCGACATGCCGTCGAGCGGCCCGGAGTTGATCATCCGGCCCTGCCCGGTCAGTGCCTCGCCCGTGGCGGCCGGGTCGAGGACGGGCAGGTCGAAGTCGTCGAGGGTCGCGCCCTCCGGGATCACCGGGATCGCTCCGGTCACCGGCTGGTTCGTGTCGACGACGACCTTCACGGGCAGGTCGAACGCCCGTGCGAAGTCGAGGTCGCGCTGGTCGTGCGCGGGCACGGCCATGACGGCGCCGTGGCCGTAGTCGGCGAGCACGTAGTCCGCCGCCCAGATCGGCAGGCGCTCACCGGTCAGCGGGTGGATCGCGAACCGGTCGAGCGGGACGCCGGTCTTCGGCCGGTCGGCGTTCTGCCGGTCGATCTCGGAGGTCTTCTGCGTCGCCACCAGGTACGACTCGAACGCGGCGCGGACCTCGTCGGAGACCGACGGAGCTGCCACCAGCGATGCGGCGAGGTCGGAGTCCGGCGCCACGACGAGGAACGTCACACCGTTGATCGTGTCCGGACGCGTGGTGAACACGGTCACCGGCTCGTCGCGCCCCTCGATCACGAAGTCGACGTCGGCGCCGACCGAGCGACCGATCCAGTTGCGCTGCATCGCCAGGACCTTCGCGGGCCAGCGACCCTCGAGCTGGTTGAGGTCGTCGAGCAGCCGGTCCGCGTAGTCGGTGATCTTGAAGTACCACTGCGTGAGCTTCTTCTTGACCACGACGGCGCCGGAGCGGTCCGAGGTGCCGTCCGGCAGGACCTGCTCGTTCGCGAGCACGGTCTGGTCCACCGGGTCCCAGTTCACCCAGCTGTCCTTGCGGTAGGCCAGGCCCTTCTCGTACATCTTCAGGAACAGCCACTGGTTCCACTTGTAGTACTCGGGGTCCGAGGTGTGGATCTCGGTCGTCCAGTCGAAGGACGGCGCGTACCGCTTGAACGACGCCTTCTGCTGCTCGATGTTGGCGTAGGTCCAGTCCTTCGGGTCCACCCCGCGCTTGATCGCCGCGTTCTCGGCCGGCAGCCCGAAGGAGTCCCAGCCGATCGGGTGGAGCACGTTGAAGCCCTGCTGCCGCCAGTAGCGCGCGACGAAGTCACCGAGCGCCCAGTTCTCGGCGTGCCCCATGTGCAGGTCGCCGGACGGGTACGGGAACATCTCGAGGATGTACTTCCGGGGACGACGGTCGTCGGGGTCGACGGTGAAGAGGCCGAGCTCTTCCCACCGCCCCTGCCACTTGTCCTGGATGCGCCGGAAGTCGTAGGTGTGCGGGTCCTCGACGTGCTGCTCGATGGTCACGGAACTCTCAATCGGTCTTGGCCCCCACTCGCCGGTTCCGGGTCATCGTGGAGCTTGCGGAGCGATGATCCGGCCGAGCGAGCGGGGAGAGGCACGACACACGTCCGTCAGACACGTGTCGGTCCTCAAGATTACAAGGCACGGGCCCCACTCGCGGACGGCCAGGAGCGAACGGTCACGGGATGGTCAGGCCGCGATGCGGCCGTCGCGCATCCGGATGGTCCGGTCGACGAGGTCCGGCGCCACCGGCACGTGTGACACGACCACGACGGTCCGCCCTGCTGCCCGGGCGGTGGTCACGAGATCGCGCAGCACGGCGTCGCCGAGATCCGGGTCGATGTCGGCCGTCGGCTCGTCGAGCACGAGCACGGGGAACGCGTGCAGGAGCGCCCGGGCGAGCGCGAGCCGGTGTGCCTGCCCGCCGGAGACCAGGGCACCGCGCTCCCCCACGGCCGCACCGAGACCACCACGGCGCTCCACCCATGCCCCGAGGCCGACCCGGTCGAGCACACCGAGCAGGTCGTCGTCCGTCGCGGTCTCCCGCGCGAAGAGCAGGTTCTGCCGGATCGACTGGTCGAACACGAACGGGTCCTGCTCGATGAGTCCGACCCGGGCGCGCACGGCGTCCGGGTGCATCGTCCGTGCCTCGACCCCGTCGATCGTGTAGCTGCCCCGGTACTCGACGAACCGCACGAGCGCGTCGACCAGCGTCGACTTGCCCGCGCCGCTCGGCCCCTGGACCACGACGACCTCGCCGGGGAGCAGGTCGAACGAGACGTCGTCCACGGCGGCGTCGACCGCCCCCGGCCACCGGACGGTCAGCCCGGACACGGACACCGCGACGGGACCGTCGACCACGAGGGACGCCGGCTCCGCATCGGCAGCGGGCTCCTGGACGATCCCGTCCGGCGTGACGGCGGGGACCACCCGCTCGACCCGGTCGGCGGCCGCCCGCACCCGCCGGTACGTCAGCACCGCGAGCGGGACCGCCCCGACGACCTCGAACAGCGCGAGCGGGACGAAGACCGCGAGCGCCCAGAGCGGTCCGTCGAGCGCGCCGGCGACGACCGCGGGTGCACCGGCCGCGAGGATCCCGATCACCGCGGCACCGCCGATGAGTCCGACCGATGCCCCGACGAGCGACTCGACCGTGGCCCGACGGCGGACCGCACGGGTGACCCGGGCGTCGAGCGCGGCGATGTGCGCGAGCCGTTCGTCGAGGGTGCCGTAGGCGGCGAACACGTCGAGCGTCCGCACCGTGTCGAGGACCAGGTCGGCGACGCGCCCGCGGTCCGCCGCGGTCTCCTCGTCGCTGCGGCGCGCGATCGACGCGGTGACGACGGAACCGAGGACGGCGGCGAGCACGAGGGCCACGAGCAGCACGAGGGCGGCGGGGACGGACACCAGTGCGACGGCGACGACCGAGAGCAACGCGGTCACACCGGCGGACACGAGCGGACCGACGACGCGGATCGGCAGGTCCTGCAGCCGATCGGTGTCGGTGACCAGGCGGGTCATCAGGTCACCGCGTCCGGTGGTCCCGAGGCCAGCCGGCGCGACCGAGGCGAGCCGGCGGTACATCTCGGTCCGGACCACGGCGAGTTGCCGGAAGGACGCGTCGTGCCCGGCGAGCCGGTCCACGTACCGCAGCGCCGCCCGACCGAGCGCGAACGCCCGGACCCCGACCATGACGAGCGTCAGGTAGAGGATCGGCGGGTGTTCCGCCGCCCGGGTGATCAGGTACCCGCTCGCCGCGAGCAGGGCCACAGCGCACAGCGCGCTGAGCGAGCCGGCGGCGACCGCCTTGCCCCACCCGGCACCGCGCGGCATCGCGAGCCGCAGGACGGAGCCGCCACGGGCCTCCTGGCCGGTCACGCGTGCGCCCCGAGGACCGCGACGGCACCGCTCGCGGCGACGTCGACGCGGACGTCGGCCGCGGCGACGACCGCCGGCCGGTGGCTCGCGACGACGACCACCGCGCCGTCGGCGGCGAGCCGCCGCATCGACGTGATCAGGTGCGCCTCCGCGTCGGCGTCCAGTGCGGACGTCGGTTCGTCGAGGAGCACCAGGCGGGTACCGGACCGACGGTGCCGGTAGAGCGCCCGGGCGACGGCGACGCGCTGCGCCTGTCCGCCGGACAGCCCGGCTCCGCCTGCATCGATCTGGAGGCCCGGGTCGAGTCCCAGCCCCGCGTCACCGAGCGCGGTCAGCACGTCGTCGTCGTCGGGCTGCTGGCTGAGGGCCACGTTCTCGGCGATGGTGCCGCGGACGAGTCGCGCGCGTTGGTCGGCCCACGCGATCCGGTCGTCCACGGTGGAACCGGCCGGGCCGGGCACGACGACCGTGCCGTCGTGCGGCACGGCACCGCGGATCGCCGCGATGAGGCTCGACTTGCCGGCACCGCTCGGACCGACGAGCGCGAGGACCGTGCCGGGGCGGGCGTCGAGGTCGACGGGCCCGATCACCACGTCCTGGCGCCTGACGGCCACGCCGCGGAGCACGAGGTCGGTGGCGGCGGGCGGTGTCGGCGGAGCAGCAGCCGGCGTGCGGTCGTCGTCGAGCACGTCGAGCACGGTTGCGGACGCCTCGACGCCGTCCTGCGCGGCGTGGAAGTCGGCACCGACCTGTCGGATCGGCGCGAAGGCCTCCGGTGCCAGCACCAGGACGAACATCGCGGCGCCGAGCCCGAGCGAGCCGTCCACGAGCCGGATGCCGATCGACACCGCGACGAGGGCGACCGAGAGGCTGGCGGCCAGCTCGAGCGCGAAGCCGCTCACGAACGACAACCGCAGCACGCCGAGGGTCCCGCGTCGGTACTCGTCCGTGACGGTGCCGATGCGGCCGACCTGCCGACGCGCACGACCGAACACCTTCAGCGTGGCGAGGCCCTCGACGGCCTCGAGGAACGCACCGCCGAGTCGCGCCAGCGCGTCGGACTGCTTCCGCTGCAACGACTGCGTGGCGAGACCGATGAGGATCATGAAGACCGGGATGACCGGCAGCGCGCAGAGGACGACGAGCCCGCTCGTCAGGTCGCCGAGACCGATCGCGACGAGCAGCACCGGGGTCGCGATCGCCGTGAGCGCGAGCTGGGGCAGATAGCGCCCGAAGTAGGCGTCGAGGGCGTCGAGCCCCGGACCGAGCGTCGTCGCGAAGCCGGCGCTCGACCGTTCCGCGAGCCACCCGGGTCCGCGTTCGGCCGCCCGCGCCAGCACCGTGCGGCGCAGCTCGCTCTTCACGGTCGCTGCGGCCCGTGCGGCGAGGTCGTCCGTCGCCCACGCCGCCACGGCACGCACGACGAACCCACCGCCGAGCAGCGCCAGCGTCGGCACGAACACCGCGGGGACGACGCCGCCGTGGTGCACGGCGTCGACCACCTCGGTGACGGCTGCGGCGATCCCCCACGCGATCGCGATGGTCGCGAGCGTGCGGAGGACCCCCGTCCCGGCCGCGGCGACGATGAAGCCGCGCGCCGAGCGGGAGAGGCGGAGCAGACGCGGGTCGAGCGGCTTCATCGGCGGGGCACCTAGTGGGCGGCCGCGGTGACCTGCGCCCGCGAGACGCGCTTGCGGAACACCCAGTACGTCCACGCCTGGTAGGCGAACACGAGCGGGACGAAGATCAGTGCGACCCAGCTCATGACCGTCAGCGTGTACGTGCCACTCGATGCGTTGTAGACCGTGAGGCTCCGTGCCACGTCGTTCGAGGCGGGCATCACGTTCGGGAAGATCGCCGTGAACATCGCGAGCACCACCGCGGCGATCGTGACCGCCATCAGCGTGAACGCCCGGCCCTCCTTGCCCCATGCGTTGCAGAGCACCGCGAGGACGAGCGCGAGCGCGGCGACGACGGAGAGCACCAGCGACGCCGGGGTGGCCCGGACGAACGCCATCGACACGAGGAACGCCGCCGCGACGACGATCGTCACGATGCCGGCCCTGGTGGCGAGCCGCTTCGCACGGTCGCGGATGTCACCCTCGGTCTTCAGCGCGATGAAGACGACGCCGTGCGTGAAGAACACCAGCAGCGTCGCGAGCCCGGTCAGCAGCGCGAACGGGTTGAGCAGGTCGAACAGCGTGCCCGTGTAGTTGTGCCCGGAGTCCATCGGGATCCCGCGGACCACGTTGCCGAACGCGACGCCCCAGAGGAACGACGGCACGGCGCTGCCGACGATGATCATCAGGTCGAACGAACGCTTCCACTGCAGCTGCTTGTTCTGGTGGCGGTACTCGAACGAGACACCACGGGCGATGAGCGCCGCGAGGATCAGCAGCAGCGCCAGGTAGAACCCGGAGAACATCGTGGCGTACCACTCCGGGAACGCCGCGAACAGGCAGGCGCCGGCCACGATGACCCAGGTCTCGTTGAGGTCCCAGACGGGGCCGATCGTGTTGATCATGACGCGACGGTCGGTGTCGTCCTTGCCGAGGAACGGCAGGGCCATGCCGACGCCGAAGTCGAACCCGTCGAGCACGAAGTAGCCGACGAAGAAGACGCCGACGATGGCGAACCAGAGAACGGGGAGGTCCATGATCAGTACACCGTCACTTCGTGCTTGACCTCGCCGGTCTCCTCGTCCACCGGTGCCGGAGCAGCGGGGCCTTCTTGCGCCACCTTCTTGATGAGCCGGAACTCCACCACCGCCAGCGCGCCGTAGATCAGCGTGAAGACGACGAGCGAGATGAGGACCTCGACCCCGGTCACGTTCGGGGACACCCCGTCAGCCGTCTTCAACAGCCCGAACACGAGCCACGGTTGCCGGCCCATCTCGGTGAAGATCCAGCCGACGATCATCGCGGCCATCGGCAGCGGCACCGCCCAGGTGGCGATCCGCCACACCCAGCGCTGCGTCGGGAAACGGCCCTTGCGGGTCAGCCACAGTCCGGCGAGGGCGACGAGGACCGCGCCGACACCGAGGGCGATCATCCAGCGGAACGACCAGTACGTCACCCAGATGATCGGCTTGTAGTCACCGGGGCCGTACACCTGCGTGTACTGCGCCTGCAGGTCGTTGATGCCCTCGACCGTGCCGTTGAAGGTGTGCGTCGAGAGGAACGACAGCAGGTACGGCACACGGATCGAGAACAGCTCGTGCACGCCGTCCGGTGTGCCGAGCGTGAAGATCGAGAACGAGGCGTCCTTGCCGGTCGCCGTGTTGTACAGCGCCTCGGCCGCGGCCATCTTCATCGGCTGCGTGTCGACCATCGTCAGCCCGAGCTGGTCGCCGGTGAGGACGGTCAGCGCACCGGCGGCGACCATCGTCCAGAGGCCGAACTTCAGCGCCGGCATCATCGTCTCGAGGTTCTGGTTGCGCGCCAGGTGGTACGACGCGACCGAGATGATCACGCCGGCGGCCACCATGAAGCACGCGAAGAGCGTGTGCGGGAACGCGGCCAGTGCGACCTTGTTCGTCAGCACCGCCCAGATGTCGGTGAGTTCCGCGCGGCCCTTGGCTTCGTTGATGACGTAGCCGACGGGGTGCTGCATGAACGCGTTCGCGGCGATGATGAAGTACGCCGACATGATCGTCCCGGCGCTGACGCACCACATGCTCGCGAGGTGCAGGCCCTTGGGCAAGCGGTCCCACCCGAAGATCCAGACGCCGATGAACGCCGCCTCGAAGAAGAACGCGAGGATCCCCTCGAGTGCGAGCGGGGCGCCGAACACGTCCCCGACGAACCGGGAGTAGTTCGACCAGTTCATGCCGAACTGGAACTCCTGCACGATGCCCGTCACGACACCCATCGCGAAGTTGATGAGGAAGATCCGGCCGAAGAACCGGGTGAGCTGCAGGTAGTGCGCCCGACCGGTGCGGTACCACGCCGTCTGGAACGTCGCGACGACCACGGCCATGCCGATCGTCAACGGGACGAAGAGGAAGTGGTAGATGGTGGTCAGCCCGAACTGCCACCTGGACAGGATGAGCGGATCGAGGATGTCGTTCATGCGGCTGTACCGATCGGGAACGCCGCGCGCTGTTCGTGCACGTCAGTTGCTTCCTGTGGAAGGGGTACTTCTGGGTGTCACAACCGTTGGGACACCTCCACGGTACCGGCAGGCGACCTGATTCGACAACTTGTAGAAACCCGAACTGCACGAACGTGCAGGGCCTTTGAACGGCACAACCGTGCCGAACGAATGTGCCCGGGAACGACGACAGGTGCCGGGCACATAGCCCGACACCTGTCGTTTATCTCACACGTGCTGGAGGACTAGAGCAGACCCTTGTCCTGCAGGAAGGCCTTGGCCACCGAGGCCGCGGACTTCTGCTCCACGGAGTTCTGACGGTCGAGCTCGATGAGCGCGTCCGTGGTGAGCACCTTGTTGACCTTCTCGATCGCCGCGGTCGCCTTCGAGTCCAGCTTCGACGACACGATGGGCGTGACGTTGTTCACCGGGACGAGGTGCTTCGGGTCGTCGAGGGTGACGAGCTTCTCGGTGGCGATCGACGCGCTGGCCGAGTAGATGTCGGCGACCTGCGAGTCGCCGTCCTTGATCGCCTTGACCGTGAGCGGGCCACCGGAGTCGTTCTGCTGGTTGACCTCACCGGTGACGCCGTACTTCGCCTTGAGGCCGGTCGGACCGTACGCGGCCGTGGCGAACTCGGGGTTCGCCGCGATCGAGATGGTCCCGCCGATCTTCGACAGGTCGCCGATCGACTTGAGGTCGTACTTGTCGGCGAGCTCCTGCGTGACCGTGTACGTGTCCGAGTCGGACGCGTCCGCGGACGGCAGGGCCTTGACGCCGGAGGGCAGTTCGTCCTTCAGGGCGGCGTTGATGCCGTCCGTCGTGGTCTCCGTCGTCGTGTCCTTCTTGTCGGACTGCAGGAGGTAGTTCAGCAGGTTGCCGTTGTACTCCGGGAACACGTCGATGTTGCCCTTGGCGACCTCGGGCCAGTAGGCCTTGCGCTGTCCGATGTTGAGCTTCTTGGTGACGGTGAAGCCGGCCTTCTCGAGTTCCTGCGCGTAGAGCTCCGCGATGATCTCGTTCGACGGGTAGGCCTGCGAGCCGACGGTGATGGTGTCCGACGAGCCGGAGCCGCCGCCGGAGGAGAGCGGGTCGCCTGACGAGCAGCCCGCGAGGGCGATCGCGGCGGCGGTCGCGACCGCGATGGTCGCGCCGAGGCGCTTGGTGCGTGCAGTGGTCACTGGAGGGTTCCTTCCAAGGGGGTTGATGCCCGACTTTCCGAGCGGTCAGCGTCGCGCCGTCCATCACCCGCGGAGGCGGCGGTGGTACCCGCCGGCACCGCGAGCCGCTGCAGGACGGCGAACACGATCTCGAAGACGATGGCGAGTGCGATCACCAGGAGCGAACCGCCGAGGACCTCTTCGTAGTCCTGGTTGGCGAGCCCGGAGAACGCGTACCCGCCGAGACCGCCCGCGTTGATGTAGGCGGCGAGCGTGGCGGTCGCGATGACCTGGAGCACCGCGGCACGGATGCCGCCGACGATCAGCGGGAGCCCGAGCGGGATCTCCACCTTCGTCAGCAACTGCCACGTGGTCATGCCCTGGGCCTTGGCTGCGTCGATGGTCACGCGGTCGATCGCCTCGAGGCCGGAGTACGTGCCGGCCAGGATCGACGGGATCGCCAGGATGACGAGCGAGATGAGCGGCGCTTCGATGCCGAGCCCGATCCACAGGGCGAGGATCGTCAGCAGGCCGAGCGTGGGGAGCGCCCTGACCCCGCCGGAGAACCCCACGGCGAGGCTCTTGCCGCGGCCGGTGTGCCCGATCACGAGGCCGAGGGGCACCGCGATGGCGCAGGCGATGACGATGGTGAGCAGCGTGATCCACACGTGCTCCCAGAGGCGGACGGGGATGCCGTTCGCCCCGACGGAGTTGGCGGGGTCGAAGATCCAGGCGATGGCGCCGGCGAAGAGGTTCACGCGGACACCTCCCCGGTCCGGACGTCCGCCGCTGCGCGACGCCGGATGCGCTTGGCATCACGGCTGCCACCGCGGGTCCACGGCATCACGATGCGTCCGATGAGCACCAGGAGGCCGTCGATGACGAGCGCCAGGACGATCGTCAGCACGATGCCGGTCAGGATCTCGACGCTGATGCCGCGCTTGAGACCGTCGGTGAGCAGGAACCCGAGGTTCGGGATCCCGAGGAGCGCGCCGACCGTGACGAGGCTCACCGTGCTGACCGCGACGACCCGGATGCCGGCGAGGAGCACGGGGCCGGCGAGGGGCAGTTCGACGCGGAAGAACCGCTGCACGGGCGAGTACCCCATGGCCGCCGCAGCGTTCAGCACCGCGGGGTCGACGGCGTCGAGCGCGTCGGCCGCCGAGCGGGCCATCAGGGCGACTCCGTAGATCGTCAGCGCGATGACGACGTTCGCCGGGTCGAGGATGTTCGTCCCGAGCAGCGGCGGCAAGGCGAGGAAGAGCGGGAAGGACGGGATGGCGTAGAGCAGGCTCGCCACGACGATGATCGTCGAACCGGTCGCCCGTGCACCGCGGCGACCGTTGCGCAGGCGGTTCACGAGCAGGCCGATCGGCACCGAGAGCACGAAGCTGATGACGATCGGCGGGATCGACAGCCAGACGTGCGCGATCAGGTTCGACGTGATCGTGTCGAGGTTGCCGGTGACCCAGTTCACACGCTGTCCCGGTGTGCGGCGTCCGGCCCGGCCGGCTGCGGCACCGCGGACGCCGCGTCGACGACCGGGACCGGACCGGTGAGCACACCGGCGGCCCGTCCGTCCCCGTCGACCACGATGGGTCCGGTGGGCGTCTGCTCCACACGGAGCGCTCGACGACCACGTCCGGCGCCGATGAAGTTCGCCACGAAGTCGTCCGCCGGTTCCGAGAGGATCTCGGCCGGTGTCCCGAGCTGCGCGATCTCGCCGCCCTTCTTCAGGATGACGACCTGGTCACCGAGCTTGAACGCCTCGTCGATGTCGTGGGTCACGAACACGACCGTCTTGCCGAGCTCGCGCTGGAGCCGGATGAGCTCGTCCTGCAGGTCGTTGCGGACCAGCGGGTCCACCGCGCCGAACGGCTCGTCCATCAGCAGGATGTTCGGGTCGACGGCGAGCCCGCGGGCGACACCGACGCGCTGCTGCTGGCCACCCGACAGCTGCGACGGGTAGCGGTCGGCGAAGGCGCGGTCGAGTCCGACGGTGTCCATCAGCTCGAGCGCCCGCGCGCGGGCTTCCTGCTTCGACACACCGGTGAGCAGCGGCACGGTCGCGATGTTGTCCGCGACCTTGCGGTGCGGCAGCAGGCCCGCGTTCTGCATCACGTAGCCGATGCTGCGGCGGAGCTTCACCGGGTCGACGCCTGCGACGTCCTCACCGTCGATGGAGACGGACCCGGCAGTGGGGTCGACCATCCGGTTGATCATGCGGAGCAGCGTCGTCTTCCCGCAACCACTCGACCCGACGAAGACCGTCGTGGTGCGTGATGGGATGACGAGGTCGAACCGCTCGACTGCGGCCGTGCCGTCCGGGTACGTCTTGCGCACCTGGCGGAACTCGATCATGGGTGCCCTTCTGGTAGGAGGTAGCCCGACTCCGAGTGAGAGTACCCGTCAGCACCGACAGCGGTACGTCCAGGTGACGATCCGTGACGTGACCGGGCGTGTCCCGGACAGCGCCACCCGGCCGGCGGCCGGTCTGCGGAAGCCGCCACGGCTCTGGAGCCGACCCCGCGCACGGCGGAGGCCGCGGACACGACAGCGCCCGCGCCTCCAGTTCGGAGGGCGGGCGCCGTTCGGATTGGTGACCTTGGTCAGGAGGCGGCGATCACCGACTCCAGGTACGTCTTGTTCATGACGCGGTAGGCCTCGATGAGCCCGGTGTCCGGGTGCTCGCGGTCCTGGTGGGCCCTGGCCAGCACGGCGTGTCCGGATTCGGCGAGGACGACCCACGCTCGCGCGACGGCGTCGTTGTCCGGCAGACCGAAGCGCTCGCGCATGATCGCGCCGACCGCCCCGCCGAGGGCGCCCATGCGGTCTTCCTCGTCACCGACCCCGGAGTCCGCGGCGTCGCCGAAGCGGATCGCGCGGAACCCCGGCTCGGTCCGGTACATCTCGCTCGTCATGTCGATGAGCGCGTCGCAGGCGTCCTGCCAGGTCGTCGCGCCGCTGGCGTCGAGCGCGTCGACGAACCGGGACGCGAGCCGCTGCGTGCAGCGGATGGCGAGCGCCTCGACCACGGCGATGCGGTCCGGGAAGTACCGGTAGACCGTGCCGATGGACGCCCCCGCCCGTTCGGCGACCATGGCCGTGGTGAGCCGCTCGAAGCCGATCTCGTCGATCACCGCGGCTGCGGCGTCGAGGAGCCCGGCGAGGCGCGCCGAACTGCGGGCTTGGACCGGCTCGTTCCTGAGCAGTGATGATCCCCCCGGCAGTGCGTTCGAAACCTCGGTGACGAGCACGTGTTCTCCTTCTCGCGGCGACCGCGGGCTGATTGTGTGACGGGGCAACTCTCGCAGAGCCCGGCTGGAATCCCGCTGCGATTCTCCGGGTGTCGAGTGCGTCGTGCCCATCCTCCACCCCTCCGTGGGATGATGGGCCGATGCCCGACCCGACGTCCCACGAACCGTCGCTGGCCGAGCCGATCCTGCATCGTGCCGCCCGGATCGAGGACGCCGTGCAGGAGTTCCGCGAACAGCGCGCCCGCCGACGCGGCCTCGTGCCGACCGTCATCCCGTACACCGGGTACGGCGCGCCCGGGTGGATCCGGGTGCTCTGCCGGGTGCTGCTGACCCGGCGTGGACTCGCCTCGGACGCGGCGTACACCGGTGTCCGCGGCTGGCGGACCTTCACGAGCGTGGCGGTCGACCACGCCGAGGTGACCATCACTGCCGGCGGGGTCACCCACACCGTGCAGTCCGACCGTGGCGGCGTGGTCGACACCATCGTCCCGATCGACCTCGAACCGGGCTGGCAGACCATCAGGCTGTCCGCCGGCGGCCAGCGCGACGCCGAGGCCGACGTCTTCGTCGTGCACCCGGACACGCGGTTCGGGCTGCTGTCCGACATCGACGACACCGTGATGGTGACCTCGCTCCCCCGTCCGATGCTGGCCGCGTGGAACTCCTTCGTCCTCACCGAGCACGCGCGCCGCCCGGTCCCCGGAATGTCCGTCCTCTACGAGCGTGTGCTCGCGCAGCACCCCGGGTCGCCGACGGTGTACCTCTCCACCGGTGCGTGGAACGTCGGGCCGACGCTCCAGCGCTTCCTCACCAGGAACATGTACCCGTCCGGCACCCTGCTGCTCACCGACTGGGGCCCGACGCACGACCGCTTCTTCCGGAGCGGGCAGCTGCACAAGCACGAGAACCTCCGGCGGCTCGCCCGCGACTTCCCGGACATCAAGTGGCTGCTCGTCGGTGACGACGGGCAGCACGACGAGACCCTGTACGGCGACTTCGCGCGCGAGCACCCGGACAACGTCGCGGGTGTCGCGATCCGGCAGCTGTCCACGAGCGAGGCCGTCCTCGCCGGTGGGCGGTCCAGGGCCCAGGAACGCTCCAGGGAATCCGCCGCGCCGTGGGTCTACGCCCCGGACGGCGCCGGTCTCTGGACCGAGCTCGCCCGCGTCGGGATCACCGAGCTCGACTAGACCCTGCGCGCACTCTCAGTCGGTGACGCATGACGCCGGTGGAACATCGGCGGTCAGTGGTTCGATCGGGGGCATGGCGCAACGCATCGAGGACCACGCGATCATCGGGGACTGCTACACGGCCGCACTGGTGGACCGTGCCGGCACGATCGACTGGGCGTGTCTCCCCCGCTTCGACAGCCCCTCGACCTTCGCGTCCCTGCTGGGAGACGAGCACGACGGGCACTGGACGCTCCGACCCACCGACCCCGACGCCACCGCCGAGCGTCGGTACGACGAGGACACCCTCGTCCTGACGACGATCTGGACCACGTCCACCGGGGTCGTCGAGGTCACCGACTTCATGCCGATCGGCGCGCACCGGGCATCGGTCGTCCGGCGCACCAGGGGGCTCACGGGCGAGGTCGAGGTCCGACAGGCCCTGCGCATCCGGTTCGACTACGCCCGCGCACTCCCCTGGGTCCGCCAGGTCGGCGACGACGACGACCCCGCACTCGTCGCGACGGCGGGGCCCGGGTCGGTCATCGTCCGCGGCGTCCGGTTCCACGCCGACGACCACCGCCACGTCGCGACCCGCACCGTGCACGACGGGGACGTGCTCGACACCGTGCTGACCTGGTACCCGTCGCACCGCGAGCCCCCGGAGGAACTCGACGTCGACGACGCACTCCACCGCACCGGGCAGTGGTGGCGCGACTGGACCGGCACCGCCCGCGTCGGCGGCCGCTACGCCGACGCCACCCGCCGGTCGCTGCTCTTCCTCCGTGCGATGACCCACGCGGAGACCGGCGGGGTCGTCGCCGCGGCCACCACGAGCCTGCCGGAGGACCCGGGTGGCGAACGCAACTGGGACTACCGGTACGTCTGGCTCCGCGACGCCTCGCTGGCACTCGCGTCGATGATCGCCCACGGCTACCAGGACGAGGCGAAGCACTGGCGTGGCTGGCTGCTCCGGGCGATCGCCGGCGACCCGGCCGACGTGCAGATCATGTACGGCATCGCCGGCGAGCGGGAGCTGCCCGAGTGGGAGCTCGACCACCTTGCCGGGTACGCGGGATCGAAGCCCGTGCGGGTCGGGAACGGGGCGTACACGCAGTACCAGGGCGACGTGTTCGGCGAGGTGCTCGCGGCGCTCCACGACGCCCGCGAGCTCGGCGTGGAGGAGAACGCCGACTCGTGGGCACTCCAGCGTGCCCTGCTCGGCTACGTCGAGGAGCACTGGCAGGAACCGGACAACGGCATCTGGGAGATGCGCGGCCCCCGACGGAGCTTCACGCACTCGCGGGCGATGATCTGGGCTGCGTTCGACCGAGGGGTCGCCGCGGTCGAGGAGTTCGGACTCGAGGGCCCCGTGGACCGCTGGCGCCGGCTCCGCGACGCCGTCCGTGCGGAGATCGACGAGCACGGGTGGAACGCCGAACGCGGGTCCTTTCGCCAGCACTACGACACCGACGAGGTGGATGCGAGCCTGCTCGTCCTGCCGCAGATCGGCTACTGCAAGGCGACCGACCCGCGGATGCTCGGGACCGTCGCCGCGATCGAGGAGGACCTCCGCGTCGGCTCGGACGGGCTCGTCCTGCGGTACCGCACCACGGCCGGGTTCGACGGGCTGAGCGGCAGCGAGCACCCGTTCCTCGCCTGCTCGTTCTGGCTGGTCGAGCAGTACGCGGCATCGGGGCGCATCGAGGACGCCGAGCGGCTCATGGACGTGCTCATTGGGTACGCCAACGACGTCGGCATGCTCTCGGAGGAGATCGACGTCGCGACGGGGCACCACATCGGCAACACCCCGCAGGCGCTCTCGCACCTGACGCTGGTGGCCGCGGCGGACGCGATCGAACGTGCCCGCGGCAAGGCGACGGGGCACCGCACCCGGATCCCCCAACACGACGGCGGCACGAGGTCGTGGACGGGCGAGGGCGAGCGCGCGGGCACCCCGGCCTGACGCTGCCCCGGCACACCGTGACCCGCCGTGCGGTGGGTCGTTTCGCGCGTAGGGAGCGGATTCGCGCGTAGGAGGTCGGAATTTCCGACCTCCTACGCGCGAAACGACCTCCTACGCGCGATTCGGCCACCTCCGTCCCGCACGCAGACGACGGACGGGAGGCGCGGTGCCAGCTGGCACCGCGCCTCCCGTCCGTGTGTGGTCCGGATCAGTGCGTCAGGACGACGACTCCCAGTCCGCGGGACCGCGCGAACCCGCGCGGTACTCCTCGAGCGGGACCTCGTTCGCCTTCCAGGCGGCGACGACGGGCTCCACGATCTCCCAGCACCGCTCCGCGACGTCGCCGCGGATCGAGAGCAGCGGGTCGTCGTGGAAGATCCCGTTGAGCACCTCGCCGTAGGGGGTCAGCTCGCCGTCGCTGAACGACGACGACAGCGTGACCTGGCCCATCTCGAAGGGGTTGCCCCCACCGTTCGCCGACACGGTCAGCTCGATCTCGTCCGGGTTCAGGACGATGCGCAGCGTGTCGGTCTTCGGGCGACCGGTCAGGCCGGAGGGCAGGCGCGGAACCGGCTTGAAGGTGATCAGCACCTCCTTGCGGCTCGCGCCGAGCGCCTTGCCGGAACGCAGTGTGAAGGGGACGCCCTTCCAGCGTGCGGTGTCGACCTCGACCGAGATCTCGGCGAGCGTCTCGGTCTGACGGCCAGGCTCGACGCCCTGCTCGTCCTGGTAGGACGGGAGCTCCTTGCCGTCGATCGTGCCGGCCGTGTAGACCGCGCGGCGGGAGGCGATCTTCGCGTCGTCGCCCTTCAGTCGGGTCGAGCGGAGCGCACGGGCGAGCGACGAGCGGAACTCGACGGCGTCGATGGCAGCCGGGGCGTCCATCGTCACGAGTCCGAGGATCTGCAGCAGGTGCGACTGGATCATGTCCACCATCGCGCCGGCCTCGTCGTAGTACTGGGCGCGGTTCTCCAGGCCGAGGGTCTCGTCGTAGAAGATGTCGACCTTCTCGATGTTCTCCGCGTTCCAGATCGGCTCGAACAGGCGGTTCGCGAAACGCAGACCGATGATGTTCAGGACCGTGGTGCGACCGAGGAAGTGGTCGGTGCGGTGCACGCGTTCTTCGGGGACGATCTTGAGGACCGTCTCGTTGAGGGCCTTGGCGCTGGCGACGTCGGTGCCGAAGGGCTTCTCGAACGCCAGGGTCGTGCCCTCGGGGAGGTCGACGGACTGCAGAGCCTCGCAGATGTCCGACGCGATCTGCGGCGGGAGCGCGAAGTACAGGATCGGCTCGTTCTCGGCGGCGTCGAGCAGCGCCTTGAGGTGCTTCGGGTCGGTCGGGTCGCCCTGGATGAAGATCGTCGACTCGATGGTCGCGTCGACCTCGGGTCCCTTGACGTCCTGCGAGGCGAAGGACTTCGTGACGATGTCCTTCCACTTCTCCGGGGTGCGCTCACTGCGGCCCGTGCCGATCAGCTGGACGGGGACGGCACGGCCGCTCTGCAGGAACGTGCCGAGGCCCGGCAGGAGCAGGCGGGAGGCGAGGTCGCCCGTCGCACCGAAGATGATGAGTGTGCGCTTGTCGGTCACCGGTGGTGACTCCTTTCGCGTGGTGGATGGGTCCGCATGGCTGCAAGCCGTACACGGGCCGGTTGATTCCCTGATGAGCGGCGGGCTGCGCGCGCTCTCATGGAGGTCGTCAGGACGCAGTTCGGGCGGCACCGAAGTTGGTGCCGCCCGAAGCGCGTCTGTCGTGGGTCAGTGCCCGAAGTTGCCGCGGTAGTACTCGAAGACCCAGCCGACCAGCGTCACGGCGACGAGCGCCAGGCCGATCGGGACGATCCACAGGCCGGCTGCGACACCGAGGAAGCAGATCGACGTCGACGCGGCGAGGAGGATGGGCCACCACGACCACGGGCTGAAGTGCCCGAGCTCGGCGTCGCCGTCCTCGATGTTGGCGTCCTGGCGGTCTTCCGGCAGGTCCCCGCCCTGGGCGGAGAGCACCCGGCCGAGGTAGAACGCGATGAACGCGGACATGAGCCCGACCAGGCCGATGCCGACCGTGCCGACCGGCTCCCAGCCGCCGTTGTGCGCGAGGGCGAACCAGATCGTGTACGCGGCGTCCGCGAGGATGAAGAACCCGAAGAGGATCCAGAACAGGTTGACGTTGGCGCGCATCGCCTTACTTCACCTCGCCCTTCGCGGCGTCGTAGGTCGGGGCATCGGGAGCGTCCTTCGCGGGACCCACACCGATCGGCACACCCGCTTCGGGGTGGTTCAGGTCGAACGCCGGGGACTCCGAACGGATCCGCGGGATCGACGTGAAGTTGTGCCGCGGCGGCGGGCAGCTGGTCGCCCACTCGAGCGAGCGGCCGTAGCCCCACGGGTCGTTCACGGCCACCTTCGGGGCGTTCCGCGCGGTGACGTAGACGTTGAAGATGAACGGCAAGAACGAGATGCCGAGGATCATCGCGCCGATGGTCGACAGCTGGTTCATCCAGGTGAAGCCGTCGTTCGGCAGGTACGTCGCGTACCGACGCGGCATGCCGATGACGCCCAGCCAGTGCTGGATGAGGAACGTCGTGTGGAAGCCGATGAACAGCAGCCAGAAGTGGATCTTGCCGAGGCGCTCGTTGAGCATGCGACCCGTCCACTTCGGCCACCAGAAGTAGAAGCCGGAGAACATCGCGAACACGACGGTGCCGAAGACCACGTAGTGGAAGTGCGCGACGACGAAGTACGAGTCCGACACGTGGAAGTCGAGCGGCGGGGAGGCCAGGATGACACCGGTCAGACCACCGAACGTGAAGGTGATCAGGAAGCCGATCGCCCAGAGGATCGGGGTCTCGAAGGTCACCGAGCCGCGCCACATCGTGCCGACCCAGTTGAAGATCTTCACGCCGGTCGGGACCGCGATGAGCATCGTCATGAGCGAGAACCACGGCAGCAGCACCGAGCCGGTGACGTACATGTGGTGCGCCCACACCGTGACCGAGAGGGCCGCGATGGCGATGGTCGCGTAGACGAGGGTCTTGTACCCGAAGATCGGCTTGCGGCTGAAGACCGGGAAGACCTCGGAGACGATGCCGAAGAACGGCAGCGCGATGATGTACACCTCTGGGTGGCCGAAGAACCAGAAGAGGTGCTGCCAGAGCAGGGCACCACCGTTCGCGGGGTTGAACACCTGGGCGTCGAACACCCGGTCGAGACCGAGTCCGAACAGTGCGGCGGCGAGGACCGGGAAGGCCATGAGCACGAGGAGCGACGTCACGAGGGTGTTCCACGTGAAGATCGACATGCGGAACATGGTCATGCCGGGGGCGCGCATCGTGATGATCGTCGTGATGAAGTTCACCGCACCGAGGATCGTCGAGAAGCCCGTCAGGCCGAGCCCGAAGACCCACAACGTGCCACCGAGCCCTGGTGTGAACGTGGTGTCGCTCAATGGCGCGTAGGCGAACCAGCCGAACGACGCCGCACCCTGCGGGGTGAGGAAGCCGCCGACGGCGATGAGCCCACCGAAGAAGTAGAGCCAGAACGCGAAGCCGTTCAGACGCGGGAACGCGACGTCCGGCGCACCGATCTGCAGCGGCATGATGGCGTTCGCGAAGCCCGAGAACAGCGGCGTCGCGAACAGCAGCAGCATGATCGTGCCGTGCATCGTGAAGAGCTGGTTGTACTGCTCCTTCGTCGCCACGAGCTGCAGCCCCGGCTCGAAGAGCTGCGCGCGGATGACGAGCGCCATCACGCCGGCGAGCAGGAAGTACAGGAACGACGTGATCAGGTACATGTACCCGATCGTCTTGTGGTCCGTGGAGGTGATCCACCGGACGATGATGTTGCCCTTCCGACCGACCTTCGACGCCTGGAAGTCCGGCGTCGAGGTGCTGGTCGGTTGGCCGACGAATGACGTGGTCATCTGGCGAGCCCCTACTTGTCGTCCGACGCCGTGACGGGCGCCTTGTTGTCAGGCTGGTTCGTGTTGGTGTTGTACTCGTCGCCGAGCAGGCCCACCTTGCCCTGGTCCTTGAGGGTGTCGAGGTACGCCTCGTACTTGGCGGGCGACACGACCTTCACCTGGAAGAGCATGAGGGAGTGGTACTCGCCGCAGAGTTCGGCGCACTTGCCCTGGTACGTGCCTTCCTTCTGCGGGATGAAGTACTCGTAGTTCGTCTTCCCGGGGAGCATGTCCTTCTTGTACAGGAAGTCGATGATCCAGAAGGAGTGGTCGACGTCGCGGGAGTCGAGCTCGATCTTGACCTTCTTGCCGACCGGCAGGTAGAGGGTCGGGAGCTGCGACTCGTCGATCGCGCCGCTCTTGTTCTCTTCTTCCTGGGCCTGGATGCCCTGGTAGTAGACGCTCTTCGACGGGTCGTTCTGGTCGATGTAGTTGAAGTCCCACGCCCAGCGCTTGCCGTAGACGTGCACCGTGGTGTCCGGCTGCGCGAACGGCTTCTCGATCGCGGCCTGGTCCTTGGCGGTGAAGGCGAAGAAGCCCAGCACGAGGATGAGCGGCACGATCGTGTAGAAGATCTCGAGCGGCATGTTGTAGCGCATCTGTACCGGGAGGCCGGTCTGGCCCTTCCGACGGCGGTAGACGATCGCTGCCCAGATGATCAGGCCCCACACGATGAGCCCGACGGCGAGGAGCACGATCCAGCTGGTGGTCCACAGGCCGACGATGCGGCTGGTGTGGTTCGTGACGTCCTTCGTCTCATCGGTGCCCGGCAGCCACCCGTTGAGCTGCTGCTGCGAGCAACCCGCCAGTGCGATGACCAGACCGACGGCCACCGGGACGGCCGCCCAACGTATACGGCGATTCGAACGCACTGTTACCTCTCGGAATGACGTGAACCCGGAGCGCAGTTGCGTCGAAGACCGACGCGAGGCACACGAAGGCGTCTCATGGCTGGCTCCCAGCTTGGTTGGAACACTCCTAGCTTACTCGCAGCTGGTGACGCCTCGTGCACGCCCGACACACCCTCGGGCCCGATCCGACCGTGTCCGACTCGGTTTTTCCCTGGTCATCGCGGGCCTGCGAGCACGGAAAACGCGAGCGGGGAGCAACCGTGTCGGTCGCTCCCCGCTCGCGTCGTCGGGACTGCTCCAGGTCAGTGGAAGCTGTCTCCGCACGCGCAGCTGCCCTGCGCGTTGGGGTTGTCGATGGTGAAGCCCTGCTTCTGGATGGTGTCCTCGAAGTCGATCGTCGCGCCGTCGAGGTACGGGACGCTCATCTTGTCGACGACGACCTCGACCCCGTCGAACTCGGCGGTGGCGTCACCGTCGAGCAGACGCTCGTCGAAGTAGAGCTGGTAGATCAGCCCGGAGCAGCCACCCGGCTGGACGGCGAGGCGCAGACGGAGGTCGTCACGGCCTTCCTGCTCGAGCAGGCTCGCCACCTTCCCCGCCGCGGCGTCGCTGAGCAGGACCCCGTGCGACGACGGTGCCGTCGCGGCCGTGGTCTCGGTGGTGATGGTGTCGCTCATGCGCGCCTCCCTCTGCTGCGGTGCCGGTCACCGCTGCCTGGTCGATTGTAAGCACGCCCACCGACGGACCGCAGCCGATGTGGAGAACGTGCACCGAGCCTCCAGGCAGGTCAGCGCGTCGCGAGGCGGGCCAGCAGGATCGTCTCGGCCGCGATCGCACGGTGCAGCACGCCGAGGTGCTGGGACTCGTTCGGGCTGTGCGCCCGCGTGTCGGGGTCCTCGACCCCGGTCACCAGGATCTGCGCCTCGGGGAACTCGGCGGCCAGGTCGGACACGAACGGGATCGATCCGCCGATGCCCTGCTCGACGGGCTCTGCGCCCCATCCCTCGTCCATCGCGGTGCGTGCCTCACGGACGGCCCATCCGCTGGTGTCCACGAGGAAGCCATCCCCGGCGTCGGGCTCGCTGATCTCCACGCGGGCGCCGAACGGCGTGTGCGCGGAGATGTGGCGCTCGACGGCGGCGTACGCGTCGCGTGCGGACTGTCCGGGGGCGACCCGGACCGAGACGCGCGCCGAGACCGTCGGCAGCAGCGTGTTCGACGCGTTCGCGACGCTCGGGACGTCCATGCCCGTGACGGTGATCGAGGGCTGGAACCACATGCGCGACAGGACGTCGCCGGTGCCGACCGGCTTCGCACCCGGGACCAGCGCCGCATCGGCGGCGAGTTCGTCCTCGCTGCGGGCCGGCACCGGCGCGTCGTACGAGGTCAGCCCCTCGACGGCCACCGAACCGGCGTCGTCGTGCAGCGAGGCGAGCAGCCGGACCATCGGCATCATCGCGTCGGGTGCCGCTCCCCCGAACATGCCGCTGTGGCTCGCGTGCTCGAGCGTCGTCAGGGTCAGCTTGAACGTCACGTTGCCGCGGAGGGAGACCGTGATCGCGGGGACCTCGGTGGACCAGTTGTCGCTGTCGGCCACCACGATGACGTCGGCGGCCAGGTGCTCCTTCTGCTCGCGGAGGAACGTGCGGAACGAGCGGGAGCCGAACTCCTCCTCGCCCTCCACGAAGAGGACGATGCCGAGGTCGAGGTCGTCGCCGAACCGCGCGTGCAGCGCACGGAGCGAGGCGACGTGGGTCATCACGCCGGCCTTGTCGTCCGAGGCGCCGCGGCCGTACAGGCGGTCCCCGCGGAGCGTCGGCTCGAACGGCGGGGTCTCCCACAGCGCGTCGTCGCCCTGCGGCTGGACGTCGTGGTGGGCGTAGAGCATCACGGTCGGCTTGCCGTTGCGGGCCGGGCGGACGGCGAGGACCGCTGGCTGCCCGAGCTCGACGCCGTCGAGGTCCGTCCCGGTCGCGTCCGAGGCACCAGCGGGCGTGTCGCCCTCGACGGCGCTCCTGATGATCTTGACGTCGTCGAACACACCGGTGCTGCGCGCCAGGTCGGCCACGGCCTCCGCGTTCCGCCGCACGTGCGCGGGGTCGAACGCCGACCAGGACACCGACGGGATCCGCACCAGGTCCGAGAGGTCGGCGATCGTCGTCGGCAGGTCGCCCTGCACCTGTTCGCGGAGGGCGTCGAGCAGGGCGGGGTCGGTCGCGGGTGCGGACTGTGCGTGGTCGGTCATGCCCGGTAATCTAGAGGACAACCGGTGCCGGGGTGTTCCCCGGCGCACCGCTCACCGACCAGCAGGAATCACCGTGGCGAAGGCAGCACCCAAGACCAACACGACAGCCAACCCCTCGGAAGAGGAACTGCTCGAGCAGGGCAAGGGCCGTCCGACGCCGTCCCGCCGCGAGCGCGAGGCAGCGAACCGCCGACCGCTCGTCGGCAACACGCCCGTCGACAAGAAGGCAGCGCGCGCCCGCCTCAACAACGAGCGCGAGAAGGCCCGCGTCGGGATGGCCAACGGCGAGGAACGGTACCTCCCCGCGAAGGACAAGGGCGAGCAGCGCAAGTTCGTGCGCGACTACATCGATGCGCGCTGGAACGTCGGCGAGGTGATGATGCCGGTCCTCGTGGTCTTCCTGATCGTCGGGTTCGTCGCGTCCCAGACCGCTGCCGCCTCGTACGCGCTGCTGCTCGTGTGGGCGTTCGTGGCGCTGTTCATCCTCGACTGCGTCGTGCTCTGGGTCGTGCTGCGCAAGAAGCTCACCGCGAAGTTCGGCGTGTTCCAGAAGGGCACGTTCCTCTACATCCTGACGCGGGCGTGGCAGCTGCGCTTCCTGCGTCTGCCGAAGCCCCAGGTCAAGCGCGGCCAGTACCCCTCCGCCTGACCCGTTCGTCCCGAAGCGCCGCCGGCCCCTGGCCGGCGGCGCTTCGTCGTCCCGGCGCGCGGCGGGGTGCAGCCGCGTGCACGCGCCGGGGGCCGTGTCCGGTGACGCGCCGGACGGGAGGCTCGGTGCCGGTCCGCGACGAGCCTCCCGTCCGTCGACTGGTCGCGACACGTCGCGCGTCTTCCGCCGACCGGTCGAAGAGTGTCGTCGCGGCCTTCCGGGACCGACAGAGCGCGACCGCTCGAAGAACGTGAGCGGGGTGTCGCGACCGGTCGCGGCGAAGTCGAGCGGGGGGGGACGCGACAGCGCGCCCGGCGGCGCTCAGCGCGCGGCGCGCGCCTCGCGCTTCAGCCGACGCCGCCGCAGCCGGTTGATCCGCGTCGCCCAGGTCGGCCCCTCGTAGAGGAACGCCGTGTAGCCCTGCACGAGCGTCGCGCCGGCATCGACACGGGCCTGCACGTCCGCCTCGGAGGTGACTCCCCCGACCGCGATCACGCAGAAGTCGGTCGGCACGGCGGCGCGCACGCGGCGCAGGACGTCGAGCGACCGGGCGGACAGCGGCGCCCCGGAGAGCCCACCAGCCCCCATCGCCTCCACGTCGGCGACGGGCGTCGCGAGCCCGGAGCGCGAGATCGTCGTGTTGTTCGCGATGACCCCGGCGAGCCCGAGGTCGACCGCGAGCCCGGCGATCGCGTCGATCTGCTCGTCGGTGAGGTCCGGCGCGATCTTCACCAGCACGGGGACCCGTCCGGCGGCGTCGTTCACCGCGGAGAGCAGGGGACGGAGCTGGTCGAGCTCCTGCAGCCCACGGAGGCCCGGCGTGTTCGGCGAGCTCACGTTGACCGCGAGGTAGTCCGCGAACGGCGCGAGGAGCCGCGTCGACTCGAGGTAGTCGTCGACCGCGTCCGCGACGTCGACCACGCGGCTCTTCCCGATGTTCACGCCGATGACGGGCCGACCGGGGTTCCGGCGAGCACGCTCGAGCCGGCGTGCCGCGGCCGCTGCACCCTGGTTGTTGAACCCCATGCGGTTGATCAGGGCACGGTCGGCGATGAGCCGGAACAACCGTGGCTTCTCGTTGCCCGGTTGGGGCTTCGCCGTGATCGTGCCGACCTCGACGTGCCCGAAGCCGAGCAGACCGAGGCCGCCGATCCCCCTGGCGTCCTTGTCGAACCCGGCGGCGAGGCCGAACCGGGACGGGAAGTGGATGCCCATCGTCGTGACGCCGTCGTCGGCCGACGGACGGGAGTACCGCTCCACGAGCCCCCGCACGATCGGGACCCTCGGGAGCACCTTGATGACGCCGAACGCCAGGTGGTGGGCACGCTCGGGGTCCATGTTCGCGAAGACGCCACGGAAGACGGCCCCGTACCCGGCGCGGACGATGCGTTCCGCGATGCCGCTCACGCGTCGGCCCCGGTCGTCGACTGCGGCTCACCGTGGTGGTCGATGCGGAGCTGCCCGATCGCGGACTCGAAGTCCTCGAGCGAGTCGAACGCCTGGTACACGCTGGCGTACCGGAGGTAGGCGACCTCGTCGAGTTCACGCAGCGGGTCGAGGATCGCGAGGCCGATGTCGTTCGCCTCGATCTGGCTGGCGCCCGAGGACCGCACGATCTCCTCCACCCGCTGCGCGAGCACCGCGAGGTCGGAGTCCGTCACGGGGCGGCCCTGGCAGGCCTTCCGCACGCCGGAGATGATCTTCTCCCTGCTGAACGGTTCGAGCACCCCGTTCCGCTTCACGACGTTGAGCGATGCGGTCTCCGTCGTGGAGAAGCGACGCCCGCAGTTCGGGCACTGGCGGCGGCGACGGATCGAGGTGCCGTCGTCGCTCGTGCGGGAGTCGACGACGCGGGAGTCCGGGTGGCGGCAGAAGGGGCAGAACATGTCGTGCCCCAGGCTATCGGTTCGGCACGCCCGCTACGGGCCGACGGGCGAACCTGTGCGGGCGGTCACCGCTGCACCGTGGGCGGGGAGCTGCTCCTCGGTCGAGAGCGCGACGATGTGCGGCGCGACCTCGGCCAGGGCGTCGGCCGTGTAGCGGATCACCTGCTGCGGCCGCAGGAACGTCGACGCCGACAGTCCGGAGCCGAACCGGGCCTGGCCGCCGGTCGGCAGCACGTGGTTCGAGCCGGCCAGGTAGTCCCCGAGACTCACGGGCGTGCTCGGGCCGACGAAGACCGCACCAGCCGCGTCGATGTCCGCCAGGACCGCGTCGTCGTCGACGGTCTGGATCTCGAGGTGCTCCGGCCCGTACGCGTTGCTCACGGTCGCCGCGTCCAGGAGCGAGTCCACCAGGACGACGGCGGACTGCGGGCCGTCGAGCGCAGCCTGGAGGCGCGTGGCCGTCCCGAGCACCGCCGTCTGTCCCGGGATGGCGGCTTCCACCGCATCGGCGAACGTCGCCGACGTCGTCACCAGCACGCTGCCGGCCTGTTCGTCGTGCTCCGCCTGGCTGATGAGGTCGGCCGCGACGTACGCGGGGTCGGCCGACTCGTCGGCGATGACGAGGATCTCGGTGGCGCCGGCCTCGGCGTCGATCCCGACGACGCCACGGACCAGGCGCTTGGCTGCGGCGACGTAGTTGTTGCCGGGCCCGGTGACGAGGTCGACCGGCTCGAGGCCGATCGACGGCACGCCGTACGCCAGCGCGCCGATCGCTCCGGCTCCGCCCATCGCGTAGACCTCGTCGATGCCGAGGAGCCCGGCCGCGGCGAGGATCGTCGGGTGCACGGCGCCGCCGTGGTCGCGCTGCGGCGGGGACACGAGCGCGATCGAACCGACGCCGGCGACCTGCGCCGGGACGACGTTCATGACGACGCTCGACGGGTACACGGCCTTGCCGCCGGGGACGTAGAGCCCGACGCGCCGCATCGGCTGCCAGCGCTGGTGGACCTCGGCGCCGTCGGCCAGCGTCGTGACGGATGCGGCGGGGACCTGGGCGGCACTCGCTGCCCGGACGCGGCGGATCGCCTCGTCGAGCGCCGTGCGGAGCTCCGGCGTGAGCCCGGCGACCGCGGCGGCGATGTCGGCGGCCGGCACCCGGACGGCCGCCGGTGCTCCCCCGTCGAACCGCTCGGCCTGCTCCTGCAGCGCCTCGGCTCCACGCTCGCGGACGTCGTCCACGAGCGCCCGGGCCGCGTCCACCGCGTGCCCGACGTCACCGACGGCGCGCGGCATGAGACGGAGGAGTTCGGCGCGGACGGGCAGTCCGCCACGGAGGTCGATTCGCTGCATCATGAGGCGTCCAGCGTACCGACGCGGGGTGCACGTCCGAGCACCGCGTCGATGACGGGCGCGTGCCGCTCGACGTCGTCGCTGCCCCACGAACCGGCGAAGCGCAGCGTGGCGATCCGGAACGCGAGCGCGCGGACGAGCAGCTGCGACCACTCCGGGATCCCGTCGCCGAGTCGCTCGAGCCCGTCGAGCGGGTACCCGTGCCAGCAGCCCGCGTCCACCGCGGCGATCGCGGCACCGAGCCCCGCCGGTCGCCAGTACGGCGGCCAGTCGATGACCGCCGGCGGCTGTCCCTCGGCGAACAGCACGTTGCCGAGGAGGTCGCCGTGGACCAGCTGGGACGGTGCCTCGACGGGACGGAACGCCGCGACCAGCCGGTCGAGCGACGGGTCCCGCGGCAGCTCGTCGTCGTCCCACACGGCCCGGTCCGCACGCGACCACGCGTTGTCCTTCATCGTGAGGAACGCCGGACGCTCGAGCCCGGCGATCGCCCGGTGGAAGGCGGTGCCCGCGCGGATGACGTCAGCGACCCGGGTCTCGTCGGCCTGTCCGGGGAACCACTCCCACGCTTCCCAGGCGCCGTGCCGCCACTCGCCCGTGATCGTCGGGACGGGTCGAGGGTCCGGAACCCGTCGCCGTCCGGCAACGACGCGAGGACGCCGGCGCGCCAGTCCGTCTCGGCGGGGCCATCGTGCGGTCGGAGCACCACGGCACCGGCACGCCAGCTCAGCCCCCGACCGCCGACGAGTCGCTCGATCACCGCCCCCTGCACCCCGAAGGCGCGGAGGACGTCCTCCCCCGGAGCCGCAGCATCGCCCGCGATCACGGAGTCCGGAGGACCTTCGTCATCGGTCGGCCCTTGGCGAGCTCGTCGACGAGCTTGTCGAGGACGCGGATCCGCCACATCAGCGGGTCGTCGATCTCCTCGACCCTGATGCCGCAGATCATCCCCGTGACCTGCGGCGCGTCGGGGTTGAGCGTCGCCTGTTCGAAGAACGCCTCGAACGTCGACTCGTCGGCGAGCTGCTGCGCGAGCGCCACGTCGTCGAAACCGGTCAGCCACGCGATGACGGCGTCGAGCTCGTCCTTCGTCCGACCCTTCCGCTCCAGTTTCGCGAGGTAGAGCGGGTAGACGCTCGCGAACGGCGTCCCGAAGATCCGGTGTCCCGCCATGCTGACTCCCCTTCGCCTACACCAGGCAGCGCGGACCGAGCAGGCTCTTCAGCTCGCCGAACAGGTCCGGGGTGAGGTTCACCGGGAACGGCAGCTCGAACGTGCGGGCGACGTCGTCCTTGAGCAGCTTCAGCCGGACCTCGGTCTCGCCGCTGTGCCGACCGAGCACGGCGGCGAGCTCGGTGACGATCTCCGTCGTCGCCTGCCGCTCCGGCACGCTCAGCGTCAGCGGACCGGAGCCCATGACGTCACCGAGGTTGGGCTGGAACATGCTCACCGCATGCAGCGCCTTGCCGTCGTCGCGCACGTTGACACGACCACGCAGCACCACGATCGAGTCGGCCACGAGCGACGGCCCGAACTCCTGGTAGGTCTTGCCGAGGAACATCACGCCGATCTCGCCGCCGAAGTCCTCGATCTGGACGATGCCGTACGGGTTGCCACTCGTCTTCGCGACGCGGTGCTGCACGCTCGTCAGCAGGCCGGCGACGGTGACCGTCTCGCCTTCGACCGAGTCGTCCATGCCGATCAGGTCCGCGATGGTGACCGACTGGTGCTTCGCGAGCTCGATCTCCAGCCCCGCGAGCGGGTGGTCGGACACGTAGAGCCCGAGCATGTCGCGCTCGAACGCCAGCTTGTCGCGCTTGGACCACTCCGGGCGGTCGGGCACCTGCGACACCACGGTCATCGAGGGCTGTTCCTCGGCGACCTCGGCGAAGAGCGAGTCGAAGTCGAACCCGACGTTGCCGTGCACCTCGTCGCGCTTGACCTTCACCGCGGCCTCGACCGCGCCTTCGTGGATCTCCACGAGGGCCCGGCGGGTGTCGCCGAACTCGTCGAACGCGCCCGCCTTGATGAGCGACTCGACGGTCCGCTTGTTCGCCGACGAGATCGGGATCTTGCGGAGGAAGTCGTGGAACGAGTCGAACGCGCCCTTCTCGGTGCGGGCCTTCACGATGTCGTCGACGACGTTGAACCCGACGTTCCGGATCGCGCCCATGCCGAATCGGATGTCGTCGCCGACGGCCGCGAAGAAGCCGATCGACTCGTTCACGTCCGGCGGCATGACCTTGATGCCCATCCGGCGGCACTCGTTGAGGTACAGCGCGAGCTTGTCGCGGGCGTCGCCGACACTCGTCAGCAGTGCCGCCATGTACTCGGCCGGGTAGTGGGCCTTGAGGTACGCGGTCCAGAACGACACCACGCCGTACGCCGCGGAGTGCGCCTTGTTGAACGCGTAGTCGGAGAACGGCAGCAGGATGTCCCACAGCGTCTTGATCGCAGCGGCCGAGTAGCCGTTGTCCTGCATCCCCTTCTCGAAGCCCGCGTACTGCTTGTCCAGCTCGGACTTCTTCTTCTTGCCCATCGCGCGACGGAGGATGTCCGCCTGGCCGAGGGAGAACCCGGCGACCTTCTGCGCGATGGCCATGACCTGCTCCTGGTAGATGATCAGGCCGTAGGTCGTGCCGATGATGTCCTTGAGCGGCTCCTCGAGCTCCGGGTGGATCGGCGTGATCGCCTGCTCGCCGTTCTTGCGGAGCGCGTAGTTCGTGTGCGAGTTCGCACCCATCGGGCCCGGTCGGTACAGGGCGATGAGCGCGGAGATGTCCTCGAAGTTGTCGGGCTTCATCAGCCGCAGCAGGCCACGCATCGGGCCGCCGTCGAGCTGGAAGACGCCGAGCGTGTCACCGCGCTGCAGGAGCGCGTACGCCTCGGGGTCCTCGAGCCCCATGGTCTCGAGGTCGAGTTCGATGCCGCGGTTCGTCTTGATGTTGTCGAGGGCGTCACTGATGATCGTGAGGTTCCGGAGCCCCAGGAAGTCCATCTTGATCAGGCCGAGCGACTCCGATGCCGGGTAGTCGAACTGCGTGACGATCTGGCCGTCCTGCTCCCGCTTCATGATCGGGATGATGTCGATCAGTGGGTCGCTCGACATGATGACGCCGGCCGCGTGCACGCCCCACTGGCGCTTCAGCCCCTCGAGCCCGAGCGCGGTGTCGAACACCGTCTTGGCTTCCGGGTCGGTCTCGACGACGGTGCGGACGTCGACGGCTTCCTTGTAGCGGGGGTGGTTCTTGTCGAAGATCCCGGTCAGCGGGATGTCCTTGCCCATCACGGGCGGCGGCATCGCCTTGGTGAGCTTCTCGCCCATCCCGAACGGGAACCCGAGGACGCGCGAGGAGTCCTTGAGCGCCTGCTTCGCCTTGATCGTGCCGTACGTGACGATCTGCGCGACGCGTTCGGAACCGTACTTCTCGGTGACGTACTTGATCGCCTCACCGCGGCGCCGGTCGTCGAAGTCGACGTCGAAGTCGGGCATCGAGACGCGGTCGGGGTTGAGGAAGCGCTCGAAGATCAGCCCGTGCCGGATCGGATCGAGGTCGGTGATGCGCATCGCGTACGCCACCATCGAGCCGGCACCGGAACCACGTCCAGGTCCCACGCGGATGCCGTGGTCCTTCGACCAGTTGATGAAGTCGGCGACCACGAGGAAGTACCCGGGGAAGTTCATCTGGTTGATGATCCCGACCTCGTAGTCGGCGCGGGCCTGGACCTCGTCGGAGATGCCGTCCGGGTACCGGTACTGCAGGCCCTTCGCGACCTCTTTCTCGAACCAGGAGTGCTCGGTCTCACCCTCCGGTACCGGGAACTTCGGCATGTAGTTCGCCGAGGTGTCGAACTCGACGTTGCACCGTTCGGCGATCAGCAGGGTGTTGTCGCACGCGTCGAGGTTGTCGCGGAACACGTGCCGCATCTGCTGCGGGGTCTTCAGGTAGAACTCGTCGGCGTCGAACTTGAAGCGGTTCGGGTCGTTCAGGGTCGAGCCGGACTGCACGCAGAGCAGCGCCGCGTGCGACTTGGCGTCGTGGGAGTGCGTGTAGTGCAGGTCGTTCGTGCCGACCAGCGGGATGCCGAGGTCCTTCGCGATCTTGATGACGTCGCTCATCACCCGGCGCTCGATCTCGAGCCCGTGGTCCATCACCTCGGCGAAGTAGTTCTCCTTGCCGAAGATGTCGCGGTAGTCCGCGGCCGCCTTGATCGCCTCGTCGTACTGCCCGAGGCGCAGGCGCGTCTGGATCTCGCCGGACGGGCAGCCCGTCGTGGCGATGATGCCCTCGTGGTACTCCTGCAGGAGCTCGATGTCCATGCGCGGCTTGAAGTAGTAGCCCTCGATCGAGGCCTTCGACGACAGCCGGAACAGGTTGTGCATGCCCGTCGTGTTCTCGGCGAACATCGTCATGTGCGTGTAGGAACCCGCACCGGAGACGTCGTCCCCGCCGCCGTCGCCCCAGCGCACACGGGTCTTGTCGGTCCGGTGGGTGCGCGGCGTGATGTACGCCTCTGTCCCGATGATGGGTTTGACGCCGCCGGCCTTCGCGGCCTTCCAGAACTCGAACGCCCCGAACATGTTGCCGTGGTCGGTCACCGCCACGGCCGGCATGCCCTGCGCCGCGGTCTCGGCGACGAGGTCGTTGAGTCGCGCGGCACCGTCGAGCATCGAGTACTCACTGTGCACGTGCAGGTGGACGAAGGAGTCGGAATCCGACACGGAACCTCCGGTTGGTGACGCTGCTGCGGGGTGGGAACAGCCTAACCGCGACGGGCGACAACCGCGGCCCCGACGGCACCGATCCCGGCCCGGACGGCGCCGCTTGCGGCCCGGACATCAGCGGATGAGCGGCAACCAGATGTCGTCGACGATCTCGAGGATCCGCGCGTCGGGCACCCGCTTCAGCGTCATCACGAGGTCGTGCCGCATCAGGTCGGACGGCAGCGACACCAGTCCCTCCGGCCAGTCCCTGGCCGGGATCTCGCCACGGTCCGCCGCGCGCTCGAGGAACACCCTGCCGATGGTCGACCGGCCCCCGAGCAACCGGGACCGGAGATCGGCCGGCGACAGTCCGGTGTCGGCGTTGATGTTCGACATGTACAGGCTGATCACGGTGATGAAGTCGGACCGCGCGGCGTTGAAGTCCCGCAGCGTCGCGAGGATGTCCCCACGGAGCGACCCGGTGTCCACGACGGGACGACGCTCGAACAGCCCGGCGTGCTGCAGCGCCGCGAGCACGAGGTCCACCTTCGTCGGCCACCTGCGGTAGAGCACGGGCTTCGAGGTCTCGGCGCGCGCGGCGACCCCCTCGTAGGTCAGCCCAGCGTAGCCCACCTGTTCGAGCTCCTGCCAGGCGGCGTCGAGCAGCGCCGACTCGAGCTCGGCACCGCGGCGTCGTGTCCTTGCAAGATCCACTTGCGTATCTTAACGCGTCGCAGTAGCTTGGCGCCAACAAGAAACGGGAGCGTATCTACAAATGGACAAGAACCTCAGCAGACTGGCCATCGCGCTGGTCGTCGGTGCGATGGCACCGTTGTTCGACTCGACGATCGTGAGCGTGGCGCTGCACACCCTCAGCCGCGACCTGCACACCAGCGTCGACACCATCCAGTGGGTCAGCACCGGCTACCTCCTCGCGATGGGCGTCACGGTTCCCCTCGTCGGGTGGCTGCAGAACCGCGTGGGCGGGCGGCGCCTCTGGATGGCGTCGCTCGTGGTCTTCCTCGTCGGCAGCATCCTGTGCTCGCTCGCGTGGGATGCGCCGAGCCTCATCGTGTTCCGTGTCGTCCAGGGCGTCGGCGCCGGCGCGATGATGCCGCTGCTGACCACGCTCCTGATGCAGGCGGCCGGTGGACGGAACGTCGGCAAACTCATGTCGGTCGCATCGCTGCCCACCGCGCTCGGGCCGATCCTCGGCCCGGTCATCGGCGGACTCATCCTCGGTGCCGGCAGCTGGCCGTGGCTGTTCTGGGTGAACGTGCCGTTCGCGGTCGCCGGACTCGTCCTCGCGTGGCGGTTCATGCCGGCGGACGGACCCGTCGGCACGGCGCGGCTGGACGCCGTGGGCCTCGTGCTGCTCTCCCCCGCCGTCGTCGGCGTCCTCTACGGCTTGAGCAACGCGAGCCGGTCGGACGGCTTCGCCCGGTTCGACGTGTGGGCACCGCTCGGCGCCGGCGTGGTCCTCCTCGCCGCGTTCGTCCTCTGGGCCACAGGCCGCCGGGGTGCCGCCCTGGTGGACCTCGCCCTGCTCCGACACCGCCCGCTCGCCGCCGCGGCCACGCTGATGTTCCTGATGGGCGCGGCGCTGTACGGCGGGATGCTCCTGCTGCCACTGTCGTTCCAGGAGCTGCGCGGCACGGACGCGCTCGGTGCCGGGCTGCTGCTCATCCCGCAGGGCGTCGGTTCACTGCTCAGTCGATCGCTCGCCGGACGGCTCACCGACCGGATCGGCGCACGGCTGGTCGCGGTCGTCGGGTTCGCCGTGGTCCTCGCGGCGACGATCCCCTTCGCCTTCGCGGACGGCTCGACGAACGAGTGGTGGATCGCACTCGTCCTCGTCGTCCGCGGGCTCGGCCTCGGTGCCGTGATGATCCCGATCATGGCCGTCGGCTTCGTCGGGCTCGACCGACCGGAGATGCCGCACGCCAGCACCATCACCCGGCTCGCCCAGCAGCTCGGCGGCGCGTTCGGGACCGCCGTGCTCGCCGTCGTGCTCGCGGGCGCCGCCGCCGGGGGCGACGCGGCTGCAGCCTTCCAGCAGGCGTTCTGGTGGGCGATCGGCATCACCGGCTTCGCGACGGTGCTCGCGCTGCTGCTGCCCGGCCGTCAGCCAGCCGGTGGCGAGACACCGGTGTCCACGTCCGCGTCCGCCCGGCAGCCGGCGACCAGCACTGTCGAGTGAGCACCACCGAGTGAGCACCGTCGAGTGAGCACCGTCGAGTGAGCAGCAGTGGCGGCCCGACCGAGTGGCGGGCCGCCACGACTGCGCACTCGATGGTCCGCGCGCGACGACCGGCGGGCGTGCCAGCGCGATCAGACCGGCGGGCGTGTCAGCGCGATCAGACCGACGCGCTGCGGATCCTCTCGAGCGCGAGCGCCAGGTCTTCCGGGTATTCCGCCTGGAACTCGACCCAGTCGCCGGTCCGCGGGTGCGCGAACCCGAGCCGGACGGCATCCAGCCACTGCCGCGTCAGCCCGAGCGACTCGGCGAGCACCGGGTCCGCGCCGTACATCGTGTCGCCGACCAGCGGGTGCCTGGTCGCGGCCATGTGCACGCGGATCTGGTGCGTGCGCCCAGTCTCGAGGTGCACCTCGAGCAGGGTCGCCGACCGGAACGCCTCGAGCGTCTCGTAGTGCGTCACGCTCGGCTTGCCGTCGGAGGTGACCGCGAACTTCCAGTCGCTGGAGGGGTGCCGTCCGATGGGCGCGTCGACCGTGCCGGAGGTCGGGTCCGGGTGCCCCTGCGCGAGTGCGTGGTAGACCTTCTCGACCGTGCGCTCCTTGAACGCGCGCTTGAGGTGCGTGTACGCGAGTTCCGTCTTCGCGACGACCATCAGCCCCGAGGTGCCGACGTCGAGCCGGTGCACGATCCCAGCACGCTCGGCGGCGCCGGACGTGGCGATGGTGAACCCGGCGGCGGCGAGGCCACCGGGAACCGTCGGGCCGTCCCACCCTGGTGACGGGTGCGCGGCGACGCCGACGGGCTTGTCGACGACGACGATGTCCTCGTCGTCGTGGACGATCGTCATGCCGGGCACGACCGCGGGGACGATCCGTGGCGCTTCCTTCGGGGTCCATTCGACCTCGAGCCACGAGTCCGCGTGGAGCCGGTCGGACTTGTCGACGACGGCACCGTCGACGCGCACGCCGCCGGCCGCCACGACGTCGGCGGCGAAGGACCGGCTGAAGCCGAGGAGCTTCGCGATGGCGGCGTCGACACGCTCACCCGCGAGCCCGTCCGGAACGGGCAGGGAACGCGACTCGGTCACGTCGCGTCGTGCCCCAGCGAGTCGGACGAGGGACGGGAGGCACGGCTGGTGTCCGCGACGTCGGCGACGGTTCCCGACTCGTGAACCGCAGCGTCCGTGGCGGCGTCGCCACGAGCCTCCTGTCCGCCCTTCTTGGACGCGACCGTCCTGGTGCCGTCGAGGTTCACCCCGAAGACGACCAGCAGCACGAAGACCACCATGCTGATGCAGATGAACGAGTCCGCGATGTTGTAGATCGCCGGCATCATCCACGGCGTCGAGATGAAGTCGACGACGTGACCCTGCCCGAACCCCGGCTCACGGAAGAGCCGGTCGCTCAGGTTCCCGAGCGCCCCGCCGAGCAGCATGCCGAGCACGATCGCCCACCACATCGAGTGGATGCGCCGGGCGAAGACGATGATCGCGACCACGACGGCCGCCGAGACGATCGAGAACACCCAGGTCATGTTCACCGCGAACGAGAACGCGGCACCGGGGTTCCTGACGTAGAGGAACTGCAGGGCGTTCCCGAGCACGGTTACGACCTGACCGTACGGGAGGTTCGCGACGACGAGGGCCTTCGCTCCCTGGTCGAGCGCCACCACCACGACAGCGGCGAAGGCCAGTGCCGCGATCGCGCGGACACTGACCTTCGCTCGTTGGTCTTGCTGGGACAAATCAGTTGCCGAAGCCCTGCGCCGATGCCGGCGCGGGGGTGAGACCAGACTGCTCGGTGCCCGACGAGGAGTCGAGTTCGCTGAGCTGGCTCTGGATGTAGCTCTTCAGCTGGGCGCGGTAGTCGCGCTCGAACGTGCGGAGCTCGTCGATCTTGCCCTCGAGCTGCGTGCGCTCCTGCTCGAGCACCGCGACACGCTGACGGTTGGTGTTCTCGGTGTCGGCGATGATCTGGCGCTGCTTGGCCTCTGCATCGGAGACGAGGCGCGCGGCCTGGGCCTGGCCCTCGGCGATGAGCGCGTCGCGCTTCTCGACGCCCTCGCGGACGTGCTCCTCGTGGAGACGACGCGCGAGCGTCAGGAGGTTCGTGGTGCCCTCGGTGTCCTCGTCCGCGCTGACCGTGGCGGCCGGGGCTGCAGCAGCGGCCACCGGTGCGGGCTCGGGAGCGGCGGCGACGGGGGCCGGCTCCGGCTCGGGCTCTGCAGCGGGGGCGGGCTGCTCGGTCTCGGCCGACTTCGGCGCGGACTCGGCGGCCTGCAGGCGCTGACGGAGCTCGTCGTTCTCCTGGGTCAGGCGACGCAGCTCGACCACGACCTCGTCGAGGAAGTCGTCGACCTCGTCCTGGTCGTAGCCCTCGCGGAACTTGGTCGGCTGGAACCGCTTGTTGACTACGTCTTCCGGCGTCAAAGCCATTGCCGTCACCTCAATAGAACTGCTGAACGTGTGGAACCGAAACGTCTCGCTGCGAATGTACCAGGCGAGACTCCCGGTGCGGATGCCCACCGGAGCGGGCATCGATCCCGACCACCGTACACCGACGCAGGGCCCGATCCGTGATCATGACCTGGGCGTGGCGCGTCGCGGACGACGTGGACCGGGTGCTGCGGGTCAGACCGTGATCGAGATGACCCGCACGATGCTCATCAGGATGATCGTGACGAGCATCACGATGGACCAGCCGAAGTCGAGTGCGACGGCACCCATCCGCAGCGGCGGGAGGGCACGGCGCACGGTCCGGATCGGCGGGTCCGTGAACGTGTAGACGAACTCGGCGACGACGAGCATCCCGCCGCGGGGACGCCACGACCGGTTGAACGCCTGCACCATGTCGAGCGCGAACCGCCCCCAGAGCACGAAGAAGTACAGCAGGAGGAGGAAGTACAGGATCGTGAAGATCACGGACACGGTGCGGCTCGCTCGTCTCGGGTACGTGGTGCCGGGGGCACCGCGTACGGGGCGGGTGGGCCTGGGCGGCGCCACACGGTCACGGGGACCGAGCGACGCGACGACTCAGGACTGGGCGAAGAAGGACGCCTCGATGTCGGACTCTACCTCTGGTGCCTCACCACTCACTGCGACGTGGGCCGGGGAGAGCAGGAACACCTTGTTGGTGACGCGCTCGATCTTGCC
This sequence comes from Curtobacterium sp. NPDC090217, assembly GCF_044746705.1. Lineage (NCBI taxonomy): Bacteria > Bacillati > Actinomycetota > Actinomycetes > Micrococcales > Microbacteriaceae > Curtobacterium > Curtobacterium sp. NPDC090217. The sequence goes on along the minus strand of NZ_JBIVCR010000002.1, from coordinate 161,553 downwards.
GTAGAGGCCGAGGGACAGACCGCTCGCGAAGTCGATCATGCGGCGGGCGTCGGCCTCGGTCATCTGCGAGAGGTTGATGATGACGGGGATCCCGTCGCGGAAGCTCTCGGCGATGGACTGGGCGTCCTTGTACTCGCGCGGGTGGACGGTGAGGATCTCGTTCATTTCCTGGACCGGGGTCGCCTTCTGTGCGGTCGTGTGCGAGCGGCGGAGCGGGGTGACCTGGGCGCCGCGCTGGTGGGTGTGCTTCGGCTCGGCCGGAGCAGGGGCGGTCGCCGTGGCTGCCGGTGCGGCGGCGGGGGCCGCTGCCGGTGCTGCCTCGTGCTGCACCGCGGGAGGTGCCGACTGCTGCTGCTGGGCGCGCGCCTGGGCCGGCGACGCCTGCTGCTGCTCGTCCTCGTACTCGAGTTCCTCGTCGGCGAGGCCGAGGTACACCATCGTCTTCTTCAACGGACCGGCCATGGTTCCTCCAGTGGTGTTCGTGCTCGTGGATGCCCTGCGACGAGGCTAGGGCGAGACGGGACGGTTTCCGGTGATTGCCGTGCCGATCCGTAGGTGTGTCGCGCCCTCGAGCACGGCGTCGGGGAAGTCGCCGCTCATGCCGGCCGAGATGTCCGTCGCGGTCGGCACGAGCCGTTGCACGCGCTCGGAGATCGACCGCAGCCGGGCGAAGGCCGGACGGGGCTCCTCGTCGAGCGGCGCGACGGCCATCACGCCGCGCAGGGCGATCGTGCCCGTGCCCACGATGCGCTCCACCATCGCCTCGACGTCGTCGGGCGCCACCCCGCCGCGACCGGGATCATCCGTGAGGTTGACCTGCACGAAGCCGTCGATCACCGGCGGCTCGGGCTCGGACTCGTTCGGCGCGAACGCGTCGACGACCGAACCGCGGTCGAGCGACTGCACCACGTGCGCGTACCGGCGGACCTGACGCGCCTTCTTGGACTGGAGTTGCCCGACGAAGTGCCACGTCAGGTCGAGGTCGGCCAGCTCCGCCGCCTTGGCCTGCGCCTCCTGGTGGCGGTTCTCCCCCACGTCGGTGACGCCGAGTGCCGCGAGCTCGCGGACGAGCGACGCCGGGTGGTACTTGGTCACGACGACGAGCGTGAGCTCGCCGGGGTCACGGCCAGCGGCCCGCGCCGCGTCGGCGATGCCGTCGCGGACACGGGCCAGCCGGTCCTGGAGGCTCGGAGGAGCGTCCGACAAGGGCGTTACTTCAGGAAGTCGGGGACGTCGAGCTCGTCGTCGTCACCGTCGAAGGCGGGGTCGGCAGCGCGCTGCGCCGGCGGCTCGTGCTCCTGCGACGCCCAGGACGGCGACGAGGTGGTCGAGTCCTCGATGGCACCGCTCGCGCCGGTGGCGACGGGCACGGTCGAGCCACCCTCGGGGTCGACCCAGCTCGAGCGACGCTCCTTGAGCTGCTGCGTCGGCTCGCCGCCGTCGAAGCCAGCCGCGATGACCGTGACGCGCACCTCGTCGCCGAGCGTGTCGTCGATGACGGCACCGAAGATGATGTTCGCCTCGGGGTGCACGGCTTCCTGCACGAGACGAGCGGCGTCGTTGATCTCGAAGATGCCGAGGTTCGAGCCACCCTGGATCGAGAGCAGCACGCCGTGCGCACCGTCGATCGAGGCCTCGAGCAGCGGGGACGCGACGGCGAGCTCGGCGGCCTTGATGGCACGGTCGGCTCCCCGCGAGGACCCGATGCCCATGAGCGCCGAACCGGCACCCTGCATGACGCTCTTCACGTCGGCGAAGTCGAGGTTGATCAGCCCGGGGGTCGTGATCAGGTCGGTGATGCCCTGGACACCGGCGAGGAGCACCTGGTCGGCGGTCGCGAACGCCTCGACCATGGAGATGCCGCGATCGGAGATCTCGAGCAGGCGGTCGTTCGGCACGACGATGAGCGTGTCGACCTCGTCCTTGAGCCCGGCGACGCCGTTCTCGGCCTGCGACTGCCGGCGCTTGCCCTCGAAGCTGAACGGCTTCGTGACGACGCCGATGGTGAGTGCACCGATCGACTTCGCGATCCGAGCGACGACGGGTGCGCCACCGGTGCCGGTGCCACCGCCCTCGCCGGCGGTCACGAAGACCATGTCGGCACCAGCGAGGGCCTCTTCGATCTCCTCGGCGTGGTCCTCGGCGGCACGACGGCCGACCTCGGGGTCCGCGCCGGCGCCGAGGCCACGGGTGATCTCGCGACCGACGTCGAGCTTGACGTCGGCGTCGCTGAGCAGCAGGGCTTGGGCGTCGGTGTTGATCGCGATGAACTCGACCCCACGGAGGCCCAGCTCGATCATGCGGTTGACGGCGTTGACGCCGCCGCCGCCGACACCGACGACCTTGATGACGGCGAGGTAGTTGTGGTTCGTGGTCACGTCAGTCCGGCCTCCGGTTGAACCCTCAACCTCTACTTGAAGTTCAGGGTCTTTGCTGCTAGGTGTGGTGCTTGCAACGACGCTACGGGTGCGCTCGCTGCGCTGTCGTGCCGCCACGCCGCGTGTCGGGAGATGCGGTCCCGCAATTCCCCGGCCAGCCTACGACTGGGCGCGGATGATGCCGTTGCCCTCGGTGTCTTCGGGCTGAGACGTCGTCATGACTGCGACCGGATGATGCCGTTGTCCGGTGCTGAGACGTCGTACTCGACCGCGGTGTTCGGGTCACGGGAGGCGTGGTCCTTCACGAGGGCGTCGAGCAGTGCGGCCTTCGCGTCGGACTCGTCCGGGCTCCCCCACACGACCCGGGAGCCGTCCTTCATGGTCAGCGTGACGTCGTCCGCCGTGGTGGCCGAGACGCCGGACACCTGCGCGCGGACCGTCGACGGCAGCGCGAGGACGACCTCGGTCATGGTGCGGAACACGCTCGAGCCCAGCTTCGCGGAGCCGATGTCCGCCAGGGGCATCGTGTCCGGCTGCGTCGGCGAGGACTGCACGACGATGCCGGCGGGGTCGACGAGCGAGAACGAGTCGCCCGTCTTCACGGCGACGACCGGGGAGCGCTCCGTCACGGTGACGACGAGCGTGTTCGGCGGCTCCTCCTCGGTGACGTAGCTCTCGATGAGCGGGAAGCCCGCGATGTCCTTCTTGATCGCACCGAAGTCGAGGCGGGCGAGCGGCGTGCCGATCTGCTCGGACAGTGCCTGGCGGAGCGCCGCGTCGTCGACACGGCTGGTTCCCTTGATCTCGATCGTCCGGAGCGCCATCAGCGGCGAGTACACGGCGACGAGGATGGAGACGCCGAGGACGACGACGACACCCCCGGCCGTGGCCCACGCGACGCGACGGTGGCGGGAGCGGCGGGTGAACCGACGGACCTCGGCCCGTTCGAGCAGCTTCCGGCGCTTGCGGGCGACGCGCGCTTCGCGCGCGGTCTCCGCGGCGCGGACGCGGGCGCCGATGGGCGTCTCCTCGGCGCGCTCCGGACGGGAGGCAGTGGTCGCGTCGACCACGTCCGTGACGGTTGCGACGTGCTCGCGTTCGCCGTGCTCGCTGGCGTCGAGCGCGCCGCCGTCCGGCGTCGCACCCTCCTGCGGACGTCGCGCCCCGTCGCGCGGGGGCGCGACGTCCGCAGCGGGGTGCGATGCGCGGAGCCCGGTGGTCGCCGGAGCCGGCCGCTTCGGCTCCGGAGCCGGCGTGACGAGGTCGGGCCGGGCCTCCTGGCCGTCACCGGCACCGCGGCGGACGGGCAGCCGCGGGAGTCGCGGTGCCCGTCGCTCGCGCGGTGCGCGGTCGTGCTCGACCGGGGCCTCCGGCTGTGCCGGACCCTCGTCGAAGCCCTCTGGTCGCTTCACCGCGACAGCGCCTCGAGCACCTGCGGGATGATGCGGTACACGTCGCCACAGCTGAGCGTCATGATGATGTCGCCGTCACGCGCGACCGCTGCCGCGCGTGCGGAAGCCTCTGCCCAGTCGGGCAGGAACTCGACGCGGGACTGGTCGGCGAAGCGCTCCTGGACGAGTGCACCGGTGACACCGGGGACCGGGTCCTCCCGCGCGCCGTAGACGTCGAGGACGACGGTGTGGTCCGCGAGCTCCTCGTAGACCTTCGCGAAGTCCCCGGCCATCAGCTGGGTGCGCGAGTACAGGTGCGGCTGGTGGATCGCGATGATGCGGCCGTCGCCGACGACGTTCCTCGCCGCCTTGAGCGCCGCAGCGACCTCGGTCGGGTGGTGGGCGTAGTCGTCGTAGACCGAGACGCCGCGCTCGACGCCGTGCAGCTCGAAGCGACGCTCGGTGCCACCGAAGGCTTCGATGCCGCGGATCGCGTCTGCCGGGGCGACGCCGAGGCCGGTGAGCACCGCGAAGGCGCCGACCGCGTTGATCGCGTTGTGCCGACCGGGGACGCGGAGGGTCAGGTGGTGGGACTCGCCCGCCGCCCGGAAGTCGACCTCGACGCCGGCGGACTCGACGATGCGCTCGATGCGGACGTCGGCGTCGGTGGCCTCGCCGAACGTGGTGATCGCCGGGGCGTCCGGTCGGGAGCGGACACCCGCTGTCACGCGCTTCGCACCGGCGTCGTCGCTCGACACGACCACGGTCTCGCTCGCCTTGGCCGCGAACTCGACGAAGGCGTCGATGAAGGCGTCCTCGCTGCCGTAGTGGTCGAGGTGGTCGGCGTCGACGTTCGTGATGAGCGCGACGGCGACGTCGTAGAGCAGGAAGGAGCCGTCGGACTCGTCGGCCTCGACCACGAACAGGTCGCTCGAGCCGGGGGCAGAGCTGGTGCCGAGGGACTGGATGACGCCGCCGTTGACGAAGCTGGGGTCCAGACCGAGCTCGACCATCGCGGTGACGATCATGCCCGTCGAGGTGGTCTTGCCGTGTGCCCCGGCGACCGCGACCAACCGGTGCTCGGCGATCAGCGCCGCGAGGGCCTGGGAACGGTGCAGTACCGGCAGACCGCGGCGCTGGGCCTCGAGGAGTTCGGGGTTGTCCGGCCAGAGCGCACTCGTCACGACGATGGTGTCGGCGTCGCCGACGTTCGCTGCGTCGTGCCCGATGTGGACGTCGGCGCCGAGCTCGCGCATCCGGCCGGTCGTCGCGGTCTCGCGGGAGTCGCTGCCCGTCACGGTGTGCCCTGCTGCCAGGAACATCCGGGCGATGCCGCTCATGCCGGAGCCGCCGATACCGACGAAGTGGACCGTGCCGAGGTCGTCCGGGATCGGCTGGGTCAGGTCCGGCTTGATGGTCATGGTTCCTCCGTGGTGCTGCCGCTCGAACGCGCCGCGTCGAGGGCGAGGTCGGTCATCCGGTCCGCACCGTCGCGGTGGCCGACGCTGCCGGCCTGCACCGCCATGTTCGCGATGCGGGAGCGGTCCTGCAGGATGCCCAGGAGCTGGAACGTCACCCAGTCCTGGTCGAATTCCTCGTCGGCGACGAGCACCGCTCCCCCGGCGCCGACGACGTCGCGGGCGTTGTGCCGCTGCTCGCCGTTGCCGACAGGGTACGGCACCAGGACGCTCGGCAGCCCGACGGCCGTGAGCTCGCAGACCATGCCGGCGCCGGAGCGGGAGACCACGAAGTCGGACGCCGCGTACGCCAGGTCCATCCGGTCGCAGTACGGCAGGACCGTGTAGCCGTCGAGGTCGCTCGGACCGATGTCGGACTTGCCGCCGACGACGTGCAACACCTGCCACCCGGCGCCGACGATCGTCGCTGCGGAGCGGTTGATCGTGCGGTTGATGCTCCGGGCACCGGACGACCCGCCGGTGACCAGGAGCACCGGTCGTGCGGGGTCGAGGCCGAACTCGGCCAGGCCCTCCGCGCGGCTCGCCCGCCGGTCGAGCGACTCGATCTCGCGGCGCAGCGGCATGCCGACGACACGGGAGTTCCGGAGGCGGGTGTTCGAGAACGTCACGCCGACGTACCTGGTGAGGAACGCGGCGAGCCGGTTCGCCAGCCCGGGCTTGGCGTTCTGCTCGTGCACGACGATCGGCGTGCCGGTGCGCTTCGCGGCGATGTACGCCGGTGCGGACGCGTAGCCGCCGACGCCGAGGACCACGTCCACCTGTCGCTCGCGGATGATCTGCTCGGTGCGCTTGACCGCCGCCCAGAACGCCTTCGGGAACCGCAGCGCCGCGGCGTTCGGCTTCCGCGGGAACGGCAGCCGCGGGATGGTCAGCAGCTCGTACCCACGCATCGGGACGAGTCGCGACTCGAGTCCCTCCGCGGTGCCGAGCACGATGACGGAGTCCTCGGGGGAACGCTCCGTCAGCCGGTCCGCGACCGCGAGCAGGGGGTTGACGTGTCCGGCGGTGCCGCCGCCGGCGAAGAGGTAGGTGCTCACCGGAGTGATCCGTTCCGAAGGTCGGTCGTCCGGGGCAGGTCGTGCTTCCCGGGGAGTTCGCGGGCGAAGGACAGCACGACGCCGATCGCGACGAGGGTCATGATGAGCGCGGATCCACCGGCGGAGATGAGCGGCAACGGCACGCCGAGCACGGGCAGCAGCCCGAGGACGACGCCGATGTTCACGAGCGCCTGCCCGATCACCCAGGCCAGCACACCACCCGTCACGGTGCGCACGAAGGGGTCGTTCGAGAGCCGGATGACCTTGATCATCCCGATCGCGAGCACCACGAAGAGCGCGAGCACCACGACGGCGCCGATGAGGCCGAGCTCCTCGCCGATGATCGCGAAGATGTAGTCGTTGTCGGCCTCCGGGAGCCACGACCACTTCGCCTTGGAGTTGCCGAGCCCGACGCCGAACACACCACCGGACGCCAACGCCCACATGCCGTGGACCGGCTGCCAGCAGAGGTCCTGGTACTGGCTGGTGTCGGTGCAGCCGGAGAGCCACGCGCTGATGCGGGACGACCGGGAACTCGACGCCATGGTGACGAACGGCAGCAGCACCGCGAGGCCGATGACCCCGACGAGCAGGTGCCGGAGCCGCGCTCCCCCGACGAACAGCGACCCGAAGACCAGGATCATCATGATCATCGCCGTGCCCTGGTCACCGCCGACGAGCACCAGGCCGATCGACAGCAGGCTCGCGATCCCGACCGGGACGAAGACCTCTTTCCAGTCGTCGAGCTTGTCGCGCTTGACGTACATGATCGCGCCGATGCCGAGCACCAGCGCGAGCTTGAGGATCTCGGAGGGCTGCGCCGTGAACGACCCCAGGCGGATCCAGTTCCGGTTGCCCTGGATCGAGTAGCCGAGGGGCGTCAGCACGACGAGCGCCTGCACGACGAGGCCGACGCCGACGATCCACATCGCCCACTTCCGCCAGAACGCCACGGGGAGCCTGCTGGCGATGAGCATGAGCGGGACACCGATCACGGCGTACATGCCCTGTCGGGTGAAGGCGCCGAAGAAGTCGTGCGTCTCCTTGTACTGCTCGACGCTCGAGGACGACAGCACCATCACGACGCCGAAGACGACGAGGAACAGGGTCACGCCGAGGATCGTGTAGAACGAGCTGGACTCGGCGACGAAGACGTTCTTGACGGCGACGACCGCGCCGTTCGTGCGACGAGCGGCGTTCTGGGTGGACGTGGTCACGCGGCCGCTACGGCCGTTCGGAAGATCCGTCGTCGCCATCGGCGTTTCCTCCCAGGTGCTCGTGGACCGCCGCCGCGAAGCGCTCGCCTCGGTCCGCGTAGGAGCCGAACTGGTCGAACGACGCTGCAGCCGGGGCGAGGAGGACCGTGTCGCCCGGTCTCGCGACCGAGGCGGCATGCCGGACCGCCTCGGGCATGACCTGATCAGTGTCCGATGCTTCGACCTGCAGGACGGGCACCGACGGCGCGTGTCGCGCGAATGCCTCGAGCACGGGGCCGCGGTCGGACCCGATCACGACGACGCCGCGGGCGGTGGGGCCGAAGCGCTCGACCAGCCCGTCGATGTCGACGCCCTTGAACAGGCCACCGACGACCCAGACCACGGACTCGAACGACGACAGCGACGCGGTCGCGGCGTGCGGGTTCGTGGCCTTCGAGTCGTCGACCCAGGCGATGCCGTCGGCCGTGGCCACGAGCTCGGTCCGGTGGTGGTCGGCGCGGAAGGCCTGCACGGCGGTCTGGATCGAGCTCGGGCGGACGGAACCCGCACGCGCCAGGGCGGCGGCGGCGAGGACGTTCATCGTCATGTGCGGGCTCGCGAGACCGGCCTGCTCGAGGTCGGCGTGCGTGGCCAGCTCGAGCGCGCTCTTCTGCCGGTCCTCGGTGAAGGCCCGGTCGCAGAGCACGTCCTCGACGACCCCGACCTCGCCGGGGGCGGGGATGCCCGGCGTGAAGCCCACGGCACGGCAGCCCTCCACGACGTCGGCGTCCTCGACCATGGCGCGGGTGACCTCGTCGGTGACGTTGTAGACGCACGCCAGGACGGTCCGCTCGTAGACCTTCGCCTTCGCGGCGCGGTAGGCCGCGGCGGACCCGTGCCACTCGAGGTGGTCGTCGGCGATGTTCAGGCACGCCGACGCGAGCGGCAGCACCGCACCGTCGCCGGAGTCGGCCATGTAGTGCAGCTGGTGGCTGGAGAGCTCGACCACGAGGACGTCGAAGCCGTCCGGGTCGCGCACGACGTCGAGCACGGGAACACCGATGTTGCCGCAGGCGACTGCCCGCAGTCCCTCGGCCTCGTACATCGCGGTGGTGAGCTGGGTCGTGGTGGTCTTGCCGTTGGTCCCGGTGATCGTCACCCACGGAGCGGCGACCGGGCCGCGGACGACCTTGTCGCGCACGCGCCAGGCGAGCTCGATGTCGCCCCAGACGCTGCTGTGCCCCACTGCCCACTGCACGGTCGGGTTGTGCGGCGGCAGGCCGGGCGACACCACGACGAGGTCCGGCGCCTGGTCCTGCAGCGCGGCGGGCACCGAGTCCAGCGGGGTCTGCACGAAGCGGGCGCCGATCACCGCGAGGAGTTCGACGCTGTCGGACGGCGCGTCGGTGGAGTACACCGTGACGGTGCTGCCGAGCTCGACGAGCGTGTCCGCGACCGAGAACCCGGTCGCGCCGAGGCCGAGCACGGCGACGTCGAGGCCCTTCCAGCCCTCCGAGTACCAGCTGTCGAGACCATCCAGACGGTCAGCCAACGCGCGCGATCCATTCCAGGTAGAAGAGCCCGATGCCGGCCGCGACGCAGAGTCCGGCGATGATCCAGAACCGTACGACGACCGTCACCTCCGCCCAGCCCTTGAGCTCGAAGTGGTGGTGCAGCGGACTCATCCGGAAGATGCGCTTGCCGCCGGTGATCTTGAAGTACGCCCGCTGCAGGATGACCGAGCCGGTGACGATGAAGAACAGGCCACCGATCAGGATGAGCAGGAGCTCGGTGCGGCTGAGGATCGCGAGACCGGCCAGCGCGCCACCGAGGCCGAGCGAGCCCGTGTCGCCGAGGAAGATCTGCGCGGGGGACGTGTTGTACCAGAGGAACCCGATCAGGCCACCGCAGACCGCGGCCGCCACGACCGCGAGGTCGAGCGGGTTCGCCACCGTGTAGCAGGCGTGCTCCGTGTTCGCGTCGAGTCGGGCACCGCCGCACATCTGGTTGGACTGCCAGAACGAGATGATGACGTAGGACCCGATCGCGAGGATGCTCGATCCGGTCGCGAGCCCGTCCAGGCCGTCGGCCACGTTCACCCCGTTCGACGTCGCGACCGTCAGGAAGACGATCCACGCCAGGAACAGGATCGTGCCGATGACCGTGCCGAGCGCCATGAAGTCGAGCCACGGGATGTCACGGATCGCGGACACCATCGTGGATGCAGGCGGCTTGCCGTTCGCGCTCGGGACGACGAGGGCGATCGTGGCGAAGATGACACCGACGATGACCTGCCCGAGGATCTTCGCCCACCCGCCGAGACCGAGGCTGCGCTGGCGCCGGACCTTGAGGAAGTCGTCGACGAAGCCGACGAGTCCGAGGCCGACCATCAGGAACAGCACGAGCACACCGGACAGCGTGATCGAGTCACGCCCGACCAGGTGACCGACGAAGTACCCGATCACCGTGCCGAGGATCAGGACGATGCCGCCCATCGTCGCGGTACCGCGCTTGGTGTGGTGCGACTGCGGCCCGTCGTCGCGGATGAACTGTCCCCAGCCGAGGCGGTGGAACAGCTTGATGAACAGGGGCGTGAGCAGCAGTGTGAACACCAGCGACACGGCGCCGGCGATCAAGAGGGCGATCATACGGAGACACCTCCGAGACGGTCGCCGAGGAATCGCAGCCCGGCCGACTTCGAGGACTTGACGAGGACGACGTCGCCTGGGCGGACCATCTCCTGCAGGGTGTGGACGGCGTCGTCGACGTCCTCGATGAACACGGACTCGCCGTCCCACGATCCCTCGAGGGTGGCGGCCTGGTGGATGGGCATCGCGCCGCGGCCGACGACCACGAGCTGTCCGATGCCGAGACGCACGACGAGCCGACCGATGCGGTCGTGCTCCTCGACGGAGTACTCGCCGAGCTCGGCCATCTCGCCGAGCACGGCGATGGTGCGCTCCCCCGGTCGCACGACCTGTGCGAGGGTGCGGAGCGCGGCGGCGGTCGAGTCCGGTGACGCGTTGTACGCGTCGTTGATCACGGTGACGCCGTCTGGGCCACCCTGGAGCAGCTCCATGCGCCAGCGCTCGGCGCGCGTCATCGACGCGAGCGCGGCGGCACCGTCGGCCAGCGGGACGCCCCAGCGGTGCGCGACGGCCAGCGCGGCCGTCGCGTTCATCGCGTGGTGCTCGCCCAGGATGGCGAGGCGGACGTCGACGGTCTCGGGGACCTGCGCCGAGCCTCCCGGCTGCTGCTGGTCGGTTTCCGACCGGACGGGAGGCGCGGTGAGCGTGAAGCGCGTGCCGTCGCGGTCCGTGGACACACCGGACAGGCGGTAGTCGGCATCGTCCGACGTGCCGAAGCCGACGACGCGGGCGGCCGTGAGGCCGCGCATGGCGGCGACGCGGTCGTCGTCGACGTTGAGGAGTGCGGTCGCGCTGGCCGGCAGGTCGGTGACCATCTCGGACTTCGCGCGCTGCGTCGCCTCGATGCCGCCGAACTCCCCCGCGTGGGCGAGGCCGACCTTGAGGACGACACCGACGTCGGGTTCGGCGATGCGGACGAGCTTGGCGATGTGGCCGATGCCGCTCGCACCCATCTCGACGACCAGGTACCGGGTGTCGTGCGTGATGCGGAGCATCGAGATCGGTGCGCCGACGTGGTTGTTGAACGAGCCCTCGGGCGCGACGGTCTCGCCGTGCTGCTGCAGGATGGTCCGCAGCATGTTCTTCGTGCTCGTCTTGCCGTTCGAGCCGGTGATCCCGACGACCTCGAGGCCGCCACCGGCGCGGACGCGGGCGACCACCTCGTGTGCCAGTGCGGCGAGGGCGGCGTACCCGTCCGCGACGACGATCTGGGCGGTCGCGGTGCCGTCCGGCAGCTCGGCCTCGTGCTCGGTGATCACGAGGGCTGCGCCGGACTCGGCGGCCGACGGCACGAACCGGTGTCCGTCGGTCTCCTCGCCGAGCAGGGCGAAGAAGACGCTGCCGGCAGTGACCAGGCGGGAGTCGGTCTCGACGGAGCCGTCCACGACCGTGTCGGCGGCACCGCGAACGAGCTCGCCGTCGACCGCGGCGGCGATCTCGGCGAGGGAGAGGGCGATCATCGCGTTTCCTCCACCGGGCCGGCGTTCGGCTCCCAGCCGGCCTCACGGAGGGCCGCACGGGCCTCGTCGCGGGCGGAGTACGGGGTCCTGACGCCCTGGATGTCGCGGTAGTCCTGGTGGCCGGGGCCGGCCCACAGGATCGAGTCCCCTTCGCCGACGAGCCCCACCGCGGTGCGGATCGCCGCTTCCGGCGGGCTGACCTCGTGGATCTCGTGGTCCGGGAACGCTTCGCGGGCGGCGTCGACCAGGGTCTTCCTGATGGACGCGGCGTCCTCGAAGCGGGGGTGGTGGTCGGTCACGACGAGGATGTCGGAGCCCTCGGCCGCGACCCTGGCCATGTCGCCGCGCTTCGTCGTGTCGCGATCGCCGTCGGCGCCGAACAGCATGACGACCTTGCCCGGGGTGAACTGGCGCACGGCGGCGAGGGTGTTGAGGAACGCGTCGGGGCTGTGCCCGAAGTCCACGTAGACGCTCGGCCCGCGGTCGCCGGAGACCCGCTCGGTACGGCCGGGCAGGTAGCACTCGATGGCGCTGACCGTCTGGTCCGCGCCGTCCTCGTAGTGCCGGTGGTTGCTCTCGAGCGCGTGCGCGATCGCACCCAGCTCGAAGCCGCCCTCGACGAGCATCACGATCGCCAGCGCGGCGTTCGCGGCCATGTGCCAGCCGATGAGCGGCACCCGGGTGGTGAGTTCGCGACCCTCGGGGCCGGTCAGACGGAACTCCGTGTACGCGGCGTGCGCGTCGACGATGTCGACGTGCCACTCGGCCTCGACCTCTGGGTGCACGGTGATGGTCGTGACCGGGATGCGGGAGTCCTGGACGACGCGCTGACCCCAGTCGGTGTCGAGCGAGACGACGCCGCGACGACCGTGCTCCGGCTGGAACAGCGGCAGCTTCGCCTGGTAGTACTCCTCCATGTCGGCGTAGTCGTCGAGGTGGTCGTGGCTGAGGTTCGTGAACGCCACGACGTCGAAGACGATGCCGTCGACACGGTGTCGACTGAGGGCCTGCGCGCTCACCTCGACGGCGACGGCGCGGACCTCGCTCTCGCGCATGCGGGCGAGGAGTGCGTGCATCTCACTCGCCTCGGGGGTCGTGAGCCGGCTCGTGACGCTGAGCGAGCCGATGTGGCGCTCCGCGGTGGAGCTGAGGCCCGAGACCAGGCCGAGCTGCTTGAGGATCCCCTCGAGGATGTACGACGTGCTGGTCTTGCCGTTCGTGCCAGTGACCGCGAAGAGCTGCGGCAGGTCGGTCGCCTCGTCCGGGTGCGTGCGGTAGACCCACGCCGAGACGTCGCCGAGCGCCGCTCGGGGGTCGTCGACGACCAGGACCGGCAGCCCGGACGGCTCGGCCAGTGCCACGCCGTCGGCGTCGGTCAGGACCGCGACGGCACCGCGCTCGGCGGCCTGGGTCGCGAACTCCGCGCCGTGCCGGTTCGCACCGTGCACGCCGACGAACAGGTCACCCGGCTGCACCTCGGCAGCGCTCAGCGTGACGCCGGTCGTCTCGACCGCGTCGAGCGAGCCGACGACCCGCAGGCCGAAGGCGTTGGCCAGCTCGGCCACGGCCCTCGGGGTCGGGTGTTCGGGTCGGAGGACCGGGGGGATCCGTGCGGACAAGTGCTCCTTCTTCCTCTCCACGTGGACGGGTGGGTCTACCACGTCGACGGGTACGTCTTCGCCTCTGTCGTGGAGGGGGCGACACGGTACTTCTCGAGCACCTGGGACATGAGTGTGCGGAACGCCGGAGCCGCTCCGCTGGACCACTTGTTGGCCTGCGGCTTCGTGAACGTCACCGTGACAACATACTGGGGGTCCTCGGCGGGTGCCATTCCGGCCACCGAGGTGATGCGCTCCGAGCCGTAGCCCTTCGAGCCCTCCGCGACCTCGGCGGTCCCCGTCTTCGCGGCGATGTTGTAGCCGGAGATCGGCTTCATGCCCACGAGCGTGCCACCGGTGACCACGCTCTGGAGCATGTCGGTGACCTGCGTCGCGGCGCTCGCGGACACGACGCGCTCGCTCTGCACGTCGGGCGCGTCGATCGTGGTGCCGTCCGCCGTCGTGCAGCCCTTGACGAAGTGCAGGGGGATGCGGACGCCGTCGTTGGCGATGGTCTGGTAGATGCTCGCGACCTGCATGGCCGTCGTCGAGATGCCCTGCCCGAACATCGAGTTGATGTCCGTCTGCTGGTCCCAGTTCGGGCTCGCGCCGTACTGCATCCCCGGCTGACCCGGGTAGTCGATCGCGGACTCCGGCTGGAACAGGCCGAACTTCTTCATGACGTCGTAGCGCTGCTGCTCGGTCAAGCGGGAGCCGAGCTCGGTGATGCCGACGTTCGACGAGTCACGGAGGATGCCCGTGAGCGTCAGGTTCTCGGTCTCGTGGAACTCGGAGTCGTGGATCGTGCCGCCCCAGGGGAACGTGCGGGAGTACGGCACGGTGACACCGGTCGTCGGCGTGGCCTTGCCCTGGTCGATCAGCGCGGCCGCGATGGCCGCCTTGATCGTCGACCCGGGTTCGTACGTGTCGGTGAGCGCCCTGGACCCGAACGCGCCTTTGTCGGTGGTGCCGTCGACGTTGTTCGGGTCGACCGTCGGGTAGTCGGCGACCGCGAGCACCTCGCCGGTCTTCGCCTTCACCACCGTGGCGGTCGCGGACACCGCGCCGAGCTGCTGGGCGGCGTCGGCGATGTCCTGCGCCGCCATGTACTGCAGGTCGCTGTCGATCGTGGTCTCGAGCGTGCCGCCGTCCTTCGCCTCCTTCGTGGTGACCGTGCTGCCCGGGAGCTGCACACCGTCCTCACCGCGCTCGTACGTCTCGGAGCCGTTCGTGCCGGCGAGGCACTTGTTGTACGCGTACTCCAGACCGGCCTGGGCGCCGTCGGTGCCCATGAACCCGGTGATGTTGCCCGTCGTCGCACCGGTCGGGTACGTCCGGGCCGACTGCTGCTGCGGGTAGAGCCATGGCACGTCGAGGGCCTGGACCGCCTCGTAGTGCTTCACGTCGAGGCCCTTGACCAGGTAGGCGAAGTCCGACTTCGGGTTCGCCTCGATGGCCTTCTTCATGGCGGCCGCGTCGCCGCCGGATGCCTCCGCGATCGCGGCGAGGGCGTCGTCGACGGTGATGTCCTTCGTGCGGGTCCCGCCGAGCTTGCCCTCGAAGTCCTTCACCAGGCGCGGGGCCGTCGTGATGTTGTACCGCGTGACACTGTCGGCGAGCTCGGTGCCGTTGCGGTCGACGATCGACCCACGCGCGCCGTACAGCGTCACGGGGATGCTGCGCTTCGCGCTGGAGGCCTTGTTGAGCTCGGCCGCCTGGACCACCTGGATGTCGACCAGGCGGATCACGAACACCGCCACGAGCGCGATCACGGCGACGATCACGACGCTGTATCGGAGTCGGCGGTTGCGGATCGTCTTCGTCACGCGGTGCGGTCCTTCCCGGGCAGTACTGACCCCGTGGTCACCTGGTGGACGGCGCCTGGAGCTGGTTCGGGTCGGACTCTACGGACGACTTGGACGAACCCGAGTCCGACGCGCTGGCGCCGCTCGTGTTCCCAGCGTCGTCCTTGGCCGTCGCCGAGCTGTCCGTCGATCCGGTCGCCGCGCCGCTCTCCTTGCTGGTCGACGTGTCACCCTGCTTCGCGACCATGGGGACGTCGTCGAGCAGCGAGTTCGGGACCTGGTTCGCGGTGTTGCCCGTCGCCTCGTCCGGGGTCGCCGGGGTGGGCGTGCCGTACACCCGGCCGGTCTTCGGGTCGAGGTACACCGGCGTCGAGTTCTCGATCATCCCGAGGGCCTGGGCGTTGCGCGCCAGGTTCTGCGGCGAGTCGAGCACCCGGAGGTCCTCGGACAGCGACTGCTGGGTGCGGCTGAGCTGGGTCTGCTCCGCGGTCAGGGAGTTGAGCTCGTAGGCACCCTGGCTGAGCACCATGCTGATGCCGAGCTGCGCCAGGAGCAGGGTGCCGAGCGCCGCGACCGCCACGATCGCGTAGGCGATCCGCGGACGTGCCCGACGCTGCGCCTTGGTCGGGGTGACCTCGACGAGCTCCGGTCGGTTGCGGGACGGGCGCGGTGCGCGCGACGGGGCGACGACGGGGTCGACGAGTGCGAGGTTCGTGCTCATGTCACTTCCGGATCCGCTCGGCCGCGCGGAGTCGCACGGGTGTTGCTCGGGGGTTGGCGGCGCGTTCGGCCTCGTCGGCCAGTTCCGCGCCCTTGACGATCAGGGAGAAGGTGGGGGCGTGCTCGGGGAGCTCCACCGGCAGGTCGGCCGGCGCGCTCGACGTCGTCCGCTTGACGAGGGCCCGCTTGACGATGCGGTCCTCGAGCGACTGGTACGACTCGACGACGATGCGGCCACCCACCGCGATGGAGTCGAGTGCCGCCGGGATCGCCCGCTCCAGCACGCTGAGCTCCGTGTTGACCTCGATGCGGAGCGCCTGGAACACGCGCTTCGCCGGGTGGCCCTGCCGCTGGATGGCAACGGGCGTGGCGTCGTGGAGGACTTGCACGAGGTCGCCGGACATCGTGAACGGCGTCTCGGCACGGCGCTCGACGATGGCCTTGGCGTACCGGCCGGCGAGCTTCTCCTCGCCGTAGCGCTGGAAGATCCGCCGGAGTTCGCCCTCGTCGTAGTCGGCGAGGACCTCGGCCGCGGTGATGCCCTGCGTCCGGTCCATCCGCATGTCGAGCGGGGCGTCCTGGCTGTAGGCGAAGCCGCGCTCGGCACGGTCCAGCTGCAGCGAGGAGACGCCGAGGTCGAACAGTACGCCGTCCACCTCGTCGAACCCCTCACCGCGGATCGCGTCGACGATCTCGTCGTAGACGGTGTGCACGAGGCGCACCCGGTCGCCGAAGCGGGCGAGCCGCTCCCCCGCGATGCCGAGCGCGTCGGTGTCCCGGTCGAGGCCGATGAGCGTCAGCTCCGGGAACCGCTCGAGCAGCCCCTCGGAGTGCCCGCCCATGCCGAGCGTCGCGTCGACGACGACCTTGCCCGGTCCCTCGAGCGTCGGCGTGAAGAGGTCCACGATGCGCTCGAGCATGACGGGGGTGTGTGGGAATCGTTCGGTTTCTGCCATGTCCAGCCCTGCTCTTCGTGGGCCGCGGGTCCGGATCCCCATCCATACCGACCTGACACCGGGGAAGGTGCATCAGGGCGGACGGCTGGGAGTCCCGATCCGCGGATCAGAAGATGCCCGGGATCACCTCCTCGTCGTTCTCGGCGAAGGCCTCTTCGGCCTCGGCGTAGTAGGCCTCCCACGCGGTGGTCGACCAGATCTCGGCACGGTCACCGCTGCCGATGACCGTGAGGTCCCGCTCGAGCCCCGCGTACTCACGGAGGTTCTGCGGGATCGTCACGCGGTTCTGCTTGTCGGGCTGTTCTGCGCTGGCCCCCGAGAGGAACAGACGCATGTAGTCCCTGGTGCGCTTCGACGTCATCGGCGCCTGACGGATGCGTTCGTGGAGTTCCTCGAACGTCCTGGCACTGAAGACCACCACGCAGCGCTCCTGCCCACGGGTCATCACGACACCCCCGGACAGCTCGTCCCGGAACTTGGCGGGGAGGATCACGCGACCCTTCTCGTCCAGCTTCGGGGCATGGGTACCGAGCAGCACGTCGGGGCCTCCCCTCAGCTCCACCGGTTGTCGATGAGCCCCACGGTACTCCACTTCCCTCCACCACGGTGGAAATCAGCTCCCCGAAACACCCCTGGCACCCCTTTTGGGGTGCAGACGGGAGGCTCGACCCGCCTGGGGCAGGCAGCGCAGGCCCGGAATTCCGCGGTTCTCCCGCCTCGGGTCACGTGGGGAGGAAAGTGGAGGGTTTTCGCAGCCCTCGGCGCGTGGTGGGTGCCGCGCGAGCACGTCCGGGCACGAAAAAACGGGGCCGGCCCGTGTGGGCCGACCCCGTGGAGGAGTGTGAGTGGAGTCCTACTGACTCTGGTCGTTCCGCTTGTCCCAGCGGTCGTTCATGCGGTCCATGAACGAGCCACCCGACGGCGACGATCCGCGAGCACCACCGGACGACGGCGTCCGGGGCGTCTTGGACTTCGGCGCTCGCATCCCCGGGCGCAGTGCGAAGAGCACGCCCGCGAGCATGACGACGAAGCCGACGATGCCGATGAGGGGCTGGCGCATGACCAACCCGAGGATGACGACGGCGACTCCAGCGAGCGCGCCCAGGACACCGAGTGTGATCGACGTGTAGGTCGGTCGCCCCTGTCGCCGGGTGACGCGCGCCACGAAGTCGGAGTCGTTCTGGTAGAGGCTGCGCTCCATCTCTTCGAGAAGTCGCTGCTCTTGCTCCGAGAGTGGCATCTTGATTCCCTCTTTGTCCCTGGGATCAACGCGTGGTCAGTGGACCGATTGTATGTCTCGGCCACCCACTAGGGTAGGGATCGTGGCTGAGAGTACGCGATTAGTGGACCTCGTTTCGGCTCGGATCGATCGAGCGCTCGACGAGCAACGTGATCGCCTCCTCGCGATCAGTCCCGACCTGGCTCCGTTCGACGAGTACGCGCGGGACCTGCTGTCCGGCGGCAAGCGGTTCCGGGCACTGTTCTGCTACTGGGGATGGCAGTCGGTCGCCGGCCGTTCCGGCTCGTTCGACCCGCTCGCCGAAGGCGCCAGGCAGACCACGGCGGAGGCGGTCGTCACCGTCGCCGCCGCGCTCGAGGTCTTCCACGCCGCGGCCCTGGTGCACGACGACATCATGGACCGCTCGGACACCCGTCGTGGTCGTCCCGCCGCACACCGCCGCTTCGAGTCCCGCCACGAGGAGTCCGGGTGGGTCGGCGACCGCGCGCTCTACGGCACCAACTCCGCGCTGCTCCTCGGCGACCTGCTGCTCTCCCTGAGCGACGCCGTCTTCGACGAGGGCCTCGCGCTCCTCGACCCGGTCCGGGCGCGCATCGTCCGCCAGGAGTTCCACGCCATGCGGCTCGACGTCACGGCGGGCCAGTACCTCGACATCCACGAGGAGACGGCCTGGCCGACCGTGGACGAGAGCGAACAGCTCCTCCGCGCGCAGCGGGTCATCGTCTTCAAGTCGGCGAAGTACTCGGTCGAGGCACCCCTCGTCATCGGTGCACTCGTCGCCGGCGCGACCGAGTCCCAGCTCGAGGGCCTCCGCGCCTTCGGGCTCCCGCTCGGCGTCGCGTACCAGCTGCGCGACGACATGCTCGGCGTCTTCGGTGACCCGGAGCTCACGGGTAAGCCCGCCGGTGACGACCTGCGCGAGGGCAAGCGCACCGTCCTGATCGCCACGGCACGCAAGGCGCTGCCGGGTGGTGCACGCTCGCTGCTCGACGAGCTGCTGGGCGACCCGGACCTCGACGAGGACCAGGTGCAGATGCTCCGCGCGACCCTCACCGAGTCCGGCGCCGTGACCGCGGTGGAGCGCTCGATCGACCGGCACGTGCAGCGTGCGAAGGCGGCGCTCGACGCCGCCCCGCTCACGCCGTCGGCGCGGGAGCAGCTCGCGACGCTCGCCGACACGGTCAGCCGCCGGTCCGCCTGATCCGCACCACCGACGGGAAGGAGGCGCGGTGCCAGCCGGCACCGGGCCTCCCGACCGGCGACGGGTCGCCGGGAGCCGACGGCGGCTAGAGGAGGGACTGCGCGATGCGGCGCACCTCGGCCTTGCGGCCGGCGCGCAGCGCGTTGATCGGCGAGTCGCCGATCGCGTCGTCCACCGTGAGCATCCAGCGCACGGCTTCGTCGTCCGAGAAGCCGTTGTCGTTCAGCACGATCAGCGTGCCGCGGAGTTCGGGCCGCGGTTCTCCGTCCTCGAAGAACTCGCTCGGGACGCGCAGCACGCCGCCGATGCGGGCGGGCAGCAGGGTGCGCTGCTCGAACAGGCGGTGGACGCGGCCGGGGCTCACGCCGAGCATCTCGACGAGGTCCGGGACCGTCAACCAGCGTTCGGAAAGGGTCATGTCATCCGTGGGTGTGGCACTCACACGCCCATGTTGCCAGAGTGCCGCCGAACCGAGCACCAACTCACGAGTCACATTCGTCACACACTTCACACTCGACTCTCTGGTTGACTTGCGATTCACGACATGCCAGCGTGGAGCCACCTGTGAGTGCGCGCCTGCGTGCGCACGGCTCACCCGGAGACAGGAGCACACCGTGGACACCGAAGCCCAGGACCGCGCTCGACGCGCACGATCTGCACGATTCGCCACCATGCCGATCGTCCTCGCCGGGACGATCGCCGTGACCGCAGGCCTCACCGGCCCGGTCGCCCACGCCGAACCCCGCCACGACGACGACTCGAACAACAAGCGCCACGTGGACGAGGACCAGAACGTCGGGCACCGCTCGGTCTTCGGGACCGCCGTCGCTCGCCCGTCCCAGACCACCGTGACCACCGTCGCGTCGGTGCAGCAGGCTCCGACCACGTACTCCGTGCGCCAGGGCGACACCGTCTCGGGCATCGCCGCCCGCTACGGCCTCTCCGCGCAGGAGATCCTCGTGCGCAACGGACTGGGCTGGAACACGATCATCCACCCGGGGCAGTCGCTCCACCTCGCCTCGACGCCCGTCGCGACCACCGCCAGCGCGACCACCTCGTCGAGCGCGACGTACCACGTCAAGCAGGGCGACACGATCTCGGGCATCGCGTCCAGGGTCGGCGTGTCGACCAGTGCGCTCCTCGGCGCGAACAAGCTCTCGCTCGGCAGCGTCATCTACCCGGGCCAGTCCCTCGCGGTGCCCCGCGCCGGGTCCTCGGCATCGGCGGCAGCTGCCGCTGCTCCGACCGCTGCTGCTCCGGCGGCGGCTGCTCCGGCCGCTGCTGCTCCGGCCGCTGCTGCTCCGGCCGCGTCGAAGGGCGGATCGGTGACCATCGGCAACGGTGACACCATCGCGTCGATCGCGGCCTCGCACGGCGTGTCCGTCTCGGCGCTGCTCTCCGCCAACGGCCTGACCTACACGAGCACGATCTACGCCGGCAAGACGCTCGTCCTGCCGTCGTCCGGACCGTCGCTCACGGTCGAGCAGCGCGCGAACGCCGAGACCATCGTCAGCGTCGGGCGCTCGCTCGGCGTGTCCGACCGCGGCCTCGTGATCGCGCTGGCCGCCGCCATGCAGGAATCCGGTCTCCGGAACCTGTCGCACGGCGACCGCGACTCGGTCGGACTGTTCCAGCAGCGTCCGAGCCAGGGTTGGGGCACGGCGGCACAGCTGCAGGACCCGACCTACGCGACCAGGCTGTTCTTCGGCGGGAAGTCGAACCCGAACGCCGGGAAGACCGCTGGACTCCTCGACATCCCGGGCTGGTCCACGAAGAGCGTGACGGACGCCGCACAGGCCGTGCAGCTCTCCGCCTACCCGAAGGCCTACGCCCAGTGGGAGAAGTCGGCGACCGCCTGGCTGGCGACGCTCTGAACACGGCCGCGAGCGGGCCCGGCTGCCGGTCCTGTGAGCGGTCCGGGGTCATCCGTTCGGTCGAGATTGCATCACGACCGGTGCGCCGATGCGGTGTCGTGCACTCCGGATTCGTAGAATGCCGCCGATGAGCACGAACGCCGCCACGGATCCGATGATCGGTCGCATGATCGATCAGCGGTACCGCGTCCGATCCCGCATCGCGCGCGGGGGCATGGCGACCGTGTACCTCGCGACCGACGTCCGACTCGAGCGCAGGGTCGCGATCAAGATCATGCACGGCCACCTGGCCGACGACGCGGCCTTCCGCGAGCGCTTCATCCAAGAGGCCCGTTCCGCAGCGCGGCTGTCGCACCCGAACCTCGTCGGCGTGTACGACCAGGGCGCAGAGGGCGACACCGCCTACATCGTCATGGAGTACATCCCGGGCATCACGCTCCGCGACCTCCTGCAGGAGCACCGCGCGCTGACGCCAGAACAGGCGACCGACATCATCCGCGCCGTGCTCGCCGGGTTGGCGTCCGCACACCGAGCCGGGATCGTGCACCGCGACCTCAAGCCCGAGAACGTGCTGCTCGCCGACGACGGCCGGATCAAGCTCGGCGACTTCGGGCTGGCCCGTGCGTCGACGCAGAACACCGCGACCGGAGCGGCGCTCCTCGGCACGATCGCGTACCTCTCCCCCGAGCTCGTCACGCGCGGCGCCGCCGACTCCCGCAGCGACATCTACGCCGTCGGCATCATGCTGTACGAGATGCTCACCGGCGAGCAGCCCTACAAGGGCGAGCAGCCGATGCAGATCGCCTACCAGCACGCCAACGACACCGTCCCCGCCCCGAGCGCCGTGGTCCCCGGGGTCCCGTCGGAGCTCGACGACCTGGTGGCATGGGCCACGGCGCGCGACCCCGACGACCGTCCGCGGGACGCCCGCGAGATGCTCGACCACATCACCGGGAACCAGCAGCGCGCGACCGGGCAGTACCGGACGGCGGTGCTCCGACCGGAGAACGCCACCGCGATCCTCCCGGCCGGCGCTCCCGGTCCGGACGCGACCGACGCCACCACGGTCCTCGAGCCGCACGGCGGACGACAGCCATCGGGTGAGACCGCAGCGGCGAAGCGTCCCGGCAGGAACACCCCGGGACCACGGCGCACCGGCGTGGACCCGAACGCGCTCTCCCCCGCCGGGCAGCGGCTCGCGGACAAGTCCACGAAGCGACGCAAGCGCGGCTGGATCCTCCTCGTCGTCGTGGTCGTCCTGGCGCTCGTCGGTGCCGGCATCGGCTGGTACCTCGGCCCCGGCCCTGGTGGCAACGTGCGGATCCCGCAGGTCGCGGGCAAGTCCGTGTCCCAGGCGCGCCAGTTGCTCGAGGCACAGGGTCTGCAGGCCGCGGACAAGACCGGCACCCGGTTCGACGCCGTCGTGGCGAAGGGACAGGTGTCGGCGACGGCCCCCGCGGCATCCCGAGAGGTCCGCAAGGGCACCTCCGTGCAGATCCTGGTGTCCGACGGCCCGAAGATGATCGCCCTCCCCGCGATCGTCGGGCAGTCGGTGTCCACCGCCCAGGCCGCGCTCGACGACGACTTCGACCTGCAGGACCCGCAGTACCAGTTCTCGGCCGACGTCGCGAAGGACACCGTCATCGCGGCGACCGGTCGGGACGCGGACGGCAACGGCGTCGACCTCACCACGGTCACCGAGTACGGCGAACGCGGCCCGATCACCCTCACCGTGTCGCTCGGGCCCGTCCCCGACGTCGTCGGCAAGTCCGCCGCCGATGCACAGGCGGCGCTCGAGGCCGTCGAGCTCACGGTCGGCTCGCAGGACGAGCAGTACAGCGACGACGTGCCGGAGGGACAGGTGATCTCCGCGAAGCCGCAGGACGACCCCGCGGTGCAGGGCACGGCCGTCGACCTCGTCGTGTCGAAGGGCCCGGCGCCGATCGCGCTGCCGGACGTACACGGCAAGACGATCAACCAGGCGGCCTCGACCCTCGAGAACCTCGGGTTGAAGGTCTCGGTGCCCGACTGCACGAACATCCTCTGCGGGTTCTACGACTGGAAGGCGAGCCTGCCGGTCACGTCCACGGACCCCGCCGCGGGGACCACGGTCCACAAGGGCGACACGATCACCCTGGCCTACGACCAGTAGCCGCGCGGTTCTTCCCACACCACGCGCAACAGGAAGCCGAATCGCGCGTAGGAGGCCGTTTCTTCCAGCCTCCTACGCGCGATTCCGCTCACCACGCGCGATTCGTCTCGCGGTCGCGGCTAGCGCCCGGTGTGCGGGTGCGCGCTCAGTTCCTCGGCCACGAGGAACGCCAGCTCCAGCGACTGCATGTGGTTCAGGCGCGGGTCGCACAGGGACTCGTAGCGGGTCGCGAGGGTGGCCTCGTCGATCTGCTCGGACCCACCGAGGCACTCCGTGACGTCGTCGCCCGTGAGCTCGACGTGCATGCCACCCGGGTAGGTGCCGGCTTCGCGGTGGACCTCGAAGAAGCCGAGGACCTCGTCCACGACGTCGTCGAACCGGCGCGTCTTGTACCCGGTCGGCGTCGTCAGGCCGTTGCCGTGCATCGGGTCGGTCACCCACAGCGGGTTCGCGTCCATGCCCTTGATCGCCTCGAGGAGCTTCGGCAGCTCGTCGCGGATCTTGCCGGCGCCCATGCGGGTGATGAACGTCAGACGGCCGGGCTCGCGGTTCGGGTCGAGCTTCTCGATGAGCGCTTCCATGTCGGCGACCGACGTCGTCGGGCCGAGCTTGACGCCGATCGGGTTGCGGACGCGGGACAGGAAGTCCACGTGCGCGCCGTCGAGGTCACGCGTGCGCTCCCCGATCCAGATGAAGTGGCCCGACGTGTCGTACGCCTGGCCGGAGCGGGAGTCGATCCGGGTCATCGGGCGCTCGTAGTCCATGAGCAGGCCCTCGTGCGAGGCGAAGAACTCGACGTGCTTGAGCTGGTCGAAGTCCGCGCCGCACGCACCCATGAACCGGATGGCGCGGTCGATCTCCTTCGCGAGGTGCTCGTAGCGGGCGTTCGCCGGGTTCGACGCGAAGCCCTTGTTCCACGAGTGCACCTGGCGGAGGTCCGCGAACCCGCCCTGCGTGAAGGCGCGGACGAGGTTCAGCGTGGACGCTGCCGTGTGGTACCCCTGCACGAGTCGGCGGGGGTCCGCCTGACGGCTCTCCGGCGTGAAGTCGTAGCCGTTCACGATGTCGCCGCGGTAGGCCGGCAGCGTCACGTCGCCACGGGTCTCGAAGTCGCTCGAGCGCGGCTTGGCGAACTGCCCGGCCATGCGCCCCATCTTGACGACGGGCATCGAGGCGCCGTACGTCAGCACGACGGCCATCTGCAGGATCGTCTTGACGCGGTCACGGATGGAGTCCGCGGTCGCACCGGCGAAGGTCTCGGCGCAGTCACCGCCCTGCAGCAGGAAGGCCTTGCCCTGCGCCGCAGCAGCGAGGCGGTCGCGGAGCTGGTCCACCTCGCCCGCGAAGACGAGCGGCGGGAGCGTGGCGAGCTCGGCCGAGGCGGCCTCGGCGGCGGCCTGGTCGGGCCAGCTCGGCTGCTGCTTGATCGGGAGCGTCCGCCAATAGTCGAGGCCCTCGATCACGTCCGGATCCTGCAGGGCGACGAAGTCGGTCGACTCGAACAAGGGAGTACCTCGGTGTTCTGGGAGTTGGTCCGTCCCGGCGGGGATGCCGGGACCATCAGAGCCTAACGTGCAGGCGCGCCCTGGCGTTCCCGCATGACCTTCTCGCGCGCCGAGCTCGCACGCTCCTTGACGCTCGTCGCGTAGACGTCGGCGTACTCCTGCCGACTGAGCCCGGCGAGTTCGTGCATGACCTCGTCGGTGACGCTCCGCAGGATGAACCGGTCGGTCTCGAACCCCTGGAAGCGGGAGAAGTCGAGCGGCTTGCCGAAGACGACGCCGACGCGCTTGAACTTCGGGATGCGCTGCCCGATCTGCTGCACCTCTCGCGTGCCGATCATGGCGACGGGGATCACCACGACGCGACCCTCGAGGATCATCCGCGCGATGCCGGTGCGGCCCCGGTAGAGCTTGCCGTCGGGGCTGCGCGTGCCCTCCGGGTAGATGCCGAGCTGCTCGCCGCGCGCCAGGACCTGGAGCCCGGTGCGGAGCGAGGCCTCCGACGCCTTGCCGCCGGAGCGGTCGATCGGCAGCTGACCGATCGCGTTGAAGAACGTCTTCGTCGCCCAGCCCTTTAGCCCACGGCCGGTGAAGTAGTCGCTCTTCGCGAGGAACGACATCCGGCGATCCAGCACGGCCGGCAGGATCACCGAGTCGATGAACGACACGTGGTTGGACGCGAAGATCACCGGTCCCGAGGTCGGGACGTACTCGCGCCCGACCACCCACGGCCGGAACAGCGTGAGGATGAGCGGACCGAGCAGGAAGTTCTTCAGCAGCCAGTAGAGCATCGTCGACTCCGGTTCGGGTGGTGCGTCAGGCGGTGCGGGCGTGGATCCGTGCGAGGTCCGCGGCGCCGACGACGCCGGCGTCGTTGACCAGCTCGGCGATGACGAACTCGGGCTCCGGGTGGTACCCGCGTGCCGGCAGGTTGTTGAGGTACGCCTGACGGATGGGGTCGAGCAGCCGCTCCCCCGCGCTGGCGACGCCGCCGCCGAACACGAACAGCTGCGGGTCGAGCACGGCGGACAGCGAGGCACACGCTTCACCGAGGTGCCGGCCGAGACGACGGAGCGCCGCGAGCGCACCGGGGTCGTCGGCCAGGATCAGGTCGCCGACGACCTTGCCGTCCAGGTGCCCGCCGTTGTCGTCGCGGGCCTGGGCGAGCGCGACGCCGATGCCGCCGGCGTCGGCGACGTCGTTCGCCATGCGCTGCAGGGCACGACCGGAGCCGTACTGCTCGATGCAGCCCCGGGCGCCGCACCCACACGGCAGACCGTTCGGGACGATGCGCAGGTGGCCGATCTCGCCACCGGTGCCGAAGCCGCCGCGGAACAGACGGTCCTCCGTCACGATGGCCCCGCCGACACCGGTGCCGATGGTGAGCATCGTCATGTCCGACACGAGCCGACCGGCACCGAAGCGGAACTCCGCCCAGCCGGCGGCGTTCGCGTCGTTGTCGACGGTGATGTGCAGGTCGCCGAGCCGCTGCTGCAGCTTCTGGCGGAGCGGTTCGTTCCGCCACCGGATGTTCGGCGTGTAGTAGACGATCGACTGCGACGCGTCGATGAACCCCGGCGCCGCGACGCCCACGGCCCCGACGTCCTGGGAGTCACGAAGTCGCGAGACCATCGCGACGACGTCGTCGAGCATTGCGTCCGGGTCCGCAGCGTTCGTGGCCACACGGTCCTCGACGACGATCTCGCCCAGTTCCGTGACGACCGCTCCCGCGATCTTGGTGCCCCCGATGTCGATTCCGATGGCGTGCACGAGGACCGAGCCTACCGGTTCGGTGCGTACTCATCGAACGCGCGACCTCGCCCCCTATGCTGGGATCAGAGCTCTCGAAGATGAGATGCACTCGAATCGAACCGGCCGACAAGGGAGTCACCGTGAACGATCAGCGGCCCGCCACAACCAGCGCAGCCACCACCCCGTCCAGCCCGGCCCCCGTCGCGCCCGACCACGGTTCGGCAGCGCGTCTGCTCGCCGACCGCGCGCGGCTCACGCCGGACCGTCCGATCCTCGGTGAACGCCACGGCGACACCTGGACGACGATCCCCGCGTCCGACGTCCTGGCGCGTGTCCGCGGCATCGCCAAGGGGTTCGTCGCCGCCGGGCTCGAACCCGGCGCCCACGTCGCGATCCTCTCGCGGACCCGACTCGAGTGGACGCTCGTCGACTTCGCGGTGTGGACCGCCGGGCTGGTCTCGGTCCCGGTCTACGAGACGAGTTCCCCCGACCAGATCCGGTGGATCCTCGGGGACTCCGAGTCCGTGGCGATCGTCGTCGAGCAAGAGGATCACGCCCGCCGCGTCGCCGGCATCGCACCCGACCTGCCGCACCTCGGGCAGCACTGGACGATCGACGGCGGTGGACTCGACGACCTGACCCGGCTCGGCGAGGACGTCACCGACGAGGAGCTCGACGCCCGCACCGCAGCGGTGCACGGGCACGACGACGCCACGATCATCTACACCTCGGGTACCACCGGTCGCCCGAAGGGGTGCGTGCTCCGGCACGACAACTTCACGGGCACGGTCGAGGGGGCCGCCGAGGCGATGCCCGAGGTCGTCGCCGACGACGCGTCCACGCTCCTCTTCATCCCGATGGCCCACGTGTTCGCACGGTTCATCGCCGTGATGAGCGTCGCCGAGGGCGTCCTCGTCGGCCACGAGCCCGACACGAAGGACCTCATGCAGGCCGTGTCGACGTTCAAGCCGACGTTCCTGCTCGCGGTGCCGCGGGTGTTCGAGAAGATCTACAACTCCGCCGAGCAGAAGGCGGACCTCGGTGGGCGGGGGAAGATCTTCCGCGCAGCCGCCGACACCGCCGTCGCGCACTCCCAGGCCCTCGCTACCGGCAAGGTGCCCCTCGTGCTGTCGCTGAAGTTCCGCCTGTTCGACAAGCTCGTCTACGCCAAGCTCCGCGACGCGATCGGTGGTCGCGTCCGGTACGCCATCAGCGGCTCCGCTCCCCTGTCGCCCCGGCTGTCGCACTTCTTCCGCTCGATCGGGGTGCTCATCCTCGAGGGCTACGGCCTCACCGAGACCACAGCGCCCGCCACCGTGAACCGCGCAGCCGAGCTCCGCATCGGCAGCGTCGGTCGGGCACTCCCGGGCGTCGAGATCCGCATCGCCGACGACGAGGAGATCCTGATCCGCGGCGTCGACGTCTTCGACCGGTACTGGCAGAACCCCGAGGCGACCACCAAGGCCTTCGCCGACGGCTGGTTCCGCACCGGCGACCTCGGTCGGCTCGACGGCGACGGCGTGCTCACGGTCACCGGACGCGCGAAGGAGCTCATCGTCACCGCGAGCGGCAAGAACGTGGCACCGGCGCCGCTCGAGGACGGTGTGCGCGAGCACCCGCTCGTCGGGCAGGTCGTCGTGGTCGGCGAGGGCAAGCCCTTCGTGGCCGCGCTCGTGACCCTCGACCGGGACATGCTCCCCGGGTGGTGCGAGGCACGCGGCATCACCCCGGCGCTGTCCGCCCACGAGGCCGCCTACGACGAGCGCGTGCTCGCCGCCGTGCAGGACGCCGTCGACACCGCGAACGGGCGGGTCTCCCGTGCCGAGTCCGTTCGCTCGTTCACGATCCTCGACACCGAGCTGACCGAGGCGTCCGGGCACCTCACCCCGAAGCTGACGATCAAGCGGAACGTCGTGCTCAAGGACTTCGCGGCGGACATCGAGCACATCTACTCGGGTTCGAAGGTGCAGACGACGGCGACGCCGGTGGTCCCGGGGCGCAGGCGGCGGTGAGCCGACCGGGTCGCGTCGTCGCGATGGTGACGCGACCGACGGGAGGACCGGTGACGGTCCCACGGACCGGAACCGGTCCTCCCGTCCGTCACCGGACCGTCACAGTGGAACAGCCGATCGTCGTGTTCTGGCTGCCTGCTCCCTGGTTCAGCCCGTACGCGCACAGCGTTCGGGTTCCGGCCGACAACGTGGTCGAGAACGTCCACCCTGTGGCGATCGGTGCGGACGGATGGGCGCGTTGCACGTCCGGCCGCGCGGAAGACGCCGTCGCGACGCCGAGGGACCGGGCTCCGCTCGTCTGGTCGTAGACCTGCACCTGCGTCGGACCGCTCGCGTCGGGGTCCCACACCCACCCGGTGGCCGTCACGGTGGACCCGACGGCCGACACCGCGTCGAGGCTTCCGATCGGGTCGTGCGACCGATCGACGGCGACCGTGAACGTCCTGCAGCCGAGCGTCGTGTTCTGCGAACCGGCACCGACGTTGATCCCGTAGGCACAGATCGTGTGCTGCCCAGCGCTGAGTGCCTTCGTCACGGTCCACCCCGAGTTCTGCGGAGCGTTCGGATGGACGCGGCGCACGTCCGACCGGGGTACCGACGTCGACACGGTCCCGATCGGCACCGCGCCGCGCGTCTGGTCGTAGAGCGCAACCGTCGTCGGCCCGGTGGCGTCTGGGTCGTACGCCCATCCGGTCATCGTGACACCGGACGTGGACCCACCCGCGGAGTCGAAGCTCCCGACCGGATCCCGTTGCGCGTCGTGCCGCATCGTGATCGGGGCCGTCGAGTACGCGAGCGCGGCGGTGCCGGACGGGTGCCGCACGAGGACCTCGACGTTGTAGGTTCCGGCCGGCAGGCTCCCGAGGGTGAACGGAACGCTGTTGTCGCCCTGGGCCACGGAGACACCCGACGCGATCGTGGTGTAGCCGGGCGACCCAGGCGCCCCGGTGCCGACCCGGACTTCCGCCGTCGTCCCTGGCACCCAGGCTGCGTCGTGGAAGCGCACGGTGCTCGTCTCGGTCGCGGCCGGGGTCGCGCGGAGGTGGATTCCCGCAAGGTGCCAGGACGCTGCCGACGGGTCTTCGTTCGGGTCGAAGCGCAGGCCGGTCACGGTCTGTCCGTACCATCCCGCGCGAGGCGCGAGCGCGGCTTCGTCGAGTGGATCGCGGGCCGCGAGGTCGATCGACACCGTGCGGGCGTTCGGCCCCGAGTACGTCAGGACATCGTTTCCGATCTGCGGCGTCCCGGTCCCCGCGACGTTCCAGATCAGCCGCGCGACCTTGCCTCCTCCCGGTGCATCGGCGAGCCCGAACGGTCCGTCGTAGGTCATGTCGAAGCTGAGGTACCGGTAGGTCGCTCCGGAGAACGACGAGACCGGCAGCATGATCTTCGGGTCGCCGATGTCCGGTCCGGTGTTCCGCGCGTTCATGCCGCGCGCGTCGTAGGAGCTCACGGAGAGATCGGCGGTCGTGATGCCAGCGGCGTTCGCGGCTGATGTGAAGTCCCACGAACGCCCGCGTTGTGCTGTCGCGAGGTCCGTGCCGTCTGCGGGCGACGGGCTGTCGACCACGACGCGTGGCAACGGGTCGATCGTGACACCACTCTGCGTGCCCGGTGGGAGCGCGGCGTGCGGGTGCGTGCTGTCCGCCGGCGCATGCAGGCGCATCCAGTCGATGGCGGCCGTCGAGCCGGTGAGTCCCGCTTCGTCCGGGAACAACACCGGGTCGATGCGCAACGACACGATGGCGGATCCGCGCCACGGCACCTTGCCCAGCAACACCGACTGCTTCGTGAGGTCGAGGTCGTAGAGGTGCGGGCCGGCGACCACCGGGACCGTGAACCCGCCGCCGCACGCCGCTGTCTTCTCGCGGCAGGTGTACCAGTAGACGGCCGCGAGCTTGTTGGAGTACGGCTGGTCCATCTGGAACGACAGGCCGGAGTACCGACCGGTGTTGACCGGGTTGATCGCGCCGTCCCTGCCGTACGGCAGGCTACCGGTCGTCGTGTCGATCATCGACACCCAGTCACGCCCCCCGAGCGCGACGCGGAGGGCACCGCCCGAGACGGCGACCCCGACCGCGCCTCGGCCTGTCGTGTCCGTGTTCTGATCCTCGACGCCGGCGTAGTCCCAGGGGTCGCCGAAGACCTCTGATGCGTAATCGGGCGCTTCCGGTTCCGGAGTGGCTGCGGCGGCTGGAGCGGCCGTCGCGAACGAGCCGCCGACGCCGACGGTCAGCCCACCCACCAACAGGACGGCCGCCATGATCCATCGGAGTGACTTCTCGGCGCGCGGTGGTGATTGCTGCATGGCCCTGCCTCTCAGCGCGGGCGCGCCCCTGTGCGCTGCCCTCGACACCACGAGCCCGCGCTGCACGACCGGTCCGGACCGGTCGGCATCGGGTGTGCCGGTTCCCTTGGTGCGGTCAGCCTACGCGACGAGCTTCCGTCAGCAACGGGTGGTCAGCTGCGCGGCTCGTCGTCGACGCTCAGCGGCTCGAGCACGGCGGTCGACGCGGTCGCCGTCTGGTCGGTGTCCGGGCGACGATTCGTGCGTGTGCGGTGCGAGCTGAGCTCGTCGTTCTGAGGTGCCATCGTGCGTCCTGTTGGGGTGGGAACCGTGTCGGTGGGGATGCCGACCCGAACACGGTACCTCTTCGTCAGGACATGGCGACAATCCCGCGTCCGGGTGTCACGATCATGCGGAGAACCGCAGTCCGATCAGTGGAACCAGTCCTGCCCGCGGATGTCGCGGAGGGCTTGCCGACGGGTCTCCGGCGCCAGCGTCATCACGTAGACCGTCCCGTCGAGGTGGTCGACCTCGTGCTGGAGCGCCTCGGCCATGAGCCCCGTGCCCTCGAGCACGACCTCGTTGCCGTCGACGTCCACGCCGCGGACCTTCGCGTAGGGGTGGCGGGACGTCGGGTACGAGAGCCCCGGGACGGAGAGGCACCCCTCGTCCATGAGCTCGGGCTCCCCTGACGTCTCGACGAGCTCTGGGTTGAGGACGTAGCCGACCTCGCCGTCGACGTTGTACGAGAAGGCTCGCAGCCCGACCCCGATCTGGGGCGCGGCGACGCCGGCACGGCCGGGTTCCTTGACGGTGTCGACGAGGTCCTGCACGAGATCGCGGATCCCGGCACTGCCGAGTTGTTCCGGCCGGATCGAGTCCGCCGGGGAGCGGAGGACGGGGTCGCCGAACAGGCGGATGGGACGGACGGTCACGTTACTGCAGCACCACCAGGAGGTCGCCGGCGTCCACCTGTTGGGTCGCCGGGATCGCGAGACGGCCGACGGTGCCCGCCACGGGCGCCGTGATGGCCGCTTCCATCTTCATCGCCTCGATGCTCGCCACCGGCGCACCGGCCTCGACGACGTCACCGACGGCGACCTTGAGCGTCACGACGCCGGAGAACGGCGCCGCGACGTGCTTCGGGTCGGACTTGTCCGCCTTCTCGGCGGCCTTCGTCTCGACGTGGATCGACCGGTCGCGGACGTACACCGGGCGGAGCTGCCCGTTGAGCGTCGCCATGACCGTCCGGATGCCGCGCTCGTCGGCTTCACCGATCGCCTCGAGCCCGACGAGCAGGTTCACGCCCTTGCCGAGCGGCACGACGTGCTCCTCGCCAGGACGCAGGCCGTAGAGGTAGTCGACGGTCGAGACGACGGAGAGGTCGCCGAAGTCGTCCCTGACCTGCTGGAACGCCTTCGTCGGGCCGGCGAACAGCAGCCGGTTCAGGGCCTGCCGGCGGTCGGCACCCGGCGTCTCGAGTGCCGTGCGCTCGTCGTCCGGCACCGGGGTGATGGTCGGGACGATGTCGCGTCCGGCCAGCACCTTCGAGCGGAACGGCTCCGGCCATCCGCCGGGGAGCTCGCCGAGTTCGCCGGCCATGAAACCGATCACGGAGTCCGGGATGTCGTACTTCTGCGGGTTCTCCTCGAAGTCCGCCGGATCGGCGTCCACGGCGGCGAGCTGCAGCGCGAGGTCGCCGACGACCTTCGACGACGGCGTGACCTTCGTCGGGCGACCGAGGATCCGGTTCGCCTCGGCGTACCAGTCCTCGACCTGCTCGAAGCGGTCGCCGAGGCCGAGCGCGATGGCCTGCTGCCGGAGGTTCGACAGCTGGCCGCCCGGGATCTCGTGCTTGTAGACCCGGCCGGTCGGACCCGCGAGACCCGACTCGAACGGTGCGTACACGCGACGGACCGCTTCCCAGTAGGGCTCGAGGTCGCCGACTGCGTCCAACGAGATGCCGGTGTCGCGCTCGGTGTGCGCGAGGGCCGCGACGAGGGCGGACATGCTCGGCTGGCTCGTCGTCCCCGCCATCGGTGCCGCCGCGACGTCGACCGCGTCGGCGCCGGCACGGGCGGCAGCGAGGAGCGTCGCGAGCTGTCCGCCGGCGGTGTCGTGCGTGTGCACGTGCACCGGCTGGTCGAACCGCTCCCGCAACGCGGTCACGAGCTTCTCGGCGGCGCTGGCACGGAGGAGTCCCGCCATGTCCTTGATGCCGATGACGTGCGCGCCGGCGTCCACCATCTGCTCCGCGAGGCGCAGGTAGTAGTCGAGCGTGTAGAGGTCCTCGGCGGGGTCGAGCAGGTCGCCGGAGTAGCAGAGAGCCGCCTCGGCGACCGCGGTGTCCGTCGCGAGCACGGCTTCGAGCGCCGGTCGCAGCTGACTGACGTCGTTCAGGGCGTCGAACACGCGGAACACGTCCACGCCGGTGGCCGCGGCCTCGGCGACGAACGCGTCGGTGACCTCGGTCGGGTATGGCGTGTACCCGACGGTGTTGCGGCCGCGCAGGAGCATCTGGATCGGGATGTTCGGCATCGCCTCGCGCAGGGACGCCAGGCGCTCCCACGGGTCCTCGCCGAGGAAGCGGAGCGCGACGTCGTAGGTCGCGCCGCCCCAGGCCTCCATGCTGAGCAGCTCCGGGGTCAGCCGCGCCACGGACGGCGCCACGGCGACGAGGTCCTTGCTGCGGACCCGCGTCGCGAGGAGCGATTGGTGGGCGTCGCGCATCGTCGTCTCGGTGACGGCGAGGGCGGTCTGCTCGCGGAGGGCCTTCGCCCACCCGGCCGGACCCAGCTGCAGCAGCTTCTGGCGCTGACCGGCCGGCGGTTCGGCGGTGAGGTCGACGGTCGGCAACTTCAGCGCCGGGTCGACGATCTGCGCGCCGGGTTCGCCGTTCGGCTTGTTCACCGTCACGTCGGCGAGCCAGTTGACGACCTTCGTGCCGCGGTCCTTGGACACGTGGCCGCTGAACAGCTGCGGACGTTCGCCGATGAACGCGGTCGAGATGTCGCCCCGCGCGAAGTCGGGGTCCTCGAGCACGGCCTGCAGGAACGGGATGTTCGTGCTGACCCCGCGGATGCGGAACTCGGCGAGGGCGCGCTTGGCACGGGCGACGGCGGTCGGGAAGTCCCGGCCGCGGCACGTCATCTTCGCGAGCATCGAGTCGAAGTGCGGGCTGATCTGCGCGCCGGTGGCGACCGTGCCGCCGTCGAGGCGGACCCCGGCACCACCAGGGCTGCGGTAGGTGGTGATCCGCCCGGTGTCCGGTCGGAAGCCCTGGGTCGGGTCCTCGGTCGTGATGCGGGTCTGCAGCGCGGCGCCGTGCACGGACACGGTGTCCTGCGACAGGCCGAGGTCGGCGAGGGCCTCCCCCGCGGCGATGCGCATCTGCGACTGCACGAGGTCGACGTCGGTCACCTCTTCGGTCACGGTGTGCTCGACCTGGATGCGCGGGTTCATCTCGATGAAGACGTGCTGTCCGGCACGCTCCCCGACGGTGTCGAGCAGGAACTCGACGGTTCCGGCGTTCACGTAGCCGATCGACCGGGCGAAGGCCACGGCGTCGCGGTGCAGTGCCCGGGCGATCGACGGATCGAGGTTCGGCGCGGGCGCGATCTCCACGACCTTCTGGTTGCGGCGCTGCACGGAGCAGTCCCGCTCGAAGAGGTGGATCGTCCCGGAGTCGGTCCCGGTGGCGTCGGCGAGGATCTGCACCTCGATGTGCCGCGGACGCAGGACCGCCTGTTCGAGGAACATCGTGGGGTCGCCGAACGCGCTGTCGGCCTCGCGCATCGCTTCTTCCAGCGCCGGACGCAGCTCGGCCGGGGTCTCGACGCGGCGCATGCCACGACCGCCGCCACCGGCGACGGCCTTCGCGAAGACCGGGAACCCGATCGCCTCGGCGCCGGCGACGAGCTCGTCGACGTCGCGGCTCGCCGGGGTGCTCGCCAGGACCGGCACGCCGGCCGCGATCGCGTGCTCCTTCGCGGTCACCTTGTTGCCGGCCATCTCGAGGACGTGCTCGCCGGGTCCGATGAACGTGATGCCGTTCGCGGCGGCAGCGGCGGCGAGGTCCGGGTTCTCGGACAGGAAGCCGTAGCCGGGGTAGATCGCGTCCGCACCGGATTCCCGGGCGACGCGGATGATCTCCGACACGTCGAGGTAGGCGCGGACCGGGTGGCCCCGCTCGCCGATCAGGTACGCCTCGTCCGCCTTGAGACGGTGCAGGGAGTTCCGGTCCTCGTAGGGGTAGACGGCGACGGTGCGGGCGCCGAGTTCGTACGCCGCGCGGAACGCGCGGATCGCGATCTCGCCACGGTTGGCGACCAGGATCTTGCGGAACACGCGGGCCCTTTCAGCGCTGGGTCAGGTGAGACAACCCTACTGGCGGTAACGTTGCTCAACGTGCATGTACTCAGCGTGAGCTCTCTCAAGGGCGGTGTCGGCAAGACGACGGTCACACTCGGTCTGACCTCGGCCGCGTTCGCCAAGGGTCTGCGAACGCTGGTGGTCGATCTCGACCCCCAGTCCGACGTCTCCACCGGCCTCGACATCAACATCGCCGGCCACCTGAACGTGGCCGACGTGCTCGAGAACCCGAAGGAGAAGATCGTCCGCCAGGCCATCGCGCCGTCCGGCTG
Source organism: Curtobacterium sp. NPDC090217 (assembly GCF_044746705.1). Taxonomy (NCBI): domain Bacteria; kingdom Bacillati; phylum Actinomycetota; class Actinomycetes; order Micrococcales; family Microbacteriaceae; genus Curtobacterium; species Curtobacterium sp. NPDC090217. Next base: position 126,223 of record NZ_JBIVCR010000002.1, on the reverse strand, counting down.
GACGAAGGGTTCGCAGGGCAAGATCGACGTCATGGTCGGCTCCCCCTCCGCCATCAACTTCGACGGGCCGCACCCGTCGATCCGCGACATCTGGAAGCTCGAGGAAGCGCTCGCCAACGTCGAGCAGGACTACGAGCTCGTCCTCATCGACTGCGCGCCGTCGCTCAACGCCCTCACCCGCACCGCGTGGGCCGCGTCCGACCGCGTGACCGTCGTCACCGAGCCCGGGCTCTTCTCCGTGGCCGCCGCCGACCGAGCCCTCCGCGCGATCGAGGAGATCCGACGCGGACTCTCCCCCCGCCTGCAGCCGCTCGGCATCATCGTGAACCGTGCCCGCGTGCAGTCCCTCGAGCACCAGTTCCGCATCAAGGAACTCCGCGACATGTTCGGTCCGCTCGTGCTCTCGCCGCAGCTGCCCGAGCGCACGTCGCTCCAGCAGGCCCAGGGTGCTGCGAAGCCCCTGCACGTGTGGCCCGGCGAGTCCGCACAGGAGATGGCGCGCAACTTCGACCAGCTCCTCGAGCGCATCATGCGAACCGGCAAGATCGGCCCCTACGCCGACGGCGCTGCCGCGGCCATCGCCGAGTAGCGCTCCTCCGCACAGGAGACCCCCGGCAGGGACGACCTGCCACGATGGGACGACCGGTCACGACTCCCCGCTCAGGTTGCAGCGAAGGTCACGAATCGTCGGCTGGACCACGAACACGCGACGGTTCGTGACCGCTCGGCGCGCGCTCGGCGGCGTGTCGTGACCCCTCGGCGAGCGCTCGACAGGTGTCCCCGACCGAACACCGCTGATACCCACCCAGTCCCGGCAAGCGCTACGGCTCACCGCTCACCGGTCACAACTCCCCGCTCACGTCCGGCGACGTGTCGCAAATCGTCGACCGACGTGCGCGCGTGCGACGGTTCTCGACCGCTCGACGGGTGACATGCGGGGAGTCGTGGCCACTCGGCGTCGGGAAGCGCGCGAGCGGGCGCCGCGTCAGGAAGCGCGCGTGGCTCGGCGTGCGGCGAGCTCGTCGGCCGGGTCGGCCGCGGGCGTCGCGTCGAGTTCGACGAGGGAGGACTCCACCTCGCGCAGGACCTTGCCGACCGCGATGCCGAAGACGCCCTGCCCGCGGGACACCAGGTCGATGACCTCGTCGTCCGAGGTGCACAGGTAGACCGATGCGCCGTCGGACATCAGCGTGGTCTGCGCGAGGTCGGACACTCCGGACTCGCGGAGCTGGTTGACGGCGGTCCGGATCTGCTGGAGCGAGATGCCGGTGTCGAGGAGTCGCTTGACGAGCTTCAGCACGAGGATGTCCCGGAAGCCGTAGAGCCGCTGCGAACCGGACCCCGCGGCGCCGCGGATCGTCGGCTGCACGAGCTCGGTGCGAGCCCAGTAGTCGAGCTGGCGGTAGCTGATGCCGGCTGCCTTGGCGGCGACGGTGCCGCGGTAGCCGTTCTGCTCGTCGTGCTCCGGGAGTCCGTCGGTGAAGAGCAACCCGAGGTCGTACCGCGTCATGTCTGACGGGGTACCGGGGGTTTCGTTCCCACTCATTGGACTGCCTTCCAGGACGATCGAGCCCTCATCCGAAGCTTCAACGACGGGTTGAGAGTTGTGCCGAGGTCCACGGTAGCGACTCCGATGGCTCCGACGCGGGACATCCGACTCGGCGCGTCCGGCGTGTCGAGGATACGCCCCGGCACACGGGCCCCACCAGAGCGGTTCACGCGTCCATCCGACCGATGGCGGCACGGATCAGGTTGGACCGGATGACCTCGAGGTGCCCGGAGATCTCCCGCGCGAGCTCGAGCGCCTTCGCCTTCGAGGTCGCGTCACCCCGCCGCGAGACGGGCATCAGCGCGGACTCGATGAGGCCGACCTCGCGCTCGGCTGTCGAGCGGAAGGTGCGGAGGTGCCGCGGCTCGATGCCGGTCCGCTGCAGCTCGACGAGGGCCTTGAGCACGACGACCGAGTCCTCGCCGAAGGTGTCGGTCGCCGGCAGCAGCGAGGCGGACACCGCGTCGGAGAGCAGCATCGGCGTAGCGCCGGCCGCTCGGACGAGGTCGTCGCGGGAGTACCGCTTCTCGCCGCCCAGGATGGACGGCTTCGGCCCGTCACCACCGCCGGGCAGCACGGGCTCGCGCCCGGCGTCGAGGTCGGCGAGGTACTCCTTGATGACCTTGAGCGGCAGGTAGTGGTCCCGCTGCAGGCCGAGGACGACACGGAGCCGGTCGACGTCGGCCGGGGAGAACTTGCGGTAGCCGCTCGCCGTGCGGACGGGTGTGACGAGCTCGCGCTCTTCGAGGAACCGCAGCTTGGAGCTCGAGAGGTCCGGGAAGTCGGGCTTCAGCCGAGCGATGACCTGGCCGATCGTCAGCAGGTCCGCGGCCGGCGAACCCGACCGCGCTGCGGCCGAGCGGGCGGCCACTACGCGTTCGCCAGGCGCGCCAGGTCGACCCGGGATGCGTAGAACGTCAGGCGGAACTTGCCGACCTGGACCTCTGCACCGTCGGACAACGGCGCTTCGTCGATGCGGTCGCCGTCGAAGTACGTGCCGTTCAGCGAACCGAGGTCCTTGACCGTGAAGGCCGTCCCGGCGCGGAGGAACTGCGCGTGCTTCCGGGACACCGTGACGTCGTCGAGGAAGATGTCCGCATCGGGGTGGCGGCCGGCCGTCGTGACGTCGGAGTCGAGCAGGAAGCGGGCACCGACGTTGGGGCCGCGACGGACGACGAGCAGCGCCGACCCGGAGGGCAGGGCGTTGATGGCGTCGCGTTCTTCCGGCGAGACACCGGACTCGGGCGTGAGTGCCGCGCCCATGTCCATGCTGAAGGTCAGCGTCGTGTCGACCAGCCGCTGCTCCGGGGCTCGTTGTCCCTCAGGCTGCGGGACCACTGGATCTGGCATCGTGGACCTCCTCCTCTTGGCAACCCAGCGTATCGGAAACGACCGACCGAGCGAGAGTCCCGTACCCGGGTGACACGACCTGTCCGCGGCGAGCGGACAGCGGTGCGCGACCAGACGATGGACAGGAGGCTCGGTACCAGCTGGTACCGAGCCTCCCGTCCGTCAGTTGCCGGCCTGCAGGCCGGACAGGATCTCCTTGATCTCGGAGTCCTTGAGCTTGACCCACGGCGAGCCGTCCGGGTCACTGGTGGAGGCTTGCGGACTGTCGCCCGTGTTCCACCACTTCGCCTGGTAGGGCACGCCGCTGAACAGCACACGGTCGCCGGTGTCGTACTGCTTCGTCCCGGACCACGCGTCGTAGGTGCCGGCCGGCAATGTGACCTGCTTCACCGGCTTCTCGCCCTTCAGGACGGGGCCGATGAGCTGCCACGGCGTCTCGTAGGCGCTCAGCACCGGGTCGTCCGGCAGGTCGCCCGAGGTCCACCACTTCGCCTCGTAGACGTTGTGGTGCCAGACGATCTTGGTGCCCTCCAGGTACGAGGCGTCCGCGTCCCACACCGGGTACGGGCTCGTCGACGGGTCGTCGGTCGGTTGCACGGTGGACGAGGGCTCCGCCGTGGTGACGTCCGACGCCGCCGCGACGATCCCGCCGGTGAAGCCCTTGCCGAGGACGTCGGCGAAGAGCTTCCCGCCCTGGTCGATCCCGGAGCAGGAGTTCGACACGGTCGAGAGGTTCACGTAGTTCGACCCGCAGGTGGTGTCCCGGTTGAGGGACCACATCGACATCCGGCCGAGGCCCTGGTCCCGCGCCCAGGTGTTGAGCTTCTCGGCGTCGGCGAGCGTGAAGACCTCGTCCTGCACGTCGTTCTGCCCGATCATCGGCGTCGCCCCGACCTTGTGCCAGAGCGTGCCGGCGGAGAGCGGCGTGCCGGAGCGCTGGTAGAGCACGCCGAGCTGACGGTGCACCTGCTGCAGGGTCTGCACCGAGGCGGAGTACATGCTCTGGCTCGCACCCTTGCCGTCGCCGTAGTCCATCGTCATCGCGTTCACGCCGGCGAGGTCGACGCCGGCCTGCAGGAACTGCGCGACCGCCGTGGTGCCGTCGCTCGTCAGTCCGGACGGCGCGGCCGGCAGCGTGAGCCACACCGCGAGCGGGTGCCCTGCTGCACGACGCTGCTGCTGCAGCTCGGCGACGGCCTTCGCACGGCGCTCCCCCGCGGCGTGGTTCGTGAGGTCGTCACCCTCGACGTCGTAGTCGACCGTGCTGACGTCGTATCGCTGCACGACGGTGCTGTACGCGTCGACGAGGTCGCTCCGGTCGGTGCAGGTCGTGGCGAGCTCGTCGTTCGACAGCCCACCGAACGACACCCCGACCTCGCCCTTCTGCTGCTGCAGTCGGGCGATCCTGCGGTCGAGGTCGAGCTGGTCGGACGCACCCTGGAGCGAGTAGTACGACCCCCAGGTCGGCGTGCAGGCGGCGTCGTGGTCCGCGACGACGAAGGACAGCATGACGTCGCGGCCCTTCGCGGACTTCACGTCCTCGAACGCGAACGTCGGCGTCGCGGTGACGTCGGTGTAGGCGGCGAACCAGGACTCCTGGGTCTCCGATGCCTGCGCGGACTGCCAGCGGTCGAAGCCGACGTACCCGGCGGCGACGAGGGCGAGTGCCACGACGGCTGCGAGCCCGACGCGGAGCGGTGAGAGGCGTCTCGTGGTCGACATCGTCAGGCCGCCGTCTTCTCGTTCGTGGTGGAGCCGGTGGTCGCGCGGACCGCACCGACGACGTCCGCGTGGTGGTGCCTCGGCAGGCTCTTGCCGCGGTCACCGAAGTAGAGGACGGCACGCCAGTCCTCGGCCACGGGCTGCAGGTCGGGGGCGCCGCCCCTGGCTGCCCGTGCGGTGGCACGCGCGGCCAGGCGACGGGCTCGGCGCGCTGCTCGTGCGCTCGGGTCGTAGTACATCCACGCCGTCGCCCAGATCCAGACGTCGACGACCGAGTTCCAGATCCCGATGTAGGCGACGATCGCGTACATCGCCAGCAGGGCGTTGAACGCGGCGAAGACCGCGTTGCCCCAGTTCTCGGCGTGGAAGTCGCGGACGAAGGTGAACACCGAGAACACGACCATCGCGTACGGCGCCAGCACGTAGAGCGCCGGCGACGCCGTGCGGTCACGGACCTTCGGCGTGCGGGCGAACGGGATCTTCTTCGCGGTGAGGGCCTGCTGGATGCTCTTCAGCACGCCGGCGACGTTCACGGGCATCAGGATCAGGTTGAAGCCGTAGATCCGGAACACGTCGGTCCGCTTGTACCCGCAGTACTTCAGGTCACTCGAGAGCAGCCAGAAGTACGGCAGCGCGGCGAGGAGCACCATCGGGCTGAGGAGCCGCGAGTCGTACGGGTACGCGAGCAGGAAGATCAGGCCGAACGACGCCCACGCGATCGACGCCATGTAGTTGACGCGGAGGGACATCTCGACGATGCCGACCCGCTCGCCCCGCTGCCGACGTTCGCGGACCTGCCTGAGGTACTTCGGCAGGATCAGCAGCCCACCGTTCGCCCAACGTCGCCGCTGCACGATCAGGGAGCCGAAGTCCGGCGGGGTGGCGCTGTACGACAGGCGCTCCGGGTAGTTCACGAGGGTCCAGCCGTGCATCCCGAGGTCGACGCTCGACTCGGTGTCCTCGATGACGGTGCGGTCCTGCACGTAGCGCTTCACCTCGAAGCCGCCGACGGTCTCGACCTCCTCGATGTCGCGGAGCGCTCGGGTGCGGATGACCGCGTTCGCGCCGACCCAGAACGTCGCGTTGTGGCGCGACATGCCCTGGTGGAGGATGTGCTGGATGTCGGTCGTTGCCCCGGCGAGCCGCTCGATGCGCGTGGCGGCACCGCGGAACGACGAGTACGGGGTCTGCGTCACGGCGACGCTGGCGTTCTCCGGCTGCTCGAGGAAGTAGACCAGGCGCAGGCAGTAGTCGCGGAGCAGCACCGAGTCGGCGTCGAGCGTCAGGACGTAGTCCGACGCCGGGACGACCAGGTCCGCGTACGCCTGGTCGGCGACCGTGCGGAGGATCGTGCCGGACGCGGTCTCGTCGAACGCGTACGCGCCGCCGAGCAGGCCGATGTAGGCGTTGAGGTTCATCGCCTTGTTCGCCTCGTCGGAGAGGTTCGCGTAGCGCTTCCGCTCGAACGTGGTCAGTTCGGCGGTGAACGTCCACGCGAGACGGCGCTGGAGCTCCACGACGCGGGCCGAGGTGATCTCGGTCAGCGTCGAGCCGTCGAGCGGCGTGGTGCGCCCCTCGACGGACGGCGTGCTCGCCGCGGTGTCGAGCGCGTCGACGATCGCCGCCTCGAGGGCCTCCGACGTCAGCCGGACCTCGTCGGCCAGCCCGACCAGGACCTGGTCGTGGAAGAAGTGGTCGACGTGGTCGACGACGTCGTGCTCGCGGGCGTGGCGGCGCAGCCAGGCATCGGCCCAGCGGTGGTGCTCGACGAGCGTGCGCAGGGAGTCGACGGTGGCGAACGGGGTGTGCGACGCCTCGACCTCGGCGGAGAGCAGGGCCTCCTGGAAGCGCTCTGCTGCCGGCGCGAGCTGCGTCTGGATGGTCGTCGCGACCGCGCGGGTCCGCTCGAGCTTCGCGCGCGTCTCCTGGTCGGTCGGGAACGGTGCGTCGTCGACGAGCAGGACGATGCGGAGCGACGGGTACTCCTGCAGCGCGGCCGACCAGAGCGTCGTCGCGACGACCTCCGGTTCTTCTGCGTAGCTCGGGACGAGGACCGTCAGCGGCGACTCGTGCCCGGTGCCGAAGTGGCGGTCCAGTTCGGCGCGGGGCACCCGGACGTGGGTGGCGAAACGCTCCATCGCACCCTGCCGTGCGATGAGGTGCATGAGCGCCGAGAAGGTCAGGAAGGTGACGACGACCAGGTACGAGAGCGCTTCGGTGGTGAACCGGAAGCTCTCGGTGCCGTAGTCCAGGAACTGGCGGATCACGGTGTACACGACGTACGCGATCCAGAAGGCGATCGTGAGGATGATGGCGATGCGACCGGAGACGAGGTTCCGGTCGGAGGGGCGTTCGTGGAGGGTGTCGAGCGGGCGGGTACGTCGCTCGGAACCCCACTGCCGACGGCGCACGGGCGCGTCGTCATGCTGTTCGGGCATGGGTGTCCTTCGTTCGACCGGACCAGCGTTCGTTCGGGGTGGAACGCTGTCGGGAGTCCGGGGTCGTGTCCGACGTTAGGGGGACACGAATCGACGTGCAGACACCCGGAAGGGGGGTTCTGAGCCTGCTTTGCGGGTTTCCGCAATCCCGCGCGGGACCCCGTAATCGCACTCTGCAACGCGTGTCGCGGCAGGCCGGACGGGAGGCTCGGCTCGGCTCCGCCACGGACGTCGCGGCAGGACGTCGCGACGTCCGATCACGGCACGCGTCCGCAGCAGGCGGTCGTCAGCGACCGCGCGCGAGCAACCAGAGCAGGTACGGGGCGCCGACGACGCCGGTGACGACGCCGACCGGCAGGGCGTTCCCGGGGATCGCGAACTGGGCGATGAGGTCGCTCGCGAGCACGATCACGGCGCCGACCGCGGCCGAGACACCCAGCGCCACACGACCGCCCCCGACGAGCCGCCTGGAGATCGGCGCCGCCATCAGGGCGACGAACGACACCGGCCCCGCGGTCGCGACGGCCGCCGCGGTGAGGCACACGGCGGTCAGGAGGAGCAGGAGTTTCGCACGGTTCGGTCGCAGACCGAGTGCGGCCGCCACGTCGTCGCCGAGCGTCAGGACGGTCAGTCGCGGTGACTGCAGGAGCGCCAGCACCATGAGCACGACGAACGCCACCACGAGCACACCGACGACGCTCCGGTCGACCGCGTTGAGACTGCCGGAGAGCCAGAGGAGTGCCGTCCCCGCCTGTTGCACGGAGCCGCTCGTGAGCATCCAGCCGGTGACGCTCAGGGACATCGCCGCGACCCCGATGCCGACGAGGACCACGCGGTTGCCCGTGATGCCCCTCCGCCACGCGAGCGCAGTGATGACCAGCGACACGACGAGGGCGCCGACCAGCACCGTCCAGAACAGTCCGATGCCGGAGACCCCGAACAGCACGATCGCGGTCAGCCCGGACGCGCTCGCGCCGGAGGTGATGCCGATCACGTCGGGGCTGGCGATGGGGTTCCTGACGACGCTCTGCACGATGCCGCCCGCGACGCCGAGACTGGCCCCGACGAGGAGCGCCGCGAGGGTCCTCGGCCCGCGGAGCTGCCCGATCACGAAGTCCGAGATCGTGTCCCCGTGCCCGAACAGCGCCTGGACGACCTGAGTGGGCGACAGCGGGATCTCGCCCACGCCGAGCCCGACGAGCACGAGCCCGACCAGCACGACGAGGACGGAGCCGAGCACGACGAGCTCACGACGCGCTGCCCCGAGCCGGGGCCGAGTCCGGGCCCGGGTCTGGTCGACGGCGCTCACAGCCCGGTCACCGCCTTCGACCGGACCAGGGCGATGAACACCGGCGCACCGATCAAGGCCGTGACGATGCCGACCTGCAGCTCTCCCGGGTACGCGACGACCCGGCCGATGACGTCGGAGACGAGCAGCAGTGCCGGCGCGACGATGGCGGACAGCAGGATCGTCCACCGGTGATCGGGACCGCTCAGTCGGCGGACGGCGTGCGGCACGGCGAGCCCGACGAACGCGATGGGCCCGGCAGCGGCGACCGCCGAGCCGGCGAGCAGCACGGTGACGAGTCCACCGACCGCCCGGACGAGCACGACGCGCTGGCCGAGCGACGCGGCGAGCTCGTCGCCGAGTGCGAGCGTGTTGAGCGAACGACCGAGGGCGAACGCGATGCACAGTCCGACGAGCACCGGGATCGTGACGACCCCGGCGGTGCCGAGGTCCTTGCCCGCGAGCGCGCCGACCTGCCAGAACCGCAGCTGGTCGAGGAGGCTCTGGCTCGTCACGAGGACCGCGGTCGAGATGGACGCGAGCGCCGCGGCGACCACGGCCCCGGACAGCGCGAGGCCCACGGGCGTCAGCCCGCGCCTGGCGACCGCGGCGATGCCGTAGACGAGCAGTGCGGCGAGCGCAGCACCGGCGAAGGCGAACGGCAGGTACTCGGCCGTCCCGCTGATGCCGAAGACCGCGATGCCCGTCACGACGGCCAGGGCCGCGCCGGAGTTGATGCCGAGGATGCTCGGGTCGGCGAGCGGGTTGCGGGTGACCCCCTGCATCACGGCGCCGGCGACCCCGAGGGCGGCGCCCGCGAGCAACCCGACGAGGGTGCGCGGGACGCGGTTGCCGAGCACGATGAGCCCGATCTCGTCGTTCCGGCCCGGGTGCAGCACGGTGTCGAGCACCGTCCCGAGCGGGATCGGCCGCGATCCGAACGCGACGCTCATGGCGACCGCGACGGCGAGGACCAGGACGGCGAGGACCGTCGCACCGACGAGTCGGGGCACGGAGCGGGGCGCCGGCGGCGCTGGTGACGGGGAACGCATGAGGAGTAAGGCAACCCTAACGTCTCGCGGGTGACGACGACCCCCGCACTCCCCCTCGGCGATCCCCGAGCGAGTCGTGAGCGTGCGCTGGGCTCGCTCATAGCTTCGTCATGGGAAACGGGCTTGTACTCGTATCCATCGACGCCCGACCGGGTCGTCGAGAGCGACCGGAGAGCACCGATGAACGAGACCCCGAACCCCGACGCCGAACCGGGCACGACCCCGATCGACGCACAGGACGCCGCACCCCGCTCCACGTGGGAGGCCCCGCACGCCGACGCGTCCACACTCCGTCCCGCCTACGCGTTCGACGGCTCCGGTCCGTACCTCTACGCCCCGGACGGCTCCGGTCCATACGCCTACACGCACGACGGTCGCGGCCCGTACCTCATCGGCAGCCCCGCCCTCGCCGGCGTCCACCAGGGCTGGGCCCACGCGGCGCAGCACGGGCAGCAGTACCCGTCGCAGCAGTACCCGTCAGAGCAGGGGTGGAGCGGTGCGTTCGGCACGCGCCCCGGCACGAAGAAGCGCAAGCTCGGTCTGGTGATCGGGTCCGGCATCGCCGCCCTCGCGATCGTCGGCGCCGCCGGCGGCACGGCACTCGGGCTCTCGTCGGTCGGCACCGAGACCACGTCGAGCCAGTCCCAGGGCACGACGACCACGCCGGACACCGGCAGCGGGAGCGGCACGAACGGCTTCACGGTGCCCGGCGACGGCAGCGGAAGCGGGAGCGGAAGTGGCTCGTCCGGCACCAGCACCGAGTCCGCCGCCACGGCGGCCACGGCAGCCCAGAAGAAGGGCGTCGTCACGATCAACACGATCCTGGACTACGACCAGTCCTCGCAGGCCGCCGGCACCGGGATGGTCCTGACCTCGGACGGCACGATCCTCACGAACAACCACGTCATCCAGGGTGCGACGAGCATCACGGTCACCGACGAGACCACCGGCAAGGAGTACAAGGCCGACGTGGTCGGTGCCGACGCCACGAACGACGTGGCGGTCCTCAAGCTGGAGAACGCGTCCGGCTTGTCGACCGTCACGCTCGACGACGACGGCGAACCGAGCACCGGTGACGCCGTGACCGACGTCGGCAACGCCGAGGGCACGGGCAACCTCGTCGCCGCGGAGGGCACCGTCACCGCGACCGACCAGGACATCCAGGTGCAGAGCGAGTCCGGCACGGGCACCGAGTCCCTCACCGGCCTGATCGAGATCGCCGCGGACATCGTCTCCGGCGACTCCGGCGGTCCGGTGCTCGACAGCGAGGGTGAGGTCGTCGGCATGGCGACCGCTGCGTCCTCGGGTTCGGCCGACGTGACGGGCTACGCGATCCCGATCACCACGGCGAAGGCGATCGCGGACAAGATCCTCGCCGGTGACGCATCCGGGACGATCACGATCGGGCTGCCCGCGTTCCTCGGCGTCCAGGTGAGCGGCACGTCCACCACCACGGGCGGGGTCGCGGTCGCCGGGACCGTCGAGGGATCCGGCGCAGCGACAGCGGGCCTCGCTGCCGGTGACACGATCACGTCGATCGACGGCACCGCGATCACGAGCTCGGACCAGCTGACGCAGGTGATCCAGTCGAAGTCCGTCGGCGACAAGGTCTCCGTCGGCTACACGAACAGCGCCGGCACGGCGAGCACCGTCACGGTGACGCTCACCGCGGGCCCTGCCGCCTAGGAAGCGGCTGGCCCCGAGAACGCACGAACAAGGGACCGGTACACCGTTCTGGCCAGACCGGCGATTCCGCCGTCACGCAAGGAACGCACGCACCAAGGACCGGTACACGTTGGCCGGCGACTCCGCCCAGAACGCGGAGGCGCCGGCCTCCGTGCGTCCGACGCGCGCGAAGCCCCGTCCCTCGGCGTGCACGATCGTGATCGGTCGGGGCTTCCCCGGCCGACGCAGGTACGACACCGTCCACGGCGCCGCCCAGAACCGGGCGAGCCGCGGGTCGGCCTCGGCGATCGACGCCGGGAGATCGGGAGCGGCGTCGCCACCGGCCAGCCGCCTGCCGAGCAGGTCGGCCCGGAGCGCCCCCGTGCGGAACGGGAAGGTCCATGCCGGACCGACACCGAGCCTCCCGGCCGCGATCGCGACCACGCGCTCCGGCGCGAGCCGGGTGATGACGGAATCGGCGTCGTCCGTCCCGTCCACGACGGTGCCGGACCAGGCCTGGAGGCGCGACACGCGCCCGTCTGGCAGGTGCTGTTCCAGCGTGGTCGGCTGCACGTCGCCGGCCCACGGTTCGATGAGGGCCTGGGTCGTCGGCGGGACCGTCCCGAAGCGTCCGACCAGGCCGGCGTCGACGAGTCCGCGTCCGCCGGGACTGCGCAGGAGCGTGGGGCTCCAGCGCTTCCCGGCCATGCTCTGCAGCGTGGTGAGGGCGTCGGAGGCGATGTGCGGTCCGTCGAGCTCCGGTGCCGGCTGCGCGGCCGGCAGCTCCTCGAGGTCGCGGGGCGACGACGCGGAGACCGGGCCGACGGCGCGGACGGAGTCGAGCACGGCGAACACGACGTCGTCGGTCTCGTCGAGTCGCGCGAGCGGGCGTTCGACGGTCACGTCGACGCGGTGCCGTCCGGTGACGAACAGCAGGTGGGCGCCGACGATCGAGGTCGATTCGTGGTCCTCGTCGCCGTCCTCGCCGGGGCGGACGTACTCGACCAGCCGTGCGGGTGCGCCGACCGTGCCCCAGACGTCGCAGCCGACGAGGAGCAGGCCGTCGACAGACCCGGGGAGTCGTTCGATGAGCGAGGCGTTCTCGTCCCCGATGCCGCGATCGCTCGGGCGGGACCGGACGGTGAGGACGACGTCGTCGCCGCGCAGCCGGAGGTCCGCGTGGGACGCGTCCTCGCGTCGCCAGGAGTCTGGGCGGCGGAGCGTCACACGGGCGGTGCGGTCCTCGGTGCCGAGTGGGACGGGGACTGCCATGGCCAGAGGCTACGACGGCACGAGGGCCTGCCCGGCGACGGCTCGCCGCGGTCGCTCGCTTCGAACGGCGTCAGCGAGGACGACGTGGCGGGGGCGGAGGGACGCGCTTCGCGGCGACGACGTCGGTGAGGGCGACCTCGACCCGGCCGCGGCGGGTGTCGATCGTGACGGTGTCCGGTGTGCGTGCGACGAGGTCTCCGAGTGCGTCACTCGCGCCGTCGCCGTGGTGCGCCCGGACGACGACGCGAGTCCCCAGCTCGACGTCGGCGAGCACCCCGAGCGCGAGTGCCCGTGCGATCCGCCCCTGTTCGTCCGCTCCCACGCCCCCGACCCTACGGGCTGCCACGGGCGGGTACCGGACGCCTAGGGTGGTGGGATGGACAAGGCCCGGGTGGACAGCTGGATCTGGGCGGTCCGGATCACCAAGACCCGGTCCGCCGCGACGACCGCGTGCAAGGCCGGACACGTCCGGGTCAACGGCGAGCGGGCGAAGCCGTCGCAGCCGGTCGGCCCCGGTGACGAGGTCCGTGTCCGTCAGGCCGGGTTCGACCGCATCGTCGTCGTGAAGAGCATCATCCTGAAGCGCGTCGGGGCCACCGAGGCGGCGAAGCACCTCGACGACAGGACCCCGCCGCGCCTGCCGAAGGAAGAGGCCGGGTTCGTCCCGATGCGCGATCGCGGCGCCGGACGTCCGAGCAAGCGGGAGCGCCGGGACCTCGAGAAGCTCCGCGGCTACTGATCGCCCGGACGGTCCAGCGCGTCAGACGAACCGGACGGTCTGCTGCAGGCGGTCCCGGATCTCGAACACGTCGACCGCGCCCTCCGGGGACCACACGCCGTTGAGGACCTGCCCGAGCGCACTGCGCCGGACCACGTAGGCGGTCGGCTTCTTCGGGGAACCGACGAGCTGCACGTCGTGGTCGACCGCGGAGTCCGGCACGACGAGCAGCCGGCCGGTGAACCGCACGCGTGTCTGCTTCTGGACGGCACGGGCCGCGCGGACGAGCTCTTTCACGGGGCGCTCCCCCGGCTCGAGCGTCTCGCCGACGATCTCGCCGTGGTCGATCCGCACCGGCCCGCCCCAGTCGATGGACTCGAGCGCCCACAACCCGCTCGGCATGAGCACCACGTGGTCGAGCTTGCCCTCCGCACCCGCATCGAGGTCGTGCCAGACCGTCACGCCGATGCCCATGTCGGCGACGATCGAGGCGGTCGCCTCCTCGGCGAGCGCCTCACCGAGCAGCCGGCGGATGTACCGGGGGGCTGATCGGATGAGCGACGGGGCGTACGGGTCCTCGATGGGGTCGCCGAGTCCGACCCACTCGCGCTCGGCAGCCAGGAAGACCTCACGCGACCGACCGCCGGGGTGTCCGTGGGAGCGGGCACGCGGGCGGGAGTCGCGACGCGCCGTGGGTGGTGCGTACTCGTCGCGACCGGAACCGCGCCTCCACGACGAGCCGCCGGACGGAGCCGACGGGGCGGACGTCGGGCGCGACCCCGTGTCGTAGGCGCGTCGCGCCGCTGGTGTGCCGATACGCTCCCATGCGACCTGCACCCGGCGGAAGCGGATGGCGTCACCGCCGAGGTCCGGGTGGGTCTCGCGGGCCGCTCGGCGGTAGGCGCGGCGGAGTTCCTCGTCGTCGGCGGTCGCGGCGACGCCGAGGACTTCGTAGGGGGTGGCGTCGGCCGGGCTGTCGGTCATGGCCTTGGAACATTACCCGAGGGAGCGTCGGGAGCAGCCGCACGGATGCTGGGCAGTCGCTGGAACGATCAGCCCAGGTCGAGGGTGAGTGGGAGGCCGACGAACCGGGCGTACGCCGTCGCTGCCGTCTCGACGGCGCGGCGCACTGCCGGGGTGAGCGGCGTGAACGGCGTCACGGTGACGCGGACGTCCCGCGTGCGTTCGGTGCGCTTCCAGGTGCCGACGACCTGCCCGCGGTGCACGACCATCGGCAGGAAGATGCCGTTGCCGCCCGGCACGACACGGTCGGCGTGCACCGCGTCGAGGTGCCCGGTCCGGTCCGCGTACCCGAGCAGGTACTCGTCGAACCCGGGCAGGAGCTGCCCGGTCGGGATGCCGCCCGGCTCCGGCCGGTCCGCGAGCGCGAGGAGGCCGCCGCCGAGGTCCTCGATCGCGTCGCCCGCTGCCGCGACACCACGTCGGACGTCCCCGAGGGGCAGCTTCGTCCAGCTCGCGGCGTCGACCTCGGTCGCCGGTCCCCTGCCACGGAGGAAGCCGAGGAGGGTTCGGCGCAGGGCCTCGTCACGGTCCGGGACGGGCGACGCCCCCGGTGCCCACTCGTCGAGGAGCACGAGGTCCTGCCCGACACGGCTCATCGGGCCCCACGCGACGAGCCCCTCCTGCGCCAACCGGAACAGCAGGTGGTAGCCGCGCCCGCCGGCGGGATCGATCCCGGCGTCCCGGTAGCGGCCGAGCACGCCGTCGCGGTCCAGGGACCGGCCGCCCTCGAGTGCCGCGATGGTGAGTGCCCGGGCACGGTCGACGGTGGCCTCGTCGAGTCCGAGCTCCGCCGCGCGTCTGGCGGTCTGACGGATGGTCCTGGTCGCGGTCAGGGAGAGGAGCATCCGGAGGTCGTCGGCACGCAGTACGTGCAGGGTCCCGCGCATCGGCCACGAGCGGACGAACTCCCCCCGGTCGAAGGCCGCGTGCACGTCAGCCCGGCTCAGGCCGAGGGCCCTGACGCCGATCGCCCACAGCGACTGGCCGAGGTCCTGCCCTTGCAACGCCGTCATGTGGGTGACGACGTCGAGCGCCGTTCCGCCCCGCACGCCGATGCGCTGCGCGGCGAGGCGCATCGAGCGGAGGGCCGCCGGGGTCGGCGACCGGGTCACACCACTGCTCTGGTGATGTCGTCGGCGTGCTGCTCGATGTACGCCGCGTCGGCGCGGTACAGGTCGGCGTGGCCGTGCTCGAGGTCGCTGACGAACTTCGGGTTCCCGGCTGCCGCCTCGGTCTCGAGCATGGTGAGGAGTGCGGTGATCGAGGCGAGCATCGTCGGTGCCAGGACCGACCGGGACGCCTGGTCGAGCCCGTAGGCGCGGCAGAACTCCGCTGCCCGCGAGAGTCGTGCGTCGAGCGTCGGGGCGGTCGCACCCTCGACGGCTCCGGTGGTGAACGGCGCGAACCGGTACACCGCGCTCGCGACGTCCCAGACCCGCGGGCCGGGGTGGGCCGTGTCGAAGTCGATGATGCCGACCGCGGCGATCCCGTCGTAGACGCAGTTGTACGGCGCGAAGTCACCGTGCACGACGGTCTCGACCGGGGTGGACGGGGTCTGCGACCACACGTCGGCGTCCTCGTCGAGCGGGAAGGTCGCCGCGGCGTCGTGGTAGTGCCGGAGCATCCGGGCACTCGTGACGAGTGCGGCTTCGCTCGCGACGTCCTCGGTCCACGGGTACTCCCCCGCGACCCCCGGGACGAACGAGACGGTCTCGAGCGTGTTGTCGAGTTCGATCGGCTCCGGCGCGGCCACGAAGCCCTGTTCGTGGAGGTGCGCGAGGAGCCGGTGGACGGTGGGCGTCCACGGCCCCGCGGGACGGTGGACCCGGTCGTCGGCCTTGGTGATGCGCTCCATGAGTGCCCGCTCCTGTCGTGGTCGTCGTCGTTGACGTGCCATGGCCGGCGTGATCGCCTCCGTTGACGGGCACCGGCGTGGAGGCAAGCGTATCCGCCCCGGTGCTGCGATGTCGCGATCCATCCGCATGCATGCGCAAGTGCGGTTCCTCGGCGGGGTACCCGCGTGCATGCAGCCTTGCATGCAAGGAGTAGGATCGGAGATCGTGAACAGCACGGCGACGACCCAGGCGGCATCCGACCGCGCCTACGACCACGTCAAGCGGGCGATCATCCGCGGGGACCTCGCCGGCGGGACCGCCATCAGCGAGAACGCCATCTGCCAGGACCTCGGGATCTCCCGGACGCCGGTGCACGAGGCGTTCCTCCGGCTCGCCGCCGAGGAGCTCATCGCGTTGGAGTCCCGCAAGGGCGCCGTCGTCCGCCCGATGTCCCCGAACGAGGCGGCGGACGTGCTCGAGATGCGGGAGGCGATCGAGTCGACGGCCGCGACCCGCGTCGTCTCCGACGGTCGCGTGGCGGACCTGGCCCCGAGCCTCCAGGCCATGCTCGCCGAGCAGGAGGCGGCCGTCCGCGACGGCGACGTCGACCGGTTCATCGAGGTGGACGCGGAGTTCCACGGTGCCGTGATCGGCGCGTCGCGGAACGCGATCGCCGTCCTGTTCGCCCGGACGCTGCGCGATCGGCAACAGCGGCTCCGGCACCAGCTGATGCGGGTGCAGCCGTCCCAGTTGCAGGCGTCGCTCGACGACCACCGTGCGCTCGCCCGCGCGCTCGAGGACGGCGACGCCGCCCGCTACGCCGAGGTGCTCGGCGCCCACGTCGCGTCGCACCGGGGCGCACTGTGAGCGCCACCGGGTCGATCCCGACGACCGGCTCGCTGGCGGTCCCCCGCGCCCGCGTGATGCCGTGGGTCGCCGTCTGGGGCGCCGTGTTCGTGTGCTCGTGGGGCGGCAACCAGTTCAGCCCACTGCTGCTGATGTACGAACAGCGCGCGCACTACTCGTCCGTGCTCGTGAACGTGTTCCTCGGCGTGTACGTGCTCGGGCTCGCGCCGGCGCTCCTCGTCGCCGGGTCCCTGTCCGACCGGCACGGCCGACGCCCGCTCATGCTCGCGGGCATCGCCTCCGCCGTCGTCGGCAGCGGCCTGCTCGCGCTCGGCCCGTTCGGCCCCGGCTTCCTGATGGCGGGGCGCCTGTTCGCGGGTGTCACCGTCGGCATCGCGATGGCCGTCGGCAACAGCTGGGTGAAGGAACTCTCGCATGGCCGGTTCGACCCGACGGCGGACGCCGGCTCCGGAGCCCGTCGCGCATCGCTGGCGTTCACCCTGGGATCCGCCTCCGGTGCACTCGTCGCCGGGCTCATCGCGCAGTGGGGCCCGATCCCCGAGGTCCTGCCCTTCCTCGTCCACATCGCCGTCGCGCTGCCGTTCGCCGTCATCGTCTGGCGGACGCCGGAGACCCAGCACTCCGGTGGGCTCGCCGGCCCGTGGTGGCGGCAACTCCGCGTCCCGAGCGCCGGGCACCGTCGGTTCACCCGCGTGGTGCTCGTCGGCGCGCCGTGGATCTTCGGGTCCGCCGCGATCGGCTACGGGTACCTGCCGACCCGGCTCGAGGGGGCGACCGGCACCTGGGGGCTCGTCTTCGCGACCGCGGCGACCGTCGTCGCCCTCGGGGTGTCGAGCGCGATCCAGCCGCTCGCGAAGCACGTGCACTCGATCGCGTCGGCGCGGGGCATCGCGACCGCGGTGTTCCTGATGACCCTCGGGATCGCGGTCGTCACCGTCGCGATCGAGCTGCAGTCGGTGTGGATCGGCATCGCGGCGAACGTGGTGATCGGCGTCGGGATCGGCATCGCGCTCGTGTCGTCGTTGCTCGAGGTGCAGCGGATCGCGGGCGCTCGGGACCTCGCCGGGTTGACCGGGGTGTTCTACGCGGCCGCGTACGCCGGGTTCCTCGCGCCGGCCGTCATCGCCGCGGTGGCGAACGTCGTGGCGCTGCCGCTCGTGCTCTGGGTGATCGTGGTGCTCGGCGTCGTGTCGTGGATCGCGGTGCTGGTCTCGTCACGCCGCCACATCCCGGCGTAGCCGGGCGGCCGGCTCGCGCCGCCGGCTCGTCGAGACACCCCCGAGTCGTCGAGACACCCCCGGTTTCGGCGGCGTCTCGAGGGTACGGCGGTGTCCCGCCGGCTCGGCGGAGCGAGGACGGGCGCTACAGCTGGTCGCGGAGCCACGAAGGGCCGCGGGTCGTCGCGCCGATCGCCTCGACGCGGGCGCGCAGCTCCCGGTCGGCCGTCACGACGACCACGGGGGCATCACCGGCGTCGACGGCAGCCGAGGCAGCGGCCACGATCGCGTCGTCCCCTGACCCGTCCGCGAGCACCACGGACACCCCCGGTCTCGGCTCCGACGTCGCACCGCGGGCGTCCCCCTCGAGCACGACGGTCCACCCCGGCCACCACCGCGTGAACCCGAGGTCGAGCAGCGGCGCTGGGACACCCGCCGCGGCGAGCGCCGTCAGCCCGTCGACCAGGCGGGACGCGGCACCCGCTCGGTCCTTCCACCAGCCGTCCGGCACGCTGCCGACGACGTTCGCGGCATCGACCACGACGTGCGGCATGACCCCGATCGCGGAACGGAGCGCCGGCCACGACGCACCGAAGCCCGGGTGCAGCGGCAGGTCGTCGACCTCGTCGACGGGGACCCAGGACAGCGCGAGGCTCTCCCGGTCCGCGATGACCGGCTCGAACGGCCGGGAGGCCCGCCCCACCACGGTCGTGTACGTCCAGAACCCGAGGTCGAGCACCGACGTGTGGCGCAGGTCGACGCCGTCGAGCGGCACGCCCGCCTCCTCGGCGGACTCGCGGAGCGCTCCGGTGACGGCGTCCTCGTGCTCGTGCCGGGCGCCGCCGGGGATGCCCCACGTGCCGCCGTGGTGGCTCCACTCGACGCGGTGCTGGAGGAGGACGCGGCCGCGGCCGTCGTCGACGAGCAGGCCGGCTGCACCGAACACACCCCACGCCTTGGTGCCGTCGGGTCCGTACGCCCAGGCGTCGCCGGGGTCGCGGGGACCTGGCGGCGGACCTGGGGGCAGCGCGTCTGGCACGCCCCAAGCCTGTCACACGGCACCCGTCATGTGACCGCGGACGTCGTGTACCGTTTCGTCCGAAGACACGGGGTGCCGCATCCGGCGGCTGAGATCACACCCGTCGAACCTGCTCGAGTTCGTACTCGCGAAGGGATCGTCCGATGAACACTCCTGCGCCCGCTCCTGCCTGGGCCGACCGCTCCGCCGAACTGCTCGAGGCCGTCAGGTCCAGGGCACCGCTCGTGCAGTGCATCACGAACTCGGTGGTGCAGAACGTCACCGCGAACGTGCTGCTCGCACTCGGCGCGTCGGCCGCGATGGTCGACGTCCCCACCGAGGCCGGTCCGTTCGCCCGGGTCGCCGACGCACTGCTCGTCAACACCGGCACGCCGCACGCCGAGCCCCGGGCCGCGTCCGTCGAGGCCGCCCGCGCAGCGGCCGAGCACGGCACCCCGTGGGTCCTCGACCCGGTGGCGGTCGGGTCGCTCCCGGTGCGCACCGCCCTGGCCCGCGAGTTGCTGGGCATCGGTCCGACGGTGCTCCGCGGCAACGCGTCCGAGGTCCTCGCGCTGCTCGGCGACTCCGCCGGTGGGCGCGGGGTCGACAGCACGGCCGGCACCGACGACGCGCGTGCGTCCGCCGTCGACGCTGCCGGGAGGCTCGTGGGCACCGTGGCCGTGTCGGGTCCCGTCGACCTGGTGGCCGGCACCGGTGCCCCCGGCGGCTCCGGCACGGTGGTCCGGATCGCGAACGGGACCGAGCTCCTCACCCGGATCACCGGCGGCGGGTGCGCACTCGGCGCCGTGATCGCGGCGTTCACGTCCGTCGCCCCGGACGACCCGCTCGCCGCGACCGTCGCCGGCACCGCGGTGCACACCATCGCCGCGGAGCTCGCCGCGCGGGACGCCGGTGGTCCCGGGACGTTCCAGCCGCTGTTCCTCGACCGGCTTGCGTCGCTGACACCCGCCGACGTCGTCGCCACGGCACGCATCACCGAGGAGGTCGCCGCATGACCGGGCTCGGTGTCTACCTGGTCACCGACGGCACGCTCTGCGACCGGCACGGACACGGGGTGCTCGGCGTGGTCCGTGCTGCCGTGCACGGCGGGGTCGGGATCGTGCAGGTGCGGGACAAGCACGCGAGCGCGAGGGACCTCCTCGCACTGACGGCCGCCGTCGCCGACACGGTGGGCGACCGTGCGGCCGTGGTCGTCGACGACCGGCTCGACGTCGCCCTGGCCGCTCGGCACGCCGGGCACCGGGTCGCCGGGGTGCACCTCGGGCAGTCGGACGTCCCGGTGACGGCTGCGCGCGCGCTCCTCGGTCCGGACGCCCACGTCGGGCTGACCGCGAACACCCCTGCACACCTCGACGTCGTCGCCCGGCTCCCCCGCGGGACGGTGGACCTGCTCGGCGTCGGTGTCGTCCACCCGACTGCGACGAAGGCCGACCACCCGCCGGCACTCGGGCACGACGGGTTCGCACGCCTCACCGCCGCGACGGACGTGCCGTGCGTGGCGATCGGCGGCGTCGACCTCGACGACGTGGCGCCCCTGCGCGCTGCCGGTGCCGCGGGGGTCGCCGTCGTCTCCGGGATCTGCGCGGCACCGGACCCCGGCGCGGCGGCCGCGGCGTACGTGGCTGCGTGGGGCGGCTCGCGGTGAGCCGGCCGCCCCGGGTGCTGAGCATCGCCGGCACCGACCCGACCGGCGGTGCCGGACTGCAGGCCGACCTCAAGGCGATCGCCGCACACGACGGCTACGGCATGGCGGTCGTCACCGCCGTCGTCGCGCAGAACACCCGCGGCGTCCGGTCGGTGCACGTGCCGGACGTCCGTGTCCTGCGCGACCAGCTCGACGCCGTGTCGGACGACGTCGTCGTGGACGCGGTGAAGATCGGCATGCTCGGCACGACCGCGGTCGTGGGCGAGGTCACCGACTGGCTCCGCACGAACCGCCCGCCGTACGTGGTCGTCGACCCGGTGATGGTGGCGACGAGCGGCGACCGGCTGCTCGACGCGGACGCCGAGCGGGCGATGACGGGGTTGTTCGCCCTGGCCGACCTCGTGACGCCGAACCGGTCCGAGCTGGCCGTGCTCGCCGGGTTGGCTGGTGTCGACGACACGGACCCGATCGCAGCGGCACGGGGTGTGGCCGCCGCGTGGGACGTGCTCGTGCTGGCGAAGGGCGGGCACGCCGGCGGCGACCGGTCGGACGACGTCCTCGTCACACCGGACGGCACCGTCCGGGTGTTCACCGCGGGGCGGGTGGACACGACCAACACGCACGGCACCGGGTGCTCCCTGTCGAGCGCGATCGCGACGCTCGTCGCCCGGCACGGCGACTGGGAGGTCGCCGTCGGCACGGCGAAGGACTGGCTGACGGCAGCGCTCGCCGGCGCGGACGCACTCGAGGTCGGCAGCGGCAACGGCCCGATCGACCACGGGGCGCTCGTCCGCGCCGCCCTGCCGGCACCCCGGTTCACCGACGCCTGGTGGGACGACGTCCGCGAGCTGCTCGACGCGACGATCGCGACCCCGTTCATCCGGCGGATGGCCGACGGCACGCTGGAGCCGGACGTGTTCGCGGGCTACCTCGCGCAGGACGTGCACTACCTCCGCGCGTACGAACAGCACCTCGCGGCGATCGGGCACCGCGCGACCGGGAGCGATGCCGCCTTCTGGGAGGCCGCCGCTGCCGGCTGCGGCGAGGAAGCGGCCACCCTGCACCACCGCCGACTCGCCGGCACCCACGCCGACGACCCGGTGCACCCGACGTGCGCGGGCTACCTCGCGCACCTGGCGGCGGCCGCGACGCACCCCGACGTGGCCGTGCTCGCCGCCGCCGTCCTGCCCTGCTTCCGCGTGTACGCGTGGGTCGGGGCACAGCTCGGCACCGCACCGGTCGGACACCCGTTCGCCGACTGGATCGCGGCCTACGGTGGCCCGGACTTCGCGGCGTCGAGCGCCCGTGCGACGGACCTCGTCGAGGAACTCGCGCTCGCGGCCACGCCGGCGGTGCGGGGCGACATGACCCGGGCGTTCCGCGAGTCGACCCGGTGGGAGCTGGCGTTCTTCCTGATGCCCTACGAGCTCGGCATGCCCTGGGACCTCGGCGCCAGCCGGACGAGCTCGACGTCGAGCGACCCGTCCGAGGCGGTGCAGCGCATCCAGGTGTGATCCGGCTGGCGCCGACGGTCCGTCGGCGAGCCGGGGTTCAGCAGGCGGAGGCCCCCTGGTGCGACGGTGTCCCACGGGATGTGCGAGTGCCCGAACACGAGCACGTCGACGTCCGGGTACGCCGCTGCCGCACGACGCTCGCGGCCGGTCGCCGCACCGGTCTCGTGGACGACGGCGAACCGGAGCCCCTCGACGTCGACGTGCGCGACCAGCGGCAGCCGGTCGTCGAACTCGGGGCCGTCGTTGTTCCCGCGGACCCCGACGAACCGCGCGGCCCTCGCCTCGACGGCGTCGAGCGTCGCCAGGTCCACCCAGTCCCCCGCGTGCACGACGAGGTCCGCGGCGTCGATGTCGTCCCACAACCCGGCGGGGAGGTCCTTCGCCCGCTTCGGCAGGTGCGTGTCCGACAGCAGGACGATCGAGGTCGTCATGCCCTCGGCAGGTCCGGGTCCACGTCCGTGTCCGTCGCCCGGGCCGGCATCGGCAGACCGGCCTCGTCCGAGGCGCCCAGCCGCTCGAGCAGCCCGGCGAGCAGGGCGATGTCGTCGTCCGACCAGCTCGCGATCCGTTCGTCGAGGGCGTCGCGGTGCAGCTTCACGGATCGGGCGAGTGCCGCGCGTCCCTCGTCGGTCGCCTCGAGCGGCTTCGCGTTCCCCGTGCCGCCGTCGGTCGTCCGGATCAGCCCGGCGGCGAGCAGCCCGGCGAGCTGCCGGGAGATCGTCGACCGGTTCAAGCGGAGGTACCGGGCGATGTCGATGGCCATGCAGCCGGGGTGGAGCACGACGAAGTCGACGAGCGACTGGTCGACGATGCTCAGCACGGCGTCGTCCCCGCGGGCCCTGATGCTCGCCCGCCGGGTGATCCGGGAGAGCTCGGTGTAGGCGCGTCCGATGTCAGCGTCCCGGACGTCGGACCTCGGGTGGTCCATCCTGACTCCAACCTGTCGTTCCGTGCCCGTCACCATACCGGTGGGGTACAACCCTGGACCCCGGTGAACCGCCGAGCAGTGCGCGATCCGCCGACGGTCTGCGCGAACCCGCAGCCGGGCTAGTCGCCGCGTGCTGCCGCGTGCAGGGCCTCGATGTCGAGCTTCACCATCTGCCGCATCGCCTGGTACGCCCGTGCCGCGCCCTCCTGGTCGCCCCCGGCACTCATGATCTCGCCCATGTCCGCCGGGGTCACCTGCCAGGACACGCCCCACGCGTCCGTGATCCAGCCGCACGCCACCGGGGTGCCGCCGGCGTCGACGAACGCGTCCCAG
This sequence comes from Curtobacterium sp. NPDC090217, assembly GCF_044746705.1. Taxonomy (NCBI): domain Bacteria; kingdom Bacillati; phylum Actinomycetota; class Actinomycetes; order Micrococcales; family Microbacteriaceae; genus Curtobacterium; species Curtobacterium sp. NPDC090217. Next base: position 102,768 of record NZ_JBIVCR010000002.1, on the reverse strand, counting down.
ATGCGGTCGAGTTCTGCCTGGTCCTCCACGTCGACCTGGAACGAGATCGCGTCGGTGTGCGGGTGCCCCGGGCCGGCGTTCATCGCGCGGTAGGGCTGGCCGTCCAGGCGGAACTCCACCACCAGGGTCGTCCCGTCCGGGAGCTTCTCGACGTGGTCGACGGACGAGTCCGGGATGACCGAGGTGTAGAACATGGCGGCCTGCTCGGCCTGCCCGTCGTACCAGATGAAGGGGACGATCTGTCGCACGGTGGGTCCTGTCGTCGGGCTCAGTCCGCGACGCTGCGGCTGAGGAGCGGTGCCTTGTCCGGGTGGTCGTCGAACCACTTGCCGACGAACCAGCACATCGGGACGATGCGCTTGTCGTTCCTGGACTCGACGTCGGCCACGGCGTACTCGACGAGCTCGGCGGCGTAGCCGTGCCCGCGGTGCGCCGGGACCGTGTACGTGTGCGGGAACGCGACGGCGTCGTCGTTCTCGCGGTAGTCGAGCACGCTCACCAGCGCGCCGTCGACGTACATCGCGTACCTCGAGCGGTCTGCCTCGTCGCGGAACTCGTGTGCCATGCCGCCATCATGCCTCGGAATGCACCGAGGGGCACGGCGTTGCATGGAGGCATGACGACCATCGGGATCATCGGAGCAGGCAACATCGGCGGACAGCTGGCACGACTGGCGGTGCAGCACGGGTACGACGTGGCGATCGCGAACTCGCGCGGACCGGAGACGCTGGCGGACCTCGTGTCCGAGCTCGGCGACCGGGCACGGGCGGTCACGCGGGACGAAGCGGCGGCAGCAGGGGACCTCGTCGTGGTGACGACCCCCCTCGCGGCGATCGAGACGATCCCCGTGGAGCCCCTCGTCGGCAAGGTCGTGATCGACACGAACAACTACTACCCGCAGCGCGACGGACACATCGCGGCGCTCGACGACGAGACGACGACCACGGCCGAACTGCTGCAGGACCACCTGCCGGGCGCCCGCGTCGTCAAGGCCTTCAACCACATCATGGCCGGCGACCTCACCACGGCCGGGACGCCCACGGGTACCGCCGGTCGCCGTGCCCTCGTCGTCGCCGGCGACGACGCCGACGCCAAGCGCGTCGTGTCGGACCTGCTCGACGAGTTCGGCTTCGACCCGGTGGACATCGGCCCGCTCGCCGAGGGATGGCGCATCCAGCGCGACACCCCCGGCTACGTCAAGCCGTACGCAGTCGTCGAGCTCGAGCAGGCCGTGGCCGACGCGAAGCGCTACCGCGACATGTGAGCCTCCACGGCCGCGATCACGCCGCGTCGAAGATCACCGTCATCTCGGCGATGTCGTCCTCGCTCGGCGTCCACGCGGTGCCGGCGTCCACGTTCTGCGTGATCTGCTCGGGCTTCGTCGCACCCGCGATCACGCTCGTCAGCCCCGGCTGCGCCAGGAGCCACGCGAACGTCGCCTGCAGCATCGTGACGCCGCGCTCGTCGCAGAAGCCCTGGTACTCCTCGAGCACGTCCCACGGCGCGCTCTCGAGGAGTTCCGGCTTGAGCTTCGACAGCCGACCGTCGGCGGGGCCGCCGGAGCGGGTGTACTTGCCGCTGAGCAGCCCGTTGTACAGCGGGAAGAACGGCAGGAACCCGAGCGCGTACGCGCGGACCGCCGGCAAGACCTCGGCCTCGGCGCCGCGGGCGAGCGGGCTGTACTCGTTCTGCGCGGACACGAACGCCGTGGTGCCGGCGATCGACGCGGTCAGCTCGGCCTCCGCGATCTGCCACCCGGCGAAGTTCGAGTGCCCGACGTAGCGGATCTTGCCCTCGCGGACCAGGTCGTCGAGGACGGACAGCGTCTCCTCGATCGGCGTCACCGAGTCCGGCCGGTGCATCTGGTACAGGTCGATCCAGTCCGTGCCGAGGCGCTGCAGCGACGACTCGACGGCGAGCCGCACGTAGCGCCGGGACCCGCGGACGCCCCAGTCCGGTCCGTTCGCGCCACGCATGTCCATGCCGAACTTCGTCGCGAGGACCACCTCGTCGCGACGTCCGGCGATCGCCTTGCCGAGCATCGACTCCGACTGCCCGGGGGTCCCGCCGTAGATGTCGGCGGTGTCGAGGAGCGTCACGCCGGCGTCGAGTGCGGCGTGCACGACGGCGTCGGTGCCGTCCTGCGTCTCGGTGACCGTGCCCGGCCTGCCGAAGTTGTTGCAGCCGAGGCCGACGGTGGAGACGACGAGCCCGGAGGGGCCGAGTGGACGGTGTTCGATCGCTGCCATGCTCCGACCGTACCGGCGTCCCCGGAACTGGGGCTGCGACACCGGCACCGGTTGCCGTTAGAACTGACGATGGATCAGCCTACGGAGGGAGCCGAACAGTGGCGTCGCATCGCTTACCCGATTCCGAACGACCCCGCCGTCCCGTCCCTGCCTGGGTGACGACCCCGTTCGTCGACGGCGCGGCCGATCAGGAGGCCCGACCCGCGTCCGCCGCCTCGGCACCCGTCCCCGAGACGGTCGAGCCCACCCCGCCGCAGGTCCCCGCCGCCACGACCCCGGCTCCGTCCAGCGCTCCCGACGCAGCCGCGGTGCTCGATCCGGACGCCGTCGCGCCGGACTACCCACCCGTGGAGGAGCACCTCCCGCCGGCCCCGACGTCGCCGACCGTGCACACCGTGCCGTTCGACCAGCTCGTCGGCGCCCCCTCGCCCACTGCGTCCGTCTCCACTGCGCCTGTCCCAACTGCGCCCGCCTCCCCGATCGACGCGCCCGTGCTCGTCGGTGCGCCCGCACCCCGTCCGACCGCGCCCGCCGGACCCGTCGTCCCGCAGGCAGGGCAGCCGCGGTTCTCGGTGCCCGGGCTCGAGCACGTCGTCGTCGCGGGGTCCGAACCGGCTCCCGTCGGTCCCGTCGGCTACCGGACCCCCGCACGCTTCGCCCACCAGCAGGTCACCCACCAGCAGGTCCCCCAGGCGCTCCCGATCACCGAGGCACCGGCACCAGCCGTCCTGGCCCCGGCAGCCGGGCCCGCGGCCGCTCCGGCCCCGGTCGTCACGGATGCTCCCGAGTCGACCCGCGCCGCGACCCGTGACGAGGCGGAGGTGACCGTCGACGCCCAGGCCGAGCCGAGCCTCCCGTCCGACGCGGAGGCGACCACGAAACGGACCGCACGCCGCCCGCTCGGCGCGACGCCGGGTGCGGTCCTCGGTGCCGTCGCCGGGATCGCGGCGCTCGGACTCGCGGCGTGGTGGTTCCTCGCCCCCGCGTCCGTGCACGCGGCGGGTGTCGCGATCGGCGTGCTCGGTGTCGTGCTCTCGATCGCCACCCTGCGGAACCCGGCGGCGACGTGGCAGCGGCCGGTCGCGCTCCTCGGGGCCGTCCTCGGTGGCGTCGGCACGCTCGCGCTGCTCTGGGCCGTCGCGACCGCCGTCCTCCCGATGGCCGGCGTGACCTTGCCGGACCTCACCGGCTCGGGCCTGACCCCCACCCTCGTCCCGTAGCGCGCCCGCTCCGGCTCCCGCGCCCCTGTCGGAGCATCGAGTGCGCCGAAACGGGGACCTCCCGCCCCTCGCGCCCACCACTTCCGCGCACTCGGTTCCCCCGCGCCCGCTCCGGCTCCCGCGCCCCTGTCGGAGCATCGAGTGCGCCGAAACGGGGACCTCCCGCCCCTCGCGCCCACCACTTCCGCGCACTCGATGCCCCCCGACCCGGCGACCAGGCGGGCACGCGCGGGTCAGACCGCGCGGACGACGCCCCGGGACAGGATCGCGTTCGTCAGGGCGTCGATCGGCTCGCGCTGCACGGTCGGGTTCGCGATGAGGACGTAGTCGACCGCCGGCAGATCGGGCAGGCCAAGGCGCTGCGACACCTTCACGAGGTCGGCGGGGATGAGCGAGTGCGGGAACACCGCGACGCCGATCCCCGCCCGGACGGCGGCGAGCACCCCGTTCACGTCACGCGTGTTGCAGGTGATCCGCCACGTGCGTCCGGCGGCCTCGAGCGCGTCGATCGCCATCTGCCGACTGATGCTCGGCGCCTGGTACGCGATGAGCGGCACCGGCTCGTCCCGCTCCACGGCGATGCCGTCCTGCGCCATCCACACCATCTGGTCCGTCGCGACCCTGGTGCCCTCGGCGGACTCCCCCGCGGTCTGCTTGATGAACACCAGGTCGAGCTGCCCGGCGTGCACCCGGCGCAGGAGCGGTGACGACTGGTTCACCGTGAGCTCGAGGTTCACCTGGGGGTGCAGCCGCCGGAAGTCCCGGAGGATCCGCGGCAGCTGCGTGATCGCGAGGTCGTCCGCCGCGCCGAACCGGAGCCGCCCGCGTGTGGCCGACCCGGAGAAGTAGGCATCAGCCGTCGCGTGGGCCGCGAGGATCGTCCGCGCGAACCCGGCCATCGCGTCCCCGTTGTCCGTGAGGCTGACGCCGCGGGTGTCCCGCGCGACGAGGGTCCGCGACACCGCCGTCTCGAGCCGACGGACGTGCTGGGACACCGTGGGCTGGCTGATGCCGAGTCGCGCCCCCGCCTGGGTGAAGCTCTGCGTCTCGGCGACGGCGAGGAAGGTCTGCAGCAGGACGGGATCGAGCACGCGTACCTCATTCGACATCGCAATGGAGTGATAGCAACCATACGGGGATCGAATGGGTTCGTCGCAAGTAGTTTCGATGGGGTACCGATTCCGCCACCGACAGCCGGAGACCCCACCCCGTGAGCGCGTCATCGACGACCCTCTACCCGCCGACCGAACCCCTGCCGATCCAGGCCACCCGACCGCCCTGGCGGCACACGCTCATCGCCCTGTCGGTCCCGAACTTCCGGCTGTTCACCGCGACGAACCTCGTGGCGATGACCGCCGGTTGGATGCAGCGGATCGCGCAGGACTGGCTCGTCCTGCAGCTCACCGGCTCGGTCGCGCAGGTCGGCATCACGGTCGCGTGCCAGTTCGCCCCGATGCTGTTCTTCGGTCTGTTCGGCGGGGTCATCGTCGACCGCTTCTCGAAGCGCGCGCTGATGATGATCACGCAGGGCGCGTTCGCGGTGCTGTCGGCAGTGCTCGCGGTGCTGACGCTCGCCGGGGTGGTGCAGGCGTGGCACATCTGGGCGATCGCCTTCGTGGTCGGGATGGTGACCGTCATCGACAACCCGGCTCGCCAGGTCTTCGTGACCGAGATCGTCGGCCACGAACACCTCAGGAACGCCATCAGCGTGAACTCCTCGGTGTTCCAGCTGGGCGGCATGATCGGCCCGGCGCTCTCCGGGGCGCTGCTCGTCGCCGTCGGCGCCGGGTGGTCGTTCGGCGTGAACGCGGTCGCCTGCGCCGCGGTCGTCGTGACGCTGGGGTTCCTGCGCGTCTCGGAGCTGCACCGCACCCCGCCGACACCACGCGCGAAGGGCCAGCTCGTCGAGGGGCTCCGCTACGCGATCGGGAAGCCGACGATCATCGTGCCGGTCGTCCTCGTCGCGTTCTTCTCGGTCTTCGCGCTGACGATGCCGGTCCTGCTGTCCGCCTTCGCCTCCCAGGTGTACGACGTCGGGGCCGGCGGCTACGGCGTGTTCAACTCGGCGATCGCCGTCGGTGCCCTCGTCGGCGCCCTCCTGTCCACGCGTCGCGCCGTGGTCCGGCTGCGCACCATCGTCGGCGGCGTGTTCTGGACCGGGGTCCTGCTCGTCGTGTCGGGCAGCATCCCCGTGATCGCGCCGTTCACCGTGGTGCTCGTCGCGGTCGGCATGTCACAGCTGCTCTTCCAGACGGCCTCGAACTCACTGGTGCAGCTGTCGTCGAACGTCGCGATCCGCGGCCGCGTGATGTCGCTCTACATCCTCGTGCTGCTCGGCGGACAGGCGATCGGTGGACCGCTCATGGGTCAGGTCGTCGACCACTTCGGCGCCCATGTCGGCATGGTCGTCGCCGGAGGGGTGCCGGCCGCGGCAGCGGCCGTCATCGGCCTGGTGCTCGCCCGTCGCGGTGGGTTCCACCTCGGCGTCCGGATGCGGCACCACGTGCCGCTCCCGGCGATCGTCGGGCACCGCTGACGGACAGGAGGCTCGTGGCGGGCTCGCACCGGGCCTCCCGTCCGATCCGTCGTCCCGTCCCGGCTCGCACCCCGCAACGAACATCGCACCCCGTCAGGACGGGGTGCGATGTTCGTACGCGGGCGCGATGCTCAGTAGGCGACGCCGAACCGCGCCTGGTGGTGCGCGGGGGTCTCGATCTCGTCGACGAACGCGATCGCGAAGTCCTCGCCCGAGATGTCGGAGTTGCCCTCGGCGTCGGTGAGGAGCACATCGTCGGTGGTCCGGTAGGTGCCACGACGCTCGCCGGGGTTGTAGCCGCCGAAGGCCGCTGCCGGGCTGACGTAGAACCAGTCCACGGACGTGTCGGATGCACGGAGGTCGTCGAGGATCTGCCCGTGGCTCTTCGCCTCGCCCTTGAACGCGTCCGGGAACTCGGCCGTGTCGAACAGTCGGGGGCCACCGTCGGCGACGAGCAGCGACCCGGCACCGCCGACGATCCCGAGGCGTGCCCCCGCGGCCTCGGCGGCGTCGACGAACGGCTGGAAGCGGTCTTTGAGCTCGCTGCCGTCGGCCTGCACCGCGTGGAGTGCGACGACGATGACGTCAGCGCCCTTCGTGACCTCGGCGACGAAGGCGGCGTCGAACGCGTCGCCCTGCGCGAGTGTCAGGCCCTCGGCGGGCTCGAGCTTCGTGGTGTCGCGGGCGACGGCGACGACCTGGTGGCCGCGGGACAGCGCTTCACGGGTGATGGCGGAGCCGGCGTACCCGGTGCCTCCGAAGACGACGATGGTGGACATGCGTGTTCCTCTCGTGGTGGTGCGTGCTTGCCTGACTCACCTTAGGGCCGTTACTCTCTTTTGGTAAGTAGGCACCTCGTGGTGCGTAACGGAGGTCGTCGTGAGTGCACTCGAGTACAGCCCGTACGCGGCCGACTGTCCCAGCCGGCAGCTGCTCGACCGGATCGGCGACCGCTGGAGCGTGTTGACGATCGGCACCCTGGCGGACGGACCCCAGCGGTACTCCGCCATCGCGAACCGCGTACAGGGGGTGTCGCAGAAGATGCTCACGCAGACCCTGCGGGCCCTCGAGCGCGACGGGCTCGTGACCAGGACGGTGTTCCCCGAGATCCCGCCGCACGTCGAGTACGAGCTGACCGACGCAGGGCGATCGCTCCGCACCGTGCTCGAGCCGCTCGAGCGATGGGCGACGACGCACATGGCCGCGGTCGAGGTCGCGCGTGACGAGTACGACACCGCACGTTCGGAATCTCCCCGGCGCTGACGTGGTTGCGTGGAGGCATGCGATCGATTGTCTACACGAAGCCCGGTGACTCGTCCGTCCTCTCCCTCGCCGACCGCGAGCCGCAGGACCCAGGCGCCGGAGAGGTCCGGGTCCGCGTCGTCGTCTCCGGCGTGAACCCGACGGACTGGAAGGCGCGACAGGGCGGAACGTACGGCGACGGACTGCCGTTCCCGGAGATCACCCCGAACCAGGACGGTGCCGGCGTCGTCGACGCGGTCGGCCCGGGTGTCGACGAGCTCGCCGTCGGTGACCGGGTGTGGCTCTACATGTCCGCCGCCAGCCGCCCGACCGGCACCGCACAGGAGTACACCGTCGTCCCGGCGGCCCGCGCGGTCCGACTCCCGGACGGGGTCTCGTTCGACGTCGGCGCATCGCTCGGCGTCCCCGCGATGACGGCGCACCGGGCACTGACCACGCACGAAGAGGGCCCCTCGCGCCTCGGACCCGGCGCGCTCGACGGCGTGACCGTGCTCGTCGCGGGCGGCGCCGGTGCGGTCGGGCACGCGGCGATCCAGCTCGCACGGTGGGCCGGCGCGACCGTGATCTCGACGATCAGCTCCGACGAGAAGGCCGCGCTGGCGACGGCCGCCGGTGCGCACCACACGGTGAACTACCGGCAGGACGACGCCGCCGCCCGGATCCGCGAGATCGCCCCGGACGGCGTCGACATCGTCGTCGAGGTGTCGATCCCGCAGAACGCCGCACTCGTCGCGGACGTCCTGGCGAACCACGGCGTCGTGTCGATCTACGCGAACAACGGCGGCGACGACGCCACGCTCCCGATCCGCCCGAACATGAGCGTCAACGCCCGGTACCAGTTCCTGCTGCTCTACACGATCGGCGACGAGGCCCTGACCGCTGCGGCCGAGGACGTCACCGAGGCACTGCACGACGGAGTCCTGCCGGTCGGGGTGGACGCCGGACTGCCGATCACCCGGTTCGATCTCGCCGACACCGCTCGGGCACACGACGCGGTCGAGCAGGACACGGTCGGCAAGGTGCTCATCGACGTGCAGCCGGAGTAGCGGCACGTTCTTGCCATCGCGGGTGTGATGGGTGGAGCATCGACCAATGCGCATCAGTGTCGATCCGCTCCACCCCGTCACCTCGGGCTCCACCACCCGCGAGACCACCCCGAAACCCGCCCGTGACTCGAGCGTGCAGACCGTCGCGAAGACCCTGGCGATCCTCGAGGCGGTCGCCGAACGCGGCAGCGCCACCGCCAAGGAGATCGCCGAGGTCCTCGGCTTCCCGCTCCCCACGGCGTACCGCCTCCTGCACGCCCTCGTGCACGCCGAGTACCTGGTGCACCGGCGGGAGGAACGGCGCTTCGAGCTGAGCCACAAACTCGAGGCCCTCGCCCGCTCGGCCCGGTCGAACGGAGCCACCGTCCAGGCGGACGGGTGACACACCGGGTCCACAACAGACCCGACTTGTCCCTCGAACAGGGGGCACAGCACGATGGCATGACATTCGATGAGAGGAATCGTCATGCAGCATCACGCTCTCCGAGCACTCACCATCACCGCAGCCGCCGCCCTCACCCTGGTGGGCGGGTCCCTCGGCGCGACCACCGCCAACGCCGCCACCGCGTCGCCGCAGGTCATCGGCGGCGAGCAGGCGCCGGACACGCCGTGGGAGGTGCAGCTCGTCTTCCAGCAGGGCGGCACCGCCAGCTACGGCTGCACCGGCGAGGCCCTCAACGCCGAGTGGGTCCTCACCGCGAACCACTGCGTCGACGGCACCACCGCGATGAACGTCTACCACTCGAACAGCACCGCCGACCGGGGCCCCGCGACCGCCGCCGACGAGCTGTACAGCGCACCCGAGGGCGACATCGCCCTCGTGCACCTCTCCACCCCGGTCACGTTGAGCTCGTACGCGCAGCTCGATCTCGGCTACGCGACGAAGACGTCGGGCACGGGCACGATCATGGGCTACGGCAACCGGGCGGACAGCGAGCCGACCGACGGGCTCTACCAGGCGAGCGTGTCGCTCTCCGGGCACTCCACGGACGCGTACTCCGGTGACGCGCAGCACGTGACGGGGATCTCGGGAGCGTCGAACCACGGCGACTCCGGCGGGCCGCTCATCGTCGGCGGCGAGGTCGTCGGTGTCTGCTCCACCGGTGACGTCGCCGACCCGGGCTCGAACACGAACGCCGGGTCGAACTACGCGATCCTGTCGCAGAGCGGCGACTGGATCGCCCAGACCGCAGGCCTGTAGCCGGCAGGCCGGGTCGCGTCGTCGGACGCGACCGCAGGTCGGACGGGAGGCACGGTGCGGGCCCGCACCGTGCCTCCCGTCCGTCCGTGGATCGCGCCCGTCCGCGCCGCCCGTCCTGATCGGCATTCCGGCGGCGGCATGCGTTCCCGCGAGCGGGCAAAATACCAGGGTCGGCACGCATGCCCACCCGGGTATTTCGCCCGCTCGCCGGTCGTGGGCCCCGCGGGTTGGTAAGCATGGTGCATGAGCGAACTCGCGCCGCCCGCTGCCGGAACCCGAGCGATCGTCCTCGGAGGTGGTGGAGTCGCCGGGATCGCGTGGGAGCTCGGGGTCCTCTCGGCACTCGAGGACGCCGGCGTGGACCTCGCCGCAGCCGACCTCGTGGTGGGCACCAGCGCCGGCAGCGTCGTCGGGACCTTCGTGCGCAGCGGGAGTGTCCGCGGCGCGTTCGAGCAGCAGATCGCGCCGCTGCCGACGAGCTACGAGGAGCCCGGCGTCATCGACGGCGAGGCGATCCAGCAGCAGATCGGGCAGGTGCTCGCCGGCGCGACCTCCGAGCAGGACGGCCGCGCACGACTCGGCCACGCGGCGCAGCAGGTGACCGCCGGGCAGTCGGACGACGAGCGCGCCGCCACGTTCTCGGAGACCCTGCCGTCGACCACGTGGCCGGACCGCCCGCTCGCGATCACGACCATCGACGCGACCGACGGCACCTTCCACGTCCTCACCGCTGCCGACGGTGTCCCGCTCCCCCGCGCCGTCGCCGCAAGCTGCTCGGTGCCGTTCGTGTGGTCACCCGTCCACATCGAGGGGCGGCCGTACATCGACGGCGGGATGCGCTCGGCGACGAACGCCGACGTCGCCGCCGGGTACGAGCGCGTCCTGGTCATCGCCTGCGGCCCCGAGGCTCCGTCTCCGCTCGGGCCGTGGCTCGACCAGTCCGTCGAGGCGCTCCGCGCGGGTGGGTCGAGCGTCGAGGTCGTCGTCGCGGACAGCGCCTCGACGCAGGCGTTCGGCGCGAACTCGCTGTCGTTGTCGACCCAGCGACCGAGCGCCGAGGCTGGTCGCGCGCAGGCCTCCGCGATCGCGGACCGGATCGCGGAGTTCTGGGCCGCGAGCTAGACGAACGCGGCGGCTAGACGAACGCGGCCTGGCCCGTGATCGCCCGTCCGACGATGAGGGTGTTCACCTCGCGGGTGCCCTCGTACGAGTAGATCGCCTCGGAGTCGGCGAAGAACCGCGCGACGCCCTTGTCGAGCACGATGCCGTTGCCGCCCTGCACCTCGCGGCACCATGCGACCGTCTCGCGCATCCGCGCCGTCGCGAACGCCTTCGCCAGCGCCGAGTGCTCGTCGCCGCCGACGCCGGCGTCCTGCATCCCCGACGCCTGGGTGCAGAGCGCGATCGACGCCGTGATGTTCGCGAGGGACTTCACGAGGAGGTCCTGCACCATCTGGTGCGCGGCGATGGGCTTGCCGAACTGGATCCGTTCGCGAGCGTACGCGAGTGCCGCCTCGTACGCGCCGACCGCGATGCCAACGGCCTGCCACGCGACCTCGGTACGGGTCAGGCGGAGCACCTCGGCCGTGGTGCGGAACGACGTCGCACGCTGCAGCCGGCGGGACTCGGGGACCCGGACGCCCTGCATCACGATGTCGGCGTTCTGCACGCCGCGGAGCGCGATCTTGTCCTCGATCTTCGTCGCGGTGAACCCGGGGGTGTCCGTCGTGACGAGGAAGCCCTTGACCTGCCCGTCCGCGACGTCCTTCGCCCAGATCACGACGACGTCCGCGAACGTGGCGTTGCCGATCCAGCGCTTCTCGCCGTCGAGGACCCACTCGTCACCCTCGCGCCGCGCGGTGGTACGCAACCCCTTCGCGGAGTCGCTGCCCGAGTACGGCTCGGTGAGGCCGAACGCCCCGATCAGCTCGCCGGCGGCCATGCGAGGCAGCCACTCCTGCTGCTGCTCGTCGCTGCCGGCGACGGCGATCGAGTTCATCGCGAGGCCGGACTGGACGCCGATGAACGTGGCCACGCTGGCGTCGACGCGACCGAGCTCGAGCGCCGCCCACCCGCGGTACACGGCCGAGTTCTCGAACTGCCGCACGAGCGGGACACCCGGCCCGTACATGCCGAGTTCCGCGAGCGGCGTGATGACCTGCATCGGGAACTCGGCGCGCGCCCAGTACTCGTCGGCGATGGGCGCGACGTCGCGCTCGAGGTACTCCCGGAGTCGCCCGATCGACGCCCGCTCCTGGTCGGTCAGCTGCAGCGCGAAGCCGTAGAAGTCCGATTCGAGCAGGGTCGTGGTGGGCGTCGTCGTTGACATGGGACCAACGATGCATCATTCTCGGAAACGTTGCAAGGGAGGCTCGCGTGTACACATCGGATTCCGCGCTGCGCGCCTTCCGGGAGGCTCGTCACACCTTCATCGCCGGGTCCAGGATCGACATGGGCGCCCTGGCCGCGTCGCTCGGCGTGGACCGCACGTCGCTGTTCCGGTGGGTGGGCAACCGTGACCGGTTGCTGTCCGAGATCCTCTGGTCCCTCGCCGTCCCGACGCTCGACGCCGCTTCCCGATCGGCGGCGCAATCCGGTGCCGAGCGGGTTGTCGACGTGCTCGACCGGTTCACCGCCGACCTCATCGCCGCGCCGTACTTCCGGGCGTTCCTGACGAGGGAGCCCGCCCGTGCGCTGCGGCTCCTCACCACCTCGGACAGCGATGTCCAGAGCAGGCTCGTCACCGCGATCACGGCGCTGGTGGCGGACTCGTTCGACCCGTCCCCGCTGTCCGCCGAGGAGCTCGCGCGGCTGCTCGTGCGGATCTCCGAGTCGTTCACCTACGCCGACCTCATCTCCGGCGAGACCCCAGACCCCGCACGAGCCCGAGCGACCTTTTCGTACGTGCTGCGTATCTGACGTATCAGCGGAGGAATTTTTCTGCTACGTTTCCCAGTGCCGGACCAGGGGGTCCGTCCGCGTCAGCGATGACGCCACCAGATTGGGGAATCATGCGAATTCGTTTCATCACAGCCGCAGTCACTCTCGCCGCAGCGGGTGCGCTCGCGGTACCGACCGCCGCGAGCGCGACTCCGGTCGCCGCGACGACGACCGCGAACCCGGTCCTCGAGGAACACCGCGTGGCGATGCCGTCCGTCGGTTCCATCGCACCGAACTACACGGTGACGCCGGAGGGCGGCGGCTCGTGGACGTATGGGACGAACGGCCCGAACAACACGGCGTTCTCGAACTTCTACCACGCGTCCCGGAGGCACGGATCCTCGGTCCAGAACGGCCAGGGCCACGTCTCACGGAGTCCGGACACCGCGGGCGGTGCGACGGCGAAGTCGTCCATCACGAAGACCTTCGCCGGCAACAACGCCTACTACCGGTTCGTCAAGTAGACCGATCAGGACCAGGCCCCCGGATCGGTGACGATCCGGGGGCCGCTCCGACGAAATGTTCCGGACACTCATCGCGGGGACCGTCGCGCTCGTCCTCGGGCTCGCGTTCCTCGTCACAGCAGTCCTCGACGACCTCGCGCCCGCCGGTTCGACCGACATCATCACCGTCTGGGACGCCGACGCCTCCGACGACGGCGCCTTCCAGCGCCTTGTCGGTGATTTCGCCGCCGAGCACGACATGACCGTCCTGAAGGAAGAGCGAACCGACTCCGGAACCGGCGTCAGGCGAACGGAGTACGTCACGAACCGCGGAGCCATTCGCGGATTCGGTGCACTCGACCACGATGTCGCGGGCTTCGATCCGACGCTCGTCACCACGTTCCGGCCGATCGCAGACCTTCCCGATGATCAGATCAACGGGATGTACGTCACCGATGCGGGCAGCGTGTCCGCGCGGGCGTTTGCGGCTTCGATGTCGGACGCCGGCGTCGCTGTGACGGTGAACCCGCTGTCGCCGCTTTTCGTCTCGCTCTGGATCGTCAGCGAGGTCCCCGCAGTCCCACTCACGGGGTGTCTCGTGGTCGCGATGATGATCGGTGTCGCCGGCTGGCAGGCTTCCCGCCGCAACGCCGTCGCGATCGCCGCTTCCCACGGTCGCGGCGTCCTGCGGTCCGCGAGCCTCGATGCCGTCGCGATCGCCGCACGCGTCGTCGTCTGCGGTCTCGCCGGCATCGGTCTCGCAGCCACGGTGCTCACGATCGTCAACGGTGGGGCTCGACTCGGGACGTTCGTCGTCACCGCAGGACTCGGCATCGTCGCGTCCGGGGCGATCCTGGCGTTCGTCACGCTCGCCACGGCGGTGGTTCCCGCCAACTCGATCACCCGGAGCATCGCCGGCGAGCGTCCGTGGCGCACCCTGCTCGTCGTCGCGATGGTCGGCAACGTCGTCGCCCTCGCGCTGTCATCCGGAGCGGCCGCCTCCGCGTGGCGCAGCGTCGAGCTCGCACGGCTCGACACGTCGGAGCGCGGCATGTGGCGCACGTCGCTCGACGACGTTCAGCTGCGGTTCCAGTCGTCGTTGGCCGAGTTGGACGCGGCCGAGGTCGGACTGGCTGGCGTGTACACGCGTCTGGACGCCACCGGGTCTGCGATCCTCGCCGACCACCCGATCGCACCGGACCCGACGCGCCATGATCCGAACGACGGCAACGTCCTCATCGTGAACGCGCAGTACCTGCGGGAGCAGCCGATCCTTTCTCCCGCTGGCAGCCGGGTGGTCCCGGCGCAGCTCGATCCCGACGCGCTCACCCTGCTCGTCCCGGAAGGTGTGCGACTGACGGGTGGCGAGCGTCGTGCGTGGCGGGACTTCCTGTCGTTCCAACGCGAGAACTCGACCGACCCCGGAGCGATCCCGACCACGATCGACATCGACGAGGTCCGTGTCGAACAGGGTCGGGTGTTCGACTACGCCACGGACGACATCGCGGCGACCAGCACGCTCGAGTCTCCCGTCGTCGCCGTCGTGCCGGCTTCGACTGTCTCCATGTCGGAGAACTACCTGACCTCGAACATGACGACCGGCGAGATCGTCTTCACCGACGAAGCTGCGTTGCGGTCAGACCTGGAGGCGCACGGGCTGACCCGCAGTGTCGCCACGATCGAGCCGCTGCGGGACTTCGTGACCTACCGATCCGCCGTGATCGACCGTGGGCTCCGATACGCGGTCGCGGCGCTCATCGTGGTCCTCCTCGTGCTCCTGTGGTCCGCCGCGCTCACCGGTCGCGCGGTCACGATGATCCGGAGTCGCCGCACGATGATCGGGCTCCTGTACGGCCGTCGGCTCTCCGTCGCCGCGGCCCCGGTCCTTGCACTCCCACTGACGGTCATCGCCGCGACGACCGTGGCCCTCATCGTCGCCGGACCACAGGTGAGCGCGCCGTCGGTGTTCGCGAGCGCCGCAGTCGACATCCTGTTCGTGTCGGTCACGATCGCCCGACGGCTTCACAAGGAGGAACTGCGATGAGCAACGAAGCCATCCGTGCTGCGTCACTCGGCAAGGCGCACGGCGGGACACCGCTGTGGTCCGACGTCACGTTCGCCGTGCCAGCCGGCAGCTCGCTCGCCATCACCGGGCCGAGCGGGAGCGGGAAGTCGACGATGCTGCGCTGCCTCGGGCTCCTGTCGCCGCTCGACACCGGCACGATCGAGATCGAGGGTCACGATGTGACGAACGTCCGAGGGCGGCAGCGCTCGGCGTTGTTCCGATCGACGATCGGTCACCTGTTCCAGAACAGCGCGCTGGAGGACAACTGGTCGGTTCGGCAGAACCTCGACGTCGCGTTCATCGGATCATCGACGAAGCGCCGCGACCGCGCGCTCCTCCGACGTGCCGCGCTGTCGTCTGTCGGGCTGAACCGTGCGGAGGGAGCGAAGGCACACACCCTGAGCGGCGGTGAGCGTCAACGCCTCGCACTCGCACGACTCTTCATCCGCAGGCCGCCGGTCGTCTTCGCGGATGAGCCCACCGCGGCACTCGACGTGACCACCGGCGCGGAGGTGCTCGCTCGGCTCTCCGAACTCCGAGATGACGGCGCGGCCATCGTCGTGGCAACGCACGACCCGGCCGTCATGGCGTGGGCTGACGACGGGCTCGACCTTTCTCCGAGAGGATGAGGGTCACCGATCGGAGACCGATGACCATCGACGAGTACCCGTTCCGCCGCACCTACCCCACGCGGTGGAACGACAACGACATGTTCGGGCACGTGAACAACACGATCTACTACAGCGCGATGGACAACGCGTCGACCTACTGGTTCCGCTCGGAAGCCGGGCTCGACCCGTTCACGTCGGAGTGGATCGCCGTGCTGGTCTCGTCGAGCTGCCGGTTCGTCGAGTCCGCCGTGTGGCCGGACGTCATCGAGGTGGGGATGCGCTCCAAGCACCTCGGGAACACGAGCCTGTCGTGGGAGTTCGGCCTGTTCCGGCAGTCCGACGGTGCGCTGCTCGCGACGGGTGAGTTCGCGCACGTCATCATCGACCGCGAGGGTGCCCGCCGCCCGATCCCCCTGCCGGAGTCCCTCCGCGCGCTCGTCACGTCGACGATGGTGTCCGTCGACGCCTGACCGCGTCCGCGGCGATCGTCGCCTGCGCCGCGCGGGCCGTCAGCCCTTCAGCGCGGCGAGCTCCAGGTTGATATCGTCGGGGTCCTGCACGGACAGGATCACCATGCCGGCGTCGCCGAGGTCCGTCACCTCGCCGTGCTCGACCCCCGCGGCGTCGAGTCGCGCGGCCGCCTGGTGCAGTTCGTCGACCGAGCCGACGACGAAGCTCACGTGGTCGAGTCCGACCGTGTCCGGGTCGAACCGCTGCCCAGCCGGTGCGACGGGACGCAGCCCGAACACCTGGTCACCGAGCCGGAAGACGCTGCCGCCGTAGAAGCGTTCGCGGTCCTGCAGGATGCCAGGCTCGTCGACCTGGTCGCTGAAGTCGATCGCCGGGTCGGTGCCGAGCAGCTGCTGGTAGAACGCCTTGCTGCGGTGGATGTCGGTCACCGTGACGCGGACATGGGCGAGGGCGGAGGGACGGGCGAACGGTTCTGTCATGAGCCCGACCCAACGCCCGCTCCCTCGGAGCGCCCCGTGCCCGCGCGCCGACCGGACAGCGCCCACGAACCGCAGACACGTCGCGCCCCGGTACGGACATCGCGCCCCGCCAGGACGGGGCGCGATGTCCACACGGGGGCGCGATCCGGCAGCAGACGCGAGGGACCAGCCGGCCCCGGCGTCAGAGCAGCTCGTCCGTCAGGTGGTTCGGCGTGCCGAAACGGTGCGCGGTGATCGACACCGCCTGCTCGCGGAGGAACGGCAGCAGCTCGATGCGCCCGGCCTCGGTGACCGGCTCGGCGTACACCGCGATGTCAGGGCGCCCATCGACCGCGGAGTACAGCGACGACGCGGACCCGCCGATGAGGCGCACCCGGGTCGACGGGCCTGCGGCCACGCGAGCCCCGAACGCCGCGTCGGACTCCGACGACGTGACCGACCGCACACAGTCGAGCGCGGCGATCGCAGCCGGCACGTCGCCCACCGAGGAGACGTCGATCATCGTCCCCGCTCGGAGCGCAGCAGCGACGACACGAACCAGATCGTCCGACGAGGACGTCCCGGACGCAGACGACGACGCCACCCGCACGTGCACGCCCGGGTACGGCAGGTACCGCGCGACGTTCCGCTCCGCCGACAGCGCGGACACGTCCACCGCGGTCCCGAAGAAGGACGTCCACGCGAGCTCGTCGGACGCCACGGCTCGGGACACCGAGGACGACGAGACACCGGAGTCGCGGACGAACGCCGCGACCGCTGCCGACACGGGAGCACCCGCGGTTGCCGGAGCGGGAGCCCAGGAGCCCAGCCCGAACAGGTAGTTCACGCCGCCGGCCTTGGTCCCGGCACCGACGGCCGACTTCTTCCACCCGCCGAACGGCTGCCGGCGCACGATCGCCCCGGTGATGCCGCGGTTGACGTAGAGGTTGCCCGCATCGATGCGCGACAGCCACGTGCCGATCTCCGACGGGTCGAGCGAGTGCAGCCCCGAGGTGAGGCCGTAGTCGACCTCGTTGACGATGTCGATCGCCTCGTCGAGGGTCGACGCGGTCATGATGCCGAGGATCGGGCCGAAGTACTCCGTGCGGTGGAAGGCGGAACCGCGCGCAACGCCGGCGCGCACGCCCGGGCTCCACAGACGACCGGACTCGTCGAGCTGCCGAGGCTGCACGGCCCAGCGCTGCCCGGGCTCGAGCGTGGTCAGCCCCTCGAGCAACTTGCCCTCCGCCGGCGAGACGACCGGCCCCATCTGCGAGGTCGGGACGGTCGGGTAGCCGACCGTGAGCGACGACACCGCGTCGAGGAGCTGCGACCGGAAGCGCCGTGACTTCGCGACCGAGCCGACGAGCACCACGAGGGACGCCGCCGAGCACTTCTGCCCCGCGTGCCCGAACGCCGACGCCACGACGTCCTTCACGGCGAGGTCGAGGTCCGCCGACGGCGTCACGATGATCGCGTTCTTGCCAGAGGTCTCGGCGAGGAGCGGCAGGTCCTTCCGGAACGACCGGAACAGCGACGCCGTCTCGTACGCGCCGGTCAGGATCACGCGGTCGACGAGCGGCGAGGACACGAGCGACTCCCCCAAGGAGGACTCGGGAACGTCCATGAACGCGAGCACGTCGGCGGGCGCGCCCATCGCGTCGAGCGCCGTGTCGATCACCGAAGCCAGCACGGCCGCGCACCGGGCAGCGGGCGGCGCGGGCTTCAGCACGACGGCCGACCCGGCGGCGAGCGCGGCGAGCGTGGACCCGGCGGGGATCGCCACGGGGAAGTTCCACGGCGGCGTGACGAGGGTCAGCGCAGCCGGCGAGAACGTCGCACCGTCGACGTCGTCGAGCGACGCCGCGAGCTCGCCGTAGAAGTGGGCGAAGTCGATCGCCTCGGAGACCTCGGGGTCGGCCTGGTCGATGGTCTTCCCGGTCTCGGACGCCATCACCTCGACGAGGGCAGCGCGGTTCGCCTCGAGCGCGTCGCCGACGGCGTGGAGCACCGCGCCACGCGCCGGACCGGACCAGGTCCCCCAGACGGAACCAGCGGCGCGGACGCGCTCCAGGGCGGACGTGAGTTGCGACTCCGACTCGACCCGAGCCTCCCGGACGGCCGACTCGCCCAGCGTCGACGACTCGACCCGAGCGGTGATCGCCGCACCCCATTCGCGCACGGCGGCGACCGACGGGTCGCTGTCCGGCGTGTTCTCGAAGTGGCCTGGTGCCGGGCGGCCGACGGCGGCGTACCGGTCGGCAACACGGTGCGAATCCGGCGCGTCGAGCCCACCGGGGAGCGACAGCGGCGCCAGGGACGCGCGGAACCGCGACTCCTCCCGCTCGAACAGCGTCGGCGAGGACTGCAGCGAGAACACCGCTGACATGAAGTTGTCCTGCGACGCGCCTTCTTCGAGCCGACGGATCAGGTACGCGATCGCGACGTCGAACTCACCCGGGTGGACGACCGGCGTGTACAGCAGCAGGGACCCCACCGTGCGACGGACCGCGGCGGCCTGCCCCTGTGCCATCCCGAGCAGCATCTCGAACTCGATGCCGTCGCGGACACCGCGCTCCCCGGCGAGCAGCCAGGCGTGCGCGACGTCGAACAGGTTGTGCCCGGCGACGCCGACCCGCACGTTCGCGATCCGGTCCGGGGTGAGCGCCCAGTCGAGCACCCGCTTGTAGTTCGTGTCGGAGTCCTGCTTGGTGTGCCAGGTGGCGAGCGGCCAGCCGTGCACCGAGGCCTCGACCTGCTCCATCGGCAGGTTCGCGCCCTTCACCAGGCGCACCTTGATCGCGGCACCGCCACGGGCGCGACGAGCGGCGGACCACTCCTGCAGCTGCTGCATCGCGGAGAGTGCGTCGGGGAGGTACGCCTGCAGGACGATGCCCGCCTCGAGCCCGAGGAACGCGGGCTCGTCGAGGAGCTTCGTGAAGACCGCGATCGTCAGGTCGAGGTCCTTGAACTCCTCCATGTCGAGGTTGATGAACTTGGCGGGCGACGAGGCCGCTGCCCGCGAGAACAACGGGCGGAGCTTGTCGACGATGTCGTCCACCGCGTGGTCGAACGCCCACGGCGAGTGCGGGTGCACCGTCGAGGAGACCTTGATCGACACGTAGTCGACGTCGTCCCGCGCGAGCAGCTTGTGCGTGCCGTCGAGGCGTCGAGACGCCTCGCGCTCACCGAGCACGGCCTCGCCGAGCAGGTTCACGTTGAGCCGGACGCCGTCCTGCTTGATCTTCGCGATGGCCGGACCGAGCTTCGCATCGGTCGCGTCGACGATGAGGTGGCCGACCATGTTCCGCAGCACGCGTCGGGCGATGGGGACGACGACACCCGGGAGGCTCGGTGCCAGTCCGCCACCGAGGCGCACCAGTCCGCGGAGCGCGCTGGGCAGGAACCCGGGTGCGTCCGGCGCGATCTGCTTGAGACGACGTGCTGCGACGCCGAGGTCCTCCGGACGGACGACGCCGTCGACGAAGCCGACGGCGAACGCCAGGCCCTTCGGGTCGGCGAGCACCCCGGCGAGCTGCTTCGCGGACCCGTCGACCGGGTACGTCTCCGCCTCGGCGAGCCACTGTCTGACGAGCGCGACGGACTCGTCGGCGAGGAGGTCGTGGTCGGTCGTGGGCGCAGCGTCGGCGTGCGGCTGGACGTCGGTCATGGCATCAGTGTGCTGCTCCGCGTTTCGGTAGCGGAAGCAACTCTTTCTGATCGGATCCGTTCAGTTCACCTATCCTTTCTGCATGCTCGACGTCCGCCGTCTCGTCCTCCTCCGAGAACTCTCCATCCGGGGCACCGTCGCTGCCGTCGCCGAGGCGCTGAACTTCACCCCGTCGGCGGTGTCGCAGCAGCTCGCGGTCCTCGAACGGGAAGCCGGCGTCCAGCTCCTCCGCAAGGCAGGACGGCGGCTGCAGCTCACCCCGCAGGCGGAGGTCCTCGTGGCCGCGGCGAGCGACGTCCTCGACACCCTGGAGCGTGCCCAGGCGTCGGTCGAGTCGACGCTGACCACGGTGCAGGGACGCATCCGGGTGGCGGTGTTCCAGTCGGCGGCGCTCGCCCTGATGCCGAGCGCGCTCCGGACCATGGCGGTCGAGCACCCCGACGTCCGCGTCGAGATGGTGCAGCGCGAACCGGAGACGGCGCTCGGCGAGACCTGGGCGCGGGACTTCGACATGGTCGTCGCCGAGCAGTACCCGGCGCACGCTGCCCCGCGCTTCCCCGGGCTCGACAGTCGCGACCTGACGACCGACCCCGTGCGGCTCGCACTCCCGCCGGAGGACACGGCCCTCTGGCCGGTGTCGTCCCTCGCCGAGGCCGCCGAGCTGCCGTGGGTCATGGAACCACGAGGGGCCGCATCACGGCACTTCGCCGAGCAGACCTGCCGCCGCGCGGGCTTCGAACCCGACGTCCGCTACGAAACCGCCGACCTGCAGGCCCAGATCCGGCTCATCGAGTCCGGGAACGCCGTCGCACTCATGCCCGACCTCGTCTGGGCCGGTCGGTCCACGAGCTGTCGGTTGCTCGAGCTGCCCGATCCGGCACGTCGCACGCTCTTCACGGCGCAGCGCATCGCGAGCGCCGACTCCCCGGCGGTCTCGGCGTTCCGCGAGGCCCTCGAACGGGCAGCAGCCGCCCCGCGTTCCTGAGCGCTCCATGTCGGAAAATCCCCGATCATGACAAGGTTTGCGGAACTTTTTCCGTTGCCGGATCGTGATCGAACGAGGCGGTTCCTGAGCGCCCGCTCACCCTACGCTCACTGCTGAGCGGCCACTCCGGACCGCCTCGACCGACTCGTTCCTCTGGGGGGAATTGATGACCACACACTCCACGTCGAAGGTCCGCAGGTACGCGGCCGTCGGCACCACCGTCGCGATGCTGGTGGGCTCCGCCGCGATGGGCATCGGCGCGACCGCCGCGTCCGCAGCCGAGACCGGGGACGCCGCGACCGCCGAGCAGGCGCCGATCGCGACGTCGACACCGACGCCGACGCCGACGCCGACGGACACGCCGACACCCGAGGCGACGTCGACACCGACACCCATGCCGCCGACCGAGACCGCGCCGCCACCACCGGCAGCACCGGCAACACCAGCAGCACCGGCCGCTCCAGCCGAGTCCGCCACACCGCGCCCGCTCGCGGCCGCTGCACCGGAGGCGAGCGCGGACGCTGCGACCCCGGCCGGAACGGTCACGATCACGGGGACGCCGCGCGCGTGGCAGACCCTCACCGCCGACACGGCCGGATGGCCCGAGGGCACGACCTTCACCTACGAGTGGCACTTCCACCACCCGGTCCTCTCGGACCGCAACCCGGGCACCGACCGCACCTACATCGTGGACCCGGAACAACGTGACGGGACGCTGGACGTCACGGTGACCGGCACCGCGCCCGGGATGGCACCGACGACGGTCACGAGCGCTCCGAGCGCTCCGGTCGTCACCCTGCCCGACGACCTGCAGTTCACCTACGGCGACCGCACCGTGCGGGTCACCGTCGGCGAACCGTTCTCGATCCCGCTCTCACCCGCATCGAACCCCGATCTGGAGTTCTTCGCGAACGGCCAGATCCAGGGCATGCCGGACCCGAGCGTGCTGCCCGCCGGCGTGACCCTGTCCCGCGACGGTGTCCTCTCCGGAACACTCTCGTCGACCTTCGTCCCCGGCGACATCTGGATCCACGTGTCCACCCCGCGCCACCCGAACGGCGGACTGTCCGAACGGCTGATCCTCGTCGTCGAGCCCGACCCGAACGGCACGCCGCTGCAGTTCGGGGAAGGCGCCACCGAAGACGCACCACTCGAGCTCGAGTCGACCGCCGGCGAGCCGTTCGCCCACACGTTCACCGCGACAGGCGGCACCGAGCCGGTCCGCTACGAGCTCGTGCAGTCGGACGCCGTCCCGCTCCCCGACGGGTATGCGCTCGATCCCACGACTGGTGTGCTGCGCGGGACGAGCACCGACGTGAACCACTTCTCCTTCCAGGTCGTCGCGACGTCCGGCGACGAGCGCGCGGTCACGTTCGTCGGCCTGCACGTCGGTCCCGCTGCGGCCGCCGCGCTCCGCGTCTTCGCGGACCTCGCGGGTGACGCCGAGCAGCGATCGTGGACCATCGAACCGGACGGGTCGGTATCGGCGCTCTGGTACCCGAACGGAGCGCAGCGCGACCCCGAGCGGTCCACCGGCGACGGTCCGACCGTCCGGCAGGGCGGCGCGCTGCTGCTGAAGGCGGCCCCGGTCGACCGGTTCGGCAACTACACGAGCGCGCTCGAGGTCCCGGCGGAGGACTGGGTCTTCCCGACGGTCACGAGTGACATCGGGTCCGACCGTGTCTCGACGAACGGGCTCAGCGTGCAGGTCGCCTTCCCGCACGCCTCGACCCACACCCTGACGGTGAGGAGTGCGGGTGTGAGCACCTCCTTCGCGGTCACGGTCCTGCCGGTCGCATCCGCATCGGGAGGGCTCGCGTACACGGGAGCCGACACGACCAGGCCGCTGACGTGGGCCCTCGGCCTCCTCGGAGCCGGCGCAGCCCTGCTCGTGCACCGGGTTCGCCGCCGCCGCGCCTGATCGCGCACGTCGAACGGGGGCGGGTCCGATCGGGCCCGCCCCCATCCGCGTCGTGATCCGCCGCGAACCCCCAACCCGGGTCACATTCCGGACAGCCGTGTTCCTGCGGGTGCGCGCTTATCAGTACGATCCGAGCACGCCTGAGATTCTCGGCGGATTCTTACGATCCGGCACCCGTCCGGACCCGAACACTGGGGGAACCCGTGCACCGCAGCACCTCCGGTGTCCGACGCGCCTGCGCCGTCGGCACCACGATCGCACTCATCGGCCTGACCACCGGCCTCGGCATGGTCACCGCGACCGCCGCGTACGCCGACGACTCGGCGCCCGCCGTCTCCGCGCCCGTCGACCCGAACGCGCAGACGAACACCGACACCACGCCCGCTTCATCGGAGACGCCGACGACGCCCTCCGCCGACGAGTCAGGCACCGACGAGCCCGGCGCCGAGCCCACGACCCCGGTGTCGACCGACCCCGTGCCGTCGACGGACCCGGGTGCCTCGACCACGACGGACAAGACCGACTCGGCGGGCAAGCAGGCCCCGACCACATCGTCGACCGCCACGGACTCGGCGGTCTCGCCGAAGCTCGCCGTGGCCTCCGACGCGAAGATCGTCGGCGACGCCAAGGTCGGCACCACCCTCCGCGTCGACGCCCCAGAACTGAGCGGCACCTACCAGTACGCCTGGTCGACCGACGGCGGGCAGACCGTCGCGGAGATCACGCCGACCTACGCGGTGACGACCGCCGACCTCGGCAAGCGGATCTCCGTCCTGGTCACCGACGGGAACGGGAACACCGCGACCGCTGAGACCGACGTCGTCACCGAGGACGTCGCGTACGACACGAAGACGACCGCCGACGCTCCGCGCAGGATCGAGGTCACGGCGGGCGACACGCTCGACGAGACCTTCGCCGTGTCGAAGGGCAGCGGCGACGTCACCTACGCCATCGGCTACACCGACCCGGACAGCTCGGACCCGACCGACCCGGACGACCAGCCCGAGTCCTACCTGCCGTACGACACGGTCTTCGATGCTGCGACCGCGACACTGCGCGGCGAGGTCACGGCCGCGAGCACCTTCGACTTCACGGTCGTCGCCTCGAACGGCACCTCGACCGCGACGCAGTACGTCGAGGTCGTCGTCGACCCGGGTGCTGCGGTGGGCGTCATGGCCTCCGCGACCGACACCTCGGCCCAGGACGCGTTCGACGGCGTCCACCCGACCAACTCGTGGATCATCGAGCCGAACGGGGCGATCACCACGATCTCCTTCCCGGCCGACCTGGACGCCGAGCCGACCATCACCGACGGTGGACAGCCGACCGTGCAGCAGGGCGGCTCGCTGTGGGTGGACGGCTCCCCCGTTGACGAGTTCGGCAACAGCACGGTCGAGTTCGACGACGACGGCAACTTCCCGATGGCGACCGTGACGAGCGACCACGCAGACGACCAGATCGCCTGGGACGACGACTCGTTCTCGACCAAGGTCACCTTCCCGCACGCGTCCACCCACGTGCTGACGGTCGCCGAGGACGGGCTCTCCGTCTCCTTCCCCGTCACGGTGAACCCGACCGTGGTGACGGCCCCGGTCGCAGCGGTCACGCCGACGACGGCCAAGGGCCAGCTCGCCTACACCGGCTCGGACGCCACCGGCGCCCTGCCGTGGGCGCTCGCGATGCTCGCCGCCGGTGCCGGCCTGGTCGGCCTGCGCGCGCTGCGTCGCCGCACCCAGCGCTGATCCGCACCCAGCGCTGATCTGCACAGCGCCGGTCGACCGTCCAGGCCGACCGGCGCTGTCGCGTTCCACGGTCCGGACGGGAGGCTCCTGCCGGAGTCCGGTAGGAGCCTCCCGTCCGTCCTGTGGCCGCGACCAGCGCCGGAGCCGTGAGGACACACCGGTGCGGCAGCGCACACTCGGAACGGGTCGCCGCGGATGCGGGAGGCCCCGAGCGGGCGGGCCTCGGCCCACCCATGACCCGAGGAGTGCACATGGCAAGCGGAGTCGCAGCAGTGTGGGTACCGGTGACCGACATGGACCGGGCGGTGGCCTTCTACCGGGACGCCCTCGGTCTCACCGTGACGAGCCAGGACGCCGACTGGTCGGAGATCGACGCGAACGGCCTGATGATCGGGCTGAACGGCCGCGAGGACGCCTCCGGCTCCGTCGACGGCGGCGCGGTGATCACCTTCCAGCCGGACGGCACCATCGATGCCGAGGTCGAGCGGCTGAGCGACGCGGGCGTCGACTTCACGGGCGGCATCTCGGACCACGAGTGGGGTCGTATCGCCCCGTTCAAGGACTCGGAGGGCAACGACCTGCAGTTCTACGCACCGCCGACTGCCTGATCGCCCGCCGGAGGACGGCGGACGTCGATAGCGTTGGGGCATGCCCACGCTGCTCCAGATCGACTCGTCCGCCGACCCCTCCCACTCCCGTTCCCGTGCGCTGACCGCTGCGTTCGCGGACGCGTGGCGCGCCCGAGGTCCGGAGTACACCGTGGTGCACCGGGACCTGCACACGGCACCGCTCCCGCACCTGGAGAGCTCGGCACTGCACTGGGCAGCCGCCGACCGCACCGCCGAGGAGTCCGTCGCGCCCGAGGCCGAAGCGCTCCGCCAGGAGATCATCGACGAGCTGCTCGACGCCGACGCCGTCGTGGTCGGATCGCCGCTCTACAACTACACGGTGCCGTCGTCGCTCAAGGCCTGGATCGATCGCATCCACGTGCCTGGGGTCCTCGCGCCCGCGTTCGACGGGGACGCACAGCCCCTCGCCGGCAAGCCCGTCGTGACGATCGTCAGCCGCGGGGCGACCTACGACGCCGGTACCCCGACCGAGCACTGGGACCACGGCTCGCCCGTGCTGGAGCTCATCCTCGGGACCGCCCTGGGGATGCGTCAGTACCCGATCACGGTGAGCGCCACGCTCGCGGACCGGCTCCCGGCGCTCGCCCCGCTGGCCGACCACGCGGCCGCCGAGTTCCACGACGCCAAGACGACGCTGGAGCGCCTCGCCACCACGGTCGTGTGACCACGGTCGTCTGACCACGGTCGTCTGACCGGCTCAGGTGGGGCGGATCTCGTCGCCCCGCCCGAGCAGGTCGGCGTGGAACGCGGTCTGCGTCAGCGCGCTCGCGAGCAGGAACCCCGTCATCGACTCGATGCCGCCACTGAACGGCACGCGCGACGCGACCTCGAACAGCGTCGGGGCGTCCAGCGTGTCGAGCGCCTCGGCGACGTGGCGACTCCGTTCTTCCCGGTGCCGGACGAGGGTCTGCGCGCGGGACACCACGTCGCGGAACCGGTACTCGTGCCCCGGGCACACCTCGAGGTCCGCGTACGGGTCGAGCTTCGCCAACGACGCCAGGTAGTCCCCGAGCGGGTTCGAGTCGGTGCGGCCGCCGAGCCCGATGCCGGAGTTGATCCGCGGCAGCACGTGGTCGCCCGTGAAGAGCAGCCCGTCGGCTTCGTCGAGGAAGCAGAGGTGCCCTGCGGTGTGCCCCGGCGTCCAGAGCGACCGGATCGTCCGCCCGGCGATGGGCAGCAGGTCCCCGTCGTCGAGCAGGACGTCGGCGTACGGCGGCTCGATCGCGCCGAGCCCGATGTGCCGACCCGCTCCCCACGCTGCGGTGAGTCCGTCGCGCAGCTCGTGCGGGACGCCCCACGTGGCGATCTCGGCCTCGTGCGCTGCGGCGTCGTCGCGCTCGTGGTCGAGTGCCCGGACCTCGGCTGCGTGCATCGCGATGGGCGCCCCGGACATCCGTCGGACGGCGGTCGCGGCGCCGAGATGATCGGCGTGCAGGTGTGTCACGGCGACCAGTCCGACGTCCTGCACCGACCGGCCGATCGACCGGAGCCCGGCGTCCAGGACGTCGAGCGCGCCGTCGTCGCTCCACCCGGGGTCGATGAGCGCCAGGGAGCCGTCCGTGGCCTCGACGACGTACACGAGCGTGGCGTCGGGCACGCCGAACCGGAAGGGGACGGCGAGCGTCCAGAGGCCGGGGCGGACCTCCTCGACCGGGGGCAGCACCCCTTCGGCGAGCGCCCGGGCCTGCACGGGACTGATCGGCGTCGGACTCGGCGCAGCCGGCGGAACGGTCGTCACCCGGCCACCCTAGCGAGCCGGACCGGTGCACCCGGATGCCCCGAGCCTCCGGGCCGCGTGCGCGACAGCGCGTACACATGACCCATGGAGATCGCACCGATGCTCGCCAAGGCCGTCCCCGAGGTACCGGAACCGGACCGTGTGACGGGCGGCCTCCGGTACGAACCGAAGTGGGACGGGTTCCGGGGCATCGTGACGATCGACGGCGACGACGTCGAGATCGGCAGTCGTGGTGCGAAGCCACTCACCCGGTACTTCCCCGAGTTGGTCGAGGCGTTCCGCACCCAGTTCGGCGGGCGTGACCACCCGGTGGTCCTCGACGGCGAGGTCGTGCTACGCGCCGGCGAACCCGGACACGAGCGGCTCGACTGGGAAGCACTGTCCCAACGCATCCACCCGGCCGAGTCCCGCATCCGGAAGCTCAGTGCGGAGACCCCCGCGCAGTTCGTGGCCTTCGACCTGCTGGCTGCGGGCGGCGAGCAGCTCGTGGACCTGCCGTTCGACGAGCGGCGTGCCCGGCTGGAGGCCCTGGCCGACGAACTCGCCGACCCGCTGTTCGTGACGCGGACCACCCTCGACGTGGACCTGGCGCGCGAGTGGCTGACGACGTTCGAGGGTGCCGGGCTCGACGGCGTCGTCGCGAAGCCCCGGGCTCGGCCCTACGAGCCCGGCAAACGATCGATGTTCAAGGTCAAGCACCACCGGACGGCGGACGTCGTCGCGATCGGGTACCGCGTGCACAAGAGCGGGAGCGGGGTCGGTTCGCTGTTGGTCGGGTTGTACGGGGAGGACGGCGAGCTCCGGCAGGTCGGTGGCGTGTCCGCCTTCTCCGACAAGCGCCGACTCGCGCTGGTCGAGGAGCTCGACCCGGTGGTCCTCCGCGACGCGGACGGGAGGCCCGTGACCGGTGACGGGGAGAAGTCGCGGTTCTCGTCGGGTCGCGACACGTCCTTCGTCCGGCTGTCGCCGGAAAGGGTCCTGGAGGTCCGGTACGACCAGATGGAGGGCGCGCGGTTCCGGCACACGGTGCAGTTCGAGCGCTGGCGGCCGGACCGCGATGCCCGGTCGTGCGGCTTCGAGCAACTCGAGGTCCCCGCTGCCTACGACCTGCGCGACGTGCTGTCCTGACTGGTGTTGCCGCTTCGTGATGTCCGATCTCCGAACTAGTTAGCCAAACTAGTAACTTCGTGGAATGATCGGATCACGGCAGCCGACCAGGGTGCCACCACGGATCGGAGCGGACCGACATGAGCAACGCAACTCTCGTCCGACACACCCAGCGCAGCCCGCTGAGCGAGGTCCGCGAAGCACGTCACCAGCGCATGCTGCAGCTCAGCGCAGTCGTCAGCGGCATCGCCGGCGTGACCGCCACCGCGCTCGCACTCGTCACGATGGGGCTCGGCGCATGATCGTCGACGGCATCAGCGAGGCACACCGCCCCACGTGGTCCAAGCTGGCGCGGTTGCACTCCGCCACGATCGTGCTGCCGATGCACACGACCCGCGTCGAGGACGTGCTCCCGGACGACTCCGCGCTCTAGGCCTTCTTCGCCCGGGACGGCTGGACGCGCGGGGGCTCGCCGGGCATCTTCGGGAAGTCGGGCGGGAACGGCAGCTCACCGAGACCGTCCTCCAGGTCACGTTCCCACCACGCCAGCAGTGGCGCGATCGACGACGACTCCGCGCCCATCGTCTCCCACGGGTCCCCTGTTCCCCGCAGCCGGTCGGGCATCGTCAGCACCGTGAACGCGGTCGGGTCCGCATCCGGGAGTTCGTCCCACGTGATCGGTGCCGAGACCGAGGCGTGCGCCAACGCCCGAGGACTGTAGGCACCCGCCATCGTGCGGTCACGGTTCGCCTGGTTGAAGTCGACGAACACCCGGCTCCCCCGTTCCTCCTTCCACCACGCCGTCGTCACCCGGTCGGGCATCCGCCGTTCGAGTTCGCGTGCCGCGGCGATCACGGCGTGCCGGACGTCCAGGAACTCGTACTCGGGGACGATCGGTGCGAAGACGTGCAGCCCGCGGTTCCCGCTCGTCTTGATCCACGCGGTGAGCCCGACCTCGTCGAGGACCCTCCGCAGTTCCTCGGCGACGCGGACGGTGTCGTGGAAGTCGGTGCCGGGCTGCGGGTCGAGGTCGATCCGGAGCTGGTCCGGGTGGTCGCTGTCCGAGGCCCTGGACGCCCACGGGTGGAACACGACGGTGTTCATCTGTGCTGCCCACACCGCCACGGCCGGTTCGTCGAGCACGAGCTGCGGGTGCTGCCGACCGCTCGGGTACGTCACCGTCACGGAGCGGACGTAGTCGGGCGCGCCCTTCGGCGGGTTCTTCGAGAAGAACTGCTCGCCGTCCACACCACCGGGGAACCGCTGCAGCGACACCGGGCGGTCCCCGTTCGCCCGGACGAACGCGTCTCCCACGGTGACGAGGTAGTTCGCGAGGTCGAGCTTCGTGACGCCGGCGTCCGGCCAGAGCACGCGCGACGGGCTCGTCAGTCGGACCTCCCGGTCGCCGTCGGGCCCCGGAACGGTCAGCGTCGTCGCTTCGCTCGCCATGCAGCGGAACCTACACCGGCCGCGCCTACCGACTCCCACGCCCACACCCCGCACGCCCGCGAGGGAGCGGCGCGCGAGAGGATGGGCGTGTGAGCGCGTACCTCGGAGTGGACCTGGCGTGGGGGCTCGGGACCGAACGGCGTGCTGCGAACGAGACGGGGCTCGCGGCGCTCGACGAGCACGGGAACGTCCTCGACGCCGGGTGGGCCCGTGGCGTGGAGGCCGTGACCGCGTGGGTCGTGGAACACCTCGGCCCTCGGACCCTCATCGGCGTGGACGCGTCGCTCGTCGTGACGAACCCGACGGGCATCCGAGAGGCCGAGCGACAGGTCGGACAGCGCTACGGCCGGTGGAAGGTCGCCGCGAACCCGACGAACCTCGCATCAGCGGCGAGCGCCGGCGCCCGGCTGCTCGACCGGCTCACCGCGCTCGACGTCGGGTACGTCTCGGACACCGCAGGGATGCACGCGCGGACCACGCCCGTGTTGTTCGAGTGCTACCCCTACACGACGCTCGTGGGGGTAGCAGAGCTCGGCTACGACGACGAACGCCCCCGGTACAAGCGCCTCGACACCAGGATCCCGCCCGCGACGGCCAGGGCCAGGCGGGCCGAGGCGTTCGACGACCTCGTGCGACGACTTCGCGAGACGCCGCTCGACCCACCACTCGCCCTCGACTCGCACCCGCTGACGGCTGCGCTCGCCGACCCGTCCGTGCTGCACGGCCCGACGCACAAGCACCGGGAAGACCTGCTCGACGGCGTGCTGTGCGCCTGGACGGCCGCGTTCTGGGACCGGCACGGCGACCAACGGGTGCAGGTGCTGGGAGGTGATCCGAGCCTCCCGTCAGACCCGGTGGACGAGGCGGGCAGGAAGCCGGTGGTCGTGGCCCCAGCCCGAGAGTCGCAACGGGGCCCGCGGCTAGGGTTGGAGTCGTGAGCACGACGACCGAACCGCTGCGCATCGGGCTCGTCTCGCTGCACACCTCCCCCGGCGACGAACCGGGTTCCGGCGAGGTCGGTGGCATGAACGTCGTCGTCCGGCACCAGGCGGAGGCCCTCGCCGACCGCGGCCACCACGTCGAGATCATCACCCGCCGCTCGGCCCCCGCGCAGCCGGACTCCGTGTCGCTCGTGCCCGGCGTCTGCCTGCGGTTCCTGTCCGCCGGGCCGGCCGAACCCGTGCCGAAGGGCGAGCACGACGCGTTCATCGAACCGTTCCGGCACGGACTCGCAGCGCTCGGGCCGTTCGACGTGCTGCACTCGCACCACTGGTTCTCCGGCGCGGCCGCACTGCCCGTCGCCCGAGACCGCGGCATCCCGCACGTGCAGTCCTTCCACTCGATCGCCGCCGACTCCGCGACCCCGCTGTCCGAGGGCGAACGGCCGGAGTCCGCTGGTCGCATGGCCGGCGAAGCGATGCTTGCACGCGAGTCCGACGCGGTCGTCGTCGTCAGCGAGTCCGAGGCCGAGACCGTCCGCACCCGGCTCGGCGGGGACCCCGGCCGCCTGTGGATCGTGCCCCCGGGCGTCGATGGCTCGGTGTTCCGACCGGCTGCCGCCGGCGCCCGCCGCGCCGACGTCCCGTACGTGGTCGCCGCGGCGCGCGTCCAGCCGCTCAAGGGCCTGGACCTGGCGATCGAGGCGATCGCCGGCATCAGCCAGGAGGCCCGTCCCACCCTCGTCATCGCCGGGGACTCCTCGAGCGAAGCGGGCGACTACCTCGCCGAACTGCGTCGGCTCGCGGCCGCGCACGGCATCGCCGACCGCGTCACCTTCATCGGACCGCAGTCACGGGCCGACCTGGCGTTCCTGTTCCGTGGCGCGGCAGCCGTGCTGGTCCCGTCGCACTCGGAGACGTACGGCCTCGTCGCGCTCGAGGGATCCGCGTCCGGTGTGCCCGTCGTGGCCGCCGCTGCCGGTGGGCTCCGCGAGGCGGTGGTCGACGGGGAGACCGGCGTCGTGCTGGAGTCCCGTGCTCCGGAGGTCTGGGCCGCGGAGATCGAGCGCATCCTGACCGAGCCGTCGTACGCTGCCGAGCTGTCGGCAGCGGGGCGCGAACACGCGGAGCACCTGAGCTGGGAACGCTCGGCCGCGGGGCTCGAGCACGTCTACCGTCGGGTGCTGGGTCGCTCGTGACAGCATCGGACCTCGACGGCTTCTGGGCAGCGCTCGACGCGGTGCCGGTGGCGGACGACGCCGAGGCGCTCTACGACGTCCGTACCGCGGAGGGGCGACTGCGCCGAGCGAACCTGGCGCGGTACCTGTCCGACGTCGGCACCGGCGCGGACACGTTGCTCGTCGCCGAGGCCCCGGGGTGGCGCGGCATGACGAACACCGGGGTGCCGTTCACGAGCGTCCGCGAACTCGGGCCAACGTACCTGATGCCGCCGGAGCCGACCGCCCCGTGGGAGGCGTCCTCGCGGGTCGTGCACGCGGCACTCGCGGGCTGGAATGGCCCACTGCCCGTCGCGTGGGCGATCTTCCCGCACCACCCGTTCGTCGCACCCGACCGGCTGACGAACCGGACGCCGCGTCCGGCCGAGGTCCGCGACGGGGCGCCGGTCGCGCTCGCGCTCATCGAGGCGCTCGGGGCATCGCGGGTGATCGCCGTCGGGCGGAAGGCCCAGGGGGCGCTCGCGCTCGCCGGCATCGAGGCGATCGCGGTCCGGCACCCGGCGCAGGGCGGCGCGACGCAGTTCAGGGAGCAGCTCGCGGCGCTGAACCGCTGACGGGCGGCCCGTGGGCTGCCGTCCTGCCGGGCTCCCTGCTCGCGAGACACCGTCCTGCCCGCGAGACGCCGCCGAAACCAGCGGTGTCTGGGCGACTCCGCGGCGTCTCGGCGACTGGGCGGCGTATCGCGGCGCCGGAGCCTCAGGCGGACTGCACCTCGACGCCCTTGCTGGCGAGGGCATCCGCCACGTGCGCGGGCAGCCTCGTCGTCGCGTACACGGTCGTGAGCGCGGGCAGCTCGAGCAGGTCGTCCCAGTTCTGCGGGTCGTACCGGTCGTCGGACCCGTCCCACCCGGGGTGCACGTCCTGCAGGATCTCGAGGTCTGGGTCGAACGTGACCTCGGTGACGAGGGACAGATGCGAGGGCAGCAGGTCGAGGTCGTCGTAGTACTCGCGGGCCCGGTCGTCCTGGCCCTCGACGTCGAGGTCCTCCTCGGTCTCGTCAACGGACTCCCCGTCGTACGACTCGATCACGTCGAGGTCGTAGCAGAGCACGTCGAGCACGAGGAGCTTCGCGTTGAAGTCGGCGAACTCGACGGGTTCCTCGGTGGTGTTCGACTCGTCGTCCATGGTGCGCAGCGTATCCGTGCGGTCCGCCGACTGCCCGGTTTCGAGCAGGACACGTTCGTGTTGCGATCGGCGGGGAGAACCCTGTGAAGCCGGACAGGATGCTGTCCCCCGGAAGAGGGTGGTGCATGACCACCACGAACACCGAGGCCCCGAAGCAGGAGCAGCCTGAGCTCCGTCGGGTCATCGGCCCCAAACTCCTGCTGTTGTTCATCGTCGGGGACATCCTCGGCACGGGCGTCTACGCCCTCACCGGTCAGGTCGCGGCCGAGGTCGGCGGAGCAGCGTGGCTCCCCTTCCTCATCGCGTTCGCCGTCGCCCTGCTCACCGCGTTCTCGTACCTGGAACTCGTGACGAAGTACCCGCAGACCGCGGGAGCCGCGCTGTACGTGCACAAGGCGTTCGGCATCCACTTCGTCACGTTCATCGTCACGTTCATCGTGATGTGCTCGGGGATCACCTCGGCGTCGACGGCATCCCGCGCGTTCGCCGCGAACCTCGGCGCCGGCTTCGGGCTCGAACTGCCGAACGTGGTCGTGATGCTCATCGGCATGGGCTTCATGCTCCTGGTGATGGCGGTCAACTTCCGGGGCGTCAGCGAGAGCGTGAAGACCAACGTCGTGCTGACGCTCGTCGAGCTCAGCGGTCTCGTCATGGTGATCATGATCGGGTTCTGGGCCATCGCCGGGGGCAACGCGGACTTCTCGCGCGTGGTCATGTTCGACACTCCCGAAGACAAGGGCCTGCTGCTGTCGGTGTCGACCGCGACGTCGTTGGCCTTCTTCGCCATGGTCGGCTTCGAGGACTCCGTGAACATGGCCGAGGAGACGAAGGACCCGTCCCGGATCTTCCCGAAGGTGATGTTGACGGGCCTCGGGATCACCGCGGTGATCTACGTGCTCGTGTCGATCTGCGCCGTCGCCGTCGTGCCGATCGGGCAGCTCGCCGGCAACGAGACGCCGCTGGTCACGGTCGTCCAGACCGCCGCCCCGGACTTCCCGATCGCGGACCTGCTGCCGTTCATCTCGATGTTCGCCGTCGCCAACACCGCCCTGATCAACATGATGATGGCGTCCCGGTTGCTGTACGGCATGAGCAAGCAGGGCGTCCTGCCCGGGTTCCTGTCGAAGGTCTCCCCGACCCGTCGCACCCCGTCCACCGCGATCGTCTTCACGACGCTCATCTCGCTTGCGCTGATCGGCTGGGTCTCGCTCAGCCCGGACTCCCCCATCGTCGTCGTGCTCGGCGGCACCACGTCCCTGTTGCTGCTCTCGGTGTTCGCCGTCGTGAACCTGTCCGTGCTGGTGCTGCGCCGCGACAAGGTCGGGCACAAGCACTTCCGAGCGGGCGTCGTCATCCCGGTCATCGGTGTCGTCACGTGCCTGTGGCTCGTCCTGCCGTTCTCGTCCGGACGTGACATCGAGCAGTACCAGATCGCCGGGGCCCTGCTCGCGCTCGGGATCCTGCTGTGGATCGTGACGTGGTTCACGCACGGCAGGAAGCAGGCCGACAAGGCGCCGACCGGCCTCGTCACGGAACCGACGAGCGTGGTCCACGACGGAGCGCAGGGCGGCTCGCACGAGGGAGACCACCGGAACTGACCCGAACTGGGGCGGGTACGAGGGCGGCGCTTCCCAGGTCGCCCTCGTACCCTCGTTCAGGCACCCGGACGAGAGGACCCCCGCATGCACCGCGTCGGCATCACCCTGGCGTCCGTGTTCGGTGCGGGGATCGTCGCCGTCGGGATCGGTGTCGTCGTGCTCGTGGTCATCGCGGTGAACTCCCTGTCCGGCATCGGTGGTTCGTCGTCCACGCCGCGAGCCGTGACCTGCCCGGCCGCAGCCACGAAGACGGTCGGCGGCATCGCGGTGCCCGAGGGACCGGTCGCCGGCTACTGCCAGGACCGGCTCGTCAACGCAGCGGCCGTGATCGAGGCCGCACGGGCACTCGGCATCGGACCGCACACGCAGGCCGTCGGCGTGATGACCGCGATCGGCGAGTCCGGGCTGCAGAACCTGGACCACGGCGACGCCGTCGGGCCCGACAGCCGCGGACTGTTCCAGCAGCGGGACAACGGCGCCTGGGGCACCTACGAACAGCGGATGGACCCGTACACCGCGGCGTCGATGTTCTACGCGAAGCTCGTGAAGGTCCCCGGCTGGAAGACGATGACGCCGACGCAGATGGCGCACGCGGTGCAGGTGAACGCCGACCCGGACCACTACGCGAAGTTCTGGCCGACAGCGAAGCAGGTCGTCGAGGGTCTGACGGGCGAGACCGTCCCCGACACCGCGCCGCAGGGCTGACGCCACCGCCACCGTCACGCGGCGGCCTCGGTCACCTCGTCCTCGTCGAGCTCCACGAACGCCGCGCCGCCGTCGTGCACCACGACCTGCCCGCGGACCCGGACCCGGTGTTCGTCGAGCGTGCACGCCATCGCGTCGACCCACTCCCAGTCGACCGGGTACATGTGCAGGGCCCCCGGCCGTTCCCAGGCCAGGATCACATCGGCCGCGCCGACCTGTTCGACGATGTCCGCGACGAGGGCGCCGAAGTCCTCGACGTGGTCGTCCGGTTGGTACGGCAGGTCCCCGATGGGGATGACGAAACGGATCGGCACGGCGTCGGCGCCGAGGAACAGCACCCAGCACTGTCGGCGGTGCGGGCGTTCGAGGAGCGCGACGACGAGGTCGACGACGTCGTCATCGGTACGGACTGCGGTTCGCTCGAGTCGGTCGAGCACGTCGGTGTCTGGCATGGCTCAACGGTCGCGGACCGAGCCCCCGCTCCGGGCGCCCGGATCGGACCCGGTGGACGAACCGGTCAGAAAGGCCCCTGTGGAGGAGCCGGTTCAGATCCCGTGGGAGATGGCGCTGTCCACCAGCAGCAGCGCTGCGAAGAACGCCGCGACGACCGCCGCCAAGCCGATCACCGCGATCGGCCACGCCAGGCGTCGTCGCACCATCCGCAGCACCGAGAAGAGGATCGCGAGCACCAGGACCAACGCGACCGCCACCGGCCCCGCGTAGACGACGACCCCGCCGAGCGTCTCGTCACACCGGTTCCCCGGTGCGGTGCACGAGTGGAACGCGAGCGAGAGGAACACGATCCCCCACCCCGCGACCACCGCAGCCGCCGTCGCGATGGTAAGCACAGCGATGGTGGCGACCATGTCCGCGACGCGACGGCCACCCGTCAACCGATGCCGAGCCTCCAGTCCGGATTGCACGGGCACGGCCATCACGAACGCTGGCGGGACCCGCCACGCGTGGACCACAGCGCAGCGGCGACCAGCAGCGGCTGGCCGAAGAGACGGGCGATGCGCTTCTCGTCGGAGTCGAGGCCGAAGCCGTCCCGCCGGTTCAGCCACTGCGCGATGTTCCCGGGGAAGACCGCGACGAAGAAGAGCGCGACGGCCGTCCCGACGAGCCGACGACGGCGGGAGGCCAGCACCAACGCGGAACCGAGGCCGATCTCAGCGACACCGGACGCCAACACCGTGGTGTCCTCGTCGATCGGCACGAACTCGGGGACCTGCGCACGGAACTCCTGCCGCGCGAACGTGAGGTGGGACGTGCCGGCGAACACCAGCGCGAGACCGAGCAGGACACGGACGAACGATCGCATGCACCCAGCATGCCCGTCTCGATGGACGGACGCCCGGTGGTACCCCCTGAACCGGCGTCTCCCGGACGTCTGAGAGCCCGGGTACGGTCAGGACATGGCTGCACGGACCCGCGATCAGGAGCCACCAGCCGCACCCGCGTTCGTCGCCGTGGTCCTCGGCCTCGTCACCGCCTATCTCGGCGTCGTCATCCCGGCCGAGTCGATGGTCCGTCACGTCGTGCTGTGCGCCGTGTTCGGCATCGTGGCGGTCCTCAGCGGGTGGCGGGCGATCGCCATCGCCGGCAGGCGGATCGGGCCACGCATCGCGGCGTGGGTCGGCATCGTGATCGGTGGCGCCGGTCTCATCTCCCTCGTCTGGCAGATGCTGGCCATCGCGACCCACGGCGCGGTCCCGCCGCCACCCTGGGCTCCGTACCTGGCTGGCTGACGGCCTGGAGGCTCGTGGCGGGCCCGCCACGAGCCTCCCGTCCGGCATCGCGCACGTGACCGCCCCCTGGCAGGCCAGGCGCGCAGTGCGCGCGCATGAGCGCCGCAGGGTGCAGAGTGGCCGGGTGACAACGACGCCGCAGCCCTCGCTCTTCCGCCGCAAGCCGATCGACCAGATCGACGACGAGACCGGGGGCGAGGACGGCCTGAAACGCCACCTCGGCCTCTGGCAGCTCACCGCCATCGGCATCGGCGGCATCATCGGCGCCGGCATCTTCACCCTCGCCGGCACCGTCGCGCACGGCATCGCGGGTCCGGCCGTGCTGATCTCGTTCCTCGTCGCCGGGGTCGCGAGCGCCGCCGCGGCACTGTCCTACGCCGAGTTCGCCGGGATGATCCCGAAGGCGGGCAGTGCGTACACGTACGGGTACGCGGTCCTCGGCGAGATCGTCGGGTGGTTCATCGGCTGGGACCTGCTGCTCGAGTACACCGCGATCGTGGCGGTGGTCGCGATCGGCATCTCCGGCTACGTCGGGTTCCTGGTCGGCCAGTTCGGCATCGACCTGCCCGCCTGGATGCTCGGCGCGCCGGGCACCGGGGACGGCCACGTGATCGACGTCTTCGCGATCATCCTCTGTCTGCTCACCGCGTTCGTGCTGACCCGCGGCATCCGGAGCGCCGCCCGGTTCGAGTTCGTCGCCGTCGGCATCAAGGTCCTGCTCGTGGTGCTCATCGTCGTGCTCGGCGTGTTCCACATCAACAGCGCCAACTACTCGCCGTACTTCCCGTTCGGCTTCGGCGGCGTGATGACCGGTGCCGCGACGGTGTTCTTCGCGGTGTTCGGCTACGACGCGATGTCCACCGCCGCCGAGGAGTCGAAGGACGCCCGCAAGCACATGCCGAAGGCGATCCTGCTGTCCTTGGCGATCTCGATGGTGCTCTACGTGCTCGCGACCCTGGTGCTCACCGGCATGCAGAAGTACACGGACATCGACCCCGCGTCCGGGTTCTCGTCGGCGTTCGCGTCCGTCGGGCTCGGCGGCGTGGCGAACATCATCGCGATCGGCGCCATCGTCGGCATCGTCACGGTGCTCGTGACGTTCATGCTCGGCGCCTCTCGCGTGTGGTTCTCGATGAGCCGCGACGGCCTGATGCCGAAGTGGTTCTCGAAGACCGACCCGAAGCGCCATGTCCCCACCCGCGTCACCTGGATCCTCGGCATCGCGTCAGCGGTCCTCGCCGGGGTGCTGCCCATCGGCGTCGTCGCCGAGCTGACGAACATCGGCATCCTGCTCGCCTTCGTGGTGGTCTGCACCGCCGTCGTCGTGCTCCGCTACACCCAGCCGGACCTGCCGCGGCAGTTCAAGCTGCCGCTGATGCCGATCGTCCCGATCATCGGCGTCATCGCGTCGCTGTGGCTCGTCACGTTCCTGCAGTGGGAGACCTGGGTGCGGTTCGCGGTGTGGTTCGCGATCGGGCTCGGGGTGTACTTCGGGTACTCGCGGAAGCACAGCAAGCTCGCCGGCCCCCAGGGTCCTCGCACCCGGTAGCCCGCAGGACCGCCCGTCGACCACCGCGTCGAACGCGACAACCCCAGGCGGCCCACCGGCCGCCTGGGGTTGGTCGAGCAACTGGCTCTCAGCTGGAGGGCGTGACCCCCTGGAGCGAGATGGCCCTCCAGACGTCGAACTGGCGGTCGTTGCCGGTCTGGACCGCGCCGTACAGGATCTTCGCCGCGGCGAACTGCTCGTCGGAGAGGGCTCGGAAGTAGCCGGGTCCGACGACAGCGGAACCGCGACCGGGAGACTGGATGATCTTCATTGTTCAGATTCCTTTCGAGTGGGTGTGTTCTGTGACCGCATTCACGCGGTGGTGCCTTGCAGGACGATCGCTCGCCAGAGATCGAATTGACGATCATTGCCGATGAACGGGTCGCCCCAGATCTCCGTCGCCTGGCTGACGAATTCCCCCTCGGGGAGCTGGAAGAAGTACCCGGGCCCGATCGCCGCGATTCCGCGACCACCGGACTGGATCAGCCGCATGTCCTCGTCGGTGGCCTTGTCCGAGCCGCTCCCGGAACCCTGGTACGAACCGTCGTACTCGAAGTGCCACGGTTCGGGCGAGGAGAACCCGTCACCCTTCGGCTGCCACCCGAACTTCGGTCCGTTCGCGTTCGCCCAGACCTTCTCGGCCGAACCGGCGTTGTTGACGTTGCTCCCGAAGTCGCACGCCAGCGCCCAGCCATGGACCGAGGTCCCCGGCTTTGCGGCGAGGTTCCCGGTGCCGTTCTGGTAGGCCTCCCAGAGCGCCTGCTGGCGCGCCAGGTCCCGGTACGCCTCGGTGATGGAGAGCGACTTGCCGAACTTGGTCCTGAACGCCGCGCTGAAGTCGTTGTACGCGGCGGCCGCGTCGGGCCGGAGGTACGGCTGACCGACGCCCACCGGGACCTTCGCCAGGGCCGACGCCGGGATCTGCCCGTTCGAGTACCCTCCCCATGCCGCGGTCGAGGCAGCTCTCGACAGCCCCTGGGCGCCTCCTTGTTCGGGCATGGAACCCGCGAGGTTGTAGAGGTTGGCACTGTCGGCAGCATTTCCTGACGTGGGTACTGCCGCGAATGCGCGAGTCCCTTCGAATGCAATCGCCGCAGCCGAAGCCGCGACGGTGTACCCGAGGAGTTGCCGCCGACTCAATCCTCGTTGTGTCGGAACGTCATCGTTCGAATCGACCACGCCGATCCCCCTTTTGTCGACCAATGTGTGATCGCACTCTTCCACCATTCGACGACCCTGTCTACCCCCCTGCGGGTGCCATTCATCGGTGGTTCACCGGAAGTCCAGGACGGCGGTCGGAGCGAACGGTCAGCGTCGGTGCTTGCCCGCCGCGGCGGTCGGATCCGCCAGCGGGTGGTTCCGGAACCAACGGAGCAGCTCGCGCGCTCGACTCTGGTCCGCGCTGGAGTCCCCCGCGCCGAGGAACGAGCTGAACCCCTCCGGCAGCTCCGACGACTCGTCGCGGTCGAACGCCATGGTCCACTCCGGGAAGCGCCGCGTGTGGATCGACTCCTCGACGAGCAGGGAGACATCGTGGTGCCGATCGTCCTCGAGGATCCGCGCGTACGTCGCCATCACGGCGTCGTACGGCCCCTCGAGGAGCTGCATGAATCGACCGGCGCGGTAAACCAGGAGGCCGGAGAGACCGTCGCCGGTGTTCCGCTCCCGCGCGTAGGACAGGACCGTCTCCAGCTCGTCGTCGTCGAAGCGCTCGCGAGCCGAGCTCATGTAGACCAGTGAATGCAACATCGTGCGTTCGAGCATGCCCTGCCGACGCCGCCGCGGACAGCCCCTGTCCGGGTGGCCGTGCGCCTTCGGCTCCTGCCGCGGGGGTCGGTGGTTGCTGGCACGATGGACCCGTGCCAGCCGCCCCGATGATCGACGCCGTCGACGTCATCCGCTTCGTCGGGCCGCAGACGTTCGGTCGTGCGCGGGACATCGTCCGCCGCGGGCTCGTCGACGACGCCACCTGGCACGACGACGGCACGATCACCGGGGTCGTGGCCGGCTCCGCCGACGAACCGTACGAGGTGCACGTCGACACCACCGCCGCACGCGGCGAGTTCGTCCGCCCCGTCCGGTCCCGCTGCACGTGCCCGATCGGCGGCGAGTGCAAGCACGTCGCCGCCGCGCTCCTCACCATCAACGCCCGTGCCGTGGCCGCGCACGCCGGCCCACGAGCCGAAGAACCGGCTCCGCCGGCCCCGGACTGGAGGCACGAGGTCGCCCGCCTCGCCGGCGACACCCCGCCACCGGTCACGTCCACCACGTCGACCCCGCTGGGTCTGCAGTTCGAGCTCCGCGACGCGGTACCCGCGCGCATGGCTGCGCGCGCGCGATCGGCCGGACGGGCGCTCCCGACGGCATCGCGGTCGGTCCGGCTCGGCGTCCGACCCGTGACCCGCAGCGACGCCGGCAACTGGGTGCGCGGGCAGCTCACCTGGGGCACGCTCCCGTACTCGATGAACCGGCTCGGCCTCGGCGCCGAACAACACGCGTGGTTCCTGCAGTTCGCCGCCCTGCACCGTGCGGGCGCGCTCGCCGGGCTCCCCGGTGAGAGCGACTGGATCCACCTCGACGATTTCCAGAGTCCGCTCCTCTGGCCTCTGCTGCGACAGGCCCCGTCGCTCGGGGTCGCCTTCGTGACCGGGAAGCGCGAGGGGGGTGCAACGCTCGGCACCGGCGCCCGCGTGCTGCTCGACGTCGCTCGCTCGGACACCGGGCTCGTGATCGGCACCAGCGCCGTGCTCGACGGCCGCCCCGTCGCGGACGGCGCCGCCCGGCTCATCGGTGACCACGGGCTCTACGTGTTCCACGAGTCGCCGAAGTTCCGCGTCGAACTCGCCCCGACGCCCGAGCCCGTGCCAGCGGACCAGCGGCGCATGCTCGTCGAGGGCACCAGGATCCAGGTCCCCGCTGCCGAGGTGTCCGAGTTCCTGGCGGACTGGTCGCCACGACTCCGGGGTGCGCTCGGGCTCGTCAGCTCGGACGGCTCGATCGAGCTCCCCGAGCGGACCCCCCCGGAACTCGTGCTCACCGTGACCTTCGAACCGGCCCGCGCACCGCGGACCGACGACGTCGCACACCTGCAGTGGCGCTGGCACGTCGACGGCCGGAAGGACCCGGTGTCGATGCACGGGCCGCTGCCGGACCTGACCGGTGTCCGCGCCGCCGACGACGTGCCGGAGTCGCTGGCGTGGTTCGTCGACGGCACGGTCGAGGGCGCAGACGTCGCGGTGCTCGCGAACGAGCTCATCCCCGCGCTCCCCGACCACGGCGTGCGGGTCGTCGTGCAGGGTGAGCGCCTCGACTACGAACGACTCACCGGCAAGCCGAACATCCGCGTCACGACGATGCCCTCCGACAAGCACGACTGGTTCGACCTCGGCATCATCGTCAGCGTCAAGGGCAAGGAGATCCCGTTCACGCCGCTCCTGACCGCGCTCGCGAGCAGGCAACGGCGGCTCAAGCTCGTCGACAACTCGTACCTGTCGCTCGCGGACCCGGCGTTCGACCGGCTGAAGGAGCTCATCGACGAAGCCCGCGACCAGAACGAGTGGGAGCCGTCGCAGCCGATGCCGGTCACGCCCCTGCAGGCCGGGCTGTGGTCCGAGTTCGACCAGCTCGCCGACGAGACCGACCACGACGAACGGTGGGCGGCCATGGCGTCGCGGCTCCTCGACGCGGCGCCCCCTGGCGACGTCGCCGTCCCGGACACCGTCCGCGCCGACCTCCGGCCGTACCAGCTGTCCGGGTACGCCTGGCTGTCGTTCCTCGTGTCGAACGGCATCGGTGGGGTGCTCGCCGACGACATGGGACTCGGCAAGACCCTGCAGGCGCTCGCCATGATCGCCGCGCGCCGGGGTACCGCGTCCGACGACCCGCCGTTCCTCGTCGTCGCACCGACCTCGGTCGTCGGGAACTGGGCGGCCGAGGCAGCACGGTTCGTCCCGTCGCTGCGGGTCGCCACGATCGAGACGACCTCGTTGAAGGACCCCGCGCTCGTCGCCAGGACCGCTGCCGCGTCGGACGTCGTCGTGACCTCCTACGCGCTGCTCCGCCTCGACGCCCGCGCCTACACCGACCTGCCGTGGTCGGCGCTGCTCCTCGACGAAGCGCAGTTCGTGAAGAACCCGCAGTCGCAGACGCACCGGGCGGCCGCCGAGCTGCAGGCCCCCGTGAAGATCGCGATCACCGGCACCCCGCTCGAGAACGGGCTGACCGACCTCTGGGCGCTGTTCTCGATCGTCGCACCCGGGCTGCTGTCGTCGTGGACGCGGTTCGGCGACGACTACGTGAAGCCCCTCGCCTCCCCCGACCTCCGGGGCTCCGCGCGCCAGGAGCTCACCGCACGTCTGCGCCGTCGGATCCGCCCGCTCATGCTGCGGCGGACGAAGGAGAGCGTCGCCGCCGACCTGCCGCCGAAGCAGGAGCAGGTCGTCCGGGTCACGCTCGACCCGGCGCACCGGGACGTCTACGAGCGGACGCTCAACCGTGAGCGCCTCAAGGTGCTCGACCTCATCGACGACCTCGACCGCAACCGGATGATCGTGTTCCGGTCACTGACACTGCTCCGGATGCTCGCGCTCTCCCCAGCGCTGGTGTCAGGTGAGTCGCAGGACATCCCCTCCGCCAAGCTCGAGCTGCTGCTCGACGAACTGGAGCAGCTCGCGGCAGAGGGCCGTCGCGCACTCGTGTTCAGCCAGTTCACGTCGTTCCTCCGCATGGTGGCCACGGCCCTCGACGACCGCGGCATCGGGTACGAGTACCTCGACGGCTCGACACGGGCCCGCACGAAGGTGATCGACCGCTTCCGGAACGGCACCGCCCCGGCGTTCCTCATCTCGCTCAAGGCCGGCGGCTTCGGGCTGACCCTCACCGAAGCGGACACCGTGTTCGTGCTCGACCCGTGGTGGAACCCCGCTGCCGAATCACAGGCCGTCGACCGGACGCACCGCATCGGGCAGACCCGGTCGGTGAACGTCAACCGCCTCATCGCCGAGGACACCATCGAGGAGAAGGTCCTCGCACTCGCGGCCCGCAAGGCCCAGCTCTTCGCCACGATGATCGACGACGACGCCCTGTTCGCCGACGACCTGACCGCCGAGGACATCCGTTCCCTGCTCGCCTGATCCGGCGCGGCACGCTCAGCCGAGCGACGCGGTCCACTCGGCCGTGGTGACCACGTCTGCCTGGCGCGGGAAGACCTTCTCGAGCAGCACCCGGTGCACCTCCGGGTCGGAGTCGACGCACGCGTCCGACAACACCGTCAGCCCGAAGTCCAGGTCGGCGGCCTGCCGCACCGTCGACAGCACGACGCCGCTCGTCGCGATGCCGCAGAGCACGAGGTCCCGGACGTCGAGCCCACGCAGGAGCACCTCGAGGTCCGATCCCGCGAACGCACTCACCCGCAACTTCGTGACGACGATGTCCTCATCGCCGGCACCGAACGCCGGGTGGATCTCGGTCGCGTCCGGTGCCTGCTGCGCCATCCGCGACGCCATGCCCCCGAACATCTTGTTCGTCGCCGCAGCCTCTGGCGCGCCGGGTCGGAACGCGACGCGGACGAACAGCACCGGGATCCGCCGCTCCCGCGCCGCCGACACCGCGGCCGTCGCCGCGGCGAGTCCCTCGTCGGTGCCGAGACGCTCGACGATGCTGTTCTGGTAGTCCATGACGAGGAGTGCGGTGTTCACTCCTCCGACGCTACCTCCCGAGTCCGTCGATGCGGTCGACCTCGTCGTCGGCGAGCTCGACGCGGGCGCCGGCTGCGTTCGAGGCGATGCGCTCCGGCTGGGACGACTTC
This sequence comes from Curtobacterium sp. NPDC090217, assembly GCF_044746705.1. Classification (NCBI taxonomy): domain Bacteria; kingdom Bacillati; phylum Actinomycetota; class Actinomycetes; order Micrococcales; family Microbacteriaceae; genus Curtobacterium; species Curtobacterium sp. NPDC090217. Next base: position 58,317 of record NZ_JBIVCR010000002.1, on the reverse strand, counting down.
GGGATGACGACGAAGCCGTGTGCCACGTGCCAGGCCACGATGACCTGCGCCGTGTCGACGTCGTGCGCCTCGGCGATCGAGACCAGCGTCGGGTCCTGCAGGTTGCTCGCCTTGAAGGGGCTGTACCCCTCGAGCACGACGCCGCGGTCGCGCAGCCCGTCTGCCACGGTCCGGTCGAACTCGGCCGGGCTCCACTTGATCTGGTTCACCGCCGGGGTGACACCGGTCGCCTCGGTGAGCTCGTCGATCTGGGCGAGCGAGTAGTTGCTCACCCCGACGGCCTTCGTCAAGCCGTCCTGCTGCGCCTGCACGACCTGCTCCCAGACGTCCGGTCGCGCCTCGCCGTTCGGCGGCCAGTGCACGAGCCAGAGGTCGAGGTGGTCGAGTCCGAGCTGGTCGAGGCTCTCCTCGATCGTGGCGCGGACCCGGTCGGCGTTGTCCGGCGGCAGCTTCGTCGTGACGAAGACGTCGTCGCGGGCGAGCCCGGAGGCCGCGACGGCCTTCCCCACGCCACGCTGGTTGCTGTAACCGGTCGCCGTGTCGATGTGTCGGTAGCCGGCCTCGAGTGCTGCCTGAACCGCCGCGGGGGCGTCGGCGTCGGCGATCTGCCAGGTCCCGAAGCCGAGGAGCGGCATCGCTCCGCCGGTCACCGGTACGGACGGTTCTGCGAAATCGGTCATGCCATCGTGTCTACGCGGCGATGTCGGACGCTGCCACCAGGATCGAGGGACACACCACCGAGCACCACCTGGAGCACCACCCGCCATGCCGTCACGCCGACGCCGTAGGACCCGCCTGACCCTGACCTCCGCGCTGATCGCCCTCGGCATCGCCGTCACCGGGTACGCCCTCCACACCACGGATCTCCAGCCGACCGAGGCAGACGCGGCGCCCACGGCGACCGCGTCCGTCGGCGCGAGCCCGGTCGGCGAACCGACGAACACGTCGACCGCAGCGAGCGCGCCGGAGCCGAGCCGAGCCTCCAGTCCGGCCGACGCCGCGCGTGCGCGCACCCTGCTGGCGGCCCTGCCCGTCAAGGGGAAGGCCGCGGCGACCGGGTACGACCGGACGGCGGACTTCGGCACCGCCTGGCTCGACGTCGACCGCAACGGGTGCGACACCCGGAACGACGTCCTCGCACGCGACCTGACCGAGATCACCAAGCGCGGCCCGTGCACGGTCACGAGTGGCGAACTCGTCTCGCCGTACACCGGCGCGACGATCGACTTCGTGCGGGGCAACACCACCTCGACCGAGGTCCAGATCGACCACGTCGTCGCCCTCGAGAACGCGTGGATCACCGGCGCGCAGCAGCTCGACCAGTCCGAGCGAGAGGCCCTGGCGAACGATCCGGAGAACCTCTTCGCCGTCGACCAGCACTCGAACGCGCAGAAGCGCTCCGGCGATGCCGCCACCTGGTTGCCGGCGAACACCGCGTTCCGCTGCACCTACGTGGAACACCAGATCACGGTGAAGACGGAGTACCGGCTGTGGGTCGTCCCCGCGGAGCGCGACGCGATGTCCCGCGTGCTCGAGCGGTGCTGATCCCAAGACGACAGGTGTAGCCTAAATCCGAGCCGATGCACACGCATCCACTTCATCGTCGAAGACCGCAGGAGGCCTCCCCCATGTCCGAACGTTTCACCGACCGCGTCGTCCTCATCACCGGAGGCGGCTCCGGCCTCGGCCGTGCGACCGCCGTCCGCCTGGCATCAGAGGGCGCGAAGCTCTCCCTCGTCGACGTCTCCGAGCAGGGCCTCGAGGCGACGAAGTCCGCCGTGCTCGACGCGACGACCGACGCCGAGGTCCTCACCACCGTCGCCGATGTCTCCGACGAAGCGCAGGTCGAGGCGTACGTCACCGCGACCACCGAGCGCTTCGGCCGCATCGACGGCTTCTTCAACAACGCCGGCATCGAGGGCAAGCAGAACCCCACCGAGTCCTTCACCGCCGCAGAGTTCGACAAGGTCGTGTCGATCAACCTCCGCGGCGTGTTCCTCGGGCTCGAGAAGGTCCTCGCCGTCATGCGTGAGCAGGGTTCCGGCAAGGTCGTCAACACCGCCAGCGTCGGGGGCATCCGCGGCGTGGGCAACCAGTCCGGCTACGCAGCCGCAAAGCACGGCGTCGTCGGACTCACCCGCAACTCCGCGGTCGAGTACGGACAGTACGGGATCAGCATCAACGCGATCGCACCTGGTGCCATCTGGACGCCGATGGTCGAGAACTCGATGAAGCAGATCGACCCGGAGAACCCGCGCAAGGCCGCCGAGGAGTTCATCCAGGTCAATCCCACCAAGCGCTACGGCGAGGCGCCGGAGATCGCCGCGGTGGTCGCGTTCCTGCTCTCGGACGACGCCAGCTACGTCAACGCCGCGGTCGTCCCGATCGACGGCGGACAGTCCGCCAAGTACTGAACGCGGTCGGCTGGGCGACGGCCAGGAGGCACGACTCGTCTCCGCCGGTCGTGGCAGCATGCTTGCATGGCTGAGCAACTCACCGTCCCGCAGGCGTTCGCCCTGCTCCTGACCGAGCCCGACGGTCGTCGGGTGCTCGACGCCCAGCGGTTCGACACCGGACTCGCGGGAGCGGTCCTGGCTGACCTCGCGGTCCGCGGCGTCGTCTCGCTCGACGGCAAGCACGTCCAGGTGGTCAACGGCGCACCCACCGGCAGTGCGGTCCTCGACGACGTCGTCGGGACCATCGCTGCGTCGGGCGGACCGCGAGGGGCGAAGTGGTGGGTGACCAAGCTCGGCAAGCGCCAGCTCCGCGACGACGTCTACGCCGAGTTGGTCAGCAAGGGGCTCCTGACGTCGACACAGCGCACGACGCTCCGGATCTTCACGACGACGTCCTTCCCCGAGGCGGACGGGCGACCCGAGCAGCAGCTCCGGACCACGGTCCTGAGCGTCCTCGACGGGCATGCAGCACCGACCCCGTTCGCAGCTGCGGTCATCGGCCTGCTCGATGCCACCCGCACGCTGCGCGGACAGTTCGGCAAGGTGGACAAGGCGCGTGTCCAGGACATCACGTCCGGCACCTGGGCCTCGGTCGCCGTGAAGCGGGTGCTGCAGGACGTGCAGACCGCGATCATGCTGGCCGGCGTCACAGCTGCGTCGGCCGCGACCGCCTCGTCGAGCTGAGCGCCGCCCGGAGCCGCGCGTCGACCAGCGACGCCGAGCCGGTCGGCGCGAGGATGCCGGTGAACACGCGGAGCGCCTCGTCGCGATCCGGTCCGACGCCGGCCGCGACCGCCTCGGACATGGTCGAGGTCAGGTCCTCGAGCGCTCGGATGCATGCGAACCGCACCATGCGGTGCTCGTCCACGGCCGTCGGCCCGTATCCGGCACGGAACGCATCGAGCTGCTCGGGGGTCGCGGGTTCGAACAGCACACTGAACTCGACCAGGTGCAGGTCGATCTCGCGCGGGCCGACCACGGCTTCGTCCCAGTCGACCAGCAGCAGCGCGCCGTCCTCCTCGACCAGCACGTTGCCCAGGTGCGGATCACCGTGGCACGGGACCGGATCTCCCGGCGCTCCCGGCACGAGGCGCGTCCCCTCGAGCAGCAGGTCGATCCGGGGACGCGCCTGCCGCCACAGGTCGAGCACCGGATCCGTGCCCGACGCGTCTGCTGCGTCGAGCGCGCGGATCTCGGCCACGTAGCGGCGGCGACGCCGCCGGATGCCACGGCGAGCGCCCTGCCTGCGGGCCGGCAGCGGGAACGCGTGTGCGTGGACGTCGGCGAGCAGCGCGCCGTACGCTCGCCATGCCTCCAGGTCGAGCCCGACCGTTGCCGCGTCCTGCCCGTCCGACCACCGCGAGAGGGCGAGCCGGCCGCCGGCGCGCCGACTGCGGCGGCGGCCGCCCTCGGTGGGCCGCGACCGCGTCGTGCTCGCGAGGCCGGCCGCGGCCATCGAGGTGACCAGGCGGGTGCCGGTCCGCGTCGGACGCGTCGTCCACTTCGCGGCCCAGGCGACGCCCTCGTCGTCGACCAGCCGCCAGACGACCGCCGAGGTGTCGGTGCCGCCGGTGACCTCCTCGACGTCGACGGCGTGCACGCCGAAGTCCGCTGCCACCCACCGCCGAGCATCGTCGACGCTCGGACGCGGTCGAACCGACGTCACCGCAGGCCGCTCCGCGACAGTCCCTCGACGAAGTAGCGCTGGAACGCGAGGAACAGGGCGACGATCGGCAGGATCATCAGCAGGTTGACCGCCATGATCGCGCCGTAGTCCGATGTGTACTGACCCTGCAGCGTGCCGACGATGCCGATCGGCACCGTGAACAGGTCCTGGTTCCCGGACAGCGCCACGAGCGGCCACCCGAAGGCGTTCCACTCCCCCATGAACGTCAGCAGTACCAGGACGGCCAACAGCGGGCGGCACAGCGGGAGCACCACCGACACGAACGCACGGAAGCGCCCGGCACCGTCGAGCTGCGCGGCCTCGATGAGTTCGTCGGGCACCGCGAGGAAGAACTGCCGCGCGAGGAACACCCCGAAGATCGCTGCGGCTTCCGGGAGGATGACCGCCCACAGCCCGCCGTACAGGTGCAGGCCGATCGAGATGAAGAACTGCGGCACGATGATCGCCTGCGGTGGGATCATCAGCGTCGACAGCAGCACGAGGAACAGCGCGTTGCGTCCACGGAACCGGAGCTTGGCGAACGCGTACCCGGCGAGCAGGTTGCACACGACGGTGATGACCGTGACGACGACCGCGACGACGAGCGAGTTCCCGAACCACCGCCAGACCGGGAACTCCTGGAACGGTCGCACGAAGTTCTGGAACGTGAAGTGGGCCGGCCAGAGCTGCAGCCCGGGCGCGTAGAGGTCGGCGCGCGTCGAGAACGCCGTGAGCAGCATCCAGTACAGCGGGAACGCCATCACGATGGTGACGATCACCGCAACGGCGATCCGCAGCCAGAGCAGACGACCGTGGCGCTTCCGCGGCGGGGCGGCTGCGCCGGTGTCCCAGGTGGAGGAGGTCATCAGTCGGCCTGGTCCCGTCCGGCGTTGAAGCGCCATTGCAGCCCCGTGATCAGCAGGGTCACGAGGTAGATCACGATGCCGACGGCCGCACCGTAGCCGAGCAGTTGCGGCCCGTGTTCGTCGAACGCGACCCGGTACGCATAGGACACGATCGTCGTCGTGCCGTACCCGGGGCCACCACGGGTCATCGCCCACACGGTGTCGAACACCTGGAACGAGTAGATGAGGTTCATCACGAGCAGGAAGAACGTCGACGGTCCGAGCAGCGGGAACGTGATCAGCCGGAAGCGCTGCCATCCGCTCGCCCCGTCCGTCGTTGCCGCCTCCTGCACCGCCGGATCGACGCCCTGCAGTCCCGCGAGGTAGATGAGCATGTCGAAGCCGATGCGCTGCCACAGGGTCATCAGGATCACGGCGGTCATCGCCCAGCCGCCGCTCGACTGCCACTGCACCTGCGGCAACCCCAGGACGTGCAGGAACTTGTCGATGAAGCCGTTGTTCTGGTCGAACATCCACGCGCCGAGCACGCCCGTGGCGACGCCGGAGACGACGAGCGGCAGGAAGATGATGGTCCGGAAGACCGCCCGCCCCGGCAGCACGCCGTTCAGCAGGACCGCGATGCCGAGGCCGATCGCCATGCCCACCGGCACGGTGAACAGCGTGAAGACGCCGGTGTTCGCTGCCGACTGCCAGAACACCGGATCGGCGAGCAGCTCGGCGTAGTTGCCGAGCCCGGCCCACTTCGTGCCGCCGAGCGAGTCGAGGTCCTGGAAGCTGATGACGAGCGCGTAGACGAGTGGCAGCAGCGTGAAGACGACGATGAGCACGACGTTCGGCACCAGGAACGCGGTCGCCGCAGCCCCACTGGAGGCCCGGAACGGTCCGGCGGTCCGCCGCGGTCCGCGCCGCACGGCTCCACCAGCCGTGGCGCCTCCGATGCGCTCCGCCGCGCCCGTCATGCGGACACCGCCGCATCGACCGCGGCGTCGATCGCCCGCACGGCGGCATCGGTGTCCCGTCCGTGGAAGGCGAGCTCGAGCTGGTCCTGCAGGGCCGTGTTCACCGACGCGAAGCCCGGCACCACGGTCTCGCGGACGGCGGTCTCGGTGATCGTCGTCGCCTGTTGCGTGAAGACGTCCATCACGTCCGGTCGCACGGCGTAGTCCAGGTCGGTCGACGCCAGGCTCCGCAGCGTCGGCAGCTCGTTCGCCCGCTGGCAGAAGTCACGCATCTGGTCCTCCTCCACCAGGAACTTGAGGAACGCCGCCGCCAGCTCCGGGTTGGCGGTGTCGCGCGTGGCGACGATCGCGTTGCCACCGAGGTCGGACGCCGCTGCCCGGTCGCGCGGCATGTAGGTCGTCGCCCACTCGCCGCCCTGGTACCCGTTCGCGGTGTCCGCGAGTTCCGGCACCAGGAAGTCACCGATGAACGTCATCGCGACCGTCTGGTTCAGGAAGAAGTTGTCCGAGTAGACCGTCGTCTTGATGGTGTTGTTCGCCGGCACCCAGCGCTCGTCGAAGAACCGCTGCGTGAACGCCATCGCCTTCCGGCCGGGATCCCCGTCGACCGCCGAGCGTCGCAGTGACGGCGTCAAGAGCGATCCGCCTGCCTGGTACAGGAAGCTCGCCCACCGGTAGGCCCCCGCTGCCGTCCAGTCGTACGCGAACGGGTACTTGTCGTCGGGCAGCGTCTTCCGGAGCTTCGTGCTCACGGCCGCGAATTCCTCCCAGGTCCACGCGTCCTCGAGCCGGTCGGGCACCGCGCCGATGCCCGCCTCGTCGAGTGCTGTGCGGCTGAAGGCGATCGCCGAGGTGTCCGTCTGGTGCGGCACGCCGTAGGTGCGCCCCTCGAAGCGGACCGCGTCGTACAGCGCCGGCAAGAAGCCCTCCGACTCCGTCGCGCTCAGGTACGGCGTCATGTCGAGCAGCACTCCGTGCGAGGTGTACTTGCCGATGCTGGTGTAGTCGACGCGGAACACGTCCGGCGCCGTCCGCGAGAGGATGCCTCGATCGATGCCGGAGAAGAACCCGTCGTACGGCAGGGTCTGCAGCTCGACCGTGGCCTTCGGGTGCCGCGCCTCGAAGGCCTGCTTGACCCGGGCGAACCCCGTGTTCTCCCCGTCGCTGCCGCCCCAGAACGCGAAGCGGAGCGTGCCTTCGACCTCGCCGATGTCGGCCTTCGACCCCGCGGCGGCACTGCTCGGCGCCGGGCCGTTGTTCGCGACGCACCCGCTCAGCGCCGTCGCCGCGGCGACTCCGAACGCACCCGTCAACAGCGATCGGCGGGTCAACTGCGATGGTGGCACGGAACTCCTCGGACGACGTCGGCACTGGATCGGGGCACTGGATCGGACTGTATGCCCCGGCTCCGACACCGGTGTCCGGAGTGCGCATCCAGGCCCGTTGCCCTCGCCCGTGGGACGATGGCCGTCCACCAATTGGAGGAGTCCGATGAGCAACGACCAGTCGACCGGCTCGGCATTCGGCCGCGGCGTCGAGAGCACCGCGTCGACCGCAGCGAGCGAGCTCCGGCGGCGCATGGCGTCGTCGGCGGCCGGGTTCCTCGGGAGTGCCGCCTGGGTGCCGTGGAAGTCAGCGGATGCCCCGGACGGCGGGAGCATCGCCCACGTGATGATCCGCGACCTGCCCTTCGTGCCGGTGTTCACGGACCCAGCCGAGCTCGCCGCCGGGCTCCCCGACACCGAGGCACGCCCGGTCCGGATGGCCGAGCTCGTGACCGCCGTGCCCGAGGAGTTCGGCATCGTCGTCGACCCGACCAGCGGCGAGGCGGCCAACTTCCTGCACGCAGACGCCCTCGCGGCCATCCGCGCCGAGCTCCGCGGCGCGGCCGACCTCGACGACGACGAGGCCGTCGAAGACTGAGCGCATGAGCGGCCCGGAGCGCATCCGGGCTCACCCGTGACCGATCCGGTTCGCGAAGTCCGGGCTCAGAGAACCAGATCGGCCAGCATCATCAGCGGAAGCGGCCCCGGTCGGGTCGGGTTGAGGCGCCCAGCGGTCAACCGCCGAGCAGCGACGCCGCGACGCTGGACAGCGCGATCAATCCCGCCACCGGGACCCCGACCACACCGAGGAACACAGCGAGCGCCACTCGACGCCGACGCAGCCGAGCCCCCTCGACCTCTCGCACGAGCCGATCGAAGCGCTGTTCAAGGCGGAGCGTGTCGTCCAGCACGACTGCCGCAGCGTGCCAGGTCCCGCGATCCTCTGCCAGCATCGAGAGGTACCGGACCGCCTCGTCGGAGTGGGCTCGAGCACGACCAGATATCCAGGGCCGCACCTGCTCGGGCGTCAACACGACGACGGGCGGACGCTTCTTCCCGAACCGGATCTGGTCAGCAGCTACGACGAGGAGTGGTTCCACTTCGATCTGCCCCCCTGCTGCCGCCGAGAGCAACCGCGTGGCCTTCCGGCCCTCACTCTGCGCTGCTCCGATGTGCGACGTCTTCTTCCCACCGACCATGAACGACCCGCCACCGACGAAGACACGCTGGCCGCTGTGGTTCTTCGTGTTGATCGAGAAGACACCGCTCGGCCCGATGACCAGATGGTCGATGTCCGTCGATCCCGTGCCCACAGGAACGGCGTGGAGGACCGTGAACGCGGGTCCGAGCCGTTCGAGCTCCGCGGCGACGCGCCGCTCTCCGACCGCTCCCTTGAACCACGAACGTGCCGCTGGGATGACCGGGTCAGAACCCCAGAAACGCTGCGCACTCGTTCGGCTCGGCACGGAGGACTGGATGCGCAGGCACTCTTGCATCACGGCATACCCAGGCCGCCGAGCCCGGAGGGTCAGCGGCAGGGACCCGACCGGCGTCGCTCGAGATCCCGATGGGCGCTCCGGGTCGGCACCGTTCGCGATGGGCGTCGTCAGGTCCGTCACGATCCGAGCATGGCAGTCACTCACTGTTCGAGGAAAGCCCACGTTCGGGCGACAGCCTGGCGTGCAGGGCTGCGATGCGACTCCGAGCGGTCGAAGCGGTCAGAGCGGTCGAGGCGGGTCGACCAGCTCGATGAAGCGGGACAGCAGGGACAGGCCGGGGATCGAGGGCGGCAGGGCCGTGGTCAGCGCGGGCGAGTGCACGAGGTACGCCGCCCACTTCGCACGCGAGAGCGCCACGTTCAGGCGGTTCGGCATGAGCAGGAAGTCGAGCCCTCGTGGGATGTCGGCCGCGCTCGACGCAGCGAGCGACACGATCGACACGACGGCCTCCCGTCCCTGGAACATGTCGACCGTCCCGACCTGGGTACCGGTCAAGCCCGCGCGGTCGAGCTCGTGGCGGATCACCGCGCCCTGCGCGTTGTAGGGCGCGACGACGATGACGTCCTCGTCCGTCAGCGTCCGCACAGTGTCCCCGTCGGTCCAGGACCGACCGACGACGTCCTTCGCCAGGGCCACGACGCGTGCCGATTCCTCGAGCGACGAGGTGGTGTTGCCCGCGTGTACGACCGGCACCGGGTGCACACCGGCGTCGATGCCCTCGAGGTGCCGCCCGGTCGCCATCGACGAGAGCTGCCCGTTGTAGGACAGCCCCGACACCGCTGACGTCAGCGCCGGCTCCATCCGCCGGGTCCGTGCGAGGAAGTACCCGAACTCCGCCGGCAGGACGTGCTCGCCGTCCGCCAGCCACCCGAGTGCCGACTCGTCGACGGGCTCGGGGTGCGACCCCTGCGAGACCTGGGGCAGCTGCTGCGGATCACCGAGCAGGAGCAGCCGGGTCGCGGCGATCGAGGACGCGATCGTCGGGGCGAGGGAGAACTGTCCGGCTTCGTCGACGACGAGCAGGTCGAGGGAGCGCCGCGCGATCGTCGACTCGTTCGCGAACGTCCACGCGGTGCCTCCGACGACTCCCCCGGTGCCGCTCTGCTCGCAGGACTCCAGGAACGCGGCGATCGCGGCGCCGTTCTTCACGGGGGTCCACGCTGCCGCCTCGATCTCGTCGGCGTCGGCGCCGGCCTTCGGCTGCTTCACGACGCGGTCGGCCGGCACTCCTGCTCGGACCACCGAGGACAGGAAGTTCTCGCTCGTCGCGTGCGACTGTCCCACGACGCCGACGCGCCAGCCGTGCTCACGCACGAGTCGCGCGACGACGTTCGACCCGACGTAGGTCTTACCCGTGCCGGGAGGGCCCTGGATCGCCAGGTACGACCGGTCGAGCCCGAGCAGCGTCGCGATCACCGCGGCGACGGTGTCGTCACCGACCACGGGCGTGATCGCCCCGCGCGGGGGCACCCGTCGGAGCAGGTCGAACGCCGGGTCGGGCAGCATCTCCGGCAGGGCGTCGAGGACCTCGGCACCCCATTCGGCGATCGCCTCGGGTTGGGGCTTCGCGCGCGGCGGCGACGACGGCGCGAGCGCGACCGGGAACTCGTGGTGCGGTTCCCCACCGACGGACAGCCGTTCGAGCACGAGTACCTCTGTCGCCTCGCCGTCGTCGTGGACGTCCAGGATCACAGCGCGGTCCGTCGCACCCTTCGACCCGGGGCCCGGTGAGCCGACCGATGGCGGAGGCGGGTCGTCGTAGACGAGGTGGGGCGAGCCTCCAGGCCGGAGCCGACTGCCGGGCGCGAGTGTCCCCGACAACCGGAGTTCTCGGGACTGCGAACGGGCACGCGGCAGCGTGTCCCAGTCGCGCTCCACGGACGCACGCTCGACGACGAGGACGTCTCGGGTGTCCGCCCACTCGTCGACCGGGTTGCGGAGCCGGTCGAAGTGGTCCTGCCAGAAGGTCTTGGCTTCCCGCCGGTGGTAGTCGATCGCGGCAGCGGCGAGCGCCAACGCGGTCTGGTCAGGAGTGCGGTCGAGCGCCTCGACGTGCTCCAGCTCGGACGCCAGGGCGACGTACACGGGGTTCGGCTCGCGCTCGACGGGGATCGGCGGCAGGTCGAGTTCGGCCGGCGCGTCCGTGGACGGCGGCCGGAGCGCCAGCAGCCAGTCGCGCAGACGCAGGGTCGAGCGGCAGTCGTAGGCGTTGTAGTCCGCGACCTGGTCGAGCATCCGCTGGCCCTCGGCGGCGTCACCATTCCGGAGTTCCTCGATCGCGTCGACGTAGGCGGTGATGCTGTCCGCGGCGTTCGTCACGTCGCTCAGGCGCAGGTCCTCGCCCATGTACAGCGGCTCGAGCTTCTTGATCGAGTAGCTGTGGCTGCCGACGACGAGCGCCTTGCGGACGATCGGGTACAGGTCGACGAGCACACCCGCACGGAGCAGCTCGTCGACGGCTTCCTCGCCGACGCCATGCCGCGCGGCGAGGGACAGCAGGTGCGTCCGCTCGTAGGCCGCGTAGTGGTACACGTGCATGCCGGGGTGCTCGCGTCGACGTTCCTCGACGAACGCGAGGAAGTCCACGAGGGCCTGTCGTTCGTCGCGGATCGTGTGCGCCCAGAACGCCGTGAACTCCGCGCGGTCGTCGACCAGGCCGAAGAGGTAGTCGAGTCCCCAGTGCACGCCGTCCTCGGTGTGGAGCGGGTCCCCCTCGAAGTCGAAGAACACGTCGCCCGCGTCCGGTACGGGGATCGCATCGAGGGCTCTTGCGTCTGCCAGCTCCCATGCCGGCTTCTTCGTCGCCGTCCGCTCCGACTCGACCTGGAGGCTCGCCTGACGGACCAGGCGACCTTGCGTCGTGCTCGACATGCCGGGCACCAGTGCGGTGCGGACCGCCAGGTCGTCGATCGTCAACACCCCCTGCCGGATCAGCTTCGTCCGCTGGTCGAGGCGCATCCCGGCGACGAGGACCAGGTCACGGTGCTGCTCCACCTGGGTCTGGCAGACGGCGCAGCGACCGCAACTGCTGTAGCGCGGATCGCCCCACTGCAGGGGCTCGTCCGCTGCGATCCGCTCGGCGATCACCCGTGTGAGCTCGGCGCGCTGCGTGCGGTACACCGGCGTGATGTCGGCCAGGTCGTGTGTGGTCGTCGTGCGGTCACCGAGGACCAGGTGGACCTGCTCGCCCGTCGGGATGTCGTGTGCGCGCATCTGCTCGGCGTAGGCGGCGAGCTGCAGCAGGGCGCTGATCTTGGCGTGGCGGGCGAGCTTGGTGTCGTAGACCTCGTACTCGCCGCGGTCGTTGCGGATGATGAAGTCCGCGAAGCCGATGAAGCCCGCCTCGTCCGCGGTCGGCGGTCGGTGGAACGTCGGCTGGTAGAGGACGTCCGCGCCCGTGCGCATGGTCTGCAGTGCCGCTTCGGCAGCGGTGCCGTAGTCCTGCGGCGCCGGGCGGTCGAACTCGACCACATCGTGGGACGCCTTGAGGATCTCGAGGTAGTCGAGCTCGTGCTTGTCACCGAGCTTCGCCGTCCGGTCGAGCATGTCGTCGTGCGACTCAGGAAGGGCCTCACCGCGGCCGAGCTTGGCGTCGAGCCTGCGCAGGAACGCCCACTCGCACGACGCCCACGTGGTGAGGTCGCTCGGGCTGAGGAGCGCGTGGCACTCGGGCGTGATCTGCATTGCTGCACCGTAACAGCGGCGCCCGACACCGTGACCGTGGCTGATATGCTGCCGGACGTACCACTTCGGGGGAAGGAACATCGTGACGGACGTCGTCATCGACGCGGGGGCAATCCGCGGCATCGCGGGCAAGATCGAGCAGAGTCAGACGCAGCTCAGCAGCGTCACGGTCACCGTTCTCGGCGGTGCGGACTTCGGTGCAGCCGAGGTGCAGTCCGCATTCGAGATGTCGTTCCGTGTGCAAACCAACATGACCATCGCACTCGAGAACAACACGGGCGCCGTCGCGAAACAGGCTCACGGCGTCGTCGCTGCCTTCGAGGACTGGGACGCCTCCCGAGCACGGGCGGCCGGCTCGTGAGCGCGGACCCGACCGCAGGCGATCCCCAGTCGATCCGTTCCGTCGCGCAGCGCCTGCAGCAGCGATCGTCGAAGATCCGCACCGCTTCGAACCAGGTGCACCGGCAGGCGGAGGTCGTCTCCGACGGAGAGCGGAAGGCGAAGAACAAGGCATCGTTCGTCTCCGCGGCGGCCGAGGTGGGTGCCGGCGGCGAGCGCATCGCCGGCCACATCGACCAGGCCGCGACCGTCCTCATCTCCTACGCCACACGGATCGAGCAGATCCAGACCGAAGCGCAGACGATCAAAGCGGCGCAGAGCCGAAATCACCAGGACCTGACCTCGAACGCGCGAGCGGTCGACAAGCTGCAGAAGTCCGACGCCGACGACGCCCCCGCCAAGATGCTCGGGCTCTCCGCCGAAGCCGCCGGCCTGCAGGTGTCGAAGGTCGCGCTCGAGCAGTCGTGGCAGGACCTCGTCGCTCGCCGCAAGGCTGCGGATGCGGAGACCGCGTCGAAGCTCGGTGAATCCGAGGTGATCGGAGCGTTCGCGACGAGCGCTGCAACTATCACGGGTATGACCGACGCGCAGCTGCTCGCGTTCCTGGGCGGACTGAAGCCGGAGGAGGTCGCCGCCTTCGCCGGCGACAAGGCACTCGCCGATCGCCTGGGCAAGGTGAGCGACCCGAAGGCTGTCGCGAAGTGGTGGTCTGACCTCGGCGGCGACGACGGGAAGGGCTCGAAGGGTGCCCACTCCGCCGCGCAGGATGCGTTCATCGCGGCGTTCCCTGCCGTGATCGGCAACCTCAACGGCGTCGCGTACTGGGCGCGGGACACCGCGAACAGGGCGGAACTCAAGCGCCAGAAGAAGGCGTCGGATGATCGACTCCGCGCATTGAAGAAGTCCATCGAGGATGCCGTCTCGGCCGGGCTCCGCCCCTACGACCTCGCTCAGGAGCTCGTCGAGGAGCAGCTCTTGAACGATCAGCTGAAGAACTTCGCGAGCGCCGCTCGGGGCAGCCAGCTACCAGACGAGACCTTCTCTGCTACCCCTGTCCAAGTGGTGAGCTTTCGCATGGGGAAGCCGCCGCTCGGAGCAATCTCGGTCGGCGACTTGGACACGGCACCGAACGTGAGCTATGTGGTGCCGGGCATGGGGACCACGCTCGGCGACGCAACAGTCCTACAGCGCGGCGTGCGAAACCTCAAAGAGGTACAAGATCACGTCACCGGCGACCCGAGCGAGACCGCAGTTGTCGAGTGGATCAACTACGACACGCCAAAGAACTTCGGCACTGGGTCCCGAGAAGTCTTCAGCGATGACAAGGCAGAGGCCGGCGCGAAGCAACTCGTGTCCGATCTCATGGGGTTCCGGGCGAGCAGGAATGACAACGCAGTCCTCAACCTGGTCGGACATTCCTACGGCACCACCACGACCGCGATTGCAACGGCGATGCAACCTGACCTCGGTGTCCAGAGCTCGGTCAACCTCGGCTCCGCGGGAATCCCTTCCTGGATCCACGATGCTGGTGACCTTGGCGCCGAACACGTTTACGCCGGCACCGGCGACGAATGGGTTGCACCCGGCGGACGCATCGTGAGCGGGCGCACCGACCCGAGTGCTCCAAGCTTCGGGGCAGAGGATCTCCCGACGGGCGCCGACTCGGTTCACGGCGGCAACATCGACGGTCCGACGTTCGGCGTGACCGTTCACGACCCGGTGAAGCACAAGTTGGACAGCGACCCGTTCGGCTACCTTGACCCGGACACTTCAGCCCTCATCAACACAGCAAAGGCGACCCTGGACCCATGGTGACGCGCACGTGGAACTTGCGGATGCCGCTGACAGCGATCCTCATCGCAGCGGTCACGGCACTCTGTGGCTGCTCAGCAACTGGAGAAGACACGATGGACGTCCAAAAAAATCGCCAAGACGCTGAGGCAGCACGCAACCTCGTGCTCGATGTCGCCGGTTCCGAATGGCCATCGGTCAGTCGGACAGCAAAGCCGGCCCCGACCGAATGCGGCCACGCCGGCGACCCGCACGGAGGTGTCCAGTTCCACTGGGATTCACGCGGCACACCTCCGTCCGATCCCAAAGCGTGGATCGATGCGGTCGCCGCCACTCTTCGCAAGAACGATTTCGCGGTGTCGACTCGAAGCACCGACTTCGGTAAGTACGGCGTCCTCTACCAGGTGCAGACCAAGGACAGCGACCGCCCCGCGGTGTCGGCAACCGCGAATCAGCAGACCTCTTCCCTCACCGTCGACTCGGTGTGCGCGGGGGGCGACCTTGCGGACTACGAATGAGACGCCCGAGGCAGGCGGTCGACTTGTCGTTCTCGGGCCGTCGTCCCGCCGCTCGTGATCGGAGCATCGGCCTCCCGGGTCGGAGTCGTCGCCGCGGTGCTCCTCGCCAGTGGCTGCGCCACCCAGACAGTGACTCCCCAGAACACACCAACGACCACCCGATCGGAATCGCGCATGACCCCGGATCAAGTACGCAACGAGAGCCAGGCGATCGTGGCAAAGCTCCGTGCGCTCGATGATGCAGCCATACCGGAGCTCCGGCAGCCGACCGCGACTGAATGTGGACCACGTTCCGACGAGGGCGTGAAGTTCAGCTGGTCTGTGGAAGGTGCACCGCCTTCGGATCCCCGCGACTACATCGATCGGGCCGAAGCAGTTCTCAAGGAGAACGGGTACTCCACGCACCAGACCAAGAGCTCACTGAACGATGACCGTCCCCTCTACTACGTCCGCGCCGAGGGCGATGGAGGTTCGACGATCGGCTTGGGAGCGAGTGCCATGAACACCGTGATCCAGCTCTCCTCGGACTGCGCCGAAGGCAACGCCAGCGATTTCAATTGAGGACCCGAACCGCTGCACTCGTCATGACGGTCATCCTTGCCGTCACGGGATGCACGAGAACGACAGAAGCGCCAATCCTGACGGCGGAGGACGCGTCGGACCAGATGCAGACTCTGGTCCGCGACACGATGGACGTCGCCGGGGGCGAGTGGACCAGCATGAGCAACGGCCCTTCCCCGGACGAGTGCCCGAGGCCGCGTGAGTTCACCGGGGTCTCGTTCTCGTGGGATCAGATCTCCGAAGGCGCGGTGGACAACCCGAAAGCCGTCATGGAACGAGTCGGCCGGTCCTGGCGAGACAAAGGGCTGCCCACGTGGACGCAGAACGTCGAACGCGCGGACGGCAAGATCCTGCATCGGGTCCGTTCCCAGGATCACATCGTCCGCACGATCGAGTTCTCGGCAACCACGAGCCGCATGATGATCACCGTGGAGTCGATGTGCGGCTCGGGTAACGTCGACGACTACTACAACGACATCGAGTGACTCCGACGCTCACTTGTCCCACGCCGACGTCGGCGGTAGCCCTCGTCGCGCACGCTCGACGTTGAGGATCTCCTCCACGAGGTCCCGCTTCCCCGCCGTGTAGTCCCGCCCGTCAGCGGCTCCGGCGAGCGCCCGCTTGAGCTCCCCGTACCGCGCTCGAGCCGTGGGATCCCGAAGCAGTGCGTCGCGGAAGAGCCGCTGGTTGCACGTCTCCCACTCGTCCGCCGCGAACACGTGCAGGATGTGCGTCCGTCGCTCCCCTGTCGAGCGGACGTAGACGCCGTGGTTCTTCGGGCCGCGACGGTGTTGCTCGTACCCGAGCGGTGCCACGAGGGACGACATCACGAATGGGTTGACGCCTACGGCAGCACGAGCCGCGAGGTCGATGATCGGCTTCGCCACGAGCCCGAGGACCGCGGTGCTCCCGATGTGCTCGATCGCGGTGACGGCCGGGCTCAGCGCGGGAGCGAGCCGATCAGCCTCTAAACGGAACAGCGCGCCCCACTCCGCTCGGTGCTCGACCAGCTCGACCATCACCCGCAGCCTATCCACGTGCACGGTGGTGCCGGAGGCTCCCCCCATCGAAGCCTCCGACACCGCCGAGAACACTGCCGAAATCAGGCCGCCCGGACCCGCAGCGCCTGCGAGCTCAGCGCGACGAGGTCGTCGGCGCGAAGCCCGGGCCAGCCGTGCAGCAGCTCCCGCCAGTCACCCGGCAGCGCGGACGTGCCGTACAGCGCCCCAGCGAGTCCTCCGGCGATCGCTGCCACCGTGTCGGTGTCGTTGCCGGATCGGACCGCTGCGACGAGGGCGCTCTCGAGCGAGTCGCTCCGGAGCACAGCGGCGTACGCAGCCTGCAGTGCGGACACGACCCAACCGTTCGTCGCGGTGAAGTCGACGGGCTGCCCGGCCTCGGCAGCGGACAGTCGCTCGGCCCACACCCGCCGACGCCCCATCGGCAGCTGGTCGAGTCCACGCCGAACGTCGAGCGAGCCCGTCAGGACGGCGTACCGGATCGCGACGCACCAGAGCACGCACGCATCGCCGGCATCGGCCTCGTAGTGAGTCAGGTCGCTGACCGCCCGGGCAGCGTCAGCGAGCCGATGGTCGGTGTCCTCCGCCGGGTCCAGGTACGCCAGGACCAGTGGCGTCGTCCGCATCAGCGATCCGTTGCCAGCGGAACGACCGCTCTGGTCGTGGACCCGCCGGGCCGACGCCCGCGAGGCGGACGCGGTCCGAGCCTCCAGACCGGCCAAGACGCCGCGTGTCTGGATGCCGACATCGGGCGCGGTCCGTGCCCAGTCCGCCCAGGCCGCGACGAGCCCGTCGAGCGCCGCGCCGTCTGCGAACGAGCCGCCGCGAGCGGCGGTGCGCAGGATCGGGACGGCCATGCTCGTGTCGTCGGTCCACTCCCCCGGTGCCCAGGTGAACGCGCCGCCGCCCTTCATGCGGATGGGCTTGGGCTCCGGGACGGGCGGCTGGAACTCGTAGCCGGCTCCGAGCGCGTCGCCCGCAGCGGATCCCAGGACTGCGCCGACTGCACGGTCGAGTGTGTTCGTCATGGCCCCTCCAGATTTACGCGGAATTGCGTAAACCCAGCATGCACCCGTCGACAGGTTTACGCAAGCATGCGTAAACTCGTGCCGTGACCGAGTATCGCGATGCGAACGGCAAGCGCCTGGCCGACTACCCGCGACCCTCCGTCGCGGTCGACACCGCTGTGCTCACCGTTCCGGTCGGCGGGGCACTCTCGGTCGTGCAGGTCCGCGACCAGACTGACGGCGACTGGCGGCTGCCGGGGACGTTCGTGCATGAGGGCGAGCGGCTCGCGGACGCTGTGCTCCGATCACTGCGAGACAAGGCGGGCGTGACCGGGCTCGCGCCGCGGCAGTTGCACGTGTTCGACGATCCCTCGCGAGACGACCGAGGGTGGGTGCTGTCTGTCGCGCACCTCGATGTCGTGCCGGCAGCGTCGCTCGATCTCGGGGACGACGCTCGACTCGTGCCAGCCAGCGAGGCGACGGGCATGGTGCACGGGCACGACGACATCCTCGGCTTCGCGGTCGAGCGGCTCCGTGCCGATCATCGTGGGGCGCCGGACCCGCACGGGCTCCTGCCCTCGCCGTTCACCATGTCCGCGCTCCGGGGGCTGCACGAAGCCGTCCTCGGTGAGCGGCTGCTGCCGGACTCGTTCCGGCGGGCGATGGTGCCGCTGCTCACGGCGACGGACGCCAAGGCTGCGGAGGGGCCGGGGAAGCCGGCGACGTTGTACGTCCGGTAGGGCGGGTGTCGCCGCGGTCGGACCCTCAGTTCGGACGGGACGCTCGGGTCGGGTTCGGCAGACCAACTCACCGCTGCTGAGACACCTCGTCCGGCAACTCGCCTCCGACCTCCGCAAACAGCGTATCTCGAATGGGCAGCGGGCCACCGTACTGAGCCGACGCTCGTCCGCCGTCTCACCCGTCGGCGCTCCGACGTTGCCGAGCACGGTCCAGAGGTCGTTCCACAGGCAGTGCACCTCGATGGATTGCAACCGGCTTTCGTCTCGCTTGACCCATCCGAGCTCGGCGATCGCCTCAGCGATGGTGTCCGTAGCGTTCCGCCCGCTTGTCGTCCCCGTGTGCACGAGAATCACCGCGAGCGCATCGATGTCGAAGGCAGACTCAGATGCGATGAGCGCGTACGCAAGGTACTTCCACAGCCGATCAGGATCGCCGCGGCCGGTACGTCCCAGGCGCGTCAAGCGAAGTGTCCCCTTGTACCGACGAGCGAACCGGACAGCGAGCAGGTGCTCCCGGAAATCCAAGACCGGGACCACGTCGACTTCGCGGGTCGTGCTAGAGCACTCACGGGAGGGGTTCGCCGGGTTGCAGCTGCCTGAGGTGGGCGGGCGGCCGAGGCGTGCGGGGCGGTCACGGTGCAATTGGCGTGGGCGCGGAGGGACTGCGGGGCGGTGGCAGTCACGTTGCGCGAATTGCGGGCTGATACGCGTGTGGCGGTCGTCGGGTTCCTCGATTACGACCCACAGACGGTCGGACGACGCTCTTCCAAGATTGAGCTCCGGTCGGGCAACGATTACCCGGCGGCCTTGAACTCATTATGTAAGCGCGTGAGGTCCCTTCCGTTCCAGCTATACCGGCCGCCCGCGGTGCAACTGGTCCATCCGAGGGTCACGCAATGCGCAAAGTCTTATATTTAGAAGAAATCTGACTATGCCTCACGAGTCGCATTCCGTTGCCTAGCTTTCGATCGGGCGACATCAGCAGCGATGCTCCGAAAACTCTCTTGAATTGACGCCACACCTCGCCTGCCATAGTCAGCAACAATCTCCCCATCAACCAACATGACCTGCACCGAATTGGATTCGTTCACTGCTGAGGCAAAGTCCACGGCGCTCTGAGTGAATGAATTAGTGGTGACCACAACCACGACCTGAGACCGTAAGACAGCAGCGACACCCACTTCCTTCGCGACAACTCCGACAGACACGGGCGCCGACTGATTTTTGCACTGAATAGTCCAGCGCTCGAATGAGAAGCCCACACGCTCGGCGAGCAGGTCAACCTCAGCACCGCCGGTTTCCACGCCGCGAACACGAAGCTCCCGTGGCACCATTCCCAGATCTCTGGCGATTCGAACGGCCAGAACCTCCAGAGCCAATCCCTTGACCCCGGTGTCGGAACTCCTGAGATTGGCTACGATGACGCCAATATCAGTACTGAGTGCTTCTTGAATAGCTATTGGCAAAGGATCTGGCTCAACAGCACCAACTTCGGCAAACGGGAATTCGCGAGACTTTCTCAGTTCCCGAACATCGCCACCTTTCGAGTGGCGGCCGTCGCCGTTAACTGACAAATCCAACCAGCCCGCCTCGAAAAGCGGCAAATAAATAGAGCGCCGAGCTTGAGCGCGATCGAACGCAATGCCCTGCTCGTCGAGGATACTCAGAACGAACCTAGTGGCCACCCACTCCCCCGCGACAACGTTCAGGTCATGCAACGCCAGCAAGAAAGCGCGCTGCACCCAAGAAAGGGAGTACCAGTCGGAAACTTCATCGAGGTTGAACCCGATAACTTCTTGCAGCCGACTATTATCGACACGCCAGTTCTCGTCAATCACCCCACTCCAAGATAGCCACTGTCGCATTTTCGATGCGGACTGATTATTGTTCGATATATCAAAACCATCGAGACGTAATTCATCGGCGATTGCCGCATTCTGCACTCGTCCTTGCTGGCGACGAACTCGTTCGGCTGCTCTAAGCAATTCAAGTCCGTGGCCATTCAACAGCAGATGAACCGCAAGCAATTCGGCCGCATCTTGAGTGGCACCCTCGGCAAGAGATCGGTAGATATCCGACCCGAGCGCCGTCAACGCGACTGCTCCATGTTTCAATTCAAGAAGCCCGTATTGTCGCATACCGGTCACAACATTTGCGGCCCGTTTCAACTGCTGCTCAACACGCGTGGCATGATCCGAACGACTCGCAGCAGAATCAGAGAACCAACGATCGCGAATCGCCTCGGTGAAGGCCGCTCGATTGGGTGCGCCTGCCGCATTTTGCAGTAGCCACCGCATAGCGCCATAACCGCCGAGTTGGCCTGGCGTAAACTCGTTCGCTGCAAGCAGCCGCATCGATTCAGACAAGCTAGGCCGCCGAACGAAGCGCGCTTGAAGCTCGTGCGAGATAATCGCGAACAGCTTGCCCCATGACCCGAGCTAGTCCAACTGGAACAGCATTGCCAATCTGACGCCATTGTTGCTCGATAGTGCCATCGAGGTACCAGTCATCTGGGAACGTTTGGATACGTCGAACCTCCTCGATTCGAAGAATCCGGTTTTTCCAATGCAGCGGTCCCATGTTATTCGAGCGCCTAGCCTGAATGGTCCAGGACGGCATGTCTGGAGAAAGCTTTAACAAGAAAGACCAGTATCGACTTCGCCACTCGAATTGAGGATCTGGGTACCCGCGCTTGGCGGTGAGAAAGAGATAGTTCTCCCCCGGGGGTATGAGGGTCAACAAATCACGGTGCTTCCCTCCAGCCACGTGACCCTCGTCGCTTGCATTCTCGTCCGTATCGAGATCTCCGATCCATTTGCCGACGGCTTCCCACGGCAGAAGTCCGGCGATTTCGCCACTCTCAGAATGTGTTGGCGCAGGCCACGAGAACGGTTCGCCTGAGACATCTTCTCTCACTCCAACAATGAAGAAGCGTTGGCGAATCTGCGGCACACCAAAGTCAGCAGCGTTGAGGACACGGTGATCACAGCGGTAACCAAGCTGCTCGGCGGTCGCCAAGATGTGATTGAGGGTTTCGGCATGCACCTTGAATGCCATTCCTGCAACGTTCTCGAGGACGAAGACCTTCGGCCGCGCCCATCGAAGCGTCTCAAGGTACCCTCCGATCGTTACTTCGCCTACAGGGTCGGCCATCGCACGAGGCTTATCCTTCAGATAGAAGCGGCTTTTCGAGAATGGAGGACATGGGGGGCCACCAACGACGAGATCTATGTCCTTGATCGCGTCGGAACCGACAAGGTCGACAACTTTCTCCTTGCTAAACTCGGCGATGCTTCCCAGATAGAAGGCAGCATCTGGAAAATTCTTCGCGTGCGCGCGAGCCGCCCTTGGGTCGTTATCGTTGGCCGCGATCACGGAGAACCCAGCCTGTTCAATCCCAAGGTCTAGCCCACCACACCCCGAGAAGAGACTCAACGCTTTCAACGGACTGCTTCCTCTCGAACCACTTTCAGGACCTGCGCAATCATGGCCGCCGCCATCACGCTGGGAACAGCGTTCCCGATTTGCCGCACTTGTTCCCGGCGCGGACCAGAAAATTTATAATCTGGGGGGAAAGATTGCAGGGCGGCCAACTCGCGAATGCGCAATCGCCGACCAGACCAATGAAACGGCCCAGTCCACGGCCCAGGACTTGCCGGGATGGTCCAGGAAGGGCGGTCTGGGCTGAGCTTCAGTAGAAAATTCCAATAACGAGTTTCGGTTTCGAACGTTGGGGAAGGATGGCCAGCCCAAGCGGTGTGATGCTTGTAGTTCATCCCAGGAGGTATCTCTTGAAGGTGTTCCGCCCATCGACCGCTGACCACTTCGCCCTCCTCCGCGAACTCGGGTCCATCGAAGCGACCGATTGCGTCTGCGGCCGTTCTTATGGGAGACAGACCTGGCCCGTGCGTTGGCTCCGGCGCTTTCGGGGCTTCAGATTTCGCACCAAGCAAGAACACCCGTTGCCTACTCTGCGAAGCGCCGTATTGCGTAGCGGTGGCGACAACCCTTGTCGTATGATAGCCAGCTTCTTGAGCGTCTTGCTCCAACGCCTCAAACACGGCTCGGTTTCGAGGATGAAGAATACTTGGAACGTTTTCGAACACGAATCCACTTGCTCCGGTTTCAAGAACCAACCGCATGTATTCAGAAACCAGCGTTCGGCGGGAATCCGGTCGAGCTTCTATCGGCGCGGTTAGTCTGTCCGCCACCTCACCTCGGCTCCGCGCGCGGCGGTACGCTGCCTCGTTGCCTTTGTCGAGCCAGTACGCAGCCTTGCTAAACGGCTGACAGGGTGCCCCGCCGACCACCACAAGTTCCCTATCCGGCTCCACGCCCGCGATGAGTCGGAGATCCTCGCCACGAAGGGTCGTGACGTCCGCTTCGAGCACGCCGCCGGGGTGGGAAGCGTTCGACCGCATCGTCTCACATGAGAATGAGTCACTGTCGACCGACAGCCTGAGGTCGCCTCCGGCCATACCCGCCCCTAGGCCAAGTCCTCCAGCTCCCGCGAAAAGGTCGATGATCGGGACGGACAGGTGTGACAAGGGGGCTCCTTTGTTCGGTGCGCATCAAGCGTACGTAGAACCACGGACATTGAGTGCGTTGACACGACGTGGCCGGTGTGACGGAGGCCGACCAAGCGCGACTGGGTGGCAATCGATCACGCCAGGCCTGGGAAATCGGGCGCTCGTGGACCTCAGATGGAGGCCCTCCGGCGAGCGCTCGCGAGGCCTACCGCACGAACGCGTGCGCCAAGGCCGGCACCAGGTCCTGACCCTGAGGCTCGGCAGCCGCCTCCAGCGCTGCGCGCGCCTGCTTCGGAACCTCTGCCTCCGGCAGATTCATGAAACTCGCCACGAGCTCGCCGAACTGCTGGGCCGCAACTCGTGCGGGCCCACTCTTTGTCC
Source organism: Curtobacterium sp. NPDC090217 (assembly GCF_044746705.1). Classification (NCBI taxonomy): domain Bacteria; kingdom Bacillati; phylum Actinomycetota; class Actinomycetes; order Micrococcales; family Microbacteriaceae; genus Curtobacterium; species Curtobacterium sp. NPDC090217. The sequence continues at coordinate 34,977 of NZ_JBIVCR010000002.1, read as the reverse complement.
ATCCGGCAAACCGCACCGTCAGATCGGCGTGCTTCGTGATGATCTCCATCACTGGAGCTCGCCCGGGATCGTCTGAACGGCGCACGTAGCGGATGTCCGCGACGTTGATCGCGGAGTCGACCGCGCCAGTGCGTCGCAGCGAGTCCTGCTTGGTGACGAGGATTCGGCGATCGGTGACCGCGACCCATCCGTCGCTCAGCCGAGGGACCGTGATCCGGTCCGATGACGCATCCGCGAGAGCGAGTACTTGTTCCCCGTCGTGAAGTCTGAGCGGGAGGATCTTGACGAGTTCGTCGGGCACCTCGTCCTCGAAGACGAGCAACGCAGGCATCTCGAGACGATCGCGCAACGGGGATGACTCAGTCCCGCGGATCGCCGCGAGTGCGTCCTGCAGCTGCCGAACCATGCTCTGCGCGTCCTTCGCAGCACGGGCTTCGCCGCCGATCTTGAAGGTCCGCTTGCCGGGGAGCTCGGCGATGACCGCGAACTCGCGAGCGAGCTGGTCGAGGAGCGCGTCGGTCTGGGCCAACGATTCCTCATGCATGCGTCGCGCGTTGACGATCACTTCGTCAAGCAGTCGCCTGTCTGCTTCGTTCGTCTTCGCGCTCCGCAGCAAGTGCCCTGCGCGGAGCGATTGATAGATGAACCAGGATGTTTGGGACAGCAGAAGTGCTTGCACATCCGCGATGATCGCCTGTCCGTTGTCGGTCAGGAACTGCTGGCGATCCTTGTGACCGGTCTTCCTCTCAAGGTCGCCGACGTGCTGCAGGACCGTGTTGCGGTTCGTGTCCCACTGCGCGGTCAGTTCACCTTGGTAACCGCGGACCTCTGCGAAAACCGCATCAGTCACTTCACCGATGCGCCGAGCATGACCGAGCTCACGCAGCAGTGTGTTGTGGTAGCCGGTCACTGAGGACCACTGGTCCTGCCTGACGACCTGCAGCACCTTCGAGGTGAGCTCGACGTTGTGCTTGGCCACGGACGCGATCTGGTTCAGCTGGACTTGGATGACCATCAGCGCAATCGCGGGCCCCATCGCGGCGACGACCGAAGCGGTCGTTGCGGCTGTTGCCGGCAGCCACCGCACGGACGCGGCGAACTTGCCGTTGGCCGCAAGTGTGCCGAGGTTCCAACCGTCCTTCACGATCGGCGTCGCGGTCTTCATCGCAGCGAGCGTCTCCGGGGCCAGCCGCATAAGTCCCTGCGCCTGGAACGCCCCGTTGACGCCCTGCGCCGCGACATTGCCCAGGCCCACAGCGCCACCGACGGCAGTCGAGACCGCCGCGCGCGTTGCATCATCAATGAGCGTGAAGGGGACCAGGTCGACGCCCTCTGGGACGCTGTCGCCGATGAAGATCGCCAACCCGTCCTCGAACTCCACGAGCGCAGACGACGGCAGCTCTTCGCCGTGCTCGTCGGCTTCGGCCGGGTTCTGGGCTTCGTCGGTCATCGTGATCTCTCTCCATCGTGGACGGCGACGGAGTCTCCGTGGCCGAAGTGGGTGGTGGCGGCTGCGGCGAGCGCTTCGTCAATGGCCCAGCGAGCGCCGTGCGCGTGATCGGTGGCAACTCTCCGCAGGAAACCGCGGAGCGTCTTCGGATTGACGCCGAGCTCGCCCGCGAGTTCAGGTGCGGTCCGGATCACGCGGCTACCTCATCGTCCGTAGGGGTGGCCCCGAGTGCGCGAACGAACCACCGCAGGGCATCGATGACGGCCCTTCGAGAGCGCTCTGCAACGAGCACGTCGATCGGGAACGATGGGCGCTTGTCGATGCGGTCTGCCCCGAGGTTGATCCCCAGCACCGCGTTCAGACGGGTCCTGAACTCGTCACGGAGTGCGATGTCGTCGAAGGGCGGGCGGACTCGAAGGTGCTGGAACACAACTTCAACAGTCCCGGAGAGCGGGTACACGGTGAACGGCCAGTGAGATCTCCCGTCGGCCGTCCGCCCGGGCGCCGTCATGAACGCGCTGCTTTCACTCGCTCCGCCGTATTCGACAGTCCCGCCGAGGCCCCGCCACGCGTCGAGGAGTTGCACAACGGCGTGCGCAGCCGCTGGGGGATTTGCGCTCGCGAGTTGGTCGAAGAACGTTCCGCCCGAAGCCGTGTCTAACGGGCTCTCGGTGTCGATGCTGAGCCCGATCCGTTCGGCGAGCGACGCCGTCGACAGTCGCGCGTCTTCGTCCGCCGCACCCGCGGCCGAGAAAGCGAGCCCCTCCTCCTCAAGAACCGTTCGGGGATCGCGCGTGTCCGCCGGATCGGGCCAACGGAACCCAGACGAGATGGTGCCGCTTCCTTGCAACACGCGGTGCGCTCCGAGCACTTCGGTCGATCCGAGGTGCTGCCCGAGCGGAACCGGGTGGGTGCCGACGAGTGCGGCGAGATCGCCGTACGACGTCCAGTGTCCGGCGGGGATCGCCATGATCGCCTGATGGACCATCGACCAGTCGCGGCCGATCTCGCCGGGCTGCATGCGTTCGTTCGGCCCGATCCAGTGCGCGATGATTTGGTCGGCGAACCAGTCACCACGGGCGATGATCTGCGAATGGCCCCATGTCGGCGCATCGAGTACCAGTCGGTTCAGCGCCGTGAAGCTGCTCTTCCGGTAGTCCTCCTGCTTGGACGGGAAGGACCGGTTGCCGAGTTCCGAGTTGTAGCCCGTCAAGGTGAGATTCCCGAGCGAGTGCACGAGCTGGTCGTGCACCATGTCGACTGTTTCCTCGTCGCCAAGCTCCTGTTCGAGAACGGCGATCCAGTCGGGCGTGAGAGTCTGCGGGAGGATGTGCTCGATCGTGGCTTTCCCGACGTCGACCTCTTCCTTCGGGTTCAACGCCTGACTGATCCACTTGAGGATGAGCTTCTGCTGCGTCTTGAGCCCACGGAGGTAGAACGGTTGCGTCCGCACAGCTTCACGAATCTGGCTGTCGGTCGCGAAGTACTTTCGCCCGGTCGAGAGATAGTCGAGCAACGTCTGATCGACCGGTCGCTCGTCGAGTTCGCCGCACGCCTGAAGAATCGTGCGGTTGAGTCCCTGGCCCGGCCGGCCGCCGAGCGTGCGTCGGACGATGTACGACTCCACCGCAGCGAGAGCACCAGCCACCTCCGCTGACGTGCTCGTTCCAGCCGCACGACGTGCGAGGAGCCGGAGCGTCAACGGCACGGTGGTCGCCGAACCCCATTCGGCAAGGTGCGCCAGGTGTGCTTGAACGATCGCGTCGGTTTCGAGCGACGGGTCCCGGATGACAGCAAGATGCTCGGAGAGTCGCCCGTATCGCTCGATCTCCGCGACGATCTCCTCATCGGACATCTTCGACAACCGAGCCTGCTGGTAGCTGTAGATGTCGCCCTGTTTGAGCAATGGCTCGTCGGCCACGGCATCGAGCCAGAAGATCAGCTCGAGATCATCGACACTCAGACGCTGTTGCATCGGAAGCCACCAGGACGAGTACACCGACTCGCCACGCGAGCCGAGTCGCATGAACAGGTAGTTGCGGACCAGATCGCCCTGAGTAAGGCGGAGTCCGGTGTTGTTCAGCGATTCGAAGATCCGGTAGACGTTGTCTTCGTCGCGCGCAGTGATCGAGACGAAACTCAGCCCTCCGAGGACCGCCTCACGAATGCGCTCGATGTCGTGCGGGTCATCGGGGTCATCTGCGGCTTCAAGTGCGCGCCGGAAGAACGAGTAGGCGTCTCCGACGCCCGAGGCGGAATCTGCGCCGACTGCACCGTCAACCACCGCTCGGAATGAGTCGCGGTCGGCTTGGGTCGGGAGGAGCTTCAACCGAGCATCGCCTGGCTTGAAGCGATCTGCGATGTACTGCTCATGCACGCTCTCCGCGAGCATTGGCTCATCGGCCTGATGAACGCGCAGGTAGTCGCGGAGCGCACACAGAAGGATCGAAAGCGTCGTAAGGCGCTGCTGCCCGTCGACGACGAGGAATTCCATGCCCGTCGGCACGATCGCGCCAGCCGACAACACCAATGACCCCATGAAGTGTGTCGCCGAGGGGTTAGTCCGACGTGTCTCGGCCAGCTCGACGATGTCGTCCCACAAGCGGCTGCGCTGTCGCCCCTGCCAGGCGTACGGCCGCTGATACAACGGGACGAGATACTGCTTCGGTCCCCCGAGGAGCTCTTGCAGAGTGGTCTCCCGCACGTCCATGTACTGCCTTTCGTCGTAGTCGGAGTCTAGGGAGCGTCGATCCACGTGCGGAGTCCCGTGTGCGAGGGTCAGTCGACTTTGCGGGCCTCACGCGGAAAGCCGCACCGGGTCCCCAGAACTGGTGCTCCCCGACTCGTCCTCGAACCACGAGGATGATTCATGGCCGCACGCCCGAGGGAGGCGCCCGGTCGAGGGGACTGCACACCATGACCATCGCCGGCGACTCAGCACGCACCGAGGCCCGCCGCCAACGAGGCCGCGCCCACGAACTCCGACGCCAAGCCGACGAAGCCGAAGCCCGTGCCGGCCGCTTCGACATCGCCCACCGCACCGAGACCGAGACCGCGAAGGTCCTCGCTCCCCTGGCCGGCATCGGCTACCACCTCCTCGCCGACCGCCGCTGGCCCGGCAGCAAGACCGCCCAGGTCGACATGGTCGTCGTCGGCAGCGCCGGCGTCTTCATCGTCGACACGAAGGCCTGGCGCGACGTCGCCGTCCACAACGGCCGCATCACCCGCGGCCAAGAGGACGTCACGGACGACGTCGCGAACCTCGCCGACCTGGCGTGGAAGACCGAGGCCGCCCTCGCGGAGATCGGCCTCCCGCCGGGCGAGGTCCACGCGGTCGTCGCACTAGCAGGCCAGAAGAAGGTGCACGCCGAGGTCGCCTCGGTCGACGTCGTCGGCGTAAACGACCTCATCGCACACATCACAAAGCGTGGCCGCCGCCTGAGCGCCACCCGAGTCGACCAGCTCCTCACCGCAGTCCTCGCGCACTTCCCGGTCATCGACGGCGAGCAACACGCGCCACCGCAGGTCATCGTTCCGGCAACGGTCCTCCCCCGTGATCCCGACCCAGTGGTCGACACCGAAGAACTCCACGACCACCTCCTCGACGCCGTCCTCGACGCCCCCATCGAGGAGTGGATGGCCTTCCTCGACCCCGCCCAGGCCAAGCTCGTCCGCCGCAACTTCAACGGCCCCGCCCGCATCCGAGGCGCTGCCGGCACCGGCAAGACCGTCGTCGGACTCCACCGCGCCGCGTACCTGGCACGCGCGACCGGCGGCCGCGTCCTCTTCACCACCTACATCCGCACCCTCCCGGCCGTCCTGCGGTCGCTCCTCGAGCGCCTCGCGCCCGACATGGTCGACCGCGTCGACTTCGTCAACGTCCACGCCTTCGCCAGCCAGCTCCTGAAGGAGCGCGGGGTCGCGTTCCGCATCGACGGACTGGAGGCCGGGCGCGCGTTCGCCGATGCATGGAACGTGATCGGAGCCTCCAGTCCACTGCGCGCCCCGCGCTTCACGCGCCGGTACTGGGAAGAGGAGATCAGACACGTCATCAAGGGTCGTGGGCTAACGCACTTCGACGAGTACGCCGACCTGGCGCGCGTCGGGCGGAAGCACGCGCTGCCGGTCGAGATCCGGCAGGCGGTCTGGGACCTGTACGAGGCGTACTCGACGAACCTCCGGAGCAGGGGCGTCTGCGACTTCGAGGACGTGGTCCTGCTCGCCCGCGATGCCGTCCGCGAGCAGCCGCTCGACCGCTACGACGCCGTCATCGTGGACGAGGCCCAGGACCTGTCGTGCGCGATGGTGTCGCTCCTGCACGCGCTGGTCGGCGATCGTCCAGACGGCCTCACACTCATCGGCGACGGCCAGCAGACGATCTACCCGGGCGGGTACGCCCTCGGCGAGGTCGGCATCAGCCTCGCGGGGCGCGGTGTCGTCCTCGACGTGAACCACCGCAACACGGCGGAGATCCTCGAGTTCGCGAAGCGGATGGTCGCGGACGACCAGTTCGTCGACATCGAGGGCGTCGACGGCGCCGGTGATGCGGTCTCCGACGTCACCCGATCGGGCCCGAAGCCTGCCGTCCGTCGATTCGCCGACCGCGCGGCGCACGATGCGGCGCTGCTCGCCCGCGTGGAGGAGGTCCTCCGCCTCGTCGGCACCGGCCGCGGCGACGTCGGGATCCTCACTGCGACGAACCCGCAGGCCGACAAGGTGATGGCGGTCCTCGACGTCGCGGGCGTGCCGTCCGTCTCGCCGAAGCACTACGCCGGCAAGAGCTCCGACCGGGTCCGCGTGGGCACCATCAAGCGTGCGAAGGGCCTCGAGTTCAAGCAGGTCCTGCTGCCGCACGTGCCGGCGAAGCTCCTCGCGGACGCTCCCGACACCGAGTCCGTCGCCGCCCGCGAACGCCGTGAGCTCGACCGGCGCGAGCTGTACGTCGGGATGACCCGCGCGCGGGACGGCCTGTGGGTGGGAGCACTCGGGCGCGCATGACCGACCCGTGCTCCTGCAGCGGGTGCTCGGTCTGCTCAGTCGATCGACGCCGTGCAGCGCTGGAGCGCAGCGAACGCCGCGGCGTTGTTGTTCCGTCCCGTGACGGGCCGGAAACCGACGAGTACCACGACCGGCTCGTCGTCCCGGCGGTGCAGGACCAGTGGAGCACCAGCACCACCGGCTGCGCCGAGCGACGGGAAGCCTCCGCGTACGCCCCACGCCGCGATCCGCCCGTATGACGGCACGTACTCTCGCGTGACACGGACGAGTCCGCCGGGGTCGATTCGTGTCCAGTCGCCGAGCTCCACAGTCTGCTCGCTCACGCGGATCTCGCCGCGGTGTGGGAACCGCATCCGCTGGTCGGCGAGTGCGACGAGCCGTCGCAGCGACCCCGCGGCGGTCAGTTCACTGAGCGTTGCCGCGCAGAAAGAATCCCGAAAGCGGATTCGATCGCGAGAACCGACTGGTTGTCGAAGGCGTGGCATGTCGTCCCCTTCCCTGAGCGCTACCCCGCGCTCGATGCTCCGAGACTCACATCCCGGGGCACCCGCGCACATCCGCCGTCCGACCATCGTGCGGTGGCCGATCAGACTACCGCTAACATTCGACATTACAGTCGACTCGAGGGGGCGCATGGAAGTCGAGCGTGGGAGCAACGGCCTGATCCGGGTCGGGATCATCGACCCCGACCCGCTCGCCGGCGCGGCGATCCGGCGACTGCTCGCGTGTGCAGGCGACATGTCCGTCGTCCTGGAGGCGACCAAGGGACGGTCGCCGCACGAGACCTCGGGACGACCCGCCCCGATGTCGCCATCGTCAGCGTGACGACCATGGCGCGGTCGACCACCGCCGTGATCGAGCACCTGTCAGCGATCGGCATCGCCGTCCTGACCCTCACACTCGAGACGGACGACGCAGCGCACATGGCGATGCTCGCGGCCGGCGCCCGCGGCACCCGCCCGAAGTCAGCAGACTCGGACGCCCTCATCGATGCCGTCCGCCGACTCGCCGCCGAGCGTCCGGCCCTCTCAGACCGGCAGGTCGAGCTCCTCGTCGACGACTGGGTGCACCGACGGCGTCACCCCGACGCCGTCAGGGCTCGCCGGGCGATCCGATCACTCACAACCCGTGAGCGAGAGGTCGTCCGCGGCGTCTCCCGTGGGCTCACCAACAGCGAGATCGCCGCCGAGCTCCACTGCGCACCGACCACCGTGAAGGCCCACCTCGCATCGATCTTCGCGCGACTCGCCGTCGCCAACCGCGTGCAACTCGCCGTCCTGGGGTTCCACGCCGGCATGGTCGACGAGCGCTGATCCCGCCAGCGCACCAGCTACCCCGGCGTCGCACCGGCTACACCGCGGTCGCCAACGCCAGCTGCGCCCGCGCCGCGACCGCATCCGCCGCCGGCGGACGCCCGTACGCCTCCCGGTAGTCCCGCGAGAAGTGCGACGCACTGCGGAACCCCACGGCCGTGGCCGCGCGGGCGGCGGTGTCCCCGTGGACGACCATCAGCCGGCGTGCCTCGCCGAGCCGAGTCCGCTTGAGGTACTGCGCGGGGGTCATGCCTGTGGCTTCCTTGAACCGCGCGAACAGGGTGGACTCGCTGACCCGGAGTTCACGCGCGAGGCGCCCCATCGACCACGGCTCGGCCATCCGTCCGGTGAGCAGGGCGGTTGCGGCTGCGACGACCGACGTGCCGGAACCGTCGAGCGCGGCGGTGATGCGCGGCGCCTGCTCGGTCTGCAGCAGGCGAAGGACGACTTCCCGCGAGACGAGCGGGAAGAGCACCGGGACGTCTTCGGGTGCGTCGAGCAGGGCGAGCAGTCGCGCGAACGCGTCGGCGAGCGGTGCGGTCCAGGTGCCGAGTCGGGGCACTTCGCTGCGAGGCGGTGCGGACGGCGCGGACATCGACGACACGACCTCACCAACGACTGTCGGGTCGAGGCGCCAGACGGCGGAGACGAAACCGTCGCTGCCGGCGGTGTCGACGACTCCGGCGACGACGGGCAGGTCGACAGGGGTGATGATGAAGCGCTCGCGGCCCCAGACCTGGTCGTCGTCCCCTACGATCGAGCGCTTGCGGCCGCGGAGGACGACTGACAACGACGGCACGTAGCGGCGGTCGAACAGACCGGTCGGCTCGAACACGCGGGAGACGGTGAGGCCGAGCGCGTCGGCACGGTGCGCGGAGCCCGCTCGCGCGGCAGCGTCGTGGTGGTCTGTCCCGAGGACGGCGGCGTGCGCGGACGCGATCGACGCGGCACGGTCGAGGTGTAGGGCAGTCAGGTCGTCCACGTCCGCAAACCTACCGAGGGTGACTGACGGCGACGGGGCTGCTCTGCGGGATCCGGCAAGGTCTTCGTGGGGCGGGGCAATCACAGAGGCCCACATCCGACCGAGCATCGGATCATGACGACAACACCGAACGAAACCCCACGAACTGCCCTTGTGACCGGAGCCTCCAGCGGCATCGGCGAGGCCATCGCCCGCGAGCTCGCCGCAGCCGGCTTGATCGTCGCCGTCGCGGGCCGCGATGAAGCCCGCACGCGTGCCGTCGCAATCGACATCGAACGCCAGGGCGGCCGCGCCGTGCCGCTCGTCGCCGATCTGTCGGGGAGTCCGGAAGAGGTCCGGGCACTGGCTGCAGACGCCATCGAGCAGCTCGGCGGGCACCTGGACGTCCTCGTGAACAACGCCGGCGTGTACCCGGGCGGCCCCACGGAGTCGCTGTCGGACGACACGGTCGAGGCGCTCCTTGCGACGAACATCCGAGCCCCGCACGTCCTCGTCGCCGCGCTTGTGCCGTCGATGGTGTCGCGCGGCGGCGGGAACATCGTGAACATCGGCTCGTGGATGGCACGGGTCGGCGTGCCGTTCATGGCGCTGTACCCGGCGACGAAGGCCGCGGTCGAGCAGCTGACCCGCGCGTGGGCCGCAGAGTACGGGCAGCGCGGTATCCGCGTGGTGACCGTGGCCCCGGGCGCGACGGCGACGCCGGGCAACGCGGACTCGGCGGACGTGCTGGCGGCGATGACGCAAGGCACCCCGGCGGGCCGTCCGGTGCAGCCGGTGGACATTGCTCGTGCCGTGCGGTGGGTCGTTTCCGACGACGCGGCATTCGTGAACGGCGGCACGATCGACGTCGACGGCGGGATCGCGTCGACGCGGATGCGCTAAGACATGCCGAACGAGGGCCGGTCGGCCGCACCGGCCGCGTCCGGCGCTCGAGGGCTACTGCTCACTCACGGCACAGGGCGAGGCTCACTCCTCGTAATCATCCGCTGAGCCCTCCGCACAAGGCGATGTGATTCGGATCACGACTGCAGCATCGCTGAGCTGGTACGCCGCACCCGCTGCTCCGCTCTTCTCTGCGGTTGCCGAATACAGGATTCCGTCGTTCCCCCCGAAGTCCGTCTCCGACGGCGAGACATCGAGACCCTTCGATTTCCAGAAGCGTTGCAGCTTCTTGGCAAGCGCCTTGGCGTTGGTCTGGGACTTGACCGGCACGTAGTACCCGAATCGCACCCCGCCCTTGCACGCCTCGGCGCTCGGCGACGGCATGTCCGGCCAGTCGAGGTCGATCTGCTGCTCAGTCTCCCGCAACAACTGCAGCGCTGAGCGCTGAGCTTGGCCAGCAGTTGGCATCCTCCCGCTGCCCTCGGCGCACCCCGCCAAAACGCCCGCAGTCACGGCTCCAACGGCGATCACCACGGCGCCTCTCCCCGCTCGGCCGTTCACCGGTACTCGTCTGGGTCTCCCGGCACACAGATCGAGTTCACGTACACATGTGCGCGGATCTTGCTCGCGCTCATCGAAGCACTCGGCTTGCCATCGGCTTTTGCGACGACCGCGTAGATCGCCCCGGTCGCTTCGTCGATGTGTTTCTCGGTCTCCGTCAGTTCGTAGCCCTGGTCAGTCCAGTGTTTTTTCGCGTCATTCGCGAGCCGCTTCGGATCTTCGGGGGCGTCGGCTTCGACGAAGTACGTGAACTGCACACCCTTCCCGCCATCGACGGTGCAATCGTTCGGCACAGGAGTCGGCACCCCGTCCGGCCATGTGCCCGGCGCAAGTGCGACGACTTTTTTGAACTCAGATTCTGCTTGGGACCGAGACTCTTTCGCCGTCATCGGTTCGCGGCCTCCCGTTGTTGAGCATCCAGTGACTACGGCCGCGACGACGAACGCGCACAAGGCGCTCTTCCCGAGCAACGTCCCGTTGCGCTTCATCTCTCTCACCGTAGCGTCGCCTTCGCGGTCTCGAGCAGGCTGTTCGTGTCCGCGTCGAGGTACCCATGATCCCCGCCCGGATCCGCCGACGGATTGACGAACATGTCATGCACGTTTACTCGTGGTGATCCGTCGACGGATCCCGCGTCGATGCTGGTTGCACCGAATCCTTCGTTCGGATCCGCTCGCTCTGGGTAGCTCATCTTGCGGCCGATCTCAGCCACGTTCCACCGCTCGTCCGCCTGGGCCGCGTACATGTGCGCTGCATGCGTTGCCGCTGCGTCTGGGACCTGACGCGGGATGCCTGCGGATCCGAGCGTCACGAAGCTGTTCACACCGAGATCTGCGGCCTCGTGCAGAGCGAGTGAAGCGGTCGTGGAACCGTAGGAGTGCGCGATGACGTTGAGTGTCACGTCCGGGCGAGTGTGGCGCAGCCCCTCCAGATCGTTCGCCAGCTTCTGAGCGCCCGACGCTGCATCGGAGTTCAGGAACACGCTCGGGTCCCCGGTCTTGGTGAAGTCCGGTGGGGCGTCGTACCCGATCCATGACACAAGCGCAGTGTTGTCGCCACCCGCCATCTGGCGCTGCGCGGCGATCACGTTCGAGCCGGCGCGCATCAGGATGGTGGTGTCCTGCAACGAGGTCCCCATGCCTGGGATCAGGTAGCTCACGTTGTCCGCCGTGTCGAGGTCGCCGACCGACACGGCCCCGAGCGGCGGCGGGCCAGCACTGAAGCTCACCACTTGCCGCGGAAGGTCGACACCAGTTGCGAGCGGCGTACGCGCACCCGCGAGAAAGTTCTTGAGAGCGTCCAACCGTTTCTGCGCGGCTTGAACCTCCCGTTCGGCCGCGGCTGTGGCGCTTCGCCCGATCGCGCCGGCCAGGACCTTTTTCCCATCGGCGAGATCTGCGGCTGCTCCGGAGTAGGCACGTTGTGCACTGATCCGGTTCGCCTGATCCCGCGCCCAGTACGCCACCCCGTTGAGGTTCCCTATCGTGGCAGGCAACGCCGTGATGAGCGCGTCCTGCGCTGCGGAGTGCTTGCCTGCCGTCCCGCGTCCGCCCATGCTGTTCCACCACTCCTGGACGACGTCGGGTGCCATGGTGGCGAGGCGCGATTCAATCTGCTTGTGCAGCGCGGCGAGCTGTTCCGGAGCCATGGTGGTGAGCGCGGCCAAGAAGTCCTTGTCGGACATCCCGGGCATCGATGCCGCGTAAGAGACCGTGTTCCCGATGACGGTTTCGCCGCTCAACCCGGAGGCTGCGGTCCGGTCGGCCGACTGCCGACGTGCAACGAGCTCCGTCCACTGCGCGGAGAGTCGGGCTTGGGTCGACGACAGGTCGTCGCCGCTGCTCTCGAGTCGACGGAGCGCGGCCCGATCGGAATCCGAGGCGTCGTCCGCACGCGCCGCCTTCGACGCCTTCTTGACCGAGGAAGCGTTGTGCGCGATGTCCTCGGCGTTGTTCTTCTGCGCGGTCTGGATGCGCTGCGCTTCGTCCTGGATCTGCCTGACCTGGTCGGCGTACGTGTTCAGGACGGTTGCAGCAGCATCGACCCGTCCGCGAATCCTCGTGGCGGCGTCGGGAAGCGTTGCGGCTGTGGCTGTGAAGCGCTGCTTCGATTCTCCGGACCAGCCGTCCGCCGTGTTGGATGCGCGCGTGGCCTTCCGCGCGCCGGCCTCGATCGATCGGGAGCGGTTCGTGAGCTGCTGAGCGAGTCGCTTGATCGAGTTCGGATCGCCACTGAGCGGGTCGGTGGTCACTTGTGGGCCTTCGCTGCGAGGTCCCTGTCGGCGTCCTGGAAGAGCGACTTCGTGTCGTGCGCGTACTGCGACAGCGTGTTCGCCGTGTCGCTCAGCCACACGGACATCTGCTGCTGCATCGTACGGACGACGGCGAACGCCTGCTCGACGTCTGCCGCGCCGAACGCACCCGAGCCGCTGCCGAGCGGATCATCCGCGAAGTCTCCGGCCGCCGAGGTCATCTGCGTCGAGACCTTGTCGAGCACGTCGTACGAGACCTTGAGTTCCGGCACGGTGTTCCCCCTCGTGTTCCTTGCTGCAACTTCCCCACCGGCAACATATCAGAAGTCGAGCGGAGCGTCGCGTCCATCCTCCGATCGGAGGATGCACCCACGCCCCGTCCGCCGATCCGCCGGCGGCCCGGCCGCGCCACGCTGGTCTCATGCCCGCCACCCCCGCCATCGAGGTCCACCACCTCACGAAGCGCTACCCCACCGGCAAGCTCGCCGTCGACGACGTCTCGTTCACCATCGAAGCCGGCGAGACCTTCGCCCTCCTCGGCCCCAACGGCGCCGGCAAGTCCACCACGGTCGAGATCCTCGAGGGCTACCGATCGCGCACGGACGGCACGGTCACGGTCCTCGGCCACGACCCCGCCCGCACGAGCCGCAGCCACAACGCCCGGATCGGCATCGTCCTGCAGTCCAGCGCGGAATCCCCGAACGTCACCGTGGCCGAGCAACTGCGCCACTTCGCAACGCTCTACCCGAGGCGGCGGGACGTCGAAGAGACCCTGCACGCCACAGGGCTCGCGGAACAGCGCAACACCCGCATCGCGAGGCTCTCCGGCGGCCAACGCCGCCGCGTCGACGTCGCCCTCGGCATCATCGGCCGCCCGGAGGTCCTCTTCCTCGACGAACCGACGACCGGCTTCGACCCAGAGGCTCGCCGCCAGTTCTGGGGCCTCCTCCGGCAGGTCCAAGGCGAGGGCACGACGATCCTCCTGACGACGCACTACCTCGACGAGGCCGCACACCTGGCCGACCGGGCGGCCGTCATCGCCGACGGCAGGCTCCTCGACATCGCCCCGATCGACGAGCTGGGCGGCGCGGAGGCACGCACCCCCCGAGTCAGGTGGACGAGCGACAACGAACAGCACGACGAACGCACGAACGACCCCGCCGTCCTGATCAGGGCAAGCACAGACCCGATGCACGACCTCGAAGTCATCCGCCCGTCCCTCGAGGACGTCTACCTCGAGATGGTGGGGTCGAAGTGAACCGCATCACCTACGAGATCCGCTCCTACTTCCGCGCCCCCGACGCGGTGTTCTTCACGTTCCTCTTCCCGATCATCATGCTGGCCCTCTTCTCGGTCGCCTTCAGCAGCGCCGCGGACATCAGGGCAGGAAGCGCCAGCGTCGACTACGCCACCTACTACCTCCCGGGCCTGGTGGCGACGGGCTTCCTCCTCTCCGGCACCCAGTCCCTCGGCGTCGACATCGCCACGGAACGCAGCGACGGCACCCTGAAGCGCCTCGGCGGCACGCCACTCCCGGTGCTGAGCTACTTCATCGGCAAGATCGGCATGGTCCTCGTCACGACGATCATCCAGACGGCATTGCTGATCGGCATCGCGAGCATCGTCTTCGGCGTGGACCTGCCGACAGCCCCAGAGCAGTGGGCTCGCTTCGCGGGCATCATGCTCCTCGGCATCGCGACGAGCTGCGTCCTCGGCATCGCGATCTCCGCACTCCCCCGCGAGGGCCGCCGCGCCACCGCGACGATCGTCCCCGTGGTCCTGGTCCTGCAGTTCATCTCCGGCGTCTACCTCCCCTTCACGCAGCTCCCCGGCTGGCTGCAGAACGTCGCGTCGGTCTTCCCCCTCCGCTGGATGGCGAGCGGGATGCGCTCGGTCTTCCTGCCGGACGCGTTCGCGTCCGCCGAGCCGGGAAGCTCCTGGCAGCTCGGCCTCGGAACCCTCGTCCTGGTCGCATGGCTGGTCCTCGGCACGGTGGCCTGCGCGCTGACGTTCCGCTGGAACCGCAAGGACGCGTGATGCCGACCCCGAAGTGGGATGCTCGGACCATGGGCACAACGCGCATGACCGGTGAGTCCTGGGTGCGGAACCGGTGGCTGCACGCCTTCTTCGCCGCGACGATGGCCCTCACGGCGTTCATCACCGCCTACGGCTGGTCCCCGTGGAGCACCCGCTGGCCCGCGTACACCGCGATCGCCGTCCTGGTCGTCGCCTACGCCGCGTTCGGGCACCGCGGCTACGACGACCCTCGGGCAGCCGCGGCGTTCCTCCCCCTGCTCGTCGCCGCCGCGCTGGTCCTGCCCGCCGTCGCCCCGAGCACCGCGTTCGTCCAGTGCATCCTGTTCCCGCTCGTGTGGGTCCAGTCCGAACGCATCAGGAGCGCCGTCCTCCTCTCGATCGCGATCGGCGTCGCGAGCGGCATCGGCCTGCAGGTCTCCAGCGGCGCCGGGGCGTTCGTCAGCACCCTCCTCATCGAGGGCATCAGCGTCGTCGGCGCGTGCGCCATGGGCGTCTGGATCTCGAGCGTCGCCGGCCTGTCCGAGGAGCGCCGCAGACTCCTCGACGAGCTCCGCGCGACACAGACGTCCCTCGCCGAGGCGAACCGCACCGCGGGCATCGCCAGTGAGCGGGAGCGCCTGGCCCGGGAGATCCACGACACCGTCGCGCAGAACCTCGCCGGCATCGTGATGCTCACGGAGCGCGCGCAGAGCGACCTCGCGAGCGACCGCACCGACGCGCTCGAGGAACGCCTCACCGTGCTCGAGGAATCCGCCCGCGCAGCACTCGAGGAATCACGCACCCTCATCGCCGCCGGTGCGGCCGGTGTCACCCGCGACAGCCTCGGCGGCGCGCTGCACCGCCTCGGCGAGCGGCACACCCGCGAGACCGGCACGCCCGTCACGGTGGACGCGCCCGACTGCGCGCTGGACCGCGACGCGCAGGTGGTGCTGCTCCGGGTCGCCCAGGAGGCTCTCGGCAACGTCCGCGCGCATGCTCGCGCCGCGTCGGTGCACGTCGCACTGCTCCCCTCGCCGGAGCAGATCGTCCTGCGGATCACCGACGACGGGGTCGGCTTCGACGCATCGGACCCGACCGCGGGCCACGGCCTCCGCGGCCTCCGGGAGCGCCTCGCCCTGGCGGGCGGGTCCTGCCGGATCACCAGCGGCCCTGGACGCGGCACCGTCGTCGACGCGAGCCTGCCCGCCGGGGCCGCACCGAGCCTCCCGGCTGTCCAGTACCCCGCTGCGGCGGTGACCCGGTGATCCGCGTCGTGGTGGCGGACGACCATCCCGTCGTCCGCGCAGGGCTGGTCGCGCTCCTGCAGGACGCCGACGACGTCGAGGTGGTCGGCCAGGCCGCTGACGGCGAGTCAGCGGTGTCGACGGTCCTGGCCGAGCGACCCGACGTCGTGCTGATGGACCTCCGGATGCCGGGGATCGACGGGGACGCCGCGACCGCGCGGATCCTCGCCGTGGAGCCCGGGATCCGCGTGCTGATCCTCACGACGTACGAGTCCGACGACCAGATCCTTGCCGCGATCGAGGCCGGCGCCACCGGGTACCTGCTGAAGGCCGCTCCCGAGTCCGAGATCCTCGCCGGGGTCCGGGCGACCGCGCGGGGCGAGACGGCGCTCGCTCCCTCGGCAGCAGCCGCACTGGTCCGCCGGGCGACCGGCGCCGTGCCGACCGGGCCATCGCTCACGCCCCGGGAGCTCGACGTGCTCCGGCTCGTCGCGCAGGGCCAGAGCAACCCGGCGATCGGTCGCGCGCTGTTCCTCAGCGAGACGACGGTGAAGTCGCACCTCGGCCACGTGTTCGAGAAGCTCGGCGTGAGCGACCGCACCCGAGCGGTGACGCGCGCGATGGAGCTGCGCATCCTCTGACCGCCGCGGTCAGCCGCGCGCGTCTAGAGTCGAACGAATGCCCGCCCCGCACGCACGACCCACCCCGTCCACCGCGATCGACGGCATGATCCGCGTCCGCGGTGCCCGCGAGAACAACCTCCAGAGCGTCGACGTGGACGTGCCCCGCGACCGGATCGTCGCGTTCACCGGGATCTCCGGCTCCGGGAAGTCGTCGCTGGCCTTCGGGACGATCTTCGCCGAGGCGCAGCGCCGCTTCCTGGAGTCCGTCGCCCCGTACGCACGGCGGCTCATCGCGCAGGGGTCGACGCCGCACGTCGAGTCCATCACGGGCCTCCCGCCGGCGGTGGCACTGCAGCAGCGCCGCGGCGCCCCGAGTTCCCGGTCGACGGTGGGCACGCTGACGACCCTGTCGAACTCGACCCGGATGCTGTACTCCCGCGCCGGCACGTATCCTCCCGGGGCCGAGCGGCTCGAGTCGGACTCCTTCTCCCCGAACACCGTCGCCGGGGCGTGCCCCCGCTGCCACGGGCTGGGCACCGCGCACGAGGTCACCGAGGCCTCGGCCGTGCACGACCCGTCGCTGAGCATCCGCGATGGGGCGATCACCGCGTGGCCCGGCGCGTGGCAGGGCAAGAACCTCCGCGACGTGACGGCGGTCCTCGGGTACGACATCGACCGGCCGTGGCGGGAGCTGTCCCGCGAGGACCGCGACTGGCTGCTGTTCACCGAGGAGCAGCCCGTCGTCGAGGTGCACCCGCAGCGCGACCGGATCGCCAAGCCCTACAAGGGACGGTTCTGGAGCGCGCGGCAGTTCGTGCTGCACACGCTCGCCGACTCGCAGAGCGAGACGCAGCGGAAGAAGGTGCTGCAGTTCGTCGAGTCCGGACCGTGCACGCTGTGCGGCGGGACCGGGCTGACGCAGGCGGCGCTCGCGGTGACGTTCGGCGGCAAGACGATCGCCGAGCTGCACGCACTCCCCCTCACCGCACTCGCCGAGGTGCTCCGCCCCGTCGCGGAGCTCACGGATGCGGCGCCGGCGACCTCTCGCGCCTCGTCGGGTGAGCGCACCGAGGTCGCCGTCGCGATCGCGAAGGACCTGCTGACCCGGGTCGAGGTGCTCACCGGGCTCGGCCTCGGGTACCTCGGGCTCGACCGCGCGACACCGACGCTCTCCCCCGGCGAGATGCAGCGGCTCCGCATCGCCACGCAGCTCCGGTCGGGACTCTTCGGCGTCGTCTACGTCCTCGACGAGCCGAGTGCCGGTCTGCACCCGGCCGACGTCGAACCGCTCGTGGAGGTCCTCGACGGACTCCGCGCCGGCGGCAACAGCGTCTTCGTCGTGGAGCACGACATGAGCATCGTGCGGCAGGCCGACTGGATCGTGGACGTCGGCCCGGGTGCCGGGGCGTCGGGCGGGACGGTGCTGTACAGCGGGCCGGTCCCCGGGCTCGCCTCCGTGGAGGAATCCGTCACCCGCCGCTACCTGCAGCCGCGACCGCCCGTCGAACGCGAGCCGCGGACAGCGACCGGCACGCTCGAACTCCGGGACGTCACGCGGCACAACCTCCGCGGGCTCGACGTCGACCTGCCGCTCGGGGTCCTCACCGCGATCACGGGGGTGTCCGGGTCGGGCAAGTCGTCGCTCGTCGGTGGGGTCCTGCCGTCGGTGGCTCTTGAGCACCCGGGCATCGACCGGGTCGTCGAGGTCGACCAGAAGGCGATCGGCCGGACGCCCCGGTCGAACCTCGCCACGTACACCGGGCTGTTCGACGCGGTGCGCGCCGCGTTCGCCAGCACCGACGAGGCGAAGGCCCGCGGGTGGACCGCCGGCCGGTTCTCGTTCAACGTCGTCGGCGGCCGGTGCGAGGTGTGCCAGGGCGAGGGATCCGTGTCCGTGGAGCTGCTGTTCCTGCCGGGGAGCTGGGCCCCGTGCCCGGAGTGCCACGGGTCGCGGTACACGGCCGAGACGCTCGAGGTCCGGTGGCACGACGCGACGATCGCGGACGTGCTCGGGATGACCGTCGAGGACGCGGCGTCGTTCCTCGCGTCGTTGCCGGTGGCCTCTCGCGCGCTGGAGACCCTCCGACAGGTCGGACTCGGGTACCTGCGCCTCGGACAGCCGGCCCCGGAGCTGTCGGGCGGTGAAGCGCAGCGGATCAAGCTCGCGACCGAACTGCAGCGGGCACGCTCCGGCCACACCCTGTACCTGCTCGACGAACCGACCACCGGGCTGCACCCCGCGGACGTCGAGCTCCTCACGACGCAGCTACTCCGGCTCGTGGACGCCGGGAACACGGTCGTCGTGGTCGAACACGCGATGAACGTCGTCGCCGCGGCCGACCACGTCATCGACATGGGCCCGTCGGGCGGCGACGAGGGCGGCAAGGTCGTCGCTGCCGGCACCCCGGCGGAGGTCGCGCAGTCCGCGGAGAGCCGCACCGCACGCTGGCTCCGCGCCGAGCTCGGCGCCTGACCCGCACGGGACCCCACACCGGACTGGAGGCTCGGTGCCTGCCCGCCACGAGCCTCCAGTCCGTCCCCGACGCACGCCGCTGCCATCGGCGTCCGTCCGCCCGTCAGCCGGCCGCAGGCCGGATGCGGAACACCCGCGCCGTCGGGGTGGCACCGCCGTTGGTGAGACGGAGGACCCCCTCTTCCTGATCCCAGGAGGGCACCCACGGTGCCACCTCGACGGGGAACAGCGACTCGACGACGACGTCCCGCCCGAGGAACCCGGCGAGCGGCAGCGTCACCGCGTCCGGCGCACCAGGCAACGACCACACCGACAGGTACAGCTCGCCGGACGCCGCGCGGAGCCCGAGCGCGGTCCAGGTGTCCTCCCACGCGGGCAGCCCGAGCGGCCAGACGGGCATCGCGGTCGTGATCACGGACAGCACGGCCCGCTGGGCCGCGATCGCCTCGGACACCACCGCGCGCTGCGACGGCGACATCTCGTTGAGGTGGCCGGACAGGTACATCCGTCCGAGCACCCCGTTGACGAGCGACAGCGTGAAGCGGTCTGGTGACATCGACGGAGCCGGGTACGCCCAGTTCCCGGCCTGCTCGGGGAGCATCGCCGCGGGCGCAGCGGCAGCGATCGACGCGGACAGCACCGGGTCCTGCTGGTCCGAGGTGGACTGCATGTGCAGCCGGGACAGCATCGCGAAGTCGGCGCGCATCGCTCCCGATGCGCAGTTCTCGATGAGCAGCGCCGGGTACCGGGCCTGCACGTCGTCGAGCCAGTCGAGCAGCGCACGCCCGCCGTCGACGCTGCCCGCCCACGGCCCGGTCATCGTGTTGTCATCCATCTTGAAGAACGTCACACCGAGGTCCCCGACGAGCCGATCGACGACCTCGTCGAGGTGCGCCCGGGCGTCCGGTGAGCGCAGGTCGAGCAGGTGCCGCCCGTGTTCGGCGACGCGGACGCTGTGGTGCTGCACGAAGGCGCTGTCGGGCAGGGTCGTCGCGAGGAGCGAGTGGATGCCGATGACCTCGGGCTCGAGCCAGAGCCCCGCCTGCATGCCGCGCGACCGGATGTGGTCGACGACGGCTCCGAGTCCGTCCGGGAACCGGGTCGCTGCCGGCAGCCACTCCCCGACGCTGTCCCACCAGTGCCCTTCGGCGTACCAGCCGGCGTCGATGCAGAACAGGTCGGCGCCGGCTTCGGCCGCTGCGTCGATGAGCGGCAGCAGCTTCGCGGTGGTGGGGTCGCCCATGAGCGTGTTCATGTAGTCGTTGAACACGAGCGGCAGTGCCTCGTCGGCGGCACGCACGATCCGGATCGCTCGGCGGTGCGCGGTGAGCACCTCGAACGCGCCGTCGACGGACGCCGCGATGCCGACGGACACCGGCACGGACACGAACGGGCGTCCCGATGCGACGGTCGCCGTCCACTGGTGTTCCTGATCGGTGGGTCCGCTGAGGAGCACGTACGCGTGACGCCGGGTCTCCCCGAGCTCGTACAGCCACGGCCCGTTGTGCTCGATCTGCCAGACGAGCGCGTACCCGTCGGCCTGCAGCACGCCGATCGGGAGCGCTTCGCCCGTGGACCACGATCCGCGGTTCTGCACGACGGCGCGGCTCCTGGGCGGGTGGTGCTGCGCCTCCCGGTCGATCCGGGCGAGCCCGATGTCCCGCAGGGCGTCGGTCCGCCACCGGCTCTCGGCGGCCCAGTCGTTGTCCGCGTGCACCAGCGACAGGTCGTCGACGGTGCGACCCGAGTCGGTCAGGAACGCTCCGGTCGCGAACGAGGACACCGCGTCCACGACGTGCTCGCGGTCGCCGAGCGCGGAGACCTCGGTCCAGGTCCGGAATGCCGCGACGCCGTCGCGGGCCCGGAACACCGACTCGACCTGGAGGCCCGTGGTCGCGTCCTCCTGCAGGATCCGGAACCACAGGTCGGTCCCGTCTGCCTGCACGTGGTGCGAGACGGGGCGGAGTCGCGCCCCGATCGTGGTGTCCACGTGCCGGTACCCGCCGGGGAACCGCCCGTGGCCGATGGTGGTCAGCTCGACGAGGGGTTGCGGGTCGTCGAGGTCGTTGAGGTCGGTTCCGCCATCGGCGAGGACTCCGCCGGTCGGCAGGAACGAGACGAGGGCGGCGGGACGGTCCGGCGCGAGCCGGAACCTCGCGCGGAACCCGGCAGTGACCCAGTCGACGGTGTCCGCGCTCATCGAGCCCCGACCGGCGCCGGCTCGCTCGACACCCACGCGCCGACGGTGTGGTCGTAGCAGGTGGTGTTGTCGATCGTGGAGCGGTCGAGCGGCGCACCCGCCGTGACCCGTCGCTCGCCGCGCTCCGGGTCGGGGGCGGCCTCGGCGAGGAGCCGCGTGTAGTCGTGGTGCGGATCGAGGATCACGGCGTCGGACGGCCCCCGCTCGACGACCCGACCGCGGTAGAGCACCAGGATCTCGTCGGAGAAGTGCCGCGCGGTCGCCAGGTCGTGCGTGATGTACAGCACGGCGAGGTGGTCCTCGCGCTGCAGCCGCCCCATCAGGTTGAGGACGCTGAGCCGGATCGACACGTCCAGCATCGACACGGGTTCGTCGGCGACGAGCACCTGCGCCCCCGGTGCCAGCGCCCGGGCGATCGCGACGCGCTGCCGCTGCCCGCCGGAGAGCTCGTGCGGGCGTCTGGTGGCGAAGTCCTCGTCCAGGTTCACGCGCCCGAGCAGTTCACGGACCCGGTCGGCGGTCTCGGCGGCTCCACGGGCACGGTGGTGCAGCTGGAGCGGACGGGCGATGTGGTGCTCGATCGAGTGGAAGGGGTTGAGCGAGGCGAAGGGGTCCTGGAACACCATCTGCACGTGCCGGCGGTACATGCTGCCGACGACGGGCGTGCCGTCCTCGAGCCGGACGTCGATCGACCCGCGCGTGGTGGACTCGAGCTTGGCGAGCATCCTGGCGATGGTGGACTTCCCCGACCCGGACTCCCCGACGAGTGCGACGGTGCGCCCGGGGAGCAGCTCGAACGACACGTCGTCGACGGCCCGCAGCGTGGTGCGCTTCAGGCCCTTGCGGGTGTGGAAGTCCTTGCCGAGGTGGCTGACGGTGACGCTGGTCATGCGAGGGTCTCCTCATCGACGCCGCTGCGGATGAACGCGCCGCGCTCCCCCGACAGGCTCGGGAACGACTGCAGCAGCCGCTTCGTGTAGGGGTGCTGCGGGTCGTGCTGGATCACCGCTGCCCGGTCGCACTCGACGACCTCACCGCGGAGCATGATCGCGATCCGGTCGCTGATCTCGAGCAGCAGCGGCAGGTCGTGCGTGATGAACACCACGGCGAAGCCGAGCTCGTCCCGCAGCCGCACGATCTCTCGGAGGATCTCCCGCTGGACGACCACGTCGAGCGCGGTCGTCGGTTCGTCCATGATCATGATCTGCGGCTCGAGCAGCATCGCCATCGCGATCATCACGCGCTGCCGCATGCCCCCGGAGAGCTCGTGCGGGTACGCGGTGATTCGCGACGGGTCCACGCCGACACGGCTGAGCGCGTCCTCGGCGATGGTCCGGCGCTCCTTGCGGGAGAGCCCCTTCCGGTGCTCGACGAGCGCGTCGTCGAGCTGCGCACGGATGGTCGTGACGGGGTTGAGCGCGTTCATCGCTCCCTGGAACACCATCGACAGCTTCGACCACCGCACCGCCCGGAGCTGTTCGTGCGGCAGCCCGAGCAGGTCGATGTCGGTGCCGTCCCGGTCGTGGAACGTGATGCTCCCCGACGCGACCTTCGCCGGCGGTCGGTGCAGCCGGGTGATGGCGTAGGCGAGCGTGGTCTTCCCGCACCCGGACTCCCCCGCGAGTCCCAGGATCTCACCGGGCGCGAGCGTCAGGGAGACGTCCTTCACGGCGTGCACGGGGTGTTCGGTCTCGTAGACCACGTTGAGGTGGTCGATGGTCAGGACGGCGGTCATCGCTTGGCTCCCTTCAATCGGCGCAGGGCGCGTTCCCGGCGGCGCTGTGCCCGCACGTTCGCCAGGCGGGGGTTGATGACCTCGTCGATCGAGAAGTTCACGAGCGACAGGCCCATGCCGAGCAGCGCGATCAACAACCCGGGCGGCACGAACCACCACCAGGCACCGTTGGCCAGCGCGAAGCCGTTCTGCGCGTAGAAGAGCATCGTGCCGAGCGTCGAGGAGTTCGACGCCCCGAGCCCCAGGAACGACAGCCCGGCTTCCCCGAGGATCGCCGCGATGACCGCGAACACGAACTGCGACGCCAGCACGGGCAGCAGGTTCGGCAGGATCTCGACCGCGATCACCCGCCACGGCCGTTCGCCGGCGACCCGTGCCGCCGAGACGTAGTCGCGGTTGCGGATCGACATCGTCTGGGCGCGGAGCACCCGCGCCGACCCCGCCCAGGACGTGATCGCGAGGACGACGGCGATGGTCCAGAGCCCGCGTGCCTCACGCGGGACGAGCCCGGAGATCACGATGACGAGCGGCAGACCGGGGATCACGAGGAACACGTTCGAGAACAGCGAGAACGCCTCGTCCATGATCCCGCCGAGGTACGCGCCGAGGATCCCGAAGAACGCGGAGAGCACGGTGGCGAGGAGCCCCACGATCAGCCCGATCTGCAGGCTCCCGCGGGTGGCGTAGGCGAGCTGGGCGAGGACGTCCTGGCCGGTCTGGGTGGTGCCGAGGATGTTCTCGGCGCTCGGCGGCTGCAGCCCCGAGTCGCGGATGGTGGTCGGGTCGCCGACGAGCAGCGGCCCGATGACGCCGAACAGCGTGACGCCGGCGACGAGGACGATGCCGGTGACGAGCCACGGCGTGAGCGCGGGGAGGAACCGACGGATGCCGCCCTTGGCCTGCCGCCGGGTGGCGATCGACGTGGTGGTGTCCGCTTCCTCGGCGAGCGCCCCGATGGTCGGTTCGGTCTCTTCCTGGATGTTGGTCATGTCGTCTCCTCCCTAGCTCCGTGCCCGCGTGCGGGGGTCGATGATCCCGTACAGCAGGTCGACGACGAGGTTCGCGCCGAGGACCGCCAGGGTGATGAACAGGAAGATCCCCTGCATGAGCGCGTAGTCGTTGTTCGTCACGGCGGAGAGGAGCTTCGATCCGATGCCCGGGTACGAGAACACCTGCTCGGTGACGACCGACCCGGAGACGATGAACCCGAGGGAGATCGCGAACCCGGCGACGGAGGGCAGCACGGCGTTCCTGGCGGCGTAGTTCCGCAGGATCTTGCCGTCGGACAGGCCCTTCGCCTGCGCGGTGGTGATGTAGTCCTCGGAGAGGGTCGACACCATCATGTTGCGCATCCCGAGCAGCCAGCCGCCGAGGGACGCGAGCACGATCGTCGCGGCGGGCAGCACGCCGTACTTGATCGCCGACCCGATGAACTCCAGGTTGAAACCAGGGGTCAGGACGACGTCGTAGCCGCCCTGCGCCGGGAACAGGTGCATGCCGGTGGCGAAGAAGTACACCAGGATCAGGGCGAGCCAGAAGTACGGCACGGCGGCGAGCAGCGTGGTCGCCGGCACGAACGAGTCGAGCCAGGTGCCGGGCTTCCACCCGACGAAGGCACCGAGGCCGACGCCGATGACCGCGGCGAGGATCGTGGCGATGCCGACGAGGGCGATGGTCCACGGCAGCGAGCTCGCGATGACCTCGGTGACGGGTGCCGGGAAGTAGCTGACGGACACGCCGAGGTCACCGCGGAACACGTTGCCGAGGTAGCGGCCGTACTGAACGATGATCGGTTCCGAGGAATCGCCACCGAGGAGCAGCTCGTACGCCTGCCGGGTCGCCGGGGTCACCTGTCCGCCGCGCTGCTGGAGCTTGGCGAGCAGGATGTCCACCGGGTTCCCCGGCAGGAGCCTGGGGATGATGAAGTTCAGCGTCAGTGCCGCCCAGAGTGCGACGACGTAGAAGCCGATCTTGCGCAGGAAGTAGGTCATCGTCGAGTGCTCCTCGGTCGCGATCCCATCGGCGTCAGCCCTTCGCCGGCTTGAGCGCCTTGAAGATCTCGGCGTTGTCCGGGCTCGCCCAGACGGCCGGGAAGGCGTAGAGGTCGGACTTGGTGGGCCACCCGGTGAACTTCGACGCGTGGAACTCGCTCGTCGTGCCGCCGGTCATCACGGGGATGTAGGGCATGTCCTCGACGACGTGCTGCTGGATGACGTCGAGTTCGGGCTGGGTCGCCGCGGTGTCCTCGGGGTTGATCGCGGCGAGCTTCGTGAGCGCGGCGTCGACCTCGGGGTTGCTGTACCTGGCGATGTTCATCGGGGCTGCCTCGCCGACCTTCGCGGTGTTCGCGGTCGAGAAGTAGTTGTTGTACAGGTAGTACGGGTTCGCGGTCGGGCCCTGGCCGAGCGAGTCGATCGCGAGCTCGAAGTTCCCCTTCGTCTTCTTGTCGGTCCACTCGTTCCACGACGACTGCTGCGCCTTGAGCTCGATGCCCGCTGCCTTGAGTTGCTGCGTCATCGTGTCGATCGCGGTGATGTAGTCGGTCCACCCGGTGACGACCTCGACGGTCAGGGACAGCTTCTTGCCGTCCTTGGCGTAGATGCCGTCCGCGCCCTTCGTGTACCCGGCGCCCTCGAGCGTCGACGCCGCGGCGGCCGTGTCGGCGCCGGACGGCATGACCGCGGGCGAGACGTCCTTCGAGATGGTGTCCTTCTGCGTCGTGGTGAGCGCGAAGGTCGGCGAGATCTCGCTGGCCGTGTTCGAGAACGCGAGCGAGTTCAGCTGCTTGCGGTTGATCGCGTCGGCGATGGCGTGCCGCACGGCGGGGTCGGTCTGCGGGCCGGAGCAGCCGAGCGCGGTGGACGAGCAGGTGAGGAGCGCCATCTGGTTCTGCCCGATGGTGATGCCGTCGTAGCCCGGGTACTTGCCGGGGATGTCGTCCATGTTCGGCACCGGACCGGTCTGCCAGTCGATGGAGCCCTGCGACAGGGCGTCGGCGCCGGCGGTGTTGCCGGAGAGCGACAGGTAGCGGATCGTCTTCACGGCCGGTGCGCCGCCCCAGTAGTCCTTGTTCGCCTCGAGGGTGAAGGCCTGCGCCTTGAAGGTGCCGAGCGTGTACGGACCGGTGCCGACGGGCTTGCGGACGACGTCGGTGGTCGGGTCGATGTCCTTCCACAGGTGCTCCGGGACGATCCACGTCTTGCCGAGCAGGTTCGGGCCGAGCACGAACGACGGCTTGTCGAACGACACCACGACCGTGTCGTCGCCGTCGGCCTTCGCGGTGCCGTCGTAGCCGATGGAGTTCAGCGCCTTCTGCTTCTTGAGCATGTCGAGCGTGAAGACGACGTCCTTCGCCGTGAAGGGCTTGCCGTCGCTCCACTGCACGCCGTCGCGGAGCGTGATCGTCAGCTGCGTGCCGTCGCCGTTCCACTCGTACGACTTGCCGAGGAGCGGCTTCGGGTCCTTGGTGTTGACGTTGGTGATGAAGAACAGCGACTCGTAGATCGTGCCGACGCCGCCGATGTTGGAGGGCGACCACGGGTTGTAGTTGATCTGGTAGTCGCCGGACTGGCCGGTGTACGCGATCAGGGTGGAGGCAGCGTCCCCGGTGCTGGCGGAGCCGCTGGAGCTGCAGCCGCTCAGCGCGAGGCCGGCTGCGAGGAGAACGGCTCCGCCGATGGCGAGCCGTGAACGGGTTGGGTTGAACATCGTTGTCCTCTCGGTCTGCGTCGTCGCAGGTCCACGTTGTGAGCGTGATTGTTACACGCATAAACTAAGTCGGTCAAGAGGCAGCGACGACGCGGCCCGACGAGCACATTGGAGACGCGATGGAGCGGACGACACTGGACGGCACGTGGACCCTCGAGGCGGTGCACGGCCCGGCCGAGGCACCGACCGGGAGGATCGCGGCGACGGTCCCCGGCTGCGCACACACGGACCTGCTGCGCGCCGGCCTGATCCCCCACCCGTTCGACGGCGACAACGAAGCAGCGACGCAGTGGATCGGCGACACCGTCTGGCGGTACCGCCGCACGTTCGAGTGGGCAGCACCCGACGCCGAGCGCCACGACCTGGTCGCCGACGGACTCGACACCCTGGCCACCATCGAGCTGAACGGCATCGTCGTCGGCACCACGAGGAACCAGCACCGCTCGTACCGGTTCCCCGTCGGACACCTGCTCCGCCCCGGCACGAACGAGCTCGTCGTCACGTTCGACGCACCGGTGCCCGCTGCCGAGCGGGAATCCGCGCTGCACGGCGGCGAGCTCCCGCACGTCAACCACCACCCGTACAACGCGCTGCGGAAGAACGCGTCGAACTTCGGCTGGGACTGGGGCATCGACGTCGCGACGAGCGGCATCTGGAAGTCGATCGGCATCGAGTCCTGGAGCGGCGTCCGCATCGCGTCCGTCCGCCCCCTCGTCGACCTGGACGGCGCCGACGGGGTGCTCACCGCACACGTCGAGGTCGAGCACGCCGGTTCCACCGGCGCCTTCTCGCAGGCGATCGGCGGGACACCCGTCACGTCCACCGGCGGTGCCGGAACGACCGGACTGGAGGCACGGATCACCGTGGCCCCGCAGCGCGCGTCCGCCACGTCCCCCGGATCCGGCGCCGAGCCTCCCGTCCGGATCGTCGGCTCGCGCCCCGTCGTGGACGGGACGGCCACCGTCCGGCTCGTCGTGCCGGACGTCGCGGTCTGGTGGCCGCGCGGCGAGGGCGACCAGCCGCTCCACGACGTCCGCGTCGAGGTCGGCGACGCGGTGTGGACCGGCCGCGTCGGCTTCCGCACGGTCACGCTCGACACGGCGGCGGACGCCGACGGCGCGCCCTTCCTGCTCCGGGTGAACGGGCGCCCGGTGCTGGTCCGCGGGGCGAACTGGATCCCGGACCACGCGTTCCTGACCGAGATGACACCGGAGCGCTACGCCGACCGGATCGACGACGCCGTCCAGGCGAACGTGAACCTGCTGCGGGTCTGGGGCGGCGGCGTGTACGAGTCGGCCGACCTGTACGACCGGTGCGACGAACTCGGCGTGCTCGTCTGGCAGGACTTCCTGTTTGCGTGTGCCGCGTACGCGGAGGAGCTGTGGCTCGCGGACGAGGTCGAGGCCGAGGCTCGCGAGGCCGTCACCCGACTGTCCCCGCACCCGTCGCTGGTGGTGTGGAACGGCAACAACGAGAACCTCGTGGCGTACGCGGAGTGGGGCTGGCGGCCGTCGCTCGTCGGCCGGACCTGGGGCAACGGGTACTACCGGTCGCTGCTGCCCGCGATCGTGGCGGAGCTCGACCCGACGCGGCCGTACACGCCCGGCAGCCCGTTCTCCTTCGACGAGTACCTGACGCCGAACGACGAGCGGAACGGCAGCGTGCACATCTGGGACGTCTGGAACCGGCTGGACTACCGCGCCTACGCGGACTGGGACCCGCGCTTCGTCGCGGAGTTCGGGTTCCAGGGGCCACCGGCGTGGTCCACCCTGACCGCGGTGGTGCACGACGAACCGCTCGACCCGGACGGGCACGAGATGCTCGTGCACCAGAAGGCGGACGAGGGCAACCGGAAGCTCGCCGACGGCATGCGCGGGCACCTGCCGAAGCCGGCGTCGATCGAGGACTGGCACTGGTCCGCGCAGCTGAACCAGGCGCACGCGATCCGGTTCGGCATGGAGTGGTTCCGGTCACGCACCCCGTACAACACCGGGACGATCGTGTGGCAGTTGAACGACGACTGGCCGGTGGTGTCGTGGTCGCTCGTCGACCACGCGGGGATCAGGAAGCCGGTCTGGTACGCCGTCCGGCACGCCTACCAGCCGGTGCTGCTCACGGTGCAACCCGGGAACGGGTCCGGCCTCGACCTGGTGCTGGTGAACGCGTCGGGCGCTCGCGTCGAGGACACCGTGACGGTCGAGCGGGTCGGGTTCGACGGTTCGGTCCTCGCATCGGGGTCGTTCGACGTCGGCGCTGCGCCCGCCGATGCCGCGCGGGTCGCACTGCCCGTGTCGCTCGCCGTCCCGGAGGACCCCGCGACCGAGGTCCTCGTCGTCTCGGGTCCGCTCGGCCGCACGGTGCACGACTTCGCCGAGGTGGTCGACCAGCGGCTCACGCCTGCGCCCCTGACCGTCTCGTCGACGGCCACCGAGGACGGCGCCAGGGTGACCGTGACCGCCACCTCCTACGCCCGCGACGTGTCGGTCTTCCCGGACCGTGTCGACCCTGCCGCCCGCGTGGACGACGGACTCGTGTCGTTGCTGCCGGGCGAGTCCGTGACGTTCACCGTGACGGGCGCACCAGGTGTCGACACCGTGGCACTCGGGTCACCGCTCGTGCTCCGGCACGCCGGCGACCTGCGCGGGTAGCGCCGCCGCTCGGACGCGTCAGTCGAGCGCACTGCACTCCAGCACGATCGCGGTCCCGGGCGCGAGCATCGGCAGGCGCGCGCCCACGTCCTCGAGCACGGCACCGGGCAGCTCGAGGAACCCGCGCTCGATCCACTGCGGCGGCACCATGTCGAGACCGTGCGGGACGCCGATGCCCGCGACCGGGGCGAGCCGGTAGCGCCGCGTCCGGTCGAGCCCGCGCAGCCGGAGCGGCACCGCGAGCGACTGCGGCCCGGTGGCCGTCCTGGCGACGCGGACGAGCGCGCGGGACCGATCGGTCGCGACGACCGAGGTGGTCGCGAGACCGGGGTCGCCGAGGTCGAGGTGCCGGAGCCGTCCGGTGTGCAGCAGCCCGCGCTCCCGCCGGTACAGCGCCGTCCAGGCACGGATCCGGTCGAGCTCGACGGGCGTCAGCGTGGTGACGTCGGTCTCGATCCCGGCCGAGCCGAACAACGACACCGCCATCCGGAAGTCCAGGTCGAGGTGCCGGCCGGTGGTGTGCGAGACCTCCGGCCCGACGTGCGACCCGATGAGCTCCAGCGGCAGGAGCACCTCGGTCCAGCGCTGGACGGGCAGCCGTTCGAGGGCGTCGTTCGTGTCCGACGGCCACACCCGGTCGGTCCGTTCGAGCACCCCGAGGTCGACGCGGGCTCCTCCGCTCGCACAGGACTCGATCTCGAGCCACGGGTGCCGGGCACGCAGCTCGTCCATCAGCGCGTAGACCCCGCGGGTGTGCGCATCGAGTCCCGCGCGCCCGTCGTGGACCGCGTGCACGACGTCCCGGTTCTGGTCCCACTTGACGAACTCCACGTGGTGCTCGCCGATGACCGCCGACATCGCTTCGAGCACGAACGCCCGGGCGTCCGGGTTCGCCATGTCCAGCACGTACTGGTTGCGCCAGGTTCGCACGTCGTCGTCCGGGCGCTGCAGGAGCCACTCCGGGTGGGCGACGGCGAGCTCGGACACCGGGCTCACCATCTCGGGTTCGAACCACAGCCCGAACTCCATCCCGAGCTCCCGGACACGGTCGACGAGCGGCCGGAGCCCGTCCGGCCACACCGCGGGGTCCACCCGCCAGTCGCCGAGCGAGGTGCTGTCGGACCGGCGCCCGAGGAACCACCCGTCGTCGAGGACGAACCGCTCGACGCCGATGTCCGCGGCGGTCTCCGCGAGGGCGACGAGCGGCGCGAGCTCCTGGCGGTAGTACACGGCTTCCCAGGTGTTCAGGACGACGGGCCTGGGCCGTCGCGGGTGTCCGGGGCGTGCGCGGAGCGAGTCGTGGAACCGGGCGGAGACACCGTCGAGCCCCTCGTCGCTCCAGACGAACACGGCGTCAGGGGTGGTGAACGTCTCGCCGCGCCCGAGGACCACCTCGCCGGCGCGCAGGAGTTCTCCCGCCCCGAGCAACGGCCGGGCCTCGGCGAGCAGGTCGATCCGGTGGACGGCGTCGGCGCTCCACGCGAGGTGCACCGCCCACACCTCACCGGCGGCGTCGTCGAACCCCGGCGTCCCGAGCGCCAGCAGCGTCGGTGCATCGTGGCCCGTCCGTCCGCGGCGACTCTCGCGTGCATGGCTCCCGGCGGTCAGCGCGCGACGCTGCGGCGTGCGCTCGCGGGTCCACCGCCCGCCGAGGTCGAGGACCTCTGCCACCCGCTCCCCCACCGGCAGCGTCGCCTCGAGCGCCTGGAGATGAACGGGCACGTCGCTCCGACCGGTGATCGCGTGGCGCACGCGCAGCACGCCGGCGCCGTCGAGCGCGAACACGCTCCGGAGTGCCAGGACGTCGGAGTGCGCCGTGACGACGAGTTCCATCCCGTCGGAGGCCACCCGGGCGTCGCGCCAGCGTGGCACGAGCGGCGCGCCGTCGACGTGCCCGGCGACCCCGGGGCGCCCCTCCCAGCCGTCCCGCTCCGTCGGCAGCACGGTGAGCGGCCACGGTGCGTCGAACGCGCTCGGCGAGACCGGGCGGCCGAGCGCCATGACCACGTCGTCGGCGTCGGTGTCGGCGATCTGGCCGACGTCACGGCCCCAGTGCAGCACCTCCGGCAGCCCGTCGACCGCGGCGGCGACCACGAGCGACACCCCGGCCGCACGGAGGACGTGGACCGGCCGCACCGGCTCGGTGGGACCGAGCGGGCGCGCGCCGCGGTCGACGACGGTCATGCCGCACGCTCCTCGCGGAGCACGCGGACGCGTCCAGCCGGCACGATGGTCTCCGGTCCGTGGACGGAGCCGTCGACCAGGTCCGTGCCGGACGCGACGACCGTGACGGGGTCCGCACGGTGGTTGAGGAGGAACAGGAACGCGGAGCCGTCGCGTCCGACGCGACGCACGGCCTCCAGTCCTGGAGGCCCGGTGACGGTCCGCGGGATCGCCCGGTCCGCCACGATCCGGTCCACGAGCCGTTGGATGCTGTCGTCCGACAGCATCGCCGAGACGTACCAGGCGTCGCCGGCGCCCGCGTGTCGGCGGGTGACCGCCGGGCGGCCGGCGAGCGGCCCGTCCGTGTACGCGAGGACGACGTCGGCAGCGGTCACGAGGACCGCCTCGGCCCAGTCGGTGACCACCTCGCCGTCGTCCAGCGACCAGCGTTCGCCGCGCTGCAGCGGGGTGAACTCCTCGCTCCACGCGCCGAGCACGTCGCGGAACGCGCCCGGGTACCCGCCGGTGCGGATGCGTGCGTGCTCGTCGGCGACACCGGACAGGTACGTCACGACGAGCGTCGCGCCCCGGTCCACCACGGCGGAGAGCCGAGCCGCCGTGGCGTCGTCCACGACGAGCAGCGTGGGCAGCACCACGACGTCGTAGCCGTCGAGGTCCGCGTCGACCGGCACCACGTCGGTCAGCACCTGGCGGTCGAAGAACGCGCGGTGCCATGCGCGGAGTTCCCGGGCGTAGGACAGTGCCCGGTGCGGCTTGAGTCCGGACTGCACGGCCCAACCGGACGGGTCGTCGACGACGATCGCCACCCTGGCCGGCTCGACGACGCTGCCCTGCACGGGCGCGAGTGCCTGCATCGCCCGACCGAGTGCGGTGACCTCGCGCCAGATCCGGGTCCGGGTGCCGGCGTGCGACAGCATCGCGGAGTGGAACTGCTCCGCACCGGCCGTCGACGCCCGCCACTGGAAGAACAGGGCGCCGTCCGAGCCGCGGGCGACGTGGGTGAGCGCGTTCCGCACGAGCTCGCTCGGCTCCTTCGCGCGGTTCCGCTCCTGCCAACTCGGGCCGCCGGTCGAGTGCTCCATGAGGAGCCACGGGCCACGCCCCCGGGTGATCCCCCGCATCCGGTCGGCAGCAGCCGCGAGGTCCTGCTCACGACGCGGGTCGTCCACGAGCGTGTAGTGGTCGTTCGCGGGGATCGCGACGTGTGCGGCCCATGCCGCGTAGTCGACGGTCTGCGATGCCGCGCCCACCATGAAGTTCGTCGTGACGGGGACGGCGGAATGCCGTTCGATGACGGTCTTCTCGTGCAGGTAGTGGGCGAGCAGGGAGTCGGACGAGAACCGCTCGGCGTCGAGGAACAGCCCCGGGTTCGGCGCACCGTCGCGCGGCCCCCGCGGCAGGGACACCTCGTCGAAGTCCGTGTACGTGTGTCCCCAGAACGCCGTGCCCCAGGCGTCGTTGAGGGCGTCGATCGACTCGTGGTGCGCACGGAGCCAGTCCCGGAACGCCGCAGTGGAGTTCGCGCAGGTGCAGCGCCCGTTGCCGCCGCCCAGTTCGTTGCTGACGTGCCAGAGCCGCACGGCGGGGTGGCTGCCGTAGCGCTCGGCGACGGCCTCGACGATCCGTGTGGCGTGCTCGCGGAACACCGGTGAGTCCGGGCACCAGCCGAGCCGTTCGCCGGACTGCCGGACGATGCCCTGCCGGTCGACCGCGCGGATCTCCGGGTGTGCCGCGACCAGCCAGCTCGGCGCCGCGGCGGTCGGCGTCGCGAGGTCCACCGCGATGCCGTTCCGGTGCAGCAGGTCCAGGACCTCGTCGAGCCACTCCCACGTGTACTCCCCCGGCGCCCGCTCGAGCAGCCCCCATGAGAAGACCCCGACGGTGACCAGGTTCACCCCGGCCTCGCGCATGAGCCGGACGTCCTCGTGCCAGACCTCGCGCGGCCACTGCTCCGGGCTGTAGTCACCGCCGAACGACAGGCCGGCGGTGGGCCAGGGAGGGGTGGTCCGAGCGGTCACGGGATCTCCTTCGATGGTGGGACCGCACCAGCCTCCCGGTTCGCCCGGTGTTTGTCAACGCGTGTAACTAAGTCGCCCTCAGTCCTGGAGGAGGCCGCGGATCGCGAGCACCGCACCCGCGCGCGCCCACTCGGAGAACTCGAACGGCTGGACCTCGATCGTCAGGGCGTCGGTGTTCGGCACGAGCGCACCACGCAACGCGTCGTCCACCGCGCTCCGGGCGATGTCGTACACGGGCAGACCGTCGCCCGTGAGCACGATCGCCGACGGATCGGTGACGTGCACGACCGACGCCAGGACGACCCCGAGCGCGCGACCGGCATCCGCGAAGGCCGCGAGAGCCGGGGCGTCCCCGTCACGGGCGAGCTCCACGACCTCGTCGTACGTCGCACCCACGTGTCCGGAGTTCCGCACGATGACCGGACTCGGCAGGTAGCTCGACGCACAGCCGAGGTGCCCCAGGCCGCAGTCGGGACCACCGCCGAGGACCGGCAGGTGCCCGATCCTCCCGAGCCGCCCGTTCTGCCCGGTCGACACCTGGCCGTTGGTGATGAGCCCGAGACCGACACCCTCACCCACGGTGACGAGCGCCATCGACTCCCTGCCCGCGCCGGCACCGAACCAGTGCTCCTTCGCGGTCAGCGCGTGCACGTCGTTGGCGGTGAACGTCGCGAGGCCCGTGCGTTCGGACACCATCCGTGCGAACGGCACGTCGGCCCATCCGAGGAACACCGACGCGGCGACGATCGGCTCCCCGCTCCGGACGAGCACGTCGCCCGGGAGCGACACCCCCATCGCACAGAGGGCCGGGTTCGACTGCCGGAGCTGCGCCGTGACGGCGGTGATCTGCGCGGCGACGTCCTCCGGCACCGTGGACGACATGACCTCTTCGTGGAGCGCGAGGATCCGTCCACCGAGGTCGGTCACCGCCGCGTACAGGCGGTCCTTCGTGAGCTTCACCCCGAGGAACTCCCACGCCCCCGAGCTCACCTGGAGGAGCTCGGACGGACGACCGGTCGCACCACGGACATCGGTCCCGACCTCGACGACCATGCCGTGTGCGACCAGCAGCCGCATGGCCCGGGTCAGACTCGCCCTGGAGAGCCCGAGCGACCGCGCGATCTCGGCACGGGACAGCACCCCGTGGATGAGGATCTCCCGCAGCGCCAGGCGGGAGCCATCCGGCAGCGCCGGCCAGGTGTGCGTCATCGTTCCTCCGTCGGCCGACCCTGGCTGATCCTATTGCCACTGCTCTCGCGACGACGACCGGGAACGGCACTGGAGCGGTCGTAGAATGCAGAAAACCCCTGACCAGTACTGGTCAGGGGTTCCCTGGTGTTGCAAAAGAAGTCCGGCGGCGTCCTACTCTCCCACAAGGTCCCCCTTGCAGTACCATCGGCGCTGAGAGGCTTAGCTTCCGGGTTCGGAATGTGACCGGGCGTTTCCCTCTCGCTATGACCACCGGAACACTGTCGACCATGATCTGGTCTCAACATGTTCCTTCAAGCCGTTGCTGAAGTATTCAATTGATTCCCGATCGTCTGTCGGGAACCACAAAGTGGACGCGAGCCCCAACACCGAAGTGTTGGGAAATAATTGTGTTGTCAAGTCTTCGGCTTATTAGTACCGGTCAGCTCCACGGGTCGTTAGTCCCCGCTTCCACATCCGGCCTATCAACCCAGTAGTCTGCT